>NZ_RJJQ01000015.1 GCF_003724155.1 Flexivirga caeni | reverse complement strand
GGCAGATCCCACGGCCATCACCGGGCAATTCTCGTGACCGTCACCGGGCAGGTCTCACGACCGCCCCTGGGCAGAAATCACTGGCCCTTGACACTCGGCGGCCTCGCGAAATTCAGCGGCGGTCGGGGGGCGGGGGGTGATCTCTTTACGCTGGCGACCGGAGCGTCGGGTCGCGGCGCGGTGAGAGGAAGGTCAGCGTGATGGATCACAGTCTGTCGATACCATCGCTCGCGCAGCGGATTACTGAAGCCGATCGGGTACTCGTGGGCATCGACGGGGCGGGTGCTACGGGCAAAAGCACCCTGGCCGCGCTGCTCGCGGAGCAGATCCCTGACGCACACGTTGTCCACGTTGATGACTTCTACCTTCCGACAGTTCGTCACGGTGAACTTGAGGGGGCCGTTGGCGCGTTGTTTGATCTTCCGCGGCTGCGCACGGAGGTTCTCCAGCCTGCCCGCGAAGGTCGTGCCATTCAGTACCGCCGATACGACTGGCCGACAGACGCGCTGGCTGAGTTGATCGAGATTCCGGCCGGTGCACCGGTCATCGTGGAAGGCGTGTACTGCCTCGATGACGTAATGCGCGATGCCTACAGCTGCTCCATCTGGTGTCACGCACCGTACGAGCTGCGGCTCTCACGGGGACTTGACCGTGACGGCGAAGACGCACGAGAGCAGTGGGTCGAGGTATGGATGCCTTTGGAAGAGCAGTACGCACAACTCCAACACCCAGACGACAACGCGGATCTGGTGCTGGACAGCGCGCACGGGCTCAGCGGGACCGTGTTCACCGTCGTCGCAGATCGTCGGGACTGATCGAGCGAGGCTGCCCGTTTGACGATCACTTACTGACGTCTACTTGACCGACGGCTCAGCAACCGGTCTGGCCGGCGGCACGGATCTGCCAGCTCGGGCGCCGAAAGTCATCGTTGTTGACAAGGACGTCGGCCGTAGCGGCAGGCCGTGCCTCTGCGAAGTACAGCTCTTGCGCCGGGAGATACCGCTTGGTCCACCGCCGCGCGATCGCGGCTTGGGAGGCAATCGCGCGTTCCCGCTGTTGCGCCCTGACGATCGTGGTCGCAAAGGACGTCTGAACGAAGACGGTCAGATCCCAGCGGCTGCGTAGCTCTGGGCGCATCAGGAAAACACCATCAAAGATCAAGAGCGCGTCGTCCGCGGCAACGATCGGGTGGCTGGGCAGAGGTTGATCAGCAAACGCGTCGAACGCCGCCAGCTGGATCCTGCGATCACCACCAGGACCAAGAGGATCCAGCAGCATCCGGCACAACGCCGCATGATCATGAGCGTCCCGGTAACAGCCCTCGCCTGACAGCTCACCTCGCGCATATCGGCGATCGCGCGGAACCAGAAAATCATCAATCGTCGCCCGCAGGACCGGTCGACCCCGGTGCCCCAACACCGCGGCGAGTTCATCGGCCAGAGTTGTCTTGCCAGAAGCCGGCGGACCATCCACGGCAACGCGCAACGAACGATCAGCCGATCGTGAACCCACGAACTCGGCTACACCGGCCAGCATCGCCGACCTCGATCCCTGCCGCATTCGCCCGCCATCGCTCGGTGTGGAACAAATACCCACGTTCAACCTAGCGGTCGCCACCGTCACCTACTTCCCGCGGGGACAGTCTCATTAGACGATCCGCTACTGACACGCAGCGGCGCCGCTCGGAGGTTTACGGCCAGTCGCCGGCTCCTCATCGACGCCCCCGACATCCGCGGTCGATGCCCTGGCGATAAAGCATGGCCGAAACATAATTGACCGGTAAGGCGGAGCGGATCCTTTTCGGCCACTCCTGGTAGCATTGGGGATATCACAGGAGGTATACGAGATGACGAACCTGCACACGAAGACTGCAGCACGTCCGCTGGAGGAGCTCGAGACCTCGGTGTTGTTCGATGTGGCGAGCCAGGCCGCGACCGAACTGGGCGGCACCTACATCTGGTTGGAAGATCACGCCTGCGACGTGCAGGAAGCGCATCGGTGGCGCGACGCGGACTCTCAGCTGCAGCTGGAGCGTCGAGCCCTGCACCCGGACGATCGAACGAGCGTCATCGCGGCAGTGCGTCGCTGGGGGAGTGAGCGACGCCGCCTCGATGAACAGCACGGGCTGCGGTGAGTTCACCGTTCTATCCCGATCAGCAGTGGCTACATGACCGTTGGACCAGGACGGTCCGCGATCGTGTCTTCGAAGGTGCTACGGCGTCTTCCGCGCCCGTGGTGGTGCTACTGGGCGGACAACCGGGCGCCGGCAAGACCGCCGCCGCCGGCCGAGCCAGCCAGCTGCATCCGGGCCAACAGCCGATCGTCCTCGAGGGCGATGACTACCGCCGCTTCCACCCTGACTACAAGCAGCTGGTGCGTGACGATCCGCTGCGCATGCCCGAGGTCACGCAGAGCGTGTCCGGTCCCATGGTCGCGGCCGCGGTCGACCACGCCCAGCGAGAACGAATCAGTGTCGTGCTCGAGGGCACGTTCCGGGATCCGGCAATGGTGACTGACACCGCGGCCGAGTTCCACCGCGCAGGGTTCGCGGTGGATGCCGTGGTGGTGGCTGTGCCACCGGTGCAGTCATTGATCTCGACCGTCGACCGGTACGTCAGTTCCGTGGAGAACGACCAGGACGGTCGCTGGACTCCGGTCGCTGCGCACGATGCGGCCCTGGCTGGTATGCCGGCAACGGTGCAGGCACTTGGCGAAAGCGAGTACGTCGACCAGGTCACGATCATGGCCCGCGACGGCTCGATCCTCCAGGACCTGACAGGGCCGGCGACAGTAGAGCGAGGCCGCGCCGCCGGCCGAGCGGTCATCGACGAGCAGCGTCGGCCGCTGACGTCGCCGGAGCGCAGCGCCTGGCTACAGCTGCACGATCGCCTCGAGCAGTCTTTCCGTGATGTGCCGGCACTGCACCGGATCCGCAACGAGCCCGAGGTGCGTCGCAGCTGGGAGCAACTCGACCAAGCACGCGCCTACGTGATCGCGACGACGGGTAGCACAGCGACTGACCGTCCTGGGCCGGTTAGAGAAGCCGCGCCGCAGCTGGGTTCCCACCTGGCGCGCACCATGCGCCGAGAACAGGGGAGCGGCTGTGAACGCTGAGCGCCAGGCGGTTGTCGGGTACGCACGGGTCTCGACCGACAAACAACGGCACGACCTGCAAATGGACGCCCTCGCCAAACTCCACCCGGTTCGGGTCTTCACGGAGAAGGCCTCCACCCGAAAGCAGCGGCCAGAGTTCGAAGCAATGCTCGACTACGTGCGCGCCGGCGACCAAGTCGCCGTCTAAGCTGGACCGTCTCGGTAGGTCCCTCAGCGAGATCCTGCGCACCGTCGAGATCCTCGACGAGCGCGGCGTGCAGCTGCTGCTGCTGACGGAGAAGATCGATACCACGACGGTCTCCGGCAAGCTCATGCTCCACATCATGGCCGCGTTCGCCGAGGCCGAGCGTGACCTCATCTCCGAACGCACCAAGGCCGGCCTCGAGGCCGCCGCTGCGCGCTGGCCGCCGGCCAGGTCGACCGACCGTGGTCAGCCCGGAGAAGCGAGACCAGATCCGAGAGATGCACGCCAATGGCCACTCGATCTCGGTGATAGCCCGCACGTTCACCGTCGGCCGAGCCACCGTGCGCCGGGTCTTGGAGCCGTCCGCCCCCGCGGAGTAACTCGTCTTACGAGGCGTTTCCCGCGTTCGTGAACGCGGCGGCAAGCACACGGGAGTGTCATACCCCGAACGCGCAAGTACGCAGCACTGTGTACCGATCGGACACAAAATCGCCTCCGTTACAGAGGCGATTTATGGTAATGATAATCATTATGGTCGCCCTCTCTGGTCTGAACATCAACCGCGAGGATTTCGCATCGACGCCGGTCAGGGCGCAGATTCCGCGTCCGGTCGCGGACAATCGCGGTCGACGGCGCCTGCGTGAAGCGGACAAGGACGAGATCGTTCGCCGCTACGTTGCCGGTGAGGATGCCCGAACCGTGGCTGAGGAGCTTGGTTTCGCCAAGTCGACGGTGCTCCGAATCCTGCGCCAGCGTGGGGTCGAGGTACGGCCGTGGGGTGTGCGCTACCGCTAGACAGCGGAGACCTCGTCGTGCTCGTTGTTTTGCTCTTGCTCTACCGCGGTCATGACCTGCTCGAAGATCACCTGGGCAATGCGCTCAACATCCAGTTCGGGTCGAGCCAGACCTTGGACCCGCAGCCGACGTGGCGCATCTGCCGGTGTCCGCACGGCCGCGCCGGGTGCTGGCTGAGCTTCCTCTATTGCGCGACCCAAGCGTTGGTACGCACGGCCTGCTCGTTGTGGCAGCGACGGTTCAGCTTCAGAGATCCAGCGCCGATGGGCTAAGTGTCGAGCGTCCGGCTCGTCGATGGCCGGCGAGAAGTAGCGATGAAGCGCCAGCTGGTCACGATACGACACGAGCGAGAGCGTCTGCGGATGCGTGACCCACAGCTCGCGAAGTTTATGGTGAATGTGGAGGTAGGTGTGATTGGTGAGTCTTGGCATACAGCCAAGTGTGAGGCTAAATGTCTGAAATATCTGAGGTGGCCGCCTGTCGTGCTGCCCAGGCGTCGAAGTCAAAATCACTGCGCGCAAGAGATATTCCTGTGTCAACGACAAATTTGAAACAACGGACGAAAACTTCCTCGTTGTAGGTCACGCCCTCGTGTTTATTCAGGAATGCATTCCCGCCTATTGCGTATGACGCGGACGGCGCGTGCACGTTGAAGTATGCATACTCGATCATGTTAACTCCGAGCGCAGAGTAACGCACCCAGCCATCGAGATTCTGAAGCCACTCATCAAACTTTTCCGCGACCTTACCCCACTGCTTAATATCACGACCAGTTGGATAGAATGATGGTTTAGTAGTGAAGACGCTCTTGCCTGGATACCAAGACTTTCGGCCAGTGAAGTCCTTAGTAATGACGTCGAACGCCAGACGCAATTTTTCCATTGCTTCGTCAGCCTTTTCGGAGTTCCATAGCGTCTGAGCTTCGGACAGTAGTTTCTGAGCTTCTTCGCTTCTTAGGAAAAGGAGGAGACTTACATCGTCGAGGCTGATGTCGAATACTTGGTCGACTAATTCCTGCACAAGGCTCTTGGCACGGTCCACATGTCGCACGATCGCAGACGCCTCGGGAACATTTCCATGATGTTTGAAGCTGACGCGTGCAGTGTTCATTGCAGCGATTGCGGGCCGATGCTTGCGAAGTTCGTCTGCGTCCTGCCCGTGCGCCACGGCGGCATCGAAAATTTGCAGAAAGTCTGCACGTGCCTTCAGATCTCCACCTTTTGCCTGCACCACCAGCGCGAGCACGGATTCGACGCTGTCCTGCGCGGCGCTGAGAGCGAGCGCATTCAGTGGCGTCACCAATTGGGATTGCTGCTGCGCAACCAGGAGCTGATACTTGACGAGGCTAAGCCATTCTGCATCAGATGTAGATAGACTAGTTGGGACGGTCATGGTTAGAAGTTGTCCTTCAGCCACTTGCTGCCACGCTCGTTAAAGCCGCGCCATGCGACAGCGTCACCACTCACGTTGATGACTAGCAGCTCGTCGTTACTATCGATGTGCCGTGCCAAACGATCGCGCACTTCCTTGGCGCTCGAAGACGTCTTGACCAACCAGGTGCTATCGAGATGATGCCACCATGAGCCGAGCGCTTTGATGCTCGCGATGAGGTCGTCATAGTCTTGACCCTGCCTATTCAGGTCGTAGCCGATTAGTATTGTGTTCAATTTGAGTACCCTCCCTTTTAAACGTGTCTCTGCTATCAATATAGAGCGTCACAAGCCAATTGACAATACATAATTTGATTGTATAACCATAAGCAGGATGTCATGTCATCGGTACATCCCACCTCAAGAAGCCGCCTGTGGAAAACCATGTACCGATGAAACCAAGTGAATGGGTTTGAACCGACGCTTACAGAGGTGATGGCATCACACCACTGACGCACGAGTGCGCGGAATCATGTACCGATCGGACACAAAATCGCCTCCGTTACAGAGGCGATTTATGGTAATGATAATCATTATGGTCGCCCTCTCTGGTCTGAACATCAACCCCGAGGATTTGGCATCGACGCCGGTCAGAGCGCCACTTCCGCGTCCGGTCGCGGACACCCGTGGCCGGCGTCGCCTGCGTGAGGCGGACAAGGATGAGATCGTGCACCGCTACACGTCGGGCGAGGATGCTCGGACCGTGGCTGAAGAGCTCGGCTTCGCGAAGTCCACGGTTCTGCGGATCCTGCGCCAACGTGGCGTCGAGGTCCGACCGTGGGGAGTGCGCTATCGCTAGGCCATAGTCTTCTCGTGCTTGTGTGACCTCGCTAGATATCGACCGGACTGTAAAAGCTACAAGGTTCTCCATAGAACCACGCCCAAGTCTGATCGCCATAGGAAAAGTGCCACCATTCGAATGCAACACTTGCGAGCTTCTGCTCCAACATCGTTGAGAGAAGCAGCATCCTATTAGCCTTTTGCTCAGGGCTAATTTGGTCATAATGCAAGTATGAAATCTCGTCATCAACATTCATAGCGCTGCCGAAATCAACCAGCTTGTTGCTGTCGATGTCAAACAGTTCGACATCGATCGCCGCACCGCAGCAATGCGGTGGTTGCGAGATGTCCGGATCACTCACGAAGGTACGCGCGTGTTTGAGCGCTTCCTGGTCGGTAGCGTCTGGATGATCATCCTTGTAATCTTGCGCGCATTCTCGTAGCAGGCGACGCTGAATCGCTAACGGTCTGTGGCCAGCTCTCACAACGAGCTTATATTTGTCATCGAGCGACTCCGCAGCCCGCTCGATTCTTTGCAACAATTGAGACCGTACATAGATGTCGTCGTACGCCGGATGTTCTGCAATGTAATCGGCGTACATGCTGCCTTCAAAATCATCTTCTAGCATCCATACCGGACTAACCATAATCTTGTCAGACGACTCTACTTTCACGAGTGGGTCGCCGCGCCCATCAAAGCCGATTTTCGTGTAATCAATACGCTCTGTGCTTTTAGATCGCTCAATTCTATCGGCAATATCCATATTATTACTGTACCACGTATGAAACGGACTCATACATGGTATATGCATTGGAGCAGGTGGTGTATTTCACTTCATCGGTACATCCGACCTCAAGAAGCAGACTCGGGAAAACTATGTACCGATGAACCCAAGTGAACGGGTTTGAACCGACGCTTACAGAGGTGATGGAGTCACACCACTGACGCACGAGTGCGCGGAATCAGTACTGATCGGACACAAAATCGCCTCCGTTACAGAGGCGATTTATGGTAATGATAATCATTATGGTCGCCCTCTCTGGTCTGAACATCAACCGCGAGGATTTGGCATCGACGCCGGTCAGGGCACCTCTTCCGCGTCCGGTCGCGGACACTCGTGGCCGACGTCGCCTACGTGAGGCAGACAAGGATGAGATCGTTCGCCGCTACACGTCGGGCGAGGATGCTCGGACCGTGGCGGAAGAGCTTGGCTTCGCCAAGTCGACCGTGCTGCGAATTCTGCGCCAGCGCGGGATCGAGGTCCGGCCGTGGGGAGTGCGGTATCGGTGAGCGCTGCCGCAGCGACGACCACAGGATGTCAATGCATCGCGCCGAGTGCTCTCCGACTAGCATCATCCTCATGATCGCGGTGACCGAGGATGAGATCCGGTCGGTTGTCCATGACACAGTTGCTTGTGACGACGCTTCGAGGCTCGTTGTCGATGAGTTCGTCATTGGTGAGCGTGGGCGCATTGATATTGCGGTAATCGGTGACCACCTCGTTGGCTATGAATTGAAGAGCGATCGAGACACGCTCACGAGGCTACCTCGCCAGATGGACGTATTTGGTGACGTATTCGATTTCTGCGTATTGGTAGTGACGACGCGACACTTGTCCAAGGCGCGACAAATTCTGAAGCGCGGATGGGGTCTGGCTGTTGTTGATCGGACGCCCGATGATGGGCTCTCCTATCAACAAGTGCGACAAGCAAACCAGCGACGTTCTGTTGACACTGTTGCGCTGGCCCTTCTTTTATGGCGGGACGAGCTTTTGCATGCTCTCGACGCTCTCGGACAAGCAGGCGGCTATCGTGGCCTCACGCGAAACGAGCTTGCGAAACACCTAGCTGATGTTACTGAGCGAGATCAGTTGAGGTCGATCGTAACGACCGCTCTCACGGAACGCCAAGGCTGGCGAGTCGCGAAAGAACCAGGTGAAGGTGACGGGACATGCCCGCGCGCAGGTGTGTCGTCGCGTTTCCTGGCCCGGAGGTTTCTGTCGCAACGTCGTTGATCTGCTGATCACCCGGGCTGAAAGCAGCGCCTGAGTAGTAAGGTGCAGCCACAAGGGCACGTGCCAGCGCCCGATACTGCGGGGAAGGATTGGCACGCTCGCGGCCCCGATGGATATACCACTCTGCGTCGGAGGCGTACCGTATGTTTGGGATCGGCGTGAAGGCGACGTCGCTGTAGGTTGGTACTCCGATCGCGTAGTCGCCGTAGACCAATGGAAGCTTTGCCGCCCGTCGAACAGCGGTAAATGCTGCTGCGTCGATACGCGGGATAGCTACGACGGTGTTCTTTGGGACAACGTTGCCAATAGCCTCCGGAAACGCTGAGAACGCTACTACGATTGTTCGCCAGTTCGTATGTGGTAGCTCGTTGATTGCCTGGAGAGCGACGGCTGACTGTATCGTCGCTGAGCCGGTCAGTAGACCAGCGTCCAGTACCAGATCCACTTCAGACTCGGGCATACCTACCGCGGAGAGTGTGGCTGTGATGTCCGCGGTGCTATCAATGCTCTCGTCGATTAGCTCTTCGACATCGATGCGAAGGACTACGCCTCGACTGTCCGTCGCAGCGATCCGAGAAAAAGCCGCCAACGTGGCGGGTTCTTCGGTGCTGGTCAAGACGGGAACGGCCCGAAAGTCAGAGCGCAACGAGTTGAACATGTCGGTCAGTGCTGTTGCAAACGCCGCGTCGTCGGCCCCATCAGCGTTGAGGGCCTGTATCCACACGACGTCGTCCGGATGCTTCCACGCTCGTGTGAGCTGCGCCGCCACACTTGCCGGATCGAGGAATTCCAGGAGAGGTACGAGTTTGTCTGCTGGAGTCCCAGAGACCGCGTCGAGTTCTGCGCGCTTGCCCTTCAGAATTGGGACGTAGGCGTCGGCTGGCAAGGGGATCCGATGAGCAACCATAAGCCACTCTTGCATATCAGGATGTAGCTTTCGAAACCGCGGCGGAGGTGTGTCGCTGCGACGCCCTCTTCGTGTTGTGTAGCGACGACCGACGGACGCATCCGTCTGGTGGATGTATCAGGCCTGCATCTGATGATGCTGAGGAACAGCGAGCGGATACCCTTCATTCCCGTGTCCGACAACAGCCATCAGATGCCAGATACCGCGTTGCAGCACGTCCTCGCTCGCTGGCGACAAGCGGATCCCACCAACGATCGCGCTGCCGCCGTGGTGCGCGAGACGTTCGACCAGCTCTACGACGGCCAGCACACCGGCCGGTATCGCTGGGATCAGCTATACAAGACGGAGAAGACGCACTTCGGCACGCTGCTGGAGATCAACCTGCGCCGGGAGTTCAGAGACGTCATCGACGATGGCGTCCTGCTCGACTACCGGATCGTCGGCTTCGACATCGACTGCAAGTACTCGCAGAAGGACGGCGGCTGGATGATTCCGCCTGAAGCGTTCGGCGAACTGCTGCTCGTCGGCACGGCCGACGACGCGGCAGGCACCTGGAGTCTTGGCATGGTGCGTGCCTCTGAGGATCACCTGCGGAGCAGCCGGAACCGCGACAACAAAACGCAACTGAACCCTGCTGGTCGCCAGGCAATCCGGTGGCTGGCGCGCGATGCAGCGCTTCCGCCGAACGTCCTGCTGGCGCTGCCGCGGGACACCATCGACCGGATCTTCGCACCACGGAGTGGCCAGGCGCGCCTCAACGAGCTTCTGCGACTGGCAACCAACCGCAGAATTGGTCGCAACACCATCGCCACGGTTGCTCAGCAAGACGATTACATGAAGCGTGTCCGTAGTAATGGAGGTTCTCGTAGCGCGCTCGCGGTCGAGGGATACGTGATTCCAGGGGGCGACTACGAAGTGCATCGTGAACTCGCCCGTAGCCTTGGGGCGGCAGTGCCAGCGCCAGGCGAGGTTGTCAGTCTCCGGATCGTTCCGGCTGACCCGGGAGACTCCAATGTTGTCGAGCTTGATGGCAAGTACTGGCGCCTAGCCCGCGATGACGAGCCCATCACAGTGCCAGCACCTCTGCTGCCAGATACCAGGCGTCAGAAGCCGATCTCGTAGTGGCTGCCGGCTAGCGTCCGAGCTTGTGGAGTCTCGTCCGTTACCCGAACCTGACAGCGAAGAGCTGGCCGCACTCGTCGGCTCGACCTCACAACGCCTGCTGTATGGGTTGCTCTATCGCCGACGGAGTAATCCGCCGACCATGGTGGAGTTGCGCCTCTTTGCGGCGCAGGCACTTGGTGAAGATCAGTCGCAGACCGACCGCCGAGTCCGCGAGCTTCGTCGCTACTTTGATGTTGCGGCCGAGCGCATTGACGGCGAGCATCGTTACATCCTGCGCGGTTGGGCCAAGCATCCTGCTGCGGATGGCGCCCCGATTAGCCTGCGTCGGCGTGCCGAGGTGCTGGCGCCGCAGCGCTGCGCCATGTGCGGCAAGACACCTCTCGAGCACCACGTGACTTTGGTGGTCGACCACCGCATCCCGCAATCATGGGGCGGCTCGAACGACGTCGACAACCTCCAGCCGCTCTGCGAAGACTGCAATGCCGGCAAGCGCGACTACTTCCATAGCTTCGAAGCGCATGCCGAAGAGATTCGTAAGGCGATCAGCTATGACGAACCGCAGCGGCGGATCGGTGCGTTGTTGGCCGCGTTCAAGGGCGAATGGGTGCGCGGCGACCTCATCGGCATCGTGGCAAGTGCCAAGGAGTATCAGGAAGACTGGCAGCGTCGTCTGCGCGACCTCCGCTTCTTCGGCTGGAAGATCGAACACCAGAATCGCTACAACGAGGGCGCTCGAGTGCGGGCATATTATCGAGCAACGGTCGTGACGGAACTGCCGGAGAACATTCCTACAGCGATCCGGGCCGAAGAAGCACGGCGCCGCCGGGCTCGGTCAGCCAGCACTCTCGAGGACTGACCGCACCGGCGTCTCGGCATCAGCCGCGGCGCGTGCTGCGACGATCGCTTCTCTGATCGCACCTCCGACGGCCTCGGCGACCGGAGGTGGAAAGGCGTTTCCCACCTGCCGATAGCTAGCGGTCTTACGCCCGGAGAACTTCCACTCCGGTGGAAAGCCCTGGACGATTGCAGCCATCTGCACCGTCAGCCGCGGCGTGCAGGTCTCAGGGATGTCGGCTGACGGCGCAGCGTCAGCCAGACCCTTGCCGTCGACACCGAGCCGGAGCCAGCCTTCGCGTGCGCGCGTTGGTCCGAGGTCGGGACCACCGTGCTTGCGTGATCCGCCGACGAGTGTCGGCCCGATGCCGTTGGCACGCTTCGCCCACGCCTTGGCGCCCTTCCAGCCGTTCGCTGCCATGAGCTTCCCGAGCTTCTGCCCGACGGTAGGCGGCTCATTCTTCTTCGTCGGCCAGACGAAGTGAGCGAACGCTTCCGGACGCAGTGCGACCAGGATGAAGCGCGGACGGAGCTGCGGCACGCCGAAGTCGCTGGCGTTCAGGAGCTTCCAATCAGCTTCGTAACCCAGCTCAGCGAGCCGATCGAGGATCTGCTGCCGGTAGTCATCGAACTTCGCCGAGGCAAGCCCGCGAACGTTCTCGAGCATGACGGCTTCAGGCTGGCACTCTTCGGCGAGGCGGAGCGCCTGCGGGAACAGATCGCGTTCGTCGTCGGAGCCGAGCTGCTTGCCGGCGATCGAGAACGGCGGGCATGGCACGCCGCCTGCGAGCAGCGTCACGCCTTCGAACTCGGTGCCGTCGAGGTCGTGGACGTCCTCCTCGAGTACCTTCCAGTCTGGTCGGTTCAGGCGGAGGGTCTCGCAGGCATCTGGATCGATCTCCAGCGCAGCGAGGTGGCGAAAGTTGGCTGCTTCCAGCCCAATCGATTGTCCACCGGCCCCCGCACAGATCTCCAGGCACGTCATCTCAGGCATACTGACCTCCGACTCTGGTGACTCGTCATGAGCACCACTTGTTCGAACACTTGTCAGAGTGATCATGTTCGAACGCGTGTCGGGACGGCGAGAGGACATGGCCACGCTGTGGACGATACAGGGGAGCACCCACGGGATGTGGATGCGGCACGCCCAGCGCACGGGATTGACCCTACCTCCGAGGGTCGCCGTCGTAACATGCGCGCCATCCGTCGCACCGGTACCAAGCCTGAGTTGGCGCTGCGGTCAGCACTCCACCGCGCTGGGTATCGGTTTCGCAAAGATCTGCTGATCCGGACGGAGAGCGGCGTCCGAGCGCGGCCCGACATCGTGTTCACCAAGCAGCGCGTGGCCGTCTTTGTTGATGGCTGCTTCTGGCATGGCTGCCCGGAGCATGGTGGCTCACCGCGAAGGAACACCGCGTACTGGGGGCCGAAACTGAGGCGCAACATTGAGAGAGATGAAGACCAGGTGACAGCACTCACTAGCGATGGGTGGACCGTACTTCGAATCTGGGAGCATGTACCCACAGATCAGGCGGTGGCCGACATCACCAAGCTTTTGTAAGTGCTCAGCCCTCACTCAAAGGGGCGATGCCATCAGCACGGGGGGTCGTACCTGTCGTGCTCGCGCCGAATTAGCTTACTGCGCATTACGGATTCTTACCCAGCGCTTGATCGCTTCAGAGTACTCCGCTGGCATCGTGACATCATCGAGTTGCGCCAACTTGACCCATCCCGCAATCTTGACTTCTGGATCAGCGTTCGGATGTGGCTTTCTACCTTTCTTTTCAGCCAGATCAACGCCATAAGCGACGACAAAGACGTGCCGGTGAGGGAATATTTCGTACACCCACGTATGGACTGGAAGTCCTGCACATACCGCCACGCCCGTTTCTTCGGAAAGCTCCCTCACGACGCAGTCTTCCGGTCGCTCACCCAATTCAAGCTTCCCACCGGGAAGTTCTAGCTCACCCCGATCGTTGCCAACGAGAAGAACCTCATCATCGTAAATTACAATTCCCTTAACCGAAACGGGTAGAACGTACTCAAACCAATCACCGCTTGGATGTTTGATGAGGTAGGGGTGGCTTTCATCTTGCGCAATGCGTGAATACATCAGACCATCCTCCTAGTAGACCCGCGCATGCAGCACCGCAGCATCGTCGGCTCGTTTGTATAAGGCATCCTCTCGAGTAAGCACTTCGTGCTCTCGGAGCAATGCTACAGCTCGGTAAGAGCCTTCATTTACGACAAGATCAAATAGTTCACATGTCGTGAGAATATCATAGACATCCACTAACCGCATTAGGCCATCCGACGCAATTATCACATCCATTCCTGCCGTTGCCACGTGCGCCTGACAAAGAGCCAGTCTCTCTACGACTGCTGGGTTTCCGGTAAGTACAGTGGCTCTCCCCGTACCAGAAATATACGATCTCCTTCGCTTCATGATGCCATGTTCTACGTCATGTTCGTCCTCAACACCTTTCCGTTCATTCTCAAGAAATGAATCATTGAAGACTCGCGAGATTTCGCCACCCGCCGCGCGGACAAGTATTGTTACGTCGCCGACTGTCGCGACTTCGAGCGCTCGGCCAACGAGGGACGCAACCCCAACGGAAGCAACAGGCGGGGTATCGACCTGAGTAAGATCTTCGCCTTCAAGTAATTCCGCGAGCTTCTCGGCGGCGTATATAAGAGCTTGAGACGCCGTGATCGAGGAACTCGAGGCGAAAGAAAGCGCTTCTGATATCCGCGGTACGAGCCATGACGCCTCGGTGGCTGAATCCAGCGGTGTGGATGCAACGACCTGGGTGGCTCCGTCAATCACCCATGCGGAGGATGAGCCAAACCCGATGGAGTCTTCGTTTGGCTTTTCACCGCCTGGCGAGGATGAAGTTGAACGACAGATCAGTTCCATTTCACCCTAACCCAATGTGATGAGTTACCGGATACCATACCATCAGCAAGACGCCAACAGTAAAAAGGATCACTGCACGACGCATTGTCGCTATCTTAAAAGCGTACGAAAATGCGGCGAATACAATCGCGATCATCCCTGCTGAGGCTGACAAGATATCCCGTGCGCCGCCGAGGTTTTTTGCTGACGATGCTCCTGACACACTACTAATTATAAACGCGATGATGGCTGCCAACAGGCCGAGCAACTCGAGCAGTTGGCCCCTCATGTTGACAACTTCTCCCTTAGCGGAAAGGAGTTCGGCTCGTGCATTACCCTGAGCCTCTGATAGCGATATAGACCGTTCAATCACCATGAATTCATTATACATCAATGCACGTGTGGGATCCGGTTCTATCGCTGACAATTCGAGCGCCTCGGCTATAGATCGGCGGGCGGCTGCGTATAGGCCGATACCGGCTTCTAGGCGGGCGAGAGTTGACCAGTACTTCGGAGGTTCCTTTGCTGATAGCTTAATCGCACGCCGCACGGCGTCCATCGCATCTCTTGATCGACTTTCGCCGACATCATCGAATCGTTCCATCATTGTTGCGACCAAGTCTGCGTACTGGTGTAACACCCCTGGACTTTGCGGAAAAGCCGCCACAGCACTCTCCGCCTGCCTCAGGCTTCTCTCCATCGCCCGGCGGTCGTCTCCAAGGCTGCGCAGGTAGGCGACATCAAATGTCTGGAACAGTTCATACTGACTGAACTGATGTCGGTACTTATCGACAAGTGTGCGGTATTCGCTCATCGCGCGCTGTCTTCGCAGCCTATGCGTCGCAATGTAGAGTGCCGCAAACCGACGCTCCTCTGGTGCTGCAGCGTCTTCAACGATTGCTGCAATCGCCGAGTCTGGAATTTCCGTAATGCTCTGGCTCCGCGCATCGTCGAGGAACGATGGCGATGTGCTGGGAGGCAATGCGTCGATTCTAGCGCTTGCGACAGAGATATCCAAGGTAGAGTTATCTCCTGTCCAAAAGGATCCGGAGCGCGATGCGGTCTCCTTGAAAGGTCGTTCTACCGTGGGTCCATGTGTGATTCTTGACGAGATACCCGTGATTCGAGGGGAGCGATATCTGACACGAGTTTGACAATAGGATCGTCCGAAACTCATCGAGGGCCTTCGCAGAGGCGTTGGTCTGCGGCAACAGTTGACCGTCGGACCTGTATCGAAAGATGGGCTGATCTGCGTTATTCATGTAAACTGGCCACATAGTGCCAGCAAATGAAAAACTCTCTTCCAGCTGGTTCTTCGCTCTCGCTGAGAGCTTAGCGTAAGCCTTTGTGCAATCTGCAACTATAGCATCGCCTCCGTAGCTGGCCGCTTGCTCAACGGCGACCAGAAGGTATTCGGCGGGATTCGAGGTTGCGCTTCCGTCCGTGTGCAAATTGAGTTCGTGATGTGTGAATCCGAGCGGAGAGCTATGGTTGGTACGCCTGTGATCTGGAACGATCCGCGTAACGCCGGCCCCGTCGGCATCCGGGTGCTCCACGATTTTAAATATTCCACATACGGCGTCTAAGAGTTCGGCGGCGTGGCGCCACGTGAATCTTAGGACCCCATCGTCGTGATCGATGAACCGCATCACAGCGCTATCTGTCAATATGCCGTCACTGGCTCTGATTCCGGGAATTGCTGTCCGAGGAGCGATAGAACTCACTTGCCACGTCCTCTACGATCCGCGGCTGCCACCAGCGAACTATTGTCGGCGGCTGAACGTCGAGTTCGGTTGCGGCGAGCGTCCGGCGGCGTGTAAGCGTAAGGCCGCGAGCTTCGTCGCTGACACCAAACAGGTGGGCAGCCGCCCGACCGTATGGTCCGTAGCCGAGGCGCCCCACTAGTTCCTCTACGCCAGAACAGATGGCGACGGCCGCGTAGTACGAGGACTCAGCTGCCGGCGCATATGTCTGTGCGAGTCCTTGGACCTTGCCTATACATGGCGCGATGCTAGCGACACGCGTGCCGACTGTCAGCACAAACCGCAACTCCCGCACCAACAGCTCAGGATGCGGGCGCTCCAGCCCCTCCACACCTACGTCAGCCCGGCTCCTTGTTGCTCGGGTGACGCTCACGTCTCCTTCTGCCTGGATACTACTCGGTTTATGCCTGGTTTACGCGGGGAGAGCGCCTGCTGTGTGGTTCGACGATAGATCCGGCGCCACCAAACGGGGCAGGAAGTCCCGAACCATCGGGACACCGCAGGTGGCCTGGAAGGAAGTCAGCACCATGCCAAACGAACTCGAACGCTGGGCCGACACCCGGCGCAGCCTGGTCCCGAGCAAGGAAGAGCGGCAGCACTCGCGTGCCGTCGGCAACCTCATCCGTGAGACCAAGTTCAACGCCCTCAAGGTTGACGCCGAAGCCGCCCTGACCGGTCGCATCATGGAGCGGGCGGTCGACCTGGACAACTATCGCCGCCAACTGGCCAACGGCGATCCGGTGCTCGACTCGGTGCTGACCCGCATCGAGGTCGGCTTCGTCGACAAGGCGCAGCGCATCCAGCGCAACTTCGGCTCGGACTTCCCGTCATGACCACGCTGCTGGTCAGCGTGGTCGGCGGAGTGGCAGGTGGTGCAGTCGTCGCAGGATCACAAGAGGCGGTTCGGTACCTGCGACGATGCGCACGTCGTCTTGGTCGTCGACACCAGCGTCGTCCTACGCGTCGCGTCGAGCCTCCATCGACCGGAGTTCTGTCTCGCGTCGACGGCCACGCTGCTTACCGATCTGCGCAGGTGCGTGCCTACGCCGACCAACTCGCTTGCGGTGACGTCCGACTGCGGGAACAACTGCGCCGCTTCGAGAAGCCGATCAATAGGCCGGAGCGTCGGGGTGACCAGCCATGGTGACGCTAGCAATTGGCGTCTTCGTCGCGGGCATCCTCTCTGGCGCGATCTGGTTCCTAGCTGCCCTGACGGCCGCCCTGTGGCACGGCTATCAGGACGAAAGGCAACGTAATCGGCTGCGTCAACGTGCTCGGCGTGCGGACGACCACCTGGCCGTCGCCCTCCGCGATGCCAAGCGCCAGATGAACCAAGCGGCTGGTCAGTCCTGGCGCAACCCGTTCGAGTGACCATGGCTGGTGAATCAGATCCGAGACGCTTGCTCGACCGGCTGGTCGGCGCTTGTGCAGCCATTCTGGTTGGTGCCATTGCGCTCTGGGGCGCGGTCGAGATCCTGAAAGCCATCTGGCCGTGGCTCTGCCTGCTGGCCTTCGTCATCGTCGGCGGGTTCGGAGCGTGGCTGGGAATTCGACGCTGGCGCGGTTGGTGAAACGCCATTCCGAGAATACCGACGAAATTTCTGTCTGAATCCATCGGCAATACCGAGGTCGCTACCCGTCCGTTCGGCGTTGTGGAATAGACAAACTGTATTGACTGTCCGTATTGCCGGACGCATAGTAAGAAGCAGGAATTGTCCGGCATTCCGGACGCCTGCAATCCACTGCTAACTAACTCGAAAGGAGGGTGTATTCGTCATGCCTAAAAACAGGAAGCAATCAAACGACAGGCGTCCGCAGACGCCGAAGAGTCGTCGGGACTCACAGGGGCGGTCGACTGCCCGCTCGCGTCGCGGCCGGGAACGTCGTCTCAGTGTTCGGGGCGAGCTGCGCGACAAGCCGGACGTTCAGAAGATCGCCCGCGCCGTTATCGCTATGGCTATGGCGCAAGCCGAGGCGGAAGCCCAAGCCGCCGCTGAGGCGAACGATGAGAACGATCAGCCGCCAGACGGAGCCACGGATGAGGTGCCGTATGCGTAAGTCCTCGCTGATCTGGCGCGATTTGGAGTTCGCGGAGGCGCTGTCGCCCGACACCGCCCGGGCCGTCTTTCTCGGCCTGGCGGCGCTGGCTCGGCAACCACGTCTGGTGCTGGAAGTTACCGGTACCGACGGCGCGGTCAGCTGGCGGCTCGGTGCCGACGACGATGTGGCGCTGCGCAAAGCGCTGCACGTCCTCCGCACACATGTGCCGGAGGTGCTTGTCTCTTTGTCGCAGCCGGTGATGCCGGTCGAGGGCGACCAGGTCAAGCTGGCCGCGACCTTGCGGATTGCGTCGCATCGGGCTCGGCCGCTGCGTGCCGGCTCGGGCACCGAGCAACTGGCCGTCACGCGCAGCCTGCTGGCCACACTGGCGCAGGCCGGCACGAAGGAAGCGCTGCGGTTTCAGCTGGTGCTTGGTGTCCGCACCTGGCCGCGGAGGCTATCGACGGCGAATGGTCACAAAGCACCGGCGGATGAGGCAGCCAAGCTCGGCCAACATGGCTTCGGCTGTTGCATCCGGGTACTGGCCATCTCGGGCAGTAAGGAACGTGCTGGGCACCTCATCGGGCAGGTCGGGGCTGCGCTCCGCGGCCTGGAAGCACCCGGCCAAGCGGTGCGCCTCGTCGGCTGCAGCCCGAAGTCGGTGACAGCAGTGTCGTCACCGTTCCTCTGGCCGCTCAGCTTGAGCGTGGCCGACCTGGTGCCGCTCGGCCTGCCGGTGGCGGATAAGCCCGACACCGCGTTGCCTGGCCTGCGACCGCGGCATCCGCGTCTGCTGCCTGCGAACAGTGCGCATCCCATGACGGGCGGCATCTACTACGGCCTGGCGACCCACGCTCATGAGCGCGGCCGAGAGCGGGAGATCCATCAGCCGGTGAGGGATGGGTTGCAGCACCGGCACGTACTCGGCCCGACCGGCGTCGGCAAGTCGACACTGCTGGCCCAGCAAATCCTGCAAGAGATCGACGCTGGACTCGGCCAGATCGTCATCGACCCGAAGTCCGAGCTGGTGAGCGACCTACTGGCTCGGATTCCGGAGCACCGCCTGGGCGACGTCGTGGTGCTCGACTCGTCGTCGGCGCAACCAGTTGGGTTCAACAGCCTTGGCAGCGTTACCGCCCCGGCTGAGGCCGACCTGGTGGCCGACCAGATCGTCACCGTGTTCAGCTCGTTGTTCGGTAGCGGACTCGGCCCGCGGTCGAGCGACCTGTTGCATTCGGCCGCGCTCAGCCTGGCGCGCTACCACCTCAAAGGTGGGGAGGCCTCGCTGGCGCTGATCCCGCTGCTGCTGACCAACCCCGGACTACGACGCAAGGTCATCGCTGCCGTCGGACCGGACGACCCGCTCGGACTCGGCGCCTTTTGGGCCGAGTACGAGGCACTGAGCGACGAGGCTCGCACGGTCGTCATCCGGCCGCTCATGAACAAGTTGCGCACCGTGCTGCTGCGACCCTCGTTACGCGGCATCGTCGGGCAACTCGAACCCACCTTCCGCATTGAGCAGGTATTCACCGAAGCCAAAATCCTGCTCGTCCGGCTTGGTAAAGACCGCATCGGGCAGGAAGCCGCCTCATTGCTCGGCGCGCTCATCGTGGCCGACGCGTGGCGTGCGGCACTCACCCGGTTGCAGGTGCCAGCCGCGCTGCGGAAGCAAGTCGGCATGGTCATCGACGAGACCCAGGACTACCTGCGCTTGCCCGGCTCACTCGACGACGCGCTGGCGCAGGCCAGATCGCTCGGCATGAGCGTCACCATGGCGCACCAGTACCGCAAGCAGCTCGGTGGGCTCGTGGCTGGCGTCGACGCCAACACCGGTACGAAGATCACCTTCCGCCTGACTGGCGACGATGCCAGCACGACAGCGAACCTCTTCGGCGACGGCGTCCTCGACAAGCACGACTTCGAGACGCTGCCGAAACACCAGGCGTACGCCCGGCTGCTGGTCGACGGCTCAACGACGCCGTGGGTCTCCCTGACCACTTTGGGATTAGCGGAGCCGCTGCGCGACCCAGCCGAGTTACAACGCCGATCGGAAGCGACATTCGGGCAGCCGACCGGCGACACCGAAGTCGCGCTGGCGCGCCTGGCAGGCAGCAGATCGATGACCAGCCGCAGCGACAAAGGGCCAGAGCGGATCGGCCGCTCACGGAACTCCCGGCGCTCGACAGCCAGCACGAGTAACGAAGTAGCAGCAAACGAAACGAGGAAGGAGGACGAGTCATGAGTAGTGAAAACAGCAGTTCCAACAGTGACCAGGCCAGTCCGTTCGTCCGTCCGGCCGCCCCTGGTGGCTTTGCTGCATCTGCCGACGTCACGGCCACACAGGCCGCTTCCTCGCCCGCGAATACTTCGCCCCGTAAAGGGGCGAAGAACCCAGCCCGCCGCCGCGTCGTGGGCACCGTGGCCCGGGCTCGGCTGCGCGCCGATCTCGCTGACCGCGACCGCGCCATCTTGGCCGTCCTTGGCATGCACCGTTTCCTTAGCACCCACCAGGTACAGCGCTTCTGCTTCCCAGCCAGTAACCAGCTGCGGCTCGACTCGGCCGCCCGTGAAGCCCGACGCACCCTACTGCGCCTGAAGCGAGCCGGTGTACTCCAAAACGTGACGCCCCGCCGGGTCGGTGGCATCGAAGCGGGCTCCGGCGTCCAGATCTGGCAACTAACCAGCGCCGGCCACCGGCTGGCGACCGAAACCGCCAGACCGAGTGCCGAGCCATCCTGGCGCTATCGGGCCGAGGCGCCGACGACCCGTTTCCTGGTTCACGAGCTGGCGATCGCCGACGCACACCTGGCCTCCATCCAGGCTGCTGCCGACATGCGGGCTGCTTTGCAGGTCCAGATCGAACAGCGCGCCAGCCGCACCTACACCGGGCTCGGCGGCGCGGCGCTGCGGCTGACTCCGGATCTGGCGCTGCGCCTGGCGGGTGAGGACGCCGACGGAGCCTACGAAGACCGCTGGTTCATGGAGATCGACTGCGGGACCGAGTCCCTGCCGACGCTGGTGCGCAAATGCGAGCAGTACGAGGCCTATTACCGCTCCGGTCGCGAACAAGCAGACAGTGGCACATTCCCGTTGGTGCTGTGGGTCTTCCATGGCATCCGAGCTGCTGCTCGGGCTACCGAGCTCCGTCGCCGCATCCTCCGTGCCGGTCGGCTCACCCCCGAGCTGTTCCGGTACGCCCCTGCTGATTCGGTCGAGCAGATGCTCACCAGTGGAGGCGCGGTATGAACGCGCCGAAATATCGCACCATCCTGGCCGACCCACCGTGGGACATCGAGCAGAAGGGGCACCGCGGCGCGGTCGGGCACTACAAGCTCATGAGCCTGGAACGGATCAAGGCCATGCCGGTCGCCGATCTGGCTGCCGACGATGCCCACCTGTGGCTCTGGGTCACCAACGCCACGCTCCGTCACGGCTACGACGTCGCCGAAGCCTGGGGCTTCACAGTCCGCTCACCGCTCACCTGGGTCAAGTTCCGCCTCGGCCTCGGCAACTACCTACGGAACAGCACAGAGCATCTGCTCTTCGCCACCAGGGGTAAGGCGCCGGTCCAGTACCGCTCCCAGCCGACCTGGATCCAGGCACCAGTCCAAGACCACTCGCATAAGCCGGAGGAGCAGTACGCCCTCATCGAGCGCATCTCTCCCGGCCCGTACCTCGAGCTGTTCGCCCGCAGGCGACCACCGTGGACACCGGGACAAGCGCGCTGGCATGTCTGGGGCAACGAAATCCACAGCGATATCCACATCTCTGGCTATCCCGTACCGAATGAGCCAAGCGACAGCGCAGACATCTCCGAGACAACGAAAGGAGGAGCACTATGAGCGAATACACCCCGCGCCACAGCGGAAACCAGCACGAGAACGAACCCCACGAGCAAGCAGAGCAACCGGAGCGCCGCGACGACGAACCGGCCGTCGGCTTCGACCCCGAGCACTTTCCATCCCGACCCGGTATCTGGGCCGCCGAAGACTCGACAGCCATGACTGGCCAGTGGATCGACGCCACCCTCGACCCGAGCGACATCGAAGCAGCCCTTGACGGCCGCGCCATCTACGACACCATTGGGTTCGGCCCCTTCGTCCTCGAGCCAGGCGAAAATCCTGGAGTTATCTCCAGGGTCGCCCGCGCCATCCAAGAGCACGGCCCGGCCTTCGCCGCCTGGGCGCAGCTGCACGACGGCGACTCGGAGATGCTCGACCTCTTCGGCGAGCACTACATCGGCACCTTCCCGAACTACCGTGAACTCGGCCGGAATCTCATCGAGGCCACCGGCTGGAGCGAGGCGCGGATCCCGGAGCACGTTCGGGAGTGGGTCACCGTCGACTACCTCGGTGCGGCTGCGCACGAAGTCGCTGTCTCCGGACTCTTGGCGCTTCCGGCGCGCATGGGCGGGGTGCATCTGTTTCGCGGACCGGACCGGGAAGCCGACCCATAGCCGGAACACCTCCCGGTCCTCGGGAGCCTGCAGCCACTCGACCTCAATTCCGAGCGTCGAGGGCTGCACCACCCCGAGGACGGTGGCCTGTCGTTCGCCTACGCGGCGGGGGCAGGACGAACACCCTCAGGAAGGAGAACCCGCCATGAGCGACACCAAGACTCTGGCGGTCCGGCTGGACAGCGAACTGCATGCTCGGTTGACCATCCTGGCCAAGCTGTCCGGTGTGTCGGTGACGGATGCCATCCGCACCGCCATCGAGCAGCAGGTCGAGCAGATGGCACGCAACCCGGAAGTGGCAGCCAAGGCTGCCGAGTACCAGGAAGCGATCACGCGAGAGGCCGACGAGCAGCGCGCTGCCATCGAGGCGTTGTTCGGCACCAAGCCGAGCAAGGCTCCGGCACGGAAAGGTACGACGGCGTAGCACCCAGCTACGGCTGTCCAACTCCTGCACCGGGTGGGAATCAGGTTGAGGCAATCTACCTCCCTGATTCCCACCCAAACACAACAAATAGCAGACATCTAAACGACATAAGAATGTGTTGTAGAAAACGAGAAAATTGTCCGCTTTGCCGGACAATTAGCGTAAAATAGAATTATGAACGAAATTCATAACGAAACAATTGGACAACTTCTCCGAAGAGCGCGGGAGCGGTCTGGGTTGAGCCTGCGTCAAGCTGCCGCGGAAGCCGGGATGGGTAAGACGCAACTTGCTGCCTGGGAGCGCGACGAAGTCGACTCGCCTGAGCTTGGCAACCTTCTTAGGCTTGCTGCGGTGCTCGGTATCGACGCAACAGAAGCGTGTGCCGCCGCCGGATACGACATCGCTGGGGCGCTGCCAACTCTTCAGCCCTACTTCCGCCGCAAATATCCCGAGCTACCGGAAGCAGCATTGAAACAGATCACGGCGATCACCGAGAAATACGGTATCGATCCAAATCACGCGGGTCCTCGTCCCGGCGAAGACGAGCAATAACTACCAACAGATAACCGAAAGGAGGCTCACCATGAACCACACATCATCACATCAACCATCCACGCTGACGAGCCTCCGTGCACTTATCCCGCAGTGCCGTCTCGACTTCGACGACACCAAGGCGGTGGCCGAGCGTCAGGCGACGCGCCTGCTCGAACTCCTCGGCTCCCAGCACGACGGCATTCACGAGCACCACCTGGCAGCACTGCCGCGGCTGCGCATCGTCCGAGAACCGCTGCCCACCAGCGGGCTGAGCTACTGGAACGGCCGGGAATGGATCATCGCGCTGAATGAGTCTGACGGCACAGCCAGACAGCGCTTCACGCTGCTGCACGAGTTCAAACACATCATCGACCACGGTGCCCACCACCGGCTGTACGCCAGCGAGTGGGAAGCCGAACGCGCCGCCGACTACTTCGCCGCCTGCACCCTCATGCCGAAGCCAGAACTGAAGCGCGTCTTCTGCAACATCACGCAACGCATCGACCAGCTTGCGACCTACTTCGGCGTTAGCCAGCAAGCCATCCGTGTCCGCCTCGAACAAACCGGCCTCGTGGACTCGGAGAAATTTACCCGACAACGCTGCGCGCGGCCGATCTCAACGCCGCGGTGGCAAGCGCAGCGGTTCCGTACCGTTCAGATGAAGGGAAGCACAGCATGAATCAGCCCGCTGTCGTCGTCGCAAGTCCGGCACCAGCGAAACGAGCAGTGGTCTACCTGCGCGTGAGCACTCGCGACCAAGCCAAGCGCGGCGGTGAGGCCGAGGGATTCTCGATCCCAGCACAACGCGAAGCCTGTCTGCGCAAGGCATCGCTACTTGACGCGCAAGTGGTGCAAGAATTCACCGACGCAGGTGAAAGCGCCCGATCAGCCAACCGCCCAGCGTTGCAACGGATGCTCGGCTTCATCCGCGCCAGCCATGTCGACTACGTCATCGTCCACAAGGTCGACAGGTTGGCACGCAACCGCGTGGACGACGTCGAGATCAACGTCGCGCTGACGACGGCTGGGGCACAGCTGGTGTCTTGCAGTGAGAATATCGACGAGACGCCGAGCGGAATGCTCCTGCATGGCATCATGAGTTCGATCGCCGAGTTCTACAGCCGTAACCTCGCCACCGAGGCGAAGAAGGGCATGCTCCAGAAAGCAAAGAATGGTGGCACGCCCGGTCTGGCACCGTTCGGGTACATCAACACGAGCCTGCGCAACGACGATGGTCGCGAGGTGCGGACTGTGCAGCTTGATCCAGAGCGCGCGCCGTGGGTGGTCCGGATCTTTGAGCTCTACGCCACCGGTGAGTGGCCAGTCGGCATGATCCAGGAAGAGCTCGAGAAGCAAGGTGTCACCAGACTTCCCACACCAAAGCGGGGCGCCCGACCACTAGCCAAGAACCATATTGATCAGATCCTGCAAAACCGCTACTACGTCGGCGTCGTCAACTTCTCTGGCGCCGAGTACCCGGGCAAGCACATGCCGCTCGTCTCGGAGCAACTCTTCGACACCTGCCAGCAGATCCGCAAAGCGCGCGTGCAGAGCCAAGAGAAGCCACGGGTCCGCACCTCGTACCTCAAGGGATCAATCTTCTGCGGACTGTGCGGCGAGCCACTGGCGTACGAAGTCACCCGAAACGGGAGCGGCAACTACTACGAATACTTCTACTGCCTCGGCCGGCAGCACCGGAAGAACGGGTGCCAGTTCGTCGCTGTGCAAACTCACCTCATCGAGCGCCTAGTCGAGGACCACTGGCAGACCATCCAGCTCACGGAGGAGGCCGTCGAAGAGATCCGCCGCATCGTGTGGGAGCACGTCGAACAGGTGCTGCCGAAACAAGCGCGCGAACGCGGAGCTGCCGAGCAGCGCCTCGTGCGGCTGCAGGGCGAATCCAACAAGTTGCTGCAGGCGTACTACGCCGACGCGATCGACGTCGACTACCTGCGTACTGAACAGGCGCGGATCGCGACTGAGAAGGCCACAGCCGAGCGGACGTTATTGCGGGCGAGCCTGGCCGAAGACCGACTGCGCGAGAAGCTCGCCACCTGCTGCGCGCTACTGACCCAGGCTCACGAGCAGTACCTGGCCGCCGACAAGAACCAGCGACGCCATCTGAACCAAGCCGTCTTCGAGAACCTGTACGTCTACGACGAGGAGATTGTCGGCACCGACTTCACGCCCGCGTTCGCGACGATGCTCAGCGAAGACCCCGCAGGTCGCCTCGCGCGCGAAGTCCAGCAACAAGCCAGTCTCAATACGCTTCTTGGCGAGATCGAAACCGCCCCACGGCGTCATCTCGTGACCGTCACTGACCGCGGCATGCTCACGCCACACGTCGGCAGCCAGGGCAGCAGGGATTGTTCTCGCCGGGAGCGACCTCAGGGGCCGTTGCCTCATGAAACACGAAACCGCCGACCTTCACAGGCCGACGGTTCTAACGTAAACACTTTGGTCGGGGTGACAGGATTTGAACCTGCGACCTCTTCGTCCCGAACGAAGCGCGCTACCAAGCTGCGCCACACCCCGTGGCATGCTGCGGCGCCCGTTGGATGCGCGCAGCGAGAAATAACGATACAAGCTGATCGCTGGTTTCGCCCAATCGGGTTCGGCGACCGACAGGGACGCGGTGGCGGAGGTCAGCTCGGCATCCGGAAGTCGGTCACCTCCGGCAGTTGCTCGAACCCCGCCGCGACATACGCCCCGACGGCGACGGTGTTGGTCGACGGCGTGCACACAGTCACACTCGACGCACCCAGCTCCCGCAGCGCTGCCGCAGCCGCGAGCGTGATCGCCCGGCCGTGGCCGCGCCCGCGGAAATCACGGTGCGCGCCCAGCGGCTCGATCAGCCCGGGCCGGCGCTCCCCCGCCGACCAGACCGTGGTCGCGGCGACCGCGTGGCCGTCGTCGTCATACGCGACAAGGCAGCGTGCCCGTCGGTATGACGCAGAAGCCGCCATCGCGCGCCACCGCTCGACCGAGAAGGTCGACCCGACGAATGCGGCCCGGTGCACCGCGACCCGGTCGAGCACGACCTGCTCCGGCGCATGACCTGCGTCCAGCATCTCGACGCGCCGCCCGACATCCTCGACCGGCTCGGCCAGGCTTCGCCGCAACGGTGTCCACGACTCGTCCGGTGTCCACCCGCGCCGCTCCAGCACGCGGCGGAGCGCGGCGCCATACCGGGCCTCGACCGACCCGCCGGCGGGCAGCACCCCACGCGCCGGATCCGACAAGTCATCGACCAGCCGGGCGGCGAACTCCTCGTCCTCATCCACCTCCGGCGCGAGCGCCAGCCGGATCAGCCCGTCCGCCATACCAATCGCGACCAGACGACCATCACGCCGCCACACTCGTAACTCGTCCGCCAGGTGTTGAGTGCCGAGACTCGTATTCCACCCCAGATCGCCCGGGTGCACTTGCACGGGCGCACCTTCCTGCTGCCAGCTCGCGACCGCCTCGACGACCTCGTCGAGCGTCGCCACGCTGCCCGGTGAAACAGTGATCGCCATACGTCCGATCAAACCGGACGGGCGCGCGGGGCCGCACCCCATTTTCACCGAATACCCCCCGCGATGACACGCACTCCGTCACGCCAGCACGAAATACCGTAATGCCACATAGGCCCACGCCATGGTCGTCGTCGCGGCGGTCACCACGATGCCGTAGCGGGTGAACTGCCAGAAGCTGATGCGGTGCCCGGTGCGCGCCGCGAGCCCGATCGCCACCACGTTCGCGCTCGCCGCGACCGCGGTGCCGTTGCCGCCGAAGTCAGCCCCGAGCGCGAACGCCCACCACAGCGAGCGCCCGGTCTGCTCGTCCGGCGCGTCCGCCGCCAGTTCCTCGACGATCGGCGCCATCGTCGCGACATACGGGATGTTGTCGAAGAACGCACCCAGGATGGCGGAGCCGAACAGCAGGGCGGAAGCCGCCATGAAGTAGTCGTCACCCACCGCATCAACGACCCAGCGGCCGAGCGTCTCGATGACGCCGGTGTGCGCCAACCCGGCGACCATGACGAACAGCCCCATGAAGAAGACCAGTGTCGGCCACTCGACCTCCCGCAGCGCCTCCTGCGGGTCGGTGCGCGTGACCAGCAGCATCACCCCGGCACCCAGCAGCGCGACGATCGCCGGGTCGAAATGCAGCGCACCGTGCAGGCAGAAACCCACCACGACCGCGGCGAAGACGACCAGCGCGCGCCGCAGCATCACCGGATCGGTGATCGCCCGGCGCTCGTTGAGCAGCATCACCTCGGCGACCCGCTCGGGGTGATAGCGGAACTCGGCGCGGAACAGCACGCGTGTCCCGAGCACGAACACGACGAAGACCACCACGACGATCGGCGCCAGGTGCGCGAGGAAGTCGGTGAACGTCAGGCCGGCCCGGCTGCCGATGATGATGTTCGGCGGATCCCCGATCAGCGTCGCGGCACCGCCGATGTTGGAGGCGAGCACCTCGGCGATCAGGTAGGGCCGCGCGGAGACGGCCAGCCGGTCGCACACGACCACGGTCACCGGGGCGACCAGCATGATCGTCGTGACATTGTCCAGGAACGGCGACGCGATCGCCGTGATGACCATCAGCATCACCATCAGCCGATAGGGCTTGCCACGGGCCCGCTTCGCTGCCCAGATCGCCAGGAAGTCAAACAGCCCGGTCTGTTTGATGATGCCGACGATGATCATCATCCCCAGCAGCAGGAAGATGACGTTCCAGTCGATGCCGGCGTGCTCGGAGAAGAACACCTCACTGCCGGGGATCAGCTTCAGCCCGGCCATCGCGCCGGCCGCGATCAGCACGACCGCGACCTTGTCGGCCTTCTCGGTGGCGATGAAGAAGAACGCAATCAGGAAGATCGTCAGTGCCAGCGCCGCCGTCATCGCCCGGACCCCGCAAGATCGTGTCGACAGTTCACGAGGTCCTCCTCCACTGGGCGTTCGGTGCGATCTAGGGCGTGCCGGGCGGGTCCTCCCCGGCGGTCACCGCGAGGCTGGTGATCAGCCGTTCGAGCGTGACCGCGCCGTAGAGTGAGCCGTCCCGGTCGAGCACGGCGATGACCGGGCTGCGCCATCGCGCCATCAGCGCGGCAATCTCGAGCAGGGTGGCGTCTCGCCGCACCATCACCGGCCGTTGCACCGGGTGCGGCAGGCAGTCGGCGATCGCGCGAGAACCCGCCGGCAGCCAGAACCGGTCGGCATGCGACTCGTCGACCGCGCGCGCCAGCGCCGGATCGCCCCGGTAGGAGTCCGGCACCATCAGCCGCAGCACCTGGCTGCCCGGCAGCACCGTGACCGGGTAGGAGTTCTCGTCCACCACGATCAGGCCGGGCAGCCGGCTGACCGCCATCACCCGCACGGCCCGGATCACCGGATCGGCCAAGGTCACGGTCGGCACGTGGGCAGCGATGTCTCCGGCCTGCATAGCGCTCGTTCCCGTCCTGGTCCCGCGGGACTCCCGGCTGTCTGCAACGGCGCAGAGTAGCCCGACCGCACCCGGTGTCACTCTCGTCATCGTCGCGGCCTCCGTCCTCGCATCGCCGTCGCTTCGTCCCCAGCCTCCGCGATCGGACGGCCCGGTGGTATCCGTGCCAACACCCATATCGGGCAGGGGGATCCAGGCATCTTCGACGCCCGATCGGGTATGCCGCCGCGGCGCCTCGACACAGGACAGGCCGGCCACCACGAGTCCCAGTGCGGTGACCAGCCCGTGCCCGAGCGCCATACCGATGAGAACGACCAGCAACGCAATGGCCAGTGCCGCCCAGAGATGTCGTCGTGGTCGTGTCATCATCGGCTCCTCCCCCCGTCGGGATCGGCGTCCGGTTCCACCCTCTCCCGGTCGCCGCCGCAGCACTATCCGTGCGTGCACCCATCCACCGGACGTCCGCGCTGCAGGCCCGGATGGGTGTCACCACGGATGGACGGGCGAGGGTATGCCGTGTCAGGCTCACGACACGGAGCCGTCACGCCCGGGACGGCCGGCCGCGGTGGGAGGCGGAGGAGTGTCGCTGTTCTGGCGGATCTACCTGCTGAACGCCGTCGTGCTCGTCGCCGCCACCGTCACCCTGCTCGCGGGCCCGGTCAGTGTCTCGACCCGGCCGGTTTTCGCCGAAATCCTTGTGCTCACAGTCGGACTCGCATTGCTGCTCGCGCTGGACGCCATCCTCTTCCGCATCGGTCTGGCTCCGTTGCGCCGGCTCAGCCGGGCAATGGCGTCGGTCGACCTGCTGCAGCCGCACACCCGGCCGGTCGACGCCGGGAGCGGCGAGGTCGGCGAGGTGATCCACACTTTCAACAGCATGCTCGGCCGACTGGAGGCCGAACGCAGCCGCAGCACCGCCCGTGCCCTGTCCGCGCAAGAGGGTGAGCGGCGGCGCATCGCCCAGGAACTGCACGACGAGGTCGGCCAGACGCTGACCGCCGTGCTGCTGGACCTCAAGCGGGTGGCCGACGCCGCACCGCCGGAGGTCGGCGCGCAGTTGCGCGAGGTGCAGGAGACCACGCGCGGCAGCCTGGAGGAGATCCGGCGGATCGCGCAGCGGTTGCGGCCCGGCGTGCTGAGCGAGCTCGGACTGCCCAGCGCGCTCAAGGTGCTGACCGTAGACATCGCCGATCGCACCGGACTGGTCGTCGACTTCATCTGCGACCCCGACCTGCCCGCACTCGACGACGAGACCGAACTGGTCATCTACCGCGTCGCGCAGGAGGCGCTGACCAACGTCGTCCGACACGCCGGAGCAGGCCGTGCCGCGCTGACGCTGGCCCGGGCATCCGGCGCCGTCGAACTCCAGGTCCGCGACGACGGCGCCGGTATGGCGGGGGCGCTCGAAGGCGCCGGGCTGCAGGGCATGCGCGAACGCGCCCTGCTGATCGGCGCCCAACTCTCCGTCGGCGCGCCGTCCAGCGGCCGCGGCAGCCTGATCTGCCTGCACGTCCCGGCCGGCGAGCGTGGCGGTGACCCCCATGCCGTATGACGCGACGAACCCCGCCGCCGTGCTGCTCGCGGACGACCACGCATTGGTGCGCCGCGGCGTGCGGCTGATCATCGACAACGAGCCGGACCTGACCGTGGTCGCCGAAGGCAGCGATGGCGCCGAAGCCGTCGAACAGGCGCGCGCCTGCCGGCCCGACCTGGTGATCCTGGACATCTCGATGCCGCGGATGACCGGCCTGCAGGCTGCACGGGAACTGTCCCGGCTGATGCCGGGTCTGCCGATCCTCATCCTCACCATGCACGACAACGAGGAGTTCTTCTTCGAAGCGCTGAAGGTGGGGGCCGCCGGTTACGTGCTGAAGTCGGTCGCCGACCGCGACCTGATCGAAGGCTGCCGCGCGGCCCTGCACGGCCGGCCGTTCCTCTACCACGGCGCCGTCACCGCGCTCATCCGCAACTACCTCGACCAGGTCGCCCGCGGCGAAGAGCCGACCGAGTCGCGCATCACCCCGCGGGAGGAAGAGATCCTCAAGCTCGTCGCCGAAGGTCGCTCGACCCGGGAGATCGCCGAGTTGCTGGTGATCAGCCCCAAGACCGTCGAACGGCACCGCGCCAACCTGCTGGCCAAGCTCGGGCTGCGCGACCGGGTGGAGCTGACGCGATATGCCATCCGCACCGGGCTGATCCAGGCATGAGGGGCGCGCGCTCGCCGGCAGGCATCCGCGAGATGATGTCCGGTAACGGGTGACAACGCCCGGATCGCCACGGAAGGAGACTCCACGTGCCGCAGACCGCAGCCGCTCCCGAGGTGCTCGTCGTCCAGCCCGGCGACGACGATCCGCTCGCCCGGTTCGGCGAGTGGTTCGCCGGCCTCGGACTCGAGACCGAGACGGTCCGCACCTTCGCGGGTGAGACCGTGCCCGCCGACCTCGGCGCGGACGCGCTGGTCGTGCTCGGCGGCGAGATGAGTTCCCTCGACGACGCGAATCACCCCTGGCTGGAACGGGTTCGGGCACTCGTGCGCAACTCGGTGAGCCACGGCAAACCCACTCTCGGGATCTGCCTGGGCGCTCAGCTGCTGGCCCAGGCACTGGGTGGCCGCGTGGTCAAGGGCGCGGCCGGCACCGAGGGCGGAGTGGTCCCCGTCGAGCTGACGGCCGCGTGCGACGACGACCTGCTCTTCCACGGCCTCGGTCCGCAGATCGAGGTCGCGTCCATGCACGGCGACGCCGTCGAGGAGTTGCCGCCGGGCGCCATACTCCTCGGCACCGGGGCGACCTATCCGCATCAGGCGTTCCGGGCCGCGCCATACACCTGGGCCGTGCAGTTCCACCCCGAGATCCCGCCCGAGACCTACGCGCAGTGGGCGAGCGAGTTCCGCAGCGCCGACCCCGGCGAACGACAGCGCGTGGCCGACGGTGTCGCGGCAGTGGCCGAGGCCGACGCGGGAATCCGCCGAGTTGCCGAACTGCTGGCCACCCGGTTCGCCGAGCTGGTCACCTCCCGGGCTCGAGGCACCGGCCGTGACGATGGATGACGCGCCGGCCGAGCCGACAACGCGGTATGTCGTGCCCGGCATCGACAACCTGCACGTTCGCATGGGGTCGGGCACGTCATACCCGGTCGTCGGCGTGCTCGTGCCGGACGCGCGCGTGGTCGGCATCGGCGCGGGCGACTGGCTACAGATCACCCAGGGACCGCTGCGCGGTGCGTGCGTCAGCAGTGCCTACCTGACACCGGATGCCCCGCCAGAGCAGCCGGGCACGCCGTGCCCGCGCCTGGAAGGCAGGGTGACCAGCGACGACCAGTTCGCCAATGTCCGGTCCGGTCCGAGTTTCGGGCATCCGGTCGTCGGCCGCTGCCAGCGTCACGAAGCAGTCAGCGGCAGCCTCGTCGGTCAGGGACCGTGGATCCGCACCGACCGCGGCTACGTCAACGGCGGCACGCTCACCTTCCACACCGGCGATCCGACCACGATCAACGGCCGGATCTCCGAACGCCTCCTCGCACCGATCCCGTTGCACTACAACGCATCCGGCACCTTCGAACCCGGCTACGGACCGACCACGATCCGCTACCTCAACGACGCGGCGCTCGAGGCGCTGCACCTCCTGCAACGGTCGTTCCGCCGGCGATTCGGGCACTACGCGACCATCGACCTCACCTACCGATCGTATGCCGAGCAGGAATTCTGGTTCGAGCGCTTCGGCTCGCCACGCGCCGCCGACCCCGGCACCTCCAACCACGGCTACGGTCTCGCGATCGACTTCGAGGAACGCGACGTGCCGTGGCGCTTCTCCTGGGGCGCCCCCGCGAACGACTGGCTGCTCACCCACCAGGCGGGTTTCGGTTTCGACAACCCGTATGCCGCCACGCTGCAGCACGGCGAGGACTACCACTTCAATTTCGTCGGCTGAACTCGTCGGCCGCTCAGAGCCCCATCCGCCGCTCGCGCGCAGTAGTGTCGGTGAACCCCTTTCCCGTCACATTCTTCCGGAGATGAAATATGCATCGTCGTGCAGCAATGATCGCTGCGATCGCGGTGGCGGCAGCCGCTCCCGCGCTCGCCCTCGCACCGGCCGCGAGCGCCGACACGGGTCACCACTCGCGGACCACCCTGAGCCAGCAGAGCGCGGTGAAATCGCTCGCGTCCTGGACCGACACCTACCTCACCCCACGCACCAGCTTCACCATGCAGCCGGACGGCTCCAGCGGGAATACCGTTGGTGGCGCGGGCATCCCGAACATCGCCGTGGTCAAGTCGACGATCCGGACCTACTACAACGCCGACGCGCACGGCATCGCGAACAAGAAGTCGTCGCCATACATCAGCCAGATGGACTCGATTCTGGCGGCGCAGACCGCGCGCCTGAAGTCGCTCTACAAGCAGAGCGCCGCGCACGGCAAGAAGCCCGCCATCGTCTTCGATGCCGACGACACGACGCTGTGGACCTATGACATGGAAGACGGCGCCATGCACTTCAACTTCGACCCTGCACTGCAGGACACCTGGGTGCAGGACGAGAAGTTCCCGGCGACCCCCGGCATGGTGAAGTTCGAAAAGGCAGCCAAGGCAGCCGGATTCACCATCTTCGGCATCACCGGCCGCAACGACGACCAGAAAGCCGCGACGCTCGGCAACCTGAAGAAGGTCGGCTACACCGGCTTCACTGCGAAGCACTTCTTCACCAAGTGGACCGGCGTCGGCTCGAGCCAGCAGCCGTCATACATCACGTGCGCCACGGCGAAGTGCACGACCGTGGAGTTCAAGGCGGGCACCCGCAAGCACATCGAGTCGATGGGGTATGACGTCGCGCTCAACCTCGGCGACCAGTTCTCCGACCTGCAGGGCGGATCCGCCGACCACACCGTGAAGCTGCCCAACCCGACCTACTACCTGCCGTCCCCGGACCTGCCGGGGATGTCGCAGCCGCGGCTCTCCCCGCGCACCCACTTCATCATGAAGGCCGATGGCTCGAGTGGGAAAACTCAAGGCGGAGAGGGTATTCCGAACATCGACTCGGTGAAGGCGACGATCCGCACCTACTACGGTGCGGGCGCGAATGGCATCGCGAACAAGACATCGTCGCCGTACATCACCGAGATGACCCGGCTGACCCGCAGGGTCACGCCGCTGCTCAGCTTTGCCTGCACGGTCGGGAAGCTGCTCGGTGCCAAGCCGGCGATCGTGCTGGACGCCGACGACACGACGCTGTGGACCTACGACATGGAGGACGGCGCCATGCACTTCAACTTCGACCCGGCGCTGCAGGACACCTGGGTGCAGGACGAGAAGTTCCCGGCGAACCCGGGCATGGTAGCAATGGTCAACGCCGCGAACAGGGCCGGGTGCACGCTGATCGGGCTCACCGGACGCCACGACGACCAGAAGACCGCGACGATGGGCAACCTGGCGAAGGACGGCTACCAGGGCTTCACCGCCGCGAACTACTACACCAAGTGGACCGGTGTCGGGTCGAGCCAGCAGCCGCCATACATCACCTGCGCCGCGGCCAAGTGCACGACGATCGAGTTCAAGTCGCAGACCCGGGCGCACGTCGAGTCGCCGTCCGGCGGCGGCTACACCATCCTCGCGAACTTCGGCGACCAGTTCAGCGACCTGATCGGCGGGCACGCCCTCGTGCCGGTCAAGCTGCCCAACCCGACCTACTACCTGCCCTGATCCGGTGACTGGCCGGCGGATGACGGGATAATGGTCTGGTGGATTCACCTCGACTGCAGGCCGTGCTGAACCGCTGGACCCTCTGGGCACCCGTCCTCGCGCTGTTGCCACTGCCGTTCACCTGGGGCCGCCACATCGGCGCCGTGTGGATCGTCGTGGTGACACTGCTGCTGGGTGCTTCGGTGCTGGCGGCCGTCCACCACGCCGAGGTGGTCGCCCACCGGGTTGGCGAGCCGTTCGGGTCATTGGTGCTCGCAGTCGCCGTCACGATCATCGAGGTGGCACTCATCGTGACCTTGATGGTGAGTGGCGGCGACGACGCCAGCACCCTCGCCCGGGACACTGTCTTCTCGGCAGTGATCATCACCTGTAACGGCATCGTCGGCATCTCGTTGCTCGTGGGCGCCATGCACCACCACACCGTCACCTTCAACGCCGAGGGCACCGGGGCAGCGCTCGCCTGCGTCATCACGCTGGCGACGCTGTGCCTCGTGCTCCCGACGTTCACCAGCGAGCCCGGCCCGGCATACTCCGGCTCGCAGCTGACCTTCGCCGCCATTTCCGCGCTGTGTCTCTACGGGCTGTTCGTCGTCACCCAGACCCGGCGGCACCGTGACTTCTTCCTGCCCGTCGCCAAGCATGAGCACCGGCCACTGGCAACGGCTTCCGGGCATGCGGCGCAGTCCGCCGAGCAGCCGGCAGGAGGCGTCGAGGATGACGGGAACGATGACGGCGAGCACGCCGAACCACCCAGCAATCGCACCGCGCTGATCAGCCTGGGCATGTTGCTGGTCTCGCTCGTTGCGGTTGTCGGCCTGGCCAAGGTCGAGTCGAAGCCGATCGAGGACGGCGTCGCGTGGCTCGGCCTGCCGCACTCCTTCGTCGGCGTGATCATCGCGCTGCTCGTACTCGCACCGGAGACACTCGCCGCGATCAACGCCGCCCGGCAGGACCGCACCCAGATCAGCCTCAACCTCGGCTACGGCTCGGCGATGGCTTCGATCGGGCTCACCATCCCGACCATCGCGGTCGCGTCGATCTGGCTCCCGACCGACCTGCACCTCGGGCTGGGCTCGACCCAGATCGTGCTGCTCGCCATTACGGCCGGTGTTGGCATCCTGACCGTCGTGCCCGGCCGGGCGACGCGGTTGCAGGGCGGTCTGCACCTGGTGCTGCTGGCGGCATTCCTCTTCCTGGCCGCCAACCCGTAGCCGGTAGCGGATCAGCCTGAGCCGGGTCAGCCGGCCGGCGTCGCCGGCAACAGCTGCTGCAGCGCGGCATCGAAGCCAGTGACCCGTGCGGTCGTCTGTGCCGAGCCGGGCAGGCCGATCGTCGCCGCGATGCCCTCCATGACCTGCGAGCCGTCGCCGCGCAGGTAGGTCGGGGACGACAACACCTCCTGCAACAGCATCTCGGTGGTCTCGGCGTCGTGCAACTGCGCCGCCGCCAGAGCCGCGCGCACAGTGAAGAGAGACCCGGGCGGCGCCGGGGCGAGCACGAACGCCGACAGCGCTGCGTCCGGCCAGCCGGACATTTCGCGGATCTGGTCCTCGGTCAGGCCGGCCGAAATCTTGCCGAACTGCGCCGCCGTCGCCCCCGTGGTGAGGCTACGGATCACCGTGCGGGAGCGCGTTTCCCGGCGCACGCGTGCCCGCGTGACGAGGAACACCGCTACGGCACCGACCAGAGAGCCGATCAGCCAGGCCGGGCTGTACCAGCGTTGCGCGATGTAGAGGTAGAGCAACAGTTGCAGCAGCAGCGACGCCGCGAAGACGATGCCCAGCACGACGACCGCCCAGACGTAGCAGCGGTCGAGGCCGGGCCGGAGGGTCTCCGACTCGGTGAACTCGATTCGCGCCGACCGTCCTGTCGAACGATCCGGCACATAGTCCATCCGCGTTCTGATCACCGTCGAAGCCACAGCACCAGCCCATCAAGGTCACCTGGGAGCGACGTGCAGGTTTGCGGCTCAGCCGTGCGGATGGGCCATCGCCAACACGTCGAGCACCCGGTCGAGATCCGCCTCGCTGATCGAGCCGTCGGCGACGTGACCACGCTCGATCACCACCTCCCGGATCGTCTTGCCTTCCTTAAGAGCCTGTTTGGCGATGGCGGCTGCCTCGTCATACCCGACGTAGTGGTTGAGGGGGGTGACGATGGACGGCGACGACTCGGCGAACTCGCGACACCGCTCGGAGTTGGCGCGGATGCCGTCGATGCACCGATCGGCAAAGAGCACACTGACGTTGGCGAGCAGGCTGATCGATTGCAGCAGGTTGTCGGCGATGACCGGCAGCATCACGTTGAGCTCGAAGTTGCCTGCGGCACCACCCCACGCCACCGCGGCGTCGTTGCCGATGACCTGCGCGGACACCTGGCACACTGCTTCGGCCAGCACGGGGTTGACCTTGCCGGGCATGATCGAGCTGCCGGGTTGCAGGTCGGGCAGGAAGATCTCGGTCAGGCCGGTGCGCGGGCCCGAACCCATCCACCGGATGTCATTCGCGATCTTGGTCAGGCCGACCGCAATGGTCCGCAGGACACCGGACAACTCGACCAGCGAGTCCCGGGCGCCCTGTGCCTCGAAGTGGTCGGCGGCCTCGGTCAGCGGCAGGCGCATGTCGTCAGCGAGCCGCGAGATCACTTCAGCGGCAAGACCTTCCGGTGCATTGATGCCGGTGCCGACCGCAGTGCCACCGAGCGGTAGCGAGCCCACACGAGGCAGGACCGCCTCCAGCCGCACGATGCCCTGCCGCACCTGTGCGGCATACCCGCCGAACTCCTGACCGAGCGTCACCGGTGTCGCATCCATCAGGTGCGTGCGGCCCGACTTCACCACATCGGCGAACTCGATCTGCTTGTGTTCCAGCGCTTCCGCCAGATGAGCGAGTGCAGGGACGAGCCGGTCGACCACGGCCCGCGCCGCCGCGATGTGTATGGCGGCAGGGAACTGGTCGTTGGACGAGAACGGGTCGTTGACGTCGTCGTTGGGGTGCACCGGCTCGCCGAGGTTCTCCTGCGCGAGCGTGGCGATCACTTCGTTGGCGTTCATGTTGGACGACGTGCCCGAACCGGTCTGGAAGACGTCGATCGGGAACTCGTCGTCCCAGAAGCCGCGCGCGACCTCGGCCGCGGCGTCGTGGATTGCCTGCGCCTTGCGGGGATCGAGCAGATCCCGCTCGCTGCGCACCATCGCCGAACAACCCTTGATGGACGCAAGTGCGGCGATCAGCTCACGCTCGATGTGCCGTCCGGAGATGGGGAAGTTCTCGACGGCTCGTTGGGTCTGAGCGCGCCACTTGGCGTCGGCCGGCACCTCCACGTCGCCCATCGAGTCATGCTCGATGCGTACACCCGGCTTTGAATCATCTTGCGCTGTCATCGTTTTCGGCTCCTGTCAGTGACGTGCGCCGAAGCCCGGTTCAGCCCGCCTCGGCCGCCTGATCCCAGTGTGTCACTCGTCCGCGGACCCGTATCACGTGCCCGAGCCGGCACGGATCGGCGCGCGGCCGACCGGCTGCGTCGGCCGGGGGGTGAGCGGCTTCGGCGGTTTGGTCGCCTTCGCGGCCGGCTTGCCCGAGTGCAGGGTGAATCTGCGGTTGTAATGCTTGATCGTGACGTGCGCGTCCGGGCCGTCCTCCAGCAGATAGCGCGTGTGATCGTGGGTGATCTCGACCCGGACCTTGCAGCCCTGCCAGCGGATCGCGAAGGCCAGCCGGGTGATGCCGTCGGGCAGCGCGGGCGCAAAGCTCAGCTCGCCGTGGTGATCCCGCATGCCGCCGAAACCGGCTACGAGGGCGATCCAGCCGCCGGCCAGCGACGCGATGTGGACCCCGTCGCCGGTGTTGCTCTCCAGGTCACGCAGGTCCATCAGGGCAGCCTCGGTCGCATAGTCGTGCGCCAGGGCAACCTGCCCGACCTCCGCGGCGATGACCGCCTGGGTGCAGGCCGACAGCGAGGAGTCGCGACAGGTGACGGCTTCGTAGTATTCGAAGGCGCGCGCCTTCTGCTCCTGGGTGAATTCGTCGCCGCACCAATGCATTGCGAGGATGAGGTCGGCTTGCTTGACGACCTGCCGGGGGTAGATCTCGACATACGGGTAGTGCAGCAGCAGCGGATAGCCACCGTCCTTGGCGGTCTCCTCGAAGTCCCACATGCGGTGCTGGGTGAAATCGGCGTCCTGCATGTGGACGTCCCGCTCGCTGTCATAGGGAACGGCCATCGTCTGCGCCGCGCTCCACCAGTCCGCGAGTTCCGCCTCGCCGACCTTCAGCTCCTTGGCCGCCTTGGGCCAGCGCTCGGCCGCTTCGGCCGCATACCGCAGGTTCCGGGCGGCCATCAGATTGGTGTAGGTGTTGTCGTCGACGATCGCGCTGTATTCGTCGGGCCCGGTCACCCCGTCGATGTGGAAGCGTCCGTCGTCGCCGTGGTATCCCAGGTCGGCCCACAGCCGCGCGGTCTCGACCAGCAGTGGCAGTGCGATCTCCCGGTCGAATTCCTCGTCCAGGGTCCAGAACACATAGCGCGCCGCCGACACCGCGATCGCCGCGTTCACATGGAACGCCGCCGTGCCGGCCGGCCAGTATGCCGAGCACTCCTGCCCGCGAATGGTCCGCCACGGGAAGGCAACACCCTTCAGTTTCAGGGTCTGCGCGCGCTCTCGTGCCATCCCGGCGATGGACAGCCGCCAGCCGATGGCGTCCCGCGCCGCCTGCGGTGCGGTCGCGGTGAGCACCGGCAGCACATACATCTCGCTGTCCCAGAAACAGTGGCCGTCATACCCGGGCCCGGTCAGACCTTTCGCCGGTATGGCGCGGCCCTCTGCACGCGCACCCGCTTGCAGGACATGCCACAGCCCGAAGCGGACCGCCTGCTGGATCACCGGGTCACCGTCGACCTCGACGTCCGCGCCGTCCCAGAATTCGTCGAGATACGCGCGCTGCTCGGCGACCAGGTTGTCCCACCCGGTGTGCAGCACGGCGGACAGCGCGGCATCCACCTGATCGCGCAGTGCGGGCAACGTGCGCTGCGAACTCCAGCCGTAGGCAACGAATTTCGTGAGTCCGACCGTGTCGCCCGGCTCCAGCTCGGTGCCCACCGTGGTGCGAGTCCAGTCGGGTTGCACGTAGGTGTTGGTGTGGAAATCTCCGTCGGCGTGGATCACGTGGTCGCACGCGACCGCGACGCGCAACTTGCTGCGGCGGGTGCGGTGGATCAGCAGCGACCGGTTGTTGCTGTTGGAGTATTCCTCCGGGCGCAGCGGGTCCTTCAGCGCAGCCGCGACGCGCGGATCTTTCGACTTCATCGAAAGGCGTTCGTTCGCAACCATTTCCGACTGCATCACGATGCGCACCGGCTGGTTGATCGCCTCGACCGTGTAGCGGATCGCGAGGATCGCACGCTGGGTGAACGACACCATCCGGGTGGAGCGGATCCGCACCTGCGCGCCCGCGGTGGTCTCCCAGATCACGTCGCGGTGCAGCGTGCCTTCCCGCAGGTCGAGTGACCGCTCCTGGTGACGCACCACGCCATACCGCATGTCCAGTGGCTGGTCGTCCACGAGCAGCCGGATGATCTTGCCGTCGGTGACGTTGACGATCGTCTGACCCTCTTCGGGGTAGCCGTATCCCGCCTCTGCATACGGCAGCGGGCGCTCTTCGTAGAACGAGTTGAGGTAGGTGCCGAGCAGGCCGTTCGGCGTCGACTCGTCGTAGTTGCCGCGCACCCCGATGTGCCCGTTGGACAGTGCGAAGATCGACTCCGACTGAGCCAGGTTGCCCGGGTGCAGTCCCAGCTCGCGCACCCGCCACGGCTCAACAGTGAACTCGCTCTTGGTCATTCGTCACTTCTCCTCGTCGATGAGCTGGGACAGGTCCTGCACCACCACGTCCGCGCCGCCCGCGCGCAATGCGTCCGCATGCCCGACCCGGTCGACGCCGACCACGCAGCCGAAGTGGCCGGCGTGGCCCGCCTCGACCCCGGAGACCGCGTCCTCGAAGACGGCGCACTGGTCCGGGGGTGCCCCGGCGAGCTTGGCGCCGGCGAGATAGGAGTCGGGCGCGGGTTTGCCCTTGATGTTCTGTTCGCGCAGGGTCACCCCGTCGATGCGCCCCTCGACATACTGCTCGAGGCCGGTGACGCGCAGCACCATTGCGGTGTTCGCGCTCGAGGAGACGACGATGCGCCGCAGCCCCCTGGCCTGCGCCTGCTGCAGATATCGGCGGCTGCCCTCGTAGACCTCGACGCCGTGCTGCGCGATCTCGTCCTGCACCAGGTTGTTCTTACGATTGCCCAGACCCCAGACGGTTTCGGCGGTCGGCGGATCGTCGGGAGTCCCGTCGGGCAGGTTTATGTCGCGAGACGCCAGGAAGTCGCGGACGCCGTCCTGGCGTGGCTTGCCGTCGACATACTCGTTGTAGTCATCGCCCGTGAACGGCTGGAAGCCGTCCCCGTCCCGCGCCTTCAGGAACGCGTCGAACATCTGCTGCCACGCCTTCCGGTGCACGCTCGCGGTGTCGGTGAGGACACCATCGAGGTCGAACAGACAAGTGGTGACGGCATCCGGCAGTCCAAGCATCGAACCGTTCCTCGCATCGGCAATCGTTGTCGTGGGGCTCTCCGCAGGGTAGACCTCTTCATCGCTCGACTGGTGAACGTTGCGCACGCCGTATGCCGGGCGGAGCGAGACACCGCACGCGAAGGCCCGGCCACCGCTCGGGTGACCGGGCCTTCGAACTTCTCGCTCAGGCGGTGGCGTTGCCGGCGAACTCGTCGACGGCGGCCCGCAGCGCGCCTGGGTCGTCCGCGGCTTCGATGATCGCCTCGATCACCGGGTCGCCGCTGGCGAACACGGCAGCGAGCACGCGGGGCGTGAATGCGCCCTCGGCGAGCCGGGGCCGATCACCACGATGCAGGTCATCGTGCAGTTCGCGCATCATGTCGTCGCGCAACTGCTCGACGATCGACCGCAGGCTCGGGCTCATCCGCCCGAACCGCCTGCGCGGGCCACGCCGGCCGCGACCGCGCGGCCCGAAGGCCCCCGGTCCGAACATCCCGGGGCCGAATCCTGGCCCCCACGGACCGAATTCGCCATCATCCGGGGCGGGACGACCGTGCGGTCCGTGCCCGCGCGGCTCGTGACCGCGATGGCCTCGACGCTCACCCCGGCCGCCGCGCGGGCGACGCTGACCCCAGCGTTCGGTGATGTCCTCACCGAACGTCTCTCGCACTGCGGCACGGACCTTGTCCAGGTCGATGCCAATGGCACGCAACGCTTCTCGGTCCTCGTCGAGGTTGCTGGCCGTCTCGTCGTCCTCGTCCGGAGCGGCCGCCGCAGCGGAGTCGTCGTGCTTCTCGGCTACGACGCGGCGTGCCCACTCGTAGGTCACACCGTGCTCCGTGAGCATCTTGTATGCCGAGCCCCGCACGTTCGACAGGAGGCCGAGCAGCAGGTGGTCGGGGCCGAGCAGTTCATGCCCCAGCTCCGCACGCTCCTCCATCGCCTGCATTGTTGCTATCCGTAGTTCTGAATCCATGGGTCGGAACATGGTTGTCTCCTTGAAAGTCGTTGATTCACAGCACTTTTACCGTGAATGCTTCTGATGAACGGCTTGCCGGCTGACCTGCAGGACATCAGCGATGGCCTGCCAGCTCCAGCCGCGCTCGCGTGCATTGCGCACCTGCACTTCCTCCAGCCGGTCGGCGAGGACACGAAGGGCGCGAACCGCGGCGAGTCCCTGAGCAGGGTTGGCACTCGCGGCCGCTTCGGTGAGCTTCATCTCGTCGTTCATGCGTCAAGTAAACCTGACAGGCGATTGCATGTCAAGAAAACATGACACGATGAGTATGCCAGCGGCACGCTCCCCGCCGAGTGAGGGCCGGCAGCATAGGGTCGGCGTATGACGCTTCCCGGAGTCACTCGCGCGGTCGAGAACGCCATCGGCGCCAGACACGTCGCCGGAGCAGTGTTGCTGGTCAGCCGGGACGGCCAGTTGCTGCACGAGCAGGCCGCGGGTATGGCGGACCTCGCCTCCGCGACACCGATGACCCGCGAGACCACGTTCCGGCTGGCATCGGTCACCAAACCGGTCATCGCCGCTGCGGCGATGCGGCTCGTCGAGTCGGGCGAACTCGACCTGGTGACACCGATCCACCACTGGCTACCCGATTTTCGCCCGAAACTCGCCGATGGGTCCGCTCCTGACATCACCGTTGACCACCTGCTGACTCACACCGCCGGACTCGCCTACCGGATGGGCGAACCGCCCGGCAGCGACTACGACCAGTTGCAGGTGTCGGACGGCCTGGACCGCACCGAGCTGACCCTGGCGGAGAATCTGGACCGCATTGCGCGGACGACACTGCGTGCGAGACCGGGCACCGAGTTCCGCTACTCGGTCGCCTACGACGTGCTCGGTGGCGTCATCTCGACGGTCACGGCGACCCCGCTGCCGAAGGCGGTCGCCGAGTTGGTGTGCGGCCCGGTTGGGATGCCCGGATTTGGCTTCTCCGTCGGCGAGCAGGCGCACGTCGCCACGGCATACAGTGACGGCCTGATCCCGATCACTGACGAGCCGATCCCCAACGATATCAACGTTGTTCGCTACTCTCCGGGGCGCATCTTCGACGCGCGGCAATGGCCGTCCGGCGGCGCCGGCGCGGCAGGCACGGCCGACGACGTGCTCCGCTTCCTGGAGACGATCGCCCTCGGCGGGGCACCGATCCTGCGGTCCAGCACGGTCGCCGAGATGTATGCCGCCCGCATCGGCCGCCAGCTCACGCCGGCGCTGCGTGACTCCTTTGCCCGGGGCTGGGCGGTGACCTCGCCGGACACCGCCCCGCTCTACGGGCTGCCGGTGGACTCGGTGCACTGGGGCGGTGCCTACGGCCACTCGTGGGCGATCGACCCGGCCACCCGCACCGTGATCGTCGCGCTCACCAACACCACACCGGAGGGTATGGCGGGCGCGTTCCCGGCCGACGTGGCGCGCGCCACGTTCGCCGACCTCGCAGCGGGTGCCGTCGACGCGTAGCGTGGTCGTGGTGAGCATCCCGGCATACACCCTGAACGACGGCAGCGCACTGCCCGCGATCGGCTTCGGCACCTACCCGCTGCGCGATGACGACGGCACGGCCGCGATCCGCAGCGCACTCGACTCCGGCTACCGATTGCTCGACACCGCAGTCAATTACGAGAACGAGCCCGAAGTCGGCGAGGCCATCCGCCGCTCCGGCGTGCCGCGTGACCAGGTGCTCATCCAGACCAAGATCCCCGGACGGCACCACGCGTATGACGAAGCTCTTGCCTCGATCCGGGCCTCGCTCACCGTGCTGGGCGTCGACCACACCGACCTGCATCTGATCCACTGGCCCAACCCGAGCGTCGATCGGTATGTCGAGGCCTGGCGGGCGCTCGTGACCGCGCAGCAGGAGGGGCTGGTCACGACGATCGGCGTCTCCAATTTCACCGAGCGGCAACTGCACCGCGTCATCGACGCCACCGGAGTCACGCCCGCCGTCAACCAGCTCGAGATGCACCCCTACTTTCCGCAGGTCGAGATGCGGAAAGTCAACGCACAGTTGGGGATTCGCACACAGGCGTGGAGCCCACTGGGAAAGCGGCAGGCACCCTTCCATGAGTTGCCGGTCGCGGCTGCCGCCGCCGCCCACGGCGTGACCCCCGGCCAGGTGATCCTGCGCTGGCACCACCAGCTCGGTTCGGTGCCACTGCCGAAATCGGCGACGCCGCAACGCCAGCGGGACAATCTGGACATCTTCGGCTTCGAACTCACGGCGGCCGAGGTCGACGCGATCACCGCCCTCGGCCGGCCAGACGGCCGGCTCTTCGGCGGCGACCCCGACACCCACGAAGAAATGTAGGCCGGGTCGGTCGGGCGAGTCCGCACCGAGCGGGGTAGTTACGCACCGAGCGGGGTAGAACCAAGGGCCTGCAGGGCCCCGATATGTACCCCGGTCGGCGGTGAAGTACCCCGCTCGGCGAGGAGTCGCACCAGAGCCGGTCAGCCACCCCAGGTTCACAAGCGCGATTGCCTACCCGATCCGAAAGCCCACGCTGGTCTCAATGTGAGCGTTTCCTGGGCGCAGGATGTGGACGCATATGCCGCCCCTACCAAGACCCAGCGCATCTACTCCGGCGACCAGCGAATCCTGGCCGGCGGCAAGGACTTCCCCATGCCGATGCTCGACGTGCTGAGCTACGACTACGACTACCTCGTCAACCCTGAGATCGGGTCGAGCCGCGCCAGCGCCAACCACGGTCCCGCCTCGCTGCTCGGACGACTGAGCACCGCCCGGTAGCCCGGCTAGGTGCGCACCGGGTCGTATGACGCGCGCCGTGCGGCGCGACGCAGCAAGGTCAGCACCGGCCGGCCGAGCAATGCGATGGCAACCGCATTGGTGATCGCCCGGCCGGTGTCCCAGCCTCCCGTGGACGTCACGAGCGTATAGATCAGGAAACGGTGCAGGTTGCTCCACAGCGAATCGCCAGGGACGAAAGCCAGATTCGCGTGACCGGCGATGTCGGTGCCGGCCAGGAAGGGCCAGTTGAAGAGGTTCATCAACAGCCCGAAGAGGTATGCCGCCAGCACGCCATACCCGATCAGCATCACGACCTCGCGCGCGCCGCGCACCCGCCGCGGGAGCAGCCCGGCACCCATGCCGATCCACGCGGAGCACAGCATCTGGAACGGCAGCCATGGACCCACTCCGGCGGTGAGCAACGCCGAGGCGAAGAGCGAGGTGCAGCCGAGCACGAAACCGAAACCCGGGCCGAAGACCCGTCCGGCGAGGATGAGCAGGAAGAAGACGGTCTCGACACCGCCCGTGCCACCGCCGACCGGGCGCAGCGCGGCGTCGACCGCGGACAGCACCCCCAGCATCGCGAGCGCCTTGGAATCCATTCCGCCGTCGGCGAATTCGGCCAGCACCACCAGCACGAGCAGCGGCAGGGTGACCGCGAAGATGATCGGCGCGTCGGTGACGTGCCCAGTGTTCGACGGCCCGTGATGCGTCAGCAGCGGCCAGCAGAACATCGCCAGCCCGGCGATCGAGACCAGGGTCAGCACGATGGCCGACCGGAGGCCGAGCGGCACGGCGGTGCCCTGCAACCGGGTGACCAGGTCCGTGGGCCGGCCCTGGTCGGCCGGTCGCTCCGGTGCTGTCGAGCCCGCCGCCGGCCTCATCGCGAACCGCCCAGCGCGACCGCCACATCCGGCACGGTCAACAACGGCACGGGCGCCAGCACTTTGGCCACCTGCGGGGCGAAGATCGGCGACGACGCGACGACGTCGGCAGTAGGTCCGTCCGCGATCACGTCGCCGTCGGCCAGCACGACGACCCGGTCGGCCGACCCTGCCACGAACTCGACATCGTGGGTCGCAACGAGCACCGCGTGGCCGGCCCGCGCGAGATGGTCCAGTTGCTCCGCGAGCCGGTGCTTTGCGGCGTAGTCCAGCCCGCGCGTGGGCTCATCCAGCAACAGCACCTTCGGGCCGGCCGCCAGCTGAATCGCGAGCACCAGCGAAAGCCGTTGTCCTTCAGACAGATCCCTCGGGTTCTGTGCATCGTCGATGCCCGGCGCAAGGCGCTCCAGCAACTCCCGGGCGCCCGGCCCGGAGACCGCGCACTCCTCGCCGACGGTCTCCAGATAGAGCAGGTCGGCCGCGGTCTGCGGCACCAGACCGACGCTGCCGGCACGCTGCGCCGTGTCCCGCCCGGCCGTCTCCTTCCCACCGACCAGCACCGATCCCGCAGCACGCCGACCGCTGCCCTGCAGCGCCCACAGCAGCGAGGACTTGCCGGAGCCGTTGCGCCCCATCAGCGCCGTGACCGTGCCGGCGGCGAGGTCGAGGTCGATGTCACGCACGGCGACCCGCTCGCGATAGGTCACGGTGACCCCGCGTGCCCGCAGCACCGCCTCCCCCGCCTCCCGGCGCCGCGTAGGCACCTCACCCAGCCGCGGCCGCAGGTCGCGCGCGGCCCGCCGGGCATCGCGCACCGACAGCGGCAACGGCGACCAGCCGCACAACCGCCCCAGCTCCACCACCGGCGGCGCAACCGGCGAATCGATCATCAGTTGCGCCGGGTCGCCACTGCGGACCACACCGTCGCCCGGCAACACGATGACCGAATCGGCATACTGCACAGCCCTTTCCAGCCGATGCTCGGCCATCACGACAGTCGTCCCGAGGTCGTGCACGAGTCGAGTGACGGCCGCGAGCACCTCCTCGGAGGCACCCGGGTCGAGCGCCGACGTCGGCTCGTCGAGCACCAGGACCGACGGCGCGGTCACCAGCGCGGCGCCGATCGCCACCCGTTGCTGCTGCCCGCCGGACAGCGTGGCGAGCGACCGCGAGCGCAGTTCGGCAACACCGAGGAGGTCGAGCGTCTCTTCGACCCGCTTGCGCATTGTCGCGGATACGACGCCCAACTGCTCCATCCCGTAGGCGAGTTCCTCCTCGACCGTGTCGGCGACGAAACCCGCCACCGGATCCTGTCCGACCCGGCCGACCACCTCCGCCAGCTCCCGCGGCGGGTGATCCCTCGTGTCCAATCCGCCCACGACCACCCGCCCCGAGAGCCGCCCGCCGGTGAAGTGAGGGACCAGCCCGTTGATCGCGCCCAGCAAGGTCGACTTGCCGACCCCCGTGCGACCCACCACGAGCGCGAGTTCCCCTTCGTCGACGCTGAGATCGATGTCCGCCAGCTCCGGCGGGCGGGAGTCGTCGTAACGCAGCGACACGCCGTTGAACTCGATCACGCCGTCACCTCCTCGTGCAGCACCGGACGCGGCGACACGACCGCCGCGAGCACGCCGATCATCGCAGCGACCAGGGGCAGTAGATCCACCACCGGCCACTGTGCCGGTTCGACCGGAGTGCTCAGGTGCGCCGGTGCCTGCCGGGTGGCGACCAGCATCAGCGCCCCGGCGGCCAGGCCGCTGGCGGCGACCGCGGCGGAGCGCAGATCAAAGGCGTCCGGACGGTAGCGGGTCACGGTGCGCTCACTGGAGGAGAAGACCAGCCCACCCGCCGCGAGCAGGAGACCTGTCACGAACGCGGGCGCCCGAAAGAGCAGGGGTGCCTGGTCGTCGAGCATGCCGAAAACACCGATGCACACCGCGATCAGGCCGGCGACCGTGACCACCGAGACCAGCGTGCGAGTGCGAGCCGACGTCGCGGCGCGGCGGCCATAGCCGCGGGAGTCCATCGCGGCGGCGAGCAGCAGCGACCGGTCCAGTGCGTCCGCGACCACCGGCACGATCGTCCGCCGTACGACATGCCATCGGCCCTCTCTCGCCGGCCGGAGTCGCTGGGCGCGACGGACGCGCCCGATGCTGTCGGCCAACTGCGGGAACACCGACACCGCCACGACCACCACCGTCCCGATGTCGTAGAGGCTGATCGGCACGACCTTCAGCAGCCGCTTGGGGTTGGCCAGTGAGTTCGCCGCGCCGACGCAGACGACCATCCCCGCGAGATGCAGCCCGTCATACAGGCCGGCGAGCAGATCGGACAGGCGCACCGGACCGAGCAGGGTGATGCCGGCAGCCCACTGCGGCAACGGAATCCGCGGCAGGTCCAGCAGCACCGGCCCACCGCCCGCCGCCCCGAGGAAGCACCGGAAGAACACCCGCACGACCACGATGGCGAGCCCGAGCAGCAGGTAGACCCGCAGCGACCGGGACCACGGCGCGCTGCCCCGGCGCAGCACGACCACGAAACACGAGACCCCGATGAGGATCAGCAGCAGCAGCGGGTTGGTGGTGAACGAGGCGGCGACCGCCATACCGATCGCCCACAGCCACCAGGCGACCGGATGGACGACACCCGGCAGCCGCTTCACCCGAGGTGGCGCCGTCGAACGATCGCGATCGCCGCGCCGCCGGCGGCCAGGGCGGCGAGCACGATGCCGCCGATGACCGTCGTGGCGCCCACGCCCGACGACTTGTCCGAGTCCTTGATGAGCGTGTTGCTGTCGGCAAGCGTCGGGTCACCCGCGCCCGCCGCACCTGCCAACACCGCCGAGCGCGACGAGCTACCCGCGGGAGAGGAGCTGTGAGTGCTCGACGAGGACGTGCTGGAGTGCGTCGAGGAATGCCCGGACGACGACGAACTGGCATGGCCGGAGGAGCTGTGCCCGGCGGACGACTGCCTCGAGCTGGAGCTGGAACTCGACTGCGGCGAACCGGCCGAGGTATGGCGCGGCGCCGGCGAACTGCTGGCCGACGACGACGGTGCCGGCGACGAGGACGCGGACGGCCGCAGCGGCGCCGCGGCCGGTGGTGCTTGCGCGCCCTCGGAGAAGGACCACCCCTCGAACCCGCCGGGGATGACCTGGCTGCTGCCTGCACCGTAGCTGCTGTACTGCCAGGAGCCGCCGTTCGCGGCCTGCCAGTAGTCCCAGTGGGCGTCGATCGGTGGGGTGTTCACACACTGCTCGTGGTAGCCCCCCGGCAAGGTGGTGGAGGCGGCCGGCAGTCCATAGAGCCGGCAGACGAAACCAGGGGTGCGCACTGGCTGTTGCACCGGTATGCCAGCCGCAGCGAGCGCGTCAAAACCGTTGGCCCCCTTGCCAACCGGTGCGCATCGAACCGCGACGCCGCCGCCGAGCGCGCGGAAGTCGACGACCACGGTCACCCCGGAGCTCGTGGTGCAGTAGCCGTTGTATCCGGCTGCCATCGCGGGGGCGGCCGATCCGACGTACGCCAGCCCGGTGGCGGAGGTCGCGATCGCGACGGCGGTTGCCGCTCGCAGGAAGCGGCGGGGCGTGGCGGGAATGATCGGCGCCGTCCTTTCGCGCGGATCAGGCGCGCGCGACAGGGGCATCGCTCGCGACTGCAGTCCGCGGCAGTCGTTGAGGTGACCGGTGGCGCAGGTATTCCGGCTCGCGATGGTTGCGTCGCTCACGGCTGCGGGTCAGCGCCGGATTCGCACCGGCTTCCCCTGCTCGCACCTGGACGCCCGGGCGGGGCGTCAGCCAGAAACGGTAGCACCGCGACCCGCGAGCCACCCGTCAGCGGCGGCGCGCCGGGCTTGTGCCCCACGCTCGGATGCCGCAGAGTCTGCCCGTGACATGGGTCCAGCGGCTCACCCTCGCCGACGCGGTGCCGGCGCTGCTCGCTCTCGCCGCCGGTCGCGACCGGGCGATCGTCGGCATCACCGGCCCGCCAGGCGCGGGCAAGTCCACCGCCGCAGCGGCCCTCGCCGCCGCGTGCGCCGTACGAGGCGTGCCGACCGTCGTCGTCCCGATGGACGGCTTCCACTTGTCCCAGTCGGTGCTCGACACGCGTGGCTGGGCACCTGTGAAGGGCGCGCCGCACACCTTCGACGCCGCCGGGTATGCCGCCCTGCTCGCCCGCATCCGCATCGAGCGCGGCCAGTCGGTGTGGGCGCCGAATTTCGAGCGTGCGCTGGAGGATCCGGTGGCCGGCTCCATCGAGGTCCCGCCCGGCACCCGCCTCGTCCTCACCGAAGGGAACTACCTGCTCCTCCCCACCGACCCCTGGTCACGGCTGCCGGGTCTGCTCGATGCCATCTGGTATGCCGACACGCCCGACGCCCGCCGGCACGACTGGCTCGTCGCGCGGCGCGTGCAGTTCGGGGACTCGGTGCAGGAGGCGACCGGCCGGGCGCTCGGCTCGGACGAACGCAATGCGGAGCTGGTCCGGAGCACCCGCGACCGCGCCGACGCGCTGCTGCAGGTCGAGTGACTCGCGCCATACCCACACAGGCAACCTGACCGACTCTCACGCGTCTTCCCATCATGAGGAGCAACGCAGGGGCGGCAGCCCGCACAGGTGACCGGCAGGTCCCTGGCGGCGCTACCTCGCGTGCCGGTCACTCGTTATGGTCTGAGCGGAAGGTCGGCGCCTCATGACCGTGAGCGCGCCCGCCGTGTATGCCGAGAGGCCATATCGCGTGGGAGGTCGGATCCATGGGTCTGCGATCTCCCGCGACGCGATGAGCGCCGGTGACTCGGTCGATCTGGCCGAGCTCTACCGCACGCACCACCTGCAGATGGTGCGACTGGCGCGCTTGCTGGTCGACGACCTGGCGAGCGCGGAGGATGTCGTGCAGGAAGCGTTCCTCGGCATGCACCGCAACCGTGCCGCACTGCGCGATCCGGCCGCCGCCGTCGGCTACCTGCGGCAGGCGGTGGTCAACCAGTCCCGGTCGATGCTGCGCCGGCGCCGCACTGTGCGTGCCCACCTGAAGGCCGCCGAGCCGGAGATCGCGCCGCCCGCCGACAGCGACGTGCTGCTGGCGGAGGAGCACCGCGAAGTGCTGCGCGCGGTCGATCAACTGCCGCCGCGGCAGCGCGAAGTGCTCGTGCTTCGCTACTGGTCGGATCTGTCCGAGGCCGACATCGCGGACGCACTCGGCATCAGCAAGGGCACCGTGAAATCCCAGGCGAGCCGGGCGATGGCCGCCCTGGCCACGATCATGCAGGAAGGGAGGGACTCCGATGGCTGAGCAGCAGGACGGCCACGACGACCTGGAGCACCTCCTGCGCGCAGCGTTCGCCGCCAAGGCCGACGGAATCGGGCCGGGGGACCTCGACATCGATCGCGAGGAGTTCGTCGCCCGGCAGCTCGCTCGCCGGCCTGGTGCGAGCCGGACCCGCCGCGTGGTCGCCGGCGTGGGCATCCTCGCCGCCGCCGCGGCGACGGTCGGTGTGGTCTCGCTCGCGCTCCGGCCGACGCAACAAGGCGAGCCCGTCGGTGCCCTGGCCCCGGTGAGCACCAGCCGCGCGGTCGGCCCTCCGACCGCGAGCGCGACTCCCACGCACACGTCGTCCGCCGCCGAGCACCGCGGCGCTGCACCCCACGTGCAGCAGTTCTCCGACGGACGTCCGCTGTCGACCGCCTCGGGACGGACCCTCACCGGCACCGGCGTGGCGCCGAGTTCGCGCACCGCGAGCGGCACATCGGGCACTGCGCTTCCTCCCACACTGTCGCCGACGCTTCCCCAGAACGGCACCCTGAACAGCGGTCCCTACACAGGCCCGGTCCCGCTCGGCGACACCGGGCACGGCATCCGGATGCTCGCCATGCCCGACGGCACCACGTGGGAGGTCGTTGCCCGCACCGGGAGCTCGCTGACCCTGCGCATCACCTACCTGCCCACCGACATCGAGGCCTACTGGTCGGCGTCCCTGCCGGGAGAGGGCTGGCAACAGTCCGCCGAAGGCTGGCAGTTCCCCGGCACCGCGTATGCCGTGAGCGCGCTCGACGACAAGGCGACCTTCACCGTCACCTGGTGAGCCCGGTGGTCATCGCCCGGCAAAGTGCTGCCCGACCAGTGCTCCCCCCGCTACGATGACGCCCACCATCCGTCGGCGACGGATGGTGTGAACCGTCACCTCGTGGAGGAATCCTTGAGTCATCAGTGCGACGATCACGTTGCTGTGACCGTCATCGTCCCGACATTTCGTTCGGGTCCGGGGATTCAGCGCGTCTTCGACTCGATCGACGAGGTAAGTCTGCCGCCAGGGCAACTGGAAGTGATCTTCGCCGACGACGGATCGGGCGACGACACCGTGGAGCGCTTGCACGAATTCGCGCGAAGCCGGCCGCATGTGCGGGTGGTCGAGTTGGAGAATTCCGGTTGGCCAAGCCGGCCCCGGAATGTCGCGATCGAGCAGGCGCGCGGGGAATATCTGCTTTTCATGGATCACGATGATTCCCTCTATCCCGACGCATTGCGGCGTGCCTATGAATTCGCCGTCGAACACGACATCGATGTCGTGAGCCCGAAGGAGTCCAAGACCAACGACGTGTGGTGGGCGACTCACGGCGAAGAGTCCGAGACCGTACCGGACATCCGGGCAGCGGGCATCGGCATCAACGGCATGATGCCGATGGTCCCGCACAAGCTCTACCGGCGGCAGCTTTTCCTCGACCATGACATCCGGTTCCCCGAAGGAGGTCGTGTCCTCTGGGAAGACTGGTATGTCAATATCCCGAGTTACCGGTATGGCCGCGTTGCCATGCTCGAGGATTTTCCGCTGTATCTGTGGCACGCAAGCACCGGAAACACCTCGCACACGTTCGACCCCTCTCGCGAGGAGTTCTGGGACCGCCTGGGGAATCTGTTCGAGCACATCGAGACGACGCTGGCCGGCAAGGAGTATGCCGACGATCGCCTCAACATGATCGCGAACAACCTCTGCTTTCGTGCGGTGCATCGACTGGCCCGGCAGCTCACCGCGCCCGAACGCGGCGACGCGAGCATTGCACAGCAGGACGCAGCGGCGGAGCAGATGGCGTTCGCACGGTCGGCGCAGCTGATCCGCCGCTACGGGCGGCGCCGCGTGGTCAGCCGATTCCCGAGGGGTTACCGGGCGCTGGCCTGGGTCATCAGGTGCGGCCGGCTCGATAGGGCGCGGTCGCTGCAACTCGCCCTCGAGAGCATCACCGCGTCGGTGACAGTGGTCGACGCCGGATGGAGCGACGGAAAACTGTGGATCGACGTCGAGACGCGGTGGAGCTTGACCGACACCGATCGCGTCTCGCTCGTCCCCAGAGGCCGGCGGCTGCGCCTCGACTTCGGCCCGGAACTGGACCGGCTGGTCCCCCGCCAGTGGCGGATCTCCGATCCGGTGGCTGAGATGCGAACCTCGATCGCCGTGCGCAGCAGGTCCTCACACGTGACCTGGGTCGTGCCAGTGGAGCCCCTCACCGAGCCGGCGCTCGAGTCGAACGGGCACGAGGTGACGTTTCGCAGCCGAGCCGTCGTCGACTGTGCGACCGATGCCGGCGGCGAGCCGTTGAGCGAGGAGGTGTGGGACCTCCGCATGCGCTGTTCCTGGCTGGGCTTGGATCGTCGCGACGGAGTGCTCTTCCGTGGGGAGCCCCGGCCGGCGCTGCTACCGGGCCGTGGGGCCGTCGCCTACGCGAACGACGCCAAGCGGTTCAGCCTCGACCTGTCCGGCGCCAAGCGGACGGTGACGATCGACGGCCGTCCGCAAGAGGGCCCGTCCGGGCCGGTCGAGAGCTTCCGCACGCGCCTGACCTCGCTCGCGGTACACGCCGACCAGTCGCTGCACGCGCCCCTCGCCGCGCTGACGGTCGACTCCCTGACCGCCGGCCAATCGGACGCAGCCGAGGAGGAGACGCCGGAAGCCCGCCACGAGCGGATCCGGCAGCTCGCCAATGCCGGCCTATTGTCCACCCAGATCACGGTCGACGAGGACGGCGGCTGGCTCACCGGTTCGGCCCGACTGGTGCCGGGCGAATACACGGTGTGGGCCGATCGGGCGGGCACCTGGAAGCAGACTCGTTACGCACTGACCGTCGACGAAGACCACATCGCGCATTTCGTCCGGCGGTAGCCCGGCCAACCTGTCGCGCAGCGGAATTCGTCATACAGACATAGCACAGGTTGAGCATAGAATTGCCCGGGTCAGCGCACAGTGTCCCACGGGAAGGTGGACTCCATGACCTCCGTATCCGGCCTGAAGCACCCCGACGGGTCCCCCGTGCGCGTCCTCGTCGTCGACGACGAGAGCAACCTGACCGAACTTCTGTCGATGGCGTTGCGCTACGAGGGGTGGGAGATCAAGAGCGCGGGCACCGGGTCCGGCGCGGTGCGTATGGCGAAGGAATTCCGCCCCGACGCGGTCGTGCTCGACATGATGCTGCCCGACTTCGACGGCATGGAAGTGCTGCGCCGGCTGCGCGACGAGGACCCGACGGTGCCCGTGCTGTTCCTGACTGCACGCGACGCGGTCGAGGACCGGGTCGCCGGGCTGACCGCCGGCGGGGACGACTACGTCACCAAACCGTTCTCCCTGGAAGAGGTCGTCGCTCGCGTGCGCGCACTGTTGCGCCGATCGGTCGCGATGGCAGAGGAGAGCTCGTCGATGCTGGTGGTCGGCGACCTTCGGCTCGACGAGGACAGCCACGAGGTGTTCCGCGGTGACGACGAAATCAACCTGACCGCAACCGAATTCGAGCTGTTGCGTTACCTCATGCGCAACCCGAAGCGGGTGCTGTCCAAGGCACAGATCCTCGACCGGGTGTGGCACTACGACTTCGGCGGCCAGGCCAACGTCGTCGAGCTCTACATCTCCTACTTGCGCAAGAAGATCGACGCCGGCCGCAGCCCGATGATCCACACCATGCGCGGCGCCGGTTATGTGCTGAAGCCCGCGAGCTGAGCAGGAGCTCGGCAGTCCGGCGAATCTGATGTCCGCACAAGCACTCTGGCGACCGAGCCGATGGACGCTGCGCACCAAACTCGTCGCGTGGATGCTGCTGCTCTTCCTGGCCGTCACCCTGGCGATCGGCGCGCTGAGCGTCTGGCAGTTGCACCGGACGCTGCAGGACCAATTGGACCGGCAGTTGTACCAATCGGCCCTGCAGCAGCGCCCGCGAGCGAGCGACCGGGCCGGCGACAACCAGAACGGTCCGCCGCCCGCGGCGGGCGAGTCGTTCCGCGTCACCCTGCTCGCCTCGGACGGAAAGGTTGCCGAGTTCGCCTACCTGTCCGCCTCAGGGCTGGTCCCCTACACCGACAACGTCCTCTACCACGATGGCAAGCGGTCGTCGCTGAGCAGTGCCCAGATCTCGACCCTGAACAAGGCCGGGCTCGGCTCGAGCGCCCGGACCATCGACCTCGGTGGCTCACTCGGCAAGTACCGGGTCATGGCGCTGCCGATGACGATCAATTCGACCAACATCACCACCGGCTTGCCCGTCCAGGTGTCGGTCACCCGGATCATCGGGCTGCCACTCGGACCCAACGAGTCCACCGAGTTCAAGACCGCCGCCGCGATCGGGCTGCTCAGCGCATCCGGCGTCATCCTGGTCGCATTGGCCGCGACGTATATCGTGCGACGCAACCTGGAGCCCCTGCGCCGGGTGGCCGCGACCGCCACCCGCGTCTCGAAGCTTCAGCTCGCCTCCGGCGAGGTCGCGATGCACGAGCGCGTCGACGCGGCGGACACCGACGACCGGACGGAGGTCGGGCAGGTCGGAGCGGCGCTCAACGAGTTGCTCGAGCACATCGACAACGCCCTCACCGCCCGCCAGGCCAGCGAAATGCAAGTGCGACAGTTCGTCGCGGACGCCTCACACGAGTTGCGCACGCCGCTGGCCTCCATCCGCGGGTATGCCGAACTCTCCCGGCGGGAGACCGGCCCCGTGCCCGAAAGCGTGCGGCATGCGCTTCGACGCATCGAGTCCGAATCCGACCGGATGACAATGCTCGTGGAGGACATGCTGTTGCTCGCCCGGCTCGACGCGGGACGTCCGCTGGACTTCCGGCCGGTCGAGCTCCCGATCATCGCGATCGAGACCATCAGCGACGCCCGCGCCGCCGGCCCGGACCATCACTGGACCCTCGACCTGCCCGAGGAGGGTGTCGAGATCGAGGCCGACGAGGCCCGGATGCGGCAGATCCTGATCAACCTGCTGGGCAACGCGCGCAAGCACACCCCGGCCGGCACCGAGGTGGTGGTCGCACTGCGACCGCAGACCGATCACGTGCTGCTGCACGTGCGGGACAACGGCCCCGGCATACCTGCCGAACTCATGCCGCACATCTTCGAACGCTTCACCCGTGGCGACGTCGCCCGCACCCGCACCGAAGGATCGACCGGCCTCGGCCTGTCGATCGTGTCTGCGGTGGTCGCCGCCCACCACGGCACCGTCCAGGTGACCTCCCGGCCGGGTGAGACGGTCTTCTCGATCCGGTTGCCGCGCCGGCAGGGCATCGCGCACCCGGCGCCTGTGACACCGGACGAACCCCGGGTGACCGTATGACGGCACAGCGCCATACCCGACTGCACCACCAGGTGAGCAGCTTCGCGGTGATCGGCGTCGCGAGCACGCTCGCCAACGTCGTGCTCTTCTACCTGTTCAACCACCTGATGAACACCCAGGTCGCCAACGCGCTCGCGCTGGTGCTGACCACCATCGTCAATACGGCCGCCAACCGGCGCTACACCTTCGGGGTCCGCAGCCGCGAGGGCGCCGCCCGTGCGCAACTGCAGGGGCTGGTGCTCTGGCTGGTCATGTGGGGCGCGACCGCACTGGCGCTGTGGCTGCTGTCCCTGGCCGACCCGCACGCGTCCCATCTGCTGCAATCTGCGGTGCAACTCGCAGGCAACGTCGTCGCGACCATCATCCGGTTCGTCATGCTGCGCAAGTGGTTCGCGCAGCGGCCGATCGGGGAGCCCGTCCCCGCTGAGTGACCGGAGTAGCATGCCGGTATGGCGCTTCCGGTCTTCGACTTCGCCGCCTTCACGACTGCCCTCAACGCCCGGCGGCAGCAGGACGACCTCGGGTGGTACGACCTTGCCGACCAGGTATGGGACCAGTCGGCGGCGCTGAACGCGCGCCGACCGCAGGACCATCCGATGTGCGGCGGGGCGATCGGCCGCCTCGCCACGAGGGGCGAAACCTCCTGTCAGTACGCGCTTTTCCTGCTTCGCTGGCTGGACCGCGCGCCCGAGGACTTTCTGACCGGAGAGGTGTGCGACGTTGGCACGGTCCGGCTGCCACGGGCGGGGACGGACAGTCGGCTGCGCTGGGATCTGCCCGGTGTGCATGCCGCGATGAACGATCAGCGCCAGGCCCGGGAGATGACCTGGGCGGACCTGGCCGACGTCATCGGGTGCACGCCGAGCCGGCTGACCAACCTGCGCAGCGCCAAACAGGCCGATCTCGCGCTCGTGATGCGGGTGACACAGTGGCTGCAGCGGCCCTCGACGGACTTCATCCGCGCCGTCGACTGGTGACCGGTGAGTTCACCATTGACGCCCGAAGCCGCCGGTGACGGCGCAGCTGCGCCGTCAACCGCGAGTTCGACCGTCAGCCGCCGCCAGGACCGTCACGCGTGATCAGTTGGCGCAGCGTCATCGCGCCGCTGGCGAAGTCACCACCGGCGAAGTTCGCGCTCACCGTGGGGCCTAGCCGTGCCGCGGTGGCCGCGGTGCTCGCCAGGATCAGATCGCCCAAACCTGACGCATAGTCCTCGATCGCCGCCGAAATCATTGCGGTTGCGTCGAATTCGCTGCCCAGCGGTACGTGCGTGTGGGCCCACAGCACCGTCTTGCCGGTCGGTGCCCGCGACGGGTCGACCACACTCGGCTGCTGGAATGCGGGCACCGCGACGTCCAGCACACAGGCGTCGTATGGCGCGAGCTCCCCCAGGTCCGTGACGTCGCTGCCCAGCGGCGACCCACCAGCGGGTGCGCGAACGACACCTGCGGGACGACCAGGTCGATCCGCCGGTCGAGCCCGAACACCCGGAAGAATGGACTCTCCAGCGCCATCGGGTGCACTGCGCTGGCCGCGTCGTGCCGGAAGCCAGGCAGCGTGATCTCGCGGGTGGCCAGACCCCGCCCGGCCAGGCGTTGTGCTCGACGACATCGACCGACAGGCCCGCGCGGGCCAGGTTCACGGCCACGGCCAGGCCGTTCGGCCCGGATCCCACGACCGTCCGTTCCTCCGCGGTGCTGACGCCGCGGACATAGGTCGCGTGGTCGGTGTCGCGACGAAAGACGTTTGCTCTACATGTTGTAGAGTGCTACTCGATCGAGTCGCTCCGAAGGGTTGGTCGTGACATACAACACTCCTGTGTCCGTCCTGCTGACAGCGCTGTTCGCGGGTACGGCGGTGGGTTACGCGCTGCTGGGCGTATGGCGCCGCGGCGATGCCTCTGCCGGCGTGGGCGACGTGCTGCACGTGGTGATGAGTGCGGCGATGCTGTCGATGCCATGGTCGTGGGGGCCGAAGGTCGCGCCGCCGATGGTGCAGGTCATCGTGTTCGGGCTGGCGACCGCCTACTTCCTGGTGCTGCTGGTCGGCGGAGACCGCTTTGCCAGCCACACTCAGCACGGCGTCGGCGGCGAGCGGCAGGTGCTGCTGGGCTACCACGCGCTGATGATGGCCGCCATGGCCGTGATGGGCCTGATGATGCGGGACATGCACGGCTCGGCCGGGTCCGATCATTCGATGCCGGGCATGTCGATGGGCGGCCCGTCGATGCCGAAGATGTCGATGCACCTGGGCACGGGATGGACGGCGCTGTCGTGGGTTCTTGTGGCGATGTTCTCGGTGGCGACCTGCGCGCTGCTGGTGCGGTGGCTCCGGACCGCCCGGCGGCGCGCACGCGGGGAGGTGTTCGAGGCCGGCTTGCTGGTGCTGATGAGCGCCGGTATGGCGCTTGCGTTCGTGCCGGCATGGTGAACCCTTGTGAACCCGAACCGGTGTCTATTCCCCCGCTCCTTCCGCAGAGTCCCTCCCCTGAAATGAGCTGTCAGTGACCACACTTCACGACCGGCCTCTCACATCGACACAGCAGCCCGGGGGTGCGCCGCAGCGCGGGGGCTGGTGGGCGCCGCTGCTGCGACGGCTGCACTTCTATGCGGGTGTCCTGGTCGGACCGTTCATCCTGGTGGCAGCCTTGTCAGGCGCGGCCTACGCGGCAGCACCGACGGTGGATCATCTCGTCTACCACCACCAGGTAACCACGCAGTCACGCGGGCCGGCGCTGCCCCTCGCAACCCAGATCGGGTCGGCGCAGCGGTACATCGCCCACCGTCACCCCGGCGACGTACTGCTCGGGGTGAAGCCCGCTTCACACGCCGGTGCGACAACGCAGGTGATGTTCTCCGAACGCGGACTGCGGGCCGGCCAGGTGCGCTCGGTGTGGATCGACCCGGTCACCGGCGCCTCCCACGGGGATCTGTTGGTGTACTCCACGGCGCTGCCGATCGAAACCTGGCTCGACTTCTTCCACCGCACCCTCTTCCTGGGTGACGTCGGCCGGGCCTACAGCGAACTGGCCGCGTCCTGGCTGGGGGTGATCGCGCTGGCCGGCCTCGGGCTCTGGGTCGTCCGGTTGCGCAAGACCCGCACCAAGCGGGAGCTACTGGTGCCGACCATGAGGGGGCCGAGCTACCGGCGCAGCCGGTCCTGGCACGCCGCGACCGGCGTCTGGCTGTTGCTGGGCGCTCTGTTCCTGTCGGCGACCGGCATCACCTGGTCGTTGCACGCCGGGTCGAACGTGCGTGAGATCCGGTCAGCGCTGAACTGGTCCGCACCGGCACTGACCACCACGACCCCGACGACAGGCGGCGCCGACGACACGCCCGCGGCATACGACGGCGACGCACAGCGGACCGGAAAGGACCTGCGCGTCTTCGACGAGGTGCTCGCCAAGGCGCGGTCGGTCAATATCCACAACTCTCAGGTCGAGATCGACCTGCCCACGCAACCCGGTCAGGCGTGGACCGTCGCCGAGATTCGCCGCCAGTGGCCGATCGCCGCCAACTCGGTCGCCATCGATCCCAGCACCATGTCCGTTGTCTCCCAAACAAATTGGGCCAAATTCCCGCTCGCCGCCAAACTGACCCAGTGGGGCATCAACGGGCACATGGGATTGCTCTTCGGGCTAGCCAATCAGATCGTGCTGTTCGTCCTCGGGCTGGCGATGGCGGCCATGGTGGTGCTCGGGTATGTGATGTGGTGGCACCGGCGACCGACTCGCGCGGCACGCAAAATGGGACGCCGCCCGCCCGCGGGCGCGTTGGCGCGCGCTCCGTGGTGGGCTCAGTTGCTGCTCGCCGCTGGGGCAAGCGGACTCGGCATGCTCCTGCCCGAGCTCGGCATCACCCTGCTGGCCTTCCTGCTCGTGGACGCCTTGGTGATGGCGCGGCGGCCACGCAGACTCGACAAGTTGTAGAATCGATGCCCATGAGCAAGCGGGAACGCGGGCAGTTGCGGGCCGATGTGCTGCGCCTCCTGTGGGACGGCGACGGCCCGGTCACCGCGAACGTCCTGCTCGACCGGTTTCCGACCGGCGAACGTCCCGCTCTCACGACGCTGCTGACGGTGCTGAGCCGACTGGAGAGCGAAGGCCTGGTCGCACGCGAGCAGCAGGGCCGCGCGTCGGTGTTCTCCGTCACCCGCCCCCAGGCCGAGCACTTCGCGCAACAGATGTCCCAGGTCCTGGGTGCGTCCGGGGACCGAAGTGCCGTGCTGCAGCAATTCGCCGGTGCCCTGTCCGAGCACGATCTCGCGGTGTTGCGTGCCGCGCTCGGCGACTGATGATCCTGGTCCTGGCCTGTATGGGCCTCGGGGTGCTGTGCGCCACGGCCGGCCCCTGGCTGTTGCGTGACATGGGCTGGCAGGTCGCCCGCCCGGCGCGTGCACTGAGGCTGTGGTTTGCTCTGTTCGTCCTGGGAGTGGCCGCGTTCCTGGGCAGCGTGCTCGCCGCGATCATCCAGGCTGCCGGCGCTACCGACAGCTCCGGCGCGGTGACCGCGACCGCGACGGTGCTGAGCGGCTGGCTACTGCTCGCTGTGCTCGGCGTCGCCATCGGGGTGATCACGCACCACGCCGGTCCCCTGGTCGAGGGTCGCCGTACCGGCGGCGCTTCCGTCCTGCTGCTGGTGGCCCGCAGCGAGACGCAGCGAATGACGGTCGACAGCGCCGAGGTCTCCGTCGTGGCGGCGCCGACCGCGTTCGCGGTCGCCACCCGCGACTGCGACGCCGATGTCGTCATCTCCCAAAGCCTGGTCGACGTGCTGACCCCCGCCGAACTCCGGTCGGTCATCCACCACGAACTCGGTCATCTGCAGGGCCGGCACTCAATGCTGCGGACGGTCGCCATGGTGGCCGGCTCCGCAGCCCCGCGGGCTCGATGCGGACGTGGCTTCGCACAGACCGTGCATCTGCTGACCGAGCTGGCCGCCGACGACACGGCCGCGCGTGCGTGCGGTCCCGAAATTGCGGCATCCGCCCTCTGTGCCCTGGCGACCCTCACCGAAGATCCGGGTGCGGCGTTGCGTGCCCAGCGCCTCAGCCGGCGTTCGCCGCAGTCGTCGGCTCGCCGTCCGGAGTCGTTGCGGACACGACCGACCGTTCAGTGAGCCCGGAGCTTCGTGTCGGTGCGAACTCGCGCAGGCGCATGGAGTTGCTGATCACCAGGACCGAGGACATCGCCATGGCGGCCGCGGCGATCAACGGGTTGAGCAACCCGGCGGCTGCGACCGGGATCGCGATGATGTTATAGCCGAATGCCCACCCGAGGTTCACGCGGATCGTGTGAAAAGTGCGCTGCGAGAGCCGGACCGCATCGACCACGGTGCGCAAGTCGTCACGCACGATGATCACGTCTGCCGCCTTCATGGCGATGTCGGTGCCGTTGGCCAGCGCAATGCCCAGGTCCGCGGTTGCCACAGCGGCGGAGTCATTGATGCCGTCGCCGACCATTGCGACGCACCGTCCCGATGCGCGCAACTCCTCGATCCGGGCTGCCTTCTGATCGGGCAGGACCTGCGCCATGACGTCGTCGATGCCGACCGCCGCAGCCACCCGCCGCGCAGCGACGGGGTTGTCACCGGTCAGCAACACCGACCGCAGCCCGAGGCGCTGCAGAGTGGCGACCGCATCCGCCGCAGTCGGATGGATCGTGTCGGAGAGTTCGAACACGGCAACGGGAACGCCGTCCACGGCGAGCACGCACGCCGACGCCGCCGCGCCGGCCGCGGCCTCGATCCGGTTGCGGACCTCACCGTCGGCACGGATGCCCTCGGCTTCCAGCAGCATCAGGTTGCCGATCATGGCCGGTGCAGCGTCCACGACGCCGACGACACCCTGGCCCGGACGGGCTCGCACATCTGTCGCCCGCAATACGCGACCGGCCTGCGCGCGGGCCGCTGCGACCAGCGCCCGGCCGATCGGATGCCGGGATGCGGTCTCCAGCGCCGCGGCATACCGCAGCGCGTCCAATGCGCCGATGCGTTCCGGGTCGAGCAGGTGGGTGCCGGTCAGGGCCATCCGCCCGGTGGTGATCGTGCCGGTCTTATCCCACACGACGGTGTCGACCTTCCCCGACATCTCCAACGCGTCGTGGCCCTTGATCAGCACTCCGAGCTGGCTGCCGCGACCGATGCCGACCATCAGCGCGGTCGGCGTCGCCAGGCCGAGTGCGCACGGGCAGGCGATGATCAGGACCGCGACACCGTTCGCCAGGGCGCGGTCCGCGCTGCCGGAGAAGATCCACCAGCCGGCACCCACGAGCACGGCCAGGGCGATCACGGTCGGCACGAAGTATCCGGTGATCCGGTCGGCGGTGCGCTGCACCCGGGACTTGCGACGCTGTGCCTCGGCGGCGATCTGCGCCATCTGGGCCAGCCGTGACGCGGCCACGGCCGCCGTCGCGCGGACGGTGAGCTCTCCGTCCAGGTCGACGGTGCCGCCCAGCACCGTGTCACCCGGTCCGGCGGTGACCGGGGCGGATTCGCCGGTCATCGGACTCGTGTCGAGACCGGCCGTTCCCGATTCGACGACGCCGTCGGTGACCAGCCTGCCACCGGGCGCGACTAGGAACAGATCGCCGGGCCGGACCTGCTCACTGGGAACTTCCCGGCGGGCGCCATCGGCACCGACCAGCACTGCGGTGCGTACGCCGAGGTCGGCCAGGGCCTGACTGACATCCGCCAGCCGGCGCCGGGACCGCGTCTCGAAGTAGCGCCCGCCGAGCTGGAAGGTGACCATGCCGGCGGCGACATCCAGGTAGATGGCGTCCGCGCCGGCCGGGGTGTGCCCGAAGCCGAGCCAGTAGCCGGGGTGTGTGGACGGCACGGCCAGCGTGTAGAGCGCCCAGCCGAACGAGATCAGCGCACCCATCGACACCAGCGTGTCCATGCTCAGCACCCCGTGCTGCAAGCCACGCCAGGTGGCCCGGTGAAACGGCGCAGCACAGTACGTCACGATCGGGACCGCGAGCAGCACGCACAACACCTGCCACCCGGTGAACCGCCACCCGGGAACCAGCGCGAGCAAGATCGTCAGATCGCACAGCGGGATCGCCAGCAGCGCCGACACCGCCAGCCTGCGGCGCAGCGACGACAACCGCAATTGCGCCGCCCGCTCGGTCCAGGTGTCGTCGGCCGGATCGTGCATCGTCGCGGTGTAGCCCGCTTGCTCCACCGCGCGAATGGCCTCCCCCGCACGATCGGCACCGAGGCCGGTGACAGTGGCACGGTCTATCGCCAGATTGACCGTGGCATAGACGCCGTCCAGCTTGTTGAGCTTGCGCTCCACCCGCGTGGCACACGCCGCGCACGTCATACCGCCGACATCCAGTTCGAGGGACTCCGGTGTCGTGTCCTGTATGGCGGGCACCTGCTCGAGGTGGCTGGTCATTGCTCGTTCCGCTCCGATCGGGTCGCCAGACTGGCCAGCAGATCGTTGTAGGCGTCGAACGAGTCGTCCAGGCCACGGTCCGTCTGCCGGTCGAACCGCTTGGATTCCGTGGAGTCCTGGCGGGCCCACTGGATCACCAGCGCGAGGACCACGATGATCAGCGGGAACTCGCCCGCGGCCCACGCGATGCCGCCACCCACATACTGATCGTGCGCCAGGTTCTTCATCCAGGGCGCACCGACATACTCGTAGAACGTCTTGGCGATCACGCCGTCGCGGGTCATGACCAGCACCCCGAAGAACGCGTGAAACGGCATCGCGGCCAGGATCATCGCCAGCCGTCCCAGGTAGGGCAGCTCCCGCGGCAAGCGGTCGACCCCGATCGCCAGCCCGTAGAACAGGTAGCCCGCGATGACGAAGTGCAGGTAGGCCAGCTGATGCGCCCAGTGGAAGCGCAGGCTGTCCTCGAACAACGGCGTGAAATACAGCACGTAATAGGAGCCGACCATCACCACGAATACTTCGGCCGGGTGATAGATCCACCGGGCGAAACAGGACTGGGTGACGGCGGCGATCCACTCGTGCGGACCGGCTGCGTCGTCCCGTCGGTGCGGTGTCGTCGCACGGAGGAACAGCGTGACCGCGCCACCCATCACCAGCAGCAACGGGCCGAGCATGTTGGTGCCCATGTGGAACGCCATGTGAATGCTGAACGAGGCCCCGGCATACCGTCCCAGCCCTGAGCTGGTGCACCCGAAGATGACCAGCCAGCCGCACACCCACGCAACCAGCCGGCCGGCCGGCCACCGATCCCCGCGACGACGCAACCGCACGAACGCCGCGACATACACCGCGACGGCGACCGCGCTCAGCACCGCGAACAGGATGTTGACCCGCCACGCCGTCAGCAGTCGCTCGAACGTCGGCGCCGCGGTCACGGAGAAGCCGAAGAAATTCTGCGCGATCGTGGTCGGCAGGAAGTAGTGCGGTGGCGGGATACGGAACGAGATCGCGGTGCACGTCACGGCCGCGATCGCCGCGCCCGCCGTGAGATATGGCGTCCGGCGTCGGTCCGAACTGCGCGCATTGGCAAGAGCAATCGCCAGCACGCATACGTTCTTGCCGATCAGCAGCCGACCGGTCGGCTCCGACCACGGAACGTGCCCGGCCATTTCGAACCAGCACACCACGACGTCGGCGAGAACACTGGTCGCTGCGAGTGCGATCGTCGTATGACGCGCCCGGCGCTCCTCGATCGGATCGCCGGCCGACATTGTCGGCCAGCAGGCACGAGCCACCGCGATGCCGACCAGCAGCACGAACGCCGGCGTGCCGATGATTGCCGCGTCGCCGCCGTAGTCATGGTTGGGCCCGACGAGCACCTGCGTCACCACCACCGGCGACAGCACCCCGACCAGCCCGAGGAGCAGCGTGCCGACCACGGTGTCCCACCGGGTCGCGAGCACCGAGATCACCACGATCGCCCACGCGCACGCCGCGCTGACGATCCAGGCGCGCGGCAGATAATTCGCATGCAGCAGGAACCACCACGCCCCCGAGGTGTTCAGCGACGACACCGGCTGGCCGGCAGCATCCGCCGCATCGACCCAGATCAGTGCCGTGGCGCCGACCGCCCAGACCAGTCCGGCCCGCACTGCGGGGACCAGTTCACCGTGCACGCCGATCGCCCGCCGGCGAGCCCCACGGCGGGGCCGCAGGAACGCGACTTGCACCCACCGCCCGAGGCAGACCGAACTCCCCAGCCACACCGCACCCTGCAGCACGGCGCTCAGCCCCGTCGTGACCGCGCCGGGATTGCTGACGTGCACCGGCAGGTAGTCCCGGCCTCCTCGCGCGACCGCGACCACGGTCGCGACCAGGATCGTCAACGCACCGAAATTCAGGACGGCGACGCGACGCCCCCACGCTGGTCGGGGTGGCAAGGAGCGAGGCACGCGGTGATTCTACAAGTTGTCGAGCAACGGGGCGCCTTCGCCTGCACAGCGTCGTTCGCAAATCCCCGTACTCAATCTCGACATGATGAGAGGGCACCAGGCGCTGCGCGCCTGGTGCCCTCTCATCATTCGACGCGGAGGCGGAGGGATTTGAACCCTCGATGGGGTTTTATCCCCAAACCCGCTTAGCAGGCGGGCGCCATAGACCAGACTAGGCGACGCCTCCAGTGCTCACCTGACGGTGAAAGCGTGGCAAGGCTACCCAAGGGACGGCCCGAAGTTCAAAATGGGTCCGCCGTCCGGCAACCGGGCGCGCGTGCCGTGCGTCTACGCCGACGGGCCCGATTTGTGATCCGGGGCACGAGCGATCACGATTGACCGTTCATAATGGTCACGACCAGATAACGAAGCGAAGCGAAGGCAGGCGTATGACGGACGACGTCCGAGGTGTCGGCGACGGACGCCGCGCTGTGCCCAAGCGCGATCCCGATGACACGATCATCGCCACCCGCCGCGAACTCGAACGCCGCCAGAGTGGTGCTGCCCGCACGCCGCTGCGGTCGCGGCACGACCGGCGCATCGCACGCGCGCGCGACGTGCGCCGCGCACTCGGCCTGACAGCGCTGTCCGTGCTGCTGCCCGGCCTGGGCCTGCTGTGGACCAAGCGACGGATGATCGGGCTGCTGCTGATCGGCATCACGCTGATCGGCGGCATAAGCCTGGCCATCATCGTGTCCAGCGGTGGCCTGGTCCATGGCGCAGCGCAACTGCTCACCCACAAGGGCCTGGTCATGCTGCTGCTCTTCACCATCATGGGTGGCCTCCTGTGGATCGGCGGCATCGTGCTCACCGCACTGACCACGACCGACCGGCGCTGGCCGCACCAGACCCGGTGGATGCACGCGGTCTTCGCCACGCTGATGTGCCTCGTCGTGGCGGCGCCCGCGGCATACGCGGCACGGGACGTGATCATCACCCGCAACGCGTTCGACCAGATCTTCACCAAGCGCTACACCAACGACCCCGATGCCGCGACCCCCAAGGGCGGCAGCAACCCGTGGAAGAACATCCCCCGGGTCAACCTGCTGCTCGTCGGCTCCGACGCCGGCGCCGACCGCTATTCACAGCGTCCCGACTCGATGATGGTCGCCAGCATCGACACCAAGACCGGTGACACCGTGCTGGTCAGCGTGCCGCGCAATATGGGCCACGCGCCCTTCCCGGCGAGTTCCCCGCTGCACAAGCTTTACCCGGGCGGCCTCGTCGCGTTGCCGGGCCAGACCGACGCCGCCGCGGGCCTGATGGAGAGCGTCTGGGCGGTCGGCATCGCCAACAAGAACCTCTACCCGAAGGACGACCCGTCGCCGGGCCTCTCCGCCACCCGCGACGCCATCACCGGCATCACCGGGCTGAAGATCGACTACACCGCAGTGATCGACATGTCCGGCTTCGAGCAACTGGTCAACGCCATGGGCGGCGTGTGGGTCAACGTCAAGGCAGATCCGGGCCAGTGGCTGGACCCGCAGAAGGGCATCCCGATCGGCGGCGTGATCCAGAACGGCCAGGTCGTCCCGGGCTCGATCACCGGCTACATCAAACTCGGCTACCAGAAGCTGGACGGCCGCGAGGCACTGTGGTATTCGCGCAGCCGGGTCGCCAGCAGCGACGACCAGCGGATGCGCCGCCAGCGCTGCATGCTCAACGACCTGATCTCCCAGGCGAATCCGTTCCAGATGGTGCAGAAATTCCCGTCGATCATGCAGGTCGCGGCCAAGAACATCCGCATCGACATCAACCAGGATGACCTGCCCGCCTTCGCCACGCTGGCCGACCAGATGAAACACGGCAACATCCGCACGGTCGACATCTCCAATTCGCGGAGCAACGCCAACCCGGACTTCGCGCAGATTCACCGGTGGATCCAGCAGGCGATCGCCCGGAAGCACACCAAGAAGAAGGCTCCGGCCCCGGGTCAGACCACGTCAGCTACCTCCTCGCCGAGCACCCCGTCGTCCAGCACGACGACCAACCCGATCAGCGACACGGCCGACTCCTGCTGAGACTCGCGGTGGCTCCCGTCATACGAACGCGCCCACCTCATAAGGTTGGATAGGACGTCATGAGTTCACGTGCCGTTCTCGGGGTCACCGCTGGGGCCGTCCTGATCGCCGGCGGTGTCGGCGGCTACATGTACCTGCAACAGGTGTCGGCGGTCGACAAGCAGAACTCCGCCGCGAAGGCCGCGGCGACCGCATTCGCGCACGACTGGTCGGCCCGCACCCTCGACCGGGCCACGTATGTCGGCACGACCGGTCACGCAGCCGCCGCCAACTTCGCCACTGCGACCGGGGCCCTCGGCACAGGGCCGATCTCGGTGCAGGTCGCCACCTTCAACCGGGACGGCAGCGATGCCACCGCAACCCTGCACGTGGCGTGGACACTTGCCAACAGGCAGGTCTTCCGCTGGGACGACCCCATCGCACTGACCAAGGGCCAGGGAGGCACGTGGGGCGTGCAGGTTGACTCCACGAAGTCGCTGTGGCACCCCAAACTGCAGGCGTCCGACGCGTTCGCCGTGACCCAGACGGCCGGGCTGCGCGGTGAGATCAGGGGTCCCGGCGGCAGCGGCATCATGATCAACCAGACCGTCTACGACATCTCGATCGACCCGACCAAGGCGACCGACGCCTCGATCGGGCAGCTGCAGAACGTCGTCAACATCCCCGGCCTGGTCACCCAACTCGACAAGGCCCAGAAGGCCAGGTCGCAGGCGCTGATCCCGGTGATCACCTACCGCCAGGACGACTACCTCGCCTACCAGAACAACCTCCAGAACCTCCAGGGCGTCGTGGTTCAGCAGCGCAAGCAGCCGCTGGCGGCGACCCGGACCTTCGGCCAGCCACTGCTCGGCACGGTCGGACAGCCGACCGCCGAGATGGTCAAGAAGTCGCCGAAGACCTACCAGGTCGGCCAGTATGTCGGCCTCTCCGGCCTGCAGGCGCAGTATGACGCGAGGCTTCGCCCCACCGCCGGATTCTCGATCACCCCGCGGTCCGACACCTCCGACGTGCTCTTCGGCACCAAGGCGACCAACGGCAAGAACATCTCGGTGACGCTCGACCCGACCGTGCAGAACGCCGCCGAGAGTGCACTGGCGTCGGTGAAGGACAAGCCGGCGGCGATCGTCGCGATCAACGTGAAGACCGGCGGTGTCTCGGCGGTGGCGAATTCGCCGACCTGGGGTATCAACCGGGCGCTGAGCGGTCGCTACGCGCCCGGTTCGCAGATGAAGATCGCCACGACCTACGCGCTGCTGACGCACGGCTTCAACCCCAACACCGTCGTGTCGTGCCCGAAGTCGCTCTACGTCGACGGCTACGAGATCGGCAACTTCGAGGGCGAGACGGCCGGCAGCCCGAAGTTCAGCCAGGACTTCGCCAACTCGTGCAACACCGCGTTCGTCAAGGCGAGCTCGGGCTTCAGCGACACCGAGCTGCAGCAGGCCGCCAACACTCTCGGTCTCGGCGACGACTGGGCCGGCGAGCTGGGCGTCGACGGCGCCTACGCGGGCAACGTCCCGACCGCGAACGGCGCGACGGACAAAGCCGTTTCGGTGTTCGGACAGGGCCGGGTGCAGGCCTCTCCGCTGTCGATCGCGGTGATGTCCGCGTCGGTCGCGCGGGGCTCCTACCTGCCGCCTGCCCTGGTCACGGACCCCGCTCCCCAGGGCTCACGCACCCCGAAGGCGCTCAACGCCGCGGCGATCACGGAGCTGCGGAAGCTGATGCGGCTGACCGTCACCGACGGCACCGCGACCGCGGTCGACAAGGTGCCGGGCGGCCCGGTCTATGCCAAGACCGGCACCTCCGAGTTCGCCGAGGGCGGCACGACCGGGGTCAACGGCTGGCTGACCGGCTGGCAGGGCAACACCGCGTTCTGCGTGCTCGTCGAAAGCATTCCCAAGGGCAAGAGTGGCGGTAACACCGCGGCACCGCTCGCGGCGAAGTTTCTCACCGTGCTCGCCAACAGCTGAGGGGCGCCTGCGCCATACGGGCACGGACTGCGGACACAGAAAACCCCCGGAAGCGTGCTTCCGGGGGTTTTCCGCTGGTGGGCGAGGCCGCCCGACCATGGTGTTGCTAGTTCAGGTCGATCAGACCGGGACGACGTTGGCCGCCTGCGGGCCCTTGTCACCCTGGGTGATCTCGAACTCGACGCGCTGTGCTTCGTCGAGGCTGCGGTAACCCTGAGACTGGATCGCGGTGAAGTGGACGAAAACGTCCGGACCGCCACCATCCTGAGCGATGAAACCAAAGCCCTTTTCAGCGTTGAACCACTTGACGGTTCCCTGTGCCATTGGGGGTAACTCTCAATCTTTTGTTCTTCATTGCGGGTGCCCACGCACTTTACGTGGCCACTGACCACCGAGGCATCCCCCCAATGGGTGAACCGTCCGCTCACAAACTCGGCGCCCAACGTCTGGGTCGGGCGCCGCACCAACGAGGAACTGCAACAGCAGTCGAGCCTTGACGGTAGCACGCCGAGCGTGACGAGAAGGTGTCCAGTGGATGACGGATCTCACCCGGTGGGCGCCCGTCAGCCCTTCAGCTCCGGGAAGTCGTCATCCCGCCACTCCGGCACCGAGCGGGAGCCCGCGATGTCCGCCTCGCGGCCGCGCAGCTCCACCCGGCGGATCTTGCCCGAGATCGTCTTCGGCAGTTCGTAGAACTCGACCCGGCGCACCCGCTGGTATGGCGCGAGGTGCTCGCGGGCGTACTTGAGAATCTCGAACGCCGTCTCCCGCGTCGCATCGTGACCAGGTGCCAGCGCGATGTAGGCCTTGGGGATCGCGAGCCGCACCGGATCGGGCGCCGGCACGACGGCGGCCTCGGCCACCGCCGGGTGCTCGATCAGCACCGACTCCAGCTCGAAAGGGCTGATCTTGTAGTCGGACGCCTTGAACACATCGTCGGTGCGACCGATGTAGGTGTAGTAGCCGTCGGCGTCGCGGGATGCCACGTCACCCGTGTGGTAGACGCCGTGCGCCATCACGTCCGCGTTGCGCTCCGGGTCGGCGACATACCCGGTCATCAGCCCGACGGGGTGCTGGCCGAGGTCGAGGCAGATCTCGCCCTCGTTCGCCCCCGCCGGCAGCAACTCGCCGGTCGTCGGGTCGGCCAGGCCGGACGGTACGCCGGGCAGCGGACGACCCATCGAGCCCGGTTTCACCCGGGAGCCAGGGGTGTTCGCGATCTGCACACTTGTCTCGGTCTGACCGTAGCCGTCCCGGATGGTCACTCCCCAGGACTTCTCGATCTGCCGGATCACCTCTGGATTCAACGGTTCTCCGGCGCCGACCACTTCCCGCAGGGTGGCCGGCTTGTCGCCGAGATCAGCGTTGATCAGCATGCGCCATACGGTCGGCGGGGCGCAGAAGCTCGTGACACCCTCGCTGCGCAACTGCTCCAGCATGGCCGGCGCGTCGAAGCGCGTGTAGCTGTAGAGAAAGATCGTCGCCTCGCCGATCCACGGCGCGAAGAAGTTGGACCACGCGTGCTTGGCCCAGCCGGGCGAGGAGACGTTGAGGTGAACATCCCCGGGTCGCAGGCCGATCCAGTAGAACGTCGAGAGGTGACCCACCGGGTAGGACACTTGGGTGTGCTCGACCAGCTTCGGTTTGGAGGTGGTGCCGGAGGTGAAGTAGAGCAGCAATCGGTCCTGCGGGGCGGTGCCCGGGTGGGCGATCGGCCGCCAGGGGGTCTCAAAGGCCGCCCCGAAATCGCGCCATCCGGCGGTCTCGCCCACGGCGATCCGCAGGTAATCGCCGGGGAGGCCGTCCAGCTTTTCGGTGTCAGCGGCGTTGGCGACCACCGCCCGGGCTGCGGTGCGGCCGATCCGGTCGGTGAGGTCGGCGGGACCGGCCGCCGTCGCGGTCGGCACGATCACAGCGCCGAGCTTCATCACGCCCAGCATGGTCTCCCACAGCTCGACCTGATTGTTCAGCATGACGAGCACGGCATCGCCCTTACGCACGCCGAGGCTGCCCAGCCAGGTGGCGACCTGGTCGGAGCGGCGGGACATCTCCTGGAAGGTTCGGGCCGCACGCGAGCCGTCCTGCTCGACGATCACCAGCGCCGGCCGGTCGTTGTCCTGCGCGACGACGTCGAACCAGTCCACGGCCCAACAGAATTCGTCACCCAGGTCCGGCCAGTGGAAGCCGTTGACCGCCGCGTCGTAGTCGTCCCGGTGGTTCAGCAGGAAGTCCCGTGCCGCCCGGTATGCCGTCGTTGCCGCCTGTCCCATGAGATCAGTCTGGCACCTGAGACAATCTGGCAATGCCTGCGCGTCGCGTCGTGTCCCTGGTGCCGTCGATCACGGAGGCGCTCGCGGCCACCCGGCCCGAGGCACTGGTCGGGGCGACCGACTGGTGCACGCACCCCGCCTCGCTCGACGTGACGCGGGTGCGCGGCACCAAGAACCCGAACCTCGATGTGATCCGTGCGCTGCGGCCGGACGTCGTCGTCGCCAACAAAGAAGAAAACCGCGAACTGGACGTGCGACGGTTGCGGGACTCCGGGGTTACGGTCTGGGTCAGCGAAATCGAAACGGTGCCAGCATCTTTCGCTGCGTATGACGAACTCTTCGACGACGTGTTGCGGTGGGACCGGCCGGACTGGCTGGAGCAGGCGCGCTCGCTCTGGGCGGGCGGACTGCCACCCGTGCGGGAGCGGGTGGCCGTGCCGATCTGGCGGGATCCGTGGATGGTCGTCGGGCCACGCACCTTCACCGGGGATCTGCTGCGCCGCGTCGGGCTGGCGAACGTGTATGCCGACGCCGCGGAACGCTATCCGCATGCCGAGGTCACGGACATCGACGGCAGTGGGGCGGACGTCATACTCCTGCCGGACGAACCGTACGTCTTCACTGCGGACGACGGGCCGGAGGCGTTCACGACGCCGACCCGGCTGGTCAGCGGGCGGCTGATCACGTGGTATGGCCCGTCCCTGATCGAAGCGCACCACCAGCTCTCATGCTGATCGGCCCGAATATCCCCGCGCCCGGCATCACGCTGAAGACGAGCTGGGTCTCGGTGTGCTGGACCCCGCGGTGCACGTTCACGTGCTCGAGGACCAGGTCGCGCAGCTCCTCCGGGCTGGTCACTGCAACGTGCAGCAGGTAGTCGTTCTCGCCGGCGACGTGGAAGACCGTCAGCACGCCCGGAATGGCGGTGAGCGTGTCGTGGAAGCGCAGCACATGATCGCGGTTATGGCTCGCCAGGCGCACGGCGATCACCGCCTGGATCGGGTGGCCGAGCGCGGCCAGGTTCATCTGCGTGGTGAACCCGGTGATGATGCCGTGCTCACGCAGCAACTGCATGCGCTTGGCGCAAGTCGACTCCGCGATGCCGACGCGCTTCGCCAGTGCGGCGCCGGTGATGCGGGCGTTGCCGGCCAGCTGCGCGAGGATCGCCAGGTCGACCTCGTCCAGTCCGCTGCCCAGTTGCGGATCCTGCGTCGCGGACTTCGTGACAGCGGTCGGCTTGGTTGAAATCCCTCGCATGCGCGCCATTCTGTCGCAGAACCTTCGGCCAGGGCGTCATACTGGGGTGGATTCTCCTAGGTTCTGCGTATGACGCAGCCGCTGCACTTCGACTCGATCGCCACCCACGCCGGCCGGTCCGGCCTCGCCGAGCATGGAGTACACGTGCCGCCGATCGACCTGTCGACGACCAATCCGGTGCCCGACCTCGACGCGAGCGGGCTGTCCTACGAGACGATGGCCGGCGGCGGCCGGCCGGTGCCCGGCGGCGGGAATGTCTATGCGCGACTGTGGAATCCGACCGTCGCCCGCTTCGAGGAAGGGCTGGCCGCGCTGGAAGGCACGGACGAGGCGGTCGCGTTCTCGTCGGGTATGGCGGCGATGACCGCCGTCATACTGGCCGCGAAGAGCGAGAGCGGAGGGCGGCACGTCGTCGCCGTCCGTCCCCTGTATGGCGGCACCGATCACCTGCTCGGCTCGCCGCTGCTCGACGTCGAGACGACCTACTGCACGCCCGAGGAAGTCGGCTCCGCGGTGCGGCCGGACACCTGCCTGGTCGTGGTCGAGACCCCCGGCAATCCGACGCTGGAGCTGGTCGACATCGCCGCAATCACCGCGGCCGCCGGCTCAGTGCCGGTGGTCGTGGACAACACCTTCGCGACGCCGGTGCTGCAGAACCCGGCCCGGCTCGGCGCAGCGCTCGTGCTGCACAGCGCGACGAAATTCATTGGCGGACACGGCGATGCGATCGCGGGGGTGGTCGCGGCGAGCACACCGTGGGCGGAGGCGTTGCGCCGGGTGCGGGCGATCACCGGCAGCCTGCTGCACCCGCTCGCGGGTTACCTGCTGCACCGCGGCCTCGCGACCCTGCCGTTACGCGTGCGTGCCGGTCAGGCCGGCGCGGACAAGCTGGCCGGTTGGGCGAGCGAGCACCCAGCGATCGCGGAGGTCTTCTATCCGGGGCTGCCCGAGTGCGACCCGGCCGGGCTTGTCGGACGCCAAATGCGTGGCCCTGGAGCGATGTTCGCGCTGCGGCTGTCCGGTGGGTATGACGCAGCGGCGCACCTCGTCAGCTCGGTCCGGCTCTTCGAGCACGCCGTTTCGCTGGGTGGCGTCACCTCGCTGATCTCGCACCCTGCCTCGCTCACTCACCGCCCGGTGCCCGCGGACGCCCGGCCCGCCGCCGACATCGTCCGGGTCTCGATCGGGTTGGAGGATGTCGAGGACCTGCGCGCCGACCTCGCTCAGGCTCTCGCGTAGTCCCCGACCCGCGCTTCGCCCGCGCCCTCCCCTCCCCGAGCGGAGTACTTCTCCGCCGAGCGGGTACAACGGCGACCGCAATTGGGCTACCGTTCTACCCCGGTCGGTGCGGATATACCCCGCTCGGAGAAGAGTCGTAGGCGCGCGCGTCAGACGTTGCGGCGGTATTGCCCACCCACCTCGAAGAACGCATCAGTGATCTGGCCCAGTGAGCAGACGCGCGCGGCGTCCATCAGCACGGCGAAGACGTTCTCACCCTTGGTCGCCGCCTCCCGCAGCCGGGCCAGCGCGACCTGCGCCTCGTCACGGTGCGCTTGCTGGAACGCTTGCACCCGCGACAGCTGCGACTCCTTCTCGTGCTCCGAAGCACGCGCCAGTTCAACGGTTTTCGCCTCTTCGCCCTCGTGCGGGTTGCGGAACGTGTTGACCCCGACGATCGGCAGCGACCCGTCGTGCTTGCGGTGCTCGTAGAGCATCGACTCGTCCTGGATCTTGCCGCGCTGGTAGCCGGTCTCCATCGCACCCAGCACGCCGCCGCGCTCGGAAATCCGGTCGAACTCGGCCAGCACGGCCGACTCGACCAGGTCGGTCAGCTCGTCGATGATGAACGAACCCTGCAGCGGGTTCTCGTTCATCGCCAGCCCCCATTCCTTGTTGATGATCAACTGGATGGCAAGCGCCCGCCGCACCGAATCCTCTGACGGCGTGGTGACGGCCTCGTCGAAAGCGTTGGTGTGCAACGAATTCGCGTTGTCATAGATCGCGATCAGCGCCTGCAGCGTCGTGCGTATGTCGTTGAACTGCATCTCCTGCGCGTGCAGCGACCGGCCCGAGGTCTGCACGTGATACTTCAGCTTCTGGCTGCGCTCGTTCGCGCCATACTTGTCGCGCATCGCCACCGCCCAGATCCGCCGCGCCACTCGGCCGATGACGGAATACTCCGGGTCCATGCCGTTGGAGAAGAAGAACGACAGGTTGGGCGCGAAGTCGTCGATCGCCATCCCGCGCGCGAGATAGGCCTCGACGTAGGTGAACCCGTTGGCGAGGGTGAACGCGAGCTGGCTGATCGGGTTCGCACCGGCTTCGGCGATGTGGTAGCCGCTGATCGACACCGAGTAGAAGTTGCGAACCGCGTTGGCAATGAACCATTCCTGGATGTCGGCCATCATCCGCAGGGAGAACTCGGTGGAGAACAAGCAGGTGTTCTGGCCCTGGTCCTCCTTGAGGATGTCCGCCTGCACGGTGCCGCGCACGGTCGCCAATGCCTTCGCCCGCACCTGCGCGGCCTCGGTCTCGCTCGGCTCGCGCCCCTGCTCGGCGGCGAACTTCGCCAGCTCCTGGTCGATGACGGTGTTGAGGAAGAACGCCAGGATCGTCGGCGCCGGACCGTTGATCGTCATGGACACACTCGTCGACGGCGACGTCAGGTCGAAGCCGTCATACAGCGCCTTCATGTCGTCCAGGGTTGCGACGGAAACGCCCGAGGTGCCGACCTTTCCGTAGATGTCGGGCCGCAGATCGGGGTCTCGCCCGTAGAGCGTCACCGAGTCGAAGGCTGTCGAGAGACGCGTAGCCGGCTGACCTTCGGAGAGCAGCTTGAAGCGCCGGTTGGTGCGGAACGGGTCACCCTCGCCCGCGAACATCCGCGCCGGATCCTCATTGTCCCGCTTGAACGGGAAAACCCCTGCGGTGAACGGGAAGTATCCGGGCAGGTTCTCCCGCCGCAGGAACGACAGGAGCTCGCCGTGATCCTGGTAACGCGGGAGCGCGACGCGGCGGATCTTGTTGCCCGACAAAGACTCCTTGGTCAGCGAGGTGCGGATCTGCTTGTCGCGGACGTGCACCACCTGCTCGTCGCCGCTGTATGACGCAACCACGCCCGGCCAGTCGGCCAGCGTCCGCCCGACCGAGGCCGGCAGATCCTGCCCGGCCTCGTCGATCAGGTCGGCCAATTCGCGGGGAGCCTTGTCCCCCAGCGCATCCCGCGCGGTCGTCAGGTGCTGCACGCGCCGCACGGCGTCGACATAGGACTCGGTGTCGGCGTGATATCCGTGCACCGTCTCAGCGATCTCCGCGAGATAGCGCACCCGTTGCGGCGGCACCACCTGGCGCAACACCGACGAGTGTCGCACTGCGACCGGAGCAAGGGCACCATCAGCGAATTCCATTCCCTTGCCGGCGACCTCGGACTTGAGCTCCTGGAAGAGCGCGGTGACGCCATCGTCGTTGAACGTCGCGGCGGAGGTGCCGAAGACCGGCATGTCGTCGGGCTTCTTGCCGAACGCTTCCCGGTTGCGCACCATCTGACGGCCGACGTCGCGCAGGGCATCCAGCGCGCCACGACGCTCGAACTTGTTGATCGCCACGACATCGGCGAAGTCGAGCATGTCGATCTTCTCGAGTTGGCTGGCCGCACCGAACTCCGGTGTCATCACGTAGAGGTTGACGTCGGCGAAGTCGACGATCGCCGCGTCGCCCTGGCCGATGCCGGGCGTCTCCACGATCACCAGGTCGTATGCCGCGGCCCGCAGCACGGTCAGCACCTCGGCGAGTTCCTCGGGGACCTCGCGCCCGCCGCGGGTGGCGAGCGAACGGAAGAAGATGCGTTCTCCGTCAAGGGAATTCATCCGGATGCGGTCGCCCAGCAGGGCGCCGCCACCCCGCCGTCGCGTCGGGTCGATCGCGACGCACGCGATGCGCAGCTTGTCCTGCTGATCCATCCGGAAGCGGCGGACCAGCTCGTCGGTGAGACTCGACTTGCCGGAGCCGCCGGTGCCGGTGATGCCCAGGACGGGCGTGTGCCGAGACGACGCGGCATCCCGCAGTTGCTCCAGCAATTCCGGCGCCAGCACGCCCTGCTCGGCGCCGCTGATGGTGCGGGCCACGGCCGCCCGGTCGCCCGAGATCACCGCGTGGGCGTCGGGACGCGACACGTCATACACATTGAAGTCGCAGTCCTTGATGACCTCGTTGATCATGCCGACCAGCCCGAGCCGCTGACCGTCCTCCGGGCTGAAGATCGTGACACCGGACTTCCGCAGCCGGGCAATCTCCTCAGGCACGATGACCCCGCCGCCACCGCCGACGACCCGGATGTGGCCGGCCCCGGCGTCGCGCAGCAGCTGCGTCAGGTATTCGAAGTATTCGACGTGCCCGCCCTGGTAGGAACTGACCGCGATGCCTTGCGCGTCCTCCTCGATCGCCGCGTCGACGACCTCCTGCACGCTGCGGTTGTGCCCCAAGTGGATCACCTCGGCGCCCTGGCTCTGCATGATGCGTCGCATGATGTTGATCGACGCGTCGTGCCCGTCGAACAGGCTCGACGCTGTGACGATGCGGATCGGGTTGACGGGGACGTGAAGCGCAGGTGCCTCGGACATGGGATCTCCACTCTGGCTGGGTGCCTCAATGGTAGGACGTCCAAGTATTAGCGACCAAATGCGCTGACTAACGAATCACCTCACGGCGGCCATCGGCTGCTCGCCGGGTCCAGCCGCGCCGGTCGAGATGTTCCAGCAGGGGTATGGCGACCCGGCGCGTCGTGCCGAGCGCCGTCCGGGCCTGGCTGACCGTGAACGGGCCTGGCAGCCGGGCAAGCTCGCGCATCGCCAGCGCCGGGGCGGTCGGAAGCAGCACGATGCCGTCGGCAAGACGGAGCAGGCGGCCGGCATGCTCGGCAGCGGCGAGCTCGCGCCGGCCGAGGCCGAGCGCCGTGAGCTCGTCGGCGTCCGGTGCCGCGAAGGAATCGGCGTGCAACCGTGCCTCGACCGCCGCGATGCCCGGCTCGGCCGGACCGAGATCAGCGGACTCATCCGGAAGCGTCACCGCCGGGCCGCGCAGCGCCAGCCCGGCCTCTCGAACCACCAGGTCGAGCAGTTCCGTGTCCGGAAGCCGGCACGCGTCGGCGGCGGCCTTGCGAGAAAGCCCGGGCGACAACGGGTCCCGCGACCGATCGGCCAGCAGAGCTGCGTGCAGCTGGGCCGCCCAGCGCCGTACGGCGTCCTCGTCGAGCCACCAGTCCCCTTCTGCGCGGACGCCTTCGAGCGGCAGGTCCGGCATGCCGATGCCCATCCGCCGCAGCATGTCGTCACGCACCGCACCGCGTCGCCGCAGCTCGACCCGGATGTCCCCGGCCCGGTTGGCGGCGGCGAGTTGCGCGGCACGCTGCCGCCCGGAGCCACGCCGACGCAACGGCGGCGGGTCGACGTCGAGCACCTGGACCCCGGCTGCGATCGGCGCAGCAGTGTTGTCGCGCAGGATGATCCGGTCACCGACGGTGATGGGCAGTTGGCGTCCGAGGGTAAGCCGGCCGGTCTCGGCATCGAACGGCCGCAGGCGGGCCGGCACCGACGCCGTGCCCAGGTGAATGGTGACTTCCGCCGCCGTCTCGTCCAGTTTGCGCCCGCTGGTCCGTCGCACGTCGATCGAGTCGGTCAGGTGCCACACGCCGGGCGTGAGCAGCACATCTCCCCGGTGGATCTCGTCCGAGCCGATCGACCGGAGATTGAGGGCGACCCGGCTCACCGGGCCGATGCTGTCCACCGCGCGCCCGTGTTCCTGCACACCGCGGATCGTCACCTCCTGGCGACGGCCATCACCGACGAGCAGCAGCCGGTCGCCGGTCCGGAGCGTGCCTGCGGGTAGCGTGCCAGTGACGACGGTTCCCGCCCCCTTGATCGAAAATGCTCGGTCGATCCACCAGCGAATGCGGCTGCCGGGCAGGAGTTTCGGCGTTGCAAGCAACGCGCCCTCCAGGACCGACAGCAGCTCCGGCAGTCCCTTGCCGGTGACGGCCGAGACGGGCACGATGGGTGCGTCCTGCAGGCCGGTCCCGGCGAACTCCTGCCGAATGCGAGCCGCCACCTCGGGCACCCGCTCGGCAGCCAGATCCGCCCGGCTGATGACGATCACCCCGTGTTCGATGGCCAGCGCCGCGACCGCATCGCGGTGGTCGCCCGACTGCGGACGCCAGCCTTCGTCAGCAGCGACGACGAAACAGACGAACGGGGCCGGGCCGAATCCGGCGAGCATGTTGCCCAGGAATCGTTCATGGCCCGGCACGTCGACGAACGCGACTCGCACACCGGAAGGTGTGGTCGTCGAGGCGAATCCGAGGTCGATCGTCAGACCGCGCCGCTTCTCCTCGGCCCAGCGGTCGGGGTCGGTCCCGGTGAGCGCGCGCACCAGGGTGCTCTTGCCGTGGTCGACGTGACCCGCGGTCGCGACGACATACACCGTTATCGCCCCAGGGCAGCGACTACGGCTGCCGTCAGCCGCTCGTCGTCGGCCTCCGGCACGCACCGCAGGTCGATCAGGCAGTGTCCGCCGTGCACCCGCGGCAGCACCGCTGGATCGCCGACACGCAATGCGGGAGCAAGGTTTTCGGGCAACGCCACAGCCCAGCCGCCGAGTGGGACTCCGGGCGCGCCGCCACCACCGACGCGGCCGTCATGCGGCACCACCTCTCCGTCGGTCGCCGCGGCCAGCAGGGCCGCTCGCTCCGCCAGGCGGTCCGAGTCCGCGTGCAGCGAGGCTGCGGTCGGCGTCACCGGGCCGTTGAGTGTCGCTTCGAGTGCGGCGAGTGCGAGCTTGTCGGCCCGGACGGCGCGGGCGAGAGGGTGCTGCGCCATACGGTCGACAATCTCCTTGCACCCCAGCACAATTCCTGCCTGCGGGCCACCGAGCAGCTTGTCGCCGCTTGCGGTGACGACGTCGGCCCCTGCCGCCAGCGTGGTGCCGGCGTCCGGCTCGTCCGGGATGACCGGGTCGTGCTCGAGGAGCCCACTGCCCAAGTCGACGAGCAGGGGGAGCTTGTTTTCGGTTGCCACTGCGCGCAGTTCGGCGACCGTGACCGATGCGGTGAAACCATCGACCCGGAAGTTGCTCGGGTGGACCTTGAGAATGGCGCCGGTGTCGGGCCCGATGGCTTCGGCATAGTCGCGCAGATGCGTGCGGTTGGTGGTGCCGATCTCGCGCAATCGTGCACCCGTCGACGCAATCAGGTCGGGCAGCCGGAAACCGGCGCCAATCTCGACGAGTTCGCCTCTGCTGACGATTATTTCGCGTCCTTGCGCGAGTGTGGTCGTGGCCAGGACAAGCGCCGCCGCGCCGTTGTTGACGACGAGCGCCTGCTGCGCTGCGGGGCAGCGCGCGAGCAGGGCGTCCCGGGCCGACAGCCCACGCTTGGAACGCGCGCCGGAGGGGAGATCCAGCTCGACGTCGACGTACCCTGCGGCCGCGGTGACCGCGTCGATCGCCCCCGGCGACAGCGGAGCCCGTCCGAGGTTGGTGTGTATGACGACACCCGTCGCGTTGAGCACCGGACGCAACCCGGTCGGTGGGCGCTGGAGCGAGTCGGTCAGCACGGCGACGACCTGTTCCGGCTCGATCTCACCGCTGCGGGCCTGCTGCTGCGCCGCGGACACCAGGCGCCGCAGGGCATCCGGGCCAAGCCGGCCGGCAGCCGCCGCGACCTCGGGCGAGGCAAGCAGCGCGTCGGTGCGCGGGATGCGGCTGCGCGGATCCTGCGGCGACATCGGCACCTCCGGTCGGGTACGACATGAGTTTGGCGGAGACGGACGGGAATCGAACCCGCCAGACCGAGCTGCTCGGTCTCACCGGTTTTGAAGACCGGGGGGCCCACCAGGAACCCTGACGCCTCCACCCGCCAACCTACCCGCTCCCCCCTCTCGCGAGTGACGGCTTCCTCGCCGAGCGACGGTGCAATTACGCCGTCGCTCGCCGAGGAAGCCGTCTTTCGGCGTGGTGGGGCGGCACGTCATACGCTCGTACGTATGACCGGCATCGAGACGCGGCGACTGACCGATTACGCGCGCGGGGGCGGCTGCGCGTGCAAGATCCCCGCGGGTGAGCTGGAGGACGCGGTGCGCGGCCTGGTCGGCCAGACCGGTCCTGATGTGCTCGTCGGCCTCGACGACGGCGACGACGCTGCCGCGGTGCGCGTCCGCGACGACCTGGCGGTGCTGTCGACGGCTGACTTCTTCACACCCGTCGTGGACGACGCCTATGACTGGGGACGCATCGCCGCGGCGAACGCGTTGTCCGACATCTATGCAATGGGCGGGCGGCCGGTCGTCGCGATCAACCTGGTCGGCTGGCCGCGCGGCGTGCTGCCGATGGAGCTGATGACCGAGGTCCTGCGCGGTGGCCTGGACGTCGGCCGGCAAGCCGGTTGCCCGGTCATCGGGGGGCACACGATCGACGATCCCGAGCCGAAGTACGGTATGGCGGTCACCGGTGTCGCGGACCCGAACCGGTTGCTACGCAACGATTCCGGAGCCCCGGGTATGCCACTGACGCTCACCAAGCCGATCGGTGTGGGGCTGCTCAACAACCGTCACAAGCAGACCGGGGAAGTCTTCGAGGCGGCAGTCGCGTCGATGACCGCGCTCAACGATGCCGCGGCTGCGGCCGCACTCGCGGCCGGTGTCACCGCCGCGACCGACGTGACGGGCTTCGGACTGCTCGGCCACTTGCACAAGCTGTGCCGCGCATCCGGCATCGGCGCCGTGATCGAGCGGTCCGCGGTCCCTGCGGTCGACGGCGCCCTCGATGCGCTCGCCGCGGGCTACGTCTCCGGCGGGACGCGGCGTAACCTGAGCTGGGTGCGCCCGCACCTGGAGACCGCGGCAGGCATCACCGACGACGACCTGCTCTTCCTCGCCGACGCCCAGACGTCCGGCGGGCTGCTGGTGGTCGGCGAGGTGCCCGGCTACCCGGTGATCGGGCACACGGTCGCTACTCCAGGCATCGAGATCCGCTGACCAGGTAGCGCACCCGTCCCGTTCTCGCGACCGTTGCCGGTTAGGTACAGGTTCGCGGCGAAATCACGTGCCGAAACAGCGACCGTTGCCACTTGTGCACGCGACCCGTGGTCAGTGGTCGGACAAGCGAACTCAGCCGACGGTGGTGATCGAGTCGTCCGTGATGCCGGCGGCGCGACGCTCTTCGAGGCGACGGCGCTGCGGCTCGATCGTGTAGCGCGGATCCTTCGCCGAGTTGATGCCTGCCTCCAGGATGCCGAAACGGGTGCAGGCCGAGGCCCCGAGCAGCGCGATACCAGCGAGGGCCGCGGGCAGACGATGGCCGCCGAGCAGCAGCGCACCGAAACCGCCTGCGGCTGCAAGGCGTTCGCTCCAGCGCAGCAGCGTGCCCGGCCGGCCCTGGTGCAGCGGCTCGGCCGCGACCGGGTCCATCCGGCGCTCCATCCAGCGCGTCCCGATCAAGTCACCAGCAACGCCGATCACCGCAAGCACCCGGGCCGGGCGGGTCTCGCGGGTCGGCGTCGTCACCATCGCCAGCCCACTCGCGGCCAGGCTGGCCGAGCTGACGAACACGAATGGCAGGTCGCGGTGGGCAGCGTTCCAGGTCGGGTTCGCGGTGTCGGACAGCAGCACGGCGGTGTATGCCGCCAGCGGTGGCCCGAACGCTGCGGCAACCGCCCCGCCCACCGGCTCGGCGAACGACAGCAGACCACGAAATGGCCCGAGCGGCAGCCGGTTTCGCGTGAGCCGGTCGATTTCGGACACGGCAGCCACCCCCATGCCGCCGCTGTATGCCGTGAGGATCCACGACCCGATGCTCATCGGCGAGGTCGGCTTGATGGTGCGCAGCATGTTGTAGAAGCGGTCCGGCCGGCCGAGGTCGGCCACCAGCGCAGCACCGCCGATCGAGACAGCAGCGATCGCGCCGAGTCGAGCGTTGCGGCACAACAGTTTTCGCCCGGTCAACTGGGCACCGAAGGCGAGCAGCCCGGAGCCGCCGGCCACCCCGCCGAGGAAGAGGTATGACGCGATCAGGTCTCCCCACGGCGGTGGCTTGACGATCGCGCGGCCGTAGTATGAGGTGAACTCCACTTCGGGAACCATCATCATCTCGGCCGAGCCATCGGTGCGCTGCCGTCGCTTCGGACGCCGAATCCGCCCGAAATTACGACCTTTTCGGCGCGGTTCCGGTGGCCGGAACTGATCGAAGTCGGATGTGCTCACCGGCCACCGCCGACGAACGCGACGACGGCCGCTGCGACCATCCCTGCCGCGGCGAAGCCCGCACGCCGGAACATCACCTGCAGGTCGGCCGTCGGCACCCGCGGGTCCGGTGGCAGGCCGTAGACCTCCGGCTCGTCGAGCAGCAGGAAGACCGACCCCGTGCCGCCGACTCCGTCGAGTTCGTTGGCGCCATACAGCCGCGCCTCCGGCATACCCTGCTCATGCAGTTCTCTGACCCGATCACGAGCAGCCGCAACGAGTTCCGCGTGTTCACCGAACTTGATGGACGTGGTCGGGCACGTCTTGGCACATGCCGGGGTCTGCCCGTCGACCAGGCGGTCGTAGCAGAGTGTGCATTTCTGGGCGACTCCCCGGCGGGGCACCTTCGGCTGCTCGCCCTTGCGCTCGCCCTCCCGGGTGGTGGGTGCGGCCGTGCCGTCGCTGCGGCGTTCGATGACGCCGAACGGACAGCCGGCGACGCAGGTGCCGCACCCGTTGCACACGTCGGGTTGCACCACGACAGAACCGAATTCAGTGCGGAAGAGCGCTCCGGTCGGACAGACATCCAAGCACCCGGCGTGCGTGCAGTGCTTGCACACGTCGGAGGCCATCAGCCAGCGGAACTCCGCGGTGTCAGGTGGGGTGCGATCGACGGGCGCGTCGGCGGTCGGGGCGCCGATCCTCGGCATACCAAGATCGACCAGGCGGCGCCCGGACTCGCGGGCCTGCTCGACGCGCGCGGCGTCCTGCTCGATGAACGCGACGTGCCGCCAGGTGCTCGCGCCGAGCCCCTGGGTGTTGTCATAGGACCAGCCGGTGAGTTCGAGATCCCCGTCGCGCGGATTGCGGTTCCACTCCTTGCACGCCACCTCGCACGCCTTGCAGCCGATGCAGATCGAGGTATCGGTGAAAAACCCTCTGCGCGCTTCATGCTCGGTCCAGCCGGAGTCGGTGGCAGGGTCGGTCGGGCCAGACAGCTCATGCGCCCAGCCACCGCGCACCGGGTTCCAGGAGTTCACCATCGGGTCCATCCTTCCTGGTCTCGGTCGTCGCCCGGCGCCGGATCGTGCAACTCGGCCGGCGGATCGGTGATCCGCTGGTTATCAGTCTGCACGGTCACCCCCGCCCGTTCGTTGTATGACGCGAGCAGCGCCTCGGCCGCGGCTCCGCGTGGCCGCCGGCCGGCGACGATGTCGCACGACCCGACTTTCGACTCCTGGATGAGCACATTGGGGTCCAGTGTCACCCCGATCAGGTCGTTCGCGGCATCGCCTGTAACGAGTGCTTCGTTGCCGACGCCCCAGTGGTAGGGCAGCCCGATCTGGTGCACGGTGCGGCCGTCGATCGTCAGCGGCGTCATTCTCTCGGTGACCAGCACTTTCGCCTCGATGACGGCCCGTGGCGACACGATGGTCGCCCAGCCTTCGTTGACCAGACCGCGCTCCGCGGCAAGCTGCGGGGACACCTCGCAGAACATCTCCGGCTGCAACTCGGACAGGTAGGGCAGCCAGCGGCTCATCCCGCCGGCGGTGTGGTGCTCGGTCAGCCGGTAGGTCGTGAACACGAACGGGAACACGTCCGCACCCTGCTCCCCCGCACTGGGCGCATCCAGGTTGTCCTCGCGCGGGTAGATCACTCGTGCCGGACTCTGCTGCTGCGGATAGAGCAGATTGCGGACCGGAGACTCCTGCGGCTCGAAATGGGTCGGCAATGGACCGTCCACCAGCCCGGACGGCGCGAAAAGCCAGCCCTTGCCGTCCGACTGCATGATGAACGGATCGTCACCGCCCAGAGCCGCCGGACCGCCCAGAGCGGGATCCGGCCGGCTGTGCGGCGCGCGGTCGACCGGGAAATCGGGCACGTCGTCCCCGACCCAGCGCTGCTGCTCCTCGTCCCACCAGATGTACTTCTTGCGGTCACTCCACGGCTTGCCGTCCGGGTCTGCGGACGCGCGGTTGTACAGGATCCGCCGGTCGGCCGGCCACGCCCAGCCCCACTGCGATTGGCTGACGCCTGCGCCACCACCGGGCACCCGGCGCGCTGCCTTGTTCTCGTCGCCCGCGAACACCCCGGCATAGATCCAGCATCCGCTCGACGTGGAGCCGTCCGCCTTCAATTCGCCGAAACCAGAGACCAATTCGCGCTGACCGTGCTCGCCGGTGCGGTAGCCGTTGATCTCACGCAGGACCGCCTGCGGGTCGGGGTTGCCGGTCTCGTCGTCGGGGTAGTCCCAGGTCATGTCGAGCAGTGGGCGGTCGCGTTCATCGCCCGAATCAGCGACAAGGCTGCGGATGCGCTGTCCCAGCTCCAGGAAGAAGTCGAGCTCGCTCTGGCACTCGCCCGGCGGCTGCACCGCCTGGTGCCGCCACTGCAGCAGCCGCTGCGTCTGGGTGAAAGAGCCGGCCTTCTCCACGTGGGTCGCCGCCGGGAGGAAGAACACCTCCGTCTCGATGTCCTCGGTGCGCACCTCGCCGGACAGCACCTCCGGCGAGTCCTGCCACCAGGTCGCACTCTCGATAAGGCTGAGGTCGCGCACGACCAGCCACTTCAGGTGCCGCATCGCCTCGCGCTGCAGCTTGCCATTGGCGGACCCGACGGCCGGATTCTGGCCCAGCACGAAGTAGCCCTCGACCTGATCGTCGATCATCGCCATTGCGGTCTCGTAGGTGCTGTGTGGACCGGTCAGCCGCGGCAACCTGTCGAAATACCAGTCATTCTCGGCGGTTGCGGCATCCCCGAAGTAAGCCTTCATCAGGCTCACGAAATAGGTGTCGGCGTTCGCCCAGAAGCCCTTCTGCTGCGTGTTGCCGACTGCGGCCAGGTAGGCGTCCAACGTGTCGTGCCGACCTGCCACCGGCATCGGCAGATATCCCGGAAACAAATTGAAAAGCGTTGGTATGTCGGTAGATCCCTGAATGCTGGCATGCCCTCGCAGCGCCATGATCCCCGAGCCGGGCCGGCCGACATTGCCGAGCAACAGCTGCAGCACCGCCGCGGTCCGGATGAACTGGGCGCCGAAGGTGTGCTGCGTCCAGCCGGTGGCATACGCCCAGCAGGTGGTGCGCTCCCGGCCGGAGTTGCCGGTCACCGCGTCGGCGAGATAGATGAAGTCGGCTTCGGAGATGCCGCACACCTGCTGGACCAGTTCCGGGGTGTAGCGCGCGTAGTGCCGCTTGAGGATCTGGAAGACGGTCCGGGGGTCTTGCAGCGTGTCGTCGCTGCCCTCGTCATACGCCCAGGTGGTGTTGTCGTAGGTGCCGGTCTCGGGGTCGAACCCGGAGAAGAGTCCGCCGAGGTCCTCAGTGTCGCGGAAGTCGGCGCTGACCAGCCGCGCCGCGTTGGTGTAGGCGAGCACGTAGTCCCTGAACCACAGGTCATGGGTCAGCACGTGGTTGATGAGCGCCCCGAGCAACGCGACGTCCGATCCGACGCGGATCGCGATGTGCTTGTCGGCCACGGCAGACGTGCGCGTGAAGCGCGGGTCGACGTGAATCACCTTGGCACCGCGGGCTTTTGCTTCAGCGACCCATTGGAATCCGACCGGGTGCGCCTCCGCCATATTGCCGCCCTGCAGCACGATGCAGTCCGCATTGGCCATGTCTTGCAGCGTTTGGGTGGCGCCGCCGCGCCCGAACGAGGTCCCCAGACCGGGAACCGTGGCGGAGTGTCAAATGCGGGCTTGGTTCTCGATCTGGATCGCGCCGGCCGCGGTGAAGAGCTTCTTGATCAGGTAGTTCTCTTCGTTGTCGAGCGTCGCACCACCGAGCGAGGCAATGCCCATGGTGCGGCGCAGGATCCGGCCTTCGTCGTCGCGCTCCTGCCACCTGTTGCGCCGGGACTGCACGAAGCGCTGCGCGATCATCTCGATGGCGCTGTCCCGATCGAGTCGCTCCCACTGCGTGCCGCGCGGCTTGCGGTAAAGCACTTCGTACTGCCGGCCGGGCGCGTTGACCAGTTGCTCGCTCGCCGAACCCTTGGGGCACAGCCGGCCCCGGGAGATCGGCGAATCGGGGTCGCCCTCGATCTGGACGACCTTCTCGTCCTTGACGTAGACCTGCTGGCCACAGCCGACCGCGCAATAGGGGCAGACGCTCTGCACCACCCGGTCCGCGGTGGTCGTGCGCGGCTGCAGGTCGCGGGTGGTGGGCGACGTCGCAGCGACGCCGCGCCCGGTCCTGTCGCCGGTGCGCAACTGCCGGACCACCGGCCACTGCAGCGTGCTCAGCCTGCCCACGAGGTAACTGTAGCCACCTCGATGAGTCCGCAGTCCTCAGTCGACTCCCCATTGACGCTCGAGCCCGCCATTGACGCCGCTGCTGCGGCGTCAATGGCGGGTTCGAGCGTCAGCCGCGGTTTCGATCGTCAGTCGGCGAGCGCGGGGACCGAGTCACCCGGGACCGGGCCGCCCGTCACCGAGTCGCCCACAACGGGTCCCTCGGTGTTCGGCCGCCAGCCCAGCGCCGGCGCGACGTGCTCGGCGAAGGCCTGCAGCACATGCGCGTTGTAATCGACGCCGAGCTGGTTCGGCACGGTGAGCAGCACGGTGTCGGCCGCCATGACCGCGGCATCGCCGCGCAGCTGCTCGATCAGCCGGTCGGGCGCGTCGGCATACGTCTTGCCGAACGTGGAGTGGAAACCGTCGATGACGCCGACCTGGTCGCCGTCCTGTGCGCCGCCGAAGTATGCCGCGTCGAGCTCGTCGACGATCGGAAAGATGCTGCGGGAGACCGAGACTCGCGGACGACCGGTGTGACCGGCCGCGGCATACGCCGCCCGGAAACGGTCGATCTGTTCCCCCTGCAGGTCGCCGAACGCCTCGCCGTTGGCCTCGGTGAGCAGCGTGGACGACATCAGGTTGAGCCCGAGTGCGCCGACCCACTCGGCGGTTTCGCGAGTGCCCGAACCCCACCAGATGCGATCGCGCAAACCCTCGGAGCGCGGTTCGATGCGCAACCGGGTGCCGGGCAGCGTCCGCTGCGGGTCGGCGTCGACCATCCGCTCGCCGCTGATCGCGTCGAGGAAGGTCGCGAACTTGGCCCGCGCCAGATCGCCGCCGCGCGGATCCTGCGCGCCGGTGTAGCCGAACGCCTCGTAGCCGCGGATCGCGGTCTCGGGTGAACCGCGGGAGATCCCGATGGCCAGCCGCTGATCGCTCAGCAGGTCCAGCGCACCGAGTTCCTCGGCCAGCTGGAGCGGGTTTTCGTAACGCATGTCGATCACGCCGGTGCCGACCTCGATCCGCCGGGTGCGCGCCGTGATCGTCGCCAGCAGCGGGATCGGCGAGGAAAACTGGCGCTCGAAGTGGTGGACCCGGAACGAGGCGGCATTGACACCGAGCTCGTCCGCCGCGACAGCGAGTTCCACCGACTGCTTGAGCGCCGCCGCTGCGTCGGGAGTCTGCGATCCGCGGACCGGCCCGTAATGCCCGAAACTCAGGAAACCGAAGGCTTTCATGGAAAATTCAACAACCACCGGATGCCGACTGTTCCCAGGCTCGGGTGGAGGCCGTCGGCTGGGCTACGGCTTCGGCCGTAACCATCGGCGGCACCAACGTCCCGTGTCGCACAGGATCAGTCGGCGATCAGCGACCACAGCCCGTCGGAGCCGGCATCGCGCACGATCGCCGCGAGCCGGCGATCCCACTGGTCCACCGAGCCGAACTCAGCACGCCAGGCCAGCGCGGCACGGGTGAATCGGTGCAGGTCGTGCTCGATCGCCGTACCGATCGCGCCATGCACCTGATGGGCGTTGCGAACGACAGTGGTCGCGGCGTGACCGGCACACGACCTGGCGACCGCGATGCGGAACAGCACCTCGTCGCCCGCCCAGTCGGTGCGCATCGCTGCGGCGAGCGCCGCCTCGGTCGCGGCTCGCGCGAGCGCGCACTCTGCGGCCATGTCGGCGATGAGGTGCTGCACCGCCTGGAAACGAGACAGTGGCCGACCGAACTGATGGCGGGTGGTCGCGTGCTCGCAGGACAACGCCAGGGCCCGGTCGAGAGCCGCACACACCTGGACGGCACGTGCGACTGCGCCTTTCCGGCGGTGCTGTTCGACCAGTGAGCCCTCGATGGGGGTGCCCTGCACCGCACCGAGGTCGACGGAGACCCCGTCCCGGGGTTCACCGATCACGTTCGTCCCGGGGACGATCTCGGTGGTTCCGGACGGGTCGACATCGGCGACCAGCCAGCCGCCGCCGGCCGGCCAGACGAGGACCAGGCGCTGCGCACATCGCGCCCAGGCCACCGCGAGCGCCAGGCCGTCCACGTCCACCTCGGCGAGGGTGCGCAATCGGTCGTCCACCGGCAACCCGGCTGCCTCGAGCAGTGAGCAGGCGAGCAGATCGTGCTCGGCCAGCGGGGCGCGAACACCCGACGCAGCAGCCGCGGACAACAGCTCTGCCGCCTCCAGCCAGCCCGCACCGCTGCCTCCGGAATCCTCGGAGCCGGTCAGCCGGGCGAGCCCGAGTCCGGTCAGCTCCTCCCAGAGCGCGCCGTCGAAGACGCTCGCATCCTGCTCGCCGGCGGCAGCATGCTTGGCGAAGACCGCCTGCATCACACCGGACAGATCACTGTCGACACCCGGAAACGTCGTCATCGCAGCCCCAGCCCGCGCGCGATCATGCCACGCAGGATCTCGCTCGTCCCGCCGCGCAGGGTGAAGCCCGGCCGCTGGTCCAGCCCGGTGTCGACCAGCTCCCGCCATACGGGGTCGGGCGGTTCCTCGTCACCGGTCAGCAGCGCTGCCACTTCGGCAATGTCACCCTCGGTGGCCGTGCCGAGCAGTTTGACCACGGCGGCGGGAACGTCTGCCGGCTCGTGCCGCTCGAGCGCGCCGGCCACGGCGGCCGACATTTGGTGCAGCCCCGCGACGCGGCCGACGAGGCGACCGAGGTCGGCGCCGTCGTGCCGGCGGGTGAGCTGGGCGAGCAGCGGGAACGTGGACAAAAATCGCTCCGGGCCGCTGCGCTCGAAACTGAGCTCGGACGTGACCTGGGTCCAGCCCGCGCCGATCGTCCCGAACACCTGCTCGTCCGGGACGAAGACATCGGTGAAGAAGACCTCGTTGAAGTGGTGCGACCCGCTCATCGAGACGATGGGCCGGATGCGGATCCCCGGTGAGTCGAGGTCGACGAGGAACTGGCTCAGCCCATCGTGCCGGTGCGCGGGGTCGACCGGCGAGGTGCGCACGAGCGCGATGAACGCGTGTGCGAGATGGGCGCCCGAGGTCCAGATCTTCGATCCGTTGAGCTGCCAGCCACCGTCCGCCCGGACGGCGGAGCTGTGCACGCTGGCAAGGTCCGAGCCCGAGTCGGGTTCGCTCATACCGATCCCGAAGAAGACCTCACCGCGCGCGATGCCCGGCAGGTAGCGCTGCTTCTGCTGCTCGGTGCCGTACGTGAGCAGGGACGGGACGATCTGCCGGTCGGCAATCCAATGAGCCGCCACCGGCGCGCCGCCCGCGAGCAGCTCCTCGGTGACCACGAACCGTTCGAGGAACGAGCGGCCGTGCCCGCCATACTCCTGCGGGACCGTCATACCGAGCCAGCCGCGCGCGGCGAGCGCCCGGGTGAAGTCCTCGTCCCACGCCGACAGCCAGCAGTCGACGCGTGGGCGGTAGGCGCCCCGCCCGCGCTGGTCGGCCAGGAACCGTCGCACGTCGTGCCGTAACTCGGTGGTCGCCGCCGGGTCCGCTGACATCGGCGGGACGAGCCGCAGGGCCGCGCTCACGTGGTGCGCCACCTCTCCAGGCTGCGCTCGTGTTCCGGATCGAGATGCGCGAGCGGCTGCATCGCCGCCGCCATACCGAGCACTGACTCGAGCGCACCGGTGCGGGACTCCTGCAGGAGCCGTTTAGCCATCCGCAACGACTCGGCCGGGTTCTTCGCAATCCGCTCGGCGAGAGCGCCGGCCTCGGCCAGCAGGTCCTCGTGCGGCACGACGGCACTGACCATGTTCCATTCCCTGGCGGTGGCGGCGTCGATCCGCTCCCCGGTCAGCGTCATCAGCGCGGCCCGCTCGTAGCCGACGGCACGGGGTAGGAACCAGGTCCCGCCGTCACCGGGGATCAACCCGATCGAGACGAAACTCTCGGCGAACGAGGCCCGCTCGGATGCAACCCGGATGTCGCACATCATCACCAGGTCACAGCCGGCGCCGACGGCTGCCCCGTTGACAGCCGCAATGATGGCGACCTCCAAACGCTCCAGTGCGCGCGGGATTCGCTGGATCGAGGACACATAGGCACGCCGCTGCTGGCGCGGATCCAGCCCGAACATGCCCTGCCGGTCCGCCATCTCCTTGACATTGCCCCCGGCGGAGAAGATCTTGCCCGCGCCGGTGAGGATCACCGCCCGGACGTCGAGATCCTGGTTGGCTGCCTCGACCGCCTCCTCGAACGCCGCCACGAAATCCAGACCGGTGATGGCGTTGCCGACGTGCGGGACGTCGATCGTCCACGTCTGCACGTGCCCAGAGGTGCTGACCACCAGGGGTGAGTTCATCTGCGGTTACCTTTCTGCGCTGATCAGGGTGTCAGAGGCGAGACAATCGCGAGTGACCTGCTCGACGGATGCTATGCCGCAGAGCGCCATCGTGAGGTCGAGTTCGGCGACCAATCGCTCCATCACCGCCTGGGCACCGGACGCGCCATCGATGGCCAGGCCGTAGAGCCAGGGTCGCCCGATCAGCACCGCGGATGCCCCGAGGGCGAGCGCCGTGAAGATGTCCGCACCACCGCGGATGCCACTGTCGAAGAGCACCGGCACGCGACCGCCGACCGCCGGAGCCACCGCGTTGAGTGCGTCGAGCGAGGCGACGGCACCGTCCACCTGACGGCCGCCGTGATTGGACACGACGATCCCGTCGACGCCGTGGTCGAGTGCGGTCTCGGCATCTTCAACGGACTGAATTCCCTTGAGCACTATGGGAAGACGAGTCCAATCCCGCAGCTTCGCCAGATCGTCCCAGGTCAGGCCGGGACTCGGGAACACGTCGAGGAAGGTTTCCACTGCCGCCCGTGGCAACGGGGACCGCAGATTGTCGCGCAGCGAACCGGGGTAGTGCCGGCTGATCGAGACGAGCGTGCGTATGGCGGCCGGCGTCGGGCGCTGCGCGGGAGTCGCCGGCGCATCGAGGTCATCCGAGCCGGCTGCCCGCCGGTCGACCCTGGCTCGCACCAGGTCCAGGAACACCGGGTCGGAGAGGTATTGCGCGATGCCTTGTCCCTGCGCGAAGGGCAGGTAACCCAGGTCGAGGTCCTTGGTCCGCCAGCCGAGCACGTGCGTGTCGAGCGTGACGACGATCGCCTGCGCGCCGGACGCTTCGGCACGTCGCACCAGCGATGCGGCGAGATCGTCGCTGTTGCTCCAATACAGCTGGAACCACATCGGATTGGCGCCCAGTGCCTGCGCGGTCTCCTCCATCGGCACCGAGCCCTGCGTGGAGAGAACCATCGGCAGCCGGAGAGCGCGGGCAGCCGTCGCGACCGCACGCTCGGCATCCCGGTGCGCCATCTCGAGCACCCCGACCGGTGCGAAGAGCACCGGAGCACGCAGGTCGTACCCGAAGAGAGTCACCTCCAGCGAGCGCTCCCGCACATCGCGCAACATTCGCGGAACGATCGGATATCGCTGGAACGCAGCCTGATTCGCTTCGTCGGTGCGCTGCATCCCGGCGCTGCCCGCGACATACGCCCAGGCCTGTCGGCTCATGCGGCGTCGCGCCGCGGCATACAGCGCCGCCGGCTCGACGGGCACTCGCGGCCGGTGACCGTAGGCTCCCGCCGAGTAGATGGCTGCCTGCACCGCCCGACCGACGCCGGTGGGTTGCATCCCGTGCCTCCTTCAGTCGACCTGCACGATCTCGGTCAGCAGTTCGCCGGCCCGGTAGTGCGCCAGCCGCAGCGCGGGGGCGCCGGCCGGTGTATCGGCGAGAGCCGGGTCGTCGGTGACCGCCCGCAGCACCCCGACCACTTCGGCGCTGATCCAGATGCCCTCCGCGTGACGGGCGCGCATGAGTTCGTCCATGCGGGTGCGTTCCTCGACCATGCACAGGAAGGACGACCCGAAGACGATCGGCAGCCGCCCGAAGCCGAAACCTTCGGCAGCAACGACGTCGAAGGCGTCGCGGCGAGAGACCACGATGTCCTGCTCGTCGACGAGTTGCGCGGCGCGCAGGATGCGTTCCTGCACGTCGACCTCCTCCGGCTCCAGCTGCGCAAGCATCCGCTGCATGACGTCCGGCTGTCGCGCGTCCAGCGGATGCAGGTCGTAACCACGCCGCGCCGAAATGTGCTGTCCGGCAAACAGATCCGGCTCGAACGAGTCAGCCACCAACTCCAGGCCGGCCGCCGCCCCCACCGCGACGAGCTCGACCGCGACAGGACCCGCGAAGGCATCCCGCAGATACCGGTCTGCCAGGCGGAACATGCGCACGCCCGCCGCGGGGTCGTTGCGTGGCAACGGGTGCTCCTGCAGCAGCCGGCCGATCGGGCCTCGCCGGTCGCGCAGCCGCTCGGTCCACAACTGGTAGGAGCGATTGTCCGGGGCCATCGTCCCGTCGAGCACGGGGAAGTATGCCGCCAGCGCCTGCTCCCCGTCGTCCAGCCGCAGGTCGAGGCTGGTCGCGCGCAGCAGCCGTTGCGCGGCGTGCCAGTCACCGAAATCGACCCCGTATGCCGCGAACGCAGTGAACGTCCGGTCGTCGAAACCGGTCTCGGCACCGGCAGTGGCGCACCACTGCCGGTAGAGCGGGCCGGCAAAGCGCTCGGCGGCAGCGGCGAACGCCGCCCTGCTTTGCGTGGTCTGGCTCATGCCGCCTTAATCTACGTGCCCCTAGATGGCCCTCGGCGAACAGCCGGGCCGCGCGACCGAATGCCTCACCGGGCAACGAATCTGTGCGCCGCCCCTGAGGCTTCTGGCACGGCGGCACAGCGCGATCACTCCGTATGACGGACCTGGCCGGTTGTGCTGGCCGGCATGAACACACCACCAGTGCCACATCCGAAAAGAACTGCAACCCCTCTCGATCGACGGGGACTGGTCGGCCCGGGAGTCGTCGCCGGCACCGGCATACTGACCGCGTGCTCGTCCGGCGGCGCCTCCACCACGGCCGCCGGCAATACGAAACCCACCTCGAGGTCCGTCATACGGCCAGTTCGGCGATCTGCAGCAGGTTGAGCGCCGATCCCTTGCGCAGGTTGTCGGCGCAGATGAACAACTCGATCGAGTTCGGGAAGCCGTCGACGCGTCGAACGCGGCCGGCAAAGATCGGGTCAGCTCCGACAACGTCGACCGGAGTCGGCCACGCGTCATCGAGAGAATTCGCTGAATCATCAAGAACGACAACTGAATTGGATGACTCAGTGAGGATCCGCACGGCGTCGTCGCGGTCGGACTCGGCGGCGAAGGTCGCATGGATCGACACCGAGTGGGTGCGGACGACAGGCACCTGCACGCAAGTGACCGCCACGGGCAGATGGGAGACCCGCAGCAGGCTGCGCAATTCGTCGCGCACCGCGCTCTCGGTCGTCGTCGCTCCGGCATCCGCCTCGTCGCCGACCCACGGGATCACGTTGAACGCGATCGGAGCCAGGAAGGGCGAGGTGCCCAGGTCGGACAACATCCGGCGCACGTCGCCGGGCGACTGGCCGACGCCCTGGTTGCCGGCGAGCTCCATGGTCTCGTCATACAGGCGAAGCGCCCCGCCGGCACCGGCGTCGGTGACTGCCTGGAACGTGGTGACGACCACGGAGGTCAGCTGCCACGCGCTGTGCAGCGAGTGCAACGCGCCCACCATCATCAGCGTCGCCGCGCTGGGACTGGCGACGATGCCGGATTCCGGCGCGCGCGCCGCGTCCGGATTGATCTCGGAGACCACGAGCGGCACCTGCGGCGTGTGCGTGAACGTGCCGGAGCTGTCGACGACGATCGCGCCCGCCTCGACCGCGATCGGCGCCCATTTCGCGCTCACGATCGCCGGCACCGCCATCACGACGACGTCCGCGCCCGCAAGCGACTCCGCACTGAGTGCGCGGACGACGACCTCGCGGCCGAGGATCGAGACACGCCGGCCCGCGGAACGACTCGACGCGATGGGCCGGATCTCGCCCCAGACGTCATCACGGGTCGGGAGCAAGGAGAGCAACGACATGCCGACGACGCCTGTCGCGCCGACGACCGCCAGGGTTGGTTTGCCTCCGGTCGCCATCTCAGCGCCCCGCGGCGATGACCTCGGCGATCTGGATCGTGTTGAGGGCGGCGCCCTTTCGCAGATTGTCGCCCGACACAAAGAGCACCAGGCCCTTGCCGTCCGGCACCGACTGATCCTGCCGGATGCGTCCGACGTATGACGGGTCATTGCCCGCAGCCTCCAGCGGCGTCGGCACGTCGGTCAGCACGACCCCCGGGGCCGCGCCGAGCACTTCGCGCGCACGGTCGGGGCTGATCGGCCGGTCGAACTCGGCATGTATGGCGAGCGAGTGTCCCGTGAAGACCGGCACACGGACACACGTGCCGGAGACAAGGAGGTCCGGCAGCCCGAGGATCTTGCGCGACTCATTGCGCAGCTTCTGCTCCTCGTCGGTCTCCTCGCTGCCGTCGGCGACGATCGACCCGGCCATCGGCAGCACGTTGTAGGCGATGGGGGCGACATACTTCTTCGCCGGGCCGAGTTCGACGGCCGCGCCGTCGTAGGTCAGCGACTCCAGGTTGCCCTCGACGCCCTGGCGGATCTGCCCGGCGAGTTCCTCGACGCCGGCCAGCCCGGACCCGGACACCGCCTGGTAGCTGGCCACGATCAGCCGGCGCAGGCCGGCCGCGTCGGTGAGCGCCTTCAGCACCGGCATCGCAGCCATCGTCGTGCAGTTGGGGTTGGCGATGATGCCCTTCGGCGGGTCCGCGATCTCCTGCGGGTTGACCTCCGAGACGACCAGCGGCACGTCGGGGTCGCCGCGCCATGCGGAGGAGTTGTCGATCACCGTGACGCCGGCGGCAGCGAAGCGCGGCGCCTGCTCGCGTGAGGTCGCGCCACCCGCGGAGAAGATCGCGATGTCGAGGCCGGCCGGGTCCGCCGTCGCAGCATCCTCGACCACCAGTCGCTTTCCCTGCCAGTCGATCTCCCGGCCCTCGGACCGTGCCGAGGCGAAGAGCCGCAGCTCCTCGACCGGGAAATCCCGCTCCGCGAGCAGCCGCAGCACCACGCCGCCGACCTGCCCGGTCGCGCCGACCACTCCAATGTTCAATCCCATGGGACTACCTTCGCTCATGAAGCTCGTTCTCCGCGAGCGCCCCGCGGGGGGAACTCATCTGCCAGTGCCGCCGTAGACGACGGCTTCACCCTCGCTGGAGTCCAGCCCGAACGCCGTGTGCACCGCGCGGACCGCGTCGTCCAGCAGGTCGCCGTTGGTGACGACCGAGACCCGGATCTCCGAGGTCGAGATCATCTCGATGTTGATGCCGGCGTCGGCCAGCGCCTGGAAGAGCGTCGCCGACACACCCGGGTGGCTGCGCATGCCGGAGCCGACGAGCGAGAGCTTGCCGATCTGGTCGTCATATTGCAGCGACTCGAAGCCCAGCCCCGCCTTGGCGTCCTGCAACGCCTGGACGGCACGCTGGCCGTCCGCCTTCGGCAGGGTGAACGACACGTCGGTGCGACCGGTCGCGACCGCCGAGACGTTCTGGACGATCATGTCGATGTTCACCTGCTGCTCGGAGATCAGCGTGAAGATGGCGGCGGCGCTGCCCGGCGTGTCCTTGACACCGACGACCGTGATCTTGGCCTCGCTGCGGTCGTGCGCGACACCGGCGATGATCGGGGCTTCCACGTCGTCTTCTCCTTCGACTGTTGCTGGGTAGACCCAGGTGCCCTCGCGATAGCTGAACGACGAGCGCACGTGGATCGGCAGGTTGAACCGCCGGGCATATTCGACGCACCGCAGCATCAGGACCTTGGCGCCCGACGCGGCCATCTCCTGCATCTCTTCGTTGCTGATGCGGTCGACCTTGCGGGCGCTCGGGACGATGCGCGGGTCGGCGGTGAAGATGCCGTCGACATCGGTGTAGATCTCGCACACGTCCGCATCGAGGGCGGCGGCCAGCGCGACCGCGGTGGTGTCAGATCCGCCACGCCCGAGGGTGGTGATCTCCTTGGTGTTCTGGCTGACGCCCTGGAAGCCCGCGACGATGACGATGTGTCCGTCGGCGAGCGCCTGGGTGATCCGGCCGGGGGTCACGTCGATGATCCGGGCCTTGCCGTGCGCGTCGTCGGTGATCACGCCCGCCTGCGAGCCGGTGAACGACCGGGCCGAGTCGCCGAGGTTGGCGATCGCCATCGACACCAGCGCCATCGACATCCGCTCCCCGGCGGTCAGCAGCATGTCGAGTTCGCGCTGTGGCGGGGCGGGCGAGACTGCGTCCGCGAGCTCGAGCAACTCGTCGGTGGTGTCACCCATGGCGGAGACGACGACGCAGACTTGGTTTCCGGCCTTGCGCGTGTCGACGATGCGGCGCGCCACCCGCTTGATGCTTTCGGCGTCGGCAAGCGACGATCCGCCATACTTCTGGACCACGAGAGGCACTGCGCGCGATTCCCTTCGGGGACGTCGGTTGATCACATTCCGGCGCCGCTGATTCTACCGGCGGCCCGTGATGCCCCCGCTGCCGACCGCATGCCGGACGCCGCGTCCATACTCCGGGATGGCGACGAGAGGGTGTCCGTCATACGAACCGCACAGGTATGGGAGGTGATTTCGGCTGGTGAGATCGAGGTGACAGACTTGCGGTGTGTCGAGTAGTTCGGAGCGGGTCGGCGACCTTACGTCGGAGCACAGCCAACCCGAGTCCGGGCCGGCACTGCTGCCACTGAAGTGGCGCGCATATCGGCCGCCGCACTGGTGGTTCGAGATCATCCTGATCCTCGTGCTCGACACCGTCTATGAACACCTGCGCGACCTGGTGCCGCTGCGGGAGAAGCAGGCATACGCCCGCGGATGGGATCTGTTCCACTTCGAACAGCACATTGGTTTCGACGTCGAGCTCACGCTCAACCACTTCGTGATGCGCCACCACTGGATCGCGCAGGCCGCCAACTACGGCTACGCCGTCTTCGCCATCCCGGTGATCGGCGTGCTGATCTGGCTGTTCGTCTGGCACCGCCGGGTCTACAAGACGGCCCGCAGCGTGCTCGCCTTCACCACGATCCTCGGGCTGATCGGCTTCTGGCTCTTCCCGACCGCGCCACCGCGACTGCTGCAGGGCGCCGGATTCGTCGACACGACGGTCTACTTCCACACCATCGGTTCCTGGGGCAGCCGGACGGTCTCGAGTCACTCCAACCTCTTCGCGGCCATGCCGAGCCTGCATTGCGGGTGGGCGCTGTGGGTCGGGCTGTCGCTCTTCTTCGTCGCACGGCACCCGGTGCTGCGCGCGCTCGGGGTCCTCTACCCGCTCTGGACGCTGTTCGTGGTGATGGCCACCGCCAACCACTTCATCGTCGACGCGATCGCCGGCTACTTCTGCGTCGGCGTGTCCGTGCTCGCGGTGTGGCTGCTCTTCGGCCACAACCCCTGGACCCCGGCGCGTGATGAGGGCGAACTCACGCTCACCCGCGACGCGAAGAAGGTCGCGGAGACGACCAAGGTCTGAGCGGCGCCCCGGCCCGCCCGGCTCAGGGGTGCAGAGCCTCGAACTCGGCGTCGGCGACCATGTCCTCGTCGGCGTCCAGCCGCAGGTGCGCCAGGATCGTCTGGACAACGCGCAGTGCGGCCGTCGAGCGCACACCCCACTGCGACAGATAGCTGAACTGCCACCACCACAGCGCCTCGGTCAACCGGGTCGCGTCGTAGTGCACGAGCCCGTGCTCCAGCGCCCCGACGATGTCCGCCAGGTCATCGGACAGCGCGCCGCGTGCGGGTTCGACCGACGTCACCGGGTCGACCACGTCGGCGTAATCGTCGATGCCGTCGAGCAGGTTGGCCAAGCCCATCCGCAGCGCGTCCAGGTTGCTCTCCGGGCCCGGGTCGGCCTCGAACCGCTCGGCGGGCACGACGTCCTGTATGGCGCCCAGCCGTGCTCCGGCGACCTGCAATTGCGACAACATCAGCAGGAGCAGCGGCAGCGCGGCGTCGGGCGCAGACCCCGTGGCGAGCTGCCGCACCGACTCGCAGAACGCCCGCGCGTCCTGCGCCGTCTCCGCGGCGAGCGTGCCGACTTGCAGGGCTTCGGTGTCAGGTGTCTCAGGCATCGACAACTCTCCGTCCTTCGAATGCGCGGCCGAGCGTCACTTCGTCGGCATACTCCAAGTCTCCCCCGACCGGCAGCCCGGAGGCCAGCCTCGTGACACGCAGACCCATCGTGCGCATGAGTCGCGACAGATAGGTCGCGGTCGCTTCACCGTTGAGGTTGGGGTTGGTGGCCAGGATGACCTCCTCGACCGGCTCGACACCCAGCCGTCGCACCAGCTCGGTGATCTTCAGCTCGTCGGGGCCGATGCCGTCGATCGGGCTGATCGCCCCGCCGAGCACGTGGTAGCGCCCCCGAAACTCGCGGGTCCGCTCGACCGCGACCACGTCCTTGGGTTCCTCGACGACGCAGATCAGCGTGTCGTCGCGACGCGGGTCCTGGCAGATGCGACACAGGGTGTCCTCGGCGACGTTGAAGCAGCGCTCGCAGAAGCGCACCTTCTCGCGCACGGTCGTCAGCACCTCGGTCAGCCGGGTCACGTCCGCCGGGTCGGCCTGCAGCAGATGGAACGCGATGCGCTGCGCGGACTTCGGACCCACGCCGGGAAGCTTGCCGAGCTCGTCGATCAGGTCCTGGACCACTCCCTCATACACGAAGGTCGAGCCTAATCGCCGGGCCCGACAGCGCCGCGCCGACGCACCCTGGCACCCTCCCCCTTTCGCGAATGACGGCTTCCTCGGCGAGCGACGGTGCAATCTCACCGTCAGTGGGCGAACTCGCCGTCAGTGAGGACGGGAGCTGTCACCCGGTCAGCCCGGCGGGCGTTCGTTGTATGACGAGGCGCGCTCCTGGCCGGACAGCGCCGCGATGGCGTCCATGATCTGGTCGGTGGCCAGGCGACGCGCCTTGCCGGCCGGCATCGCCGCGAACTCTTCCCCGAAGATCAGCGGCTCGCCGAACCTGACGGTCACCTTGGCGACGCGCGGGCGGTTGGACCCGATCGGCATGACCGCCGGGGTGCCGATGATGCCGACCGGCACGACCGGCACGTCGGCCTTCATCGCCAGGTGCGCGACGCCGACACGGCCGCGGTAGAGCCGGCCATCCCGCGAACGCGTGCCTTCGGGATAGATGCCGAACGCCTCGCCGTCGCGCAGCACCCCGAGCGCCTGGTCGAGCGAGTCGACCGCCGCACGGGAATCGTCGCGTTCGACCGGGATCATGCCCATCGCGTTGAACCAGGTGCGGGTCGCCACGCCCTTGGGGCCCGTGCCGGTGAAATAGTCCGCTTTCGCGAGGAAGACCACCTTGCGTGGGGCCACCATCGGGATGACGACACTGTCGACGAATGACAGGTGGTTGCTCGCGATCAGCACACCGCCCTCCCTCGGCACGTTGTCGCGGCCTTCGACGTGCGGGCGCCATACGGCCCGTAAGAGCGGCGCCACGGTCATTCGCGAGATCGGATAGAGAGGTCCGCCGGCCATCAGTCCACCTGCTCGTCGATCACGGTGGCGCCGAGCACCGCCTGCATCACCGGCAACCCGACCTCGCCCGGGTCGTCGACGTCCTCGTCGTCCATCGACTCGGGGACTTCTTCCTCCACCTTGACCTTGGCGGGCGCGGAAGACGTTGGCGCCGCAGGGTTTTCGGCCGTTGCCCACTCCGGCGGCGGTGCGCTGATCGACCCCCAGCCGCCACCACCGTCGCCCGCGCCGGAAGCTGCGGAGAGCCCTGCCTCGGCGAGCGCCTCGGCGGCACGTCCCCGACGGGGTGCAGTCGCCGGCGCGGCCTTCGCCGGTGGCTGGGGTGAGGTGTCGCTTAGTGGCGCAGCAGGTCGTGCCTCACGCGCGGGCGCGGGGTCCGGGGCTTCGGAGGTCGGCCGGGCGGGCGGGGCGGGTGAATCATCCGGCTCCGCCGGCAGGCTCGGCGACGGAGCGGCCGAGTCGGCACGCGCGGTCACCCGGGCCCGTATGCCGAGGGCGTCGAACAGCGCGGTCGCCACGACGTCCGGGTGCGGCGCGCGCTCGACGGTCGCCGCCAGGCCCGGACTGCTCGTGCCGAGGACCAGCGTCTCCCCGTCGAAGTCGGCCACGTGCGCGTGCTGACTCAACAGCGCCCAGGTCACTCGCTTGGCGCGCGCAATGCGATCGAGCACATCCGGCCAGGCGCGGCGTACGGCGTCGGTCGTCACGGTCCCGGCGGGTGCCTGGTCTCGGGATGCCTGGTCTCGATACGCTCCCCCGCTACGCTCCTCCGCTACTCGACCAGCGATTGTCGGCTCGTCCCGGACCGGCGCAGCAGGAGCCGGCACGTCGGCAGCCTGGACGGGCTGCGGCGCCGGGCCGGTCGTCGGCGCACAGTTCGGCTCCCGCGTCGGTGCCGGACCTGTCGTCGCCGCACGGTTCGGCTCCGCCGCTATCCGCCCACCACCACCGATGTCCATCCGGCGCTCGAGCCGGTCGAGGCGGGCGGCATACCCTTCCTCCCCGGACACCGCAGGCAGCAGCACCCGCGCGCAGATGAGCTCGAGCTGCAATCGCGGACCGGTGGCACCAGTCATCTCCGAGAGACCGGTGTTGACGATGTCGGCGGCACGGGACAACTCCCCCGGACCGAACGACGCGGCCTGCTGACGCATCCGCTCCAGCTGGTCCTCGGGGACGCCGCGCAGCACCTGCGCAGCACCGTCGGGCACCGCTGCGACGACGATCAGGTCGCGCAGCCGCTCCAGCAGATCCTCGATGAATCTTCTGGGGTCGTGGCCGGATTCGACCACTTTGTCGATCTGGCGGAAGACCGCGCCGCTGTCGCGAGCGCCGAGCGCGTCGACGGTCGCATCGAGCAGTTCCCCGTCGGTGAAGCCGAGCAGCGCAGCCGCCTCGGCATACGTCAGACCCGCCTCGCCCGACCCGGCGATCAGCTGGTCGAGCACCGACAAGGAGTCACGCACCGACCCTGCGCCGGCGCGCGTCACGAACGACAGCACCCCTGGCTCGACCGCAACACCTTCGGCATCGCACAAGTGCTGCAGGTAGTCGGTCAGCCGCGCGGGCGGCACCAGCCGGAACGGGTAGTGGTGGGTCCGTGACCGGATGGTGCCGATGACCTTCTCCGGCTCGGTCGTCGCGAAGACGAATTTCACGTGCTCCGGCGGCTCCTCGACGATCTTCAGCAGCGCGTTGAAGCCCTGCGGCGTCACCATGTGCGCCTCGTCGATGATGTAGATCTTGTAGCGCGACTGCGCCGGCCCGTATGACGCCCGCTCGCGCAGATCACGCGCGTCGTCGACACCACCGTGACTCGCGGCGTCGATCTCGATCACGTCGACGGTGCCGGACCCGCCCCGAGCCAGCGCGACGCAAGACTCGCACTCTCCGCACGGCGTCGGTGTCGGGCCCTGCGCACAGTTGAGGCACCGGGCCAGAATGCGGGCAGAGGTGGTCTTGCCGCAGCCGCGCGGTCCGCTGAAGAGGTAGGCGTGGTTGACGCGCCCGGTGCGCAGCGCCTGCATGAGCGGCTCGGTCACGTGCTCCTGCCCGATCATGTCGGCGAAGGTGTCGGGCCGGTAGCGGCGGTAGAGCGCGGTCGTCACGCACCTGACTCTATTCTCCTCCGCCCACACCGGGTGCGTGCTCCGTCCGGACCTGTGCGAAACGTCCCGCCATACCTGCGCACGCTGTCAGCGAGGAGTGCGACGATGACCGGAGCCACCGGGCCGAGCCGACCAGACGCCGGCGGGCGTGACTTCAGGGGCTGGACAAGGGGTCGTCAACCGTGACGGAAGGTAGCGTGGCAGTCATGCTGTCGTCGCGTCGGCTACGCACGCCGACCGCGTTGGCAATGACCTGCGCGATCGCCTTCGCACTCGTCTATGTCCTGTGGACCCCGCAGGTCCCGGACTTGGCGGCGCAGGTCGCGCGCGCGGACGTCGCCCGGGTCGGCGGCGCCCCCGTCTGGTGGGGCGGCTGGTTCGGCGGCATCACGCTGCCCAACTACAGTGCGATCGTTCCGTTTTCGATGGCGACGCTGGGCATCCGGCTGACCGGCGTGCTGGCCGTGGTCGTCAGCGCGTATGGCGGGGCGCTCCTCGTCGCCGACGCCCCGCGGCCCCGAGCGGGCGCGGTCGCGATCACCCTTGCGCAGGCCGCCGATCTGCTGGGCGGTCGCGTAACGTTCACGGCTGGCGCGGCGATCGGCATCTGGGCGCTCGTCGCGCTGCGCCACCACCGGGAGAAGACCGCGATCCTGCTCGGTCTGCTGTCCTTCCTGGGATCCCCGCTCGCGGGGTTCTTCCTCGGCCTGATCGCACTGGTCGTGGCGGTGCTGCGCCCCGAAAGGCGCCGGGTCGCAACGCTGCTCGCGATTTCCCTGGTGATCTTCGGCATCGGTATGTCAATCTTGTTCCCCGGCACCGGCACGATGCCCTTCCCGATCAGCGACGCGGCGCCCGCGATGCTGTCCTGTGTCGTCGTCTTCGGTGCATGCCACAACAAGCTGATCCGGGCGACTGCGGCGATGCTGGCAATCTCGTTCATCCCGCTGCTGATCGTGCCGCTCGCCATCGGCACCAACGCGACCCGGCTCGCGTGGCTCGCCGCGGTGCCGGTCATCGTCGCGTATGCCGAGGTCCGCAAGTCACTGATCTGGGTGTGCGCGCTGATCGTGGCGATCTGGCCGGTGAGCGACCTGGCCAACCAGTTGCTGCTGGCGCACCAGCCGTCGAGCAACTACACGTTCTACAAGCCGCTCGCGAACGCGCTGCAGGCCGACCAGCGGAGGCTCGGCAGAGCGGTGATCGGCCGGCGGATCGAGGTCGTCGACACCAAGAACCACTGGGGTTCGGCATACCTGACGAAGTTTTCGCTCGCCCGCGGCTGGGATCGCCAGGCCGACCAGGCAGACAACCCGATCTTCTATCAGCCGCACGCACTCAACCCGGTCAGCTACCGGCAGTGGCTGGACTCCCTCGCGGTCGGCTGGGTCGCGGTGCCGAAGGCGCCGCTCGACTACGCCTCCACCGCTGAGGCGGAACTCGTGCTTGGCGGCCTGCCCTACCTGCAGCTGACCTGGAGCAATTCCGACTGGCGCCTCTTCCGCGTCGTCAACCCGGCGCCGCTGGCGACCGGCGCCACGGTCATCGGCATCGACTCGCATGGCGTGGAACTCAAGGCGGTCGCCGGCCGCACGATCCAACTCAAGGTGCGCTACTCGGCGTATGTCGGGGCCAGCAACCCGGTCACCGACAAGCCGCTGCTGGCGTGCATCGTGAACAACAAGGGGTGGCTGCAGGTGACCGTCCCGGTGACCGAAACCGTCCGGTTGTCCAGCGATTTCGCTCCGGTGCGCTCCCAGGCGCCGGGCTGTGTCACGCCGGGCAAGTCCCCCGCGGCGACCCCCAGCGGGACTGGCTGAGCGCGCGCCCTCACGCGGGGTCCCCGCGAAGTATCGGAGGAGCGAAGCGGGGGAGAACTTCGTGGGCGCTCTCACCCGGGGTCCCCGCGAAGTATCGGAGGAGCGAAGCGGGGGAGAACTTCGTGGGGATGAAAGAACCCCTCGCGCACCTGGAAGAGCTCTCCTACCCTTGCTGCATTCCTGCCCTGGGGGAGTTCGGAAAGGTACCACCACACGAGGGGCCCGGCGCCCACTGTAGAACACCAGGCCTGCGGTCACGCAATCGAGGCGAGACCGCAGCAGCCGATTCGGTGTCCGGGCCGCGAGCGGGTATTCTCCTGCGCGGAGGATTCGCATAGTGGCCTAGTGCGCACGCTTGGAAAGCGTGTTGAGTGAAAGCTCTCAGGGGTTCGAATCCCCTATCCTCCGCCACAACACGCAGGGAGGGACCGCCCACGGTTTTTTTGGGCGGCCCCTCCCTGCGTTGTCTCCGAGGCGCTCGATTCGGGAGGAGGAGCGCAGCGACGACGGTTCCCCTATCCTCCGCCAGATGCCAACGGCGCCACCCACGACTTTCGAGTGGTGCCGTTTGCTATCGGACGCCTCCCCTGCTCGGCAGAACGCGCGCTCTACCGCGCGATCTGCATAGCGGCAGGGTCGGCGTACCGCACGTGCCACCGTAGATGGACCAAACACAGTCCATGTAGGTCTTCGATCGCTCACGTGACAACCCGCTGCAACGTGGGTGTGAACAACTGGAGCGCTCACACCGACACTGACACGGACACCGCCCCGTACGGGATAGTGGACAGGTGGACGAGCAGCTCACCCCGGACGAGGCGGCCAGGTCCCTCGCCGCGCTGGACCCGGTCACCGACCGCTCCAGACGTTTGGTAGCGACCGCCAACCTCAACCGCCCGCTGATCGCGTGGGGGTGCGCCTGGCTGGTGGGCGGCCTGGCGCTGCAGCTGGTGCGCGGGACCGCCGGTGTGACGGTCGCGCTCGCGGGCTGCGCCGTCGCGGTGGCCGCGACCTGGGGCATCCGCAGCCGAACGGTTCGCACCGGCAGGGAACGCCGGATCATGGCGGGCTGGTCGGCGCTGCTGGTTAGTTCGGCGCTGTTCGTGGTCATCGCGGCACCCACCGACCGTGCGGGCCCGCTGATCATCCCCGCCGCCGTGTGGGCCCTAGGCATGTTGCTCTTCGGCATCGCCGCGCCCGATCCGCCGCTCGCCGTCGCCGGTGGCGCGATCCTGCTGATCGCCGCCGCCGGGCGCGTCCTGCTGGACGACTGGGTCGTCCTGCTGGTGAGAGTGCTGGGCGGGCTCGCGATGGCGGTCACCGGCCTGGCCCGCCTGCGGGAGCGGGTATGACGACGCGGCGCCGCCCTTCACCCGAACAGCCGGCGCCCGCCGATCACACCGGGCCGCAGGACGCCGAACAGGTGCTCGCCCGGCTCGCCGAGGACCTGCGCCGGCCCTTCGATCCGGTGCTGACCGATCCGACCCGGTTGCGACTGCAGGCCGCACTCCAGGCGGTGCCGGACGGCGGAGCGATGAGCTTCACCGCGCTGCGCAAAGTGCTGCACCTGACCGACGGAAATCTGAACGTCCACCTGAAGACGCTGGTCGCCGCCGGTTTCGTGGACACCGAGGAGACCTGGACCGGTCGCCGCCGGACGACGTATTACCACGCGACTCCGGCCGGGCGAGCAGCCTTCGACGGGCATGTGCGCGCGTTGCGCGCGGTGATCGCGGCCGCTGACTGACTGCGGCGTGCGGCGATTTCCAGCACATACTCTGTCCGATAAAGTATCGTGCCGGAATGAGCGACTCTCGATCGTCCGGCGGACGCCCCAGCTACGGGATCGACGCGCCATACGTGCCCATCATCTTCCTGATCGTCGCCGTCGTGTTCATCGCCGGCGCCGCGGCCGGCGTTGCCGTGTGGTGGGTCGCGCTGATCGGCGTCTTCTTCCTGGCCCAGGCAATCTGCTATCTGCACGCGACGCTGCGCGGCAAGCACACCGCATGGTCCCGGCTGCTGGACGGCCTGCACCTGACCGGCGGCGAGCAGGTGCTCGACCTGGGCTGCGGTCGTGGCGCCGTCCTGCTCGCGGCGGCCGGCCGGCTGACCACCGGCCACGCGCATGGGCTGGACCTGTGGCGCTCCCAGGATCAGAGCGGCAACAGCCCCGACGTCACGCGCGCCAACGCCGTCGCGCTGGGCGTCGCCGACCGGGTCGACCTCGACACCGGCGACATGACGCAATTGCCCTATCCGGACGGGACTTTCGACGTGGTGGTCAGTTCGCTCGCGATCCACAACATCCGGGACGTCGAGGGCCGCTTCCGGGTGCTGGACGAGGCGCTACGAGTGCTGCGGCCCGGGGGGCGCCTGGTGGTCGCCGACATACGGACCGTCCGCCGGTATGCCAACCACCTGCGCAGTGTCGGGGCCGCCGAGGTGACGGTTCGCGGACTCGGCCCCGGCTTCTGGTTCGGCGGTCCGTGGCAGGCGACCAGCGTGGTCACCGCGACCAAACCGGCCGGCTGACCCGGCGAATCGCCGTCCCGGCGAGCAGTAACCGGACCGTGACCGACGCGTGACCCCGGGTACAGGGGTTCCCCTGCCCGACCACTCATACTGTCTGGTGACAGACATTCTTCTCGGGGCACACAGGGTGGCAGGATGGGGTTGACCCGCAGGCACGCGGTGGGGACGACCGTTGCCCTCGCACTCGCCATACCCGCACTTGCCGCGTGCAGTGGCTCCGGTTCGACACCGGCCGCGACGTCCAGTTGCTCGGCCGCGCTCGCCGCCCCGTCGATGAAGATCCCGCTCAGTTCGATCTATATCAACGTCTGGAACGCCACCGGCACGAACGGGCAAGCGGCCAGCGTCGCCGATCAGCTGAAGTGGCGCGGGCTACACATCATCGCGACCGGCAACGATCCGTCGGGCGAGTCTCCCCCAGCACACGCCGAGATCCGGTTCGGGCCGAACGGCAAGCAGATTGCGCTGACCGTCGCGCAACAGGTGAAGGACGCGGTGCTGGAGGAGGACAACCGCACCAACCCCAGTGTGGACGTCGTGATCGGCCAGAAGTTCGCGCTCGTGCCGGTGCCACCGCCACCGCCGTCGAAGATCACCGTCAACGTACTGAACGCCTTCGTCATACCCGGTACGGCGACCGACGTCGCCGCAGACATGCGCAAGCGCGGCTTCCACGTCGCCCAGGTCGGCAACACCAGCGACTTCTATCCCGACCACGCGGTCATCATCCGGTATGGCGAGCAGGGCGCGCCGGCAGCGCAGCGAGTTGCGTTGCAGTTCCACGATGTTCAGATGGTGCAGGACGGCCGCTCGAACGCCACCGTCGACATCGTGATCGGCAGCAAGTGGACCGACAGCGCCATCGTGCCGGCCGCGCAGGCGACGCCGAAGCCGACGCCATCGCCGACGCCCACGTGCAGACCGCTCACCACCGCGAAGAAGTCGCCGAAGAGCTCCTGAGCCGCGGCTGTGCGACGTGACCTTGTGCCTGTCTATGCCGCCGCGCTGCCCGAGAACGGGCGCGCCACGCGTGGACACGCGGACTTTCGCCAGGCAGGGACACCTAAGCTGGGCGCTGTGATCTTCAAGGCGGTGGGCGACGGGCGACCCTACCCTGATCACGGCCTGGTCAGTCCGAGGGACTGGAGCACCGTGTCGCCGCGCGTCGTGCGGCTCGACGAACTCGTGACGGTCAAGCGCACCCTCGATCTGGACACATTGCTGTCGGAGGATTCAACGTTCTACGGCGACATCTTCGCGCACGTCGTCGCCTGGGAAGGCGACCTCTATCTCGAGGACGGCCTGCACCGGGCGCTGCGCGCAGCCCTGCAGCAACGGCCGGTGCTGCATGCGCGGGTGCTGGTGCTGTGAGCAAGCGACCACCAGGGCTCAGGAGGGGATGCCCATGAGCAAGCGACCACCAGGGCTCAGGACGAATCGCCGCACCCGACGCAGGAGGGGGCGGCGATGAGTTACGTCCGCGAGGACGGCCTGGCCCATGCCCGGCGCCGCCGGCAGCGCCGCTCGATCATCGTGCTCGTTGTCGCCGTGCTGCTCCTCTTCGGCGCCCTGTTCTACGCGCTGGCGTTCATGCGCAAGTCGACCGAATCGTCGCCGTCGGCCTCGTCATCGTGCGCCGTGACCACCACCGCGCCGCCGCAGTCGATCTTCACCCTCAACGTCTACAACGCCTCATCCGACAGCGGTGTCGCGAAGCGGACGGCCGCGGCCCTGCAGACGCACGGGTTCACGATCGGCACGGTCAGCAACGACCCCTACAAGGAGTCACTCAGCGGTGTCGGACAGATCCGCTTCGGGCCGAAGGGCAAGAAGGACGCCACGACGTATGTCGAGAAGTACCTCCACGGCGCGACCCTCGTCCAGGACGGCCGCACCGACGACTCGGTCGACGTGGTGCTGGGCGACGAAGCTCCCACGATCAAGTCCGCTCCCCCTGCAAAGGTTTCGCTCCCGCCCGGCTGCTCGACCCCCACGCCGTAGCTCGCCTGGGTGGCCGAGTAACCGGAGGAGCGCAGCGAGGGAGGCGTATCGAGGCTGCTGCCTCGCATCCGTTTTGGCGCGATCGCAGCGGTCCGGTACTCTCGTCGGCGGTGGCGTGTCCGAGCGGCCGAAGGTGCAACACTCGAAATGTTGTGTGGGGGCGACTCCACCGTGGGTTCAAATCCCACCGCCACCGCCAAGAAGAGGGACCCCGACACGTATTTCCGTCGGGGTCCCTCTTCGTGTGATTGGATGCAGCGGGATTTGGGAGGAGCTGGGGGCCGCGAGGAACGAGCGGGCGCACCAGCGACGGTTCCCACCGCCACATCCAGCGAAGAACCCCGGGAAACCGGGGTTCTTGCTGTCCTGGACAGTAATGGGCAACCCACTGGGCACGAAATGAGCACGCGAACCTGCAGCTGCGCCATGCCCTCAACCTCCGACGAGGCCCCCGCATCCCACGGCGGGTAATATGTTTTATGCGTACAACGGTGGATCTCCCCGACGAGCTGATGCGGGCCGCCAAGGCGCGAGCCGCGACCCGTGGGGAGTCGCTGAAGGACCTCTTCGAACGTGCCGTGGCCACCGAGATCGGCCGGTCGCGGCCAGGGCGACGAGTGTCGTTCCCGCTGGTCGGATCTGACGATCCGACCGTCACCCAGGCCGACATCGAAGCGGCCGACGCGCTTGCGCAGGAAGCAGACGACCTGCATCAGGCGTTCGGGTGACTCTCCTCGATGTCGGGCCGGTCCGGTGTCTGCCGAGTGACGGCGATGAGCCTGATGCGCGTCCTGTCCAACCCTGCCGTCATGTCCGCCGACGCGATGAGCAGCCGCCAGGCGTGGGATGTCGTAGATATCGTCCTGTCCGACGAGCGGTTCGATTGGCACGATGAACCAGTCGGGATCACCGATGGGTTCCGGCGCCTGTCGGCGACCGACGATCGCAGCCACAAACTGTAGGCCGACGACTACCTAGCGGCGTTCGCACTCTGCATGTCGAGCTCGCCGACAACCCTGGATCGCAAGCTCCTGGACCGCTACCCCGAACTCGACGTAGTTGTCATCTGACCCGCTCGCTGGGAAAACCTGGGTGCGTTTGCGGGCTTCGCTCCGGGTCAGTCCACCTGGCCCGCGGTGAGCGCTGGCAACAGAACACCGTCGATGAGCGTTTCCGCAGTGCCGACGTCAAGCCGCGTCCGCCGCATGACGACGTTCCGGAACGCGATCGCGGGCAGGAGCCCGCCGATCAACTCGATCGGCGCCGATGCCTTGATCACCCCCCGATCCGTCCAGCGCCGGATCACCGCGGCCAATGCCGCGGCGGGCGGCGCGCCGATTGCGTCATACGCGGCCTTGCCGAGCTCGGGATGGCGCGTCGCGTCGCTGAGCAGAGCGCCCATCACCAACGCCGCTTCCTCGTGGCCACTGGTGTAGTGGCGCGCGCACTCGAGCAGATCCCCCCGAAGTGAGCCGGTGTCAGGAACGACCACCGGGGCCTGGAGCGCGCGCACAGCGGCGATGACCAACTCGGACTTGCCCGGCCAGCGCCGGTAGAGCGCAGCCTTCCCGGTCCCAGCAGCTTTGGCGACTGCTTCGACGGTCATGCCGTCATACCCATGCTCGATCAGCAAGCGCCGAGTGACGGACAGCATCGCCGACTCCAGCATCGGATCCCGCGGCCGTCCGGCGCGCCGGACGGCCGGAGCCGACTCAACGCGAGACTCGGTCGACCGCTGGGCATCCGGGGGGCTGTCGAGTCGGCTCACAGCGCAATCCTATCTTTCGGGACTTGTTAGTTCCGTATTATTACGGTACTAATTGGTCTCGTAATAGCTTGAAGGCAACTCAGCATCAGGGAGCCCGACATGTCCCACCTCGTCACACCGCCCCACGCGCATCCGGCGACACCAAGCTCACCAGCGACCACACGCCTCCCGTGGTCCACGACCGGCATCCTGGGCGGCGCGGCCGTCCTCGCCGTCGCGGTCAATGCGCTGGTTGCCGCGATTGGCGTCCAGACAGGTGCAGACCACGCCTTCGGGCCGCTGCAGCTGCCGGTCTTCGGTCTGTTCACCGTCGCCGGGCTACTTGCCGGCTGGGTCGGTTGGTCCATGCTGCTGCGTCGAGCACGGCAGCCGCGCACGACGCTTCGCATCGTCGTTCCGGTCGCCGTGATCGCGTCGTTCACGCCCGACCTGGTGCTGCTGGCAACGCGGTTCATCCCCCACAGCAACCTCGCCGGGGTGCTCGCACTGATGACCATGCACCTGGTGGTTGCCGTCGTCGGCGTCCCTGCCTACGCAGCGGCCTCCCACCGGCGGCGCCGCTGAGACCCGGGCCTGCCCACATCTCCCGCCGAGACAACTCGGCTGAATCCCGAAGAATGACAGGAGAAGAAGATGACCGGAAAGCGCGTGTCCCTCATGATCGGCTTCGGCCTGGCCGGCGCAGTCGTCCTCGGCGGCACGGTGTCCGCCGGAGAGGCACTTGCCGCCCATGGCGCCGGTCCGACCCCATCGGCAACCACCCAGCCTGCACGACCCGCATTCGCACCGCACTGCACCGGTGGCCCCGACTTCGGCCCGGGCCGGATGCGACCGGCCAGCAAGGTGACCGGCACCGAATTGGCCAAGGTCACCGCCGCAGTGAAAGCCAAGAAGCCACGCGTGCAGGTCAAGGCCGTGCTCAAGGGCCGTGACGGCACCTACTTCGTGCTCGGCACGGACGACGGGAAGCGCGCGTTCGTCACGGTCGACAAGAACCTCACTTCGGTCACCGAGCACACGGGTGGCCCAGGACCCTGGGGCCCTGGCGGACCGGGAAGCCCGTGGCGTCCGTAGCCCGCCCGGTCACAGCCGGGGCGACGGGTATGACGACTACGTCATACCCCGTCGTTGTTCGGTCCGGGCAGGATCGGACCGACCCGCAGGAACGGGCCGTTCTGCGGCGGTTTGCAGGTGATTCCCTGCATCGGCACGAACGCCGCCTGGTAGGAATCCGGCGGGTAGACCCGGATGCCGCGCACCTTCATCTGTGTGCAGTTCGACTTCTGCGGCGCGCTGGACAGGAAGAGCCCCGCGGAGGCAGTGGCGTTCGGCTGGATGACAACCTGCTGGTGACCGATGATGCGCTGCGCCGCCGATCCGACCTGGTGACCATCGTTGCCGGCGACATACGACACCCCTGGCGCGCCGGTGAGCTCACAGGCCGCCTTGCCGATGTTGGTGAACTGCAGCGGCCGATGCGCACCCTGCATGTCGGCGTTCCCCATGCCGACGGAGACCTTCAGTTGCGCGACCGTGCATCGCGGCACCTGCTTGCCGGCTGACGACGTAGCGGGGGCAGGCGAACTCGTGGACGTGCTGCTCGATCCCCCTGCCGATGCGGTCGATGAGGTGCTCGGTGCCTGGCTGGACGACTGTCCTGCGCCGCTCGATGTGGACGAACTCGCTGGCGACTGCGCGGCGGTCTTTCCACCGCTCGAGCTGCATCCGGTGAGGAGCAGCATCAGCCCACCGGTGGCGGCCAGTGCAATGCGTGCGCGTTGCATCGTGATCATCTCCCACTCACGGCCGATCGCTCAGTGATCGACCTCTGCTTCGTATGACGCCGAAGACCGTCCGCAGGTTGGGTCGCTGATCTCAGCGCTGATCGAGAAGCCCTCGTACATAAGCCAATTGCCCCAGATGCTGAGTGATGTCACCGATCACCGAAACGATGCGCACGGCCGCGGTCACCGGCGGATCCCAGCGCTCATCGACGATGCGCTCGTAGTCCGCCGGGGTGTGCAGTTGCGTGACCACCTCGACGCTCAGGTCGTGAACCGCTGCGTGGTAACCGATCAGCAGCGACGCGTCAGGCACCGTGAATGCGCCGACGTCCGCACTCGTCTGCCCGTAGCCGATGGCGCCCTCGTCATACGGCAGCCCGAAACGCGCCGCCCAGCCGCCGCTGGTCCACGCCTGCTCGACGTCGCCGACCCCCGCGAGATGGTCGTCCTGCACCCGGGTGAGGTGCCAGGCGAGCCAGCCGATCGGGTTCGCGTCCGGAGCGGGGCGCCACCTCAGTTCCTCTGCGCTCAATCCGTCCAATTGCGAAGGTAGTTCGTCGCGCACCCGAGTGAACGCGTCGACCAGGATGTCCGTCGTCAGTGTCGCCATGTCAGCCATGACCCCACTCAACCACTCCCGCCGCCTTGCCGCTCCCGCGCGGTATGGCGCAGACTGATCGACGTGGCACTGACCGAGAACGTGCACCGCACCCGCGCCCACTTCGCCGGTATGGCGGTGCTTTTCGGTCTGCTCGCGTCTCTTGCGGGTGGCACCCCCTCGTCAGTGGTCATCAGCGTCGTCATCGCGACCGCGTTGCTGGCCCTCGTGGCGCTGCACGTCGTGCTCCCTCAGCCGGCCGCGCAGGCAGGCGTCGGACCGCACCGCGCGCGGGCGCCGGACGTCATACTCCCGAGCACTCATCCGGACGCAGCCGGCCATTCCCGGCCGCGAGCACCCGGGGCGACTGCGGTGGCCCCGGCCTGACCCACTGCTGGGGTCACCTCCGATCACCCGTCAATTCCCTTGATCCGGAGGCTCTTTCGCCATGCATATTCTTGCCGTGCTCGACCCGTTCGTCCATCTCCTCTATGCCGTCGTCGCGCCGCTGGCGAGGCACGTTCCCGCGGCGGCCCTGGTCGTCGCGCTCACCCTGCTGACCCGGCTGGCACTGCACCCGCTGATGCGCCGGCCGGGCCTGCTCACCGCGCTCGCGCAAGCGCCGGTCTTCGCGACGATCTACCGGCTCTTCACCACTCCGGTGATCGCCGGCCAGCAGAACCTGCTGCTCGACCAGTCACTGCTCGGCGTCCCGATGTCCGGGCATCTGCTGGTCGTCGGCGTGCCGGGGATATTCGTGCTCGGCGTGGTGCTGGCGCTCATCGTCGCGGTCGCCTGGCTCACCGTGCTCGACACCCGCACGCACCTGCCGGAACTCGCGCTTCCCGCAGGCCAGCCGCCCGAGGTTGCCGCCGTGGCCGAGCGGATGCGGCGGGTGACGCCATACCTCTCACTCGGGTCGGTGCTCTTCGCGGCGTTCATGCCGCTGGCCGCGATGCTCTATCTGCTGACCAGCTCCACCTGGAGCCTGCTGGAGCGCCGGCACCTGCGCGCCGCTGCCGCGCTCTGATCGAGAGGACCCACAACGCATTGAGGGGACCCCAAAATCGGCCCTGTTATGGGGTCCGCTCGATGCATAAGGGGTCCTCTCGATCAAGTGGCACGCCGGGTCGCGACGACCGTCACCTCGTGCCGGTTGTGCTGCAACTGCCGCATGAAGCTGGGGTCGTAGGCCTGCGTGAGCACTGCGAGTGCGTCGTCGATCTGCTTCTCGGGGTTGTTGGTGCCGAGTTTCAGGGTGACGATCGCCGATCCACCAGGCCGCAGCAGCCGCGCTGCCTCCACCATCGTGTGCGCGGTCAGCTGCGGCACCATCCGCATGTCGTTGACGATCAGGTCGACGGCCTCGCCGTCATACGCCTTCACGAAGTCACCGGCAGTCTGCCGGTGGTGTATGACGCCAGGGAGCGCCAGCACCCGCTCATCCAACGCTGCCGGATCGACGGAGTGCACGGTCCGAAACCTCTGGGAATGCACGATTCTCGTCCAGCCGCCCGGACTGGCCCCAAGGTCCACCGCGACATCGCCGCGCGGCGCCTCGACGTACGAGAAGAGTTCCTCCAGCTTGAACTCCGCACGCGACACCTGCTCCGGCCGCGTCGCCAGCCGGATGCGACCGCCCGGCCAATCGCACAGCGACACCGCGGCCGGGTTGACTCCTGCGGTGATCCGGTCGGTGCCGATGCACACGCTGCCGACGGTGTCGGCGCCCGTCGTGACCACCCGGATCCCGTTGTCCAGCAACAGTTCCAGCAACGGGCGGCGCACCTTGCCCGGCGCGAAACCGGCGTCGCCGCTGTCCCAGGTGTGCAGGCTGATCGTGTCGCCGACGTCCAGTGCGGCGAGCAGCACGCTGGCCGCCCACTCCGCGAGCGCCGCCGCGGTGTCAACGCTGCCGGCGCCCCGCACGGCGTCCGCGCGCGCGAGATGCCGCACCAGGGGGATCTCGCCACCCCAGCACGCGTCGGCCGCGCCGGCGAGATCGCCCGAACCCAGGTGCGCAACACCAGCGTCCGGTCCGACGCGCTGCACCTTCGTGACATCCAGGGCAGCGCGCAACTCCGCGACAGCGAAGCGGTAGTAGTCGGGGGCGACGGAGAAGAGGATCGGCGGTTCCACGTCGGACATCGTCTCAGGCCGGCACGGATCGAGCGGCACAGAAATGCATTGAGCGGACCAGAAATCCGGCTCGCATATGTGTGCCGCTCGATGCGTTAGTGTGCCGCTCGATCACCGAAGCGGCGCAGCAGCCGGAGGTCGAATGCGCGCCCGGTTGCCGCGGGGCATGAAGATCAATGGCCCGCCACGTCATACGACCGCGGGCCTTCCCCGTCACGAATTCAGGGAGCACAGGGTTCGCCAGTCTCGGCCGGTATGTCGTCAAGCACCCGTGGCAGATCATCGCCGACTGGATCGTGGCTGCCGTCGTGATCATCGCGCTCGCCCGGCGCTGCTGAACAGCAGCAACGAGAGCGACTTCCTGCCGCGGCACTACGAGTAGATCAAGGCAGCGGACGTGCAGGCGAAGGCGTTCCCGGCCGCGTTCACCCCGACCATGATCGGCGTCTTCGAGCGCACCGACGGCAAGCCGCTGACCACCGCGGACCAGGCAAAGGTGAAGTCCTTCGCGGCCGAGATCAGCGCCAAGAAGATCAAGAACGTCCAGCAGGTCATCCCGGCGCCCGCGTCGCCCAAGAAGCTGGTGCAGACGCTGCTCTTCGAGACGCCACAGCAGACGCGGGACAACTACAAGCAGCTCAACGACACCGCCCAAACTGTGCGCGACCAACTCCATGCGATGGTCAAGGGGACGGGTCTCTCGCCTGCGGCATCGTGATGGCGGCCTTCGTGATGGCCACGATCTTCACGCCCGCGCTCACCGCGCTGACCGGCCACCTCGCCTGGTGGTCCGGTCACGCCGACGAGAAGTCGTCCGAGGCGGCGAGCGCGTAGGGCCGGTCCACCCTGATCGTGCGGCACACCAACGCATTGAGCGGCACAGCAATTCACCCGAATTATTGTGCCGCCCAATGCGGATATGTGCCGCTCAATCACACAGCGCCGGGGCGCGCACCACCCGGTAGCGCACGAACACGGGGATCGAGACCGCAGCAACGAGCACGAGCACCACCACCAGCACCCCGCCACCGGCAGCGGTGACGGCCGTCCCGGCGACCGCGGCAAGACCGCCGTGCGCGACATCCGCGATGCGCGGGCCACCTCCGACGACCACGGTGAAGACACCCTGGAGCCGGCCGCGCACCTCGTCGGTGGCCGCCTCCTGCAGCATGGTCGACCGGAACGCGGCTGACGCCATATCGGCCGCGCCACCCACCACGAGGCCGGCGAGCGCGATGGCGAGGAACCCGTCGGGACGGCCGCCCGCCATACCGACCGCGACGCCGAAGACGATCATCCCGGCACCCCAGACGACGATCGCGCAGACCACCGCCAGGCCCTGGCGCTCGACCCGCGAGACCCACCCGGAGAAGATCCCGCCCAGCACCGCACCGGCCGGGATCGCCGCGAACAGCAACGCGAACACGACACCGCCGTCGATGGGGCCGCCGAAACTCTGGTGCGCGACCTGCGGGAAGAGCGCCCGCGGCATGCCGAACACCATCGCGATGATGTCGACCAGGAACGACATCAGCAGCACCTTGTGCTTGCTCAGGTAGGCGAATCCGTCGATGACGGAACGCAGTCCGGCCTTCGTCACATTGCGGTGCTCCGGCGGCATCGACGGCAGGGCGATCACCGCCCAGAGCGTCGCGAACAGGCAGATCGTGTCGGTCAGATAGAGATACTGGTAGCCGAGGACGGGGATCAGCGCGCCGCCGACGAGCGGGCCGGCGATCGCGCCGAACTGCATGACGGTCATGTTCAGCGAGTTGGCGGCCGGCAACTGGTCCAGCGGGATCAGCCGCGGCAGGATCGCCGTCCGGGTCGGCTGGTTGACCGCGAAGAACGCTTGCTGCACCGCGAAGAGCACCAGGATGAACCACACGTTCCGCAGCCGGACGGCCGCCTGCAGCCAGAAGATCGCACTGCACGCAATCAGCCCGACGGTCGACATCAGCAGCAGCAGCCGCCGGTCCATCGCGTCGGCGAGCGCCCCGCCGTACAGGCCGAAGACGACGAGCGGGACCAGCCCGAAGACACCGGTCAGGCCGACGTATGCCGAACTGTCCGTCTCGGCGTAGATCTGTGCCGGCACCGCCACGACCGTGAGTTGCGCCCCGATCACGGTGATGATGTTGGCGGTCCACAACCGCTGGAAGGCTGGAACGCGCAAGGGTCGGGTGTCCGCGAAGACGCTGCGGAGACGGCTCACTGGGGTCCTGTTCGGCTCGGAAGGTTCCGGGGAACAATGTAAGCCCCCACCGAGTCCGCAATGGAACGTGCGACCGTCTTTCGGACGTCGTTAGGCTGCAGCGAAACACTCGGAGGGTCTCAGGCGACATGGAGCGCACGAACGGCACGCAGATCGGTGGCCGCTACCTGCTGGACTCGCGGATCGCCGGTGGCGGCATGGGCGAGGTATGGCGCGGCACCGACTCGGTGCTGGAGCGCCCCGTCGCGATCAAGCTGCTCAAGACCGGGCTGACCGACGACCCGGAGTTCCTCGCCCGCTTCCGCACCGAGGCACGCAATGCGGCGCGGCTCAGCCACGGCAACATCGCGCAGGTCCACGACTACGGCGAGGACAGCGGCACGGCGTTCCTGGTGATGGAGCTGATCGAGGGCGAGCCGCTCTCGCAGGTGATCGCCCAGCGTGCGCCGTTGCCCGAAGCGGACGCCGTGCACCTGCTCGTGCAGGCGGCCAACGCACTGCACGCAGCACACGCCAAGGGCATCGTGCACCGCGACGTGAAGCCCGCGAACATCGTGGTCGACGACGAATCCGTCGCCAAACTCACCGATTTCGGCATCGCGCGGGCGCTCGACGCGTCGTCGATGACCCGTGCCGGAGAGGTCATGGGGACGCCGCAATATCTCGCGCCGGAGGCCGCAATGGGCAAGGAGGCAACGGCGGAGTCCGACGTCTACTCGCTGGCCGTCGTCGCGTTCCAGCTGTTGACCGGGCGACTGCCCTTCCATGCCGACACGGCGATCGGGTTCGCGCTCGCGCACGTGCAGCAGCCCGTGCCGCCGCTGCCGGACTCGGTGTCCGCGCCCTTGCGTGCGGTCATCGAGTCCGCGATGGCCAAGGACCCGGCCGCGCGGCCACAGGGCGCGACGGAGTTTGCGCGACTCCTGCAAGCCGCGATCGCTGGCGAGCGGACGTCACCGCGTCACCTGGCGCCGGTGCGCGTCGCGCACCTGCCGGAAGGACAGCCCGCGACACCCGTCGCTCCGACCGCCGTCATCGGGTCGGCACGCCAGGCCGTCTTCACCTTGTCGCGCGGCCAGAACGCACCGCTGTCGTCGACGCGGCTGTCCGTGCGGGTGGAGGCGACCAGTGGTGCGCCGGTCGACCTCATCGCGTGCGAGGTCGGCGCCGGCGAACATGCCATCGACGACGAGAGTCTGGTCTTCTTCAACAACCGCACCTCCGCGGACGGCGTCGTCCGGCTCACCGACTCCGGCCGGGTCGAGTTCGACGCGTCGGCTCTCGGTGAGCAGGTGCGCGCGGTCGTCGTGGGCGTCGCGGTCGACCCTCCCGCCATACTCGGGGAACTCGCGGACCTGCGCACGACCGTGTATGCCGGCAACGGCGACCAGGGTGAGGAGTTCCGCCTCCCGGCACAGTTGACCGACGAACGCGCGGCAGTGCTGGCCCGGATCTACCGTCGCGGTGACACCTGGAAGGTCCGCAACGTGTCCGCAGGCTGGCAGTCCGGCCTCGAAGCGCTGGTCGACTCCCTCGGCCTCGCCGTGGCGTCCCCGCCCTCCCCGTGATCGAGAGGACCCCAAACCGATCGAGTGGACCCCATGTGGGGCCCAATATGGGGTCCGTTCGTGATCTAAGGGGTCCTCTCGATCAGGTGGGGGGTGCGCACGCGGACACCCGTCAGGGCAGCGGCTGGAAGCGCCGTAGCCGCAACGAGTTCAGCACCACGAAGACTGACGAGAACGCCATCGCGAACCCCGCGACCATCGGCCCGAGCCGGCCGCTCATCGCCAGCGGGATCGCCGCCACGTTGTAGCCGAATGCCCACACCAGGTTGGCCTTGATCACCCGTAACGTGCTGCGGGACAAGCGGATTGCGTCGGCGGCACCGCGCAGGTCACCACGCACCAACGTCAGGTCGCTTGCCTCGATGGCAACATCGGTGCCGGTGCCCATCGCGATGCCCAGGTCGGCCTGGGCGAGCGCGGCAGCGTCGTTCACGCCGTCACCGACCATCGCGACCACCCGCCCGGAGGCCTGCAGCTCGCGCACCCGCGACGCTTTCTCCTCCGGCAGCACTCCGGCGATGACCTCGTCGATGCCGACAGCCGCCGCTACCGTGCGGGCTACCTGCTCGTTGTCGCCGGTGAGCAGCACCGGTGACAGGCCCAGCCGGCGCAGCTCGGCGACCGCGGTCGCCGAGCTCGGCTTGATCTCATCGGCGATCGTGATCAGCCCGCGGGCGGCGGCGTCCCAGGCCACCGCCACCACGGTCTCACCGGCGCCTTCCGCGTCCCGCATGGCCGATGCGAGTTCGGCCGGTAGTTCAACACCGCTGCGCTGCAACAGGTTCGGGCGCCCCACGATGACCTCGCGGCCGTCGACCTCACCGGTGACGCCGAGACCGCTGACATCCGTCATCCGGTCGACGGGCAATAGCGTGCCGTGCTCTGTGGCGGCGTCGGAGATCGCCCGGGCAATGGGGTGCGCGGACCCGTGTTCGAGCGCGCCAGCCAGCGCGAGCACGTCGCCTTCGTGCTCCCCCTCCGCGGGTATGACGCGCACCACCCGCATCACGCCCGTCGTGACCGTGCCGGTCTTGTCCAGCAGCACGGTGTCGACGGTGCGAGTGTTTTCCAGCACCTCCGGGCCTTTGATGAGCAGCCCCAGCTGCGCGCCGCGCCCGCTTCCGACGAGTAGCGCAGTCGGCGTCGCGAGGCCCAGCGCGCACGGGCAGGCGACGACGAGCACGGCAACCGCGGCGGTGAACGCGGTCACGACCGATCCGCCGATGATCGCCCAGCCCAGGAAGGTCAGCACCGCGAGCACCAGCACCACCGGCACGAAGATCGCGGACACCCGGTCGGCCAGGCGCTGCACCTGCGCCTTGCCGGTCTGCGCCTCCTCGACCAGCCGGCCAAGCTGCGCCAGCGCGGTGTCCGCGCCGACCCGCGTGGCCCGCACGACAAGCCGGCCTCCCTCGTTCACGGCGGAGCCGGTGACTGCGGAACCCGGTCCGACCTCGACCGGCACCGACTCCCCGGTCATCGCCGAGTTGTCCACCGCCGAGGTGCCTTCGACGACCTCGCCATCGGTCGCGATCTTCTCGCCCGACCGGGTGACGAAGAGGTCACCGACGCGCAATTCCTCGACAGGGATGGTGGATTCGCGCCCGTCGCGCAGCACCGAGACGTCCTTCGCACCGAGCTCGAGCAGTGCTCGCAGCGCGGCTCCGGCACTCCGCTTGGAGCGCGCCTCCAGATAGCGGCCGGTCAGCAGGAACGCCGTCACCCCGGCGGCTGCCTCCAGATAAATCGTGCGCGAACCCTCGCTCGGCGCGGTGGTCAGCGAGAAGCCGTGGTGCATGCCCGGCATGCCGGCATCCCCGATGAAGAGTGCATAGAGCGACCAGCCGAACGCCGCGATCGTGCCGATGCTGACCAGCGTGTCCATCGTCGTCGCGCGATGCCGCAGTCCTGCCCACGCGGCCCGGTGGAAGGGCAGACCGCCCCAGACCACCACGGGCGCGGTCAGCACCAGCGAGAGCCACTGCCAGTTGCGGAACTGGAACGCCGGCACCATCGCCAGCACGATCACCGGCGCCGCGAGCACCCAGCTGACGATCATCCGGTGCCGCAACTGCGCGGTCTCGTCGGGCACGGGAGCGGCATCCTCGGCCACCGGACGCGCTGGTTGCGGGACCGCTGCGTCATACCCTGCAGCCCGTATGGCGCCAATCAGCTCCTCGGTCGAGACCCGCTCGGGATAGGACACTTTCGCCTTCTCCGTCGCGAAATTGACTGTCGCGTCGACGCCGTCGATCTTGCGCAGCTTCTTCTCGATGCGCATCGCGCACGAGGCGCAGGTCATCCCGGTGATGCCGAACTCCACCTGCAACGGTGCGTGGTCCTGTGTCGTCATACCTTGCTGGCTCATCTACGCGTACCTCCAGACACCGCAACCATACCCCCCATGGGTATATTCCGTTCACGGTGACCCGCCCCCAACGCACCTGCGCCGGCCGCTCTCCTGGTCGCCTACGCTGCTGTCCCGTGACCGATGCCCCCAACGCAGCCACCCCGGACGCCTACTACCGCCCCGTGCGGCCGGGCGTCTACCAGCCGACGACGCACGTGCAGGGCGCGTGGCAGGAAACCGAGCAGCACATGGCCCCCATCAGCGGCCTGATCACGCATGAGCTGGCGATGCACGAGCATCGCGCCGGCATGCAGATCGGCCGGATCTGCTTCGAGATCCTCGGCATGATCCCGTTGCAGGAGAGCACGATCCGGGTCGAGACGATCCGGCCGGGCCGCACCATCGAGCTGCTCGAAGCCACGCTGACGATCGGCGGGCGCGACATCATCCGGGCGCGAGCCTGGCGACTGGCAGTGTCGGATCTGGGCGAGTATGCCGGCAGCGAACTCCCGGCCATGTCCGGCCCGGAGCACGCCGAACCGATGCCCATGTCCGGCGAGTGGCCCGGCGGCTACATCCGCTCCCTGCAGGTTGCCGCCGTGCCGGGCGGCCGGGGCGGCCGCCGGCAGGCCTGGGTCCGCTCCAGCCACCCGTTGATCGACGGCGTCGAGGCGGCGCCGCTGGCGGCATACACGATGCTCGTCGATACGGCGAACGGCATTGCAACGCGGGTGCGTCCGGACGAGTTGATGTTCCCGAACGTCGACCTGACGCTGCATTTCGTGCGCCGGCCCGACCCGGCGTGGGTCGGGCTCGACACGAGCGTCACCTTCGGACCGGACGGACTCGGCCTCACCTCATCCGTGCTGCACGACGTCCACGGGCCGGTCGGCCGGGTCGAGCAGTGCCTCACGGTCCGTCGCCCGCCAGCTCGATAGCACTCCGGCTCCGCCCAGCCACCCGGGCAGATGCAGCGGCCGGCGGCGCAGGACGCGCCATGCCGCCAGCAGCACCACCGCATAGAGCAGGCCGGCGATCTCATCGGTCACGTAGTGCTCACCGGAGTAGATGAGCGTGAACGACATCAGCGCCGGGTAGAGCAGCAGGAACGGCCGCACCCACCGGCGGACGCTGAACCAGAAGAAGCCGATGACCAGGGTCGCGGTCGCCAGGTGCAGCGACGGCATCGCCGCCACCGGGTTGGACCGATCCTGCGCGTCGCCGAGCACCTGGGCGGCGCCGTGGAAGTCCAGCCACGACCACCCCTGCCCGGACAGCCGATAGACCGGCGTGCCCGAGATGTAGCCCTGCTGCGACGCGAGCCACGGCGGACTCATCGGGAAGACGAAGTAGGTCGCAATGCCCGCAACGGCGAGCGCGACGAGCAGCGCGGCCCAGGCGCGGAACCGCTCGCGGGAGCGGATCCACAGCACCGCCGCGACGATAGGCGACACCATGAAATGGCTGCAATAACACAAAGTGATGAAGATCGACCACCACGGAGCCTGGTTGACGGCACCGCTCAAGTGCTGCTGCACCCACTGACTGGGCAGGTGCCCGCCGAACAGCCATTCGTCGACCCGGATCGGGAAGGTCACGTGCAGCGGCATGCCGATGCGGTTGATTGCGCCCTGGATCGGGAAGCCGTCGATGAAGCCGCCGCTGAAGTATGACGCGGCGCCGTAGCTGTAGTCGTACAGGAGCAGCACTCCCTGGAACGGCAGCCAGTCCAGCATCATCCGGCCCCACGCCCGCCAGCCCTTGCCGATGCAGACGGCGCTGAGCCCGGTGACGATCCACAGGGTGAGCCCGGCGCGGTCCATCGGCACGCCACGGGTCACACAGAAGATGGCGAGCGCGACCAGGTAGACACTGATCGCGGCCCAGCGCACGACATCCCACCGCACCCGGGAGAGGAGTGAAGTGGGGACGCTCTCCTCCCCTGCGGCAACCATTCGCGACATAGTAGAGGGCGACCTGTGGAGCGAACCATGTGTTCCCGATGAATTGTCCGGGCCGGACGGGTTCGCGCCGCATGTGGCAGGCTCGGTCCCGAGAGCGCGTGGTGTATGACGGGCCGCGCCGGCATACGAATGAAAGGTCGCAGGGCTATGAGTGGGATCGCGTGGAAGGTGCTCGCGACGGTGTCCGGCATCGCGGCCGGCAAGGCGGCGACGAAGGTCACGACCTCGGTGTGGAAGACCGCGACCGGGAACAAGCCGCCGACCGGCAGATACGACCCGGAGTTCTCCGCGATGCAGGTCGCGGTCTTCACCTTGGTGTCGACCGCGGTCACGGCCGGGTTCAAGGCGTTCGCCCAGCGCAAGGCCGCGGACTACTACACCCGCAGCGCCGGAACGCTGCCGCCGCCGATGCTGAAAGCGCAGCAGAAGGCCGCGGACAAAGCGAAGGCTGACGCGAAGGCTTCCGCCCGGGCGTGACCCTGCGCCGGGTCCGGCGTCTTCTGCTGCCTGTTCAGAATCCTCACAGGTCGGTTAGGCTCACCTTATGAGCAACGCGAGGACCGACGATGCTGCCCGGGCGGCGTCTGCCGATGACCCGCGCACCGACCTCGCGCGCACCGGAGACGTGGCCGGGCTGGTCGCCCAGCTCGACGCCGGTATGCCGGTGGACCTCGCCGATTCCTGTGGCAACACGCTGCTGATGCTGGCGGCATACCACGGCCACGCGGGCGCCGTGACGGCCCTGCTGGAGCGTGGCGCCGACGTCAACCGGCTCAATCATCGCGGCCAGTCGCCTTTGGCAGGAGCGGTTTTCAAGGCTGCGGACACGGTGGTCTGGCTGCTGCTTGACGCCGGCGCGGACGTGCAGGCGGGGTCACCGTCGGCAGCCGCGACCGCCGAGCTCTTCGGCCGCGGCGACTTGTTGCGCTGAGGTCCCGTCGTCCGGCTCAGTCACCTCACCCAGGGCGTGCCGGCCCCGCGAATCTCCTCGAACGCCAGCCAGGTCCGGGTGCCGAGCACGCCCGGGATGGCCTGGATCCGTTCGAGCACGAGGGTACGCAGCGCCTGATTGTCGGGCGCATGCGCGAGCGCCAGCACGTCGAACTCGGACGCCAGCAACGAGATCGAGTCGATGTAGTCGAGTTCGGCGAGCGCGGCCGACACCGACCGCCAGGTGTTCTGCTCGATCTGCAGCGCAATGTATGCCGTGGTGTGCAGGCCCGCCAGGTGCGGCACGATGCGCGCCCCGAATCCGGCAATCACCCCGTCGTCCAGCAGCCGCTGCAGCCGGGCGTAGGTCGCCGCGCGCGACAGGTGCAACTGCTCGGCGAGCGAGCGCACCGACAGGCGCGCGTCACGCTCGAGTGCGCCGACGATGCGCCGATCGACCTCGTCCAGTGGTCGCGGGGTGGCCGACCGTCCAGCCGCGCCCGGACTGGACGGCTCCGTGGTTGACTGTTGTGGCGTCATACCTGAAGTATGCCGCCATACGTCTTGTATGACGCGCCCCATCGAGGCAATTTGCCCAGCTGGCGGCACACTGGAGTGATGGAGACCACAGCCCAGGCGATGACGGCTGCGTTGCTGCCCTCGCCCAATCCGGTGCAACTGATCGACCCGACCGGGGCAGAGGTCGAGCAGGCGGGCACCCGGCGGGACTACCCGATGCCGAGTGCGGCACGGCTGCGCGAGATCTGGCACGCGATGGTGCTCGGCCGCCGGTTCGACGCGCAGGCGACGGCGCTGACCAAGCAGGGACGGCTGGCCGTCTATCCGAGCTCGCGCGGCCAGGAGGCGTGCCAGGTGGGTGCGATCTTGTCGATCACCGCGGACGACTGGTTCTTCCCCACCTACCGCGATTCGATGGCGCTGGCCAGTCGCGGCATCGACCCGATCGAGGTCCTGTCGCTGCTGCGCGGAGACAGCCACTGCGGCTACGACCCGATCGCTACGCACACCGCCGCACAGTGCACCCCGCTGTCGACACAGCTGATCCACGCGGCAGGCGCGGCATACGGCGAGAAGCGGCGCGGCACCGACCACGTCGCGCTCGCCTTCATCGGCGACGGCGCCACCAGCGAAGGCGACTTCCACGAGGCGCTCAACTTCGCGGCGGTTTTCGAGGCGCCGGTGATCTTCTTCGTGCAGAACAACAAGTACGCCATCAGCGTGCCGCTTTCGAAGCAGACCCGCGCACCGTCGTTGGCCTACAAGGGAATTGGGTATGGCGTGGCCGCCGAGCAGGTCGACGGCAACGACCCGGCCGCGGTGCTCGCGGTCATGGATCACGCGGTCGAGCACTGCCGCAGCGGCAAGGGCCCGTTCCTGATCGAGGCGCACACCTACCGCCTGGAGTCGCACACCAACGCCGACGACGCGACCCGATACCGCTCGTCGGACGAGGTCACCGCCTGGCTCGAGCGGGACCCGATTGCCCGCGTCGAGGCGTGGCTGCGGGGCCGTGGCGAGCTCAACGACGACGTGGTCGCGGCGACGAGGGCCGCCGCCGAGGCACTTGCCGCGGAGGTCCGCGAACGCATGAACACCGACGTCACCGTCGACCCGATGTCGTTGTTCGACAACGTTTTCGCGCAGCGGACGCCACAACTCGACGAGGCTCGCGCGATGGTCGCGGCCGAGCTTGCCGCCGACTCGCAGGAGGTTTCGTCATGACGGTGACCATGGGCGGCGCGCTGAACGCCGCGTTGCGCGACGCGCTCGCCGCCGACGACAATGTGCTGGTCTTCGGGGAGGACGTCGGCACCCTCGGCGGTGTCTTCCGCATCACCGACGGGCTGACGAGTGAGTTCGGCGAGCAGCGTTGTTTCGACACCCCGCTGGCCGAGTCCGGCATCGTGGGATTCGCAATCGGCTTGTGCCTCACCGGTTTTCGGCCGGTGGTCGAGATGCAGTTCGACGCGTTCGCCTACCCGGCATTCGAGCAGATCACCTCACACGTCGCGAAGATGCGCAACCGGACCTCCGGCCGGGTCGGGCTCCCGCTGGTCATCCGCATCCCGTATGCCGGGGGCATCGGCGGCGTCGAGCACCACTGCGACTCCAGCGAGGGCTACTACGCGCACACCCCGGGCCTGAAGGTCGTCACACCGTCCGACGCGGCCGACGCCTACAGCCTGCTGCGCGAGGCGATCGACGACCCGGACCCGGTGATCTTCCTGGAGCCGAAGGCGCTCTACTGGTCCAAGCAGGAGATCGAACTCCCTTGCACGCGAGCGCCTTTCGGCACTGCGAAGGTCCGCCGCGACGGAGACGACGTCACCCTGGTCACCTACGGTGCATCCGTGCCGACCGCCCTCAAGGCAGCCGAGGCGGCGGCCGACGAGGGCTGGAGCGTCGAAGTCATCGACCTGCGCACGATCGTCCCCTTCGACGACGAGACCGTGGTGCGCTCGGTGCGGCGCACCGGCCGGTGCGTGGTCCTGGCCGAGGCCCAGGGTTTCGCGGGCGTGGGTGCCGAGATCGCCGCGCGCGTGAGCGAGCGGTGCTTCCACTCCCTCGCCGCTCCGGTGGGCCGGGTCAGCGGGCTGCCCACGCCATACCCTGCCCCGATGCTGGAGAAGACCTACCTGCCCGGCGTCGAGCGCGTGCTGGACGCGATCGCCCGGCTGCAGTGGGACGACCAGCCGGACCTGACCTACGCGGAGGTCGGCGCTCGTGGCTGAGCAGACGTTCACACTGCCGGATCTCGGCGAAGGGTTGACCGAGGCCGAACTCGTCGAGTGGCTGGTCGCCGACGGGGATGAGGTCGTCATCGACCAGCACGTGGTGGTCGTCGAGACGGCCAAGGCGACCGTCGAGGTCCCCTGCCCGTATGCCGGGCGCGTGCACACCCGGCACGGGTCCGTCGGCGACACGATCGCCGTCGGGGCCGCATTGATCACGGTCGACTCCGACGACGGCGCAGCCGGCACGTCCGGTGCGGTGCTCGTCGGCTACGGCACCTCCGAGGGGGCCAGCACATCCTCGGCCACCCGGCGTGCGGCGCGCCACCGACGTGCCGCACGTTCCACCCCCACCACGCCCGCCCCCTCATCGCCAGTGACGGCTTCCTCGCCGACTGACGGCGGTATGACGCCGTCACTCGCTCGCCAGACCGTCACTCGACCTGCGAGCGCGCCCAAGGTCATCTCTCCCATCGTGCGCAAACTCGCGACCGACCACGGACTCGACTTGCGCACCATCACCCCCGGACCGGATGGCGTCATCCGCCGTAGCGATGTCGAAGCCGCTGCCGCAATCACGCTGGCCGGTCGAGGAGAACCGGAGACGGTGGCCGGGCAAGGAGAACCGCAGGCCCTGGCCGGTCGAGTAGCGCCCGAGGAGCGCGGCGGAGCAGACACGGATCGAGACCGGCCCGACAGCCGCATCCCGCTCACCGGTGTCCGCCGCGCGGTCGCCGAGAAGCTGACCACCTCGCGCCGCGAGATCCCCGACGCGACGACCTGGGTGGACGCGGACGCCACGGAGCTGATCGAGGCGCGCCGCGCGATCGGGCTCGAACGCGCGGGGCTGCTGGCGCTGCTCGGCCGAATCTGCGTCGCTGCCCTGCGCCGCTACCCGGAGCTGAACGCATCGGTCGACACCGGAAGCCAGGAGATCGTGCGCCACGGCGCCATACATCTGGGGTTTGCCGCCGACTCACCGCGTGGGCTGGTGGTGCCGGTCGTGCACGACGCGCACCTGCTGACGACACGGCAGCTCGCCGACCGTATGGCGCAGCTGGTCGATGCGGCCCGAGCCGGCACGCTCGCTCCCGCCGACCTGACCGGCGGGACCTTCACCCTCAACAACTACGGCGTGTTCGGGGTCGACGGCAGCACCCCGATCATCAACCATCCCGAGGCCGCGATGCTCGGTGTCGGGCGCATCATCGACCGGCCGTGGGTCGTCGACGGCGAGCTCGCGGTGCGCAAGGTGGTGCAACTCGGGCTGACCTTCGACCACCGGGTCTGCGACGGCGGGGTCGCCGGCGGCTTCCTCCGCTTCGTGGCGGACGCAGTGGAGCGTCCGCTCCGGTTGCTCGGGGACCTGTGAGCGGCGCGGGGCCTTCGCCATACCACCTGCCACGGGGACGACGTACACTCGCGCGGGTGATGGGCGTGACGAAGAAGAGGTCGCTGCGACGCGGGCTTGCGACGGTGGTTGCGGGTGTGGCCGTCGTCGGTCTGGTGGCCGGCTGCGGCGACAAGATCGTGAAGAAGAGCGATCTGCAGTCGCAGATCAAGGAGAAGGCGAGCGCGGCGGCGACCGGTTCGAAGATCGGCGACGTGCACTGTGACAGCGACCTGAAGGGGAAGGTCGGCTCGACGAGCAACTGCACGGCGCAGATCGACGGCAAACAGGTGGCACTGGTCGCCACCGTCACCAAGGTCACCGACAAGATCTACTACAACATCAGTCTCGCCAAGTGACGACCTGCGAACGTCGCACGCGCGTATGGCGTTCGGGCACACTCAGCAATGAAGACGTCGCTTTGGGCGACCTCCCGCAACTGCTCGACCAGGAGGACACCCTCACCTGGGTGGACCTGCTCGATCCCACCCAGGATGACGTCCAGGATCTCGCCGATGCTACCGGTCTCGACAAGCACACGGTCGAGGACGCGCTGAGCCAGAGTGAGCGGCCCAAGGCGGTGCGTTTCCATTCGTACGTCTTCGTCACCTGCTTCACGGTCGAAGGTATGGCGGAGGATGACGAACTGCACCGCCTCTCGATCATCGTGCTGCCTCGGGCCGTCGTCACCGTCCGCCTGGGCGGCGACTTCCCGATCGACACGGTCGAAGCGACCTTCGAGGATGATCCGGATCTCGTCGGGCTCGGCCCGCGGGCGCTGCTGCACACGATCCTGGACACCGTGGTGGACGGCTATTTCAGCGTCATCACCCGCATCGACGAGGCCGTCGATGACCTGGAGAGCAGCCTGTTCGACCAGCAGCACGCCGGGCCGGCCATCGCGCGGCGGGCCTTCACCCTGCACAAGGCGATCAGCCGGATGCGTCGGGTGACCTTGCCGATGCGCGAGGTCGTGACCACGATGCTGCGGCGAGCCGCCGGGGAGCAGGATCGCCGGGGCCTGCTGCCCTACTACGAGGACCTCTACGACCACACGATGCGCGTGGCCGAATGGTCCGAATCCCTGCGCGACACACTGGAATCCGTCCAGGACACCAACCTGGCGCTCGGTGATGCGGCGCTGAACAACATCATGAAAAAGCTCACCTCGTGGGCCGCCATCATCGCCGTACCGACCGCGATCACCGGGTGGTACGGACAGAACGTCCCCTACCCCGGATTCTCCAAGGAGTGGGGTTTCTGGTGTTCCACCCTGCTGATCGTCTGCATCGCGGTCGGCCTGTACGTCATCTTCAAGCGTCGCAACTGGTTGTGAGCACATGACGCGTATGCCGGTGGCGTTCCATTGGAGCGGCGGCAAGGACTCCGCGCACGCGCTCGGCCGGTTGTTGACCGATGAGCGGTATGACGTGCGGTGCCTCCTGACCACGGTGCACGCCGTGAGGGACGAATCCACGGTGCACGGCCTGCCAACGGCGTTGCTGCAGGCTCAGGCGGCTGCCATTGGTCTGCCACTGCGGATTGTCGAACTGCACGGTGCTGGCCTCGACGGGTATAACGAAGCGATGGAGGTCGAGACGCGCAGGCTTCGCTCGGAAGGGATCACCGGATGTGCATTCGGGGACCTGGAGCATTCAGATGTGTTGCAGTACAAGGAAATTCAGTTTGCGCCACTCGGTGTGAAGGTCATCGAACCGCTGTGGGGCATGTCGCCGCAGGAGTGCAGCGAGGACTTTCTCGCCAGCGGCATCGAGGCCATCACCGTGGTCGTCAACGCGGCAGTGCTCGATCGAGAGCACCTTGGCGTGCCAGTCGACAGGTCCTTCGTCCGCACCCTTCCGGCCGGATGCGATCCGTGCGGTGAATTCGGCGAGTTCCACACCTTCACCTGGAACGCCCCCTACTTCAGCTCACCGGTGCGGTTCGCCATCGGTGACAGCGAACGCATCGAGCGGCGTATCAGCACCTCGTCCGGAGACCAGGAGTTCGCCTACTGGCGGCTGCACCTTCGCGCGGTCGGTACACGGGCACGGTAGGCGGCACCCCGCGCCTTTCGCCCCTTCGTCGAGCGGGGTACTTCGGCATCGAGCGGGGTACTTCGGCATCGAGCGGGGTAGAAAACCGGCCGGTGAGCGTGCGTGGTTGTACCCCGTTCGGTGGGCTTCTACCCCGCTCGGTGAGGGGAGCGCGCAGCTCGAGGTCGTATGCCGGTCGGCGCGGCTGTACCCCGCTCGGCGAGAGGAGCGCGCAGCCCGAGGTCGTATGCCGGTCGGCGGGTTTGCACCCCGCTCGGAGAGACGAGCCCCATCGGGCACTCGAAGAGCCATCACACGGAAAGCCAGGGATCAAGATCTGCGGGGGCTCGACGGCCAGTATCAGGCGCCGCAGGGGCCAGGCTTGCCGCACTGGTCCGGTGCCGCTCAGGCAGGTGCGCTGCCGGTCCCAGGTCAGGCAGCTGTCTTGCCGGGGCCGCGATGCTCAGGCTGCGTCGCGGGTGGGCATCCGTCCGGGGGTCAGGTCCCAGCACACCCCGGCCGCGGTGACGGCCGCGAGCAGCCCGAGCCGGTGGACCAGGTGGTGGTGGAAGACGCACAACATGGCCGAGTTGATCAAACACGTTTCCCCGCCGGCCCACCATGGGTTCACGTGATGCACTTCGCACATGCCCGGTGGCCGGTCACACCCGGGGAAGGTGCACCCATGTCAAGGGCCAGTGATTTCTGCCCAGGGGCGGTCGTGAGACCTGCCCGGTGACGGTCACGAGAATTGCCCGGTGATGGCCGTGGGATCTGCC
>NZ_RJJQ01000014.1 GCF_003724155.1 Flexivirga caeni | reverse complement strand
GGCAGATCCCACGGCCATCACCGGGCAATTCTCGTGACCGTCACCGGGCAGGTCTCACGACCGCCCCTGGGCAGAAATCACTGGCCCTTGACAACAGGCCACGCCTGACCGGACGAGCGAACGAAGGACCTGGCGCAGGTACATCCATCGACCCTGGAGTGCGTAACGGCGTCAAACACGACATGTGGTATTGCCGACGCTCCTCGGACCCTCAAGCAGCAGCACCGGCGTCTCGTTGACACGCGCCTGGAGCACCGGTGCCAAGCGGCGCGAGATCAACTCAGTCATGCGGCGATGCTACTAAGAACCGCAATCAGCCGAAGTCCAAATACGCAATCAGCCCGCAGGTTCTTGCGCAATTAGCCGCAGTCTGCTGCGAGTTGCCGTCCGTTGGTTAGCTTCGATACTGCCTTCCCCGCTTCGGCACCCCGCGAAGTTTCTCCCGCTGCGCTCCTCCGAATACTTCGTGGGGACCCCGCCGCTCCTCCGGCCTACTCGGGCCAGCCAGGGGAGCGAAGCGGGAGGCGCCGATCAGCGGTCGAAGGCGTCCTTCAGGAGCTGCTCGCGCTGCTCATCGTGGCGCTTATGCGACCCGGTGGCGGGGGCGGCGGCCGCGGGGCGGGAGACGCGCCGCAGCGGCCGTGTCTCGCCGAGCGGCGCCAGCAGTTCCGGCAGGTTGAGAGCCATGAACGGCCAGGCGCCCTGGTTCTTCGGCTCGTCCTGCGCCCAGACGACCTCGGCGTGCGGATATTTCGCCAGCTCCGCCGCGATCTCCTGAGCCGGGATCGGGGCGAGCTGCTCGACGCGCACGATCGCGGTCTGCGTGTCGCCGCGCTTGGCGCGCTCGGCCTCCAGGTCGTAGACGACACGCGACGACGCGAGCAGCACTCGCGTCACCTGCGCCGGGTCGAGGTCGCCCCGGTCGGGCAGCACCGGCTGGAAGCGGCCCGAGGTGAACTCCTCGGTGCTCGACGTCGCGGCCTTGACCCGCAGCAACTGCTTCGGCGTGAAGACGATCAGCGGCTTGCGCGGCCGGGCCGCGGCCTGCCGGCGCAGCAGGTGGAAGTAGGACGCGGGCGTCGACGGGTAGGCGATCGTCAGGTTGTCCTCGGCGAAAAGTTGCAGGTAGCGCTCGATGCGCGCCGAGGAGTGGTCGGCTCCCTGACCCTCGTAGCCGTGGGGGAGCAACAGCACCACCGAGGAGCGCTGCGCCCACTTCTGCTCGCCGGAGCTGATGAACTCGTCGATGATCGTCTGCGCGCCATCGGCGAAGTCGCCGAACTGCGCCTCCCACAGCACCAGGGCGTCCGGCCGCTCCACGGAGTAGCCGTATTCGAAGCCCATCGCGGCATACTCCGACAACAGCGAGTCGTAGACCCAGAACCAGGCTTGGTCGGGCGTGAGGTAGCGCAGCGGCGTCCACTCGTTGCCGTTGGTGTGGTCGATCAGCACCGAGTGCCGCTGCACGAACGTGCCGCGCCGGCTGTCCTGACCGGCCAGCCGCACCGGAGTGCCCTCCATCAGCAGCGAACCGAACGCGAGCAGCTCGCCCATCGCCCAGTCGATGCCACCGCTGGTGGTCATGTCCGCGCGACGCTCCATCAGCTTTGCGAGCTTCGGGTGCACGGTGAAGCCCTCGGGCGGGCTTACCCACGCCTTGCCGATCGTCAGCAGTTCGTCGCTGCTGATCGCGGTGTCCAGCGTGCTGCCGTCGGCGCGAGTGTCGTCCTGCGCCTGCGCGGACGGGCGCTCCAGCCCGCCGTGACCTTCGGCGTCGGTGCCGACCGAGCTGTCGGCGGCCGGTGCGGACACTTCCTGCTTGGCGGCCTTGGTCTCGGTGAAGGCCCGCTCCAGCTGCTGCTGGTAGTCCTTCAGCGCGGCCTCGGCTTCCTCCGGCGTGATGTCGCCGCGACCGATCAGCGCCTCGGTGTAGAGCTTGCGGACGCTGCGCTTGGACTCGATCAGCTTGTACATCATTGGCTGGGTCATCGACGGGTCGTCGCCCTCGTTGTGACCGCGGCGGCGGTAGCAGACCATGTCGATGACGACGTCGCGGTGGAACTTCTGCCGGTATTCGTAGGCGAGTTCGGCGACGCCGACGCACGCCTCGGGGTCGTCGCCGTTGACGTGGAAGATCGGCGCCTGGATCATCCGCGCGACGTCCGTGCTGTATGTCGAGCTGCGGCTCTGCGAGGGCGCGGTGGTGAAACCGACCTGGTTGTTCACCACGATGTGGATCGTGCCGCCGGTGCGGTAGCCGCGCAGCTGCGACAGGTTGAGCGTCTCGGCGATCACGCCCTGCCCGGCGAACGCCGCGTCGCCGTGCATCAGGATCGGCAGCACCGTGAACGCGGATCCGGCCAGGTTGATCCGGTCCTGCTTGGCTCGTGCGATGCCTTCGAGCACCGGGTCGACCGCCTCCAGGTGCGACGGGTTGGCCGCGAGGTAGACGCTCACGCTGTTGCCGGCGTCGGAGGTGAAGGTGCCCTCGGTGCCGAGGTGGTATTTCACGTCGCCCGAGCCCTGCACCGACTTCGGCGACTGCTGGTCCTCGAACTCCCGGAAGATCTGGCCGTAGGACTTGCCCGCGATGTTGGCCAGCACGTTGAGCCGGCCGCGGTGCGGCATACCGATGCAGACCTCGTCCATGTCGTCGTCCGCGGCCTCGGACAGGATGCGGTCGACCATCGCGATGACCGACTCGCCGCCTTCCAGGGAGAAACGCTTCTGACCGACGAACTTGGTCTGCAGGAACGTCTCGAAAGCTTCAGCCGCGTTGAGCCGGCGCAGGATGCGCAACTGCTCGGCGCTGGACTGCTTCTCGTAGCCCTTCTCGACCTTGCTCTGCACCCAGGCCCGCTGCTCCGGGTCCTGGATGTGCATGTATTCGATGCCGATCGAGCGGCAGTAGGCGTCCCGCAGGATGCCCAGGATCTCGCGCAGCTTGAGGAACGGCTTGCCGCCGAAACCGCCGGTCGGGAACGTCCGATCGAGGTCCCACAGGGTCAGCCCGTGCGTAGTGACGTCCAGGTCGGTGTGGCGGCGCTGCTTGTATTCCAGCGGGTCGGTGTCGGCCATCAGGTGGCCGCGCACACGGTAGGCGTGGATCAGCTCCTGCACGCGGGCGACCTTGTTGATGTCGTCGTCGTGGCCGGCGTCGATGTCCTTGATCCAGCGGATCGGCTCGTAGGGGATCTTCAGCGACTGGAAGATCTCGTCGTAGAATCCGTCTTCACCGACCAGCAACTGGTGTACGACGCGCAGGAATTCGCCGGAGACGGCCCCCTGGATCACCCGGTGGTCGTAGGTCGAGGTCAGCGTGATGATCTTGCTGACGGCGTTCTTGGTGAGGGTGTCGCGGCTGGCGCCCTGCCACTCGGCCGGGTATTCGAGCGCGCCCACGCCGATGATCGCACCGGCGCCCTTCATCAGCCGGGGAATCGAGTGGACGGTGCCGATGCCACCCGGGTTGGTCAGGCTGATCGTGGTGCCGGCGTAGTCGTCGACGGTCAGCTTGTTGCCGCGCGCCTTGCGGACCATGTCTTCGTATGCCGCCCAGAACTGAGCGAAGTCCATCTCCTCGGCGCCCTTGACGCTGGGCACGACCAGCGTGCGGGACCCGTCGTCCTTCTGCAGGTCGATCGCCAGGCCGAAACCGACGTGACCGGGCTTGACCAGCGTGGGCTTGCCCTTGTCGTCCTCGCCGAGGGAGTAGTTCATCTCCGGGATGAGCCGCAGCGCGCGGATGATGGCGTAGCCGACGAGGTGGGTGAAACTCACCTTGCCACCGCGGCTGCGGGACAGGTGGTTGTTGATGACGATGCGGTTGTCGATCAGCAGCTTGGCCGGGACGGCCCGCACACTGGTCGCGGTCGGCACCTCCAGGCTGGCCTCCATGTTGGAGACGATGCGGGCGGCAACCCCCTTGAGCGGCACGCTCTCATCGGTCGCCGGTTCGACCTCGATCACTTTCGGCGCCGCGGCTTCCCTGCCGATCGACCTGCCCTCCGAGAGCTCCCAGTCCTTGGGGTTGAGCCGCTGTGCCTTCTTGGCTGATCGTGCTTCGGCTGAGCTTGCACTCTTGGTGGCCGAGCTTGTCGAGGTCACCCCATTGCTCGCCGAGCTGCCCACATTGTTCGCCGAGCTCGTCGAGGTGCCCGCAGCCGTTCTCGCCTGCCCGTTGCCGGCCGGTGTCGCACCCGGCCGATAGTCCTCGAAGAAGCTCCACCACGCCTTGTCGACGGAGTTCTTGTCCTGCTGGTACTGCTCGTAGAGTTCGTCGACGAGCCACTGGTTGGGACCGAATGTCGCAAGTGGGTCTGGCGACTGGGATGACACGCGAATGCGCCTCTTTCATCAAGGTCGGCACGGCCGTGCTGAGGGACCGGCTATGGGGTTTTCAGGCGTACGACGACCTCCATCGTCATACGGATCCAGACTAGCGTGACGGGGCGCCGACGGCGCACCCGGTCCACGGAGTGTGCTATACGGGTCTGTCGTGGCCCGCGGGACGCGACTCGGTATGCGCTCCAGTCGGATCCGGGAGCGCGCCGAGCTGGGTGAGTTCGGTCAGGAAGCGGTCGACCTCCGGGCGCACCGTTTCCGTGTCCAGGTCCCAGTGAGCACTCGCGGCGGCTGCGAGATCGGTTGCGGCAGAGCCGCATTCCTCCATCAGGAACCAGAGTGCTGCAGCAGAATCACGCAGCGCGAGTGGGCTTTGAGCCGGAGCTGCCAGCGGCAGCACGAAGAGGGTCTGCTCGCTCTCTGCCCACTCGATCGCATTCCGCGGGGTCTCGGCGACGGAGGACTGTGGGAGGTGCTGGGCCGGAGCAACTGCATGCGGCTCGAAGGTCGCGTTCGGGATCGGGTGTGCGGCCGGGATCGGTGCACTCGACGTGGTACGCGTGCGCGGCGAGACCGTGTGCCGCAGCTCGCGTTTCGCACGAAGAACCGATCGCACGGCATGCGGCGTGAGTCGCGCGGCCCGCACGAGTCGGCGCCAATATGCGGTGAGCAGGGCCCGAGTGTTGCGGGCGCTCTCCGGGTGATCGGTCAGTATGTCGGCGCGTGTCGGCACGACGGCACGGAACAGGACTCGTATGACGCCGAGCCCGTGGGTGCGCGAGATCCACAGCATCCAGTTCTCGGTGCGGCTAGGGCTGGTGAGCAGCCGCCACATGATGTAACCCTCGGACGGCGTCGGCGGCAGGTCGACGGGTTCCCCGACACCGGCAAAGAACTCGGCGGTCGGTTCAGGGCAGTCGGTGGACTCGACGAGGGCGCGTAGGGCCCTCCGTTCGTGTGGGGCCAGGTTGTCCACGTAGAGGGTATGTGCATCGTTGATCTCGCGCTGATTTCGCGCGAGCGACGGCGCTCGCAGGCCGTGCAACAGCAGCACGAGAAATTGCGCCACGCGATCCGGGGTGTTGGCCATGATCCCGGAAAACTCGTGCTCTTCGCGGTGCTGCCACAACGAGTCGAAAACGGTTGCCGGGTCGGCGAAGAAGCCAGGAAACGTCGTGTGGATGTCGATGTCGCACGGCCAGCTGTCGTGCAGGTAGGTCACCGAGTGCGTGGTGAACTCCCGGGCGCCGGTGGACACCGGGCGCGGATGCCAGCCCCGAGCGCGCAGGCCGGCCTCCATCGCCGGCAGATCTTCCCGCGTGCACAACACGTCCACGTCACCCGAGACGTAATCGGCCGAGCGCAGACCCTGTGCACCGGCGGTCGGCCCCTTCAGGAAGAGCACCTGGATGCCCGCGGCGTCGGCGACGGATTGGCAGAGGGCGTGCGCGAGATTGACCGCAGACCGCATCGGCATGGGGGTGGTGTTCAGCATCGGTCAGTGCGCGCCGTCACGCTTCAGGACCGCCTGGACGGTGCGGGCGAGGATGGCCAGGTCGCCCATCACGGACCAGTTTTCGACGTAGTAGAGGTCCTTTTGCACGCTCGCGGCCCAGGTCAGATTAGACCTGCCGCCGACCTGCCACGGACCGGTGATGCCGGGCTTGACGTTGAGCCGGCGTCGTACGTGCGACTCGTATTGGCTCACCTCGGACGGTAGTGGGGGCCGAGGCCCGACGAGCGACATGTGGCCGACCAGCACGTCGAGCAGTTGCGGAAGCTCGTCGATCGAGTAGGCGCGGATGAACTTGCCGACCTTGGTGATCCGCGGATCGTCCCGCATCTTGAATAGCACGCTGCTCGTGTCGTCCGGCACGAGATCGTCGCGAAGCCTTTCGGCATCGACAACCATCGACCGGAATTTCGTCATCCGGAAGTGGCGCCCCCCGACGCCGACCCGCACCTGCCGGAAGAGCACCGGCCCGCGATCTTCCAGGTAGATCAGGACGGAGACGACAACGAAGATGGGAGAGAGCACGATCAGCGCGGCACCGCTGAGCACGATGTCAAGGGCGCGCTTCACGAGGAATTTGCCACCGCTGTAGGTCGGGGACTCGACACCCATCAACGGCAGGCCTTCGACCGGACGGCGGTGGATGCGCGGCCCCGCCACGTCCGTCATTGAGCTGGCCAGCGCCAGACCGATCTGGGTGCCTTCGAGCTGCCAGCCGATGTTGCGCAGCGCGCTCGGGGAGACCGCGCTTTGCCCCGCGACGATCACCGTGTCGACCACCCCGTCGAGAGTGGCCACGTTGTCGACCAGTCCGATGTTTTCGACGACCGTCCCGTCGGCGAGTTCGAAGCGTTCATCAGCGGAGTTGACGACCGAGACCAGGGTGGTCTGGTAGCCGGCGGACGGGTTGCGGGCGATCGCGTCGGCGGCATACCGCACCTCGACCCGCGTGCCGACGATCAGGGTGCGTTCGCAGAAGTCGCCAATGGCGCGGCGGCGGACCAGCCAGCGCCGCATCAGCGCGCGCTCGGCGAGCAGCAAAACGAGGCCGAGCGGGAAGGCGATGGCGAGGTAGCCGCGAGCGATCGACATCTTGGCCAGCAGTGCGACGATCGCGACAGCGCCGAATGCCCAGAAGGTCGCCCGCCACATCGCCCGGAACTCCTCGGCGCCGACTCCGAAGATTTCGCGGCGATAGGTGCCCGCCAGGTGGAGGGCGCCGCTCCAGACCAGGCCCAGACATACGGAGAAGAGTGAGTAGTCGAGGGCCCCGAAACCGCTCACGTCGGCCGCAATGCCGCCGAAGCGGAACACGATGGCCAGCACGATGGCGACGATGATGACCGCAACATCGAGGACGCCCACTAGCAAGGCGACCGGGTTGCGGCGGCGAGTGCGAGCGGCGAGTGCAGGTGCGGCATCGGCCGAAAAGGCGAGTTCCATGTGCCCCTCCTGGCCCCTGGCAGTGATGATCCGGCCAGGTATACACCAACCCCGCCTCGCGGATTTTAGCAGTCGTCAAGCCGCCACTCCGATAGCTTCGGAATGCTGGGCTTGACCTGTCGCCATACGCGACATATCGTGTTTTTGACAACGCGATATGTCGCGAACGTCACGAAAGAGAGGGACGACATGACCCAGAAGTGGGAGATCAGCGAGCCGAAGCTGCTCGACGTGGGCGGCGAAGGTGAGCGCGTCGGCGTGCTCAGTGTTGCGCTGATCGCCGGGCATGTGGACGTCGTGACGCATGAGGACTCCGGCGCGGCAAGCGTCGAGGTGCAGGAGGTCGTCGGTCCGCCACTGGAGGTCACCTGGGATGGGCACCGGCTGGAGATCAGTCACGTCAAGACGAGCGGTTCGAACATGTGGGAGGCGCTCAAGGGGCTCGGTGCGGTCGCCAAGAACGTGCGAGCCAGGGTCTCCATCTCGATCCCCAATGACGCAAAGACCAGCATCAACACGGTCAGCGCGGGAGCCGTCGTGAGCGGCATCCACGCCGACACCTCGCTCAACACCGTCAGCGGTGACGTGGCGGCTGACGACATACAGGGCCGCATCGAAACCAATGGCGTGTCAGGCACTTTCGAGGGTCGCAACTTGCGCGGGCGGCTCGAGGCAAACACTGTCTCGGGTGCCATGACCGTGCACCACAGCGCGCTCGACCCCATTGAGCTGAACGGTGTCTCGGGTGACATCACGCTCGACCTGACCGACTTCCGGACCCACGTGGAGTCCAACACCGTCTCCGGGGACGTCACCGTGCGGGTGCCGCAGGGTGGCGGCTACTTCGTGAAGGTGTCGACCATGTCCGGTGCGGCGATCGTCGACGGGATGAAGCTCGGCGGCAAGTGGCACCGAGGTGGCGAGGCGCGCGACGGCGACGAGGCGCTCCGGATCAACGCCAACTCCATGTCGGGGGATGTGGTGGTGTTGCGGGCAGCGGGGCCGGACCTGAGCAAGTCATGAGCGTGCGGCGATGAGTCCCGTTTTCGCCCACGGGCAGCTGCGGCTCTATCTGCTCGCGCTGCTCAGTGAGGGGCCGCACCACGGGTATGAGGTGATGCGCGATCTCGAGCAGCGGTTCAACGGGCTCTACACGCCCAGCGCCGGCACGGTCTATCCGCGGCTGGCGAAGCTGGAGGAGGAGGGCCTGGTCGAGCGCACCGATGACGGGCGCAAGGCGACATACACCCTCACCGACGCCGGCCGCGCCGAGGTCGCGGCGCGGCAGGACGACCTCGGCGACCTGAAGGCTGACCTCGACCGCTCGGTCAGCCAGCTCGCCGACGAAGTGCGCTCGCGGGTGCGCGGCGAAGCTGCCGACCTGCGGGCCGAGCTGAAAGCCGCCGCGCAGGAGGCCCGGCGCGCCGCGCGGCCCGTGTCGAGCGTGCCTCCGCGGGGGAGTCACGAGGAGTTCGAGCGGGCCATCAACCAGTTGCGGGCGACCAGCCGGAGTCTCGTGCGCGCGAAGAAGACGACGGAGGCGGTCCGGGACGAGGTATTGCGGATCGTGCAGGAAGCGCAGCGGCAGGTGGACCGGCTGCGCTGAGGGGGCACTCGGGGACGGCGTCATATCGCCGAGTGGGCGGTTGTTGCGGTGAGGGCTGGGTTTTCGCCGCAACTACTGTCCTTTCGGCGTTTCCGAACGGGAGGCGCACCCTTCCGGCGGCATACCACGCCCCGTTGATTCTCGAGTGACACACGCAAGCAGGTAGCTCAACGAACTACGCGTCGCTGCACCCGGTTGAAACCCGCAGGATCGTGCGTGTCAGTGACTGCCCACTTGGCGGTCCAGTGCGGTCACATCTTCGATCAGGGCCCGAGTGCGGTAACCGGCACGACGTGGACGCCGTCCGAACGTCTTCCTCCGCCGCCGAGCGCAGTCACGACGACCAGGGCTGCAGGATCTCCGTGACGGCTGGTGTCAATCTCGGATGCGAAATCCAGCAGCCCGCGTGAGGCGGCGTCGATCACCCGTTGATCGCCGGTGAGCTTGATCTCGAACGCAGCCCAGGCATTCGAGGTTTCGACGATCGCGTCGACCTCTTTGCGTCCGTGCGCTTCTCGCCACGTGGAGATGGTGCCGTCAAGCGGTTGAGCGTAGGTCCGCAGGTCGCGCAGTACGAGGGCCTCGAAGTGGAATCCCGCGGCCTGAGGATCGGCGAGCAGATCTCGTGTGCCAACGCCGAGTGCAGCCGTGCCCAGTGAGGGATCCACGAAATAGCGCACGGCCGCTTCGCGGAGCTGGGTGCGAGATCTCATGTGTGGTCGCCACGAAGGAGAGTTTTCGGTGAGCTTCAACCGATCCAGCGCGTCCAAGTATGCGGATACGGTCTCCTTGACGGGCTTCTGGTCGTCACCGCCGGCGATGTCGGCAGCAAGTTGAGTGAGTTTGACCGGCTGGCCAACGCCGCGACCGAGCGAGGCCAGGGTGCGCCTCAGGCGATCCGGTGCCCTGCGAGTGGTGCCGAGACTCGGGATGTCGACTTCCACGATCTGACCGAGATAGTCAGATAGCCATCTCCTGGCGAGCCCCTCTTCTGTGTCCAGCAGCATCGGCCATCCGCCGATCACGATCCGCTCCATGAGCTCCGGGATCGTGGTTCGGGTGATCTTTGCGCGCTGGTCCTCGCCACGCAACAGCGCCGCGAGCGAAACTTCCCCTGTGGAGTGACCGGACTCGAATAAGGTCATCGGTCGCATCCGCAGCGTGCCGATCCGTCCTGCGCCTGAGTGCAACTCGCGGGCATCTGTCGGTGTCGCAGACCCGGTCAGGATGCACAGGCCTCTCCCATGAAGGTCATCCACGTGCCGCCGAACGTGATCCCAGATCGCGGGAACACGTTGCCACTCATCGAACAGGATCGGAGCGGGCTCTTCGAAGAGGATGCCTGGATCGAGACTGACCTGCGCGCGGGCGGCCGCGTCGGTGTCGAAGCGGACGATGGTCCGTGCGCGCCGGGACGCAGTCTCGGTCTTCCCGCACCCCTTCGGTCCCTCGATCAGCACCGCGCCGCTCGTTCCGAGTCGCACATCGAGTTCGTCGTCCACCACGCGTTGGCGATACCGATCCACGCGTGAAATCTACCATTTTGACAGGATGAAATCGCTGTATTTGACAGGATGAGATCGCTGTATTTGACACGGATCACCCGCGCGAGGGTGGCCACGTCTGTTCGGTGTTCGGTCAATACCGAACACCGAACGATGTCGGACCGTGGTCGCAGGTGACGTCATGGGGTGATCACGGGAGCGCAGCCGGACGTATCCCGCGCGCCGAGTGGGCAGTTGTTGCGGTGAGAGCTGGGGTTTCGCCGCACCTACTGACCTTTCGGTGTCTCCGAGCGTCGGCGCACCTGGCGTCATACCGGCGAGTGGGCAGTTGTTGCGGTGAGGCCTGGGTTTACGCAGTGCCTACTGACCTTTCGGTGTCTCCGGGCGGGCGCGACACCCGTCCCGGTGGCGCGGCGGCACCGCGCCCTCCCCACCCGAGCCCGCCTGCTCGCGAATGGGCCGATGCGCGGTCGTCATGACACGATGACGGCGACATGTTGGTGCAATGGCTGCTCATCCTCGCCGGGGTCGTGCTGACGCTCGGCACCGCTCTGTTCGTTGCTGCCGAGTTCAGCCTGGTCGCCCTCGACCGGCCGACCGTGCAGCGCGCGATCGACGAAGGCGACACCGGTGCCGTGCCGGTGCTCGCCGCGCTGCGCAAGCTGTCGACCCAGCTGTCGGCGGCGCAGGTCGGCATCACCATCACCACCCTGGTGCTCGGCTACCTCGTCGAACCCTCCCTCGGCTCCCTGCTCGAAGACCCGCTGAAGTCGATCGGCGTGACCGGCGGCGCGGCCACCGCGGTCGCCACCGTGCTCGCGCTGGTCATCGCCTCGCTCTTCTCGATGATCTTCGGCGAACTCATCCCGCAGTTCCTCGGCATCTCCGCTCCGCTGCCGGTCGCGAAGGTCATCGCCCGGCCGGTGCGCATCTTCGCCACCGTGACGCGACCCCTCATCGTGGTGCTCAACGGCTCCGCCAACGCCGTGCTGCGTGCCGTCGGCATCGAGCCGCAGGAAGAACTCAGCGCCGCGCGCACCCCGCAGGAGCTTTCGTCGATGGTCCGCCGGTCGGCGGAGGCCGGCACCCTGGAGGAGGGCACCGCGCGGCTGCTCACCCGCTCGCTCGACTTCGGCGAGCGCACCGCCGCCGACGTGATGAGCCCACGCGTTCGCTGCCAGTATGTCGAGCGCGACGCGAGTGCCGCAGATGTGGTGGATCTGGCTCGTAGCAGCGGACATTCGCGCTTCCCGGTGATCGGCAACGACTGGGACGACGTGGTCGGCGTGGTCCACGTCAAGAAGGCGATCGCGGTGCCGCAGGACCGGCGTGACGATGTGCCGGTCACGGCACTGATGATCCGGCCGGTGCTGGTGCCGGAGACGATCCGGCTCGACCCGCTGCTGTTGCTGCTGCGCGAGGGCGGCTTCCAGCTGGCCATCGTCGTCGACGAATACGGTGGCACCTCCGGCGTGGTCACCCTCGAGGACGTCATCGAGGAGATCGTCGGCGAGGTCAGCGACGAGCACGACCCGCGAGTGGACGCCAGCCGGCTGCTGCCCGACGGATCCTGGACGGTGCCGGGGCTGTGGCGCCCGGACGAAGTGCATGACCGCATCGGCGCGACAGTGCCCGAAGGTGCCTACTACGAGACGCTCGGCGGATTCATCATGGCCGCCGTCGGCCGGGTGCCGCGGGTCGGTGACGAGGTCGCACTCGACGGCTGGACGTTGCGCGTGGTCGCGATGGACGGCCGGCGGGTCGACCGGGTGCGCATCGCGCGCGTCATACCGGCGCCGGCGGAGGTGGAGCAGTGAACCTCGTCCTGTCGCTCGTTTTCCTGCTCGGCAATGCGTTCTTCGTCGGCGCCGAGTTCGCGGTGATGGCCGCGCGGCGCTCGCAACTGGAGCCGCTCGCAGCTGCCGGGTCGAAGCGCGCCAAGCTGAGTCTCGAAGCGCTGGAGAACGTTTCGTCCCTGCTCGCCTGCTCCCAACTGGGCATCACCGTCTGCTCGGTGCTGCTCGGTGCTGTTGCCGAAGGAGCCCTGCACCACCTGATCGAACCCGTCTTCACCGGCCTCGGTGCCCCTGACGGTATGGCGACCGTCGTCGCGCTGTTGCTCGCCCTGCTCATCGTCGCCTACCTGCACGTGGTGCTCGGCGAGATGGTCCCGAAGAACCTCGCGATCGCCGGTCCGGACCGTGCTGCGCTCATCCTGGCGCCGGCGCTGCTGTGGATCACCAAGGTGCTCCGCCCGATCATCCGCGCGGTCGAGGCCATCGCGAAGTGGGCCGTCCGCCGCTTCGGCGTGGAACCGAAAGACGAAGCGACGACAACGTTTTCGGCCGAAGAGGTCGAGCTCATCGTCGCCGAGTCCCAGCGTGAGGGCCTGCTGCAGGAGGAGCAGTCGGCGCGGGTGCAGGGCGCGCTCGAATTCACCGACCGGGTCGCCGCCGATGTCGCGGTGCCGGTCGACGAACTGGTCACGGTGCGTGTCGGAGCAACCCCCGAGGACATCGAGAAACTGGTCGCCAAGCACGGTTTCTCGCGCTACCCGGTGCTCGATCGGGCCGGGGTCGTCGCCGGCTACGTGCACCTGAAGGACGTCCTCTACGCCACCGACGAGGCATACACCGAGCCGGTCCCGCCTCGGCGAATTCGCTTGCTGGCCACCGTTTCTCCGACCGACGACGTCGACGACATGCTGGTCACCATGCAGCGCAGCGGCGCTCATCTCGCGCGCGTCGTCGATGCCGACGGTGCCGTGCTCGGCGTCGTCTTCCTCGAGGACGTGCTCGAGGAGCTGGTCGGCGAGGTCGAGGACGCGACTCAGCGGTAGGTCCACCGGGAGCCCCCGGCCCGCCACCATTCCACCTGGCGAGACGGCCCATAACGCCATGCGATCCATGTCATAATCAACAGTTATCAAGTAGATAACGTGGACTGAGAATGAGGTTGGACATGCGTCGCACAGTGACCCGTCGCGCTGCGGTGGCCGTCCCGGTGGGCCTGCTCGCACTGGATGTGGCCGCCTGCTCGTCCGGCGCGGGCTCCGGCGGCGACGCGAAGTCGGGCGGCAAGGTCGCGATCGTCGGCTTCTCCGTGCTGAAGCCCGGGTATGACGCACTCACCAAGGCGTTCACCGCGACCGCGGCCGGCAAGGGCGTCGCGGTGTCGGAGTCGTTCGGGCCGAGCGGCTCGCAGAGCAAAGCGGTCTCCAGCGGGCAGCCCGCGGACTTCGTCGGCTTCTCCCTCGCGCCCGACATGACCAAGCTGGCGCCGAAATTCGTCGCACCGTCCTGGGACAAGGGCCCGACCAAGGGCATCGGCTCGACCTCGGTCGTCGTGATCGTCGTGCGACCGGGAAACCCGTTGCATATCAAGGGATGGGACGACCTGATCGAGCCCGGCGTGAAGATCGTCACGCCCGACCCGGCCACGTCCGGCTCGGCGAAGTGGAACATCCTCGCGGCATACGCGCATGGGCTGGGGCAGGGCGGTCCGGCCGCCGCCAAGAGCTACCTCGGCAAGTTCTTCGGCCACGTGGTGAGTAAGCCGGACAGCGGCGCCGACGCCACCACGGCGTTCCTCGCCGGCACCGGCAACGTGCTCATCTCCTACGAGAACGAGGCGATCGCGGCCAAGCAAACCGGCAAGAAGCTGGACTACATCGTCCCGGCGGACACCTTCCAGATCCAGAACCCGGTCGCCGTCACCACGTCGGCGTCGGCCGCCGCCAAGCGCTTCCTCGCGTATGTCGAGAGCGACGCCGGACAACGCGTGCTCGCCAGGGTCGGCTTCCGCCCGCTGAATGCCAAGTACGTCCCGGCCACGGTCAAGGGTGCCAACGACCCGGCAAACCCCTATCCGGCGATCTCGAAACTCGAGACGATCGCCGACCTGGGCGGCTGGTCCAAGGTCAACGCCGAGTTCTTCGACCCGAAGAACGGGATTGTGACAAAGATCGAGGCGGCGCACGGGTGACAGCTCTCGACATACGGCCCGACGAGACGGCAGCCCCGGCACGGCCGGGAGTGCAGCCGAGCGACGAACGCGCCCGGCTGCGGTTGCCATCCGCGGCAGGACTCGGCGCCGCCACACTGTGGCTCAGCCTGCTGGTGCTGATCCCGCTCGCCGCTGTCGTCGCGAAGGCGTTCGGCGGCGGGTTGTCCGGATTCTGGAACGCGGTCACCGCCGAGCAGGCGCTCGCCTCGCTGCGGTTGACCGTGCTCAGCTCGCTGGCGATCACGCTGATCAATGCGGTGATGGGCACGGTGATCGCGTGGGTGCTGGTGCGCGACGACTTCCGCGGCAAGCGGTTGCTGGAGATCGTCATCGACATACCGTTCGCGCTGCCGACGATCGTCGCCGGGCTGGTGCTGATCAGCGTCTACGGCCCCCAGAGCCCGATCGGCCTGGACCTCTATGGCACCCGGATCGCGGTCGCCTTCGCGCTGCTCTTCGTGACGCTGCCGTTCGTGGCGCGGGCCGTGCAGCCGGTGCTGCAGGAGCTGGACGTGGAGGTCGAACAGGCCGCCGCGTGTCTCGGAGCGAGCCGGCTGACGGTCTTCCGGCGCATCGCGCTGCCGCTGCTGCTGCCCGCGATCGCATCGGGCGCTGGGCTCGGATTTGCCCGCGCCATGGGCGAATACGGCTCCGTGCTGCTGATCAGCGGCGGCCTCGATCGCACCCAGGTCACCTCGCTCTATGCCTACGGCCGCATCCAGAACTACGACTACGTCGGCGCCGCCGCGGTGTCGACGGTGCTGCTCGTGGTGAGCCTGGTCGTCCTGCTCAGCCTGGATGTCCTGCAGCGCAAGGCGCGCCGCCGTGGCTAGCCTGGCCGTGCTCCGCCGCAGCCGGATCGGGTTGCGAACGCTCGCCGTGGCGTATGTCGGCCTGCTCGCCGCCGTCCCGCTCGCGGTGATCGTCGGCCGGGTCGTCGGCGACGGCTGGAGCGAACTGGTCGACGCGCTGAGCTCTCCGGAGGCCGTCACGGCATACCGGCTGACCGCCGAAGTGTCAGTCGTCGCGGTCGTGCTGAACGCGGTGTTCGGCGTGGGGTTCGCGATCCTGCTGACCCGCTACCGGGTGCCGGGGAGGCGGGTGCTGAGTGCGCTCGCCGATCTGCCGGTCGCGGTGTCGCCGATCATCGCGGGGCTGGCGCTGGTGCTGGTCTACGGGCCGGTCAACGGGTGGTTCGGCGCGGGGCTGTCGGACGCGGGCATCAAGGTGATCTATGCGCTGCCAGGGATGATCCTCGCGACGACGTTCGTGTCGTTTCCGCTGGTGCTGCGTGAGGTGGCGCCGGTGCTGGACGAGGCCGGCACCGACATGGAACAGGCCGCGAAGGTGCTCGGCGCCAGCGCCTGGCAGCAGTTCGTGCGGATCACCCTGCCGACCATTCGCCCGGCGCTCACCTACGGCCTCGTGCTGAGCCTGGCGCGGTCGCTGGGGGAGTTCGGTGCCGTGCGGGTCGTGTCGGGCGGCATCAGCGGCGACGGCCAGACCCAGACGCTGACGCTGCTCATCCAGGACAAATACCAGCAGCTGGAGGGCGGGACCTACCAGATCGCGCTGCTGCTGGTGGTCGTCACCATCGCGGCGATCGTCGCCGCTTCTCTGCGGAAGGACAAGAGATGAGCGAACGGTCAATGGGGCTCGGCGCGAATCGCCGGCCCCGACGCGGGAGGTGGCGGCGATGAGCATCGAAGCGCTCGGGATCAGTAAGAGATTCGGCGACTTCGTCGCACTGGAGGGCGTCAATCTCACGGTGCCGTCCGGGCAGCTGACGGCGCTGCTGGGGCCGAGCGGTGGCGGGAAGTCGACGCTGTTGCGGATCATCGGCGGCCTGGAGTATGCCGACGCGGGGGAGGTGCGCATCGACGGGGTCACGGCGACTGACCTGCCTGCGCAACGACGCAACGTCGGGTTCGTCTTCCAGCACTATGCGGCGTTCAAACACCTGTCGGTCTATCGCAACGTCGCGTTCGGGCTGGAGGTGCGCAAGCGGCCGAAGGCGGAGATCCGCACGCGCGTGCACGAACTGCTCGAGCTGGTGCACCTTGAACAGTTCGCCGACCGGTTGCCGGCACAACTGTCCGGCGGGCAACGGCAGCGTATGGCGCTGGCGCGCGCGCTCGCGGTCGAGCCGAAGGTGCTGCTGCTGGACGAACCCTTCGGCGCCCTGGACGCCAAGGTGCGTCAGGAGTTGCGCGACTGGCTGCGCAGATTGCACGACCAAGTCCACGTGACAACGGTCTTCGTGACTCACGACCAGGACGAGGCGCTCGAAGTGTCCGACGAGATTGTCGTGATCAACCACGGGCGGATCGAGCAGGTGGGCACTCCCGACGAGCTCTACGACCAGCCGGCCAACGACTTCGTGATGGGTTTCCTCGGTCCGGTCACCGAGTTCGACGGGCGGCTGGTGCGCCCGCACGACCTCGAGCTGTCGAACGAACCGACCGACGGTGCGGTCCGGGCGAAGATCGAGCGGCTGCAACGCGTCGGCTTCCAGGCCCGCGTTGAGCTGGCGATCCCGGATGACGCTCCGTGGGCGCAGCTGTCCCGCGGGCAGGCCGACGCGCTGGGTCTCGAACCCGGCGGGTTCGTCTGGGTGCGCCCACCGCGCTGAGGTTGTGGGGTTTCCGCGGCGCGGCTGGGGTGTCCCGGAGGCGCGACGGTCGTGGGTTCGGGACGGGAATCCGGGGTGGGGGTGTCCCGGAGGCGCGACGGTCGTGGGTTCGGGACGGGAATCCGGGGTGGGGGTGTCCCGGAGGCGCGACGGTCGTGGGTTCGGGACGGCAAACCGGGCTGGCGGTGTCCCGGAGGCGCGACGGTCGAGGGTTCGGGACGGCACCTGAGCGACTCACAACTCAGGAAACTGGCAGCCGGCCGCGGACAACCCGGCGATAGCGAGAGGCGTCTTATCGGGTGGAGGAGGATTCACATGGCACGCCTAGTAAGGGGAAAGCAGATGGACAAGAAGTTCACGCGGGCGGGAATGGTGCTGGTCGTTGCGGCCGCGCTGTCGGTCGGTGCGGTCGGGGCCGCCCAAGCCAAGTCGGGTGCGACGCTCACGGCGAGCCCGACGCACGTCAAGGTCGGGAAGACGGTGACGTTGCGGGCGACGGGCGGCGACGACGCGGACGAGCCGTTCGCGCTGTGCATCCAGCAGCAGGTCTCGCACAAGAAGTGGCGCGACGTGGGGTGCAAGCGAGCCTCGAGGCAGGACTCGGTGACCCTCGTCAAGAAGGTGAAGGAGACGCACGTCGGGCGGCATACCTATCGCGTCGTCGACATCATCGGCACGGGGCACTCCGCCGTGCGGGTCCCAGAGGTGTCGGTCACCGTTACTGTCCGCCGGTAGCGTGGGCTCAGGTCGGCCCGGCACGGAAGGTTCCTCGGTCGGGCGGTCAGTTTGCGGCCGTCATCAAGCAGTTCGGCACTCTGGCCTGAGGCCGAGTCGTGAGATCACGGAAGACGTTCGCGTCCAAGTAGCCAGGGCCACTTGATCTCAGAAGTCGTCGGCGAGTGCGTCTGATAGCTCATCGAGGTACGCATGTCGGTATCGCTCGAATTCGGCAATGGGGATGCGGTTACGGTTGCCCACCTTCACGCTGCCCGGGAGACTCTTGGCGGACTCCGCTATACAGATCGCGCGCTCCAGCGCGCGATCTGTATAGCGGAAATGGTTCAGCGCACGTCAGGTGACGTCAGTGACCCTCCACCGGCATGGGATAGACGTCAGCGATCGCCTCGTCGACCTGCTCCGGCGACTTGCGGGTCGCCAGTGCCAGGAAGTAGATGGCGAGGCTGAAGACGGCAACCACCAGGATGTCCCAGTAGAGCCCGATGTGGGCGTGGCCACCGACCAGCACGTTGTTGAAGATGCCGATGTTGTCGACGATGCCGCTCGGCTGGCCGCTCTGGTTCCCGAACCCGCCGAGGTAGGAGATGATGCCCATCCCGATCAGGTAGGGAATGATCCAGATCGCCGCGCTCCAGTCCATTTTGTGCAGGTTGCTGTTCAGGTGGAAGACCCCGGAGATCAGCATGATGAGCGCGCCGATGATCATGACCAGCATCAACGTGGAGTAGACCGTCCAGCTGGACCAGTAGACGATCAGGTTGGCGCAGATGAACGACACCGGCGCCAGGATGTTCCCGGCCGGCAGCCGGTAGGGCCGGGGCAGGTCTGGCTTCTGTATCCGCAGCGCGCCCATGGCGAGAGGTGCACCGGCATACATCATCACCGAGGCGCTCGTGACGACGCCGACCAGCTTTCCCCAGCTGGGGAAGGGGAGCAGGAAGATCAGGCCGATGATTGCGGCCACGATGATGCCGACCCACGGGACCTTGGTGCGTTTGGAGTTCAGTGCCATTGCCTCGGGGATGAAGCCGTTCTTGGACAGGCCGAAGCTCAGCCGCGAGGAGGACGTCAGGTAGATCAGCCCGGTGCCGGCGGGTGACACGATGGCGTCGATCCGCAGGATGAAGGCCAGCCACCCGAGCCCGGCCAGGGTGGCGAGCTCGTAGAACGGAGCCGAGTTCAAGGCGGCGACGTCGGCGTGATGCGCTTGCGTGGCTGCCGTGCTCAGGTTGGTCCACGTTCCTGCGTCGGTGAGTACGTGCGGGTCCATGGCGCCGATGAAGGCGACCTGCACCAGGATGTAGATGGCCGCACCGATCAGGATGGACCAAATGACCGCGCGGGGCATGTCCCGGCCCGGGTTCTTCGACTCGCCGCCGAGTTGCACCGCCTGCTCGAAACCGAGCAGCGCGAAGACGATGCCACCGGCGGGCAGAGCCAGCATGATCGACTTCAGCTCGGAGCCGTGGACGAAGAAACCGCCGCCGGCCGAGAAGTTTCCGCTGTGGAAGTGCGTCGCCAGCAGGACCACGATGGCCAAGACCGGAATGATCACCTTCCAGCTGGTGAGCACGCTGTTGACCCGGTTCATCCATTGAACGCCGACCAGGTTGATGCACGTGAAGACGAACATCAGGATGACCGCGACGAGGATGCCCGACCCGCTGAGCTGGCCGCCGTTCTTGGTCGACCAGAAGTCCTTGGCCCAGTGCATCGACGATGCGTACTGCACCGCGGCGAGTACCTCGATGGGTGCCACGGTCGCCGCCTGGATGTAGGAGAACCAGCCGAAGGTCGCCCCGGCGAATCCGCCGAAGGCGTAGTGCGGGTATCGGCTGGTGCCGCCGGAGACTGGGAACATTCCGCCGAGCTCCGCGTGCACCAGCGCGAGGACGGTGACGATGATCGACGCGACGATCCAGCCGATGATGGCCGACGGTCCGGCGATGGTGGCCGCGGTCAGCGCGCCGAACAGCCAGCCGGAGCCGATGAGCGATCCCTCGGACGCCCAGAGCAGACCGAAGAAGCCGACGTCGCGCTTCATGCCGTCAGCGTCGAGCTGCGGATCTTGTGAGGGCGCTGGCGCCTCGTTGGTTAGGGACATGTGGATGCCTCACGATCTATGAGGGGAACTGAAGGGGAGGTGGATCTCACCGAATCCAGATGACTGCGATTCTGCTGACGCTAGCTGCGAAAACGTGTGACGCCGACCACGTTCCTTGTGAATTGCCAGCACTTTCCGAGCACTTCTCCCGTGAATTTGCAGGCGTTCCATCGGCTGAAAATCTTGACAAGTCGTGCTCTGCGGAGGACGCAAGTGGCCGCCCCGTCGGCACGGCGGCCGGCCAGTCCCTTGGTGACCGGATGCGCCTGGCCGGCTTGCCCGTGGACACAAAAAGCCAGCAGCGCGCGCTGCTGGCTTCTTGGTGCCCCCGGCAGGATTCGAACCTGCGCTCCCGCCTCCGGAGGGCGGTGCTCTATCCCCTGAGCTACGGGGGCGTGCGGCGCAACGTTACCAGCCGAAATGCGTGGGGTCCCAATCGGTGCAGCGCCCCGCCGGGCAGTTACATCCGCTGCACGATCAGGGAGCATGGCAACCCGTCGCCGGCCGCCTGCTCACCGGCCGGACGCCGACGTATGGCGGTGCGCCGCCCCCGTATCGTTGTCGCCCGTGACATCCACTAAAGCGACCAGCCGCGTCGCGACCCGCGTGTGGCCGACCGGTCTGCAGGAGACGCCGGCCGGCGAGCTCTCGTTGCGCGGTCATGCACTGGGGGAGCTGGCGGCGGCATACGGCACCCCGGCATACCTGCTGGACATCCCCGATCTGGTGACGCGCGCGCGGTCGTTCCGCGACGAGTTCGCCGCCGCATTCGAGGGGATCGGCACGACATGTGACGTCTTCTATGCCGGCAAGGCGTTCCTCGCGACCCCGCTGGTGCGGCTGCTCGACGCCGAAGGGCTGAGCCTGGACGTGTGCTCCCGCGGCGAGCTCGCCGTCGCCGAGCGCGCTGGCTTCCCGGCGGGGCGCATCGGGGTGCATGGCAACAACAAGTCGGCGGCCGAGATCGACGCCGCCATCGACTACGGGGTGGGCCGGATCGTCGTCGACTCGCTCGAAGAGATCGAGCGCGTTGTCGCTGCCGCCCGTGCGCACGGTGTCCGGGTGCCGGTGATGCTGCGGGTGAAGACCGGGGTGGAGGCGCACACCCACGAGTTCATCGCGACCGCGCACGAGGACCAGAAGTTCGGCTTCAGCCTTGCCGGCGGGCAGGCCGCGGAGGCCGCCGCCGAGGTGCTCGCGCACCCGGACCAGTTGCAGTTGCTTGGTTTTCACTCCCATATCGGTTCACAGATTTTCGACTCCGACGGATTCCGGGTGGCTGCGCAGCGGCTGATCGCCAGCCAGTTGCAGATCGCGCAGGAGCACGGCGTCGTGCTGCCCGAGCTGGACCTCGGCGGCGGCTTCGGCATCGCCTACCTGCCGAGCGACGAACCGCTCACGCCACGCGACATGGCAGCCCAGCTCGCCGCGATCGTGCTGGCCGCCTGCGACGAGGCGGGGACCCCGTTGCCGCACGTGTCGGTCGAGCCGGGTCGCGCGATCATCGGTCCGGCGGGCATCACGCTCTACGAGGTCGGCACGGTGAAACCCGTGCAGGCGACCGACGACCTGGTCCGTCACTACATCTCGGTCGACGGCGGCATGAGCGACAACCCGCGGCCGGCCCTCTATCAGGCCGACTACACCGCCACGCTCGCCAACCGGCCCGGTTCGGCGCAGACCGCGCAGTCGCGCGTCGTCGGCAAGCACTGCGAGTCCGGAGACATCGTGGTGCGCAACCAGCAACTGCCGGACGACGTGCGTCCCGGCGACCTGCTGGCCGTCGCGGCGACGGGCGCCTACTGCCGTTCGCTGGCCAGCCAGTACAACCACGTCCCGCGGCCACCCGTGCTGGCGGTCAGTGAGGACGGCGTGCGCACCTGGTTGCGGCGCGAGACCATTGACGACCTGTTGTCCCTCGAAGGCGAGTAGTGCATCCCGTGACACAGCCACTGAAGGTCGCGCTGCTCGGCTGCGGCGTGGTCGGCAGCGCGGTCGCGCGCCAGCTCACCGATGACGCCGAGGACCTGGCCGCGCGAGTCGGCGCACCCCTGGAACTGATCGGCGTCGCGGTGCGGGACGCCAGCCAGCCGCGGCCCGAATCAGGTGTAACCCCAGACCTTTTCACGACCGATGCCGACTCGCTGGTCACGCGTGCAGACCTGGTCGTCGAGTTGATGGGCGGCGAGGAACCGGCGCGATCGCTGCTGCTGCGCGCGATCGAGCACGGCGCTGGAGTCGTCACCGCGAACAAGGCGCTGCTCGGTACCGACGGCCCGACACTGTATGCCGCGGCTGACGAGCGCGGCGTGGACCTGTCCTTCGAGGCGTCGGTGGCCGGCGCCATACCGCTGCTGCGGCCGCTGCGCGAGTCGCTCGCCGGCGACGACGTGCAGCGCGTGATGGGCATCGTCAACGGCACCACGAACTTCATCCTCGACAAGATGGACCGCACCGGCGCCGCCTTGGCCGACGTGCTCGCCGAGGCACAACAGCTCGGGTATGCCGAGGCCGACCCGACCGCCGACGTCGAGGGGTATGACGCGCAGGCCAAGGCCGCGATCCTGGCGTCGCTCGCCTTCCACACCCGCGTCGCGACCGGCGACGTCCACTGCGAAGGCATCATGGGCGTCACCGCGGAGGACATCAAGGACGCCCGCAAGATCGGCATGGTGATCAAGCTGCTGGCGATCTGCGACCGCACGCCCGACGGCGTCAGCGCCCGCGTCCACCCGACGCTCGTGCCGCGCTCGCACCCGCTGGCGTCGGTGCACGACGCGTTCAACGCCGTCTTCCTCGACACCGCGCTCGCGGGCGAGCTGATGTTCTACGGCCGCGGCGCCGGCGCCCGGCCTACCGCGTCCGCGGTGCTCGGCGACCTCGTGCAGGCGGCCCGCCACCGCATCGACGGCGGGCATGGGCCGCGCGAGTCGGCGTATGCCGAACTGCCGATCCTGCCGATCGCCCGCACGCACACCAGCTACTTCATCCGGCTCGAGGTGCGCGACGAGCCGGGCGTGCTGGCACGGGTCGCGAATTCCTTTGGAGCACAAGGAATTTCGATCGAGAGCATGCGTCAGGGAGTGCGCCGATCGGCTGACGGTCTCGCGACGTTGCAGCTCGTGACGCATCCTGCGGCCGACGCCGCGCTCGCTGCGACGGTGGAAGGGTTGCGTGAAGTGGACGATGTGCACGACGTAAGGTCGGTGCTCCGGGTGGAGGGACTGTGATGGGTCACCAATGGCGAGGCGTCATTCGCGAGTATGCCGACCGGCTGCCGACGCTGCAGGGCGCGCCGGTGGTCACGCTCGGTGAGGGCGGCACCCCGCTCATCCACGCCGAGTGGCTCAGCGACTACGTCGGTGCCGACGTCCACGTGAAGTTCGAGGGACTCAACCCGACCGGTTCGTTCAAGGACCGCGGGATGACGACCGCGATCTCGATGGCCGCGAAAACCGGTGCGAAAGCTGTGATTTGCGCATCGACCGGCAACACGTCGGCATCCGCGGCGGCATACGCCACCAAGGCCGGTATGACGTGCGGGGTGCTCGTCCCGGAAGGCAAGATCGCGATGGGCAAGCTCGCCCAGGCGATCGCGCACGGAGCCCAATTGCTCCAGGTGGACGGCAACTTCGACGATTGCCTGACGCTCGCGCGCAAGCTGGCAGAGGCCTATCCGATCGAGCTGGTCAACTCGGTGAACCCGGCACGCATCGAGGGGCAGAAGACCGCCGCATTCGAGGTGATCGACGTGCTGGGCGACGCTCCCGACATACATTGCCTGCCGGTCGGTAACGCCGGGAACATCACGGCATATTGGAAGGGATATCGCGAATCCGCGGCATTGCCAACCGAATCCGACGGTCGCGCGAGCAAGACACCGCGGATGTGGGGCTTCCAGGCGGCGGGTGCGGCACCCATCGTGCTGGGCCATCCGGTCGACGAGCCGGACACCATCGCCACGGCGATCCGCATCGGCAACCCGGCGTCCTGGACACAGGCGCTCGCCGCGCGCGATGAGTCGTCCGGCCTGATCGACGCGGTCACCGACGAGCAGATCCTGCGGGCGCACCACCTCATCTCCAGCAAGGAGGGCATCTTCGTCGAGCCCGGCTCCGCAGCGAGCATAGCCGGCCTGCTGATGATGCACGAGCGCGGCGAAATCCCTTCGGGCGCAACCGTTGTGTGCACTGTCACCGGGCACGGTCTGAAAGATCCCGACTGGGCGCTGCGGGACAGCAGCGGCCGGCCGGTGCAGCCGACCAAGGTCCCGGTCGACGCGGTCACTGCCGCTCGCGCGTTGGGCCTGGAGGGGTGACCGGCGTCGCGGAGACCGGATTCACGCCGGGCGAGTCGGTCACGATCGAGGTGCCGGCCAGCAGTGCCAACCTCGGGCCAGGCTTCGACTCGATCGGCCTCGCGCTCGACATCACCGACACCGTGCAGGCGACGGTCGGCGGTGACGGCTTGGTGGTGTCGGTCGCCGGTCACGGCGCGGGGACGGTGCCGACGGATGAGGAACATCTGATCTGGCGGTCCGCTCTCGCCATGTGGCGGCGGCTCGGGATCGACCCGCCCAGCGGCCTGAAACTCCACTGCCACAACGAGATTCCGCATTCACGCGGACTCGGCTCGTCAGCTGCGGCAATTGTCGCCGGCCTCGCGACCGCACTCGCGCTGGTGCGCGATCCGATCGACGACGCAGCGTTCCTCGCGCTGATGTCCGACCTCGCCGGCGAGATCGAGGGACACCCCGACAATGCCTCCGCGAGTGTGTATGGCGGGCTGACCGTCTCCTGGGCCGACGATTTCGGCGCCGGCTGGCGCACGGTGCGGCCGCGACTGCACCCCGATGTGCGCGCGGTGGTGCTGCTGCCCGAGGCGACGCTCGCGACGGAGCAGGCCCGGGCGGCGCTGGGCGAGGCCGTCTCGTTGTCGGCTGCAGCGTCAACGGCGGGCCGCGCCGCGCTGCTCGTGCACGCGCTCACCGCGGACCCCGGGTTGCTGCTGGCGGCCACGCGGGACTGGCTGCACCAGGAGCCCCGCAGGGCGTCATACCCGCAGAGTATGGCGGTGGTCGACCGGCTGCGGGCTGCCGGTCTGGCCGCGACGATTTCGGGCGCCGGGCCCGCGGTGCTGGTGCTCGTCACCGGTGACGCAGCGGTCGACGACGGCGACGTGCCGGTCGGCTGGCAGGTGCTGCGGCCGGGGATCGCTCAGACCGGTGTGCGGGTCGTTTCGCATTCCACGCCGTCGACGGTGTAGGTTGGATCTTGCATCGACGGCCACAGCCGACCGCGTGACAGTTTTGTCCCGGATCTCGATGCCTCACCGCAGTGCTCCACACCTCGCCGGATGCGGCAACGTGTTGGGCTCGTGTGATGAGCAGTTACTTCGACTGAAGAAGCAACCATTTTTGATACCCCACACCGGCACACCGGCCGGACTAACGAGGGGGAAGGAACCTTCGTGACCGATACCACCGAACTCACCGCGTCGACCTCGGCGTCCGCTTCGAGTTCCCGGGGCAACCTGAGCACCATGAAGCTCGACGAGCTCAAGCAGCTCGCCGTGACCATGGGCATCAGTGGCACCTCCAAGATGCGCAAGAGCGACGTGCTTGCCGCCATCCGGGAGCGAGGCGGCGAGAAGCCCGTCGCGACCGACTCCGCGCCGCCGCGGCGATCCCGCCGGGCGACCTCGGCCCCGGTGACGCCGGTCGAGAGCGCGCCGGCCGTCGTGGCGCCCGCCGAGCAGGCGAGCGCGCCGTCGACCGAGGCGCAGCAGGCGCAGTCCGCGCCGAAGGAGCAGGCGAGTGCGGCGGCACCGCAGCAGGAGCAGTCCGCGCCCGCTGCCGAGCAGCAGGACGCACCGCGCGAGAAGTCCGCCGAAGGCGACAAGCAGCAGCGTCAGGGCGGCGACGACCGTCGTGGGCGCCAGGGCGGCAATGACCGGGGCAACCGGCAGCAGGACGGCAACCGGGAAGGCGGCCGTCAGCAGGGCGAGCGTCAGCAGGGTGACCGTCAGCAGGGCGGGAACCAGCAGGGCGACCGCCAGCAGGGCGGGAACAACCGCGACGGCAACCGCCAGGGCGGCAACAACAACGACCGGTGGAACGACGACGGCAACGGCCGCAGCCGGCGCCGGCAGCGTGGCCGCGACCGCAAGCGTGGCCGCGGTGGCCGGGAAGACTTCGGCGACGTCGACACCCAGGTGCGCGAGGACGACGTGCTGGTGCCCGTCGCCGGCATCGTGGACGTGCTGGACAGCTACGCGTTCGTGCGGACCAGCGGTTACCTGCCGGGCCCGAACGACGTCTACGTGCCGCTCGGCATGGTCAAGAAGAACGGCATGCGCAAGGGTGACGCCGTGACCGGCGCGATCCGCGCGCTGCGCGAGGGCGAGCAGCTGCCGAGCCGGCAGAAGTTCAACGCGCTGGTCCGGGTCGACACCGTCAACGGGATGACGCCCGAGCAGGCCAAGGAGCGCGTCGAATTCGGCAAGCTCACGCCGCTCTACCCGCAGGAGCGACTGCGTCTCGAGGACGACCCGAAGCACCTCACCAACCGCGTCATCGACCTGGTCGCGCCGATCGGCAAGGGCCAGCGTGGCCTGATCGTCGCACCGTCGAAGTCGGGCAAGACGATGGTGATGCAGGCGATCGCCAACGCGATCACCACCAACAACCCCGAGTGCCACCTGATGGTCGTGCTGGTCGACGAGCGTCCGGAGGAGGTCACCGACTTCGAGCGGTCGGTCAAGGGTGAGGTCATCTCCTCGACCTTCGACCGCCCCGCCTCTGACCACACCGAGGTTGCCGAGCTCGCCATCGAGCGGGCCAAGCGCCTGGTGGAACTCGGCCAGGATGTCGTGGTGCTGCTCGACGGCATCACTCGCCTGGGCCGCGCGTACAACCTGGCCGCACCGGCCAGCGGACGCATCATGTCCGGTGGTGTCGACTCGGCGGCTCTCTACCCGCCGAAGAAGTTCTTCGGTGCCGCCCGCAACATCGAGAACGGTGGCTCGCTGACCATCCTGGCGACCGCGCTGATCGAGTCCGGCTCGCGCATGGACGAGGTCATCTTCGAAGAGTTCAAGGGCACCGGCAACTGGGAGCTGCGCCTGTCGCGTCAGCTCGCCGAGCGCCGCATCTATCCGGCGGTGGACGTCAACCAGTCCAGCACCCGTCGCGAGGAGATCCTGCTCGGCCACGACGAGCTGAAGATTATGTGGCAGCTGCGTCGCGTGCTTGCCGCGCTCGACTCGCAGCAGGGCATCGAGTTGCTGCTCTCCCGGCTGAAGAAGACCGCCTCCAACACCGAGTTCCTGATGCAGGTGCAGCACAGCTCGCTCAAGATGGACGACGACTGAGGTTTCGCTCCAGTCTCGCAATAACAGGCGGGCTCACCGGACCCGTCCGGTGAGCCCGCCTGCTTGGGTATGGCGGCTGCGGCGAAGCGGCGGCGTCATACCGTCGCCTCCACCGCCGAATGACGGCTTCTTCACCGAGCGACGGCGCAATTGCACCGTCGCTCGCCGAGGAAGCCGTCATTCGCGAGGAGTCGAAGCAGAAGCTCAGCTCAGCTGCACGTCGGCAGCCTTGACGTACATGACCCGGTGCCCGAAGTAGACCAGGTAGTACTTCATCGTGCCGATGATGTCGATGTGGTCGTCCGGGGTGCTGATGTCGTAGGTCTTGGCCTTGTAGTAGTCCGTCGGGACGTCCGCGTCGCCCACGACATACTGCTGACCGGCGCCCCACACGTAGGTGAACGGCGCGTTCGCCTGCACGTCGGCGGGGTTGCTGTATGCCGACGGCTCCGGGTACGCGCACCCGTAGACCTGGGTGTCTGCGGTCGCGGTCGCCGTGATCGCGTTCTTGACCAGCCGGGCGGTGGGGGACTTGACCGGGTTGTGGAACCACGCCTTCTGGCCGAGATACCAGATGGCGGTCCAGTCGCCGTACACGCTCGCGACGACGTAGTCCTCGCCCGCGGCGGCGCGCGCGCCGACATCGGATGGGCCGGTGCCGGACGGCGATCCGTCCGGGTGCAGGCCGATGTCCTGGACCAGCGGCGCGCCTTCGTCGGGTTGCACGTGGAGGGTGACGAAATTGGTGGCCGGCTGCGGACCGTCGACGACGCACAGCGGCGGCTTGTTGGAGTCGCACCCGGTGACGATCTGCTCGTTGCCGTCGAATCCGGGCAGGATGCGGACGACATCGCCGACCGCGAGCTTCTTCTTGATCCGGGTGCCCTTGTGCAACGGTGCGCCGAGCAATTCGAAGTAGTGCTCCCAATCCCAGAAGGGGCCCGGATCCCAGTGCATCGACGGGATGCCTGCCGTCGAGGTCGCCGGCACTTGGTCGTGACCGATGATGTGCGCGCGGTCCAGCGGGATCTTGTATTCCTTGGCCAGGTAGGAGACCAGCCGGGCCGATTTGCGGTACATCACCTCCGTGTACCAGGTGGGGCCGGCCACGGCATACCCCTCATGCTCGACGCCGAGGGCGTGCGTGTTGATGTACCAGTTGCCGGCGTGCCAGCCGATGTCGGCGGCCTCCAGATGCTGGGCGATCAGGCCGTCACTGGAGCGGATCGAGTAGTTCCACGCCAGGTAGGTTGCCTCCTGCACCAGCGTGAGCGCCTCGGTGTAGGTGCACTCCATGTCGTGGATGACGATCGTGTTGAGGGTGGGCGACTTCGGCCGGTTGGCGAGGTCGTGGTTGCCGTAGTCGCCCGGGTCCGGCCCGGTCTGCTGGTATGGCGCAGGCACCCAGTCGACGGTGAGGTTCTTCGGGGCGTCGATCGGGTATGGCGCAGGCTTGCGCTGTTTGGCAGCAATGTCGGCCCGCTTGGTCAGGACAGCACGCTGAGCCGTGACACTGCCGACTTTGGTGGCCTTGAGCTGCAGCTGAACCCCGGACGCCGTGCGGGATACCCCGGCGCGCAGGTCGCTGACCACGTCGTCGGCGAAGCTGCGCTGGCTCTCGGCCGAGGTGAAGCCGCTGGTGGTGGCGACCGCGGCATACCAGGTGGCGGGGTCGGTGTGCGCGCCGACCGCGTAACCGAGGCGGCGTTGCGCCGCGGCGAGGACCGCGGCCGCGCCCATGATGTTGGCGGCGGTGTCGGTGCGCAACGTCTTCGTGGACAGGCCGGTCAGCTTCGCGGCTTCGCCCAGGGTGTCGATGACCTGCCCGGCGTCCTTGCCGGCTGCGGCGTCGCGGTGCCGCTGAGCGGCGGCGCCGTCGATCAGGTGCATCGGCCCGTAGCCGAGGCTGGTGCTCGGACGTCCTTCGTGGTCCTCCCAGCGGGTCTGTCCGTAGGACACGGCGGCGAGCACCGAGGAGGGCACGCCATACTTCGTCGAGGCGGCGGTGAACTGGTCGTGCTCGTCGACGGCCAGCGCCGGGGCAGCAGTGGCAGTGGCCGCTACCGGCACTGCAAGAGCCGCAACGAGGAAGTTGCGGCGCGAAAGCGGATGACTCATCGTTACTCCGTCACTTGTCGGGGTGTGTCGGCCCCAGGGGAGAGCCGACTGTTTCACCTTGCCACGGTCGAAGATGTAAATGGTTTTCCGGGAGTGGTCAATTTGCCCCGGCTGGCGGGGCGGAGCTTGGCTGGCCGAGTGGCTCGCCCGACTCGGCCTCCCAGGCGGGACTCGCCGCGGAATAACTCGGGAACCGTTCTCGTTTGGACGGAAGCTCTGCCACCTGGCAGAATCATCGGTTGGTCCACCGGTTCACGCGTCGCATTCGGCAACGCGACCCGGAGGGCGTGAAATCGCGAGGAGAACCCCATGAAGAAGGACATTCACCCGTCCTACGGTGAGACCCAGGTGACCTGCACCTGCGGCGCCACCTTCACGACCCGCAGCACTGCACCGTCCGGCTCGATCAGCGCCGACGTGTGCTCGCAGTGCCACCCCTTCTACACCGGCAAGCAGAAGATCCTGGACACCGGCGGTCGCGTTGCCCGCTTCCAGGAGCGCTACGGCAAGAAGGCTGCGGCCAAGTAGCTCACCGGCGCCGGTCCCGACCCTCGTGGTCAGGGCCGGCGTTTGCGTTGTCCCCGCACTTCTCCCGAAAGGTCCCCGATGATCGAGTCAGCGTCAGCCGTCGCCGACGAATATGCCGACCTGGAAAGGCAATTGGCCGATCCGGCGGTGCATTCGGACCCGAAGACCCTGCGCCGGCTCAATAAGAGGTATGCCGCGCTCGCGCCCACTGTCGCGGCATACCGCGCCTGGACCGCAGCCCGCGACGACCTGGCCGCCGCGCAGGAGCTCGCCGCCGAGGACGCCTCCTTTGCCGACGAGATCCCGAGCCTGGAGAATGCCGTCAGTGAGACGGAGGGCGCGCTGCGCAAGCTGTTGCTGCCGCGCGACGAGGACGACGACCGGGACGTCATACTCGAGGTCAAGGCGGGCGCCGGTGGTGCCGAATCCGCTTTGTTCGCAGCGGATCTGGTGCGCATGTACCTCCGCTACGCCGAGCACTCCGGCTGGCGCGCGGAGATCACCGACGGCACCGAGTCCGACCTCGGCGGCTATACCGACGTCCGCCTCGCGGTTCGTGCCAAGGGTCAGCCAGAGCCGGGGCAGGCGCCGTGGGCGAAGCTGAAATACGAGGGCGGGGTGCACCGCGTGCAGCGGGTCCCAGTCACCGAGAGCCAGGGCCGCATCCATACCTCCGCGGTCGGCGTGCTCGTCATGCCCGACCTGGACGACGGCGACGACGAGGAGATCGAGTTCGGGCCGAACGACCTGAAGATCGACGTATATCGCTCGTCCGGGCCCGGTGGCCAGTCGGTCAACACGACGGACTCGGCGGTCCGAATCACGCATCTGCCAACGGGATTGGTCGTCTCGTGCCAGAACGAGAAGTCCCAGCTGCAGAACAAGGAGGCCGCGCTCCGGGTGCTCAAGGCCCGGTTGCGCCAGCTCGCGCAGGAGGAACGCGACGCCGAGGCATCTGCCGCGCGGCGCTCGCAGGTGCGGTCGATGGACCGCAGCGAACGCATCCGCACCTACAACTTCCCGGAGAACCGCATCGCCGACCACCGCACGGGATACAAGGCATACAACCTCGGCGCGGTCCTCGACGGTGAACTTGACCCGGTCGTGCAGTCGGCGATCGAGATGGACGAGGCGGCACGTATGGCGGCCGTGGCCGAAGGCCCCGCCGGCGTATGACGGCAGTTCGCACACTGCTCGCGGTTGCCGCCGAAAGCCTTGCCGCATCAGGCATTTCGAGCGCTTCGGTCGATGCTCGGCTGTTGCTCGCACACGCATGGGGCGTGAATGTCGCCGAACTGCAACGGCTTCAACTGCTCGGCCGCGAACCTGCCGCGGAAGTGCAAGTGCGTTTCGATGCGCTCGTGGAGGAGCGCATGACGCGGGTGCCGCTGCAGCACCTGACGGGCGTCGCACCGTTCCGTGGCCTCGAATTGCGTGTTGGGCCAGGAGTTTTCGTCCCCCGACCGGAGACGGAGATGATCGTCGACGCCGTGCTGGCGGAGGTTGCGGGCACGGCCGCGCAGGTCGTGGATCTGTGCACCGGGTCCGGCGCGATCGCGCTCGCGATCAAGCAGGAAGCGCCGGCCGCGTGCGTCGCTGCGGTCGAGCTCGATCCGCTCGCGCACGCGTGGGCGGTCCGGAACGCCGAGGTGCTCGGGCTCGACGTCGCGATCGAGCTTGGTCCTGCGCAGGCCGCGCTGCCCGGCTCGGAGGGGACGCTCGACGTTGTGGTGAGCAATCCGCCATACATCCCGGTGGGCATGGTGCCGATCGACCCGGAGGTCCGCGACCACGACCCGGAGGTCTCCTTGTATGGCGGCAGCGCCGACGGGTTGCGCATTCCGCTGGAGGTTGCGGCGCGCGCGGCTGAGTTGCTGCGACCCGGTGGCCTGCTCGTGATGGAACATGCTGACAGTCAAGGAGATTCGCTCCCGCGCGCGCTGGCTCGAGCCGGCTGGTCCGACGTCGCCGACCACCGCGACCTGGCCGGTCGTCCGCGAGCGGTGACCGCTCGCGCCGACTGACGCAATGCGCACCGAGTGATGCAGTTGCACCTGCGTCACTCGGTGCGAAATGAGTCACCCGGTGGAATTGTCGATCACGGTGACGCCGGACAGCTCGATGACGATGTCGCGTGCCTGCAGCGTCGTGATGATGGCGCCCTTCATCGCCCGGAGCCGGTCCAGGTCGCACGGCCCGAGCGCGGCACCGCGCAGGTCGGCCCCGTCGAGCTTGGCGGCGTAGAGATCGGCGCCCAGCAGTTCGCAACCGTCGAAGACCGACGAGCGCAGGTCGGCCCCGCGCAGCACCGCCTCGGTGAATCGGCATCCGGTCAGGTCGGTGTTGGCCAGCACTGCGCCAACGAGGTTGGCAGCGAACAGGTTTGAGCGCTGCATGGTGAATCCGAGGCCACGAGTGTGCGGCATCGAGGCGCCCATCAGCCGGCAGCCGACGAACGATGCACCGCCCACCGACGCCCCGTCCAGCCGGATCCCGTCGAGCACGCAATCGGTGAACGTCACCTCGGTCAGATCCGCGTCGCGCAGATCGGCACCGCGCAGGTCACACCGCACGAGCGACACCGCGTCGGTCGCTGCAGCCAGCACCTCGCGAAAGGCCGGCCCGTCATACATCTCCTCGATCAGCTCCACGGGCGAGAGTCTGGCAGGGCCTGCCGCGAACTCGATTGCCGCACGCCCGCGGTTCGGTTTGTATGGCGGCATGACCAACATCCGCATGGTCGCGCCCGCTGAGCCGGCTTTCCGTGACTGGCACGACAGCATTCGCGTTGCTCACCTCGCCGGTCGCGAGCCGTCATGGTGGCCGGCCGTGGAGAGCGCCCGTGCATATCATGCGCGGGAGCCGATTCGCTTGCGCTACTTCGCAATCGGCGCATTCGAGGGCGACACGTGCGTGGGTGGCGCGCAGGTCGGACTGCCGATGCAGCGCGACACCGAGACGATGGCCGTGGAACTGGGCGTCCTGCCGACATTTCGCGGTCGTGGTGTTGGCACGACGCTCGCGGCATACGTGAAAGACCTTGCGCGACAGCATGATCGGACGATCATCCAGACCGAGATCACCGTCCCGGCGGGGCGGCAGCTGGCGGAGACAAACGGCGGGAGGTTCGCACGTGCCGCCGGGATGCGGTCGGTGAGTGCCGAGGATCGCTTCGTGCTCGACCTTCCGTGGGACGAGCGGAGGCCGGCCGGTATGGCGCAGGCCGACGGCTACCGGATCGTGTTGTTCGTCGACCGCGTCCCGGACGACTACGTCGCGCAGTGGGCCCGGCTGCGTACGCACATGGACCAGGACGTGCCGACCGGCGAGCTCACCCGCACGCCCGAGTCGATCGGGATCGACCGGATCCGGGAGGCCGAGCGCAATTTCGCCGAGCAGGGCTGGACGCGGCTACGCACCATGGCATTCACCGCAGCGAGCGTCGGCGCCGGGTATACCGAGCTGTATGTGTCGCGGTATGACGACGACTTCGTCGTCCAGGACGACACGTTCGTGGACCGAGCGCACCGCGGACACCGGCTCGGGGCGCGGATGAAGCGGGCCAACCTGCGGCAGCTGGCCTGCCTCGACGGCCCATGGAAGTGGGTGCAGACCCACACCGAGCTGAACAACGTCGCGATGCAGCGTACGAATGAGGCACTCGGCTTCCGCAGGGTCGACGTGCTTCATGAGGTGGAGGGGCGCCTGCGCTGAGCTCGTCCCGCGTCGCCGAGCGTGCGCGTGGCCGGGTCCGAGCCTGTGTCAAGTGTCCCGAGTGGGCAGTTACTGACGGGTAACCCCGGGCGTGCTCGCTAGGAAGTGCCCACTCGGGCGTGAAACTCGCGAGCGCGCCGATTCGCGGGCAAACCACGTGCGGACGGTGTCCCGGAGGCGCGACGGTCGAGGGTTTGGGACGGGGGACCGGGCTGGGGGTGTCCCGAAGTCGCGACGGTCGAGCTTTCGGGACGGGGGACCGGGCTGGGGGTGTCCCGGAGGCGCGACGGTCGAGGGTTGGGGACGGGGGACCGGGCTGGGGGTGTCCCGGAGGCGCGACGGTCGAGGGTTGGGGACGGGAAACCGGGCTGGGGGTGTCCCAAAGTCGCGACGGTCGAGCTTTCGGGACGGGAAACCGGGCTGGGGGTGTCCCGGAGGCGCGACGGTCGAGCCTTCGGGACGCGGAATTGCGCTGGGGGTGTCCCGGAGGCGCGACGGTCGAGGGTTCGGGACGGGGATCCGGGGTGGGGGTGTCCCAAAGTCGCGACGGTCGAGCTTTCGGGACAGGATCTGCCGCATTCCGCGGACTCGACCGCCCGCCCACGTGACCGTCCGCTGATCCGCGCGGCCTGCCGCCGATCCATCTGACAGACTTGCCCCTCGTGAGTCCCGTCTTCGATTGCAATGTCCCGGAGTCTCGCGACGAAGGCGTCCGCGCGGCAGCGGACGCGATCTTCCGCGGCGAGTGCGTGGTCATCCCGACCGACACCGTCTACGGCATCGCGGCCGACGCGTTCAGCCCGACCGCGGTCGCGCAGTTGCTGGAGGCCAAGGGCCGGGGACGCGAGATGCCCCCTCCCGTGCTGATCCCGGCGCGGCAGACGGTCGACGGACTGGCGATGGACGTGCCGTCATACGCGACCCGCCTGATGGACGCGTTCTGGCCGGGCGGCCTGACGTTGGTCTTCCGCGCGCAGCACTCGCTCGCCTGGGACCTCGGCGACACCAACGGGACGGTCGGCCTGCGCATCCCGGACGACGAGATCGCGGTCGAAGTGCTCCAGAGCACTGGCCCGCTCGCGGTCAGCTCGGCCAACCGCACCGGCAAGCCGTCCGCGACCACGGTCACCGAGGCGGGGTTCATGCTCGGCCATTACGTCGACACCTACCTCGACGGTGGTGAGCGGGCCGGCGGCGTCTCCTCGACCATCCTCGACTGCACCAAGGCCGACCCGGTCGTGCTGCGCGAGGGGGCCGTCAGCAACGAGGACCTGCAGCGGGTGCTCGGCGACGTCCAGCTCGTCACCGGCCGCGCGATCAACTCCGTCGCTGACGAGCCGTCGTATGAGGAGCCAACACCCGACGAACCTTCGCCCGACGAGCCGACGTATGACGCAGCGGCTCCCGGCGATTCACCCGTCGACCTCGACAAGCACGACACCGCCGCAGATCACGCTGGCGACACTCCCGACCACTCCGACGACGAATAGGCTGACCGTCATGACCACTCCCTTCTACGGCCCGGACTTCGACGCGCTGGAGCAATTCGACCCCGAGATCGCCGGCGTGCTGGTCTCCGAACTCGCCCGCATCCGCAGCGGCCTGCAGCTGATCGCCAGCGAGAACATGTCCAGCCCCGCGGTCATCGCCGCGCTCGGGTCCACGCTGACCAACAAGTATGCCGAGGGCTATCCGGGTCGCCGCTACTACGGTGGCTGCAGTGAGGTCGACAAGGCCGAGACGCTCGCGATCGAACGTTGCAAGGCGCTCTTCGACGCCGACCACGCCAACGTCCAGCCGCATTCCGGTGCGAGCGCGAACCAGGCGGTCTACGGCGCGTTCATGCAGCCCGGCGACACCATCTTGTCGATGGCGCTGCCGATGGGCGGCCACCTCACGCACGGCACCAAGGTGAGTTTCTCGGGCAAGTGGTTCAACGCGGTCAGTTACGGCGTCGAGCGCGAGTCGGAGAACATCGACTACGCCGAGGTCGAGCGCCTGGCCAAGGAGCACCGGCCGAAGGTCATCCTCGCCGGCGGCTCGGCGATCCCGCGGCTGATCGACTTCGAGTTCTTCCGCAACCTCGCCGACGAGGTCGGGGCGATCTTCTGGGTGGACGCCGCACACTTCATCGGCCTGGTCGCCGGCAAGGCCATCCCGAGCCCGGTGCCGTATGCCGACGTGGTCAGCTTCACGACCCACAAGGTGCTGCGCGGTCCGCGCGCCGGTGCGATCGTCTGCAAGGAGGAGCACGCCAAGACGATCGACAAGGCGGTCTTCCCGATGATGCAGGGTGGCCCGCAGATGCACTCGATCGCCGCCAAGGCGGTCAACTTCAAGGAGTGCGCGACCCCGGAGTATGCCGACTACGCGAAGCAGGTCATCGCGAACGCCCGGCAACTGGCGACCTCGCTCGGTGAGCACGGCATCCGCCCGACCACCGGCGGCACCGACACGCACCTGTCACTGCACGACCTGCAGGGCATCGGCGTCACCGGCGCCGAGGCCGAGCAGCGCGCCGACGCGGCCGGGATCGTGCTGAACAAGAACGCCATCCCGTTCGACCCGGCCAAGCCCAACATCGCCTCGGGCATCCGCGTGGGTTCGCCGAGCGTCACGACCCAGGGGATGGGCACCGACGAGATGAAGGTCATCGCCGACCTCATCCACACCGCGATCACCCAGGGCGACGGCGACCCGGAGCACCCGGTCGCCAAGCAGGTGCGTGCCGGAGTTTCGGAGCTCGTCGAGCGGTTCCCGGCGTACCCTCGCTGAGTGGGCCGTGTTCCGCGGCGGGCTGTGCGTCGCGCAGGTGGGTCTCGATACGGGCTCGCCTAGCGGCTCGCCCTACTCGACCAGCGAGTGTGGGAGGGTCTCGACCCGCGGCTGCGGGAGGCTCGCCCTACTCGACCTGCCGTTGCGGGAGCCCGCCGACCCGCAGCTGTGAGCCAGCTAGTTGCCGATCACGAACCGAAGGACCTCGCCCCGCCGTGAAGGTTATGCAGTTGATTCAGCACAGGGACGATGTCCTGTCGTTGATTCAGCACAGGCACGGGTCGTGTGGGGTCCGGCGGCGTGGCGACGAGCTTGCGAGTCGTCGCGTTAGGCGGAGCCTGAGCGTCCGTGCGTGAATATCTGCTGATCGCCATCGTCGCGGCGGCGATCACCTTCGTCACCACCCCGGCGATCCGGTGGGCGGCGATCCGGTGGAACGCCGTCACGCCGGTGCGGGGCCGCGACGTGCACACGGTGCCGATCCCGCGGCTGGGTGGCGTGGCGCTGCTGGTGGGGTTTGCTGCCGCCATACTCGTCGCTCGGCAACTGCCCTATCTGGGTCACCGGATCGACTATCACAGCCTGCTCTGGGTGCTGGTGGCCGCCGCCATCGTCACGGCGCTCGGCGCGATCGACGACCTGCGCGAACTCGATCCGATCACCAAGATCGCCGGCACGATCATCGCTGCGCTGGTGATGTCGGTGCTCGGCAGAGTGCAGCTGCTCTTCCTGCCGATCCTCGGGACGGCGACCTACTTCCCGCAGTCGGTGCTGTTCGCGCTGACGGTGCTGGTCGTCATCGCGACGACCCAGGCCGTCAACTTCGCCGACGGCCTGGACGGCCTGGCCGCGGGCACGACGGCGATCGCCGGGACGGCGTTCTTCATCTGGAGTTATTCGACCCGGCAGGACTTCGGGGAGGACGTCTTCAACCTGGCGACCTTCATCTCCGCGGCAGTGGTCGGCTGCTGTCTGGGCTTCCTGCCGCACAACTTCCACCCGGCGAAGCTCTTCATGGGCGATGCCGGGTCGCTGCTGCTCGGGCTGTTGCTGTCGGCGGCGCTCATCTCGTTCACCGGGAACTTCGACCCGTCCGCAGATTCCGCGCAGACCTCCAAGGTCGCGATCCTGTTGCCGATCGCGCTGCCGGTGCTGGTGCTCGCGCTGCCGGTGCTCGATGTGCTGCTCGCGTTCGTCAGACGCGGGGGCAAGTTCTGGCACCCCGACAAGAAGCATCTGCACCACCGGCTGATGCGGATGGGACACCCGCACCGCCGCGCGGTGCTGCTGCTCTACCTGTGGTCGGCCTCCGTCTCCGGTGGCGTGCTGAGCTTCAACTTCCTGTCCACCAAGCTCGCCTCGATGCTGCTGGTGGCGCTCATCCTGGTCTGTCTGGGGCTGACGCTCGGCCTGCCGCGGGTGACCCGCAACCGCACCTGACGGGCCGGCTGCCGGAGCTGCTGGAAACCCCGATTTCCTTCCAATCAGGCGCTTGTGATAGCTTTCACAAGGAAGTTGAGGGACTGCTCGAAGAGTATCTGAGCAGCGTCGAGAAACCCGCCCAGCCGTCACTGCGGCGCGGAAGACGATGTCCCCGCCTTTGCCCCGCTCCACAGTTCGATGGGACAGATGATCATGGCCGACACGCCTGCGACCACCCCTGGTCGGTCCGTCGTGTGCCCGGGGCGTGCTCCCGCGCGGACACGATCTGCAGTGAGCTGCGATGAATCCGGCGACAAGGGCCCAGGTGCCGCCTATTTGGCGGCTCTCGGGACTGCCTCGGCCGCTAGTATCTTCCTCGGCACGCTGGCCGGTCTCTGGCTCGACAGTCAGGTCGGCACGCGGCCGATTCTCACGCTGTGCGGACTCGTGCTCGGCATCCTGTGCGGCGGCTTGCTCTTCTGGTCGCGGATCCGTCCGTTCCTGGGTGAACCGGACACCCCAGCACATTGGGGGCCTGACACGTATGACGACGACAACTAGGCTGACCAGGCCGCATGCGAGGCAACACGGCGACCTTGCACCGGCGGCACAGATCGAAAGGGCGAGCGCGGCATGAAGGACAACCACGTGCTCCAGGTGGTGCGCAGTCAGCGCAAGACCATTCTGGTTGCCCTGGCCCTTGCCGTGGCCGCGATCTGGATTCTCGGCGTCTACGGACAACTGCGCGTCGGCGTCTGCGCCGCCATCGGCGTCGGACTCGGCCTGGGCAATCACCTGGCGACCGAATACTGGCTGCTGCGCGTGATCAGCTCCGGCGAGGAGCCCACGCGGTCGCGGATGACCGGCTCCACCCTCGTTCGCCTGGTGATCCTGTCTGTCATCGCCATCGGTCTTGCCATATGGTTCTGGCCGGATGGGATCGGCGTTCTTTTCGGTTTGGCGATCTTCCGCCTGATCGCTTTGGTCATGACAACCTTGCCACTCCTGAAGGAGCTGAAGAACCAATGAGTGCCGTCGCCTACGGGGTCACGCAGCTGGCCTCCGATGACATCAAGATCGGTGAGCACGTTCAGCGCAGCTTCCTCGGTATGACGTTCAACCTCGACACGATCTGGACGACCCTGGTCGCCGCGCTGATCGTCATCATCCTCGGCCTCTGGGCACGTCGCCAGCTCACCAAGCGCACCGAGGACCGCGTACCGACCAAGCTGCAGCTGATCTGGGAAGGCGTCCTGAAGGAGACGCAGGCGCAGGTCGACGACAACCTCGGCAGAGTCAACCCAGGAGTTGTCGCACTCGCAGCCGCGCTCTTCTTCTTCATCCTCATTGCCAACTGGCTGGAGATGATCCCGAGCGAGCCCAACTCACACCTGCACCTGTTGCCTGCTCCCACCGCAGACACCAACCTCACCTACGCCATGGCGGTCCTGGTGATGATCGGCGCCTGGGTTTACGGCATTCGCGAGCGCGGGGTGAAGAAATACTTCAGTCACTTCCTGCAGCCGTTTCCATTCCTGTTGCCGCTGAACATCCTGGAGGAGATCACCAAGCCGATCTCCCTCGCGCTGCGACTCTTCGGCAACATCTTCGCCGGCGGCATCCTGCTCTCGCTGATCGCGTCGATGACCGGCTGGTTCGCCGGCGCATTTCCGATCGGTGGCATCCTGTCGGTGATCTTCGCGGTGCTGTGGAAGATCTTCGACATGGCGATCGGCGGAATCCAGGCGTTCATCTTCGCGCTGCTGACCGTCCTGTACTTCGGTATGGCGGCCGGGCACGACGATGACGAGGAACACACGGTCGTCGACGGCAACGCCGGCACCACAGACCTGGCGACGTCTCGGGTCGCCGCCCAAGTAGCCGAACCCGGTTCAGCTGCCTGAGCGACGCTCGGACAGCGCAAAGTAAATCCCACAAGCGTCGCCATCGGCGCTAAATCAAGGAGAAACAGTGGCAGACAACAGCTCCATCGACTCGGCCATCAAGACCGCGGGCGCGTTTGTCGGCGGTGGCCTTGCCCTCGCAGGCGGTGCGATCGGCGCGGGCATCGGTGATGGTCTCGCCGGCTCGTCATACATCCAGGGTGTGGCACGGCAGCCCGAAGCCCAGGGCCGTCTTCAGACGATCTTCTTCCTGACGGTCGCGCTCGTCGAAGGTATGTACTTCATCAACCTCGCATTCATGGCGCTGTTCGTCTTCGTGCTCGGTAAGTGACGCGTAAGCGTCGGAGAAGACAACGCCAAGACAGGATTGACTGATGGAAACAATTGCCAGCGGTGCGCTCGCGGCCGTGCCGGCCGGGGGCGGGAGCAACTTCCTGGTCCCCAACGGGACGTTCTTCGTGGAGTTGCTCGCGTTCGTGATCCTGCTCTTCATCTTCGCCCGGTATCTCATCCCGCCGATCAATAAGGCGATGACCGAGCGGCAGCAGCAGATTCGCGACCAGTTCGAGGACCTCGACAAGTCGAAGGCTGCGGCGGACGACGAGCGTGACAAGTACCGCGCTGCGCTCACCGATGCTCAGGCGGAGGCAGGTCGGATCCGGCAGCAGGCGCAGGAGGACGGCGCGCAGATCGTGGCCGAGAGCCGCGGCACCGCGCAGGCCGAGGCGCAGCGGATCGTGGACAGTGCCAGCGCGCGGACCGAGCAGTCCAAGCAGCAGGCAGAGGTTCAGCTGCGGCAGCACCTCGGTGCGCTGTCGACGGATCTCGCGAGCAAGATCGTCGGGGAGTCCTTGCACGACGATGCGCGCCAGCACGCGATCATCGAGCGGTTCCTCGCCGACCTCGACTCCGGTGCGATCGCGCCGGAGAAGCTTGCGACGACGTCGTCCGAGGACGCCTGATGCAGGGTGCATCTCGTCGTGCGCTGGCCACAGCCAGGCAGGCGCTGGGCGCGCAGATCGGCTCGGGTTCCGACGCCGACGCGCTCGGCGACGAGTTGCTCGCGATCGCCAAGGTGCTGGGTTCGAGTGCATCCTTGCGCCGGGCGCTGACCGACCCGTCGACCGAGGCAGCGGGCCGGATCAACCTGGCCGGCCGGGTCTTCGGCGGCAAGGTCAGCGACGCGGCCGAGCACGTGTTGCGCGCTTGCGTCGGGCACCGGTGGAGCGATGAGCGCGATCTCGGACTCGGACTCGAGCGACTCGGCGTCGAAGCGATCCTGACCGGTGCCGAGCGCGCCGGACGCATCGACGACGTCGAGGACGAGCTCTTCCGGTTCGAGCGCATCATCGCCGGCGACCGCGATCTCGAGGACGCGCTGACCGACCGTCGCCGGGACAGCGCGGACAAGGCCGACTTGGTCGGGAAACTGCTCAAGGGCAAGGCTGCGCCGGAGACCATCCGGCTCGCCCGGCTGGCAGCCGGCGGCACCCGGGAGCGTTCGGTGGAGCGCGAACTGCAGTCGTACGTCGCGATCGCGGCCGCACTGCGGGACCGGCTCGTGGCGACCGTCACCTCCGCGGTGGAGCTGACCGAGTCCGAGCGAAACCGGCTCGGCGAGTCGCTGTCGCGGATCTACGAGCGGCCGGTGCACCTCAACACCGTCGTCGACCGGAGCATCGTCGGTGGCCTGCGGGTGCAGGTCGGCGACGAAGTCATCGACGGCACCATCGCAACCCGACTGGAGGATGCCCGCCGCGTCATGGCGGGCTGAGCCCGACAGACCTTCCGGCATACCCACGCCGGGCACGACCTAACGGGCCGACAGCGGTCCGCCACAAGAGGAGACAACAATGACGGAGCTTTCGATCCGTCCGGACGAGATCCGGGAAGCACTGGACGGTTACGTTCGGTCGTACGAGCCGGGTGCCGCCAGCCGTGAAGAGGTCGGCACCGTCGTGGATGCCGCCGACGGCATCGCCCACGTCGAGGGTCTGCCCTCGGCGATGACAAACGAGTTGCTGCAGTTCGAGGACGGCACGCTCGGCATCGCCCTCAATCTGGACGTGCACGACATCGGTGTCGTCGTCCTGGGCGAGTTCGGTGGCATCGAAGAAGGCCAGCAGGTCAAGCGCACCGGCGAAGTGCTCTCCGTGCCGGTCGGCGACGCCTTCCTCGGCCGTGTGGTGGACCCGCTGGGTCACCCGGTCGACGGCCTCGGCGACATCGAGGCCGAGACCCGCCGCGAGCTGGAGCTGCAGGCCCCGAACGTCGTCTCCCGTAAGTCGGTGCACGAGCCGCTGATGACCGGCATCAAGGCCATCGACTCGATGACCCCGATCGGCCGTGGCCAGCGTCAGCTGATCATCGGTGACCGCAAGACCGGCAAGACCACGATCGCCACCGACACGATCATCAACCAGAAGGCCAACTGGGAGTCCGGCGACCCGCAGAAGCAGGTCCGCTGCATCTACGTCGCGATCGGCCAGAAGAACTCCACCGTCGCCGAGGTCCGCGGGACGCTCGAGGCAGCGGGCGCGATGGAGTACACCACCATCGTCAACGCCCCGGCGGGCGACGCAGCGGGCTTCAAGTACCTCGCACCGTTCACCGGCTCGGCCATCGGCCAGCACTGGATGTACCAGAGCAAGCACGTCCTGATCGTCTTCGACGACCTGTCCAAGCAGGCCGAGGCCTACCGCGCCATGTCGCTGCTGCTGCGCCGTCCGCCGGGTCGCGAGGCCTACCCGGGCGACGTCTTCTACCTGCACAGCCGGCTGCTGGAGCGTTGCGCGAAGCTGTCCGACGAGCTGGGTGCCGGCTCGATGACCGGTCTGCCGATCATTGAGACCAAAGCCGGCGACGTGTCGGCATACATCCCGACCAACGTCATCTCGATCACCGACGGCCAGATCTACCTGCAGGCCGACCTGTTCAACGCCAACCAGCGCCCTGCCGTCGACGTCGGTGTGTCGGTGTCGCGTGTCGGTGGTGCCGCCATGACCAAGGCCATGAAGGGCGTCACCGGTTCGATCAAGGTCGACCTGGCCCAGTACCGCGAGATGCAGGCGTTCGCGATGTTCGCCTCCGACCTGGACGCTGCCTCCCGTCACCAGCTCGCGCGTGGCGACCGGCTGATGGCGCTGTTCAAGCAGCCGCAGAACAGCCCCTACGCACTGTCGGCGCAGGTCGCGTCGATCTGGGCGGGAACCACGGGCCAGCTCGACGACGTCGCCATCGAGGACGTCCCGCGCTTCGAGGCCGAGTTTCTGGACATCCTGCGTCGCGAGCACAAGGAAGCGCTCGACGCGATCGAGGAGAGCACCAAGCTCGAGGACGGCGGCGTCGAGGTCTTCGAGGCCGCGATCAACAAGCTGAAGGCGCAGTTCCAGGCCGGATCGTCGCACGGTGGCGAGGGCGCAGTGTCGCACGACGAGATTGCCCAAGACCAGATCGACCAGGCCAAGATCGTCAAGCAGCAGAAGAGCTGACCTCGCTCGCCGAGCAACGACACTCCGACTAGGAAGGGGACACCATGGGCGCGCAGATGCGGATCTACCGCCAGCGCATCCGGTCTGTCCAGGCCACCAAGAAGATCACGCGCGCGATGGAGCTCATCGCGGCGTCGCGGGTGGTCAAGGCGCGCCGGCGGGTCGAGGAGTCGACGCCATACGCGTTGGCCCTGACCCGGGCGTGCTCGGCCGTTGCGACGCACAGCAACACCGACCACCCGCTGACGACGGAGCGGGAGAACCCCAAGCGCGCCGCGGTGCTCATCTGCACCAGCGACCGCGGACTGGCGGGTGCCTACTCCGTCAACGCGATCAAGAAGTCGGCGGAGCTGATCGAGCGGCTGACCAACGAGGGCAAGGACGTCGTGCCCTACCTGGTCGGGCGCAAGGCGGTGAGTTACTACAAGTTCCGGCGGCGCGAATACGAGCAGGAGTGGACCGGCTTCACCGACAGCCCCGAGTTCGACGTCGCGGCGCAGATCGGGGAGGAGCTGGGTCACCAGTTCATCCTCGGCAGCGACGAGGGCGGCGTCGACGAGGTCCACATCGTCTACACCCGCTTCGTGACCATGGTCGCGCAGGAGCCGCAGGTCGTGCGGCTGCTGCCGCTGGAGGTCGTCGAGGGCGACATCGACACCGACGGTGACGGCGTGGCCGACAAGGGCCCGCTGCCGCTGTACGAGTTCGAGCCCGAGGCCGACAAGGTGCTGGACGCGTTGCTGCCCAAGTACGTCACCTCACGCATCTACAACTCCCTGCTGCAGTCCGCGGCGTCCGAACTCGCCGCACGGCAGCGTGCGATGAAGTCGGCGACGGACAACGCGGAGGAACTCATCAAGACCTACACCCGCCTCGCCAACCAGGCGCGGCAGGCCGAGATCACCCAAGAGATCAGCGAGATCGTTGGCGGCGCCAGCGCTCTGGCCGATGCCTCCTGACGCATTTCGATACGAGAAAGAGACAACCAATGAGTGAGACCAACGTTCTCGACGAGAAGGCGGAAGGGACCAAGCCGGGTGCCGTGGGGCGCGTGGCGCGGGTCATCGGTCCGGTCATCGACGTCGAGTTTCCCACCGACGGGATGCCCGGCCTCTTCAACCTGCTGACGCTCGACGTCGACCTGTCGGGCGAGGGCGGCGAGACCGAGGGCAAGAAGCTGATCAACCTCGAGGTCGAGCAGCACATCGGCGACAACATGGTGCGCGCGATCTCGCTGCAGCCCACCGACGGTGTCGTCCGTGGCCAGGCGGTGCAGGACACCGGCGGCCCGATCATGGTGCCGGTCGGTGACGGCACGCTCGGCAAGGTCTTCAACGCGACCGGTGAATGCCTGAACCTCGAAGAGGGGCAGCGCCTGGAGGTCAACGAGCGCTGGGGCATCCACCGCCGCCCGCCGGCCTTCGACCAGCTGGAGTCCAAGACCCAGATGTTCGAGACGGGCATCAAGGTCATCGACCTGCTGACGCCCTACGTGCAGGGTGGCAAGATCGGCCTGTTCGGTGGTGCCGGTGTCGGCAAGACCGTGCTCATCCAGGAAATGATCGCCCGTGTGGCACGCGACCACGGTGGTGTGTCGGTGTTCGCCGGTGTCGGCGAGCGCACCCGTGAGGGCAACGACCTGATGGTCGAGATGGACGAGGCGGGCGTGCTCGGTCAGACCGCGCTGGTCTTCGGCCAGATGGACGAGCCGCCGGGCACGCGGCTGCGCGTCGCCCTGTCGGCGCTGACCATGGCGGAGTACTTCCGCGATGTGCAGAACCAGGACGTGCTGCTGTTCATCGACAACATCTTCCGGTTCACCCAGGCAGGTTCGGAGGTGTCCACCCTCCTGGGCCGGATGCCGAGCGCGGTGGGTTACCAGCCGACGCTGGCCGACGAGATGGGCGAGTTGCAGGAGCGGATCACCTCGACGCGTGGTCACTCGATCACCTCGATGCAGGCGATCTACGTGCCGGCCGACGACTACACCGACCCGGCACCGGCGACCACCTTCGCGCACCTGGACGCCACCACCGAGCTCTCGCGTGACATCGCGTCGATGGGCATCTACCCGGCGGTGGACCCGCTGACCTCGACGTCGCGCATCCTGGACCCGCGCTACATCACCCAGGACCACTATGACACCGCGGTCCGTGTGAAGCAGATCCTGCAGCGCAACAAGGAACTGCAGGACATCATCGCGATCCTCGGCATCGACGAGCTCTCCGAAGAGGACAAGATCCTCGTCAACCGGGCTCGCCGCATCCAGCGCTTCCTGTCGCAGAACACCTACGTGGCCAAGCAGTTCACCGGCATCGACGGCTCGACCGTGCCACTGTCGGAGACCATCGAGGCGTTCAACAAGATCGCCGACGGTGACTACGACTCCACGCCGGAGCAGGCGTTCTTCCTCTGTGGTGGCCTCGACGACGTCGAGAAGAAGGCTGCCCAGCTGGCCAAGGAGGACTGAGACCCCGGTTTCGCCGTCCTCGCGAATCCCCCTGGAATGCTTCGGCGTTCCGGGGGGATTTTCGTGTCGGCGCTCTGAGGTCGGCGCCTCAGTGTCGGCAGCTCAGCACCGCAGACCCGTGAGGAATCCTTTCGCATATGCGTCGAGCAGCGAGGGCGCCAAGAGGTTGCTGCGCATATCCCGCGTGAGGAGTGCTCGAAGGGTCGTGTCGTGGAGGACGTCGACCACCGCCATGCCGTCATGCACGGTAAAAGGCTCGGCGGCGATTCGCGCGTAGTGGAACGCAGCCGCGGTGATGATGTCGGCATCGGTTGCATCGAGCGCCACGTCATCCCCCCAAACCTCGTTGACGAATGGGTCCGCTGACAACGAAAGCAGGATGACCCGCAGGTCGATGCCGTCCTTCGTATTCGCCTCGTGCCGGTCGCGCCACGCGAGGATCTTGAGCGCGGTCTGGGCTGGTGCGCCGGCCGCGCGTATCTCGGTACCGTTCGGCATACGCACGCTGACGGCAGTGGCGTGGGCTTCCTGGAGCCCGTTGACGTCAAGACGGTGATCGTCCGGAAAGAGAATTGTTCGAGCCTGTTCTATGTCTCCGAATGGGACGACATCGACCTCCACGTCGTGCACCGTGATCTTGTTCTGGTGACCCCTCACGAGAGGGAAACGTCGGATGAGGTCTGAGAACTGGCCCTCGGCACGGACAGCGACCGCGATATCCACGTCGTCTGTCTCTCGCTCGGGGTTGCTCTGCTGACGCGCGTGGATGATGAGATCTCGTGCCGCCGCACCTACGACGAGGAACTCAAGCCCAAGCTCGCGGCACGCGCTCGACAGCTCGGAGAGGACCTCCTCCGGCACGAGGACATCTGTGCGTCCGGTCAAGTCGATCATCGGCGCTCGTCAAAGAATTTCCGACGGATCTCGTCGATGCGCGGGTCGTCTTCGAGCAGTAGATCGGCACGGAGCAGGAGCCGCGGGACCGTCTGCTTTTCTGGAGGCGACGGGGTGAGGCGCCAGAACGCGGGGCGGATGCTAATCGTGCCCTCCTCATCTCGGCGGAGGCGCCCTTGCGTGATCAGATCCCGCCGCCCCGTTCCCCCGTCATCGACGTAGAACAGGGCGGTCGTGGGTCGGATCGGTGCTCCCAGCCGTGCAGCAGCAGCCTCCGAGCTGAGCAGCGCCCCCGGAGGGAGTGCAGTTGCCCGGACGACGTCCAGGGCGGTCCGCCAGGTGCTGCTGCTGTATCGCTCGTCTGGCCAGGTGGTCGGCTGGAGGGCCGTGTATGCCGAGAGCCATTCGGCCTCAAGGCGATGGGTATCTAGCAGCTCGTAGCCATCGGGTGCCAGCAACGGTGGCGTTCGCTCTCGCAGGGCTCGCACGACCCTGTTGACGGTGCCGATCGACGCACCGCTGAGACGCACCAGCTTCCGCTGGTTTGCGCTGGCGCCGACGTCGTTGCAGAGGATAAGGGCGAAAGTAACTGGCAGGCCGGCCCGGGTGAACGCGGCTGACAGCGTGGGTCGGGCAACAGGGGCTCGACGGCCCTGAATGTCGATGACCAGACCCTCTGCGCGCAGAAAGGCGTTCCCGGCCGTGTCGACGTAGCCGCCCCAACCGCGTTCGTGGACCTGCGCCGCGTGTGCGGGTGAGACGGTGGTTGTCAGCAGGACCGTGCGGTCGTCGTGAGGCAGCAACGTCAGATCCGCAGTGGCGGCGCGAGGTGCCGCCACTGCGGGGATCGCACGCTGTAGCGCGCCGTCGGCGAGGTGGAGAGTCCCCGTTGTCACGTTCGCGAGGACGCGGTCACCCGGCTCCCACTGTGCAGCGAGACCCAGGTGTTCAAGTTGGCGGAGCACCGTGGTGACGAGCGGTGACTCGTCCCCTCGCGCGCGTTCAATTGTTGCCATGTGTTCAACATACGTGAAAATCGAGAAAACTTGAACGGGCGGGCCACTGCACTGTATTCGGCGCTCTGCAGATCGCGCGCTGGAGCGCGCGTTCTGTATGGCGGGGGCGCCGCGGAGCGCCGGTGGACCCTGGCAGGCTGGTGGGTATGCCGAAGGTCCCCGGCCGTCTCGGCGGCTCGCCGGAGCGTCCCGCGCGGTTCTTCGCCGACGCGGCGGAGTTCGGCGCCTGGCTGGCTGCGCACCACGACCGGGAGACCGAGCTGTGGATGGGACTGGCCAAGAAGCACGTGCCCGACCGGGGTCTGACCTGGGCGCAGGCCGTGCGGGAGGCGCTGTGCTGGGGCTGGATCGACTCGGTGGTGCAGCGCATCGACGACGACTTCGTCCGGCAGCGCTGGACGCCGCGCAAGCGCACCGGTCACTGGAGCAAGGTCAACCTCGAGCTGGTCGAGCAGTTGCGGGCGGAGGGACGGATGCAGCCGGCCGGCCTCGCCGTGTGGGAGGCGCGGCGGCGCGAGCCTGCGCCATACGCGCACGAGCGGGCGGGTGTGTTGGAGCTGCCCGACGACTATGCCGCGCAACTCGCGGATTCGCCTGCGGCTACAGCCTTTTGGGTAACCGCGACCGCGACCTACCGCCGTGTGTGCGTCAACTGGGTGACCAGCGCCAAACAGCAGGCGACGCGTGACCGGCGGATGGCGCAACTGGTCGAGGACAGCGCGGCCGGACGGCTGATCCCCTCCCAGCGGTATGGCGACGCGCCCGCCTGGCTCGCCCGGGCGGCGGACGCCGCACAGTCCGCACGGCGCTAGCCGCCGGCTCTGACGCGCCCCGGGCATTGAGCCTGACGGCAGGCTTTTCCCAGCGTCCACTCATCAACCCCCTCTTAACTAAGCAAAGCCTCGCCTAATAAAGCGAAGGCTTACCTAAATTTTGCTGAGGAGTAGTCGTGGTCATGAGTGTCGTGCGGACCTCGGGACGCCGGGTCGGACTCGCTGCTGCGGTGATGGCACTGGCCGTGACTGCCGCCGGATGCAGCAGTTCGGGATCGAAGACGTCCACGCCCCAGGGGCTGACCGGGCATCAAGCCAAGGCATTCGCGGACAAACAGATCTCCGCACTCGACGCGAGCGCCGCCACGGTGCTGCGGCCGAAGCCGGGCTCCTACCTCGCCGGCAAGAAGACGGTGACGGTGCTCGGTTCGACGACCCCGGCCAACGGCGACGAGAACCCGTACGCGATCTTGCCCGTGACCCGCACGATCGGCTCGGAGCGGGCCGGCGACGTCCTGGTCGACAACTTCAACAACCGCTCGAACTTCCAGGGCACCGGCACGACGATCGTCGACATGCATCCGAAGGGCAGCGTCAGTGTGTTTGCCAATCTCGCGGGCGCCAAGCGCAGCTGCCCGGGCGGCGTCGGCCTCACCACAGCCATGGTCCAGCTCAAGACCGGCTGGATCATCGTGGGCAGCCTGCCCAGCACCGACGGCGTGACGACCACCGCAGGCCGGGGGTGCCTGCTCGTGGTTTCTCCGAAGGGCAAGCTCGTCAAGACCATCAGTGCGCCATATCTGAACGGTCCGTGGGACGCCACGGTCAAGGACGACGGTGACACCGCCACCCTGTTCGTCGACAACACCCTGGTGGGCCTGAAGCATTCGCCGACGGCGACAGCTCACGGCGGCAATGTCGTACGCCTCACGCTGAAGCAGACCGCCAGCAGCCCACCGACGGTGACCGCACACACCGTGATCGCCAGCGGGTATGGCGAGGCCGGCGACCCGACCGTCTTCGTCAAGGGTCCGACCGGTCTGCTGCTCGGCTCGAATGGCACCCTGTACGTTGCGGACAACGTCGGCAATCGTGTCCAGAAGGTGCCGAACGCTCTCACCCGCACTACCTCGGCAGGGGTCGGTACGACGCTGACGAGCGGCGGTCAGCTGAGCGATCCGCTCGGTATGACGTTCGCGCCCGGTGGCGATCTGCTGGTCGCGAACGCGCGGAACGGCAAGATCGTCGAAGTCACCCCGTCCGGGGAGCAGGTCGGCGAGGACTACGCGATCGAGAACACCGGCCAGGACCCGGCCGGCAGCGGGGACCTGTTCGACCTCGCGATCGATCCGTACCGGCACGGCGTCCTGTTCGTCAAGGACGACGAAAACACCCTGGCGTTGCTGCACTGATGGCGGACATGCGACCTGGGGACGCACCGGACCAGGACACTGTGGAGAACGGACCGAGCCGGCGCTCGCTGCTGCGCGGCGGTGCACTCGTGGGTGCCGGTGTCGTCGGAGGCGGGGTGATCGGGAGTTTCGTAGGTCGTGCCGTCGCGGCGCCGCCTTCGGCAAAGGGAAGCCGGGAGCCGTTCTACGGCCTGCATCAGACGGGCATCACCACCGACACCCAGCGCAACACCGTGCTCGCCGCGTTCGACCTCAAGAGCGATCGCGTCGCAGACCTCGCAGCGTTGCTGCGCGACTGGACCAAACTGGCCGCCGAGCTGACGACCGGCTCATCGAACACCGTGCCGATGTACTCCAGCAACGATGCCGCCGACCGCAACGCCTACGCAGATGCCACCCAGCCGTCGACGACCGACGATTCGCTGGAGGCGTACTTACTCGGCCCGCAGCGGCTGACGCTGACGGTCGGTTTCGGCCGGTCGCTGTTCGTCGACCCGGACGGGCAGGACCGGATGGGGCTGAAGGCCAAGCTGCCGCCGGCGCTGGCTGTCCTGCCGCACTTCCCCGGCGACCAGCTGACTGCTGCCGACAGTGAGGGCGATCTCTACCTGCAGGCGTGCGCGGACGATCCGCAGGTCGCCTTCCACGCCATCCGCAGCATCGCGCGCATCGCTCCGGACGTCGCCGCGCTGCGCTGGACCCAGCTGGGCTTCACGCCGACCAACGATGCTGGCACACCCCGCAACCTGATGGGTTTCAAGGACGGCACCGTCAACTCCAACGTCCATCCGCCGGCCGACCTGGACGCCACGGTCTGGGCCGGTTCGGAAGGCCCGGCCTGGATGCGCGGCGGCAGCTACCTGGTCTATCGCCGCATCCGGATGGCGCTGGAGCACTGGGATCGGCTGGCGCCCTCGTCTCAGGAACAGGTCATCGGCCGGCATAAGCTGAGCGGCGCGCCCCTCGGCGGTCACGGCGAGTTCTCCGCACTGGACCTGTCGGCGAAAACCAGTGCTGGGGACCCCGTCATACCGCAGACCGCGCACGTGCGGCTGGCGTCCCCGCAGGCGAACAACGGCGCCGTGATCATGCGGCGGGCGTTCGCCTACAACAACGGCACGACCCCGTTCACCGAACGCTGGCCCCCGTGGCGGCAATCGCTGGAGTATGACGCGGGCCTGCTCTTCCTTGCCTACCAGAAGGATCCGCGCACGGCGTTCGTGCCGATCAACGCCAGGCTTGCGGAGAACGACGCCATGAACGAGTTCATCACCCATACCGCGAGTGCGGTCTTCGCCGTGCCGCCGGGCGCGACGCAGTCGGGGGACTGGATCGGTCGCACCCTGCTGACCTGACGCACCTGACCTGACGGACCCCACGACCCGACCCGACCGATCACCGCCACCGATCACCCCGCCGCTGCGCGCGGCACGACCTACGAGGAACACGCAGTCATGACACGTCGCACCGCAGTCACTCACCGCCGGGTCACCACCCTCGGCATGTCCGTGCTCGCCGCCGTCCTGGTCGGCTCGCTGGCGGCGTGCGGCGGCTCCGCGAAGGGTTCGACGGCCACCGGCAGCGGGAGCTCGCTGCGCGGCCAGACGATCGTGCTCTACAGCGCGCAGCACCCGCAGACCACGGACGCGATGGTCGCGGCCTTCGAACAGCAGACCGGCATCCACGTCCGGATCGACGCCAACGACGAGGACGTGCTGACCGCGCAGCTGGAGAAGGAGGGCTCGCGGTCCCCGGCCGACGTCTTCTACACGGAGAACTCCAACTGGTTGCAGCAGCTCGCCGACCGCGGGATGCTCGCGAAGGTCGACTCCGGCACGCTCGCCCAGGTGCCGAAGGCCGACAGCGCCGCGGACGGCGACTGGGTGGGAGTGTCGGCCCGCATCAGCGCGATGATCTACAACCCCAAGAAGATCAGCGAGGCGCAGCTGCCGAAGTCGATCATGGACATGGCCGACCCCCGCTACAAGGGCAAGATCGAGATCGCGCCGGCCGAGACCGACTTCTGGCCGATCGTGGCTTCGGTGGACCGCGCCAAGGGCAGCGCCGCAACGCTCGCCTGGCTCAAGGGTCTGCGGGCCAACGCGGGCTCCAACGACAACGTGCCCGACAACGAGACGCTGACCAGTGACGTCTCGCAGGGCATCACCGACTTCGCGGTGATCAACCACTATTACTACTACCGCCTCAAGGCGGTCGTGTCCGGCGGCACGGGTAACGCCAAGCTTGCCTACTTCGCGCCGCACGACCCCGGGTTCGTCAAGGCGATCTCCGGTGCTGCCGTGCTCAAGTCGAGTAAGCACCAGGCTGCTGCGCAGGAGCTGCTGAACTTCATGACCAGCAAGTCCGGCCAGGAGGTGCTGGAGGCCGGCGAGAGCTTCGAATACCCGGTGAAGCCGGGCATTCCCGCGAACCCCGCACTGCCGCCGATATCGAGCTACGAACCGAATGCGTTCAGCCCGGCTGACCTCGGCACCGGACTGCAAGCCAAGGACCTGCTGCAGCGCGCCGGCCTGATCTGAACGGCGGGTCGATGCGTTTCCTGCGGCGGCACGCCGCCGTCTACGTCGGCGCGGTGATCGCGCTGGTCACGCTGTCGCCGCTGATCCTGCTGGCGACCGACGCCCAAGCGGCCGGGTGGGGCGAGATCCACCGGGTGCTGTTCCGGTCCAGGTCGGCGATGCTGCTGCGCCATACCGTCGTGCTCGCCGTTCTCGTGGCCGTGCTGTCGGCTGCCGTGGGCGTCGCCGCCGCGTGGGCGACCGAGCGGACCCGGCTGCCGCTGCGGTGGCTCTGGACGGTGCTGCTCGTGCTGCCGCTGGCGATGCCGGACTTCGTGGTCGGTTGGGCGTGGCACCTGATCGACCCGCGGATCAACCCGCTCGGCGGTGCGACGCTGGTGATGGTGCTGGGCACCTACCCGCTGGTGTACCTCCCGGTCGCCGCAGCGCTACGGCGATCCGACCCGGTGCTGGAGGACACCGCCCACGGACTGGGTGTGGGCCGGCTGGCGACGTTCTGGCGGGTCAGCCTGCCGCAGCTCACCCCGGCGCTGTTCGGCGGAACGGTGCTCGTCGTGCTAACCGTGATCTCGGAGTACGGCGCCTTCGAAATCCTGCGCTATCCCACGTTCACCACCGAGGTGTTCACCGAGTTCCAATTCGAGCCCGAGGCGGCCGGTGCGCTGTCGATGCCACTGGTGCTGCTCGGCCTGCTCGTCCTCGGCGCCGACGGACTCCTCTCCCGCCGCGACGGAGGTATGGCGACAGGGGTGCGGCGGCCACCGGAGCCGCCCCGGTGGCGACCGGCGGCCGTTCCGGCGATGCTGGCGCTGCTCGGTCTCGCCGGCCTGGGCGTCGGGGTCCCGGTCGGCACTCTCGTCTACTGGATCCGGCAGAGCCGGGCGACGACCTTGCCGCCGGTCGCGACGCTGGGACAGGCGACCTGGTCCACGCTTGAATACAGCGCGGGCGGAGCACTGCTCGCCGTCGTGCTCGCGACGCCCGTGGCACTGATGACGCTGCGGCGTCATACCCGGACCCGGGACGTGCTGGAGCGGTCCACGTTCGTCACCCAGGCGGTTCCCGGGGTGGTGATCGCGCTGAGCCTGGTCTACTTCGCGACCCGATTCGCCTACAGCGTCTACCAGACGAGCACGCTGCTGGTCGTCGCCTACGCGCTGCTGTTCTTTCCCCTCGCGCTGGTCTGTGTGCGGGCCTCCTGCGCGCAGGCGCCGCCCGAACTCGCCGACGTCGGAGTGTCGCTCGGTCGTCATCCGGTCACCGTCTTCTTCCGGGTGACGGTGCCGCTCATCGCGCCCGGGCTGGTGGCGGGCTTCTGCCTGGTCTTCCTCACCGCCATCACCGAGCTCACCGCCACTCTGGTGCTCGCGCCGATCGGGGTGGAGACGCTGGCCACCCAGTTCTGGGCCTATCAGAGCGAGGTCGCCAATGGGGCTGCCGCGCCCTACGCGCTGGTGATCGTGGCCATGGCCGTGCTGCCGGGGACCCTGCTCGGGCTGTGGTTCGATCGCGAGTCGCGCACGCCGCGCCGGCCGAAGCCGGTGAGTGCGTGATGACCGGGCGCGAGACTGCGGCCATCGCGATCCGCGACGTCGCCAAATCGTATGGCGCCACCGGCGTGCTGCGGCACATCGACCTGGACGTGGGCGCCGGGGACGTCACGGCGATCCTCGGTGCCTCCGGCAGCGGGAAGACCACGTTGCTGCGGCTGATCGCCGGCTTCGACACCGTCGACCGCGGACGCATCACCATCGGCGGGCGCGTCGTCGACGACGCCGGCCGCGCGATCGGCCCCCAGCACCGGGGCATCGGCTACGTCCCGCAGGACGCCGCGCTCTTCCCGCATCTGAACGTCGCGGCCAATGTCGGCTTCGGGGTGCCCCGCGCGCAACGCCGTGCCCGGGTCGGCGAACTGCTGGAACTGGTCGGGCTCGCCGGACTCGGGCGGCGGATGCCCCATCAGCTGTCCGGAGGCCAGCAGCAGCGCGTGGCGCTCGCTCGCGCGCTCGCGATCCGGCCGCAGGTGGTGCTGCTCGACGAGCCGTTCAGTTCCCTGGACGCTGCACTGCGCGAGGTGGTCCGCGGCGAGGTGATCTCGATCCTGCAGCGCACGGACACGACGACCGTGCTCGTCACGCACGACCAGGACGAGGCACTGTCGCTCGCCGACCGGGTAGTCCTGTTGCGGGACGGGGGCATCGACGCGGACGGCAGCCCGCAGGACGTCTACCAGCACCCGGCCTCGCCGCAGATCGCCGCCGCCATCGGCACGGCCAACGTGCTCCCCGGGCGGCGGGCGGGTCAGCGGGTGCACACGGCCTTCGGCGTCCTGGTGTGTGCGGACGCGGGCGGCGACCCACAGGTCGGTCCATGCCGGGTCCTGGTGCGGCCCGAGCAACTCCGGCTCTCGGTGCCGCCGGGCTCCGGCGACACCGTCGCGCTCGTGCACGCCGTCCGCTACCACGGGCACGACACGATCGTGGAACTCGAAGGCGTGAGCGGTATGCCGGAACTGATCGCCCGCAGCGCCGGTCCGACGCCGCCCTGGGCGGGTGCGCAGGTCGGCGTCGCCGTCATCGGCGAGGTGCACACCTGGCCGGATCCGGGTGGCGCCCGGCCGTCACTCGATCTCGGCGCGGCCGGCGAGCGCCAGGCATCCCGCGAGCGTGACCACGAATCCGAGCGGCGCGACGAGCAGGAAGCCGTGGCGGATGTCGTCGCCGAGGAACATCAGCCCGACCGCAGCGGGCACGATGGTCTCCACCGCGAACGTGATGGCGGCGACGCTCGTCGTCCGGCCACGGTCGAGCGCGAAGCCGTAGGCGACCAGCGCGATCGCGCCACCGACCAGCAGCGCCCATAGCTCGGGCTGAAACAGTGTGTGCCACAAGGGATCTGACACCTGCAGTACACGTGCGACGATGCCGCTGAGGCCGAACCCGAGACCGCTGGCCACGGCGAGGATGACCGACGAACGCGTCGCGTTGCGGTCCGCCATACCGGCGCCGAAGATCAGAGCCACCACCGCGCTGCCACCGAGCAGCACCCACCCGCCGGCGCCGTGCAGCGCCTTCCCGGCGCCTTCGTGTGCGCTGATTGCCAGCAATATCAGCCCGATTCCGGTCACGACGAGTGCGGCGACCTCCAGCCGGGAGAGCCGCACGTGCAACATCACGACCGCCAGGACGGCCGTGACACCGACCGACGACGCGAGCATGGACTCCACCAGGAAGAGCGGCAGCGACCGTAGTGCGGCGAAGCTGAGCACGAAGCCGAGGCCGTCGAGGGCGAGGCCCACGGCATACAGCCAGCCGGCCGCGGCCCGGGCGACGAGCCCGGCGCCCTCCGGCGCGGCCGCCATCCGCTGCACGCCGATGGCCTGCAGAATGGTCGCCGCGCCATACGCGATCGCGGCGAGGACGGCACCGATGATCGCGAGCATGTGCCGATCGTGTCACGTCCGGGTGGCGGGCGACGCTCGGGTGAGGGTGGCGAAGTCGATCTTCTGGGCGAGCACCGGCTGTAGCCGCTCGGCGTAGGTCGTGGTGAGGTGGTGGTCGTCGCGGTAGACGATCGTGCCGTCCACGACGATCGGACACACGTTGTCGTCGCACTCCCACGGCATCATGTCGAGGTAGCCGGCTCCGGTTTCGGCGGCGCTCTTCTGCCACGCGGCGTCGCGAGCGGTGGTGACCTTGTCGGGCGCCTTGGCGCAGGTGCTGAGCGTCGCGGTGCGCGAGCCGAGGCAGGTCCCCGCGGGCTCCGTCAGCCGGGACTGGTCGGAGATGACGTCGACGTGGCCGGTGAGCTTGTTCAGTTCCTTCAGGGTCCGCGCGGATCCCTCGGCGAACAGCTTGGTCCCCGCGCTGTCGGAGACCTTCGTGCCGGTGCTCGGGTCGAGGATCGGGGTGCTCAGCAAGCCGCTGATGATCACCATGCTCGGCTTCAGCTGCTTGATCTGCTGTAGGGCCCAGTCGCGGTAGGTGTTGCACTGCTGGTAGGCGCCCCCGCCCTGGTAGGTCTGCACGACGTCGGCAGGCATGCAGTTGGCCTTGACCAGCGGGATCAGCTTGAGGTGGTTCTTCGTGGCCAGTGCGCTGAGCGGCTTCAGCCACTGCGCCGCGTGCGAATCTCCCCAGACCACGACGGTTTTCGTGGCGGCGGTGTCACCCTCAGGGCAGATCTTGTGCGATGTCTTCGCCTTCGTGTCGGCCCAGCAGCCGTCGGGCGGCTCGGTCCGGTCGTCCGCCAGATGCACCAGACTGGGGACCAGCGTCGTCGGCAGGGAGGCTCCGCTCTGGGACTTCTCGGCTGCGCTCGCGACCTCGTCACGGAGCGACGACACGGCCGACTTCGCGGCGGCCTTCTTGGCAGCGAGCTGCTGGGCCGCTGCCGCGGTCATCGTGGACCGGGTCGTGAACTGGTAGACGACCATCGTCGGCACCAGCACCAGGGTGAGGGCGACCGGCCAGAGTGCGAGCGCGCGCAGCGTGGCGTGGCGGGCCCGGCGCTTGCTACGGAACGGCTTCTCGACGAAGCGGTAGCTCAGCCACGACAACCCGATGGTCACAGCGATCAGCGCCAGCTTCTCGCGGATCCGCAGATGGCCGCCGGCATACGCCGTCGTGAGGACGAGAACCGGCCAGTGGATCAGGTAGATCGAGTAGGAGATGTCGCCGAGGAAACGCATCGGACGCAGCCCGAGCAGTACGGTGGCGCCGTACCGAGGGCCCTCGATGCCGCCGGCCAGGATGAGCACCGCGCCGAGCACCGGCAGCAGCGCCGCCGAGCCGGGGAAGGGCGTCGACGATGTATAGACGACCGCCGCGAGCAGGACCGCTGCCAGGCCTAGCCAGGACATTGCGGCCTTGACCGGGTCGGACAGCCGGGAGACGCGCTGCGCGGTGAGCGCGAGCAGCGAGCCGAGGCCGAGTTCCCAGCCACGGGTGAAGGTCGAGAAGTATGCCGAGTGCGGCGACGCGATCGTGTCGTGGATCGACCAGATCAGTGAAGCCACGCTGAGCAGCCCGATCAGCACGCCCGCCCGCCGCAGTGCCTGCACCCGCCCCAGCATGATGCGGCTGCGCGTGGCTCGTGGGCCATGTGCCCTGTGCCGTTCGCGGCGACGCCAGGGGATGAGCAGCATGAGTGCGATGAGCACGGGCCAGACCAGATAGAACTGCTCCTCGACGGCCAGCGACCAGAAGTGCTGCACCGGCGTCTGGAGGCTGGTGATGGCGAAGTAGTCGTTGCCGGCCTGTGCGAAGTGCAGGTTGGCCGCGAAGAACGCCGCCCACGTGACGTCGGTGCTGACCTGGCTGAGATCTCCGTCGGTGTAGACGATCGTCGAGATCAGCAACGTCATGACCAGGGTGACCGATGCGGCCGGCAGGATCCGGCGCGCACGCCGGGCGTAGAAGTCCGCGAACGACACCCGCCCGGAGGAGCGCACCTCGCGGGCCAGCAGACCGGTGATCAGGAAGCCGGAGATGACGAAGAAGACGTCGACGCCGATGTATCCGCCGTCCAGCAGGCCGGCCAGCTGCGCATGACTGACGACGACCAGCAGGACCGCGACGGCGCGCATTCCCTGGATGTCGGGTCGTTGTACGTGCACCCCCTTGGTCTGCGCGGATCGGACTGCGCGCCGGGAGCCGCGCGACGGTGGTCCGTCGTCGCCCTCCGGTGAGCTCGGACGGGTTGGGAGCTTCATGGCCACCCAGGAGTCACCCTTTGCATCACGTCGACGACATGGTCTGTTCCTCTGGTCAGCAGACGATCCATAACGATTCCATGAAGAACCTGTGGAAGGCTAGCAAGCGGCATGTGTCCCGTGCGTCCGGTCAGCCGTCCGGAACTGCGGACCTGCTCCTCTCGGCCAGGGTCGGGCTGATCCGTTTCGCATCGCACTGTGCGCGCCAAATAGGCTGGCCCCCATGTGTGGAATCGTCGGGTACCTCGGCCCCAGCGGCAATGCAGCCGTGCTGCAGCGGATGAACGACTGCCAGGCGCACCGCGGGCCGGACGGGCAGGGCTCCTTCACCGACGGCGCGGCCGGCCTGGGCCACCGGCGCCTGTCGATCATCGACGTGGCGCACGGCCAGCAGCCGATGACCACCGCCGACGGCCGCTACACGCTGGTCTACAACGGAGAGGTCTACAACTACCTGCCGCTGCGCGAGCAGCTGCAGGAGCTCGGGCACACCTTCACCACCGAGTCCGACACCGAAGTCGTGCTGGAGGCGTTCGCGGAGTGGGGCACCGACGCGTTCGACCGCTTCAACGGCATGTGGGGCCTGGCGATCTGGGACTCGGCCGACCAGCGGCTGACGCTCAGCCGCGACCACTTCGGCATCAAGCCCGTGTATGTCGCCCAGGTGGGCGACACCTTCCTGTTCGCCTCGGAGATCAAGTCGATCCTGGCGTCCGGCCTGTATGACGCCAAGCCCAACGACCGCACGATCTACCGCTACCTGCGCTTCCGCATCCACGAGGACGGCCGCGAGACGTTCTTCGACGGCATCGAGCGCCTCGAGCCCGGTGAGGCCCTCACCGTCGACGCGAGCGGGACGGCGCGGGCGCCATACACCCGCCTGCGTGAGGAGCTTGCCGAACTGGCCACGGAGCAGCGGCCGTATGACGAGGCGGCTGCCGCCGACTACAAGGCCCGGCTGATCGAGGCCGTTCGCCTGCGGCTGCAGTCCGAGGTGCCGGTCGGCACGTCGCTCTCCGGCGGTCTCGACTCCAGCGCGGTCGCCGTCATCATCAACCAGCTGCTGAACTCCGGCGACGAGACGACCACCGAATCCGTTGGCACCAAACAGAATACGTTCTCCGCGGTCTTCCCCGGGTCGGCGAACGACGAGGAGAAGTATGTCGATGCCGTCCTCGACAGCTGCCGGGGCCACGTCGCGGCGCACAAGATCAAGCCGACCGCGGACGAGTTCAAGGCCGACCTGCGTGACTTCATTCGCACGCAGGAAGAGCCGCTGATCTCCTCCGGCCCCTACGCGCAGTTCCAGGTGATGCGCGAGGCAACGCAGCACGTCACCGTGCTGCTCGACGGCCAGGGAGCCGACGAGATGATGGCCGGCTACATCCCCTACTACTTCGTCTACCTGCGCCAGCTGCGTGCGCAGGGCGCCAAGCAGGCGGCGGCGGAGCTGTCCAAGAGCCTCGACGTGCTCTACCGCTTGGGCCGCTTCAAGCTCAAGGACAAGCTGACCGGCAAGAAGAGCATCCCCGCGACGGCCTTCCTGGCGCCGGACTTCCGGCAGAAGTATGCCGGGGAGACCTACCGGGTCGAGGGCAGCAACCTGAAGTTGCGGCTGATCGAGGACCTGTTCGTCGGGTCGCTGCCGTCGCTGCTGCGCTACGAGGACAAAAACACTATGCGCTTCTCCCTGGAGGGCCGCGTGCCGTTCCTGGACAAGGAAGTCGTGAAGTTCATCTTCTCCCTGTCCGACGAGGCGATCATCAAGGGCGGCTGGAACAAGCGCATCCTGCGCGACGCGACCCGCGGGCTGCTGCCCGACCTGATCAACCGGCGGCGTAACAAGATCGGCTTCACCACGCCGCAGGGCGAGTGGTTCATGCGGCTGAAGAATTACTTCTACAACATCTTCTTGTCCGAATCCTTCGCGAACAGACCGTATTTCGACCAGAACGAAGTGCTGCACGCGTTCGAGGGGTGGATCAAGGGCAGCAACGGCGTGGACTCCATGCAGTTTTGGCGGCTGCTCAACGTCGAGCTGTGGCTGCAGGAGTTCTTCGACGACAAGGACTCTGAGGCCGACCAGCCGGTCCGCGTCAAGACCGACTTGGAGCCCAATGCGGACAAGGAGCTCGACCTGGTCACTGCGTCCGGCGTGACGGTGCGCCGCTACCCGCTGCGCACCGAGCTGTTCAGCCGCGACGACGATCTCGACGCTCGCGTGCTGGCACAGATCGACCGCTTCTTCGAGACGCTGCAGGGCGACCCGGAGCAGGCCGCCGAGATGGCCGGAAAGCGTTGGTATTACTTCATTTCCGAGAAGATCGTGGCGATCACGCAGGGCCGGTCCTACTTCATCTGGGACATCAACGTCGGCCGCCCGGCGCGGGTGCTGTCGAAGTACGTCACGCGCACGCCCGCCGGCATAGGGCTCGGCTCCCCGTTCACCATGCAGCTGGCGATCCAGGAGGCCGGTCTGCCGCGCGTTCTCTACGCGAGCGCCGGGGGAGCGGTCGGCAAGCTGATCGGCAAGCGCGGGATGTTCTACGAACTCGTCGGCGGCGACATCCGCGCGATCGACGGCCCGACCGAGTATTCGGCATACCCCTCGAACGTCTCGGCGAAGCTGGCGCCCAAGGACCCGGACGATGTCGCCGCCCGGCTTACTGCCGCGATCCGTGAGCGGGTGCCGGCGCCATACCGCGACACGTTCGGGGGGACGATCGTGATGGATGCCAACGACATCGGGCGCAACGTCCTCGGCACCGACGTGCCGGGTGACACGACGCGCTTCGAGGAGATGTTCGCGGACAACCCGCTCGGCCAGGGTGGCGAGCAGACCCCGATGGCGATCGTCGTCGAGCGCTGAGTCAGTCGCCCTGCTGAGTCGTGGCTCGCGCCGCCTGCCGCTTGCGGTAGGTCAGGTTCAGCGCCTCCACGGCCATCGCGAATGCGATCGGCCCGTAGATCACCGGCTTGTCGATGTGTATGTCGAAACCCTCGGCGATCAGGGTCGACCCGATGAGCACCAGGAAACTGAGCGCGAGCATCTTCACCGTCGGATGCCGGTTGACGAAGGAGCTGATCCGGCCGGCGAAGATCATCATCAGGCCGATCGACAGGGTGACCGCGGCGATCATGATCGACAGCTGGTCGACCATCCCGACGGCGGTGATCACCGAGTCGAGCGAGAAGACGGCGTCGAGCAGGAGGATCTGCACGATCACGCCGGCGAACGTCGCGCTCGTGCTCGCGCGGCCGGTGGACTCGGCGTCCTCGCCCTCCAGCTTGTCGTGGATCTCGGTGACCGCCTTGTAGACCAGGAAGAGGCCGCCCAGCAGCAGGATCAGGTCACGACCGGAGAACTGCAATGCGGCGGCATCGCCGATCGAGAAGATCGTGGCGGTGAGTCCGATGATCCACGAGGCGATGGCCAGCAGCAGGATCCGCATCAGCAGCGCGAGTCCGAGCCCGATGGTCCTGGCCCGGGCGCGCTGGCGTTCCGGCAGGCGAGTTGTCAGGATCGAGATGAAGACGACATTGTCGATGCCGAGCACCAGCTCGAGGGCGAACAACGTCAGGAAGGCGACCCCCAGGTCGGGACTGGTCAGTATGGCCATTTCGCTGCTCAACGCCGGCGTCCGTGCACAGGTTCCGGGACTTGTCTGCGCAATCCCTGGGAACCTGGACAGAGCACCCCTCGCCGCCCGGTAAGCTTGAGGTGGTCCCCCGTCCGTTCGGCAGCATATCGCCGTACATCCCAAGGAGCTGACTCTTCGTGAGCCTGCAGGTCGAAATCGTTGCCCCGGACCGCGTCGTCTGGTCCGGCGAGGCCCGCCAGCTGTCCGCGCGCACCATCGAGGGTGAGATCGGAATCCTGCCGCAGCACGAGCCGCTGCTGGCGGTGCTCGGCGACGGGGACGTGCTGATCGACCCGGTCGGTGGGGAGCGCCAGACAGTCACCATCAACGGCGGCTTCATCTCGGTCGACAACGACAAGGTCACGCTGGTTGCCGAGCGCGTCGACGCGGCGAGCCTCGGCGCCTGAGAGCTACACCGTGATTGCGACCATCGACTGGGCTGCAGTCGGGGTCGTGTGCGTCGTCCTGGTCATCGTGCTCGGGCTGGCGTCGCTCGTGGCGCGCCGCCGGATCATCGCGCGCGGCGAGCCCCTCGCCATGGTCGCGGTGCAACGCGGCGACGACGGCTGGAAGCTCGGGATGACACGACTGTCGACGGACTGCGTCCAGTGGTTCTCGGTGATCGGGGTGGGCGTCCGTCCACAACTCGTCTGGTCGCGTGGCGAGCTCGACCTCGGCGCACCCATGCCGGTGCAGCGCGCCAAGCCGATCGGCATGCTCGATCCCGTGCAGGTCGAGTGCACCGTCGGTGACGATCGGTTCACCATCGCCATTGCGCCCGGTGATTACACCGCGCTGCGGTCCTGGTCGGAGTCGGCGCCCCCTGGCCTCAACGCCAACGTCGCCTAGCGTCACTGACGCATTGCGCACCCGAGTGACGCAGTCGCAATTGCGTCAGTGAGTGTTTGCGGCGTCAGTCGGCGGCGCGGCGGGGTGCTCCTCCCGCCCACCGCCGGGCTGCCAGAGCACGTCGCCGCCCGCGGGCAGATTCGCAACGCGGGCAGCGAGAAAGAGCAGGTCGGACAGGCGGTTGAGGTATTGCGCAGTCAGCGGGTTGACGCCGCCGGTGCCCTTGGGACTTCCGGCGGGAGCGGGCTGATCGCCATACGTCTCCAGGGCCAGCCAGGCGGCACGTTCCGCCCGTCGCGCGACCGTGCGGGCGAGGTGCAGGTGGGCGGCGCCGACGGATCCGCCGGGCAGGATGAACGACCGCAGCGTCTCGACCTGCTCGCCGAGCCGGTCGCAATCGGCCTCCAGATCGTCGATCCAGGGTTGTTTCACGCGTAGTGGTGGGTATGCCGGGTCCTCGACCAATGGGTTGCACAGATCGGCGCCGACGTCGAAGAGCTCGTTCTGCACCCGATGCAGCACCGCATCGAGTTCGCCGCCCAGGCCGCCTGCCGCGACGGCGACTCCGATCACCGAGTTGGTCTCGTCGGTGTCGGCATACGCGATCAGGCGGGGATCGTTCTTGCCGGTGCGGCTGAAGTCTCCGAGGGCGGTGGTGCCGGCGTCGCCGGTGCGCGTGTAGATGCGGCTCAGGATGACCATGGGGACATCGTCGCAGACACGTAAATCGTGCGAGGCAGCCGATCGTTACGCCGATTTACCAAAACGTGACCCTGACCTGCCCAACAATCCCACGTTGCCGTGCGTCAATGACTACAGAAGGCGCGGCTGCGCGCCCTCCGGACGTTCGACACCCAGCCGGGGAAGGTGGCGGAACGATGGCTCGAGTCAACGACCACGACGTGGTGCGGATCGATGTGGTGCGCTGCGGAAGCGAACTCGCAGTGCGGGGCGAACTCAACGTGCACACGGTTGCCGATGTGCGGATCGCGCTGAGCGCCGCGGTCGACGACGGTGTGGGCGATCTGGTGCTCCACCTGGGCGACGCGGAGATCGGCGACGCCACCGGTCTGGGTGTCATCGTTGGAGCGCATCACCGGGCCGTGCGCGCCGGCCGCCGGCTGGTCCTGGCCGACGCGTCGTTGCGCCTCGAGCGGCTGATGCGGGCGACCGGGCTGCATCGCGTCATACCGCTGTCGCGGCAGCTGATCCCGCAACCGGCGATCCTCGCACCCGGACTCAGCTGACAGCCGTCGCGGCAGCCCGTCGTGGGTCGGCCGCAGCGACGAGTTCACCGCCCTCCGTGGCGTATGCCGCGCCCACCCCTCCGAAATACATGTCCAACGCCTCGTGCGGCACGTCCGTCACCCCGGCGGCGAGTGCTGCTGCGGTGGCCGCTTCGTCCGGCTCGTGGTGCAGTCGCACGCCATCGGGCGCGAGTTCGACGTGCATGCGGGGCGCGTCGATCGCGGCTTGCAGTTCTTCCCCTCCCACGCAGTGCCGGGCGATCACCTGGGCCAGCGCCGTGGTGATGCGGTCCGCACCGGGAGTGCCGACGGCGAGCGTGACACCCTCGGCCGCGGACCGCGCCGTCGTCGGCGCCATGTTGGACGCCAGTCGCGTGCCGGGCGGCAGCGCGTGCAGGCCGAGCCGGTTGAGCTCCGGTTCGCCGAGGCAGTTGTTGAGCACCAGCCCGGTCCCGGGCACTGTCACCCCCGACGAGTAGCCCGCGGATGTCGTGATGGCGCAGGCATTTCCGGCGCTGTCCACCACCGAGACGTGTGCGGTGTCCTGACTGGTGGGCAGCGACTCCAGGCCGGTGGTCTCGAGGGCGAGCAGCAGCTCCGCACCCGCTTCGCGCAGGTCGGAGGCCCGGTCCAGGTGCGTCGCGCGGTAGCCGAGCACGGTGGCCTGGATCTGCAGCAGGGCCTCCGGGCTCATGCCGCGTTCGGCGATCAGCCGCAGCATCGCGGTGAGGACCGGCCCGCCGATGGACGGTGGCGGGTTCAGCGCGACGTCCCAGTCGCCGAGCCGGGCGCGAGATGCCGGCCGGCACACGGGCCGGTATGCCGCCAAGTCCGCGCGACCGAGCAGGCCGCCGGTCGACGTCACGTGGTCGGCGACGGAGTGACCGAGCGATCCGGTGTAGATCTCCGAAATGCCCTGATGTGCAATGGTTTCGAAGGAATTCGCCAGGTCAGTGTTGACCATCCGGGTGCCCGGCCCGGCCGGGTCGTCGCCGGCGAAGTGCTGCGCTTTGGTCTGCTCGTCGAACGACCACAGCAGGCGGCCGGTCAGCTGCAGGTAGTGCCCGGCCGCCTGGCCCAGGACGAACCCCTCGCGCGCCACCGAGATCGCCGGACCCAGGATGTCGGACCACGGTGCTCGGCCGAATCGCTCGTGCGCCATCCCGTATGCCGCGAAAGACCCTGGCGTTGCGACGGATCCGGCCCCTGCGTTGATCGTGATGCCACCCCCGTATTCGAGATGTATGGCGCGCAGCCCGCCTCCGAGACGGTCCGGCGCCGCGCTGCGGCCCGGCATCTCGCAGTTGCCGTCGATCACCTGCGGGTCCGCGCCCGCCGGCCAGACGTTGACGAACGCTCCGCCGAGCGCGCTGACGATGCCTGGCTCGGTCACGTAGGTGACTGCCTGCGCCGCGATCGCGGCGTCGACCACAGTCCCGCCGAGGGCAATGACGTCCATGCCTGCCTGCGCCGCAAGCGCATTCGGCGCGGCGATGGCGGCGCGCGTCATACCTGGTCCATCGCTCTCGATCACGGTGGCCTCCTACCCTTCAGAACAGTCGAGCTTCGGTGTCATCCATGCCTTTGAGCGCTTCGTAATCCAGCGTCACGCAACGGATCCCGCGGTCCTCGGCGAGCACACGCGCTTGCGGCTTGATCAGCTGGGCCGCAAACACGCCGCTGACCGGCGCGAGGTGAGGATCACGGTTGAGCAGCTCCAGATAGCGGGTCAGCTGTTCGACGCCGTCGATGTCGCCACGGCGCTTGAGCTCGACGGCCACGGTGGCGCCGTCGGCGTCGCGGCACATGATGTCCACCGGTCCGATCGCGGTCATGTATTCGCGCCGGATCAGCGTGTAACCCTCGCCGAGGGTCGTGATGTGCTCGGCGAGCAGTTGCTGCAATTGCGCCTCGACCCCGTCCTTGATCAGCCCGGGGTCGATTCCGAGGTCGTGACTGGAGTCGTGCAGCACCTCGTGGATCCGCACATGCAGGCGGTCCTCGGACTTGGCGTGCTGCACCGACCAGACGCTCTGCACGCCTTCCTCGGCTTCGTCCGCGGTGGGTTCGAGTTGCGCCATCGAGCACGGCGGCGACATCCAGTTGAGCGGCTTGTAGGACCCGCCGTCGCTGTGGATCAGCACCGACCCGTCGGCCTTGACCATCAGCAACCGGGTGGCCAGGGGCAGGTGGGCGGTCAGGCGGCCGACGTAGTCGACGCTGCACCGGGCAATCACAACGCGCACGCCAGCAGAGCCTAGTGGGCTGAGCCGGTCACCCGGAAGTTGCGGCTGCCGGTGAGACGGCAGCCTGAGACACTGCCCTCATGGTTTCCCACATCAACAAGGTCGCGGTGATCGGGCTCGGCACGATGGGTGCCGGCATCGTGGAAGTGTTCGCGAAAGCGGGCCACGAGGTCTACGCCGTCGACGGCAGCACGGAACTCGCCGAGCGAGGCAAGGGTTTCGTCACCAAGTCGCTGGATCGGGCGGTCGCCAAGGGCAAGCTCGCCGAAGCCGACCGCGACGCGACCCTGGCGCGGATCACCTTCACCGCCGAGCTGGCCGACCTGGCGGACGCCGACCTCGTGGTCGAGGCGGTTCCGGAGCGGATGGAGATCAAGCACCTGATCTTCACCGCGCTGGACGACATCGTCCGCCCGGACGCGGTGCTCGCGTCCAACACCTCCAGCCTGTTGCTGACCGAGATCGCTGCAGGCACAGCGCATCCCGAGCGGGTAGTCGGAATGCACTTCTTCAACCCGGCGCCGGTGCTGGCGCTCGTCGAGGTCATCGAGACGGTGCTGGCCGACCCGCAGGTCGTGACTGCGGTCCGTGAGCTGGCGCTGAACCTCGGCAAGCGCCCTGTCGTGGTCGGAGACCGAGCGGGTTTCGTCGCGAACGCGCTGCTGATCCCCTACCTGGCACGCGCGATCGCGCTCTACCAGACCGGCAAAGTCTCGCGGGAAGACCTGGACAATGCCGCCCGGGTCGGCATCGGACTGCCCATGGGGCCCCTGACACTGAGCGACCTCGTCGGCCTCGACGTCGTCCGGGAGGTCTGCGAGGTCATGTATGACGCAACCAAGCGCCCTTCCGACGCGTCACCGGCGCTGCTGAAGCAACTCGTGCTCGCCGGCCGGCTCGGGCGCAAGACCGGGCGGGGCTTCTACGACTACGCGGCCGACGCCGGAGCCGGAGCGGCCGACGGCACGGGCGAGATGACCGCTGCGGCGGCCGTCGTCGGGCAGGGCGAGCTGGCCGGGCAACTGGCTGACCTGCTGGCGAAGGCCGGCGTGTCGGTCACCTCGATCGACGACCCCGCAGCCGACGTCACGGCCCTCGCGGGCAGCCCACTGGTAATCCTGGCCGGTGGCCCGGATGCCGGCTGCGACGCGTGTGGTGGTGGAGAGTGTGCGACGGCGGACGACGACGCGGACGCCACCGATTGTGCCTGCTGCGGGGATGACGCGGCGAGCACCTGGTTCGCGCAGGTCGCTGCGGTGCTCGACGAACGCAGTGTGGTGCTCACGACCGACGAGGAGAGCGAATTCGCGCTGACTGGAACGCTTTCGGCGCAGGTGACGGTGCTGCCGTTGCGGGTGCACCTGCCCACCAAGGGCGGCCAGGTCGCCGAGTTCGGCATACCGCTCGGAGCGGCCTCGCAGCAGCTCGCCATGGTGCGCGCCACACTCGCCGGCGCGGGCTTCGTGCCCGTCGCGGGCCCGGCCCGCCCAGGTGTCGTGGTCGACGCGCTGCTCTTCCAGCACCTGAACGACGCGGTCGCGATGGTCGACTCCGGCTATGCAACACCGCAGGACATCGACACCGCCATGACCGCCGGATGCGGTTATCCGGCAGGGCTTTTCGCCATACTCGACGAGCTGGGCGCAAGCGCGGTGGCCGACGGGCTCCTCGAACAGGCGGCGATCGACCCGTCGATCGTGCCGAGCCCGCTGCTGCTGGAACACGCCGCGACCGGCGAGCCGTTCCTGGCCTGACCGGTGGCCCGTCGCGGACGTCGAACGAGCCGCCGCCCGGGTGATCCCGGCCGGCGGCCGGACATCTCCCGGCTGCTCGAGACCGGCATCCGCCGGGAGGCGTATGCCGGCAGCACGTATGTCGTGCGGCCGGTCCGCGGCAACTCCACCGGTCGCGAATACACCTGTCCCGGCTGCCAGCAGCAGCTGGCTGCCGCGGTCGCGCACGTCGTGGTGTGGCCCGACGACGGGCTCGGCGACGTGTCCGACCGGCGGCACTGGCACACCACCTGCTGGGACGCGCGCAACCGGCGACCGCCGCGCGGGTCGTGGCGGTAGGCAACGCCCGGCACCGCCGGTTCCGGCGAATCGGCCCGCCGTACAGTGAGAAGCACACTGAGGAACCAACTGGATCGGGATCGAGGGTTCTACGCCATGCCCACTACTGACAACACTGCCGTCATCGTCGCCGGTGCCCGGACGCCGATGGGGCGCTTCCAGGGCTCGCTGTCCGGTTTCTCCGGCACCGACCTGGGCGGCTTCGCCATCAAGGGCGCGCTGGAGAAGGCCGGAGTGTCGGGCGACCAGGTCGACTACGTGATCATGGGCCAGGTGCTCACCGCCGGCGCCGGCCAGATGCCGGCGCGGCAGGCCGCCGTCAAGGGCGGCATCCCGATGGATGTCCCGTCGCTGACCATCAACAAGGTCTGCCTGTCCGGCCTGGACGCCATCGCGCTTGCCGCGCAACTGATCCGCGCGGGCGAGTTCGAGGTCGTCGTCGCCGGCGGCCAGGAGTCGATGAGCCAGGCACCGCACCTGCTGCCGGGCAGCCGCACCGGGTTCAAGTACGGCGACGTGACGATGCGCGACCACATGGCGTATGACGGCCTGTGGGACGCCTTCACGGACCAGGCGATGGGGCTACTCACCGAGCAGGAGAACACCGGCGACCGTGCGGTCAGCCGGGAGGAGCAGGACGCGTTCGGTGCGCGCAGTCACCAGCTCGCCGCGCGCGCCTGGAAGGGCGGCATCTTCGACGACGAGGTCATCAGCGTGCAGGTCCCGCAGCGCAAGGGTGACCCGCTGGAGTTCGCGGCCGACGAGGGCATCCGGCCCGACACGACCGCGGAGAGCCTGGCGAGACTGCGCCCGGCGTTCGCCACAGACGGCACGGTCACCGCAGGCAGCAGCTCGCCGATCTCCGACGGTGCCGCCGCGGTCGTGGTGATGAGCAAGGCCAAGGCGACCGAACTCGGTCTGGAATGGCTCGCCGAGATCGGTGCGCACGGCGTCGTCGCCGGGCCGGACTCCAGTCTGCAGTCGCAGCCGTCCCGCGCGATCGTCGCGGCCTGCGAGAAGGAAGGCATCACCCCCGCCGACCTGGCCGTGGTGGAGATCAACGAGGCATTCGCCGCGGTCGGCATCGTCTCGACACGCGAGCTCGGCATCGACCCGGAGATCGTCAACGTCAACGGCGGCGCGATCGCGATGGGCCACCCGATCGGTATGTCGGGAGCCCGTCTCGTGCTGCACCTCGCGCTGGAGTTGCGGCGCCGCGGCGGCGGGCTCGGCGCGGCCGGCCTGTGTGGCGGCGGCGGCCAGGGTGACGCCCTGATCCTGCGTGTGCCGCAACACGTGGAACTCGACTCGCAGGCCGGGGTCTGAGCGCCGCGCGCCATACGATGACCGGGTGACACTGCCGCAGCCCTCCTCGTCGGGGACGCGAACGCCGACCAGATGCAGCGCGAGTTCGGGCGATACGCGCATGACTACCGCGTGGAGTTCGCGCACGGTCTCGGCCCGGCGATGGGGCTGGTCCAGTCGCTGCAGGCGCAGCACGTGGACGTCGCGCTGCTGGTTGTGGAGCTGCACCAGCCCGACGCCCCAGGGCTGGTCACCATCGACTGTCTGCACGCCGTCAGCCCGCAGTCGAAGCGGGTGCTGCTCTTCGGCTACGGCGAGTTCCGGGGCTGCCGGGAGACGATGCGGGAGGCGCAGGTCGACGGCCGCATCGAGGCAGGCCTGCTGGTGCCGCGCGGCGAACGGGACGAGGAGTTCCACACGGCTATCACCGAGCTGCTGTCCGACTGGGGCTGGAACTCGCGGCGCCCGGTCGTCGAGGCGGCCCGGATCATCGCACCGGCCGGCAACAGCGCCGCGGCGCGGCTGCGCGACTTCTTCGAGCGCCTCGGGGTGCCGGTGCTCACGGTGCCGCCCGAGTCACCCGCCGCGGAGGACGGTCTGGCCGGCATCGACTGGCCGGACGGTGTGCCGGCATACCCGGTCGTCTACTCGCCGCTCACCGGCGGCTTGGTGCAGCCGACGATCGAGGACCTCGGGCGGGTCTTCTACGCGATGGAGGAGTTCGACCGGGACGAGGTCTTCGACCTGGCGATCGTCGGAGCCGGTCCCGGTGGCCTGGCCGCGGCCGTGTATGGCGCCTCCGAGGGCCTCTCGACGGTCGTGTTCGACGCGGACGCGATCGGCGGGCAGGCGGGGACCAGCTCGATGATCCGCAACTACCTCGGTTTTCCGCGGGGCATTTCCGGCATGCGGCTGGCGCAGCGGGCGCGGGCGCAGGCGGCGCGGTTCGGTGCGAAGCTGTATTCGGCTCGCGCAATACGAGGTCTGCGCCTGCCGGACGCGCCCGGCGGCACCTTCGTGCTGCAGCTGAACGATGGTGCGGTGCAAGCCCGTTCGGTCGTCATCGCCGCCGGGGTGCAATACCGGAGGCTGGGTGTGGAGAGCATCGAGCAGCTCGTCGGACTGGGCGTGCACTACGGCGCGGCAACGAGCGCGGCTCGCGAATGCGAGGGCAAGGACGTCATCGTGGTCGGCGGCGGCAACTCCGCCGGGCAGGCCGCGGTGCACCTGTCGCGCTTCGCGCGATCGGTGAAGCTGGTCGTACGCAGGCCGGACCTGACCGAGACCATGTCGGAATATCTGATCCGCGAGATCGAGGCCAACCCGCGGATCAGTGTGAGGGGGTGCGCGGAGGTCATCGACGCAGGCGGCACCACCAAGCTGGAGTGGATCACGTTGCGCGACAACGAGACCGGCGCGCAATTCCAGAAGCCGTGCGCCGGGCTCTTCCTGCTGCTCGGCGCAAAGCCCGGATGTGATTGGCTGCCCGCCGAAATCGCCCGCGACGACAGGGGATTCGTGCTCACCGGGCGTGAGGTGCCGATGGACACCTGGGTCGGCAACTGCCCGCCGGAGCCGCTCGGCACCACGGTGCCCGGTGTCTTCGCGGTCGGTGACGTGCGCTCCGGGTCGATGAAACGTGTCGCGGCGGCAAGCGGCGAGGGGGCGGCCGCCATTCCGTCGGTGCACTCCTACCTCGCGTCGATCACGCCCGGCCTCGAACCGGCCGGGCAGGCACCCGCGTAGGCTGCGAGACATGCTCTTCGCGTTCTCCATCGCACCTGGCACCACCGATGACCCGAACGGCTCGGTCAGCGCCGCCGTCGCAGAGGCGGTGCGCGTCGTGCGCGCTTCCGGCCTGCCCCATGAGACGACCTCGATGTTCACCACCATCGAGGGGGACTGGGACGAGTGCATGGCGGTCGTGAAAGCCGCGTGCGAAGCCGTCGCCGCCAGGAGTCCGCGGGTCTCGCTGGTGCTCAAGGCCGACATGCGCGCCGGCTTCACCGGCCAGCTCACCGAGAAGGTCGAGCGGGTCGAGGAGCGCCTGCGCGAGTCGTGAGCGACTTCTCGATCGAGCCGTATGCACTCGAGGACGCCGCCGAGCTGGCCGCGCTGCACATGCAGGTATGGCGCGACGCGTATGCCGGGATGTTGTCTCAGGCGTATCTGGACGGCATGCAGCTGGAGCCGAGAATCGAGCACTGGCGCAAGCGGATTCAGTTCGTGCTCGACCGCGAGAGCCAGCCGGACGCCGAAGGGGCCGTATGGTGCGGCCGGCTCGCGCGGCACCTGCCCTCCGGCCGGATCGCGGGGTTCATCTCGGTGGGCGGGGCGCGCGACGACGACGCGCCGGTGCCGCAGGAGTTGAGTTCGCTCAACGTTCTCGCGCAGTTTCACGGCTCCGGCGTCGCGCGACAGCTGGTCGAGGCGACGCTGGGGGAGCGGGCGGCATACCTCTGGGTCGTGGAGCAGAATGCGCGCGCCATCGCGTTCTACCGCAAGGTCGGCTTCGCGCCCGACGGCGATACCAAGCATGACGACGACCTGGAGTGCGACGAGCTCCGGATGGTGCGCGGCGCCCGGCCTCTCACCCATTGACGGTCGAAACCGCCGGTGACGGCGCAGCTGCGCCGTCACCGGCTGTTTCGGGCGTCAATGGCGGAATGAACCGTCACCGGGCGACTCCGGCGCCGGGGCAGAGGCGGACGGCCGGGCGAAGAGGCGACGGGTGACAATGGTCGTATGACTGACCACCCCATCACTCCTGCCTCGCTGCGCGGTGCCGTCGACCTGTCCGCTCTGGCCCGCCCGGCGGCGACCAGCGCGCCGGCCGGCGCCGCTCCGGGCGGAGGATCCGCCGACAACCTCGTGATCGCCGTCGACGACGCCACCTTCGCCGACGCGATGCAGACCTCGACGCGCGTCCCGGTGATCGTCGCGTTGTGGTCGGCCAGCCGTCCAGCGAGCAAGGATCACGTGAACTCCCTTGCCACTGAGGTGCGTTCGTATGGCGGGCGCCTCCAACTGGCCACCGTCGACATCGACACCGCGCTGCAGATCCGGCAGGCGTTGCAGGTGCAGCAGGTGCCGATGGTGCTGGCGATCCTCGCCGGCCAGCCCGTGCCGCTGTATGTCGGGGACCAGCCCGCGCAGGCCATCCACCAGGTGCTCGACCAGGTGCTCGAGGCCGCCGTTGCCAACGGGGTCACCGGCCGGCTGGAGACTTCTGCCGACGATGACGCCGCGGAGCAGCCGGAGACGGAGCCGGAGCTGCCCGAGACCCACCAGCGGGCGTACGACGCCATCGAGAGCGGTGACTTGGACGCGGCCGTGGCGGCATACGAGCAGGCGCTCAAGGAGAACCCGGGGGACGACGAAGCACGGCTCGGCCTCGGTCAGGTGCGCTTGCTCAAGCGAACCGCGGGAGTGGACCTGGACACCGCACGTGCGGAGGCCGCTGCTGCCCCGACCGATGTCGACAAGCAGATCCTCGTCGCCGACCTCGACGTGCTCGGCGGGCACATCGAGGATGCGTTTGCGCGGCTGATCGACCTGGTGCGGGCGACCACCGGCGACGAGCGCAACGCGGCCCGCGAGCACCTGGTGCAGCTCTTCGACGTCGTCGGCCCGACCGATGAGCGGGTGAAGAAGGCACGCACCGCGCTCATGTCCGCGCTCTACTGAATGGTCTCGCGCGTCAGCTTCGTGCTGCCCGACGCTGAAAAACATTGGGACAGCGTCACTCTCGATAGTCCACACCTCGGCGGTCCGTGCGTATGGCGGGCGGGATCCTGGCGCCGGCAGGTGGCGGTGCGGCAGTGGCGAGTGGAATACCAGTTCGTAGCCCGGCGGGGCAGGCGTCGCGTGCCGCTGCTCGACCCGGCCTGCTCGCGCACCGTGTCCACCGACTTCGGCGATCGCAGCGAGTGGCGTGCGCCTGACTACACGCCGCCGCGGTGGCTGGACGCCCCGGCTGTCCCGGGGCGGCTGAACCGGATTGAGGTGCCCAGTGCGCTGACCCATCCGCTGCCTGCTCAGGTGTGGGCTCCGCGCGGGCTGCGAGCGCGCGACGCCGCGCCGTTGCTGGTGGTGTTCGACGGGTCGTCATACGCCGGTCCGGGGCAGTTGCTGCAGTGGGCGGGTGCCGCGATCGAATCCGGTATGCCGCCACTGCGACTGCTGCTCGTCGACGCGGTGCAACGGATGCAGTGGTTCTCCGGGTCCGAACGCTTCCTGCGCACAGTCGATTTCGCGATCGAGGACGTCAACCGCCGGTATGCCGTGCGCGGTCCCGTCGGTCTGCTCGGCGCCAGCCTCGGCGGCCTGACCGCACTGCTGGTCTCCGCGCGCCGGGACGACGTCGGGGTCGTGGTCAGCCAGTCGGGTTCGTTCTTCACCGAGCTGTCGGACGAGGGTGACTGGCCGTGGCTGTCCCGCGTTCGCCGGCTGGTCGCGTCGTTGCGCGCGGGTGAGCCGGTCTGGGGACGCCGCAGGGCGAGCTTCGACGACCTGCGGGTCGGGCTGACGTGCGGCCGGGGCGAGGACAACTTCGGCAACAACCGGGACATGGCCACGGCGCTGCGCCGGCGGGGTGCGCAGGTCACCTTCGCGCCGGGTCGCGACCTGCACAACGTGATCGCCTGGCGGGACCAGTGGGATCCGTTGCTGGCGGACCTCCTGACGCAGGTATGGCGGGGCTGATTTCACTTATCCCGGGTATACCGATCGCGCGGTATGGCGCGCGATGTGTCTACTGCTGACGGCTTGACCGCTCAGTCGGCCGCGGTGATCTCGTCCAGCTCCGCCAGGTCCGCAGCCGAGGGTTCCCAGCGCACGGCAGCAGCGTTGGCGCGCACCTGATCGGCCGAGGTCGCCCCGGAGATCACCGACGCCACGGCGGGCTGGGCGGCGAGTCCGGCGATCGCGACGTCGAGCATCGTGAGGTCGCGTGCGGCGGCATAGCTCTCCAGCGCTTCGATGCGATCCCAGTCGGCGTTCTCCAGCCATGGCGACGGGGCCGAGGTCGCGCGGGATCCGGCCGGCGCCGGCGCCCCGCGACGGTATTTGCCTGTCAGCAGGCCGTATTCGAGCGGGAAGAACGGCAGCACGCCGAGCCCGAAGGTCTCCGCAGCCGGCACCACCTCGGCCTCGATCGACCGGTCGAGCAGCGAGTAGCGGTTCTGCACGGACACGAAACGTTCGAGTCCCGCCGTGCGCGCCGTCCAGTCCGCGTCGGCGATCTGCCATCCGGCGAAGTTGGAGCAGCCCAGGTAGCCGATCTTCCCTTCGCGCACCAGGTCGGTGAGCGTGCTGAGCGTCTCCTCGATCGGGGTGATGTCGTCCGGCCGGTGCAATTGGTAGAGGTCGAGGTGATCGGTCTGCAGCCGCCGCAGCGAGCCCTCGACCGTACGCCGGATGTAGCGCCGCGCACCGCGGACGCCGAAATCGGCGCCGTTGAGACCTCCGGTGTCCATGCCGAACTTCGTGGCGAGCACGAACTCGTCGCGACGGCCGGCAAGTGCGCGTCCGAGCAGTTCTTCGCTGGCGCCGCCACCGCCATACGTGTCCGAAGTGTCCAGCAGCGTCACCCCGGTCTCCTGCGCCGCGTCGAGGATGGCGCGCACGCCGTCCGCATCGACACGCCGTCCGAACGCATTGCAGCCGATGCCGACTGCGCTGACCATCAGGCCCGAGTCGCCCAGTGGGCGGTAAGTCATCGTCACGGTCCCGACCCTACGACGCGCGTTCGTGCGCGTGCTGGGCGGCCGGATCGACCACAGGTCGAACTCGATTGGCCGAAACCCCTTGCGCACCGCCGTGTCTGCGAAAGGATGAGCGGGTGAGCGAACGCGTCGAGTTGCAGGTGCCCGGGACGGACGTCTCGCTGGGCGTGATCCGGCACGGGCACTGGGGCCGTCCGGTCCTGGTCTTCCCCAGTGAAGCGGGCCGGGCGGACGATTTCGCCAATAACGGCATGGTCAGTGCCGTCCAGGACCTGGTGGACTCCGGGCGCGTGTCGTTTTTCTGCGTCGACTCCGCCGACCGCTGGACCTGGTCGGACAACGCCGCCACGACCGAGGAGCGCGCGATCCGGCAGCGCGCGTACACGGGCTGGCTCGAGCAGGCGGTGCTGCCGTGGATCGCCGGCCAGCTCGGCGGTGAGCGCCCGCTGATCACTCTCGGCGTGTCGATGGGCGCCTACCACGCGGTGCACTTCACCCTGACGCATGCGCACCAGGCGCCACTGGCCATCGGCATGTCCGGCAGCTACGACGTCACGTCCTGGCACGGGCACGGCGAACAGGGCGACGCCACTTACTTCGCCAACCCGATGAGCTATGTCGGAGGACTGCACGGCGAGCACCTCGACTGGCTGCGCCGCGCCGCCAGCGTGCTGCTGATCGTCGGGGAGGGACCCTTCGAGGTGTCGCCGACCCGGGCACTGCCGTCCACGATCGCCTTCGCGGAGTTGTTGTCCGAAAAGGGAATTCCGCACGAGCTCGATGTGTGGGGCCACGACAGTGCACACGACTGGCCGTGGTGGCGCAAGCAATTGGCACACCATCTGCCGCGGTTCTGCTGATGGATCGGCGTAAACCAGCTCACGAAGGGAGCGCACGGTGACTGAACACTTGATCGGCCTGCTGCTGGGAGCGGAGGAGGACTGGCCCCGCGCGTTCGAGGAGCTGGCTCGCCGGGTCGGCCCGATCACAGCGCCGGACGGGACACGTCACGACATACGCACCGAGCGGCTGACCATCGAGCCGTTCAACCTGCGGGACCGGCCGCGCACCGACCTGGTGATCGACCGGCTGGCGCACTGGTATTACCACCCGCGGGAGTGGCTGAAGAAGGCCGCGCTGATCGACGACGTCTACCTGCTCAACAGCCCGTTCACCTTCCAGTCGATGGAGAAGCACTCGGCATACTGCGCGTTGATGCGGATGGGCATGAACGTTCCGGAGACGGTGCTGGTGCCGTACAAGCACCCGGTCGACAACTCGCGCTGGGCCTACACGTCCTCGAAGTACAACCGGTCGTTCGACCTGCCCGCGGTCGCGGCCGAGCTGGGCTACCCGATGTTCATGAAGCCCTTCGACGGCGGTGCCTGGCGCGGGGTCTCGATGATCCGCAACGAAGCCGAACTCCAGCGCAGTTACGACGAATCCGGCGAAATGCTGATGCATCTGCAGCGCGCGGTCGACGGCTACGAAGTGTTCGCGCGCGCCCTGACCATCGGCCCGGAGACGATGGTGATGAAGTTCCGTCCGGATGAGCCGATGCACGACCGCTACGAGGTCGCCTACGACTTCCTCACTCCTGGCATCGGCGCCGAGACGCGCACCATCGCCCAGACGGTCAATGCCTTCTTCCGCTGGGAGTTCAACAGCTGCGAGATGCTGGTCAAGGACGGCGTCGTCTATCCGATCGACTATGCCAACGCCTGCCCCGACGTCGCGATCACGTCACTGCACTACTACTTCCCGTGGGCGATCAAGTCGCTGCTGAAGTGGTCGATCTACTGCGTCGTCACCCAGCGTGAATGCCACACCCAGGTGGACACCAAGCCGTGGTTCGAGATTGCCGACCGTAGTGACGATTACCAGGCGAAACTCGATGCCTACCAGCGACTTTCGGATGACTACTTCGAGGTCGACCGCTACCGGGAGTTCGTCGAGACCTCACTTCCGGACGTCGACGAGATGGTGCTCGACTGGGTGCTGTCCGACGACTTCGACCGGTTGCTGGTCGAGACGGTGCGCTCGACCTACCCTGCCCATGAGCAGGAGCGCTTCCTCGGGCACTTTCGCGGCCTGACCGGCCTGTGGGCCAAGGACGAGGAGAAGCTGCTCGGTTGACCGCTTTCGCGGCTCTGAGGTGTACGCAACCTTCGACGGTCGAGGGTTAGGGACGCGAAACCGCCGCCCGGGCGTCCGCAACCCTCAACGGTCGAGGTCTGCGGCAATCCGGGCCAGAGTCTGTGCCGCGGGCAGGCTTGCGTCGAGCACGACTTCCTCCGGTATGCCGAGGCGGTCGTCCCCGCTCCACCAGCCGCGCATGGCGTCGGCTGTCCATTCGGCCGCTTGCGAGCTGGCCGTATGCCGGGCAACCGTCTCGTCGAAGTCGACCTGCAGGTAGTAGACGAGGTTGCGCCCGCGATGGTCCGCCACCAGCCGGCGGACCATCTCGCCATACTTCTGCGACCACAGGATCCCTTCCAGCACAACGTCTTTGCCGTGATCGAGACAAAAGCGGACAGTCATGTCGATGAGCTCGACCGCGGCGGTGAGTTCGAGCTTGTCGCGCTCCTTCAGGATGATCCGGCGCAGGTGATCCTGGCCGACGACCGACATCGGCCGGTCCCGCAGGGCCATCGCGAGGCTCGACTTGCCGGCGCGCGACGGACCGCGCAGCACGACCAGTGTGGTGTCCGTCGCGCCGACTGACGCAGTTGCCGCCGGCTGACGCGGTTGCACCTGCGTCACTCGGCGTCACCTGCGTCAGCCGGTGGGTTCGCGAACTCGCGGGTGTCGACCAGTGCGTCGTCGGTATGACGCAGGATCTGCGCCACGGTCTGCCCGGCCGTCAGCACCGTGTTGTCGATCCACAGCCCGACTCGCAGGGTGTCGTGTTCGATCGAGGACACCAGTCCCTCGACGGTGAAGCCGTCCCGGTAGGCGTTTCCGCCGCGGGCGATCTCGCGAGCCCGGATGATGTCGGCCGACGCATTCAGCATCACGAAGTGCACCGGCTCGGGCGCGGCGATCATCAGGTAGTCGTTCAGGAACGAGCCGAAGATGTTGTCCGCGATCACCGCGTCGAATCCGGCGGAGCGGTAGACGTCGGCGACGGTGAGTGCCCCGGCATACCGCAGGAAGAGCTGCTCGATCGCCGGGGTTCGCGGCGGCTCGGTCATCAGCTCCTTGCCGGACAGCACGAAGTTGCCGATCGTGTCGCCGTCGACGAAGACCGACCGCGGCAGCGCCTCGGCCAGCGCGCGGCCGACGGTCGACTTGCCGGCGGCCTGGGCGCCGGAGATCACGAAGAGCCGGCCGGTGCCGGACTGCGTCATCGGTCAGCCACCGAGGGCCGCCGACACGATCTCCTTCGCCTCCGCCTGCACCTGCGCGAGATGCGTTGCGCCCTGGAAGGATTCGGCGTAGATCTTGTAGACGTCCTCGGTTCCCGACGGGCGGGCAGCGAACCACGCGTCGGCCGTGGTGACCTTCAGGCCGCCGATCGCCGCGTCATTGCCGGGCGCACGGGTCAGCTTCGCCGTGATCGGCTGCCCGGCCAGTGTCGTCGAGGCGACGTCGTCGGGGGAGAGCGCCGCGAGCTTGGCCTTCTGCTCGCGGTTGGCCGGCGCATCGATGCGTGCGTATGCCGGATCGCCATGCTCGGCAACGAGTTTCGCGTAGTGCTGACTCGGCGTCTCGCCGGTGCGGGCCAGAATCTCGGAGGCGAGCAGCGCCAGTGCGATGCCGTCCTTGTCGGTGGTCCAGGCCGTTCCGTCCGTGCGCAGGAACGACGCTCCCGCCGACTCCTCACCGCCGAAACCCACACTGCCATCGAGCAATCCGGGCACGAACCACTTGAAGCCGACCGGCACCTCCCACAGGTCAGCGCCGATTGAGGCGACCACCCGGTCGATCATCGAGGAGGAGACCAGCGTCTTGCCGACACGACGCGACGACCAGCCCGGGCGAGCGCCGGCGTAGAGATACTGGATCGCCACTGCCAGATAGTGATTGGGGTTCATCAGGCCAGCATCCGGGGTCACGATGCCGTGCCGGTCGGAGTCGGCGTCGTTGCCGGTGGCCAGGTCGTAGGAGTCGCGCTTGCCGATCAGCGACGCCATGGCGTACGGCGACGAGCAGTCCATCCGGATCTTCTCGTCCCAGTCGAGGGTCATGAAGCGCCACGTCGGGTCCACGAGCGGGTTGACGACGGTCAGATCGATGCCGAAACGCTCGGCGATCGCGCCCCAGTAAGCGACCGATGCGCCACCCAGCGGGTCCGCACCGATGTGTATGCCGGCTGCCCGGATCGCTTCGAGATCAACCAGATTCGGCAGATCATCGACATACGTGCCCTGGAAGTCGTAGGAGCCGGCAGCGGCACGGGCTCGCGCGAACGGCACTCGCTGCACACCGCGCAGCCCGGCCCGCAGATAGTCGTTCGCGGTCTGCGCGATGACCTTGGTCGCGTCACTGTCGGCAGGTCCGCCGTGCGGCGGGTTGTACTTGAAGCCGCCGTCCGTGGGCGGGTTGTGCGACGGGGTGACGACGATGCCGTCGGCGAGACCGGCGCCGGTGGTCCGTCCGCCATTGGCGCGCAGGATCGCGTGCGAGACGGCCGGCGTCGGCGTGTACCCGTCGGCGCTGTCGACCAGCACCTGCACGCCGTTCGCCGCCAGCACCTCCAGAGCGGAGGCCCAGGCCGGCTCGGACAGCCCGTGGGTGTCCCGGCCGATGAAGAGCGGCCCGTCATACCCCTGCGACCGGCGGTAGTCGACGATCGCCTGGGTGGTCGCGAGGATGTGTGCCTGGTTGAAGGCGCCTTTCAGGGACGAGCCGCGATGTCCCGACGTGCCGAAAACGACCTGCTGGTCGAGGTTTTCGGCATCGGGCTCGATTTCGTAATAGCTGGTGACCAGGTGCGGTATGTCGACCAGGTCGCTCGCGGCGGCAAGTTGCCCGGCTCGGCTCGTGGTGCTCGTCATGTGCACAGCCTGCCACTAACCGGCGCCGCACGAGCGGGTGTCCGCACACCTGTCCCAGGTGCCGGGCTCTTAGCACAACTATCTGGTGAACTCACGACAACTTCCTGATATTCGGCGGTCCAGTTAGCCCCATCGGCCGATCAGCGCGGATAGCTTGTGGTGGTCCCCGTCATACCCAGGAAGGCTTGTTATGCGCACACACCTGGCCCTGCTCGGCGCCGTCACGCTCGCCGCAGGGGCAATCGGCAGCCCCGCGCTCGCCGCAGGCAACAGCAACTCCGACCGGAAGGTCGTCGCTCACGCGGCCCAATCCCCGGGGCATTCCCTCGGTGTCGCCTCGGGCGCCAAGCAGACCAGCTTCATCGTCACGTTCAGGCTGCGCGATGCCGCCGGCGCGGAGGCGTTCGTCAAGTCCGTGTCCGACCCGAAGAGCGCACAGCATGGCAAGTACCTCACGCCCGCGCAGTTCACCAAGCGGTATGCCGCCTCGCAGGCCGACGTCGACACGGCACTGAAGTGGCTGCGCGCACAAGGACTCAAGCCCGGCAAGGTCGCTTCCAGCCGCAGCTATGTCCGGGTGACCGGCACGGTCGCCGCGGTGAACAAGGCGTTCGGCACGACGATCAGCTCCTACAGTTCGGGCGGGCGCACCTTCACCGCACCGGCGAAGGCGGCGACCGTCCCTGCCAGCATGGGGGTCATCGCGGGAGTGGTCGGTCTGGACCAGTCGCACGAGCTGCACACGACCAACGTGCGGAGCGACGAGCAGACGGTCACCGCGCACAAGGACGCTAAGTCTCTGACCGCGCTGGGCGCGCAGCCGAACGCGCGATCAGGGACGAGCACGGCGTGCTCGTCCTATTACGGGCAGTACAAGCTGCCCTACATCGGCAAGGCCGCTGCGCCGCTCAAGGGCATCCAGGCTGGGTCGATGTGCGGTTACTCCCCGCAGCAGATGCGTGCCGCCCGCGGCATCGACAAGGTCGCGAACACCGGCAAAGGAATGAAGGTCGGCATCACCCTCTGGTGCAACGACCCGCGCATCACCGCCGACACCAACACCTGGGCAAAGGATCTCGGCTTCAAGAAGCTGAAGGCCGGGCAGTTGCAGATCCTGCTGCCGTCGGGTGGTTTCGACTCCCACTACTGCGACGACGAGGCATCCGGCGGTGTCAACGGCGAGCAGGCACTGGACGTGCAGTCCATTCACGGTGCCGCGCCCGACGCGGGCATCGTCTACTCGGCTGCCAGCCGCCCCTTCGACGACGCGCTGCTGGCCTCGTTGCACGCGCTCGTCGACGACAACCGCGTCGACGCCATCACGAACTCCTGGGGCGGCAGCGAGGAGAACGACCCGGCGACCAACGACGCCTACAGCGCCGTGTTCATGCAGGCCGCGGCTCAGGGCATCTCGGTCCTCTACTCCTCCGGGGACGCCGGTGACAACACCGGCGGCAACCAGAAGAAGACGCCGCCGTCGGCGGACTATCCGGCCGCCAACCCGTGGATCACGGCGGTCGGCGGCACGTCGCTGGCGACCGGCAACGCCAAGGGCTCGTCGGTCCTGTGGGAGCAGGCGTGGAACACCTCGCGCAGCGTGATGGGGAACGACACGTGGGGCGCGTGGGCCTACCGGTATGGCGGGGGCGGCGGCGTCAGCAGCTATCACGCCGAGCCCTACTACCAGAAGGGCGTCGTGCCCACTCGATTCACCGGCGTCGACCCGCACCGTGCCTACCCCGACCTGGCCGGCGCGGGTGACCCCTACACGGGTTACCTGATCGGCTACCACGACGAGACGTCCGGCAACTTCGGCCTCGGCAAGATCGGTGGCACGAGCTGGTCGTCGCCGTGGACAGCGGGCACGGTCGTGCTCGCCGGAAAGCGGGTCGGCTTCCTCAACCCGGCGATCTACTCCAAGGGCCACGCAGGGCTCACCGATGTGAAGGGCAACGGGTTCACGCACGGCTTCGAGGTCTACGCCACGGTGGGCGGTGCGAGTGTGCTCACCACCGTCGGCATCAACTCGCAGAACGTGCAGGACCAGACCCTGACCTCGGACAAGGGTTACGACAACCTCACCGGGTTCGGTGTGCCGAGCTCGACCAAGGCGTTCCTCGCCGGCATCACGCAGTAGGCATCGCCAGCACGCACGAGGGCGCCGCCCGGGTTCTCCCCGGGCGGCGCCCTTCGTCGCGCGTGGCCGCCCGCAGCACTACTCGGACGGCATGCCCTCCGACTCTTCCGGCACGAACCACACCGCCGACAGCGGCGGTACGGTCATCACTGCCGAGAACTCCTGCCCGTGCGCCGGTATGGCGTCAGCGGTCACACCGCCCAGGTTGCCGCGATTGGCACCGCCATACCGCTCGGCGTCGGTGTTGAGCGCCTCCAGCCAGCGTCCGGCGCGCGGCAGGCCGATGCGCACGTCGCGCGCCTCGGACCCGCTGAAGTTCACAATCGCGGCGACCACGTCGCCGGAGTGCTCGGAGTCCTCGAAACGCAAGTAGGAGAAGAGGTTTGCGTCCTTGTTGTTCGCGTCGATCCACTGGAAGCCGGCCGGCTGGTGGTCGAGCTTCCACAGTGCCGGGTGCTCGGTGTAGACCCGGTTGAGGTCGACGACCAGCTCGGCGACGCCGCGGTGGGCCGGCTGGTCGAGCAGCCACCAGTCCAGGCTGCGCCCGTCGGCCCACTCCGACTCCTGCGCGAACTCACACCCCATGAAGATCAATTGCTTGCCCGGGTGGCCCCACATGTTGGCCAGGAAGGCACGCACCCCGGCCAGTTGCGTCCAGCGGTCGCCCGGCATCTTGCGCAGCAGCGAACCCTTGCCGTGCACGACCTCGTCGTGGCTGACCGGGAGGACGAACTGCTCACTCCACGCATAGACGAGCGAGAAAGTCAGCTTGTCGTGGTGGTAGCGCCGGTAAATCGGTTGCTGCGCAACATAATCCAGCGTGTCGTGCATCCAGCCCATGTTCCACTTGAAGCCGAAGCCGAGCCCGTTCTGGTCGGTCGGCTTGGTGACGCCCGGCCATGAGGTCGACTCCTCCGCAACCATGAAGGTCCCGGGCAGCCGCCGGTATGCCGTGGCGTTCGTTTCCTGCAGCAACTGCACGGCCTCGAGGTTCTCCCGGCCACCGTGCTTGTTGGGCAGCCACTCCCCGTCGGCCCGCGAATAGTCGAGGTAGAGCATTGACGCGACCCCGTCGACGCGTAGCCCGTCCGCGTGGAACTCCTGCATCCAGTAGATGGCGTTCGCGACGAGGAAGTTGCGCACCTGGGGGCGGCCGAAATTGAAGATGTACGAACCCCATTCGGGGTGCCAGCCGCGCCGGGGGTCCGGGTGCTCATAGAGCGCCGTGCCGTCGAATCGGGCCAGTGCCCACTCGTCGGTCGCGAAGTGTCCGGGCACCCAGTCGAGGATCACGCCGATGCCGGCCTGATGCAGCGCATCGACCAGGAAGCGGAAGTCGTCGGGGTCGCCGAGCCGCGAGTTGGGCGCGTAGTAGCCGGTGACGTGGTATCCCCACGACGGCGGATAGGGGTGCTCCATCACCGGCATGAACTCAACGTGGCTGAAGCCGAGTTCCGTGACGTAGGAGACGAGTTCGGACGCGAGATCGCGCCACGACTTACCCTGCCGCCAGGACATCGGGTGCACCTCGTAGATGCTCATCGGCCGCTCGTGCGCCTGGGTCTGCGACCGCTGCAGCAGCCAGTCGTCGTCGCCCCAGTCGTATGACGAGTCCGTCACGACCGACGCGGTGGCAGGCGCCACCTCCGCCTGACGGGCGAGCGGGTCGGCCTTCTCACGCCATACGCCGTCGGGGCCCAGGACGTCGAACTTGTAACGCGTTCCCGCGCCGACCCCCGGCACGAACAGCTCCCATACGCCACCGGACAGCCGCCGCATCGGATGGCCCTGCGCGCTCCACGTGTTGAAGTCGCCGACCAGCCGCACACCGCGTGCGTTCGGCGCCCACACCGCGAAAGACGTCCCGTCGACGGAGCCCTGCGGGCCGTCGTAGTGCCGCACATGGGCACCGAGCACCGTCCACAGCTGCTCGTGGCGCCCCTCGGCGATCAGGTGTAGATCCACCTCGCCCAGGGTGGGCAGGAAGCGGTAGGGGTCGTCGGCCACATGCTCGACGCCGTCGTCGTAGGTGGTCACGACGCGGTAGTCCGGCACTTCGGCGCTCGGCAGCCGGCCGCTCCAGATGCCCTCGTAGTCGTGCTGCAGCGGTGCGTGCGAACCGTCCGGCAGCTGGATCTCGACAGTCTCTGCGAGCGGCCGGAAAACCCGCACCAATGCTGAAGATTCGTCGACGTGCGGGCCGAGCAGGCGATGCGGGTCGCCATACCGGCCGGCGAGCAGCTCGTCGGCGGTCTCCCGGCTCAAGCTGGTGGGAGCGGCTCCGCTCGTGTGCTCGTCTCGGTCGTCACCATCGTCACTCATGCTTCTACTCCTCGTCGCCGGCAACAGCCTGTCGATCGCGCTGCGGGGGATGTCCAGCCAGTCCGGCCGGTTGCGTGCTTCGTAGACCACCTCATAGGCAGCCTTGTCGATCTCGAACAGCGCCAGCAGATCCCGGTATGCCGACAGGTCCGTCCCGCTCTGCGCGGCATACCCGGCGAGGAACGCCTCCCGCGCGTGACCTGCCCAATCGCGCCGGGATGCGGCGGGGTCACCCTGCTCGACCGACCCGGCCGCATAGTCGAAGGATCGCAGCATGCCGGCGAGGTCGCGCAACGGCACGTCGAGCTCGTTGCGCTCGGCGAGGGTGCGCAGCGGCTCACCTTCGAAGTCGACCAGCACCCAGCCCCGGCCGGCGATGTCGAGCGCCTGGCCGAGGTGATAGTCACCGTGGATCCGTTGCAGCGCAGGCCAGTCCGCGCTATGCGCCTCCGACACCAGGGTCTCGAACGCCGCTTGGTGCTCCGCCAGCTCGGGGGCCTCCTGCACCGCCGAGGCAAAGCGCCGGCGCATCCCGTCCAGGTGGGCCGCGATCGATGTCGTCGTGCTCGTGGCGGTCGGCATCGCCGCGGCGAGTTGCGCGTGGACCTCGGCGGTCGCGGCGCCCAAGGCGTGCGCAGGAGCTACGAAGGAGCGGTCCTCGATGGCCGCTTGCAACGCCTCCCGCCAGGCGTCGCGCACCCCGGGGAAGAACTCCTGCGCGAACGCCAGGTCGCCCGATCCGGTGCTCCCGCCGGCCACCGGCCAGCTGCCGCGCAGTGACGCGACCATGCGGGGAACCCGTTCGCTGCCTGCTGCGCTGAGCGCGGTCTGCAGCGTGACGTCCGGGTTGTCTCCGGCGTGCACCACGCGAAAGACCTTGATGATCAACGGATTGTCATCGTCGGTGTCGACGATGACCGAGGTGTTGGACTGCTCGCCGGACAGCACACGACTTGCGGTGACCACGGGAACGGCGGCGTGCCGGTAGCCGCTGCCGTGCACGGTCACGGGCGAGTCACGCCGGCCGATCGTGCCCGACGCGTCGTGGGTCTCCAACTCGGCCTGCCGCCCGCCGGTCACCATGGCGCGCAGCAGAGCGCGCACGAAGACCGGGTCATGGCAGGCGTCGTAGACGAACCGCCGGCCCAGCACCGAGTGCTGCAGCTCGCCGACCAGTGCGCTCTCGGCGCCCGCGAGCGGAGCTGCCCGGTAGGTCAGCGGCACCTGGTAGGTCACCGGCGCGGCACCGGACCCGTCGACCAGGAAGAGGACCTCGAGACCGACCTCGCCGTCGGGGTCGTCGAAGCGGTAGCTGCCGAGTGGCCGCAGCTTGGGTGCGCTGCCTTTGCCGGCATACCAACGCTGTTCGGCGATCCAGGCCTCGACGAGCTCCGGCTTGGAGGGCGTCAGGCTGGCGCCGGAGTGGATGATCGCCATGACTCAGACCGCCATTCCGGGCAGCACCGACAGCCAGAAGAAGTCGCGCGACCCCAACGTCAACGTTGCGGTCCCGTCGTCGCCGACGGGCGGGAAGTGCGCGCCGCCGAAGAGGTCGCGAAGCCTCGCGCCCGCCAGCGCTGCGGGCAGCGTGACGGTGACCGACTGCGGGCGGCTGGACAGATTGTTCAGGCACAACACGGTGCGCACCTCGATCTCGTCGTCCGGGTCGTCGGCGGGGTCGACCGTGCGGGTGAACGCGAGCACGGTGTCGTTGTCAGCAGCCACCGCCGCATAGTCGCCCAGGCCGAAGACGGGATAGCGCTTGCGGATCGCGAGCATCTCGCGCACCCAGTGCAGCAGCGATGCGCTCGAGTCCATCTGCGCTTCCACGTTCACGCTGTTGTAGTGGTAGACGAGGCTGGAAACGACTGGTAGATAAAGCTTTCCGGGGTCTGCGGTGGAGAATCCCGCGTTGCGGTCCGGCGTCCACTGCATCGGGGTGCGCACTGCGTCGCGGTCGGCCAGCCAGATGTTGTCGCCCATGCCGATCTCGTCGCCGTAGTAGAGACACGGCGACCCGGGCAACGAGAGCAGCAGCGCGTGAATGAGCTCGGTCTCCGCGCGGGAGTTGTCCAGCAGCGACGCGAGGCGCCGCCGGATGCCGACGTTGGCGCGCATGCGCGGGTCTGGGGCATACCAGCCGTACATCGCGGCGCGCTCGTCGGGCGTCACCATTTCGAGGGTCAGCTCGTCGTGGTTGCGCAGGAAGGTGCCCCACTGGCCGCCGCGCGGGATCTGCGGCGTCTCGGCCATCACCTCGGTGATGCGGGTGGCCTTCTCGTCGCGCAGCGCGTAGTAGAGCCGCGGCATGATCGGGAAGTGGAAGCACATGTGGCACTCCGGCGCGTCCTGCGTGCCGAAGTAGTCGACAACCTCGTCGGGCATCTGGTTCGCCTCGGCGAGCAGCATCCGCCCGGGATATTCCGCGTCCACCATCGCACGTAGCTTGGCGATGAATTCGTGTGTCTTCGGGTGGTTTTCGCCGTTGTGCCCCTCCTCGATGTAGAGGTAGGGGATCGCGTCCAGCCGGAACCCGTCGATGCCGAGGTCCATCCAGAAGCGCACGATGTCGAAGATCTCCTCGTGGACCTGCTCGCTCTCGAAGTTGAGATCGGGCTGGTGGGAGAAGAAGCGGTGCCAGAAGAACTGCCGCCGCACCGGGTCGAAGGTCCAGTTGGACACCTCGGTGTCGACGAAGATGATGCGGGCGTCGGCATACAGCTCGTCGGTGTCGGACCACATGTAGTAGTCGCCGTACGGCCCCTCCGGATCGGAGCGCGATGCCTGGAACCACGGGTGCTGGTCGCTGGTGTGGTTGATCACCAGGTCGGTGATGATGCGTATGCCGCGGGCGTGCGCCTGCGACACCAGCTCGGTGAACTCCGGCAGCGTCCCGAACTCGGGCAGCACCGCCTTGTAGTCGGCGATGTCGTAGCCGCCGTCGCGCAGCGGCGAGGCGTAGAACGGCGGGATCCACAGCGCGTCGACGCCCAGCCATTGCAGGTAGTCGAGGCGGTTGATCAGCCCGGTGAAGTCGCCGGACCCGTTTCCGGTCGAGTCCCCGAACGCACGCACCAGCACCTCGTAGAAGACCGCCTTGCGGAACCACTGGGGGTCGTGGCGCAGGCCGGGCTGCGGAAGAGTGAAACCTACTGTCGACACGGCGACTCAGAACCTCCGGAGATGGACGATGTGCAGCGGCTCGGTGTCCGGACCGAGCCGGACGTAGTTGTCGGCACCCCAGTGCCAGGTCGCGTCGGTGAGCAAGTCGTGGGCGACGAACCCGTCGTGCTGGGACAGCCCGAGCGCGCCCATGTTCAGCCGCAGCGTGGACTCGCGGGTGGAGTGCGGGTCGGTGTTCGCGACCACGATGATCACGTCGTCGCCGGCTCGTTTGGAGAAGGCGAGCAACTGCTCGTCGTCGACGTGGTGGAAGGTGATGTTGCGCAGCCAGTGCAGTGCGGGGTGCTGCCCCCGAATCTCGTTGAGCCGCGTGAGGAACGGAGCCAGGGACTGGCCGTCGCGATCACCGCCCGGCTCGTAGCGCGACCACTGCCGGTCCTTGTATTCGTACTTCTCGTTGTCGATCTGCTCCTCGGCGCCCGGCCGCGCGACGTGCTCGACCAGTTCGTATCCCGCGTAGATGCCGTAGGTCGGCGACAGTGTCGCGGCCAGCGCCGCGCGCAGCTTCCAGGCGATCGGCCCGCCATACTGCATGTATGGCGTGAGGATGTCGTGTGTCGTCGGCCAGAAGCTCGGGCGCATGTATGACGCCGACTCGTGCGCCAATTCCTCGACGTATTCGCGCAATTCGTGCGCTTCGTTGCGCCACGCGTAATAGGTGTAGCTCTGCTGGAAGCCCACCTTCGCCAGCGCCGCCATCATCGCCGGCCGGGTGAACGCCTCCGCCAGCCAGATGATGTCCGGGTGATCGCGCGCCACATCGCTGATCAGCCACTGCCAGAACTCGACCGGCTTCGTGTGCGGATTGTCGACCCGGAAGATCGTCACGCCGTGGTCGATCCACACCTGCACGACGCGGCGCACCTCGGCGTAGATCCCCTGCGGGTCGTTGTCGAAGTTGAGCGGGTAGATGTCCTGGTATTTCTTCGGGGGGTTCTCGGCATACGCGATGGAGCCGTCGGCGCGGGTGGTGAACCACTCGGGGTGCTCGGTGACCCAGGGGTGGTCGGGGGAGCACTGCAGGGCCAGGTCGAGCGCGACCTCGAGCCCCTGGCCGCGAGCGGCGGTCACGAACGCGTCGAAATCGGCGAACGTCCCGAGGTCCGGATGGATTGCGTCGTGCCCGCCGTCCGCACTGCCGATCGCGTATGGCGAGCCGGGATCTTCCGGCCCGGCGGTCAGCGTGTTGTTGGGGCCCTTGCGATTGGTCAGCCCGATCGGGTGCACCGGCGTCAGGTAGACGACATCGAAGCCCATTCCAGCGATCGCCGGGAGCCGCTGCGCCGCCGTCCGCAGCGTGCCGGTCGTCCACCGACCGGACGCTTCGTCGAAGTGTGCGCCCTCGCTGCGCGGGAAGATCTCGTACCACGCACCGTAGAGGGCGCGTTCGCGCTCCACCCACCAGTCGTATGACGTGCCGGGGGACACCCAGTCCCGCAGCGGCGCAGTGGTCATCGCCTGCTGCACCTCGGCAGACGTCCCGGCGGAGATCCGGGTGCCCGGCTCCTTGCCCGTGTCGCGCAGGCCGGCGATCGCGGCTCGCAGCGTCTTCCGGGCCGGGCCGTCGTGGTGCACCTCCCGGACGGCTCGCTCCAGCAGCCGCGCACCTTCTTCGAGCATGACCTCGGTGTCGACGTCCGCTGCGACCTTGATCACGGCGTCGTGCAGCCAGGTGGCGTAGGGGTCCGACCATCCTTCGACCCGATAGGACCACATACCGGGACGGTCGGCGCTGATCGTGCCCACCCATGTGTCGAGTCCGGGGTTGGTGCAGGTCATCGGGCGATAGCTCACCGCGCCGTCGGGGTCGGTGATCGCGATCGATGCGTTGACGGCGTCGTGGCCTTCCCGGAAGACGGTGGCAGTGATCGTCAACGCCTCTCCGGTAACGGATTTGGTCGGGAAATCGCCATCGCCGACGGCGGGCCGGACGTCGAGTGCGGGGATCCGGCCGACTGGCCGGGACGGCACCGCAGAGCCGACAGCCGCAGCCTGGGAGGTCGGGCGCGCCACGGCGGCCGACAGCTTTTCAGTCACCTGGGCGACGCTACAAGATGAGGGGCTCCGGGGGACACCCGTCGCGTGAGCAACCGGCCGGCGGGCGACGCGGGATGGACGCCGAATTCGTGTCAGGGCCGCGCGCGCCTACGATCTCCTCCCGTGAGAGCCATACGTCGTTTCAATGTTCGCACCGCCCTGCCGGAGCAGCTCGCTCCGTTGTCGGACCTCGCGACCAACCTGCGCTGGTCCTGGCACCGCCGCACCCGTGAGGTGTTCCGAGACATGGACCCGTCGGTGTGGGATGCCGTGCATGGGGACCCGGTCGCGCTGCTGGCCGGGTTGTCGCCGCAGCGGCTGACCGCCCTCGCCTCGGACGAGGCATTCGTCGCGCGGGTGCGCTCCGCTGCGGAGGGCCTGTCGACATACCTCACGGCGCCGGCCTGGTATGACGAGTTCGGCGAGCACGAACCCGCACCCAAGGCGATCGCCTACTTCAGCGCCGAGTTCGGCATCACCCACGTGCTGCCGCAATACTCCGGCGGCCTGGGCATCCTCGCCGGTGATCACCTGAAGTCGGCCAGCGACCTCGGCGTGCCCATCGTCGGCGTCGGCCTCTTCTACAAGGAGGGGTACTTCACCCAGCAGCTGTCCGCGGACGGCTGGCAGCTGGAGAGCTACCCGTTGCTGGACCCCGACGGCCTGCCGCTCACGCTGTTGCGTGAGGCCGACGGCACCCCGGTCGACATCGCGCTCGCGCTGCCCGAGGGGCGCACCCTGCACGCGCGGGTATGGCGCGCCCAGGTCGGGCGGGTCCCGTTGCTGCTGCTCGATTCTGACGTCGAGGCCAATGACGGCATCCGCGACCTGACCTCCCGGCTCTACGGCGGCGGCGGGGATCAGCGCCTGCAGCAGGAGATGCTGCTCGGCATCGGGGGCGTGCGCGCATTGCGCGCGTGGAGCCGGCTGACCGGTGCCGCCGAGCCGGAGGTTTATCACTGCAACGAGGGACACGCGGGATTCCTGTCCCTGGAGCGCATCAGCGAGCTGGTCACCGGGCAGGGGCTGGACTTCGAGCAGGCCCGCCGTGTCGTGCGGGCGAGCAATGTCTTCACCACGCACACACCCGTCCCGGCCGGCATCGACCGCTTCGAGGCGGACGCGGTGCGCGCGCACTTCAGCGGCACCGCCGAACTCGCCGGGGTGCCGGTCGAGAAGGTGCTGCCGATCGGTGCCGAGGATTACGAGGGTGGCCAGCCGGGCATCTTCAACATGGCCGTCATGGGTCTGCGGATGGCGCAGCGCAGCAACGGCGTGTCCCAGCTGCACGGCGCGGTCAGCCGCTCGATGTTCGGTGGGCTGTGGCCCGGGTTCACCGCCGACGAAGTCCCGATCACCAGCATTACCAACGGTGTTCACGCTCCGACCTGGATGGATTGGCGGGTCATCGAGCTGGGCCGGAAGTACCTCGGCCAGACCGATGTGCGCGAGGCGATCGGCTGGGACCGGGTCGGCCGCGTGCCGCGGCAGGAGTTGTGGGCCCTCAAGCGCGAGCTACGGGCCCAACTCGTCGCCGACGTACGCGACCGCGTGCGCGCCTCGGCGAAGACACGCGGCGCCAGCGAGGCCGAGCTCGGCTGGGTCGGCGACCTGCTCGACCCCGACGTGCTCACCATCGGCTTCGCCCGCCGGGTGCCCACCTACAAGCGGCTGACCCTGATGCTGCGTGATCCAGAACGCCTGGCGAAGCTGCTGCTCGACCCGCAGCGTCCGGTGCAGCTGGTGATCGCCGGCAAGTCGCACCCGGCGGACGAGACCGGCAAGAAGCTCATCCAGGAGATGGTGCAGTTCACCGACGACCCGCGGCTGCGAGCCCGGATCGTCTTCCTGCCGAACTACGACATGCAGATGGCACAGACGCTGATGCCCGGCGTCGACGTCTGGCTGAACAACCCGCTGCGCCCCTACGAGGCGTCCGGGACCTCCGGGATGAAGGCGGCGCTCAACGGTGCGCTGAACCTCTCGATCCTCGACGGCTGGTGGGACGAGTGGTTCGATGGCAGCAACGGATGGGCCATCCCGTCGGCGGACCCGTCACGGGACACCGAGTCGCAGACGATGGACCCGGACCGGCGTGACGAGCTGGAGGCGGCGGCGCTCTACGACCTGATCGAGTCGCAGGTGGCGGCGCGCTTCTACGACGTGGACGCCGACGGCGTGCCCCAGCGCTGGGTGGAGATGGTCGAGCACACGCTCGGCGTGCTCGGCCCGAAGGTGCTGGCAACCCGCATGGTTCGCGACTACACGACCAGGCTCTACACGCCGGCCGCGGTCGCCGGGCATGCTGCCGCCGCCGACGACTTCGCGGTCGCCAAGGACCTCGCGGCATACGTCGGCGCGGCGGAGGCGGCGTTCCCGCAGCTGCGAATCGAGCACGTCGAGGCCGACGGGGTCAGCGACGCCCCGTCGATCGGCGAACGGCTGATGGTGCGCGCGTATGTCGCCCTCGGCGGCCTGCGTGCCGAACAGGTGCTCGTGCAGGTCGTGCACGGCCGGGCCAGCGAGTCCGACGAGCTGCTCGACGTCGAGACCGCCGAGCTCTACCCGGTCGAGGACCTGGGCGACGGCCGCACGAAGTTCGAAGGAGCACTGACCCTCGGGCGGTCAGGGGCCTTCGGGTTCAGCGTGCGCGTGCTGCCGCGCCATCCGGGTCTGGCCGGACCTGCCGAGCTCGGTCTGGTCGTCAACGCCTGAAGGGCGGATGGGTGGAACACCCCATCGGCCGCTCAGGCGCTTTCGAGGGTCTCCTTGGTCTTCGCGATGGCGAAGCCCCACGCCTGATGCACGCTTGCCTTCGGCGGCAACGCGATCTCGTCGGGGTTGGTCACGACGTCGAGCAGGAATGGCTCCTCCGACGCGAGCGCTGTCCGCACCGCCTCGTCAAGCGCGTCTGTAGAGGTCACCCGGAGCGACTGCAGGCCCATCGCGGCCGCGACGGCAGCCAAGTCCGGGTTGTCCAGCGTCGTGCCGAACTCCGGCAGGCCGCCCTGCTCCTGTTCGAGTTTGACCATGCCCAGCCGGCCGTTGTCGTAAACCACGAAGGTCACCGGCAGCCGGTAGCTCACGGCCGTGCGCAGATCGCCCAGCAGCATCATCAGACCTCCGTCGCCGCAGTTGGCGATCACCTGACGATCGCGGTCGAGCGCCTGCGCGCCGAGCGCCTGCGGCATCGCGTTGGCCATCGAGCCCAGGTTGTATGAGCCGAGCAGCCTTCTGGTGCCCCGGAATTCGACGAAACGCGAGATCCAGACCGTCGACATACCGGTGTCGGAGGTGAAGATCGCGTCGTCGGCAGCGTGGCGGTCCAGGGCGGCCGCCACCGCTTCGGGTCGGATGCGGTCGTCCGGGTTGTCGGCCTTGCCTCGCAACCGGCCGAGGAAGGTCGCGTCGTGGCCGGGATTCGTGAGTTTTTGCTGACGTTCGTGCCAGTCGCGGTAGGCCTTGGTCGCTTCGCGCACGTGCTCGTCGTCGGTGCGGGCGGTCAGGTGCGGCAGTAGCGCCTGCAGCGTTGGCCTGGCGTGGCCGACGACGGCATGGTTCACCTGGGTGCGCCGGCCGATGTGCTCGGCGCGGAAGTCCAGCTGGATGACCGTTTTCCCCTCCGGATACCAGTCGCGGTAGGGGAAGTCGGTGCCGATCAGGAACAGCACCTCGCAGTCGTCGAAGGCCTTCTTCGTCGACGGATTGCCAATGAGTCCGGACTGGCCGATCTGGAACGGGTTGTCCTGTTCGAGAGCCTCCTTGCCCTTCAGCGTCAGCACCATCGGTGCCTGCAGCGTCTGCGCCAGCTGCAGGATCTCAGCTCGCGCTTCACGCGCACCCTGGCCGACGAGTAGCGTCACCGCAGAAGCGTCATTCAGAACTGTTGCGGCAGTGGCTAATTGGTCGGCAGGAGCGGCAGCTTCCGCTGATGGAGGTGCAAACTTCGGGTTGAGCGCATTCTTGGCAATCTCCTCGTCGCCGATGTCACCGGGCATCGTCAACACGGCGACACCCTGTCCCGAATACGCAGCGTTCACAGCCCGTTCAAGCAGTTGCGGCATCTGGCTGGCCGCCGTGACGGTCTGGGCGAACTGCGCGACGTCGGCGAACAACACGTCGTTGTTGACCTCCTGGAAGAAGTCCGTCCCCATCTCCGGACTCGGGACCTGGCCGCAGATCGCGAGAACTGGCGCGTGCGACTTCTTGGCGTCATATAGCCCATTGAGCAGGTGGATCGAGCCCGGGCCGACGGTGCCCATACACACACCGATGCGCCCGGTGAGCTGTGCCTGGGCGCCGGCAGCGAAGGCCGCGGCCTCCTCGTGGCGGACGCCGATCCATTGGACCCGGTCGTCGCGCCGAATCGCGTCGGTGATCGGGTTGAGGGCGTCGCCGACGACACCCCAGACCTGGGTGACTCCGTGTTCGGCGAGGGCGTCGACGAGCATTTCTGCGACGGTGGTCATGCGGCTCCTCCGGGGCTGGCGGTGCGGTGACGGCTCAGTTGTGGTGTGAAGGCGTCGGGACTGGCTGCTGCCCAGTCCGCGGCCCAGTCGTGGGGCCCGCCGCCGAGCAGTTCGCCGGGCTTCAGCCAGGTGAAAAGCTCAGCGTATGAACGGCTTTGGTTGTCAGCGACGTTGTAGCGGAGCATGTGCGGGCTGAGCTCGTGCGGCTCGCGCGCACCCAGGCTGGCCATCAGCTGGGCGGCCTGCTTGACCGTCGCTTCCTGGTAGCTGCGCACGCGCTCGCTCTTGTCGCCGATGTCGATCGCGCGGGCGCGGGCGTGGCTCTGGGTGGCCACGCCGACCGGGCACTTGTCGGTGTGGCACTGCTGTGCCTGGATGCATCCGACGGCCATCATCATCGCGCGGGCGGCGTTGGTGTAGTCGGCGCCCTGAATGAGCCGCTTGACGAGGTCTGCGCCGCCGGCGACCTTGCCGCTGGCGCCGATCTTGATCGTGTCGCGCAACCCGGCACCGACCAGCGCGTTGTGCACGGTGAGCAGGCCGGACGTCAGCGGCATACCGACGTGGTCCTCGAACTCCAGTGGTGCCGCGCCGGTGCCACCCTCGGCGCCGTCGACGATGATGAAGTCTGGTGTCGTCCCGACCTCGATCATCGCTTTGCAGATCGCGAGCACATCCAGGCGCGACCCTACGCAGAGCTTGAAACCGGCCGGTTTGCCTCCGCTCAACTCACGCATGCGAGCAATGAACTCGATGAGCTCGGTGGGGGTGTGGAAGACTTTGTGCGAGGCGGGGCTGACGCACTTCTGCCCCTGGGGAACCCCGCGGATCTCGGCGATCTCCTGGGTGACCTTTGCGGCCGGCAGGACGCCCCCGATGCCCGGTTTGGCACCCTGGCTCAGCTTCAGCGAGACGCACTTGACCTGGTCGTGAGCCGACTTGTCACGGAAGATCTCCGGATCGAACTGTCCGTCCTTGGTGCGCGTGCTGAAGTATCCAGAGCCGATCTCCCAGACCAGGTCGCCGCCGTTCTCCAAGTGGTACGACGATAGCCCGCCCTCGCCGGTGTCGTGGGCGAAGCCGCCGAGCGCCGCTCCCTTGTTGAGCGCCCGAATCGCGTTGGCCGACAAGGCTCCGAAGCTCATCGCAGAGACGTTCAGCAGGGCCATGCTGTACGGCTTGCTGCAGTCGGGGCCGCCGACCATCACCCGCGGCGGTTCGTCCGGTTCCTCCAGCGGCGCGGTCGAGTGCACGAGGTTCTCGTAGCCCGCCGCATGCACATCCCGCTCGGTGCCGAAGGGCTGCTCGCCGTGGATCCCCTTGGCGCGCTCATAGATCACCGAGCGGGTGTCGCGGTCATACGGCCGGCCGTCCCAGTTGCGTTCGATGAAGTACTGCTGCAGTTCCGGGCGGATCCCCTCGAGCAGGTACCGCAGGTGCCCGATGACGGGATAGTTGCGAAGGAGTGAGTGCTTACGCTGAAGCAGATCCCGGGCGGCGAGCCCTGCGACGGCGCTTCCTGCGACGCCCGCGGTCAGTTGCCATTTCCCCATGAACGTGTTCTCTCCTCGGTGGCGTCGGTCCGGTCAACATTGCAGCGGCGGCTGTGAAGCAACTGGCAGGAGCGGCTTCGTAGAATGTCCGCGTGCTCCTGCCCCTCACAGTCGTGCTGATCATTGTGCTGAGTCTGCTGGCGTTGTATGCCGGATACCTCACCCTTACGGGTAAGTCCATCGACAACCCGGCTTTCTATCTCACCTGCGCGGCGGAGCTGGCTGAGATCGCGCAGCTTGTCGTCGGGATAGCCCGGATCGACGACGGCGACGCCCACATGTCCAAGGCGTTGTTCATCGCATACTTGGCTGGGCTGGTCTGCGTGTTACCGATTGCCGCATTCTGGGGCTTTGCCGAGCGCGGATCACGGTGGGGGACAGGAGTGTTGCTCGTGGCGACGCTCGGCCTCCTGGTGATGGTGGCCCGTCTCGTCCAGCTCTGGAACGGCCAGTGACCCGGGTGCCGGGCCCCTCGTCCGGCCAGCAGACATCGACCAGCACGACGACACGGAGATCCGCAATGACCAACACCTCGCCGTCCGTCCGGGTCAACACCGGGCCGGGGCGCATGCTCGTCGCCGTCTACGGGCTCTTCGCGCTGGCCGCGACCGGGCGGTCGATCATGCAGATCGTGCAGACCTGGCCGCACCAGCACTTGCCCTACTGGCTCTCGGCCGTGGCAGCGGTCGTCTACTGCGTGGCGACGTTCGCGCTCGCCCGCGGCAACCGGACCAGTGCGCGCGTCGCGCTGGCGACCATCAGCTTCGAGTTGTTCGGCGTCGTCGCAGTCGGCATCTGGTCGTATGCGGACCAATCGGCCTTCGTCGCGGCCGGCAGCGCGGGAGACACCACCGTCTGGTCGAAGTTCGGGCAAGGCTACGGCTACGTGCCACTGATCCTGCCGGTCCTCGGTCTCCTGTGGTTGCGGCATGTGCGGCGGACAGATTCGGGCACAGCCAGCTGACGGGGGTAAGTTGAGCGTTGTCCAGAAGGCGCCGTGGGAGCCTCCTGAGCCTCGTCAGACTCACTTCCAGCCAGGGGAGGGACCCGATGGCCGCGAAGGCGACAATGGCCGACATCGCTCGGCAGCTCGGAATTTCGCGCGCGGCCGTCTCGTATGCGCTCAACGGGCAGCCCGGGGTCGCCGCCGACACCCGCGAGCGAGTGCTGAAATTGGCCGTCGATCTCGGCTGGCACCCAAGTGCCAGCGCCCGCGCGCTGATGGGTTCGGACATCAAAGTCATCGGTCTCGCGTTGTCCCGGCCGACCGACGCCTTCGCCGTCGATTCATTCTTCTTCGAATTTCTCGCAGGCGTGGAAAGTATTCTGGGAGAACGAGGTTGGAGCCTACTGCTGCGCGTCATCGGTGATGCGCCCGACATCGAGGTCGAGACCTACCAGCGGTGGTGGGGCGAAGGCCGTATTGACGGGGTCATCCTGGTGGACGAGCGCCATCACGACGAGCGCATTGCCGCTGTGGAACGTATCGGCCTGCCGGCCGTGCTGTGCGGCGGCCCGCGCAAGGGCGTCACGCTCCCGTGCGTCTGGACCGATCAATCGGGAGACGCGGCGCTGATCGTCGAGCATCTTGCGGGGCTCGGGCACCAGCGGATCGCGCACATCAGCGGCCCGCGAGAATTCGTGCACGAGCGCGGGCGGCAGCGGGGCGTCCGCACGGCTGCGGCTCGGCTCGGATTGGCGGTCACGACGATCGAGGGGACGTATGGCGCGGCCGACGCGCGTGCCGCTGTCGACAGGCTGCTCGCCATCCCGGATCCGCCGACCGCGCTGATCTTCGGTAATGACCACATGTCGGTTGCCGGGCTCAAGCGGCTGCACGAGCTCGGCAAATCAGTGCCGGAGCAGGTTTCCGTTGTCAGCTGGGATGATTCACCGCTGTCACGCGCGGTCGACCCCGAGTTGACGGCACTCTTCCGAGACAACCAGCGCTACGGCCGGCAGGCTGCCGAGACCTTGCTGGCGCTGATCTCCGGCAAGCAGCCGAACTTGGTGCGCGTGCCGCGTTCGGTGCTGCGCGAGCGCGGGAGCTCCGGCCCGGCCGCCTGACACCCGCACGAAATTCTTGATAACGATCCGATAACGCATTCGTTTGCTTACGCGAGTAAGTGGTGTGATGTGATCCGCGCGACAGGGCGTCGCGCGTGGTGGCCCGAAGGGTGCAATCGTGAAAAGACGTCTCATACCAGCGCTGGCGATCGTGGCGATGCTCGCCGGCACGGCGGCGTGCAGCGGCAGCTCGGGATCCAGTGGCTCCGGTGGCTCCGGCGGCACCGGCAAGGGCTCGGGAGTCACGCTGACCTACTGGGCGAGCAACCAGGCCTCGTCGATCGACGGCGACAAGAAGGTGCTCGGACCGGAGTTGAAGAAGTTCGAGCAGCAGACCGGCATCAAGGTCAACCTGCAGGTCATCGGCTGGCCCGACCTGCTGAACAAGATCCTCGCCGCGACGTCGAGCGGCAAAGGTCCGGACGTGCTGAACATCGGCAACACCTGGGCGCCGTCGCTGCAGGCGACCGGAGCGTTCCTCCCGTTCGACTCCAGTGCCCTGACCGCGATCGGCGGCAAGTCGAAGTTCGTGCCCGCGTCCTTCGCGACCGGGGGAGTTGCCGGCAAGGATCCGACCTCCGTGCCGCTCTACTCGCTGGTCTACGGCCTCTACTACAACAAGAAGATGTTCGCCGATGCCGGGCTGAAGCCGCCGACCACCTGGGAGGAGTTGCAGACCGACGCCAAGAAGTTGACCGATCCCAGCAAGGGGACCTACGGCATGGCGATGGAGGGAGGTAGCTACACCGAGAGCGTCCACTTCGCCTTCATCTTCGGCCAGCAGCAGGGCGCCGACCCGTTCGACTCCAGCGGCAAGCCGGACTTCACCTCGCCGGGCATGGTGGCGGGTGTGAAGCAGTACGTCGACCTGATGAGCGACAAGGTCGTCAATCCGAGCAGCGTGCAGTACAAGAACGGCCCGGAAGCGCCGGGTGACTTCGCCAAGGGCAAGGCAGCGATGCTGATGAGCCAGAACAACGCCGACAACACCCTGGTCGCAGACGGCATGAAGACCAGCGCGTATGGCGTCGTGGCGATCCCCGCCCCCACGGGGAAGAAGGACATCGCCAGCTTCGTCGCCGGGATCAACATGTCGATCTTCAAGAACACGAAGAACAAGGACGCGGCGCTGAAGTTCGTGAAGTTCATGACCAGCGAGGCGGAGCAGAAGATTCTCGACGTGCCGTTCGCGGCGCTGCCCGTGGTGGCCGGTATGACGCCCAACTTCACCACCAATGCCGACGAGGCAAAGGCGTTCCAGGGCATCCTCGCCACGCGTGCGGTTCCGCTGCCGCTGGTGGCCAACGAGTCGCAGTTCGAGACGAACGTCGGCAATGCGGTCAACCAGCTGATCGCGCAGGCTGCCACGGGCACGCCTCCGACCGACAGTGACATCAAGGCCGCGCTGCAGCAGGCCCAGGACAAGATGACCCCTGCCGGCTGATGTCGTCCGGCCCACACGTGAAGCGGGCCGGCGGGCGCTCCACCCGCCGGCTCACTCCCTATCTGCTGATCGCTCCGGCGATCGTCCTGGAGCTGTTGATCCACATCGTGCCGATGCTCGTCGGCGTGTGGATGTCGTTCGTCGGACTGACGCAGTCCTACATCGCGAACTGGTCGACCGCGCCCTGGGAGGGCCTCTCGTCATACCGCCTCGCGCTGGACTTCTCGTCGCCGATCGGCAACAGCTTCCTGCACTCCTTCGAAGTCACGTGCCTGTACACCGTTCTCGTCGTTGGCATCTCGTGGACCTTCGGGATGTCGGCCGCACTCGTGCTGCACCGCAACTTCACGGGTCGCGGTTTCTTCCGGACCCTCTTCCTGGTGCCCTACGCCATGCCCATCTACGCCGGGATCATGACGTGGAGCTTCATGCTGCAGCGCGACAACGGCCTGGTGAACCACGTGCTGAAGTCGCTCGGGGTGACCAACGGCGAGAGCTTCTGGCTGATCGGCAGCAACGCATTCTGGTCGATGGTCGTGGTCGCGATCTGGCGCTCGTGGCCCTTCGCGTTTCTGATGCTGCTCGCCGGTCTGCAGAACATCCCCGACGACGTGTATGACGCTGCCGCCGTCGACGGCGCCGGCGTCTGGAAGCAGATCCGCTACATCACCCTGCCCGCGCTGCGGCCGGTCAACCTGGTGATGATCCTGATGCTCTTCCTGTGGACGTTCAACGACTTCAACACGCCCTTCGTGCTCTTCGGCGCGCAGCCCCCGAAGTCCGCTGACATCATCTCGGTGCACATCTACGGCGCCTCGTTCGTCAACTGGGACTTCGGCTTCGGTTCGGCGATGTCGGTGATCCTGCTCGTCTTCCTGCTCGTGGTGACCGGGCTCTACCTGCTCATCTTCAACCGGAGGTCCACCCGTGCGTGAACCGTTGTCGTTCAAGGTGTTCCGCGTCGTCGTCATTACGGTGCTGAGCGTTTTCGTGCTCGTCCCGATGTGGGTCCTGATCACCAGTTCGGTCAAGCCGCTCGGTGATGTCCAGGGCAAGTTCGAGTGGTGGCCGAGTCACATGACGCTGCAGCCGTTCAAGGACATCTGGAGCACGGTGCCGCTGGCGAAGTACTTCCTCAACAGCCTGATCGTGTGCTCGATCTCGATGGTGCTGAGCGTGATCGTCGCGGTCTTCGCCGGATACGCCGTGTCCCGGTGGACCTTCCGTGGGCGACAGGTCTTCACCACCACGATCCTGTCGACGCAGATGTTCCCCGGGATTCTCTTCCTGCTCCCGCTGTTCCTCATCTTCGTCAACATCGACAAGGCACTGGGTTTCACCCTGCTCTACCAGACACGCTTCGGGCTGGTCATCACCTACCTGACGTTCTCACTCCCGTTCGCGATCTGGATGCTGGCGGGCTACTTCGACGGCATACCGAGGGAATTGGACGAAGCGGCACGAGTCGACGGTGCGTCGACCATCGGGACGCTCCTGCGGGTCGTCCTCCCAGCCGCACGTCCGGGCGTCATCGCCGTTGCGGTCTATTCGTTCATGACGTCGTGGGGCGAGATCCTCTTCGCGTCGCAGATGACCGGACCGAACACCCAGACGCTCTCGATCGGGCTGCAGAGCTACTCCACCCAGATCAACGTCTACTGGAACCAGGTGATGGCGGCCTCGCTCGTGGTGAGCCTGCCCATCGTCCTCGTCTTCCTGCTCCTGCAACGCTTCCTCGTCGCCGGACTGACGGCGGGAGCCGTCAAGTGAGCGGCGGCATCGAGCGACCGATGCGGTTTGTCCGGTTCGCCGGCGCGGATCAGGTCTGGTTCGGGAGCAACTTCTGGTCGCGTGGCGGCGGCCCCTTCATGTGGCATTCGTACGACGAGGGACTGGTCCGCTCCGAGCTGGCGGCCATGGCCGCGGCCGGTCTGGACGTGACGCGGTCGTTCCTCTTCTGGCCGCATGCCATGCCGGAGCCGGGACGGCTGGACGAAGCAGTCATCGGGCGCTACGGGCGCTTTCTCGACCTCCATGTGGAGCTCGGAATGCGCACGATCCCCACCTTTCTCGTCGGTCACATGTCGGGGGAGAACTGGGATCCGGCCTGGCGTGGTGACCGCGATCTCTACACGGACACCTGGCTGGTCGCGCAGCAGTCGAGCTACCTGTCGCAGGTGGCGCGCCGGTTCGTGGGGCACCCGGCGATCGTCGGCTGGCTGGTCTCCAACGAGATGCCCATCTACGGTGGGCCGGCTCGCCGGACGGACGTCACGGCGTGGGCACAGCTGATGGTCACCGCGATCCGTTCGGGTGACTCGCTCGCTCCGGTGTCGATCGGCGACGGCGCGTGGGGTCAGGAGGTGACCGGCCGGAACAACGGCTTCAGCGTCCGGGACTTGGCCGAGATCACCGATTTCGTCGGGCCGCATGTCTACCCGATGGGCAACGACGTCGTGCGTCAGCACCTGCGAGCGGCGTTCGTGTGTGAGCTCGCCTCGGTGGCGGAGTTGCCCGTCGTGCTCGAAGAGTTCGGGGTGACGTCCGACTTCGCCTCGGACGAGCACGCTGCCGACTACTACCGGCAGATCCTGCACACCACGCTGCTCGCGGGCGCGACCGGCTGGCTGGCCTGGAACAACACCGATTTCGACAATTTGCCGAACCAGGATCCCTATCGGCACCACCCGTTCGAACTGCACTTCGGCCTGACCCGCGTCGACGGATCGGCCAAACCGCAACTGCACGAGATCACCGCCTTCCGGGCATTGGTCGACCGCCTCGAACTCACCGAGTGCTCCAGGTGGCGGTCCGAGGTGGCGTTGCTTGTCCCGGCATACGTCGACGGGCCGGAGTACTGGACCTTCGAGGAGACCGAGCGCACCGACCTGCTGGCGGCGTTGGAGCAGGCGTATGTCGCGTGCCGCGAGGCGGATCTCGGTCCGGCCTTCGTGCGCGAGCCGGATCCGGTCCCTGACGGTGCCCGGCTGGTGATCGTCCCCTCGGTGAAGGCACTCACCGCACCCATCTGGCTGCACCTGGCCGACCGTGCGGCTGCCGGCCACACCGTCTATGTCTCCTACGGTTTGGGCGACTCGCCCGTTCAGCGCGGCCCGTGGTGGACCGGGCTGGAGCCGACGTTCGGCGTGCGGCATCTGCTGCGCTACGGGATGGTCGAACCCGTGCTCGACGACATCGTCGAGGTGCGGCTGCTGGCCGACTTCGGCAATGCCCGGGCTGGGGACAGGCTGCGTTTCGCCGCCACCGGCTCGGCCGGCGGACGCAGCATCCTGCCGGTCGCGCCCGTGGACGCCGAGGTGATCGCCGTCGACCAGCACGACCGGCCGGTGCTCACCCGCAAGCGCCACGGAGCCGGGCAAGCGGTGCTGTGCACCCTGCCGCTCGAGTACTTCGCTGCGCAGACCGCGCGGGTGAACCCGGAGGAGACCTGGCGGCTGTACGACCTGCTCGCCGACGAGGCGGGCGTCGCACGGCCGGTCCGGACCGGTGACCCGAGGGTCTTCGTCGATGGTCTCATCCACCGCGACGGTCGCGAATTCGCTTGGTTCGTCAACGCTTCCGCAGAGTCCGTCGCGGTCGGCGCGCACGGCGTGGACCGGCTGTCGCCATACGACGTCGCCGTCGTGGAGCTGCCGGCGAGCCTCATCCACCATCCCGCGGCCGCACGCTCCGACGCACCGCCGCCCACCAGCATCCGTTCAGAAGGAGAAACCCCGTGACCGTCCAGTTTCCTGCCGACTTCGTCTTCGGAGCAGCCACGGCGTCATATCAGATCGAGGGGGCAGTCGCCGAGGACGGCCGTCGGCCGTCCATCTGGGACACGTTCAGTCATACTCAGGGCAAGGTGGCCGATGGCGACACCGGGGACGTGGCATGCGACCACTACCACCGGTTCGGCGAAGACGTCGCGCTGATGAAACAGCTCGGGCTCGACAGTTATCGCTTCTCGCTCGCCTGGCCGCGGATCAAACCCGACGACGGATCGGTCAACGCGGCGGGTCTGGCGTTCTACGACAAGCTCGTCGACGAGTTGCTCGCCGCGGGGATCGACCCGGTCGTGACGCTCTACCACTGGGATCTTCCGCAGGCGCTGGAGGACCGTGGCGGCTGGCGGTCACGCGCGACGGCTGAGCGATTCGCGGAGTATGCCGCCGTCGCTGCCGGGCACCTGGGCGACCGGGTGGCCAAGTGGATCACGCTGAACGAGCCCTACTGTTCCTCGATCCTCGGTTATGCCGAGGGGGTGCATGCTCCCGGCGCACAGGAGGGCGAGGGAGCATTGCAAGCCGCGCATCACCTGCTGCTGGGACACGGGCTCGCGACCCAGGCGGTGCGTGCGGCTGCGCCATCAGTCGAGGTAGGGGTGACGTTGAATCTTGTTTCGGTGCAGCAAGTTTCGCAGTCACCGGCGGATGCGGAGGCAGCCGCGCGGTGCCTGTTGATCGGCAATTTGCTGTTCACCGACCCGGTGCTGGCAGGACGCTATCCGGAGTCGGCGCGTGAGGTGTGGAAGCCGGTCACCGACTTCTCGTTCCTCCGGGACGGTGATCTGGAGACGGTGCATCAGCCGCTCGACTTCCTGGGCGTCAACTACTACTCGCCGAGCCGGCCGGAGGCTGTCGAGCCGGACGAGCCGGACCCCTCGCGGCGCGCCGCGTCCGACCTGGGTTTCCGGCAGCAGCAGCGGCCGGGCGAGTACCTCACCGAGATGGGCTGGCCGGTCGAGGCCGGTTCGTTCACCGATCTGCTCGTGTGGCTGCGCGACACGTATGGCGCGACCCTTCCGCCGGTCTACATCACCGAGAACGGCATAGCCTGCCCGGATGACGTACGGTCCGCTGGCCGGGTCGACGATCAAGACCGGATCCGGTACGTACGAGACCATTTGGGGGCCGTCCGGGGTGCGATGGCCAAGGGGGTCGATGTGCGCGGCTACTACGTGTGGTCGCTGCTGGACAACTTCGAGTGGGCGCGCGGCTACCAGCCGCGCTTCGGGCTCGTGCACGTCGACTACGACACCCTGGAACGCACCCCGAAGGCCAGCTTCGACTGGTACCGCGAGGTCATCGCGAGCCGCGAGGTGCGGTGAGTCGGACCGCGCCGTGCGCTCCTCGGATCGACCGGCACACAAACCGATCGAGCGGCCCAGAAAACCACCCTGATCTGCTGTGTCGCTCAATGCATATGTGTGCCGCTCGATCAGGTGCGGCGGGTCGCGCCTATGCGCCCAAAAATATCGCGAAAGACCCTGCATGCATGGGCAGTTCGTCACCGACTGCGACGCTCTGGCTCGGCAGGTCGGCCGGGCGCTCGTAGGAGCTGTCCCAGGTCAGCTCCCAGCGGGTGACGCCCGTCTGCTCGGGTAGTCGGACCGGGCGATCATGGGCGCCGCCGTGCAGCACCAGCAGGATGCGATCGTCGCCGACATCGGAGCCGTCGAACACGACCTGCAGGGTTCGCGTGCCGCCGTCGTTCCATTCGTCCGCGGTCATGATCGAGCCGTCGGCGCCGTGCCAGTGCAAGGCCGCGAGCGCGTCACCGTCGATCGGATCGCCGGGGAAGAACGTGCGCTGGCGCAGCACCGGATGCGCTGCGCGCAACTCGGCGAGGAAGGCCGTCGTGTCGGCGAGATCGAGTTGCCACTTCGCCAGACTCCAGTCGTACCAGCTGATTTCGTTGTTCTGGCAGTAGGCGTTGTTGTTCCCGCGCTGCGTGCGCCCGAACTCGTCGCCGCCCGTCAGCATCGGCACGCCGGCAGACAGCAGCGTCGTGGCGAGCAGGTTGCGCACCGCGCGGCGGCGCACCGTCTCGATCGCGTCCCCGGCGCCGTCGTGGCCTTCGACGCCGAAGTTCCACGAGCGGTTGTCGTTGCTCCCGTCGCGGCCGTCCTCACCGTTCGCGTCGTTGTGTTTGACGTTGTATGCCGTGAGGTCCGCCGCGGTGAAGCCGTCGTGCGCGGTGACCAGGTTGATCGACGCGAGGGGCGAACGCGACCCGAAGAGGTCGCGGGAGCCGGCGATGCGCGTGCCCAGATCGCTCACCCCGTGCCCGGGGCGTCCGTCCTGATCCGCGGCCAGGTCGGTCAGCCAGAAGCTGCGCACGGTGTCGCGGAACCGGTCGTTCCAGTCGGCGAACGGTGCCGGGAACTGGCCGGTGCGCCAGCCGTGGGATCCGACGTCCCACGGCTCGGCGATCAGCTTGACCCGGGACAGCACCGGGTCGGTGCGCAGCGCCAGCAGGAACGGGTGATCGGGGTGGAATGCGTCGTCGGTCCCGCGGGCCAGCGCAGGCGCGAGGTCGAAGCGGAAGCCGTCGACGTGCATCTCGCTCACCCAGTGACGCAGCGAATCCAACACCATACGAACGGTTTCCGGGTGCCGCATGTCGAGCGTGTTGCCGCATCCGGTGACGTCCACGTCGTTGCCACGTTCATCGAGGCGGTAGTAGGACGCGGACGACAGCCCGCGCCAGGACAGCGTCGCTCCGGTGCCGCTGCCCTGCTCGCAGGTGTGGTTGTAGACGACGTCGAGGATCACCTCCAGCCCGGCCTCGTGCAGCAGTTTGACCATGCCCTTGAACTCGTGGATGGCTTCTTGCGGCGTGTGCGCTGAGGCGTAGGCAGGGTGCGGCGCGAAGAAGCCCAACGTGTTGTATCCCCAGTAGTTCTCGAGTCCGCGTTGGACAAGCTGGGGTTCGGAGGTGAAGGCGTGCACCGGCAGCAGCTCCACCGCTGTGACGCCGAGACGCTGGAGGTGGGCGATGGTCGCCGGATGCGCGACCCCGGCATACGTGCCGCGCAATTGCTCCGGCACGTCCGGCAGGTCGTGGGTGAGCCCGCGCACGTGGGTCTCGTAGATGAGCGTGCGGTCCCATGGGACGTGCGGCGGCTTGTCCTCGCCCCAGTCGAAACCGTTGCCGACGACCACGCTCCGCGGGACGTAAGGCGCGCTGTCGCGGTCGTCTCGCACATCCGGGTCGCCCTTGAGGTCGGCGCCGACGCGGTGCCCGAAAACCTCTGGCCGCCAGCTGATTTCGCCGACGATGCCACGCGCGTAGGGGTCGAGCAGCAGCTTGGCGGCGTTATAGCGCAGACCCTGTGTCGGCTCCCAGGCGCCTGCCGCGCGGAAGCCGTAGAGCTGGCCGGCCCCGATCCCGGCAACATGCCCAGCCCAGACGCCGTGCGCGTGCTCGTGCAGCGGCACGCGCCGCTCCGTCCCGTCCGCGCTGAAGAGACATACGTCGACCGAGGTCGCCGCCTCGGCATACACCGCGAACTCCACGCCCGTCTCGTCCGCGTTCGCTCCCAGCGGTGGCGGTGCGTCGGGGGAAGTTCGGGCGGTGGAGATCGCTGAGTCGGACACCCGTGGAAGGTTAGCCGCACTGCAGCTCCGCGTACGCAACCTTCGACGGTCGAGGTCTAGGTATGCGGAACCTGGCCGGCGGCATACGCAACCTTCGACGGTCGAGGTTTAGGGACGGGGTATGGCGCCCCGGCCGCGCCCCACCTCGCCCCGGGAAGTGTCGGGGGAGCCGCCGGTGAAGTAGCGTTGTTCGCATGACAGATCCCACATCGTTGCCCAACTTCGCGCCGCCCGCCGCACCCTCCGTTCCGGCAGGGGGCAACCAGCTGCAGCAGCGCGTGCTGGAGGCGCTGCAGTCGGAGGGTTTCCGGCCCGAGGTGGACGCCGACGGCGACGTGAGTTACAAGGTCGAGGGGCAGCAGCTCTTCGTGCGGTGCGTCGACGGCGAGCCGGCGATGATGCGCGTCTTCGGCCAGTGGCAGATCACCGATGACCTGCCCCAGGACATCACCAAGCAACTGCTCGCCGCCAATGACGTCTCGCTGAGCCTGAACATCGTCAAGACCGGCCTGGCCAACGGCAACCTCATCGTCACCGGTGAGCACCTCGTGTCGGGCGCCGACGATGTCAAGGCGCTCGTGCAGTCGACGACCCAGATGGTGTTGACCGCAGTGCAGCTCTGGCACCAGGCGGTCACCAGTGACGGTCCGCACGCGGCCACGTCGGCCGAGCCGCCCGCCGTCGCACAGGCGATGGCCGAGGCTGTCCAGGAGGGCAACGCTTCCGCCCAGTAGTGAAGGCCCCCAGCCTGATTGGTCACACGAGACCGGTGACGCCGCAACCTCAGCGGTCGTCACCGGTCTCTTCGTTGTGGGGCGAAAAGTGCCGGTGAGAGTGAGACTGCCGCAGGATTCGGCCTACCCGCAGGTAGCATGCTGTCCAATCCGAGTCGGATTGCTACGTCATACAATATATTCGAGCCGTGGGCACCCAGACCCGCCGGTGAACACTGACCCAGGTCAGACACTCGCACCTGATGGAAGAGGACGATAGACGGATGAACATCGTGGTCTGTGTCAAGTACGTGCCGGATGCGCAAGGCGACCGCACGTTCAGTGAGGACAACACGACGGATCGGGCCAATGTGGACGGTCTCCTGTCGGAGTTGGACGAGTATGCCGTCGAGGCGGCGCTGAAGCTCGCCGAGTCCGGAGAGGGCGAGGTCACGGTCGTGACCGTCGGCCCGGACCGGGCTGCCGACGCGATCAAGAAGGCGCTGCAGATGGGCGCGGACAAGGGTGTGCACGTCGTGGACGACGCGATCCATGGATCGGACGCAGCCGCGACCTCGCTGGTGCTTGCCGAAGCGGTCAGGAAGGCCACCGACGGCAGCCCGGAGCTGGTGCTGATGGGACTCGCCTCGACCGACGGCACGATGAGCGTGGTGCCGGCAATGCTGGCCGAGCGACTCGGGCTGCCGCAGGTGACGCAGCTCTCCTCGATGGAGATCGCGGGATCCGCCATCACCGGCCGCCGCGACAGCGACACCGCCTCGGACTCGTTCGAAGCCGCGCTGCCGGCCGTCGTGTCGGTGACCGACCAGATGGGCGAGCCGCGCTACCCCTCCTTCAAGGGCATCATGGCCGCCAAGAAGAAGCCGGTCGAGACCTGGTCGCTGGCCGACCTCGGCGTCGACGCCGGTCAGGTCGGGCAGGAGGGCTCGGGCACCAAGGTTGTCTCGTTCACCGCCCGCCCGCCGCGGCAGCAGGGGGAGATCGTGACCGATGAGGGCGACGGCGGCACCAAGCTCGCGGAGTTCCTCGGCAAGGCCAAGTTGCTGTGATGACACCGGCAGCTACCTGCGCCTTCGACTGGAAAAACAAGGAGATTTGAACATGGCTGAAGTTCTCGTGCTGGTCGATCACATCGACGGCCAGGTCAAGAAGAACACCGCCGAACTGCTGACACTGGCACGCCGGATCGGTGAGCCCGCAGCGGTTTTCGTCGGCTCGCAGGTCGAGGCGGCCCGCCCGCGGCTGGCCCAATTCGGCGCCGGCAAGGTGTATGTCGTCGACAACCCCGACGTGACCGGGACGCTCGCCGCACCCCTCGCGGAAGCACTCGCGGCAGTTGTCGAGCAGGCTTCACCGGCTGCGATCCTGCTGCCGACGGGCGCGATCACCAAGGAGGCCGCGGGTCGGCTGGCGGTCAAGACCGGCGGCGGCCTGGTCACCGATGCGACCAACGTCGACGCAGGGGATGGCGGTGTTGCCACCACCCAGTCGGCATTCGCCGCCAACTACACGGTCGAGTCCGTGGTCACCCGTGAGCCGGCCATCGTGACGGTGAAGGCCAACACGACGCCGCCGCAGGCGTCCCAGGCAGGTGCGACCGTGGTGCCGGTCGACGTCACGGTGTCCGATGTCGCCAAGGCGGCCAAGATCACCGCGACCGAGCCGAAGGCGAAGTCTGCGCGGCCGGAGCTGACCGAGGCGCAGTACGTCGTGTCCGGCGGCCGCGGCACCGGTGGCGACTTCGGCCCGGTCGAGGCGTTCGCCGACGTGCTCGGTGCGGCCGTGGGTGCCTCGCGTGCGGCGGTCGACGCCGGCTGGTACCCGCACTCCAATCAGGTCGGGCAGACCGGCAAGCAGGTCTCACCGCAGCTGTATGTCGCCTGCGGCATCTCCGGTGCCATCCAGCACCGGGCCGGGATGCAGACGTCCAAGACCATCGTCGCGATCAACAAGGACGAGGAAGCACCGATCTTCGAACTGGTCGACTTCGGTGTCGTCGGCGACCTGTTCAACGTGCTGCCGCAGGCCACCGAGGCAGTCAAGGCCGCGAAGGGCTGAGCCGCTCGGAGCTGCGCCCGCTCATCCGGCGATCGGGCGCAGCTTCAGCGCAGCGTCATACCAGTCCGACTGCACGACCGTGCCGCCGGGCTTGGTCAGTTGCAGCAGCCGCAATCCGGTGATGGTGCCGCCCTTCGGCGCCCAGAACACCAGGGTGTAGTCGGCGGACCGGCCGGCCTTGACCAGAGCGCTGGTCAGCGTCTCGCCCTCGCTGCTCAGCGCCGCCCGCCGGCACAGCCGACCGGATCCGTCGACCAGCACGAAGGAGCGCCGGTCGACGAAGGCGTCGGCTCCGCTCGCGCTGACGTGCAGCTTCACGTCGATCGCGTCGACGTCGTTGGGCTGGCTCGGGCCGGGACTGAACGCCCGCCGGGTCGGCGTGGCAGCGCTCACGGTCGACGACACGACGCTGTCGCCGTGCTTGACCTGCGTGCCGAATGCGACGCCGCGCACGCCGGTCGTGGTGTATGACGACTTCCCGCCGTCGCAACCATTCACCGGCTCGACAGGTTTGGGCGCGGTCGCGCCGGCCAACCAGGCCAGACTCGCCGAACGCGCACCGACGGCGGGCAGGTAGCGCACGCTGAGCCGGGTCGTGCTGATCGACGCCGGGACGAGGAATGCCACGCTGCCCGCGCCGGAGCGGGACTCATCGACGGTGATCGCGATGAAACCGTGGGACAGCGGATTGATCGACGGCCGGCTGCACGAACGGTTGTCCGGCCCGACGAGCACGAACTGCGACTGGTCGATCGCGAAGGTGCCGTTGGTGCGGACGCTCGCGGTGACCGGCACCTCGACCAGCCGGTAGCCGTCACGGCCCGACGGCAGGCTTGACACCACCGGCTGGCCGGCGCTGACTTGCAGCGCGGACGACGGCCCGGTCGGCGCAGCGGTGCCGAACGGCAAGCCGGCGCCCGACAGACCTGGGGCCGTGACCGTGGAGCAGGTGGCCGGCGCGCTGGAACTCGAGGTCGGGGTGCTGGGCGCCGCCTGGTGACTGGAGGTGCAGCCCGAGAGCGCCAGCGCGGCCACAGCGAGCGCTGTGCCAGCGGGAGCGAGTGAGCGGCGAGCAGGTACGGTCACGTGCCATAGTGTCGCAAATCCCGGCCCTCGTCCCTGTCACCGGACGGGCGGTGCCGCAGCCGCGCGTACCCTTGACGGGTGAAGTCCACGGCATATCTCGACCACGCCGCCACGACGCCGACCCGTCCCGAGGTCATTGCGGCCATCGCCGAAGAACTCGCCGTCGGCGGCAACGCGTCCTCCCTGCACACCTCCGGCCGGGCGGCTCGCAGGGTCGTCGAGGAGTCGCGCGAGGCGATCGCTACAGCCCTCGGCTGTGGTCCGTCCGAGGTCATCTTCACCTCCGGCGGCACCGAGTCGGACAATCTCGCGCTCAAGGGCACGTGGTGGCACCGCCATACACACGACGCGCGGCGCCGCCGGCTGATCGTCGGTGTCACCGAGCACCACGCGGTGCTGGACGCTGTCGAACACCTCGTCACGCAGGAGGATGCCGAGGTCGACTGGATCGACGTCGACGCGCTGGGCCGCAGCGACCCGGACCAGGTGCGTGCGCTGATCGAGCGTGATCCCGGATCGGTGGCGCTCGTGTCGCTCATGTGGGCCAACAACGAGGTGGGCACGATTCAGCCGATCGCCGAAGTCGCAACAGTGGCACACGAATTCGGCATACCGATGCACACGGACGCGGTGCAGGCGATCGGTCAGGTGCCGGTCGATTTCGCGGCGTCCGGGGTCGACCTGCTCACTGCCAGCGCGCACAAGTTCGGCGGCCCGCAGGGCGCCGGGCTGCTGCTCGCCCGCCGCGACGTGGCGCTCACTCCACTCACCCACGGCGGTGGGCAGGAACGCCAACTGCGCAGCGGCACCCTCGACACCGCCGGCATCCGGGGTATGGCGCTCGCGGCGACTCTCGCGACCGGATCGCTCGGTGCCGAGCAGGAGAAGCTCGCCGCCCTGCGCGACAAGCTGATCCGCGGCGCGCTCGACCTCGGTCTCGACATCGAGGTGACGGGCGCTCACGAGGTCGGTGACGTGACCACCCGGCTCGCGGGCAACGCGCACCTTCGGGTGCCGGGCTGTGACGGCGATTCGCTGCTCTACCTGCTCGACGCCGCCGGCATCGAGTGCTCGACCGGGTCTGCCTGCCAGGCAGGGGTGCCGCAACCCAGCCATGTCCTGCTGGCGATGGGGATCAGTGAGGACGACGCTCGCGGTGCGTTGCGGCTCACGCTGGGCCACACCTCCACCGACGCCGACGTGGCCGCCGCGCTGGAGGCGCTGCCGGCCGCGATCGACCGGGCGCGCCGGGCGCGCTCGGCGAGCAGGAACGGCCGCTGATGCGCGTCGTCGCTGCCATGAGCGGAGGAGTCGACTCCGCGGTCGCCGCGGCCCGCATGGTCGATGCCGGCCACGAGGTCGTCGGCGTCCATCTGGCGCTTTCCCAGTCCGCGGCGACGTTGCGTGAGTCGGCGCGGGGGTGCTGCACGATCGAGGACGCGGGGGACGCCCGTCGGGTCGCGGACAAGGTCGGCATACCGTTCTACGTCTGGGACATGGCGCAGCGCTTCAAGGAGGACGTGGTCGAGGACTTCGTCGCCGAATACACCGCGGGTCGCACACCCAACCCGTGCCTGCGCTGCAACGAGCGCATCAAGTTCGCGGCGCTGCTCGACAAGGCGCTCGCCCTCGGTTTCGACGCGGTCGCGACGGGCCACTACGCGCAGATCGTCGACGGCCCCGGTGGTCGCGAACTGCACCGTGCCGTCGACCCGGCCAAGGACCAGTCGTACGTGCTCGGCGTGCTGGACGCCGATCAGCTCGCGCACTCGTTCTTTCCGCTCGGGGACACCACGAAGCCGCAGATCCGGCAGGAGGCCGCCGAGCGCGGATTTTCGGTGGCCAAGAAGCCGGACAGTCACGACATCTGCTTCATCGCCGATGGTGACACCAAGGGCTGGCTGACCCGCCGGCTCGGGGAGCAGCCGGGTGACATCGTCGACACCGAGGGTGAGGTGGTCGGCCAGCACCAGGGTGCGTTCGCCTACACCGTGGGGCAGCGGCGCGGCCTCGGGCTGAAGGTGCCGCGCGCGGACGGCGCGAAGCGGTATGTCGTCGATGTGCAGCCGCGCACCAACACGGTCGTCGTGGGCACGCAGGACCTGCTGGGGATCGACATACTCGCCGCCGACCACGCGCGGTGGTGCGGTCCGGTGCCGGTCGGTGAGTTGCGGGTCGGTGCCCAATTGCGCGCGCACGGTGAGGAATTCGCGGCTGTCGCGGTCGCCGAGGACGACCGGGTCTCGGTCCGGCTGGATCGCCGGGCGCGGGGGGTCGCGCCGGGCCAGTCCGTCGTGCTGTATGACGGGACGCGTGTCGTCGGATCCGCAACGATCACGTCGACGGAACGTAGCCGGACCGCGCAGGGGTGAAACCGATGCGCTCGTTCGCGCGTCAGGGTTGGACGTCAGCAGCGACCTGGACGTCGGTCCTGAATCGATTTCCGGCTCTGCGGTCCGTTCTGAATACACTTCTGGCGTTGCGGCCGATCGATCAACAAGAGGAAACCGTCATGCATGTCACCGACCACCGCACGTTCCGGCCGACGCTGGCCCTTGCGACCCTCGCCATCGTCAGTCTCGGGCTGACCGCGTGCGGAGGCGGTGGTTCGCCCAAGGTGTCCGCGCCCACGACGAACGCCAGCACCTCCACGACCCCGTCCAGTTCGTCGTCGGTCGCGGCGCCGACGACGGGCGCGACCTCCTCCGGTGACAGCACCACTACTGACTTCAGGCCGGGTCAGTGTTTCGACGACACGATCAACTGGTCGCTGACGTCGTGCACCGCGAAGCACAAGCTTGAGATCACCGCGGTGGTCAAGACCAGCCAGTACGCGAACGACCCGGTCAAGCGCGGCATTCTGCGCACCTGGACCTGCAATAACGTCGTCGCGGGATACGTCGGAAGTCCCACCGCGGCGTTCTCGCGCGTGCTCGGCCAGCCGATGCCATCGCTGGTGGATCCCAAGTCCTCGTCGGAGATCGTGTGTGTCGCGGCGGTGGCCACCGAGAGCGACTCGGGGTATTCCGAGATCGACTACTCACTGAAGAACATCATCAAGGACAAGGGCTACCTCCCCTACCGGGTCTGCACCAGCGACCTGCCCAGCGCGGTCGACTCGCCGAAGATCGTGCCGTGCTCCCAGCCGCACAAGGCGGAGACGGTCGGCGGCTATATCATCGGCAAGCCGGACGGAAAGTATCCCGGCACCAAGGCCGCCGACGATCTGGCTATCGCCAAGTGCGCGCCACTCGCCGACACCTACCTGGGTGCGCGGCGCAGCGACGTCATTGCCGCCAGCAATCACACCGGCGCGCCAGGCTGGCAGCAAGGGATCACGATCACGGCCTGCTTCGTCGAGGCGACGAAGGGCACCTTCCTCAAGCCGTTGAAGGGCATGGGGAAGCAGCCGTTGTCGAAGTTCCAGTGAGCTCGCATCTGGCTGGCCGCCGGTGAGCGGGCCGATCTCGGCCAGCGGCATCGGCTCGCTGCCGGGCACCGACGTCGAGGGCGCCGCACGAGCGGTGCGCGAGCTGTATGACGACGGCGGCATCCCTTACCTGCCGGAATTGCCGGCGCGGGGTCCGGGCGCCGACCTGGTCGGGCGCACGGCAGCGCAGCTCGAAGGCCTGGCGATCGATCTGCAGCCTTCCGGGTGGCGGCTGACCGACCGGCAGGGCCGGGACGCCGCTCGTGCCCGAGCGCTTCTCCGGCAGGATCTCGACGTGCTGTCGGAGGTCTACGACGGGTATGCCGGGCCGCTCAAGGTCCAGTTGTGCGGCCCGTGGACACTGGCAGCGACTCTCGAACTCCCGCGGGGCGGCCGGGTGGCCGGGGATGCCGGCGCGACGCGCGACGTCGTGCAATCCCTGGCGGATAGCGCGCTCGACCTGCTTGATCGGGTGCGCCGCCTGGTGCCGGCGGCGACACTGGTGCAGCAGTGGGATGAGCCGGCTCTGCCGGCAGTCCTCGCCGGGCGGCTGCCGACGGCGTCGGGCTTCGGCCGGGTGCCGGCGATCGATCGGTCGGTCGTGCGTGACGGCTTGCTGCAGCTGACCGAAAAGGTTACGGCTAAAGCCGATTCGCAGGTCTTGCATTCGTGTGCGGCGGATGTCCCGATCGCGTTGGTCCGGCAGGTGCCGGGGCTGCAGCTGTCGCTCGACCTGGCGCTGGCCGGCGCCGCGCAGTGGGATGAACTCGCGGAACTGGTCGAGTCCGGCCGGCGCCTCTGGGCGGGCATCATTCCCACCGGTTCGGCGGCGCGGCATCCACGAGAGCATGTCGAGCCGTTCGTGGACCAGTGGCGCCGCGTCGGGTTGCCGACCGCATCGCTGTCGGCTGTTGTCGTCACTCCCGCGTGCGGGCTGGCGGGTGCGACGCCGCCGGACGCCATACGTCTCGGGCGCCTGGCGGTCGACGGGGCGCGGATGCTGCGCGACCTGGTTGGCTGAGCGCCCCCAGGGGACGGCGCTTCCCGCGTCCGGAAACCTCGACCGTCGCGCCTTGGGGACGCGAAACCTCGGGAAGCCCGTCCCGGAGTCGCGACCGTCGCGCTTTGGGGACGCGAAACCTCGGGAAGCCCGTCCCGGAGTCGCGACCGTCGCGCTTTCGGGACGCGAAACCTCGGGAAGCCCGTCCCGGAGTCGCGACCGTCGCGCTTTGGGGACACCGAAACCTTGGGAAGCCCGTCCCGGAGTCGCGACCGTCGCGCCTTGGGGACACCGAAGACGCCGGTTGGGCGGGTTGTCGTCGCCATACGGCAGGATTGCCAAAGTGAGCGAGAGCAACGACATACCAGCAGCTGCGCGGCACGAGTGGGCCGAACTCGCCGATGAGGTGCGGGGGCACCAGTTCGCCTACCATGTGCGGGACGCGCCGACGATCAGCGACGGGGAGTATGACGCGCTCGTCCGCCGGCTGAACGAGCTGGAGGACCAGCACCCCGCCCTGCGCACCCCGGACAGCCCGACCCAGCAGGTCGGTGGCGCGATCTTCAGCACCGGCTTCACTCCGGTGCAGCATGCCGAACGCATGCTCAGCCTGGACAACGTCTTCTCCGCCGACGAACTCGCGGCCTGGATCGCCCGAGTGCAGCGGGAAGCGGGCGACCAGCCGCTGCACTTCCTCACCGAGCTGAAGATCGACGGTCTGGCGATCAACCTGACGTATGAAAACGGCCGGCTGGTGCGAGGCGTGACGCGCGGCGACGGGACGACGGGGGAGGATGTGACCTCCAATGTCCGCACGGTGCACGGGATTCCGCACAAACTGTCCGGAGACGACGTACCCGAGTTGCTGGAGGTGCGCGGCGAGATCTTCATGAGCATGCCGGACTTCGAGCAGCTCAACGCCTCGCTCGTCGAGGCCGGGAAGGCGCCCTTTGCCAACCCGCGCAACACGGCCGCCGGTTCGCTGCGGCAGAAGGATCCGCGGGTGACCGCGAGCCGGGCGCTGCGCATGCTGGTGCACGGCATCGGCGCGCGGCGCGGCTTTGACATCGAACGACAGTCGCAGGCCTACGACCTGCTGCGTGGGTGGGGCCTGCCGGTCTCCACTCACTACAAGGTGGTCAGCACCGGCGAGCAGGTGCAGGCGTATGTCGAGTGGGCCGGCGCCAACCGGCACGCGGTCGAGCACGAGCTGGACGGTGTCGTGGTCAAGGTCGACGAGGTGCCGCTGCAGCGGGCACTCGGCTCGACCTCGCGGGCGCCGCGCTGGGCGATCGCCTACAAGTACCCGCCGGAGGAGGTCAACACCAAGCTGCTCGACATCGAGGTCAATGTCGGGCGCACCGGCCGGGTGACGCCGTTCGGGGTGATGGAGCCGGTCGTCGTGGCGGGTTCGACGGTCGCGAACGCCACGCTGCACAACGCATCCGAGGTCAAGCGCAAGGGGGTGCTGATCGGCGACACGGTGGTGTTGCGCAAGGCCGGGGACGTCATACCCGAGATCGTCGGGCCAGTCGTCGACCTGCGCGATGGCACCGAGCGCGAGTTCGAGATGCCGACGCACTGTCCGTCGTGCGGTGTGCAGCTCGCCTACGAGAAGGAGGGCGACAAGGACATCCGCTGCCCCAACGCGCGCAGCTGCCCGTCGCAGTTGCGCGAGCGGCTCTTCGGGCTGGCCGGACGCGGCGCGTTCGACATCGAGGCGCTCGGCTGGGAGGGCGCGGTCGCGCTGCTCGAATCCGGTGTGCTCACCGATGAGTCCACGCTCTTCGGGCTGACCCGTGAGCAGCTGGTGCGAGTGCCGCTTTACACCCGCGCGGCGAAGAAGACCGACCGGGAAGATGCGGTCGTCGACGGGAAAGTGTTGTCCGCCAACGGGATCCGCCTTCTCGACAACCTGGAGCATGCGAAGTCGCAACCCCTCTGGCGGGTGATCGTCGGTCTGTCGATCCGGCACGTCGGCCCGACCGCCGCACGCGCGCTCGCGACACGGTTCGGCTCGATGGACGCGATCCGGGCGGCATCGGTCGAGGAGTTGGCCGCGGCCGACGGCGTCGGTGGCGTGATCGCGCAGGCGGTGATCGACTGGTTCGAGATCGACTGGCATCGCGAGATCGTCCAGCAGTGGGCCGCCGACGGCGTACGTATGGCGGACGAGCGCGACGAGTCGATCCCACAGACCCTCGCCGGGCTCACCGTCGTGGTGACCGGCTCACTCGAGGGGTACACCCGCGACTCGGCCAAGGAGGCGATCATCGCCCGCGGCGGCAAGGCAGCCGGCTCGGTCTCCAAGAAGACCTCGTATGTCGTCCTCGGCGCGAACGCCGGCTCCAAGGCCGACAAGGCCGAGCAACTCGGCGTGCCCACGCTCGACGAGGCGGGGTTCGTCGACCTGCTGCAGAACGGACCGCCCGAGGCGGATGGCGATGATCTGGGCGGTTGAGCAGCGAAGGAGCGCATCGAATCGGAAGTGCAAGCCCCTCGATGAGGGGTTCCTTGGGGTTTCGGTCACGCGAAGCGTGCCGGGTCGGTGAATGACGGCGCCGCTGCACGGTCCGGATCCAGCGCCAGAGACGCGGCGATGGCGCCGAACCCGCTGGCCATTTTGAAGCCGGCGCCACTGAATCCGGTGGCAAGCACAATCCGGCGCGATCCCGGCGCGAAGCCGAGCAGCGGAATGCCATCGGTGGTGTAGAGATCGGGGTAGGTATCCGCGCGCACGACATACGGGATCAGATCCGGAAAGTAGCTCGCGGCAGTCTGACGCACCTCGGTCATCTCCGCTTCTGTCGGCACTCGAAGCAGGTCGTCAGGGTCGTGGGCGCGACCTGCCCGACCGTCAAGGCTGGCTTTGACTGTCGTCCCATCAAGAGAGGGCGCACCGTACATCGAAGTGCCCTGTGCAATGTGAATGAAGATCGGGAACACCTCGGGCGCGAACAGCTCAGGGTCACGGGCTTCGAACCAGGTCAACAGGATTCGCGTGGGGTACACATTCTCCCGAAGTCGTTCGGGTAGCAATCGAGTTGCCCACGCGCCGCCGGTGACGATGACTCGGTCGACGGTCCAGGACCGGTCAGCAGATTCGACCCGGACTCCGTCGTCCGTCTCGGTCACGGCGGTGACAGGGGAGTCCGTGAGGACAGTCGCGCCGTGCTTTTCGGCACATTCGACGGCGGAGAGTACGGCAGTGTCAGTCTTGAGGTAGCCCGCGTGTGGGTCCCATACTCCGACCTCGTCCGGATCGAGATTGTGCTGGGGGTACCGCTGCCTCATCTGGTCGTGATCCAAGACGTCATGGTCGGCGCCGCATGCCCGAATCGACTCGAGGAGTGCGGGGATGTAGCGACCGTCGCGATGCCCGATGGACAGGCCACCGCACCGGCCGAGGATGGCTCGGCCGGACTCCTCCTCCAGCTGACCCCAGAGCTGCAACGACTGCTGCAGGATCGGGTAGTAGGGATCGGTGCCGCGGTAGGTCATCCGGAAGAGGCGTGTGTCGCCACCGACGGCTGTGCGTGGGTGAGCGGGCGTGCGCGCTTCGAAACCCAGCACGGAAGAGCAGATCGTGCTGGCTTGCCAGAGTGCCATGCTGCCGATGCTTCCGACACCGATGACAGCAATGCGTGCGTCGGTCACGTTTCTCAGAGCACCTTCTTGAGGAATTGTTGCGTGCGTGGCTCTTGAGGGTTGGCAAGAACCTCACGGGGGTCGCCGCGCTCGACGATGTAGCCGTCGGCCATGAACAGCAGGCTGTTGGCGACTTCGCGAGCGAAGCCCATCTCATGGGTGGTGACCAGCATCGTCATACCTTCATCGGCGAGCTGGCGCATGACGTCGAGGACGTCGCCCACCAACTCGGGGTCGAGAGCGGAGGTGGGCTCGTCGAAGAGCATGACCTGTGGGTCCATGGCCAGGGACCTCGCGATCGCGACCCGCTGTTGCTGACCCCCGGACAGTTGCGCTGGGTAGTGGTTTCCGTGGCCTTCCAAGCCGACTCGTGTCAGGAGCTCCCGTGCGCGCTGTTTAGCCTGTGCTCTTGTCGTGCGTTTGACCAACGTTTGCCCAACGGTGATGTTCTCCAGCGCGGTCATGTTGGGGAAGAGGTTGAACTGCTGAAACACCATCCCGATCTGGGTTCGCTGTCGCCGCCGATCGGTGCGGGAGAGTGGCCGATAGTGAGTCGCGTCCTCGATGTAGCCGAGGTCTTCGCCGTTGACTCTCAAGACCCCGGAATCGATCTGCTCGAGCCCATCGATGCAGCGCAACAGGGTGGACTTTCCGGAGCCGCTGGGGCCGATGAGCACACAGACCTCGCCGGCTGCGATGTCCACGTTGATGTCCTTCAGCACGGTGTTGGCGCCGAATGACTTGACCAGTTTGCGGATTTGTACGGTGCCGGGTCCGTCCGTATCACCGAGTCCGGCAGGTCGGAACGGCTCCATGGACGGTGTGGGCGCGGACTGCTCAGGCATGTGGCACCTCCACGGTAGGCAGTGGCTTGCCGAGGATCGCTCGGCTGGACTTGTCGTAGTGGGCCTCGATCTTGGACTGGGGGTAGCTCAGCAGGATCGACACCACGAGATACCAGATGCAGGCCACAATCAGCATCGGGATCGTCTCGTAGGTGCGGGCGTAGATGAGTTGCACGCTGGCCAATAGGTCGGCGACGCCCAGCACACTGACCAGCGACGTCTCCTTGAGCATGCTGATCAACTGGTTGCCGGTCGCTGGTATCACGGTCGGCATGGCTTGCGGGATGATGATTTTCCGCATTTTCATCGCTTCGCTCATCCCGAGCGAGTCGCCTGCCTCAAGTTGCCCCTTCGGAACCGAGTTGAACCCACCGCGGACGATTTCGGCCATGTACGCCGCCTCGTTCAGTGACAGACCGATGATGGCCGCAGTAGTCGCACTGATCAAGGCGTTCGTGTTGAGATTACCGCCCACTGGTGTAAAGGGTATTCCCAGTCGGATGTGCGGATAGAGCGCGGCAATGTTAAACCACAGGATCAACTGCACCAGCACCGGGGTGCCACGGAAGACATTGATGTAACAGATTGCCAGGATGCGTACCGGAAGTATTTTGGAGGCACGCATGACCGCGACCAGCAGACCCAGGATGGTGGCGATGAGCATCACCAGAACTGTCATCCAGATGGTGAGCCACAGGCCCTTCAGGACGGTCGCGGCCGTCAGGTAGTGCCGGATCGTGCTCCAGTGGTAGCGCGGATTGGTGATCAGCGTGTAGGCGATCCCCGCAGTGATGATCAGGCAGACCACCCACATGAGGTACTCGTACGCACCTCGCCGGTGGATCCGCGGCTTCTCGGTGGCATCCACGGTCGGTCAGCCCGCCGCAGCAGTCGCGATCGACGCAGTCTTGATCGCTCCCGAGCCCAGGCCCCAGTTGTTGAGGGCCTTCAGGTAGAGCGGGCTGTCGATGATCGACTGCATCGCAGCCTGGATGGCCTTGGTCAGTGGCGAGTTCTTGGGCAGGCCAATGGCCACGAGGTCGGTGCCCAGCGAAGGGGGCTTGTTGTATTGCTTGGCCCCGACACTGAACGTTGATCCGTGTTGTTGGACGGCGTATGCGAGTGATGGTGTGTCGTAGAAGATCCCGTCGATTCTCCCCGACGCCAGCTGGGTGAGTGCTCCATTGACGTTGGGCAATACCACTGCCTGAGCTGCCGGCTTCCCGGCTGCAGAGCACTTCTTGGACAAGGCCGGAAGATAGGTCTGCTGCTGTGTGGTACCGGTCATGACGGCGATCTTCTTACCGCATATGGAGGTGGTGTTGATGTCGAGGTTTTCAGGGTTTCCCGACTTGGTCGCGAGGGATGAACCATCCTTCCAGTAGTTGATCATGTCGAGCGCTTTGAGCCGGTCGGGCGTCGCGGACATGTTCGTCGTGGTGAAGTCGTAGCGGCCACCCTGTAGGCCGGTGATGATCGTGTCGAACGAGACGTTCTCGATGTGCAGCTTGAGTCCCAGCTTGGCTGCGATAAGCCGAGCGATGTCTACGTTGTAGCCCTCAGGCTGATTGTTCGTGGACAGGAAGGACGTGGGCGGGTACTGCAGGTCCATCGCTACCGATATCGAGCCTTTGGACTTCACCGAAGCGGGCAGCAGTTTGACTGCTGCCGGGTCGGTGGCGACGCCCTGGGCAATGTTGCCGACGGTTCCCTTGGCACTGGCACTGGCGCTGCTGCCGCCCGTGCTCGCTCCGGCCGTGCCGGAACCGGACTTCGAACCGCCGCCGGAACTGGAACAGGCGGCCGTGCCGAGCGCGAGACACGCAACGGCGAGGAGTGAGATTGCGCGGGTTTTCATGGTGGATCTCCTGATCAGCGTTGCGGCACGACGGCCGATTGGCGGGAGGCGCGTTCAGCCGGAGTGCTGGCGGCCAAATTTGATTCAGCGAGCGAGAGATGTGCGCTGATGACACTGGTGATCTGGTCCGGGTCATGTGTCTGCAGCGCATCGACGAAATCGCGGTGGTCCTGCATCAGTTCGTCCCCCGAGGGTTTGACGTTCTCCAGCCAGGCCATGCAGGTGACGGTCTCCGCGGATAGCAATTCGTAGGCGGCGACCAGTCTGGAGTTGCCACCGCACTCGACCAACGCCTGGTGGAACGCCAGGTCGGCTCGGGCAACGGCGAGCCGGTCTCCCTCGTCCAGTTGGGTGCGTAGCTCAGTCAGCGCAGACTCCAGGCGCTCGGTCGTCCGCGTCACCGCTGCAGCGCCGGCGTCGATGATTCTTCTGGCGGCGTGAGTCTCGATGGCGATCCGTGCGTCGTAGATCTCCTGGATGTCGGCGTCGGTGAACTCCTTGACCGTCACGCTCTTGTTGCGCTCGGCGAGCAGTAGTCGTTCGGTGACGAGTCGCTGGAAAGCTTCGCGCACGGGGGAGCGCGAAACACCGAGCTGCTGTGCAACGGATTTCTCATTGAGCGCCTGGCCGGGCGCGAGCGTTCCCGTCACGATCAGGCGCCGCAACTCGGTGCAGACACGGTCGGTGGTTGAGGTGAACTCGAGTGGCGAGAGTCGCAGTTCGGCGTCCACGGCAGGTGCTCCTCATCGGTGGATTCCGAGCAATGTAGTGAGGTTGACTACACGGTGTCAACGGTATGCAACATGATTGTCGACAACATGTAACATTCGCGCTAGTGTTTTGACGGGCCGCCGGGACTGTCGTCCCACATCCGCCGCCAACCGAACCGATCGGAGCGCTCACCGTGACCAACTACCGCCCGAAGTACGTGTCCTTCGACTGCTACGGCACACTCATCAACTACGAAATTGACTCCGCGACAAGGAAAGTCGTCCGTGGCCAGATCAGCGACGAGGACTGGCCGGCCTTCCGCAACTCGTTCAGCAAGTACCGGTATGACCAGGTCATGGGCGACTACTACCCGTACCGTCAGGTCCTTCAGGATGCGTACGACAGGGTGTGCCGCGCCTGGCAGATCGAGTCGGACCCGACGGCTGGAGAGCAGTTCGGGGAGGCGGTGCTGTCGTGGGGTCCGCACGTCGACGTGCCGGCGCCGCTCGCCAAGATGGCCGAGAGGTATCAGCTGGTGATCATCTCCAATGCGGACACAGCGTTTCTCGACGTCTCGGTGCCGCGGCTCGGCGCACCGTTCCACGCGGTGTACACGGCCGAGCAGGCAGGCTTCTACAAGCCCCGATACCAGGCGTTCGAATACATGGTCGAGCAGTTGAACGCCTCCCCAGACGACTTCTTGCACGTTTCGTCGCACACCCGCTACGACCTGATGCCGGCTCACGACCTGGGGTTCCGCAATCTGGTCATGCTGAACCGCAACTACGACCCGCCTGCGCACTCCTACGGGTACGTCGATGTCGCGTCCCTGGACGAACTGAACCAGATGCTCGGGATCGACTGAGCTGCAATGAAGCTGGTTTCCTACTGGCAGGACACCGCGACTCCGGCGGGTGACTTCCGGCATACACAGGTCCCGGACGAGGTGGACGTCGCGATCGTCGGGGCCGGACTCACCGGACTCTCCGCTGGGTTGGAACTCGCGCAGGGGGGCGCTCGGGTCGTAGTGCTGGAGTCCCACGGGGTCGGCTGGGGTGCTTCGGGACGCAATGCAGGAATGGCCACCACCGGCCTGGCGATCGGCTTCGGACAGGCGATCGCCAGATACGGCCGAGCTACGGCAGCCAAGTACTACCTGGAATATGACAAAGCGATCAGCGCCGTCGAAGCGCTTGTGCGAGAGCACTCGATCGAGTGCGACTTCGCGCGGCACGGCAAGTTGTCACTTGCCGTCACCCCGCGGAGTCTGGCTGCGATGCGCGACACCCAACGTGAGGTCGCCGAGGTCGGGGGCTTGCCGGATCTGCAGGTGCTGGGACCGGAGGACATTCGCAAGGAGATCGGTTCGGACTACTACCACGGCGGGATGGTCGACCCCCTCGGCGCCGGCCTGCATGTGGGGAAATTCGTCAATGGCCTCGCGACGGCCGCGGTTGCCGCTGGGGCCGTCGTGTGCGAGGCCGCACCGGTTGTATCACTTGACCGGGACGGTGCCCGCCACCTGGTGCAGAGTTCACGAGGTCCGGTCCAGGCCAAGCACGTCTTGGTCGCGACCAGCGGCTACACCTCCTCACTGACGCCATGGCTGCAGCGGCGCGTCATTCCGGTCGGCAGCTTCATCGTCTGCACCGAGCCACTGGACGCTGACCTCGCCAACGAGCTGCTGCCACACGGCCGGATGGCCTCTGACGCCAAGATGCTGACCTACTATTTCCGGCTGACGCCCGACAACCGGCTGCTTTTCGGTGGACGCGCACGCTTCGCGCTGTCCAGCCCGGACTCGGATCGGCGCAGCGCCGAGATCCTGCGCCGGGCGATGCTCGAGATCTTTCCGCAGTTGTCGACTACCCGGATCGACTACACCTGGGGCGGGTTGGTCGACCTCAGCATGGACCGGATGGTCCACATCGGTCAGCGAAATGGCATCCACTACAGCCTCGGTTACAGCGGTCACGGTGTGCAGATGGCGACGTATGCAGGTCAACAGGTGGCACGCAGGCTGCTCGGCACTCAACCGGAGCTGCCGTTCGGCGGCATCGGATTTCACGCCGTGCCCGGGCACGTGGGGCCGCCCTGGTTCTTGCCGTTCATCGGTGCCGGCGCGCACGTCATCGACAGGTGGAATCTGCTGCGAGGAGGAAAGGCGTGAGCGTAGTCAGCGGGATGCTCAGCACAGCAGACACTGCATTGTCGCAGCCACCGGGGGGAGCACTGGTGGCAGGAACTTGGCGCACCAGCCCACGTGACTTGCCGGTGCATGACCCGGAGAACGGCCGCGTGATCGGGCACGTCACGCACTGCTCGGGGACGGACGTCGACGATGCCGTTCGCGCTGCGGTCAAGTCCGTGGGAGATCACTGGCCGTTGCACGCGCGGATCGAGGCGCTCGGCCGTGTCGCAGATCTCGTGGCTGAACGTGCCGAACTGTTCGCCCAAGTGATTGCCACCGAAGGTGTCAAGACGATCGGAGACGCACGCAACGAAGTTGCCCGGTGCGTGGAGACCTTTCGGCTGGCATCTCGGTCCGGCGATGTGCTGACTGGTGAGGTCCTACAGACCGGAGCCAGTCCTCGGGGAGACGGCCGCCTGGGGTGGTTCGTTCGAGAGCCGATCGGTGTCGTGGGGGCGATCAGCAGCTTCAACGATCCGCTCAATCTGGTGGCGCACAAGTTCGCCCCGGCGATCCTCGCCGACGCGCCGATCGTGCTGAAACCGTCGGATCAGACGCCGCTGACCGCCTTGCATCTGGCCCAGGCGTTGCTGGATTCAGGCGTGCCGGCCGGGAGGATCTCGGTCCTGTGCGGTGGCGCCGAGGTCGGTGCGGCACTCGTGTCGCATCCGGACATCGCAGTGGTGTCTTTCACCGGGGGCACTCGCACCGGCGAGGCCATCACGCGCATTGCGGGTGTAAAGAAGCTGCTCATGGAGTTGGGCGGGAACAACGCCACCATCGTCTGTGCTGACGCCGACGTCGACGTGGCCATTGGCAAGATCGTGGCCGGCGCCTTCGGAGTGGCCGGTCAGAACTGCCTGTCCGTGCAACGCGTTCTTGCCGAGCAAGAGGTTTTCGAGCAGGTCCAGGACGGCGTCGTGGCGGGGGCCGCAGCGCTGCGGGTCGGTTCCAAGCAGGATCCGGCCACCGATGTCGGCCCGCTGATCAACGCCGATGCCGTACGCCGCGTCGCGCAACTCGTCGACGATGCCGTCGGTCGCGGCGCAACGGTGCTGACTGGCGGTCGCGAGGACGGCTGCTTCTACCCGCCGACGGTGCTCACCAATGTCCCGCCGGATGCACCGATCTTGCGCGAGGAGATCTTCGGCCCGGTCGTGCTCATCGAGTCGGTGACTACAATCGACGAGGCGGTTGCTCGTGCCAACGAGTGCCAATTCGCCTTGCAGGCAGGGATCTTCACGAAGTCCCTGGAGACTGCGACACGGGTATCGCAGTCTCTCAACGTCGGCACCGTGCTGATCAACGACACGAGCGACTTCCGGCTCGACAACATGCCGTTCGGCGGGTTCGGGCAGTCCGGCATCGGCCGGGAAGGCGTCCGCTACGCGGCGCTCGAACTCACCGCGCCGAAATCCGTATTGCTGCCGGCACTGGGCACGACGCCGACGAACTGATCGCAGCGCGCGTCAGGGGACGAGATCTGAAGGGTTGCAACGGCATGACAGACGGACACAGGTACACGGTCGACCTGATCGCTGGTGACGGCATCGGCGCAGAGGTGGTGCCGGCGGCGACCCGAGTGGTGGACGCGCTGGCGCAGCGGCATGATTTCCAGGTCGTATGGCGGGAGCGTGACTGGGGCTCGGCATACTTCTTCGAGCACGGGCGGATGATGCCGGTGGACGGGACCGAGCAGCTCGCCGACGCGGACGCGATCCTGTTGGGGGCCGTGGGGCACCCGGACTTGCCGGATCACGAGACGCTGTGGGGTCTGCTGATTCCGATTCGCCGGGAGTTCTTGCAGTACGTCAATCTGCGCCCGGTTCGGGTTCTCCCCGGTGTTGTGTCGCCACTGCGGGAGGTGTCTGATCTGGACATCGTGGTGGTGCGGGAGAACGTGGAGGGGGAGTATTCGGCCATCGGTGGCCGGGCGTACCGGGGTAGCGCGGAGGAGTTCGCCGTCCAGGAGGCAGTGTTCACCCGTACCGGGATCAGCCGGGTGGCGCGGTATGCGGCACAGCTTGCCGCGTCGCGTGGTGGATCGCTGACGTCGGCGACGAAGTCCAACGGGATCATTCATTCGATGCCGTTCTGGGACGAGGTGGTGTCCTCGGTGGTGGCGGAGTTCGAGGGTGTCCGGTTGAGGAGCGTGTTGATCGATGCGTTGGCGGCGGCCCTGGTGCTGCGGCCGGCTGACTTCGATGTCATCGTCGCCTCGAACCTGTTCGGTGACGTCCTCTCGGACCTGACAGCGGCCCTGGCCGGGTCGATCGGGATCGCGCCGAGCGCGAACATCAACCCGCCCCGGGACTATCCGTCGATGTTCGAGCCGATCCATGGCTCGGCTCCGGACATCGCCGGCAAGGGCATCGCAAACCCGGTCGGCCAGTTGTGGTCGGCCTCCCTGATGCTCGACCACCTCAGCGAGGGCGCGGCTGCGGCCGACCTGATGAGCGCGGTCGAGGACGTCATGGCCGCCGGCACCCGTACCGCCGACCTCGGCGGATCGGCCCGCACCGAGGAATTCACCGACGCAGTGCTCCGGTCGATCTCCACGCAGTCCTGACCACGCGCGGCACGACATACCCATTGACCACACAATCCCGAAGAACCGAAGGAAACCCATGGCATCGCTGAGCCCGCTGCTGAAACAAGCCACCCCGGTCGTGGTCGACTACGCGTCCGGTAGCTGGATCCACGGCACCGACGGGCGCGATTACCTGGACTTCACGACGGGCATCGGGGTGACCAGCACCGGTCACTGTCACCCGCGGGTGGTCGAGGCGGCGCGGGAACAGACCGGCAAGGTAATCCATGCCCAGTACACGACGGTGATGCACAAGCCGCTGTTGGAGCTGACCGACAAGTTGGGCGAGGTGCTGCCGGCCGGGCTGGACTCGGTGTTCTACGCCAACTCCGGTTCCGAAGCCGTCGAGGCCGCGATCCGGCTGGCCCGGATGGCGACCGGGCGGCCGAACATCGTGGTGTTCCAGGGTGGGTTCCATGGCCGCACGGTGGCTGCGGCGTCGCTCACGACGGCCGGCACGAAGTTCTCGGCCGGGTTCGCGCCGTTGATGGCTGGGGTGCACATGGCGCCGTTCCCGTACGCGTTCCGTTATGGCTGGGACGAGAAGACAGCGGTGGACTTCGCCCTCCGCGAGCTGGACTACCTGTTGGTGAGTCGTACGGCACCGAACGACACGGCCGCGTTCCTGATCGAGCCCGTGCTCGGCGACGGTGGCTATCTGCCGGCCCCGCCGGCGTTCCTGGAGGGTTTGCGGGAGCGGGCGGACCGGCACGGGATCGTGCTGATCCTTGATGAGGTCCAGGCCGGCTGCGGGCGGACCGGGAAGTTCTGGGGCCACGAGTACTCCAGCATCAGCCCCGACATTCTGATCACCGCCAAGGGCATTGCCTCCGGTTTCCCGATCAGCGCGATCGCAGCGTCGGCCGCGTTGATGGCCAAGGGGTGGCCGGGTTCGCAAGGTGGCACGTATGGCGGCAATGCGGTCGCGGCTGCGGCCGGTTGCGCAACCCTGGACGTGATCCGCGACGAGGGACTGGTGGAGAACGCGCGCGTGCGTGGTGAGCAGTTGCGGGACGGGCTTCGGCTGCTGCAGGACAAGTACGCCGCGTTCGCGGACGTTCGCGGACTCGGGCTGATGCAAGGCATCGAGTTCGCCGATGCTGCAGGGGAACCGGACCCGGAGACGGCCTCGGCCGTGCAGCAGGCGACGACGCCACGCGGTTTGCTCACGCTCACCTGCGGACCGGCCGGCAACGTCGTACGGCTGATTCCGGCGCTGATCGTGACCGAGGCCGAGATCGATCTGGGCTTGGAATGCTTCGGCCATGCGCTGTCCGACGTGCTGGCCGCCTGAAACACGATCACGAGACAAGGAGCGGTATATGACTGCAGCAACCGACACCAGAGACCTGATCGCATCCGTGCCGACGGATCTGTTCATCGATGGCGAATGGGTGCCCGCCGCCTCTGGGAGACGGTGCGATGTCATCAACCCGGCCACCGAGGCGGTCATTGCGTCCATCGCGGACGGCGGGCCACAGGATGCTGTGCGGGCGATCGATGTCGCCGCTGTGACGCAGCACTCGTGGGCACAGACAGCGCCACGGGCGCGCAGCGAGATTCTGCGACGAGCCTACGAGCTGATGATGGACCGGCAGGAACAGTTGGCCACGATCATCACTGCCGAGATGGGCAAGCCGCTCGCCGAGGCCCGTGGCGAGGTGACGTATGCCGCGGAGTTCTTCCGCTGGTTTTCCGAGGAGGCCGTCCGCATCGGTGGCGACGCAACGCTCAGCGGCGACGGCAACACGCGGATCATCGTCACCAAGGCACCCGTCGGTCCCTGCGTACTCGTGACGCCATGGAATTTCCCCTTGGCGATGGGGACCCGCAAGATCGGCCCAGCCATCGCTGCCGGATGCACCATGGTCTTCAAACCCGCGCACCTCACGCCGCTGAGTTCGTTCGCGCTGGCCGACATCCTGACCGAAGCCGGTCTGCCGGCCGGGGTGCTCAATGTGGTGTGCTCCTCCGATCCGGGGTCCGTCGTGGAACCGTGGATGCGCAGCGGCAAAGCGCGCAAGGTCTCCTTCACCGGATCGACCGCGGTCGGCGTGCGGTTGCTGGAACAGGCCAGCGAGCACGTGATGCGGTCCTCGATGGAATTGGGCGGAAATGCGCCGTTCATCGTCTTCGACGACGCCGATCTGGACGTAGCGGTCGAGGGTGCGATGGTGGCGAAACTGCGGAACATGGGCGAGGCGTGCACGGCGGCCAACCGGATGTTCGTGCAGCGCGGGGTAGCCGAGGAGTTCGCGCGTCGGCTGGCGGCCCGGATGAGCGAGCTGGTCGTCGGTGACGGCATGACGGACGGCACGCAGGTCGGGCCGATGATCGAACCGAAAGCGGTCGACAAGGTCACGTCCCTGGTGGCCGATGCAACCGGCCGCGGAGCACGCGTGGTGTGTGGCGGCGAACCACTGGAGAGTGCCGGATACTTTTACGCCCCCACCGTGCTCACCGACGTCGATCCGGCGTCGGACCTGATGTCCCAGGAGATCTTCGGACCGGTGGCACCGATCATCCCGTTCGATGACGAAGAACAGGTGGTCCGGCTGGCGAACGACACACCGTGGGGGCTGGTCGGATACGCCTTCACCCAGGACGTCGAGCGTGCGTTCCGGCTGCAGGAGTCCATCGAGGTCGGAATGCTCGGCATCAACACTGGGCTGGTCTCCAACCCGGCAGCACCGTTCGGCGGGATCAAGGAGTCCGGGCTCGGACGAGAAGGCGGCCGCACCGGCATCGAGGAGTTCCTCGAGCTCCGCTACCTCGCTATGCCCCGAACGCGCAGATGAGGCGCGGAGGGGGTAGCGATGACGACAGCTGCCGTCGGTGGCGGTCCGGCAGGAGCCGTGATGAACGTGCTGATAACCGGCGCATCCAGCGGGATTGCTCGACGCCAATGTGCTCAGTGTCTTCTGTCTGATGAAGCACGTCGTCCCATGGCTCCGCGATGCCGGTGGACAGATCGTGCTCGTCAGTTCACGTCTCGGATTGGTCGGCGTACCGAACGAGGTGATGTACACGGCGGCCAAGGGCGGGCTCATCATGCGTGGAAAGGGGGCTGCGGTGGAACTCGCCGCTCGGAATATCCGCGTCAATGTGGCCGCGCCCGGCCTGACCGAGGCCGCGACCCTCGAGGCCGGCATACGACGACGAAGCGATCCGGACGGATGGCTATGTCAAGCCAAATTGGCCCCACCATGACGGCCTGATCTGGCCCCGCTTCGACGGGGCCAAGGTCGGCCACGTCATGACCCGATTCGACTGGATCGCAGACATTCCCGGTGAGCGGCTGGCGTGCGTCCTGCTCGGCATCAAGGCCGTCCGGGTCTTATGAGACGAGCAACGTGTTGGGCGCCGCAGTCGAGAAAGCACCGACCGAGCCGCGATCCTCGCTCTTCCTGGGGTGAGCGCCGCGCTCGAGGCATCGGCTGGCCGCCACAGCTGGCGCAACGTCGACAGCACCACCGCCGACTACTTCACCGCGCTGACCGGATGGGGATGCGAGTTCTCTCGAGTGAACGCTGGGCGAGCGACCTCATCCGCTATCTTGTCGCTGGTAGATCTGCGCTAGATCTTCAACGTCGATTCGTGCCTCGGGGGTTTACTTGTCCCGTCTCCACAAGCTCGCCGGTGCCAGCTGTGTAGGTGTCGCTATCGCCGCGGTGACCGTTGTTGGTGCCACAGCATCTGCGGCGTCTCCAGCAGCTAACAGTCGCCAAGCCCAGTATCAGGCGGGGGTAGCGCTGCCATGGCGCCTGCACACCCCAGGCGCGGGACAACCACTTCAAGCGGTCCGATAGTCGGTTCCACCGACCCGGCCGTCAGTACTTCCACTATGGCACCGTCCGTGACCGCTTCTTCGCCGTCACCAACTACGTCCTACGACGGCGGGGAACCTGAACCGGTGAACATCAGTGCCGCCCCGGCACCGTGTACTCAGGACGACATCGCGGCGAACCGCTGGTCCACCCGAGTCGCCGTGACAAACCCGCGCGATGCCGGACCGCTGGACTATGTCGCTTTTGCGCTCAATCTGAACGACAACAGCCAGGACATTAACGAGCATCCGCACACCGAGCCCTTGCGTTTAGCAGCCGGGGCGACCGGCACCCTCGTATTGAGCGGACCAAGCACCTACTTCCCCGATTACATCATTGTCGGCGGTGGGATCAGCCCAGACGGCCAGAGCGCAAAGACGGTTGGCGAAGTCGACGTCCCCGACCTAGCGGCATTCCTCGAAATCGCGACCGTGTGCGGGACCAAGACCCCGACGCCCGACCCAATAGATCCGACGAACGCCAGTACCGCCTACTCAGGCGGCGCAACCTCATCCCCTGCCACGCCGCAGCCGACCGTTGACGAACCACCAACGCCAACCCCGGCCACGACCCGGATGCCAGTCACCGGCTAGGTCAGCAGCCGCTGGAACTGCAAGCTGCGGCGCTCACGCACGAACGAATGTGGCCAGGGCACTCAGTGCCCTGGCCACAATTCGTTTAAAACTGGTGTGTTATGAGTGGCGGCACCGCTCGATGCGACTTGACCGCGCGCACGCACCAAGTGGTGGCGATCAGTGCGCCCACCACGGGAACGATGACCGTGATCAACCCGAGCAGCAACGCCACCCGCCCGCTCACAGCATGTCGTGACGCGGAGACGAACACGATAGCCAGGGCTACGACCGGCAGGATCACGACAATGACTTCAATAGCGCTTACACCAAACATGTGGACACTCCCGACTCACGGCCCAGTCTTGCTAATGATTCCACTGCCGCCGACGACCAGCTTCTGAACACCGCTCGTCTGTACGTTCAACCCGCGCACGGTCTTAGTGATCGTGGAGTAACAGTATCCCCGATGTGACGATGCCCAGTGCTGGATCGAGTACGAGAAGGTCCGGGACGGCACGTAGTTTTTGATCTGATCGGTGCAGGAGTGATCGCTTGTCACACCGTTGGGTGGCGTGACCCGGTAGTAGTAGTCCAGCCGGCTGCTGGTCAAGGTCATACCGAAGAAGCTCGCCTTCTTCGTCCACCAGGTGTGCACCTCGTAGTACCGATACTTGCCATCAGTGGTGACGACCCCGTCCGTTGAGGTCGCATCCGTGCCGGCCGTCAAGGGGATCGGGCCAACGGGCCCGGTGGATATTGGCGGGCCGGGTGCAATGCCACGTAGCGTAAGTGCGTTTCCCCTGGTCAGAGCATGTTTCGAGCCCCGGTTCGGCCGTCTCTCGGGACCACCTCGCACCCGAATCCGTGCCCTTCCAGCCCTCTACAACCTTACTTGTCGGCTCCTCGGGCCGCCTGAGGCTGTTCACGACGCTGCTGCGGACCGATCTCGGCCCTGCCGCGAGACCTGAAAACAGCTGCTGACCTGCGAGGATGCGTTAGTCTACGTGGCATTGGGGCCGGGTGTGGTGTCGTCACCGGTGTCATCGGTGATCTGGTAGTCCGGGTACTGCGCCTGCAAGCTGTCGTCGAACACGTCCGTGGAATTAGCGCTGTCAGCCATCAGATGCCCAAATTCCAGCTGCTGAGCCGTAGTGAGCGTGTCGAATATCGCCTGATTGTCCGGTGTGAGATCAGCCCGAGCGGCAGTAACGAGTGCCTGATCGCTCGACACTGTGGCTTTGGCCGGGCCGGCATTGACCACACTGACAGCTGCGCCAGCAGTCAACGCAAGCGCGACCCATTTCGTACTTTTCATGAACCCCTCCTCTTCGAGGCTTATTCTGGGGCCGCTTGAGTGATCTGTAAATGACTCGCTGGGTGCGGCATGTCGTGGGGACGTTCGACGGCCTTTTCGAGAGAATTGATGTACCACAATCGATTCCAGAAGAGGCCGTCGAACATGTACTACTCTACAGGACTGACCGCTGATGAGAGAGCCGAACTGTTCTTTCTGGTGGAAGCTGAGTATGAACAATCGGCCGAGACGGTCCGGTTCCCGCCGGTCCTGGGTTTGTACACCTCGATGATGGTGACGTTGATCTACGTGCGGACGAATCAGACACAGGCCGAGATCGGTGAGGCTCGCGGGTGGTCGCAGTCAACGATCAGCCGGGCGATCACCGCGCTGACCCCGCTGCTAGCGAGGGCCCTGGCGATGGTCATCCCGACTGCCGAAGAAGTGGACTTGTCGCAGACGGTGATCATCGATGGATCCCTGCTGCCGTGCTGGTCGTGGCGTGACCATCCGGAGTTGTACTCCGGCAAGCACAAGACCACCGGGTACAACGTGCAGGTCGCCTGCGACCTGCACGGCCGGGTGCTGTGGGTCTCCGACCCCATCGACCAATGCCACGTAGCGTAAGTGCGTTTCCCCTGGTCAGAGCATGTTTCGAGCCCCGGTTCGGCCGTCTCTCGGGACCACCTCGCACCCGAATCCGTGCCCTTCCAGCCCTCTACAACCTTACTTGTCGGCTCCTCGGGCCGCCTGAGGCTGTTCACGACGCTGCTGCGGACCGATCTCGGCCCTGCCGCGAGACCTGAAAACAGCTGCTGACCTGCGAGGATGCGTTAGTCTACGTGGCATTGCC
>NZ_RJJQ01000013.1 GCF_003724155.1 Flexivirga caeni | reverse complement strand
CTGTTCACGACGCTGCTGCGGACCGATCTCGGCCCTGCCGCGAGACCTGAAAACAGCTGCTGACCTGCGAGGATGCGTTAGTCTACGTGGCATTGCCCCATCGACGGTCGCCGTCACGACAAAGCCGCACTGGCCGCATCTGGACTGCTGGACACACCCCACACGACCCGGCCCGTCCACGTCGGCGATAAAGGCTACCAAGGGTGCGACATGATCACACCGATCAAGAAGCCCGCCGGAGGCACCCTGCACGCGACAGACAAGGCGTACAACAAACAAGTCAACCAGATCCGATACGTTGTCGAACGCGCGAACGCACACCTGAAGAACTGGAAAATTCTTCACACCGACTATCGCCGCTCCCTCGACACTTTCGCCACCAGCATCACAGTCGCAATCGGACTCTACTTCTTCAGGTCGTGAGAATAAGCCTCTTCGTACCTCTAACCCCATGTTGGGAGGTAACGGCCGCGGCAATTCTGCTGCGGTGGCGCAACTGTAGGGGCAGGTTGCTGACCGGCGCACTACTTTCAAGAAAATGTTCATCAGA
>NZ_RJJQ01000012.1 GCF_003724155.1 Flexivirga caeni | reverse complement strand
GCACCTGCTTCCAGGAACTGTTGCGACCACGTATTCTCATCACCGACAGGGTGCCTTCCCGCTCGGATACCTCGAACTCTCGACAAGCTCGATTCTCCTTGCAGGACAGGCACTCTCGTCACATCACACGCCGACGAGCCCCAACAAACCCGCCGCTACCCGCGGATCTGGGTCAGAAGCGGATCGGAGCCGCACAAGGCGAGGGAGCGACAGGAATTGGGCAGCATCCATGGATGCCTGCCATGAAGAGGGAGAGCAAATGCCACGCCGCCGCAGAGGGAAAGTCCAGCTGATCTGCGTCCGCGACGGGGTTGTCAAATATTGGCCCGCACAATCACTACGGGCATGTCAGGAAATTGTTGCCGAGTGGGCCTATACGGAAATGCGCATGTCGCTCGCAGAGTCATCGCTTCTCGCCATGTCGGTCGTGCCGGGGGTGCACGTGTGGCGAGAGGGCATAGTATGGCTTGTCGGCTGCCCGGGCAGTTCTTCGCTCGCTGCTGAAGCGGAGAAGTGGCGCGACGAGCAACTGCGCCAAACCAGTGACTGACGTGTGACCTGTGCAGCTGCCGCGTGATGCGCCAACGTGGGCGCACGCGGCATTGGCGACGTTCCGGCACTTGCCAACTGCCGTAGCTGTCTCAGACTGACCGAGATCTCCATGCTCCAGCGCGCTCAGCAGGTGTTCATGGCCCATCGGGCCGTCGGCTGCGCATCAGCGGCCGCCGTCCGAACTCCGCGCGCAACGCCCTCTCGCCGGAGGCGCGGACTGTTTCGTCGAGAACGTCGTGACAGGGACGCTCGTCAGCCTGCCACCGTGTGCAGCACATCGGCACCAACCTCCTGCGAAAAGTCCGTGACGGCCGGCCCCATCCGGCGCCACCACTGCGCCGTCCGCTGCAGCTCACTGCCAGCAAGCTCCGCATCGACCGCGAACACTCTCAGTGCCGGGTGGTCGCTCATGCCAGCGGCATAGACGACGTCCCGCGACTGTTCCGGGTTGCCAACCATCGCCACCAGGTCGACCGTCATCGGCACGCCGCCGCAACGGGTCAGCGCGACCAGCAGCGACGCACGGTGCTGCGGCACCGTCGCGAGCATCCCGACGAGATCATGACGTTGCTCCCGGCCCGCCACATAGGTCAGCAGATGAGCAGCAGACTCGCGGACGTAGGGCTCGGCGCTACTGGCCAGCATCCGCACGGCGGCGTTCGCCAGAGCATTCCGATAAGGACTGGCTGCCAGCAACAGCGACGAGTGATGCCGTCGTTCGACGAAGTCCGGCGACAACGCCTCGCGCAGCAACCGGTCCACCATCGGATCGTCCAGACCGGACACGTGCAACGCCGCGGACCGATATGCGCTCAGGCCGGCCGGGCTCTGCACCCGGGCGCCGGAGACCACCGGAGCCGGGTAGCAACCGAGCCGAGCGACCACTTGCTGGGTCAAATCCGCCGAAAGCCGCTGCGCCACCATGAATGCCGGGCGACCGCGGTCGAGGCCCTCGGCAGCTGCATTCAGCACGCCCCGGGAGATCCCGGGGACCCTCTCGATCGGCAGGGTGCCCCGGCAGATCTGGCTGAGCAAACCGTGCGCCGCACCCCACTGCACCTCGCCCGTGGACCGCTCGAAACGATCGATCAGCCAGTCGAGCACAGCCGTGTCCGGGCTGCTCCCCAGCAGGGCGATGACCTTGGTCACGGACTGTGCACCCGGCTCGGCGACCGCCTCCTCGATGATGTCCAGGACAATGCGGCTGATGCCGGGTTCACCCAGCAGAAGACCGAGAGCATGAGCACGCATCGTGTAGGCATCGTTCACCGAGCGCAGGGTCTCGGCGACCAGCTGCCCCAACCAGCTGCGCACGACCGACGGTGGCAGGACCAGTCCGCTCGGCTGACTAAGCACTTCCGCCATCCGGACCCAGTCCGCGCCACGCATCGAGCCCCCTGCGACGCGTGCCTCCCACCCCGCCAACGACTCGACCAGCATGGCGCGCGACATCCCTTCCGGACTGGTCTCCGATGCGAGGCCGGATCCGAACATGCGATCGACTCCGGCGCAGACGCCGAGCAACTGCCCCTCGGGCAGGCCGAGCGCGAGCTCGTAGGCACACACGACCGAGGCAGGCACTGGCTCCGCACCGGTCTCGTAGCGACACAGGGTGCTCGCCCCGATGACGCATCCGTGCGAGACCAGCTTGTGGACGAAGCCCACCGCCGGCCCCGGAGCCATCGCGAGCCGACTGAGCCGCAACAACCAGGCGACTCGGCGACGCGCGTCGACATGCCGTCCACGCAACGGAGTGGCGTCACGCGGTATGGCAACCGGCCTCCCCCGACCTGGCACCCAATTCATCGTTGCCTTCTCCCTACATACGGATGGGTGATTTCACGAAATGTTTCGACGCCCTCTGCCGGGGCGCTGCCGGCGGGCCCGCGGACCAGGACTTCCACCGGTCCGGTCTGCCCCAGCTCGAGCAGCCGCCGGTCGAGCAACTCCTGAGCGAGACGGCGTCCGAAAGGCGCACCCACACCGCGCGCACGCAGCACACCGACCGTGCGTGCTGGCTGCGAGGCCCGAAGGAATCTCCGAGGCAACCCGTCGCTGACTGTTGGCATGCATCCCCGCCTGTCGTCTCCCACGTCCCACGAAAGGATCAGCCTGCGCCCCCCAAGGACTCTGGGCGGACAGGTAGACATCGTCACGTTGCACCAGTGCAACGCCACGGACGCGCTGGCCCGGACCGGAGATAGCTAGGCCCGGGACGCACTCCCGAATCTCGGGAGCCCGATGACGAAAGTAGCCCTTGACTGTTCACAGATCAAGTCTTTAACAAAAATTTACAGTTTCTTGGTGTTGCCCTTGCCTCTCAACCCACCCCAGGCATGCCACGACTGCAGCGCCGTGACCTGGGAGCCGAAGCAGTGATCGGACCCGGGCCTCGACGCGAGTCCGAGCGCGGACACGGGGGCGCGGGTGATTTATTGCAGCACGGGCCAGCATTTGCAATAACTCTTGCGGTCGGCGTGGCCAAGCTCAAAATCCGCGCATCGGCGCGGTTTCCGCCCCGATGCCACCGAGCAGGGCATGCACCGTCAACCAGGACACGCGTGCAGGATGCCCAGCAGTTCCTTGCCAAGGCATTACCTCTGCCTTACCGTTCCTTTACCTTCGGGATACCGGCCGCACCGGTGGAATCACCGTGCAGTGAGCAAAGTTGGAGAGTGCACTCTTGATAGCGGGAACAGTCCCACCACCCGGTTCGTCCGACCTCGACTCGGCGGCCAGCATATTGCGGTTCAGACTGCGAGTCGGCACTGATGTGCAAACCGTCGACGTCATCGAAGCATCCATACTGCGGCACGGTCGACGCTATCTCGACAGGGTCTTCACCGCGCAAGAGGTGCGGGCCTGTGGTGGATACGACGCCGAGCCTCACCTGCTCGCACCCGGTCTTGCCGCACGTTTCAGCGCGAAGGAAGCCCTGCTGAAGGCACTGCGACCGACCACCATCATGCCCGAGTGGCGCGACGTCGAGCTGGTGAGCATGCCGGGCGGATGGCTTGAGTTGAGTCTCAGCGGCGCCGCCAAGGCGGTCGCCGAAGAACACAACCTGACCGATCTCCAGGTGTCCGTCTCCCATGACGGTCCGGTGGCGGTGGCGACGGTTGTCGGGATCGAGCGTCCGTCACCGGAGCGCCTCGAAGGACGGAAGGAGTAGAGCACCACACGGCTGGCTGCCACAGCGCGTGTTTCGCCGGATTCCGACTCGGTGAAGTTGCAGCACACCGCGCGATCCATCTCAACGCACACCGCGCGCAACTCAGCACGAAAATTCGACCTCAGGGAGGACCTGACCATGGAAGAACGGATCAAGACAGTGTTGGCGACGTACGGGCGGCTGCCCGACCCGGTGGAAAGCCTCGGGCGCGGTGACGATCTATACCGAGCGGGCCTGACCTCGCACGCAAGTGTCAACGTCATGCTCGGACTGGAGGACGAGTTCGACATCGAGTTCCCGGACTCGCTGCTGCGCAAGAGCACCTTCGAGTCCATCGGTTCGATCGAGGACGCCGTGCGCTCACTCACCGCTTCGTCACCGTTGTCGGCCTGATCGCAGACCGGCGATGAGCACACTGGAGGCCGTCCTGGCGGACGGTATGACGAACGACATGCCGTCGCAACTCGCGGCGCACATCGCGACGACCGTTGCCGCGCCCGCGGCCGAGTCCGTCGATCAGGATTCCCGTTTCCCGACCGAAGCGATTGCGGCCATCCGCGACGCCGGCATGCTCGGAGCCCTGGTTCCGACCGAGGACGGGGGGCTGGGCTGGGCTATCGAGGAGGTCGCCCGCTCGGTCACCGAGCTGGCCAAGGGATGCTCCTCGGCCGCCATGGTCTATGCGATGCACCAGATCCAGGTGGCCTGCCTGGTCCGGCACGGAACGGGCGGCTCGTTGCGCGAGTTCACCCGCAGGGTCGCCCGGGAAGGTCTGCTGCTGGCGTCTGCCACGACGGAGGCCGGCATCGGTGGCAACGTGCGCAACAGCAGTTGCGCGGTCGAACTGGACGGCGATCGGTTCTGCCTGACCAAGCAGGCGCCGGTGATTTCCTACGGTCAGCACGCCGACGCCGTGCTAGCCACGGCGCGCCGCACACCGAGCAGCCCGCCAAACGATCAGGTACTGGTCCTGTGCCGCGGTGAAAACCTCGATCTGGAGCCTACGTCGGAGTGGGATGCGCTCGGGTTCCGAGGCACGTGCAGTCGCGGGTTTCTCCTGCGGGCCGGTGGCGCCGTCGACGACATACTTCCTACTTCGTATGGCGACATCTCCTCGCAGACGATGCTCCCGGTCTCACACATCCTGTGGTCGTCCCTGTGGTTCGGCATCGCAAGCGCCGCCGCCGACAAAGCGCGACGTTTTGTGCAGGCAGCGGCTCGTAAGAACCCCGAGGTCACCCCGCCGAGCGCCATGCGCCTCGCCGAGCTGACCAACGTGTTGCAGCAGTTCCAGGATCTGGTCCTTGCCGCACAAGAACGCTATACGGAAATGTGGCACGACCACGGACAGACCACCTCGATCAGCTTCGCGATCGCGATGAACTCGCTGAAGGTTTCTGCCTCGACCCTGGTCGTCGATGTCGTGCAACGGGCCATGTTGATCTGCGGGATGGCCGGCTATGCCAACCGCAGCCCGTTCACTCTGGGCCGCTTGCTGCGCGACGCCTACGGCGCACAGCTGATGGTCAACAACGACCGGATCAACACCAACAATGCTCAACTACTGCTTGTTTCCAGGGGATGAATCATGACCATTACCAGCACAATGACAGATGACCGAGTCGCGGCGCAGGAGGAGTTCCGCAACGAGTTGGTCGATGCCCGCATCCTGGTCAGGACATCCGTGGACGGCCTCTACCAGCGGTCTGCGACCTTCGAGTCCATCGTCCGCGGCATCGAGCGGCTGGTCGGGATCGCCGGAAACGGCGGCTACGAGCCGCTGCTGTTCTTCCCGCCGGTGCTGCCCCGCGAGGAGTTCATCCGCAGCGACTACCTGCGGTCGTTCCCGGACCTGACCGGATCGATCGACACCTTCGTGGGCAACGATCGTGATCACGTAAACTTGCTGCGAGCGCTCGAGAATGGCGAGGACTGGACCCGTTTCCTCGCCCCCGCCGAGGTCATGCTCTGCTCGGCGGCCTGCCACCCGCTCTATGCGAGTCTCACCGGTACCTTGCCCGAGGGCGGGCGGCGAGTTGAGTTGCAGGGCTTCTGCTTCCGGCACGAGCCGAGCGTCGACCCTGCCCGCATGCAGATGTTCCGGCAGCACGAGTTCGTCGCTGTCGGCACACCCGGCGAATGCATAGCGCACCGCGACAAGTGGCTGGATACCGCCCTGTCGCTGCTACGCGGGCTGGGACTCCCGGTCCGCAAGGTGGTGGCCAACGACCCGTTCTTCGGCCGCGCCGGACGGATCCTCGCGGCGAACCAGCGCGACACCGCACTGAAGTTCGAGATCGTCTGTCCGATCACGTCCACGGAGTCGCCGACGGCCATCGCCTCCGGCAACTACCACCTGGACCACTTCGGCGGGCCGTTCAACATCCTCGCTTCCGACGGTCACATCGCCCACTCAGCCTGCATCGGCTTCGGCCTAGAACGGATCACTTTGGCATTGCTGAAGACTCACGGGATTGATCCCCGGGCTTGGCCGGACGACGTCCGATCTCAGCTGGGCCAATGACCACCAGGGTGCTGGCGATCGCCGGCGACGACTATCGCGCACATCCGCTGCACTCGACCGGGCGGATCTGGACCGAGACCAACTGCTACGCGGACGTATGGCTGGAAGTGCTGCACAGCCTCGGTCTGGACCCGATGGTCGCGGGCGCGTTTGCGGTGAGCGCGGATTTCGAGGGAGATCAATGGACCTTCTTCAAGTATCCCGAGGCGGACCTGCGGCGTGCCTACGGCATCGACGTGCACGAGATGAATCCGTGGCGTGGGGTACTGCAGCACGTTGTGGAGCAACTCGAGCTCGGCCGGCTGATGACCGTGGAGGCGGACTCCTTCTATCTGCCGGACACGCGCGGCGTCTCCTACCAGCTCGAACACGTCAAGTCGACGATCGTGCCCAACGAGGTAGACGTGAATGGCCGGCGCCTCGGTTACTTCCACAACGCCGGCTACTTCGAGCTCAGTGGTGGCGACTTCGACGGTGTCTTCCGGCTCGGCGATCACGCCGAGCCGGGGGCGCTGCCGCCATACACCGAGATCATCCGGCTGGAGTCGATGCACCGGCTCCCCGATGACGCTGCTCTCGACGTGGCTCGCACGCTGCTCGCCGAACATGTCACTCGGCGCCCTGGCGCCAACCCGGTGATCAGGATGGCGAATCGGATGGCACCCGACGTGGATTGGCTGCGGAACCAGCCGCCGCAGATGTTCCACCTGTGGGCATTTGGCACGGTGCGCCAGTGCGGCGCCTGCGCCGAGCTCGCTGGGGCGTTCCTCATCTGGTTCGCCGACCACAGCAGTAATCCGCTGGCCAAGGAGGCAGCCCAGCACTGGATGAACCTGGCCGAGCACGCCAAGTCGCTGCAGTTCTCCGTCGCGCGCGCGGCCCGCGGACGGCAGATCGACCTGGAGCCGCTCACCGCGCAGATGGCTGCGGAGTGGGACAGTGCGCAGGACCTGACCGGAAAGCTGGTCGGGTCATGACCGCGAACGACGTGCTCGCCGGGGTCACCTGGCAGTGCGCGGCAGCCGTGGTCGGCTCGACCAGCGAGCCGGAGACCGGCTGGGTGGCGGCACCGGTGCCCGGCACGGCGGCCTCGGCACTGCGCGCTGCCGGCGATCCGGGTGCGTCGAGCCGCGACTACGATGCCGAAGACTGGTGGTGGCGTTGCGAATTCGCGGTCGACGCGAGTGGCCGGCACACCCTCGTGCTGAGCGGGGTTGCGACGTCATACGAAGTGTTGCTGGACGGCGCCCCGATCCTCGATGACTGCAACATGTTCGTCTCGCACGAGGTCTCACTCGAGCTGGCCGCGGGCAACCACACGCTCCTCGTCCACTGCCGCTCGCTACAGCAGATCCTCGCCCGGCGTCGGCCACGACCCCGCTGGAAGAGTCCCGACCTGGTGCATCAGAACCTCCGCTGGATCCGCACTTCGCTGCTCGGCCACCAGATCGGTGGTGTGCAATCACCCGCTCCTGTCGGACCGTGGCGGCCGATCTCGCTGCGACCGGCCACCGTTTCGCATATCCGGATACGGCACCTGACCACTGCGTGCGTCCCGGACGGCTCGGGCACGGTGCAGCTGACTGTCGAGCTGCCCGGCGCCGAGCCATCGGCCATCGTGCAGGCCGAGGTCGGTGGCACCTCGGTGACCCTCGACGTCGTCGAGCAGGCAGGCGTGGTCGTAGCGTCCGGGCGGCTTGTGGTGCGGGACATCGCACGCTGGTGGCCGCACACGCACGGCACGCAGCCATTATATGACGTGGTGGTGACCGTCGGCGTCACCCGCGTCCGCGTCGGCCGGGTCGGCTTCCGGACGATCTCGGTGGACCGCACCGACGGCGCATTCACGTTGTCCGTCAACGAGATTCCCATCTTCGCCCGCGGTGTCTGCTGGTCGCCGACGGATCCGATGTCGCTGCAGGAGGACAACCTGCGCGAGCAACTGGAGACGTTGCGCGACGGAAACCACAACATCGTGCGGGTCACCGGCACCGGGGTCTACCCCGACACCGAATTCCTCGACCTGTGCGACGAGCTCGGTCTGCTGGTCTGGCAGGACTGCATGTTCGCGTTCTTCGACGCACCCGACGACGTGGACTTCGACGCGACGCTGCGCGAGGAGCTGGTTCAGCTGCTCCGCGGATTCGGCGGCCGGCCCTGCCTGGCTGTCGTGTGTGGCAGCAGCGACGCGGAGGAACAGGCCGCATACCTCGGCCTGCCTCCGGAGGCGTGGGCGGCTCCGGTCGCGTGCGCACTGATCCCCCGACTGGTCGAGGAGCTCGTGCCCGGCACGCCATACGTGCGCAGTTCGCCGGGCGAGAGCCCGCTGCCGAGCATGGTCAGCTCGGGCCCGTCCCACTACTACGGTGTGGGCGCCTACCTGCAACCGACGACGGATGCCCGACGCGCCGGAGTCCGGTTCGCCTCGGAGTGTCTCTGTATGGCGTGCCCGGCCGAGCCCGAGGACAGCCTCGACGGAGTGATCGCACTGCGACGGCTCGGGCATCATCCCGAGTGGAAAGCGTTGATCCACCGGGATGCTCAGTCCTCCTGGGATCTGGAGGACATCCGCGACTGGTACACCAGGCACCTCTTCGGCCTGGACCCGATCGAACTGCGCCGGACCGACGGGCTGCGCGCCTCGGCGGTGGCCCGCGCGACCGTCGCCACCGTCTTCGACGACGTGCTGTCCGAGTGGCGCCGCCCCTGCTCGCCCTGCGCAGGAGCCATCGTCTTCGAGGGCCATGACGTCGGCTTCGGTGGCGGCATCGGCATCGTCGGCGGCCACGGACGGCCCAAGGCGCCGTGGTACGTCATGCGGCGGCTGATGCAGCCGATCGCGGTGATGATCACCAACGAAGGCGTCAATGGCCTCGGTGTGCACATCGCGAACGATGGTCCGCAGTCCTGGGCCGGACGGGCCCGGGTCGACCTGGTGAGCGAGGGCGAGCGCATCGGCGAGTCCTTGGAGTTTCCGGTGGACGTCCCGGCGCCCGGTGTCACCGTCGACCTGATGACCGCGCTCGGTGGCTTCCGCGACATCAGCTACATCCATCGCTTCGGTCCCCCGGCCTACGACGTGGTGGCCGTCACCCTGGTGGCCGACGACGGCACCGAAGTCTCCCAGGCCAGCTTCCTCGCCGGTCCGCGACTGCGGCCGGCGGATCCGCACCTGGGCCTCGAGGCGATCGCGCGGCAGATCGAGTCGGACAGCTGGGTGCTCGACGTCTCCACCAACCGTTTCGCGCAATGGGTGCAGGTCGAAGTCGACGGGTGGCAGCCGGAGGACAGCTGGTTTCACCTGCTGCCCGGCGCGACCCGGTCCCTGCGCCTACGCCCCCGACCGGACGTCTTGCCCGGTCCACCCCGGGGAGAGATCACGGCGCTCAACGCGATGCACCCGACCAGGGTCGCAGTGGTGCCCTACTCCCCCGCCGCGGTCCCCACACGTGACCAGCACCAGGAAGAAGGCGAACTCGTATGCCGATCGACACACGTATAAGTCTGGGCGGCTGCCCGGTGGATCTGTGCGACGAACAGTCCACGCTGGCGGAAGTGCACCGTTCCCTGTCGGATCCTGCTGAGCCCTGCCTGGCGATTGCCTCGGCAAATCTGGATCACCTCTACCACTTCGGACCGCACGGAGCGTCCCGCGACAAGCTTCCGCAGGACCGCGACCGGTTGCGGTGGCGCACTCTGCTCGACGGGGCACCGCTGGTGCACCGGGTGCGCCGGTCGACCGGCACCGAGTTTCCGCGGCTGACCGGAGCCGACCTCATCGTGCCGATGCTGCGTGTGGCGGAGTCCGTGGGCGCCCGGGTCGGCTTCCTCGGTGGCAGTTCCGACATGCACAAGGCACTCGGCCCACGCCTCAGCAAGCAGTTCCCGGCCTTGCAGGTCGCCGGGATGTGGGCGCCGGAGCGTGCCGAGATCTTCGACGACGCGGCCAACCAGCAGATCATCGACGAGTTGCGGGCTTCGGGGGTCGACGTGCTTGTCGTGGGCCTGGGCAAGCCGCGTCAGGAGCTGTGGATCCAGAAGTATGGCGAGGCGTCCGGCGCGCGCGTCATCGTTGCCTTCGGTGCGGCGGCCGACTTCCTGGCCGGTCAGGTGCCGCGCGCACCACAGTGGGCGCAGGACCACAGCCTGGAATGGGCGTACCGGTTGATGCGCGAACCGCGCCGGCTCGCCAAGCGCTACCTTCTCCAGGGTCCGGTCGCACTGGCAGACCTCGTGCTGACCCCGGTGGAGGCTGCGGACACGCTGCCCGCCCCTCGCGTTGCCCGGGCCCGGGTGCAGCATGTCGCGGTGCTGACCGTGACCTACAACAGCCGTGAAACCATTGACGCGTTCCTGGACTCGGTGCGCGGCCAGCGTTCGGACGACCTGCAGGTGACGATCGTCGTCGCGGACAACGGCTCGACCGACGGGTGTGCCGAATACCTGCGGCTGCAGCCCGACGTAACCCTCGTGAGCGGGCATGGCAACGTCGGATACGCGGGCGGGATCAACCGTGCGCGTGCTCTGGTGCCGGACGACGCGGATGCTGTTGCGATCCTGAACCCCGATCTCACGCTTGCGCCTGGGTGTCTCGATGCGCTGGCCGCCGGGCTGACCGACCCGTTCGTCGGAGTCACCGTCCCGCAGATCCGCGACTCCGACGGCCAGTTGTTCCACTCGTTGCGCCGGGACGCCACTCTCACCACGGCGTTGGGTGACGCGGTCCTCGGCGGGCACCTGCCCAGGCGTCCGCGCGGGCTGTCGGACATCCTGCTCAACGACGCCGACTACGCCGAGCGGCGGGATGTCGACTGGGCCAGTGGCGCTGCCTGGATGATGGCTCGCGACTGTGAGGCGTCGGTCGGGGATTGGCACGAGGACTACTTCATGTATTCCGAGGAAGCACACACCGCACGGCAGGTCCGACGTGCGGGTTACAGCCTCCGTTACCTTCCGCAGGCACAGGTGACGCACGTGGGCGGTGCCAGTGGCCAGTCCACCCAGCTCGAAGCACTGATGTCGATCAACCGCGAGCGTGACTTCGCCAAGGATCACTCCACACTCGCATCCGGTTGCTACCGTGCCGTCAATCTTCTGCACCATGCGCTGCGGTCCTACCAGCCGAGCGAGCGCAAGGTGCTGATGACCTTGGTCTCGCGCGACCAGCGCGCCCGCGTGGTCGATTCCGTGACAGCCGGCACGGGCCGGAGCCAATGACGTCAACCGGCAGCATCATCATCCCGGCGCACGACGAAGAGCGTGTGCTAGGCCGATTGCTCACTCTGCTCACTGCAGGACGCGACGCGACTGCGCTGCACATCGTGGTCGTGGCCAACGGGTGCACGGACAAGACCGCGGACGTCGCTCGTAGTTTCACCGGGGTGCGGGTGATTGAGCTGGCCCAAGGCGGTAAGGCAGGCGCGCTCAACGCGGGTGACCTGATCGCCGACGTCTTCCCGCGACTGTATGTCGATGCCGATGTCGAGCTCGGCACCGATGCCGCGATCGCGACCATCCAGTGTTTGGGGCAACCGGGGGTCCTGGCTGCCCGGCCGCCGTTGCGCTATTCGACCGACCAGTGTGCCCCTGCCGTGCAGCGCTTTTACCGGGCGCGTTCGCGCACGACTTCACTCATGTCCGCCCTGTGGGGCGCCGGGATCTATGGCGTCTCACAGACTGGGCGCACTCGCTGGGAATCCTTCCCGGCCGACCGGGCCGATGACCTGTTCATCGACGAGCTCTTCGATCCGGATGATGTCCGCATCGTGGAGACCGACCCGGTGCTCGTGCACGTTCCACGCACGACGAGTGCTCTCCGGCACACTTTGCAGCGGGTCTATCGGGCCGCCGCCGAGCCTGGCGAGGCCCTGCCAGAATCCCGGAATGGTGCGGCGTCGTCGCTGATCGACCTGGTTCGGGCCAATCGTGAGCCGAGCCAGTGGGCCGACCTGGCGACCTACGTGGCGATCGCCGCGTCCGCTCGCTCGCGTCGACGTCGTGGGAACGGTCCGTTACCGTGGGAGCGCGACGACACCAGCCGCTAACTCCTGAAAGGGCGCCGTTCCCTATGACTTCATCTCGTCGGCGATACTCCTTCATCTTCGGCATCGCATGCGCCGTCACGCTGGCCACCACCGCCGCGGCCGCCACTACGGTCAGCAGCCACAGATCACACGATGCGATCCGACGGGCGGGCGCCCTGACGGCACTACACGGCACAGTCCCCGGGATCAACACGTTGAACCTGCCACGAGTGCCATGGGCCGGTGGCAGCGCCTACTACCGCAAGTTCTCCGCACCGAGGAATTTCGGCTGGACATCTCCGAAGTTCTTCCCGATCGGCATCTGGTGGGATGTTGCCTCCAACTCCACCGAAATCAAGTACGATAAGTCGCTGGGGATCAACACCTACGTCATCACCAATCCGGCGATGTCCTACAAACTCTTCGACAAGAATCACGTGAGTTATATCGGCACCCGGCTCAATGGCCAACCCCGCAATGACCCAGCATGGGTCGGCGACTTCCTGGGCGACGAGATCGACGGAACCTCCAGCAGCCCCGCGCAGGGTGAAGCCAAACTGCAAGCGGCGGTCAATGCACTGCCGGACCACCACAAGATTCGCTACGCCAATTTCACCGGAATGGTGGTCTCATGGCTGAGGGGCAATCCCACCTGGGCGGCTGCAGCCAAAAAATATGTCAACGATTACACTGATGTGGTCTCGATGGACGCCTACTGGTTTTCGACGAAACAGTGTCTGAGCAGAAACCCAGAGGGTGGCGGCTTCATGATCCCGTGGAAGCCCAACCAGTGCCGGACGCCGCAAAACTATGGCCGCAATGTGGCGCAAATGATCAGGCAGGACGCGACTGATCACAAGCGTCAGCCGGTGTGGGGTTTCATTGAGGATGCCGAGGGACAGCCGGGAATCTCGCCGATGACGCCTGCGGAGCAGAAGGCTGCCGTGATCAGTATGCTGATCAACGGCGCCAGCGGCATCATATGGTTCAACAACACGTTTGGCGGCGCTTGCCCGACAAGCGGTGGTGTCGTGCGCACCGTCGAATACGACCCCTCCTACCCGTGCGCCCGAAACATCAAGGCGATGGGCCAGATCAACCGCCTTATCGGGTCACTTGCACCCGTCCTCAATTCGCAGTCCTACAGGTGGACGTTCGGACCTGGACTGGAGACAATGCTGAAGACCTATAATCATTCGGCATATATCTTCGCGATGCCGACGGATGACGGCGCGAAGCCGCTTGGCACCCGCTCCTTCAAGCTTCCCGCACAACTGCGCGGCAGGACAATCACCGTGCTCGGAGAAAACCGCAAGATCATCCCTCTCGCAAATGGGACCTTCACCGACAAATTCTCAGCACTGACGACGTATCACATTTATAAGATTTCATGACCGGCCCGCCCTGAGCGGATATTTTCGATGTCACTTGAATTTCATCGTGCCCGATCGTTCAGGAGCGCGCTCGTCCGGGACCAGCAGGACGGTGCCAGCACGCTGGGCTCACCATGTGCGCACAGTCACATGGATGCGGGACAAGAGTAAGGACCCAGGAAGTTGCAACGGAGCTTTGTCGAAATCGTCGCGCGAACCCGGCAGGCACGGCGCCTATTGGAGAAGGAGGGTCTGTCCGGGCTCGCATGGCGGGGTCGGCGGCGACTGTCGGCAAAGCTCACCCCACTGGGCTCCGTCGGCCTTGAGGTCACCGACGAGTCATTCGCGAGTGCAGCAGAGTGCGCTGCCACTGGCTGGAGATTTCCCGACGCGTTGCCCTGGGACGGGCAAGAGCCTCTCCGCATCGCGTGGGTCTGTTACCCGCCAACGCCGGGCTCTGGCGGTCACACCACGCTCTTCCGGATGGTGCAGGCTGCGATCGACGCGGGCCATGCCTGCACCGTGTATTTGCTCGACCATCACGAAGGTGAGCTATCTCGCCATATCGCGAAAATTCGCCTTGGATGGCCTTCCTTGAAGGTGACGATCCGCGATTTTCGGGACGGCATCGAGGACTCACACGCCATCATTGCCAGTAGCTGGCAGAGCGCCTGGGCAATACTCGGGCAAGGTTCCAGGGGGGTCCGATGCTATTTGGTGCAAGATTTCGAGCCATCTTTCTATCCTGCCGGAAGCGAATACGCGCTTGCTGAGGCGACCTACAGGTTCGGATTCAAAGGGATCACCGCTGGACCGTGGATCGCGTCCATACTACGCAACAACTATGGAATGACTGCAACATCCTTCGACTTCGGTTGCGACCTTGCCCACTACCAGGCTTTTGCACATGCTGCTGACCGCTCAGGGATCTGCTATTACTGTCGGCCGAGCACCCCTAGAAGAATGCACGAACTTTCGATGGCCGCGATCCAACTCTTTCACGCCGAGGAGCCGTCTATTCCGATTCACTTCTACGGAGAATTGGTTCCAGATCCTGGATTTCCCATCATCCAGCATGGAATGCTCGACCCTGCGGGCCTCAATGAACTATACAACTCCTGTGTCGCCGGGCTGGTTCTCTCTGCGACAAACGTCTCGTTGGTCCCGTATGAGATGCTCGCGTCCGGCTGCATCCCCGTGGTGAATGATGCCGACCATAATCGCATGGTGCTGGCCAATGAATTTGTCGAATACGCAGGTCAGACCCCCCATGAATTAGTCATGGCATTAAGGGGATTAGTCGGCCGGAGTGATGATGCTAAGCAGGCAATGATCGGGTCTGCCTCGGCAAGCGTTGCTACGAAGTCCTGGGCTAGCGTGGGACACCAAGTAGTCGACTGCATCGAGAATTTGGTCCGCGAAGCGTCAGTCGATCAAGTCGCTGGTGCGTAGCAGTAAAGTCCGTCACGAGCGGGTGTATCGGTCCCGGATCGTCGAGGCCTGCGCACGCAGCCAGCGCCAGCACACCAGCACATACACCACGACACCGGCCGCGCCACCGACAAACAAAGTCAGCAATGCTCCAGACAGTACGCGTGACACCCCCTCAGCCGCCAGGAATGCGGCGGCGGCACCCACCGTCGGCGCCAGCAGTAGACGGGAGAACCACCCAGCTGAGATACCAGACCTGCGCCGAACAGCAAACAGCAGGGCCGGACCGACGACGAGCAGCGCGACGGTCACGTGCGCGAGTCCCGCTCCCCTGATCCCGCCAAGCTCCACCCCACCGATCATGACCGGGACGAGCGCTCCAAGCCAGACAATCTGGACCCACAGGACACTGGCTGTGTGCCCGAGCGCCACCAGCAAGTCAGTGAGAACCAGCTGGACCACCCGCACTGCGGTCAGGACCGACAAGATGGTCAGCACGGGTGCGGCCGACAACCATCGAGCGCCGTAGACCACGTGAATCAGATCAGGTGACAGGGCAGCGAGAACGGCACAGATCGGGAAGGCCAGGCCGACTGCCGTCGATACCGCTGCTGACACATGCTCTCGGAGCTGGCCAAGATCCTGCTGGGCTCGTGCGAAGGTCGTGACCGTGATGGTTGCGAGGACGGAGGTGAAGATGCCGAGCGGCCAGGCCGCGACCGTGTACGCCAGGTTGTAGTGGCCGAGCGAGTTGGCTCCGAGCACGCGCGCGATCACTATTGAGTCGACATCCCCGATCGCAACGGTCAAGACGCCCGCACCAGCAAGTGGCAATCCGAAGCGAAACAGGCGAGCCGCCTCAGTCCGATTAAAGCCATAGCCGTAGCGCTCGCGATTGACCAGATTCAGCACGATCGCGGACGCAGCCATCCCGAGGCATCGCGACCAGGCGAGTGCCATGGCACCGTCACCGTGGAGAGCCAGTAAGACCAGTGAGCCGGACGAGACGATGAAGTTTGACAGGTCCGACATGAATCGCTGACGCTGCCGGTAGTCTCTGGTTAAGATCTGCGCCGGAACCGACCCTAGCGCCGCGAGCACCAGGGTTAGCGAGAGCACCTGAAGCGCGGGGGTAGCCGACGGTTCGTTCAACAGGCTGGCCAGCGGATGTGCGCACAGCGCCAGAATCCCCGCCATTACCACTGCGAAGCCTAGGTTGATGGTGTTGACAGTCGGTGCGATCAGGCGGGTCCGATGGACCTCGCGGACCAGCGCTTGGGTGACCCCCATATCGCTGAGCGTGAGCATGACACTGTAAATGGTCAGCGCGACCGCAAATACGCCGAACTGGCTCGGAGCCACTATCCGCGCTGCCAGGACACCGGTCAAGAATTGGCTCGCGCGTAGAACGATGGCACTAATCGTGGTCCAGCGAACCCCTTGAGCGACTCCCGAGGTATCGGCGTCGATGACCGCGTCCTCGGGACCAATGACCGGCTCATGCCCGGGCGGGATCGCTGCACTCATGAACAAATTTCTCCGGACGTTGATGCGCCATGCCCCGGTGAAAACCCAGGATCGGCCGATACTGCTTACTCCGGGCCCTGGAGGATCATCCGGATAATCCTGCGGAGGGCCGACTGTCGCCCCGCCTCATTGAACAGGGAATGGTCCAGCCAAGGATCCACGACTACCTCAAGGTCGATTCCGGCGCGCCTCATCCGGCGCTCTGCGCATGCTCCGCGTTGCCCCAGCCACGAGCGCTCGTCTCGCCCGGACAGGAGCACCCGTATGCGAGTGCCGCACGCTCCGACCCGACGAAGCAGCGGCTCGGGTGCGTTCGCCTTGTTCCGGCGAGCGAGCACCAGCCAGACCATATACGGGGCGCGCTCCTTGAGTAGTTGCTTAACCCCACTCGCCTCCAACTCTTTGGGAGTACCCGAATCGGCGACATTCTCCTGGCGCGAAATCCATGCCGGCAGGCTCGTCAGATTGTTGAACCAGACCACCTGATTGACCAGGACGAGCAACGGCGTTCGACGCCGTTGAGCTAGGTGTGCCGCCACCCAGGCGCCGACGCACAATCCGACAAGGCATGGCCCGCGCCCGAAACGCTGCACCAGCCAATCGAATCCCGCCTCGGCGTCATCAATGTGGGAAGCCAAATGTCCCTCTGGTGGTTCCTTGACCGTCACGTACGTGACGGATTCGCCATGGCTGGTCAGGTCCAGGCGTAGAGTCGCGACACCGCTCGGCGCGAGTTGCCGGGCCAACGTCATCCATAATCCGCCAGGACCGTCGTCCGGTTCCAAACCTCCGGGAAAGGTCATCGCGGTGCGCTCGACCGGCACGTTGGACGTGGTGAGGACGCCGTACTTACCGTCGATCTCGACAATCGCCTCGGTCACCGGACGTGAGACCCCGTCGACGTCGAGATGAGCGACCACGGCCTCGTCAACCGGCAAAAAATCGGCAAGCGGATGGCTGACCGCGCGGTCGAGACTGTCCCGAATCAACTCGATCGTTGCCCACGGAGTCTGCGCCAGCGCCGGCGACTGGTCGATGAAGTTCTCCTGCCCGCTGACTTCGATCACCTCGACGTTGGCCGGGCGCATACCGGAGCCCGCGCGGCGGGCACCTGGGCGCACCAACACTTGAGTCCGCACGCTCGTATCGGGATACAGTGGTGCATACCGCAACTCGGCCAGCTCGCCAGCCTCGGCGGCCCCAAAAAGGCGACCCGGAGTCTGAAACCCTCCAGCTGGCGGATCAATGACTTTGAGCGGGTCTGTGCTTTCGGTGGTCAGGCGATACATGGTCGATGCACCCCGCAACCACTGCCTGCCACTGGCAGGCGGGTCCCAGAGGATCTGACGGTCGACGCCGCCGGCGCGGGAGCGTGTCCATGCCTCGGTGACCAATGCGCCGAGCCGCAGTCCGACAATGTCCACGGGTGCGTCCGGCGACAACCCGTGTGCGAAGTCGGCGACGGCGTCGAGAGCCGCGAAAAGCTCCTGGACCAGCTTGCCACCCGGCTCCCGATCTCCACTGCCGGCCTCCCCCGGCCATCCGAAGCGGACGACTGCATGACCTGCGTCGGCGAGGGCGAAGGCCAGGATCTGCAGAGTTCGCGTCGCGACCACGTGTTCTCTCGCCAGGCTATTTGCGATGACCACCACGCTGGTGGCAGTACCGCTCGCAGGCAGATATACATGCGCCAGCAACGGAGTGCTTCCCCCCGTTATCCATGTGTGACGGACTGCTGCCATTCCCGGACTATCGCACAGCGTGTGCGCAGTCATGAACCCGACTCCCCCCGACTTCCATGCCAGCCGTCGGCAAGTCGTGGAGCCGATGATCTCGCGGCAAGGCGAACTGCCGCTCCGCTCAAGCCGATTGCCAGATAGAGACATCCGGCCGACTGAGGAAACGAAAACCCGTCAAAGAAGGCCAAGGACAGACCGCCGGAGACAACCGAGGCAACCAGCGCCTTCGCGAGCATTGCGTCCTCCTGATCGGCGAACATCCGGGAGGCGCGGTAGGCTGATCGCGCACCACAGTACAGCAGGCACAACAAGGCCGCCAGACCAACCAGCCCCGTCTCGATGGCGAACGTCAGGTAGAGGTTGTCCAGGATCCAGTATTGAGGTAGGAAGGTGCCGTAGCCCCGGCCCAGCAGCACGTGATGCCCAATAAATCGGAACGCGACTCCATAGCTGTTGGTCCTCGATTCCACGCTTGTGTTGCCCGAGAGATCCGTGAACAAGCCCCTGACGGTTCCAACCAGACCTGGCACGGCAACCCAGCCAATCGCAATGAGGATGATTCCCCCGATTGCGGCGTTCCGGCGGGCTGTGCGTGGCCACGAGGGCACCACGATCAGCAGACTCAACGCGCCACAGATGAGAGCAGTACGCGACAATGTGACCCCGACCACGCAGACCATCACGGTGAGCTGGATCCATCGCCACGTCTTGCGTTTCGTCGCGGTGATCGCGAGATTGGCGCTGAGCGGGATGAGCATCCCGATCACCGCGCCGTATTCGATCGGGTGGGTAGACGTCCCTGAAGGCCGCAGGAAGGCCCCCCGAGTGATCGCCTGGGCTGCGGAGGAGACCGATAGACCAGGCACACTGATCTTGTCCACCAGCAGCTGGCCCGTGGCGAATTGGAGCAAGCCCAGAATGCCGACCAGTGAACCACCCAAAGCCATCCGCTCGAGCAGTCGTCGCCAGTCCGAGACCGAGTCGATGCCATCACACGCTGTGAGGATCAGCCCGCACATCGCCAGGATCTTCAACATGCCGCTGTCGGCCGGGCTGATTTCAGGACCGGGCAGCGGAAGCGTCATGGCATGTGCGTAGACCAGCAGCATCACCAAAAGGAAGGCGAGGGTGATACGCCGCAACCAGGTGCCGGCGGCACGACGACTGCGGTGAGCCTGGTCCCAGACCCACCAGGCGAAGAGCACCGTTGAGAGTAGGGTGGCCGGGGCACCCATGGAGCCTAGGGAACCGATAATCAGGCGCGCGGGTAGCACCATCAGGAAGGCAAAGTACGCGGACAGCACCGATGACGCAGGCAGCGTGGAATGACGCGCGGGAGCGACGTCGGTTTCCGCCGTGCTGGCCATACTCAGGGTTGGGTGTCGGACGCAGCATCCGAACTGTCGGATTGACCGGAACGGCTCGTGCGGTGGGTGGCCGAATCAACGATGGCGATGACGATCAGCAACACGACCAGGATGCCGACGCCCCCGATCCCTGCATCTTGGATCGCCTTCTTCTTCACCGGCTTCGCCTTATCATCGGCTGAGATCACCATGGAGGTGATCCGTGAGCTAGCCTCAACCGAGAGATTGCCCTGAACCGCGGTCAGAGTGCCCGGCACTTGAGCATCCGCAGCCTTCAGGCCGGCGAGCGCTTGTGTTGAGCTCTTGGCGGTTACCGTGATGTCGATCAACGGCGCACTCGAGACCGCGTCTGCGGCAGCCTCGAATTGGGCACTCGGCGCGGCCTTTTGGACGGCCTGGCTCACCTCGCTGGAGCCGAGGGCACCGACCAGGACATCTCGAGCCTGGGTCAGACTGCCGAGGTAGAGCAGTGGATTGGCTGGCGCGTACTGCGCACCAGACTTCTGCTGAGAGGTGACGGTGCTGTCCGGCGGAATGAGTGTGACGATCGATGACGCCGAGTAGTTGGGTCCCACGACGACGTACAGCCCGCCCCCGCAAATCACCGCAACCACGGCGGCGAAACATGAGATCAGCCAGCGCCGTCGGATGGTCGCCATGAAATCCCGAAGGTTCACGGTCCTCTTCGCCCCCCCTGCTTAGCCCTCGATCGAAACGTCGCCACAGTGTGTCATATGATTCTTTTCGCCGGTCACGGGACTGCGGCAGGTGGCCGTTGCACCCGTAGCACCAGTGAGCATGCGTCAGGGCGTGCGGCGGTCGTCTCAGCTGATCACGCCTGGAACGCCGCGACGTTCAAGGGGAGAGGACAACACGCAGCGTGGTCCTACAGGAGATTCTTGGTCGGGTTCGCCGGCAGTGGCTGGCCGCGCTGATTGGCCTCGCGTTGACGGTGGCAGGTATGGGCTACGTGCTCAAGGAAAGTGTGACGGTTTATTGGGGCGCCTTCAGCGCGACACTGGTCACGCCCGCCGCCGTGTACGAGCAAGCCACGGCAGACAGCCGGAAGAGCGGCGACGAATCATCCTCGTCCTCAGGTAGCGACCGCTCGGGTGGCACGTCCACGAGCAACGGACTGGCTGCGGGCAGCGCGGACCCAATTGCAACCGCGGCCGCTCTGGCCATTCTCGCGAATCGCGGGCAACCCGTCGTCCGTGCTGCCTCACCGGACGCGACTCTCTACGGTGACGGCGAGACGTCAGCGGTCCAGGCGCAGGTTCGCAACGTGGGCGGGCAATGGGTAACTTCGGTACCAGCTCCGATCATTGACGTTCAAGTTGTAGAGCCGACCGCAGCCCGTGCTCAGGCCGACCTGAAGGCCGAGATGGCCAAGCTCAATGCTTCCTTGACCGAACTGCAGGACCGCTTCCGGGTCCGACCGTCGAACCGGATGACACTCACATTTGCACCAAGCGCGCCCACTGCCGAGATCCAGTTGCCGTACAAGACCAGAGCGCTCGCAGCGAGTGCCCTGGCCGGCCTGATGGGAACCGTGACATTGGTCTACTGGGTCGACGTATGGCGGCGAGGTCCACGGAAGACGGATAGACACGGGCAGGCAGTGGCAGCGTGATGTCGTCCCCGAAGCTCGGTATCGCTTGCGTGCTGCTGACCCGATTCAACTTGCCCAGCAAAGGCGCGGAGAGCGTGATCCGTGCCAGCAACGGCTGGCTGGAAGAACGGATCAAACTCTTCGAGCGTTACACAGTGCCCAGCGTCCGGACACAGGTTGATCCCGCCGACGCCTGGCTTGTATATCTCGATCCAGAAAGCCCGCGGTGGCTGCTGGACATCATGAGCCGCTACGCCCAGGAAGGCCTGCTCACCCCGATCCTGCGGGAGCAGGTGTTCGCAGATCCCGAGGTTCTTCGTGACGCTCAGCAAGCGATCGGCGCGACGTTCGAGTCAATGCTGACTGCCAACCTGGATAACGACGACGCGCTGGCACCTGACTTCATCTCACGTTTGCGGGACGCGGCCAAGACACCTGGCCGCCGTGCCATTTATGTGGCAAATGGCTTGATCGTTTCCAACGGCCGGGTCCATCTACGACACGATCCGGTCAATGCATTCTGCGCCGTGCGAGAACCGATCGAGGGCTCTGTCACGTGCTGGGCGGACTGGCACAATCGCCTGGGCGAGCACATGCCTGTGCAGCTGTTGGCCGGGCGTCCGGGCTGGGTGCAGGTGGTGCACGGCCGCAATGTGAGCAATAGGGTGCGTGGACAACTGGTCGACCCGGCGTCGTATCGCGAGGAACTCCGAGCGCTCGACGAACGATTCGTGACACCGAGCCGGACCGAACTCTTCACCGACAGGATTCTGAGCCGCCCGCTGCGGGAGGCACGCGACGCTGCGCGTGGGGGTGTGCGAGCCGCCATAGTCCGAGCGGCGGGCAAGGACGGTCTCGACCGGCTGAAGGCGGCCCGTCAGATGGTCTCGAGTCGGACCAAAGCGTGACGAGCCGCGCCTGATATCCCGGGCTGAACCGCACGGTAGCGTCTTCGGATGGTGGAATCGCAGGATGGTGAAGCCGCAGACGAGACGTAGGCCGGCAACCATGGCACGTGCACTCGCGTGGGTGGTGGTCGCCTGCTGCGGCCTGGTCGCCTTTGCGCTGACTCCCCTGCATTGGATCGACGTCTCGTCACCCCGACTGGTGGAGCTGGCCACCTTCACCCCATGGGGTACCCCCTTTGCATTCGTGGCGGTGGTCGCCTGCCTCGCCCTCCTCGTCACGCACCGAAGCCGACGACGCGAGGCGATCGCCTTCGGCACGGCGAGTGCACTGCTGCTCGCTCTTCACGTCTGGTGGCTCGCACCACTATATGTCGGGCCACGTCCCGGGACCGCCGGGAAACCACTGGTGATTCTCAGCCAGAACTTCGAGTATGGCGACCCCGCGCGGCTGACCGAGCTGGTGCGCGCCGAGCACGTCGACGTGCTCGTGCTGACGGATGTCACCAACTCACGAGTGAAGGAGCTCGAGGCGGCCGGCGTAGCCCTGACTCTGCCGAATTCCGCTGGTGCCGCGACCAATCAGATAATGCCGTCCGTCGTCTTCAGTCGCTTCCCGATCGAGGAGGTGCGCGACGGGCCGCACTCGTCACGGGCAGATCTCATCCGACTGCGCACCCCGTCGCTCGGCATCATCAACCTCATCGCCGTCCACCCGCAGCCGCCATACACCAGCCAGTGGCGCACGGACTACCGCGCGCTCACCGCATACCTTCGTCACGCCGTACCGCAACCGAAGCTACAGGCGACGATCATCGCGGGCGACTTCAATGCGACTACCGACAATGTGCCGTTCCGCGGCATACTCCAGCTGGGCTTCGCTGATGCACTTATCCAGACCCGCGGTGGATTCCATCCCACCTGGCCGGACTCGTCGGCACGGCGCTACTTCGGCGTCCCAGTCCCACGAGTGGTGACGATTGACCACATACTGGTCTCCACGCAATTGGCCGTTTCGCGACTCAGCACCGTGCACATCCCCGGCTCCGACCACAGCGGCATCCTCGCTGACGTCGCGCGACGAGCGAAGTGATCGCCCTGGCACAACCCACCTTTCGGCTGGGAATAGCATGCACTGGTGACCTCGATGAGCCGACGGACGGTGACGGAGGGCTGGCCGTCCGAGCCGTCCCCCTCCGACGACTATGCCGAGGACGCTGCCGCCGACTATGTCGATGCCGCGACGGTGGCCCTTCGCCTCGCATCGACCGAGGTCGACCTCACCGATGCTCCGCCGCCGCGACAGGGCGAGCGCATCACCCCTGCGTCGTTGCGCGACGCCATGGGATGCCTCGCCACCGGTGTCTGCGTCATCACCACGGTCGCCGGCGATGACGACCTTGCCATGACGGCAAACTCAGTGACGTCGGTCTCCCTCCAGCCGCCCCTGATCCTGGTGTGTGTCGCGAAGACCGCCCGCTTCCACGATGCGTTGCTTGAGTCCGGACGCTGGGGCGTCAGCATTCTCGACGCCGAATCCCACGAGCTGTCAACACAATTCGCGACTCCGGGGCGCGACCACGCGGGACAGCTGGAGCGGGTGCAGTTCAGCCGGGGCCCCGCGACCGGAGTTGCTTTGCTCACCAGCTCGGTCGCCCAGCTCGAATGCGCCACGACCGCCGTGCATCCTGCAGGCGACCACGACGTCATCATCGGCGAAGTAAAATACCTCTCACAGGCCGGGGCCGGCAGGCATCCCCTGCTGTTCCACCGCGGGCGTTACCGCTGGCTCCTCTGACCGAGCAGACGCCAGGTGAGACCAAACGGGCCTCAGGATCAGTAGGCCCCTGTTCCGTGTGTGACGGCACGCGCTGTCCGCCACAAGATCTGCAGATCGAGAAACATCGACCAGTTGTCGACGTACCGCAGGTCTAGGCGAATGGACTCGTCCCACGGCAGATCGCTGCGACCGCTGACCTGCCAGAGTCCGGTCAGCCCGGGTTTCACTCGAAGGCGACGAACCGCATCGGAGCCGTATTCGTCGACCTCGGAGCGCAGCGGCGGACGTGGCCCCACGATCGACATGTCGCCGCGGACCACGTTGATCAATTGCGGCAACTCGTCGAGCGAGTACCGTCGGAGCACACGGCCGACTGGGGTCACCCGCGGGTCGTCGCGACGCTTGAAAAGGACGCCGTTTCCATCGTCTGCACTTTCCCTCACGTCGGCAAGCCGAGCCTCGGCATCCGGCACCATCGAGCGGAACTTGAGCATGGTGAAGTCCCGGCCGTCGATGCCCACCCGCGACTGACGGAAGAGGACCGCGCCACCATCCCGGAGCTTGATGAGCAGCGCCACGACCAGGAACACCGGCGAGAGCAGCAGCAACAGAATGCTTGCGACAACCCGGTCGAAGACCGTTTTCGTGACGGCCTTCATTCCCCGAAGCGCCGGGCGTTCAATGTGCAGCAGGGACAGATTTGCGGCCGGCCGGACCGACATCCGTGGCCCGGTCACCTCCACGACACCGGGCGACACGATCAGCTCGATGCCCAGGTCATCCAGCTCCCATGACAGCCGGCGCAACTCGATGCCGTCCAGGCCCGACGGGCTGGCCACGACGACGACGTCGGCGTCGTATCGGCTGGCAACACCGACCGCGTCCCGCACGGAGCCAGCGCACGGGACCCCATCTGCGTCGTCCGGAGCGTCGGTGCAGGTTGCGACCGGCATCAGACCGTGGACGGCTTCGCGACGGAGATCCATGATCAGCCCGCTCACCGCATAGCCCTTGCCGACGACAACCGCACGGTGGCAGGCAATTCCACGCCACCTGACATGGTGCAGTCGCTTGCGCACCAGAAACCGAGCGCCCAGTGAGGCGCACAACAGGGTCGGGAAGTAGACCAGTACGAAGAAGCGAGACAAGTATGGCCGGTCGACGTAGATCGCATAGGACACGAAAGTCGACGCCGCAAGCAGCCTGACTGATGCCGCCACGAGTGCCCGGTATTCCTCCGTGCCAACGCCGAGGTAGCGACGTTCATAACCGTGGCACGCTCCGATAGCCCCCACCCAGACGAGCGGGCTGAGGATGAGAATCGCGACGTACGGCGCGGGCAACGGATCGCGGTGCGGAATCGCTCCGGAGACCACCACAGCGACGAATCCACACAGCGCCGCACACATTGCATCGGTGCTCACGGCGGCGAGGAGGTATTGCCGGGTCCAGCTTCCGGTGCGTGCCCGGGTGGGCATCCCGGCGCCGGCTGCTCTCGGATCGACCGGCCGCCACTGGTCGCTCGATGCATCGACATCGACGAGAGCGGGCACGAGACCCGCATCAACGTTGCCGGCCATGAATCTCCCACCCTCAGGTTGACACCCATCTTGCAGACCGCACCTTCAAGGTTTGGTCAAGTTCCCCAGGAGCATTCCACGAACGTGCCATGTCTACGTCATCTGCTGCTATCATGCTGAGCCCCGCGCAAAATGTCGCGATTGGGTCGGATATGTGCGCAAGGTGTGGTTTAATTCCCAACTTGCCCACGTACGGATCTGGCGAAGGTAGGGCGGTCGCCGGCAAGCTGTTTGACGCCGGATGCGACTCGCCCGCGATCAGTCCACTAGTGTCAGCCGGGTGAAGGGGATCATTCTGGCCGGCGGGTCGGGCACGCGCCTGCACCCGATCACGCGCGGCATCAGCAAACAGCTCATGCCGGTCTACGACAAGCCGATGATCTACTACCCGCTGTCGACGCTGCTCATGTCGGGCATCCGCGAGGTGCTGATCATCACCACCCCGCACGACGCCGAGCAGTTCCACCGGCTGCTGGGCGACGGGAGCCAGTGGGGGGTCAGCATCGACTACGCGGTGCAGCCGTCACCCGACGGTCTCGCGCAGGCATTCGTGATCGGTGCCGACTTCATCGGCCAGGACACTGTCGCGCTGGTCCTCGGCGACAACATCTTCTACGGCACCGGGCTCGGCACCGACCTGCGCCGGCTCACCGGCGATCTGACCGGCGGGCACGTCTTCGCCTATCACGTGACCAACCCCTCGGCATACGGCGTGGTGGAGTTCGACGGCACCGGACGCGTCGTCTCCATCGAGGAGAAACCCGCCCAGCCGAAGTCGCGGTATGCCGTGCCCGGCCTCTACTTCTACGACAACGACGTCATTCAGATCGCCCGCGACCTCACCCCGAGCGCACGCGGCGAACTGGAGATCACCGGCGTCAACGACGCCTACCTGGAGCGTGGCGACCTCACGGTCACCGTCCTGCCCCGCGGCACCGCGTGGTTCGACACCGGCACCTTCGAGGGGCTGATGGGCGCCGCGCAGTTCGTCCAGGTCATCGAGGAGCGGCAGGGCTTCAAGATCGGCTGCGTCGAAGAGATCGTCTGGCGCGCCGGCTGGCTCGATGACGCCGGGCTCGAAGAGCACGCCGTCGCCCTCGCCAAAAGCGGGTATGGCGGCTACTTGCACCGACTGCTGGAGGAGTCCCGCTGATGGAGATCGAAACCCTGCCCATCGAAGGCGCCTGGGTCATCACGCCGCGCCAGTTCCCCGACGACCGAGGGGTCTTCATGGAGGGCTTCCGCGGCGACACCCTGGCCGGGCACATCGGGCACCGGCTGGACGTCATCCAGACCAACGTCTCGGTGTCGATCAAGGGTGCGGTGCGCGGCATCCACTACGCCGACGTGCCGCCCAGCCAGGCGAAATACGTCACCGCCGTGGCCGGGTCGTTCGTCGACTACATCGTCGACATCCGGGTCGGGTCACCGACCTTCGGCCAGTGGACCAGCGTTGACCTCGACACCGACACCCGGCGCGCCGTCTACCTCTCCGAGGGACTGGGGCACTGCCTCGTCGCCCGGGAGGACGGCACCGCGGTCTACCTGTGCTCGGCCACCTACAACCCCGGCCACGAGCACGGCATCAATCCCCTCGACCCGGACATCGCCCTGACCTTCCCCGACGGTCTCGAGCCGGTCTTGTCTCCGAAAGACACTGCGGCGCCGACACTTTCGGCTGCGCTCAAGGCGGGGTTGCTCCCGTCATACGACGCCTGCCGGAAGTTCGCTTCCAGCCTGCGCTGACGTACGACAGGCCTCCAGGACAGCCGGTCTGTACGCCCCCGTCCCGTGGACCACGGCACGGGGGTGCGCCAGAGAATCTACAGGTCGAGTGTGATCGACCTGTCGTCGACGTACCGCCCAGCACCCGCCCGACCGGTGTCATGCGGGGATCGTCGCGACTCGTGCGACCACGTGGAAATACAGAGCGTTGGTCGACGCGCCCACCAGCGGATGTGCGTCGTCACACTGATAGATCTTCTCCAAGACGAAGCCCCTCTCCGCAAGTTCTCGCCGCGCCCCGGAGAGAGTGATGAAATGGACTAGCAGGGAGAACTCGTGCGCAGCGAAAGGGCCAATCGCCCATTCGCCATGGTCCTGGGTTCTACTGCGAAGCCGGCGCCAGTTACGCACGGCCCGTATCCAAGGGAGGTCATCATCATCGCTCGCCTGCTGTTGTTCGATGCTCGTGGAGCGTGGCCTCAGCGATCCGGGCACCCATGGCGTGTCAGGCGCGTCTGCAGGGGTTGCTCCGAAGAACGCACCATCCCGGTTGAGTGTCGAGAAAGCAAACACCCCTCCCGGTCGGAGGACTCGATGAACGGAGTTGAGAACCTCTTGCCTATCCTCGTGGCCAACAGCATCAATGCCGTTCGCGCTGAACATCACGAGCTCGATTGAGTCGTCAGGAACGGTGGACAGGGTTCGCGCATCGTCATGACGAACGTCCACGTCCGGATAGCGATCTGCGCACAACTGGACCATCTCCGCGGTATAGTCAAGCGCGATATAATCCCTCGTCATCAGCCGGATCAGCGGCACAGTCCGACCTGCACCAACACCGATATCCAAAATTGAGCGGCCACGGAACTCGTCAGACAAATCGAGCAGCATCGCGAGCTCGCCACGGTCCGCCCATCCCTCGGTCACGAACTCAAGAACGGTGCGTGCCCAGGTTGCTCGGTTCAGGCCGTCCTGACTGCTTTCAGCAGATGCGGGCGCTGACACTTCATCCCCTTCCATCCGGTTGCTGAACCTTCGTCCGCCGGAGTGCGGAAGTGATCGCGCTGATCATTTGTGAGCGTAGCCAGACCCGATGCATGCCGTGGTCGATCCCCGGCACCTCCCCGACAATGACCCTCCCACTGCTGATAGCTGCAGCGAGCCGCCGACCCAGCCGGTCACGCAAATACTCCAGCCCGTCGTCGCCTTCGCTAAAGATGAGCGAGATTTTCGAGCCCCCAGCGGCAAGATCATCCAGCCACTGCGCTGCCGGCGGTCGATCCCCAGCGGCGTCTTGCATATCCCAGACGCCGCGCGCCGCAGCCGACTTGATACGTGCGATCTCCGGCTCACGACGTTGCCGGGTGGTGGACATCAGTGCTTCGACCGGATCGCCGGGCTGCCAATACATCTGCGGGTTCAGCGCGACGACACCGTCCAGCGCGCCGGACCGAGCGGCCTCGAGTGCGATCCAAGCACCGGCGCAGAGACCCCCGACGGAAATCGTCCGCCAACCGTCTGCACGCAAAGCCCGCACGAGGCGGGCGACGTCGCCGACGGCGTGCTGGTCGTATGGCCGTCCAGGCGGTGTCTCGTTGTCGGGGCTGTCACCCCAGCCGCGCAGGTCTACCCGCAACACACCGAACCCGCTTGGTGCCACCTGTCGTGCGTAATCGACCCATGCGCGTCCTGGGCCGGTGTGCGGATCGGATCCACTATTCAGCAACACGAGAAGGTCTTCAGGCTCTTTGTCTACCGGACTCGTGAGCACGGCGGTCAGCTCGTCGGGGCCAACGGTGCAGAAGGACTCGCGCACTTCACCGGGCTCCGCCGGGATGGTTGCGTCGGTCACGACATAGTGCCGTGTCGACGACGCTGCCTGTGGCACCAGCCCACGCAGAATCGGCCCTGCCAGAGCCTCCACAAGAGCAGGCGCCACCACAGCCTCCTCTGCCGGCCTATCCAGCACGTCGGTCAACTGCCGGCACACCACGGACTCGACCTCTGCCGGGGATTCTGCCGAAAATCTGTAACCGAACGGCGCACTAGCTTCGCGGTCGACGACCGCTACTCGGATCGTGGGCGCGGGCAACTGCGTCAGATCCACCATTCCGAAGGACTCCAGGGTCCGGCTGGTGAAGAGGGTCCCAGCCATTGAGATGTCGTCAGTGTTCGGCACCACTTGCGAAAGCATCCGCTGCTCCCGCACGAATCTTCTGCCGGAGACCACCGGCGCAACCGCGACCACCAAGTCGAGACCCACCTCCTCTGCCACGCCCAGCAACACCGACGCTGTGAACTCGCAACCGACTCCACCAATCGTTGTGTCGCCCTGCCTGCGCAAGAAGTCGTACGCCGCTCGGAGTGCTTCCGCCACATCCTCAGCGCCAGCGAATTGCCCATTCATGCCTGGGCTGTCGCCAGTGCCGTACGGGTCGATCCGCAAAACCCGAACTCCATTGCTCGCCAAGCACTCTGCGAGCAGCCGCCACAACCGGAAGGTTGCCGAGTGTCGGTATCCGACCGGCGGAATGATCACCACTCCTCGCCCATCCGGCTGCGACGGACCAGTCAGTCGACCAGCCAGAGGGACTTCGCGACCATCCACGGGTACCCACAGGCTCACAGACTGCATACAGAAGAGGTTACTGGGGACAGCTCCGCGTGACCCGATATTTTCGGGGGACGCCGCGAGGTGATTGATATCGGTGTACGGTCCCGGCCTGTGAGGGTCGGAGTGGTGGTGGTGCGGGGCCGGTCGATGGAGCCGACGTATGTCGACGGAGACCGGCTGCTCGTGCTCTACGGCGTGCACCCGCGAGTGGGACGGGCTCACGTCATACGACTTCCCGATGGCCCGGACGGGCCGAGACCCGTTGCGATCAAACGGATTACGCGTGCAGAGGGTGACGGCTGGTGGGCTGAGCGCGACAACCCTGCCGAAGGCGTCGACTCCTGGCTGGTGGGCGCCATACCCACGGCCGACGTGCTGGGCGTCGTGCTGACTCGGCTCCGGCGCGCGCGTCGTCGGACGCGCTGAGGTCAGGGCAGGACTGCGCGGCCGAGGCTGCGAGCGCTCGCGGCGAGCCGTTCGTCGAAGGTGAGAATCGGCGTGCCGTCCGACGGCGTCCCGGCCGCCAGGATGACGGCACAGTCCGGGGTCGGCAGCCGGGTCGACGCGCGAAGCAGAGCTCCAGGGGGTCCGTCATCCGTCCGGCCCGCCGGATGCCCATCTGCACCATGCTCGCCCAGACCCGCTCCCCAGCCCGGCGGTCGGCCAGGCTGGGCCGGCAAGCACCTCTGCGACGGTGATCTCGTGCATGACGAACGGCTCGCCCTCGAACCGCCCCAGCAGTTTCACCGCCCTGGCGTGCTGCGCGTTCGTGGCATCGAGGAAACCGATGACGACGTTCGCGTCGAGGAAACCGATGACGACGTTCGCGTCGAGGACGATCATTCGTCCCATTCCGCGTCGAGCACGTCGAGAACACCGTCCGGGAACAACCCGGTGGCACTGCCGGCGACCGACGCCAGCGGAATCGACGTGCGGGCCACGTCCTCGTGGATCAGCCGCCGGAGGTATTCGGTCTGCGACACACCCGCCCGAGCTGCCTTCGCGGCAATGAGGAGGTCGTCCTCCTCGGGAACCGCACGTACCAGCCGATCAGCCATGCAGCCATACAGTGATATCGATCGAGCCGTGGTTAGGGGGCGATCACCTTGGCTGCGGTGAGCAGGTAGCGCAAGTCGGGGCCGAGTTGCTGCTCGTAGGCATAGGTGATGTGCAGGTAGTCGATCTTGATCTCGGTCGCGCGCCCGCCGAGGGTGGTGACCATCGGGCAGGATCCGTCGACGCAATACCACCGGGTCAGGTCGAGGAAGGTGACGCCGCGCACCTTCGCCTCGGCGTCGCGGGCCAGTTTCCAGAACGGTGGGATGCCGACGACGCACTGGCTCGGCGCACCGCCGGGCCGGTAGCAGTCGGCGGGCCCGACGCCCGAGATGGACGGGGTGACGATCACGATGTGCTTGACGTACGGGCGGATGGTGTCGACGAAACGCTGGTCGGCCGCCTGCCACTCGGCCGCAGCCCGCGCACCCTGCGACCCGTCCTTGAGCTTGAGGATCCAGGTGTACGTCTCCACCATGATCAGCACCTGCGGCCGCGCCTGCTTCACGTAGCGGATCACGGCCTCGCGGTGGTTCACGCACGGGATCGCCCAAGCATCCTCGCCGAAATTCGCGTTCACTCCGTTGACCGCGCACGCAAGCTTGATCAGCCCGCGCACCTTGTAGGTCGAGCCGAGCCCGGCGACCGCTGCGCCGAGCAGATTGTCGCCCATCGAGTCGCCGTAGACGTCGATCTCCGGGCCGTGCGGATTGCCGAACGTGCAGGCGTGCGGATCGGCGACGTCGGTCGCCGCGCAGCCGGCGGAGCCGGGCATACCGGCCGAAAGCGCTTGCTGGTCAGCAGGATTCGGCGTCACCCCGGACCAGCTTGCCAGCTGCAGACCGCCGCGCAGGCCCGCCTGGATGGCGCGGCCAAGCGGCCCGAGGGCGGGCTGCGGGGTCGGGCCCTGCCGTGTCGGTGAAGCGGTTGGTGGGCGCAGCGTCGCCGTCGGTATGACGGGAGGGGTGCTCGGGGGCGGAGGTGCGACCGCATCGCCCGGCAGCGCGCCGGACAGGTGGCGTGGAGCGGCAAACGTGGCGGGACGCGCCCACCCGAGCGTGCAGACCGAGCCGAGCAAGAGCGCTGTCGCCATACCCGCGCCGGCCAGGGCACGGCGGTGAACGGCCCACCACACACGCCACCCAGTGCGTCCAGCCGGCCAATCGATGATCGGTCGCTCGAGCAGGAAGTGACTGACGACCGCGAGCACGACGGCACCCGCCGTGACGACCAGCCGGGTCCGGAACGCGCCGGGCACCAGAAACACGTCGCACGAGACAAGCAGCGGGTAATGCCACAGATAGAGCCCGTAAGAGATGTCCCCGATGCCGGTCATCAGCCGGTTGCTCAGCAGTGGCTGCCGCGCAGGCGCGGCAATGCCCGCCGCGATGACCAGAGCACTGCCGACGACCGGCAGGATCGCGCCGGGCACCGGCATCCCGGTGCCGCTGGAAACCACGCCGAACGACGCGACGATCACCGCCAGTCCGGCCCAGGACACGACGGCGCGCGGGACCGCTCTCAACCGGAACCAGCTGGTGGGCAGGCAGGCAAGCAGCGCACCGGCACCGAGCTCCCACGCGCGGGTCAGCGTCGAGTAGTAGGCGGTCGTCGCGTTCGTGTCGCCTTGCCGGGCCGCCCAGCACCACGAGACGACGACCACGATCGCGGCGGCAACAGCCACCGCGGGCCGGCCCGCCGTGTGGACCGATCGGGTGCGGCGATGGCGGGATCGGGCCTCGCGGGCGGTCCGGGTGGCGGGACGTGCACGGCATACCTGCAGAACGCCCAGGACCAGCAGCGGCCAGACCAGATAGAACTGCTCCTCGACGGCGAGCGACCAGTAGTGCTCCACCGGCGACGGCGCGGCGCCGAGATGGAAGTAGTCATTGTCCAGGGCCGCAAAGTGCCAGTTGGCGAGGAAGATCGCCGCCCACCTGGTGTCGCTGCGCACCTGAGCGGCCAGCACCGGGCCGTCCTGCAGCCTGCTGACCACCAGCACCGCGACCAGCACGAGCAGGGCAAGCGGCAGGATGCGGCGGGCCCGGCGCAGGTAGAACCAGCCCAGCACGGCGGCCGGTGACTGGTGACGACGACGCAGCAGCAGCGAGGTGATCAGGTAGCCGGAGATGACGAAGAAGACGTCGACCCCGAGGAAGCCGCCACGCGGCCACTGCCACACGTGCGCGCCGATGACGGCCGCCACCGCGAGCGCGCGCAAGCCCTGGATGTCGGCCCTGCGGCGGGCCGTGCCGCGGGACCCCCTCCCCCTCGATCCGCCGGCCTGCATGACTGCCAGTTTCCGGAGGGCGCCGCCGGGCTGCGCGTACTTCACGGATTCGCGAAGTTGCCGCGCCGGCGCACCGGAGTCAATATCGCAGCACCGCAGCCGCGCCCACCTGCGACCGCCTCGCAAGTCGGTGGGCGGCTTCGATCGGCCGGGCCCACCCGAGTAGGTTCGTGACAAGGAGTGGAAGCCAGGTCGCGGCAGGCACCGTGCGGTTTGCAGCAGATGTCTCGCGGGTATGCCGTCGGCGTGGATTCAGTTGACCTCAAGCGTGCTTGAGGTGACAGGCTCCCGTCATACGTCCGATGCAACCGACGGAAGGACAATCATGCTTCGCCGAATCTTCGCCCGCACCATCGAGGTCCGTGCCCACTGCGACCTGCCCTGTGGTGTCTACGACCCGGCCCAGGCCCGCATCGAGGCCGAGTCGGTCAAGGCGATCTGCCAGAAGGTCGCCGACAAGCCCGACGACATCGACTTCAAGATCCGTGCAGCGATCATCAAGGAGCAGCGCTCCGAGCTGGTCAAGCACCACCTGTGGGTGCTGTGGACCGACTACTTCAAGCCGCCGCACTTCGAGAAGTACCCGCAGCTGCACACCCTCGTCAACGAAGCCACCAAGCTGGCCGGCGCCGGTGGCACCAAGGCCTCGTGGGAGGTCTCGACCGCGGACGAGCTGCTCGCCAAGATCGACGAGATCGCCAAGATCTTCTGGGAGACCAAGCAGGCCTGAGCTCCTCGCTGCACCTCGAAAGGCGCCGGACCCCCTTGGGGCCCGGCGCTTTTCGTTGTGCACAGCGCGGCGCCGCGCGCTCTGCTTCTGATCGAGAGGCCCCCATCCGGATTGAGAGGACCCCATCCGCGCGCCGATTTTGGGGTCCGCTCGTGCGGTTTGGGGTCCTCTCGATCACCGAGGTATGACGGCACCCGCTCACCCGGCCACGAACCGGGGGCGCGGAGCGCAAAATCGCACCAGCGGCGGCCGTACGGCGATAACGTCTTCGTGTAACTCCCGTCACACACGCGCGAGGTATTCGGATGACTCAACATCGACAACCAGATATGGCCCCACCGGCGGATCGTCGCCTACTCGTGATCGCCGGGATCGTGCTCGCGATCCCGATGCTGGCGCTCGTGCCGGTCGGCTGGTATTCGAAGTATTCGCCGCGTCTCAACGGCTTCACCTTCTTCATCTGGTATCAGATGGCGCTGGTCGTCCTGTGCGCGATCTGCACGTCGATCGCCTACGTGCTGGTCAAGAAGGCACGCCCGCACGTGCCGTTCCAGCCGGCCAACGACTCCAAGGAGGGAGCATGAGTATGCCGAGCCTCCTGCACACCGCGGCAAACCCGTCGCACCCCGATAGTGGGGTGCGTGGCGTCGCTCTGACCGTCCTCATCGTCGTATTCGTAGCCGTCGCCGTCCTGGGCTTCCTGGCTTCCCGGTGGCGCAAGGCCGACTCGCTCGAATCGCTCGACGAGTGGGGCCTGGGTGGCCGCAGCTTCGGGACCTGGATCACCTGGTTCCTGCTGGGTGGAGACCTCTACACGGCATACACGTTCGTGGCCGTGCCGGCGGCGATGTTCGCGGCCGGTGCCGCCGCCGGATTCTTCGCGGTGCCCTACACGATCATCGTCTACCCGATGATCTTCTTCTTCATGTCGCGGCTCTGGTCGGTCAGTCACCGCCACGGATATGTCACCGCCGGCGACTTCATCCGTGGCCGCTACGGCTCGCGCGAACTGTCGCTCGCGATGTCCATCACCGGTTTCGTGGCGACGTTGCCCTACATTGCGTTGCAACTGGTGGGCATTCAGGCTGTGCTCGAAGTCGCCGGCGTCGGCGGCAAGGGAAACTGGTTCGCCAACGACGCACCGCTCTTCGTGGCGTTCGTCGTCCTCGCGGCATACACCTACACCAGCGGGCTGCGTGCGCCGGCGATCATCGCGTTCGTCAAGGACATCCTGATCTACCTGGTGATCATCGTCGCCGTCATCTACCTGCCGAGCAAGGTCGGCGGGTGGGACCACATCTTCAACGCCGCGCACGCCAAGACTGAGGTGGCTCCCAAGGTGACGAAACCCCCGAGTGCGCCCTTCGCCGACCTGGTCGGCCCGAAGGCCCAATGGGCATACGTCACACTGGCGTTCGGCTCCGCGATGGCGCTGTTCATGTACCCCCACTCGATCACCGCGGTCCTGTCGTCCAAGAGCCGCAACACGATCCGCAAGAACGCGTCGATCCTGCCGGCATACTCCTTCGTGCTCGCGCTGCTCGCGCTGCTCGGCTGGGTCGCGATCGCGGCCGGCACCAAGCCGATCGGACTCGACGGCAAACCCAACCCGCAACTGGTCGTGCCACAGCTCTTCGCCGACCAGTTCCCGGGGTGGTTCGCGGGAATCGCGTTCGCAGCCATAGCGATCGGCGCGCTCGTGCCCGCGGCGATCATGTCGATCGCGGCGGCGAACACCTTCACCCGCAACATCTACAAGGAGTGGATCCGCCCGAACGCGTCGGTGCAGGAGGAGGCAAAGGTCTCCAAGCTCGCCTCGCTCGTCGTGAAGATCTTCGCGCTGATCTTCGTGCTCAGCATGGACAAGCAGAACGCCATCAATCTGCAACTCCTCGGCGGCATCTGGATCCTGCAGACGTTCCCGGCGATCGTCATCGGGCTCTACACCCGCTGGCTGCACAAGTGGGCGCTGCTGATCGGCTGGGCTGTCGCGATGATCTACGGCACCTGGAAGGCGTATGGCGTCGCCAGTCCCGCAACCCACCACTTCGGCGGGTCGAACGCGAACATCCCGGTCATCGGCCACCTGGGCTACATCGGCTTCACCGCCGTGGTCCTGAACGCCGTGATCTCCGTGGTGCTGACGCTCATCCTGCGCGCGCTCAAGGTGCCGGCCGGGAAGGATGAGACCGTCGTCGCCGACTACTTCGTGGAGTCCGATGACCCGCGGGTCGACCGCCACTACGACCCGACGGACCTCGACACCGGCGAGCCCGGCGCGAGCAAGGCACAGCCCGGTCCCGCCTGACGCGGCCGGGCTCCACCGAGTGACGGCTTCCTCACCGAACGACGGCGTCATAAGACCGTCATTCGGCGAGGGAGCCGTCACTCGCGGTATGGGGGCGCGCCTGGGCATCGCGTTGAGGAGGTACGGCGGGGGGCTGCGCACCGGGCGCAGTGATCTTGATCAGCAGATCCAGCACCATCGGGTCATATTCGTAGCCGATGCCCAGCGTGAGCCTCTCGATCGCCCCGCCCCGCAGTGCCGAGTTTCCCCGGGTCAAGTCCTCGAAGGCGTTGCAGACCTTGATGATCCGTGCGCTCATCGGTATCGCCTCGCCGTGCTCCTGCACTTCCCGGAACTGCACGACCTGCGCCTCGATGATGTCGGCCACTCCATTGAGCACCTCGGTGCGCCGTACGATCCTCGCACCCTCGTCGGCGATGCCCCGCTGGTCGACGGGTGCGATGTCGATCGTCGCGCCCCCGGGAATCGGGGATATCAAGGACACCTGCCCGATATCGTGCAATCGCGCTGCGTCCTCGAGCTCGTCGAGATCCCGGTCGGTCATGTGCAGTTCAGCGCCGATCCGCCGGCATAACGCGGCTACGCGTGTGGAGTGGCCGGCCGGGGTGTAACCTGCGATGTCGGTCAGCTGTGCGAGCGCCGCGATCGTCTGCCGCCGGGTGTCGACCACCGCAGCCTGCTGCTGCAGCGCGAAACGTAGCAACACCAACGGCGCCGACATCAACGGTATGGCAAGCACACCCAGCACGGACATCCCGAGGGCGATCGCGATAGCCGTCGAGACGACCGCAGCGTTTACCGCGGCCTGAATCCGGGCGACCTCGGCGAACTCGGCACGAAACGACCGGCCGCCACGGTGCACGTGAACCGACACGACGATCATCAGCGCACCCGCGACCACGCCCGCCACAGCCATCGCGGTCGCGGAGCACCATCGCTCCCGGCCCCAGTGACCGTACATGTCCATGGCGGACACCCCGGCGAAGAACGGCACATCGCGGTAGAGCACCGCAGCAACGGCGACGGCGAGTAACGACCCAGTCCGCGTCAGCGGGGCCGTTCGATCGCCGAAGAATCGTCGGCACAGGAACACGCCCACGCCTCGCCCGAGGGCCACGGTGATGAGCACCTGCCACGTCGAGTCGGGTACCCGTCCGGCAGCGGCCACGGGCTGCGGGCCGGCAAAGGCCAGGCCGAGCCCGATCGCAGTCGCCACCGCTGCGCTCACCCGGCCACCGAGCAGAGACAGCCGCAGTAACGACGCGAGAGCTATGGCGAACACGGAACAGCCGAGCACCAGGGGCGTCGAATCGCGGGGGAACCCCTCTTGCAGGCCGGCGGCACCCACGAAGACCACGCCGAGGGCCGCCAAGCTCACAGCGACCGGTATCAGACCGCCGAATCGAGGACGGCTCACAGGAGGAGGCCGTCTTCCGCGGCGAGCAGGTCGGAAACCTCGGGGAGGTCGTGGTCCAGCAAGCCGCCTTCCGGGATCCCCGAGCTCGCGAACTCGTCCGCCAGGCCGTCATCGAGGACGGCGACAGACTCCGCCGACCCCGCGACATGCTCGAGCGCCGTGACGCAGTCGGGGTCGAACTGCACGCAGGAACGCTGCCGCACCGCCTCCACAGCGGCATCGACCCCGACGCGGGGTACCAGCGCGCAGAAGGCGTCGGCGACCGCGAGCACCCGCGCCAGCTGCGGGATACGCGGCCCGGCCAGGCCGTCCGGGTAGCCGCGGCCGTCCCAGCGCTCATGATGATGCCGGATGGCGGTGATCGAGTGGCCGAGGAACCCGATCGAGCGCAGCATCTCCACCCCGCGCGCCGGGTGCTGGCGGATCCGGTCGAGGTCGGCCCGCCGCACGTCGGGGTCCGCGGCCCGGCTATCGACCGGCGCCACCATGCCGACGTCGTGTAGCAGGGCCGCGAAGTGCAGCGCGTCCGCCTCGGTCGGCGACAGGCGCAGCTCGTTGCCGACCAGCTCGCTGATCTTGGCCACCCGCTCACTGCGACCGCGCATCACCGGGTCGCGGGCCTCGACGGCCGCCATCATGCTGGCGACCGTCCGCTCGTGCGCGACCGACTCGGCGTGCTGCTGGGCGTAGGACCACTGGGCGAGCAGCAATGGCGCCAGCATCACCAGCACGGTTGCCGGCCCGAGGCCAGCCGCATCCCAGAGCACCGCGAAGAGGAAGCCAATCACGCCATAGCCGAGGTAGGTACGGCTGACCTGACGGACCATTCGACGCCATGTCAGAAGTAGCGGTGCCCCCCCAGTGACTGCGATCATCACGCTCACACAGCCTGTGTTAGAGAGCAGCATCGCCGTGGTCGCAACTGCGAGCGGCAACCCCTGATGCCACAGGAGACCAAAGGGTGACGCCGCTCCACTCATCCAGACACGGCCGCCCAGACCGAGGTACACGAGACCGCCCAGCGTGCCTACCAGCCCTACCGTCGCCACATTGAAGATGCGCGCCACTGCAGGATCTCGGTGGGTCGGACGTAGTTCGGAAACCATCCCGACGATTGCCGACCCGATCGGGCCGGTCAGCGGGATGGACGCGCCGAGCAGAATCGAGGTCAATGAGACGCTGGCGCTCCCAGATGCCAGCGCCGTCGACCGGATCGTGGTAGCCAACATCGCCAGCAGAGCTAGGATCACCACCGCGGATACCGAGAAATGCCGAGCCGGAGTGACGGCGAACGCGCCAAGGCAGCCGACGACGAGCACCCCGACGACACTGAGGGTCACAACCCAGGACCGCGACATGTGATTTCCCCTGCAGACGAATGTTATGCCCCCGGTGGACTCACCGGGGGCATAACATTGCGTGCGAGTGATTCAGGGCCTCCACGCGACACACTGCGTCGTGACAATGCCGCCCGACAAAAACGATGCGAACAAAGCCTGCAGAGCTGTCTGATCCATGACAAGATCCTTTCCAGAGGATGTAATGAGAGGTATTCCAGGGGCAAGACGCAAGTTCAAATTTTTCGAAGTTCCCACCGAAGTGCCCTTCGAACGAGTATTATTTTGCCACGAGTTGACCCTTCTTGGCCACCTCTCTACTGCTTTGCGCCCAAATTTTGCCAAATCTTGAAGTATTTTACTGTTTCTTTGCCTTGACTTGTCATCCCTTTACTAAAGTCGGGTCCCAGGCAACCGGTGTGAGACACTGATCGTGGCCGCGAAACGCGGCTCATCAGCATCCGACACGCATAGGAGCCAGCATGAGCAAGCGCGCACGCAAGCGCCGCAGCCGCAAGGGCAAGGCCGCTAACCACGGAAAGAAGCCCAACGCCTGATCAGCTACCCGCAGGCGAAACCGGCCCGGCCACTCACGGGAACGTGAGTGGCCGGGCCGGTTCATCTGTGCGTGGCGATGCGGAACCCCCTGACGCTCAAGACCGCCGGTGACGCCGCTGCTGCACCGTCACCGGCCGTTCCGGCCGTGAACCGCTGCGGCCCGGCCGGGATCAGCCTTCGCTGGGCCGGAACTCGGTGACGCGCACCGTCATGATGCGCTGCATGATCTGCACGCGCAGGGTGTCCGGGGCCTGCTCACACGCGCAGGACCGTTGCACGAGCGCCTTCAGCAGCTTGTCCAGCTGGTATTCGTCAAGGCACGGCGGGCACTCGTCCAGATGCGCCTGCAGCTTCGTGCGGGCGGCCTCGTCGAGCTCGCCATCCAGCAGTTCGTAGATCCGCGACAGGTAGTCGCCGCATTCGGCGCCCATCAGGACGACGCCCCTTCCTTGATGAAGCCTCGCTCCACGGCATAGTCGGTGAGCAGCTCACGCAGCTGACGCCGGCCGCGATGCAACCGCGACATCACCGTGCCGATCGGCGTATCCATGATCTCGGCGATCTCCTTGTAGGAGAAGCCTTCGACGTCCGCCAGGTAGACGGCCATCCGGAAGTCCTCGGGCACTTCCTGCAAGGCGCGCTTCACGTCGCTGTCCGGTAGGTGGTCGAGTGCCTCGGTCTCCGCCGAGCGCAGCCCGCGCGAGGTGTGCGCCTCGGCCCGGGCGAGCTGGTAGTCCTCGATGTCGGCGGCGTCCGACTGCTGCGGTTGGCGCTGCTTCTTGCGGTAGGAGTTGATGTAGCTGTTGGTCAGGATCCGGTAGAGCCACGCCTTCAGGTTCGTGCCCGGCTTGTACTGATGGAAGGCGGAGAACGCCTTCGCGAACGTCTCCTGCACCAGGTCCTCGGCGTCGGCGGGGTTGCGGGTCGTGCGCAGCGCCGCGCTGTAGAGCTGGTCCAGGTAGGGCATGGCGTCGCGCTCGAAGCGGGCCAGCCGGTCGGCCTCCGACTCGGCGGCAACGTCGAGGTCGGGGTCTTCTGCCGACACCGGCTGCACATCACTGTTCTGGGTCGTCATCGACGACAAGCCTAGACCTCCTCCTCGCGACGCGGCACCGACGATCGCCGACCCACCTGCGGACCTCGTCTGCTCCGACAACGTCAACGGCGCGTACAACAAACTGCACTCCTCACTGGACCTTGCAAACCCGACTGCAGCGTGCAACGACGACCGGCCGCTCGGCATTCCCGTGGGCGCCGCACACCTCCCGGGCCGGAAGGTAAAGCGCTGCTAAAGGACCGCAAAAGCGTTGGCATAGCTACGATTCCTGCAATCGGCGACCGGGACACCCGTCCAGCCCGCGTCGGGACGCCAACATCGTTGCGATGGCGGGGAACTTGCAAGTTTCGTGAACCGATTGACGCACCCCGGAATCGCCGGTACGTTGCCGACCGTGGCAATTTTCCTGACGGTCGTCGTGGCGGCATACGTCATCTCGATCGCCTTTGTGTGCGTGCTCTTTTCCCGCACGCTGCTGCGTGAGCGGTCCACTCAGGCAGTCGACACCGTGGCGCTCGCGCCGACGCACCCCGAGCCGTCGGACACCGAACTCAGCGCCGTCGGCAAAACCGCCTGAGGCGGAGCGCCGTCAGAACTCCGCGCGCAGCGCGGGCAGCACGTCCTGGCTGAACTGAGTCAGGAAACGGCGCTGGTCGCCGCCCGGGGCGTGCACTACCAGGTGGGTGAAGCCCAGGTCGACATACGGCCGCACACCGTCGATGACCGTCTGCGCGTCGGAGGCGACGATCCAGCGTGACGCGATCTGCTCGATCGGCAGCGCGTCGGCGGCATGCTCCATCTCGATCGGGTCGTCGATGCTGTGCTTCTGCTCCGGGGTGAGCGCCAGCGGCGCCCAGAAACGCGTGTTCTCCAGCGCTTGCTGCGGGTCGCGGTCGTAGGAGATCTTGACCTCCAGCAACTGCTCGACCGCTCCGGGCGTGCGCTTGCCGAGCTCCTCGCCCTCGCGCATCGCCGGGACCAGCTTGTCGGCATACAGATCCATGCCCTTGCCGGACGTGACGATCATGCCGTCGCCCATCCGGCCGGCATACTTCGCGACGGTCGGGCCGCCGGCAGCGACGTAGACCGGGATCGGCCGGTCGGGACGGTCGTAGATGGTCGCCTCGACCGTGCGGTAGTAGTCGCCGTCGAACGTGACGCGCTCCGTGGTCCACAGCTGCCGCATCAGCCGCACCGCCTCCCGCAGCCGCGCGAAGCGCTCCTTGAAATCCGGCCAGCCCTGCTGCCCGACCGCGATCTCGTTGAGCGCCTCCCCCGTGCCGACGCCCAGGATGACCCGGTCCGGGTAGAGGCAGCCGAGAGTCGCGAACGTCTGCGCGAGCACCGCCGGGTTGTAGCGGAAAGTCGGCGTGAGCACCGACGTGCCGAGCACGATGCGTTCGGTGCGCGCACCGGCTGCAGCCAGCCAGGTGAGCGCGTGCGGTGCGTGGCCGCCGTCGTGCCGCCACGGCTGGAAGTGGTCGGAGGCGAACGCGCTGTCCAGCCCGGCCCGCTCGGCCTCCACCGCGAGATCCACCAGCTCGCGCGGCGCGAACTGCTCTGCGGACGCTTTGTACCCGATCCGGATGCTCATGGTCCTTAACTTACGCGGGCAACCCCCCGAGCCACTTGCGGGCGGCCACCAGCACCTGCGCCGCGCCGCGCGCGAGACTGTGATCGCCGGGCACTGCGGTCACAGTGGGCACCGGGCCGAGCGCGGCGCGGACCTCCTCCGGTCCGCCGAACAGGTCCCTCTCCCCCTGTATGACGGCCAGAGGCAGCCCGGCGTCGAGCGCCAGCTGCGCCTCGGATGCCCGTGATCGCTCCGGGTTGCCCGGCGGATGCAGCGGGAAGGACAGTGCGAGCACCGCGTCAGCAGCAACCTCGGCCGAGGTCCGGCACGCGACCCTCGCGCCCGCGGACCGGCCACCGACCACCAGCGGCCGAGGCAGTGCCCAGCGCCCTCGCATCAGCGTCGCAAGCAGCGGAATCCAGGCCGCATCAAGGGTTTTCGGTGGTGTTGCGACCTTCTTGCCGGCCACTCGCCACGGCTGCTCGACCCGCACGTAGGTCCATCCGTCGGCCACGAGTGCTCGCAGCGCAACCAGGTCCGCCGCGTCGATCCCGCCGCCGGCTCCGTGGCTGACGACCACACTGCCGCGGGTCGTCGCGCCGGACGGCCGCTCGACATGCACACGCGCCGGTCCGGGCGGAGTGTCGATGAGCCGGATCCGCTCGCCGACCATCAGTAGACCTCGCCAGTCATCGGGTCGACCACACCCGCCAGCTCCGCGCGCGGGGCGGGCTCCAGCAACCCCGGACCATTGGCGCGGCTCGAGCCGACTGCCCGGCCGACCGGCCACGCCTCGAACCGGCCCGGCTCGGCGGGCTCCAGCAGCGCACGGACCTCGTCCGGGTCGGTCAGCGACGGGTCGAGCCAGTCGTGCCAGTGGTCCCGATCGAGCACCACCGGCTGCCGGTCGTGAATGCGGTCGAGCCCCGGCTCGGCCACCGTCGTCACGATGGCGAAGCTGACCACCCAGGCGGCCGGGTCGTCCACAGCGGCCGAGCGATCCTTCCAGAACTCGTACACCCCTGCGAATGCTGCAGTTTCACCGTCAGCGCGGTGGATGAAGAACGGCTGCTTGCGCGGCTTCGGGGTCCGCCCGGACCCGGACGCGGCACTGTCCACCGGACTCACCTGCCACTCGTACCAGCCGTCGGCGGGCACCAGGCACCGGCGGCTGACGGCCGCCTTGGCGTAGGCGCCCTTCTCCAGCAGCGTCTCGGCGCGCGCATTGATCATCGAGAAGCCGACCTTGGTGTCCTTCGCCCAGCTCGGCACCAGGCCCCAGGTCAGCAGCCGCAACTGCCGGACCGGGCCGGCGTCCGGTGCGTCGCGCGACCGTCGGGTGAGCACGACCGGCGCCTGCTTGGACGGCGCCATGTTCCAGTCGGGCGCCCCCGCGGGCGGGTCCTGCGGATTCTTCAGCACCGAACGGCCCGGCTCGTCGCTGCCGTCCTGCTCGATCGCGAAGTCCTCGATGAGGTCGTCGGGCGAGAAACTCGCGGCATATCGGCCACACATTTGCTCAGCGTATGACGCCCCGGTCGGAGGTCCGCACGGCGAGACGGCGAGCGGCACGTCGCCCGCATCGCGCGATCCATGAGTAAGGTTTGGCTAACCTAAACTTCGTGCCACGAAAGGCTCCCTCCAGATGAAGGTCACCCCTGCACGTCGCGCCGTCCTGTTCGCCACCGTCGTCACGCTGCCGCTCGCCGCGTGCGGGTCCGGCAGTTCGGGCGGCGCCGCGAAAGGCTCACCGTCCGGAGCTGGAACGTCCGCCAGCACCGCCACAGGCACGTCCGGCGCCGCGTTCCCGCGCACGGTCAAGACGTCGTACGGGTCGGTGCGCATCCCCTCGGCGCCACGCCGGATCGTCGTGCTCGGCGCGCAGTCGGCAGAGGCCGTCCTCGCTCTCGGCGGAAAGCCGGTGGCGATCGACACCGGGGGCTCGGCATACACCCCGTGGCTGCAGGACAAGGTCGGTGACGCCGCCCACCAGACACTGAGCGACAGCAAGTCGGTCAAGGTCGAAGCCATCGCGGCCGACCGGCCGGACCTCATCGTCGTGGCCAACTGGATCATGCAGCTGCCCGGTGTCGCGAGCCGGTTGCGCGCGCTGGCCCCGACCGTCGACGTGCCCGAGAACAGCGTCAACCCCGACTGGGACAAGGTCATCGAGTCGACCGCCGACGCACTCGGGAAACCGGCCGCCGGCACTGCACTGGTTTCCTCGCTGAAGAGCCGGATGGCGAGCGCCGGCAAGGGAATTGCGCCGAACACGACCTACAACTGGGTGCGCTTCGACGCCCAGGGATGGGGCATGGGCAACGGGTCGCTGCTGGACTCCTTCGGCCTCAAACCGGCGCATAGCCAGAACAACTCCAACACTGAAGTGCTGTCGGCCGAACGCACGAATGAGCTCACCGGCGACGCGCTCTTCGTGTGGGCGTACGGCAAGACCGCAGCCGATGTCCGCGCGGCACCGGGTGCCGCGCAACTGCCGTCGGTGAAGAAGGGCACGCTGCAGATCGTCGACCTGAACTTCGCGCTCGCCCTGAACTCTCCCGGTGCCTACGGCATCCCGTGGCTGATCGACCAGATCCGCCCGACGCTGGCGAAACTGAAGTCTCAGTAGCCTGCCTGGCGGACGACGCCCGGCAGCGGCCGACTTCTCGGTAATCTTGGCGCCGATGAGTTCCGAACCTCCGCATCCGACCCACACCGCCACGCTCGCGACGGGTGACTGGCTCGCGCCGGTCGCCGGGCACCCGGTGCACGCCGTGGTGCCGGTGCCCGGCAGCAAGTCGCTGACCAACCGCTTCCTGGTGCTCGCGGCGCTCGCACAGGGCAGCTCCCGGCTGTCCCGGCCGCTGCGCTCCCGGGACAGCACGCTGATGTGCGAGGCGCTGCAGGCGCTCGGCACCGGCATCGAGAGCCGCAGCGACGACACCGAGTGGCTGATCGAACCGCAGCCGCTGCACGGGCCGGCCGCCATCGACTGCGGCCTGGCCGGCACCGTCATGCGCTTCCTGCCCCCGGTCGCCGCCCTCGCCGACGGGACGATCCGCTTCGACGGCGACGAGGCCGCGCGGCGACGACCACTCGGTCCCGTGCTGGAGGCGCTGAGCTCGCTCGGCGTCAGCGTGCGCGGCACCGGCCTGCCCTTCGAACTCACTAGTTCGGGAAGGGTTTCCGGCGGCACCGTGCACATCGACGCGTCCGGGTCGTCGCAGTTCGTGAGCGCGCTGCTGCTCGCCGGGGCGCGGTATGACGACGGCATCACGGTCGTGCACGAAGGCAAGCCGGTGCCGTCCCTCCCCCACATCGCGATGACCGTCGAGGTGCTGCGCGACGCAGGGGTGCTGGTCGACGACAGCGAAGCCAACCGGTGGCGGGTCGAGCCCTCCCAGATCCACGCGCTCGACGTCGAGGTCGAGCCGGACCTGTCGAACGCGTTCCCGTTTCTTGCCGCCGCGCTGCTGACCGGTGGCGAGGTGACCGTGCCCGGCTGGCCGCATTTCACCACCCAGGCCGGCGACCACGCTCGCGACATCCTGCAACAGTTCGGCGCCGATGTCGCCCTGGGCCGCGACGGCCTCACCGTCCGCGGCACCGGACGGGTCGAGGCGATCGACATCGACCTGCACGAGGCGAGCGAGCTGTCACCCGTGGTCGCCGCCATCGCGGCCTTCGCCGACGGCCCGAGTCACCTGCGCGGCATCGGCCACATCCGCTTTCACGAGACGGACCGGCTCGCGGCCCTGGCCACCGAGCTGACTGCGCTCGGGACAGAGGTCGCCGAGACCGAGGACGGCCTCGCCATACGACCAAAACCGTTGCATGGCAATGTTTTCCAGACGTATGGCGACCACCGGATGGTGATGGCGGGCGCGGTGCTCGGCCTGCGCGTGCCCGATCTTGTCGTGCATGACGCCGGCACGGTCGCCAAGACGATGCCGGACTTCACGGCGCGCTGGGCCCACATGATCGGGGACTGAAAAATTACCCCGCCCTTCAGCCGCGACTACGACGAGTCCGACGTCCGGGTGCGCCCGAGCCGCCGCGGGAGCCGGCCGCGCACCAAGGACCGGCCCGCTCACGACGACGCCCGCATCGGTCAGGTGACGACCGTCGACCGCGGGCGCTGGACCTGCCTGGTCGACGGCCACGAGGTCGTCGCCATGCGCGCCCGCGAACTCGGCCGCACCAGCACCGTCGTCGGCGATCGCGTCGCGCTGGTCGGCGACACCTCGGGCGCACCCGGCACGCTCGCCCGGATCGTGCGGGTCGAGCCCCGCACCAGTGTGCTGCGCCGTACGGCCGACGACACCGACCCCTACGAACGCGTCGTCGTCGCCAACGCCGACCAACTCGCGATCGTCACCGCCCTCGCCGACCCCGAACCTCGGGCACGCATGGTCGACCGGTGCCTGGTCGCCGCATACGACGCCGGTATGACGCCCCTGCTCGTCCTAACCAAGGCAGATCTCGCCGACCCGGCGGAGTTCCTCGCGAACTACGCAGGACTCGACATCGCACACATCGTCACGCGCCGGACGCCGGGCGGCATCGACGGGTTGGACGAACTGCATGCCGCCCTGCACGACCGGATGACCGTGCTCGTCGGGCATTCCGGTGTCGGCAAGTCCACCCTCGTCAACGCCCTCGTGCCCGGCGTCGACCGCGCCACCGGGCACGTCAACGCGGTCACCGGGCGCGGGCGGCACACCTCGACGTCGGCGATCGCCCTGGCACTGCCGGGCGGCGGCTGGGTCATCGACACACCCGGCGTGCGCTCCTTCGGACTCGCGCACATCGACCCCGACCACATCATCGACGCCTTCCCCGACCTGGCCGAGGGCACCGCGGACTGCCCGCGCGGCTGCTCCCACGACGAGCCGGAATGCGCGCTCGACGCGTGGGTCGCGGGCGGTCACGCCGGGCCGTCGGGCACGGTCCGGCTCGCCTCGCTGCGACGCCTGCTGCGCAACCGCGGCGGCAGCGACGACACCGAGCCGCGAGAGCCGGAGTAGGCCGGGATGCGCCTCGCAGCCGAGACCATCAACCGGCAGCTGCTCGCCTTCGCGGAGATCAAGCCGGCACCCGGGCGGTGGAAGTTCGCACTGCACGTCCTGGCGATCGTGATCGTTGCCATCACCCTGGTCGGCGTGCTGCTCGGCCCGAGCATGGCGCTGATCGGCATCATCGGTGCGTTCATCGGCTTCATAGCGCAGTCCCGGCCCATCCGGTCCCGCATCGTCATCCTCGCCGGGCTCGACATCACCTACATCGTCTGCGTCGCCGTCGGCGCACTCGTCGGCAGCAACCCGGTGCTGCTGACGCTGGTGCTGACCCTGATCGCCCTGGCGACCGTGCTCGGCTACAACAGCCTGGTTGGGGAACCGCCAGGGGCGATGTTCCTCATCATCGGACCGGCCATTGCGTCATACCTGCCGACTGTGGGGGTGCCGGCCGGCAAGGTCATCCTCGTCGGCGCGATCAGCAGCATCAGCGCATCGGCCACCTCACTCCTGCTGCAGGCCGTGACGCAGCACCGGCACGCCGAGCAGGACGCGCTGGACGCCGCCGAGACCGCAGTGCGTGCCTACCTCGACGCGGACCGGAGAATCACACCTCGCCACCAGCTGGCGCGGCTGCGCGACCAGGCGTACGGCGGCGTCTTCGCGGCGTCCATGATCCTGGAGGACGCCGTGGGGCGCGAGCCGCGGCGGCGCGAGTGGCGCCGGATGAACGCCGAACTGCGGCGCATGCACCTCGCGCTCGTGCAGCAGGTCGTCACGGTGCACCTGCCCGGTCGCGAGGTCGTCGTCAGCGGGGTCGATCAGCGGCGCTACCTGGGACGGCCCGATGCGTCATACCTGCTGCGGTGGGGGCTGTCGCGCTCCTCGCTGCCATGGCTGGCGGCCCGGCGGATGGCCGCGGCCGTGCTGCTGGCGTGCGTCGTGTCCTACGGCTTGCACGTCGGCCACCCCTACTGGGCGACGATGACGACCGCGCTGGTCATGTCGGTCACCGCCGACCGGCTTGCACTGACCCACCGGGCGTTGCACCGCGTCGTCGGGACCATCGTCGGCATCGGGCTGTTCTTCGCGATCCACGCCACGCACCCGACGGGACTGGTGGTGCTGCTGATCGCGCTCGTGCTGATCTTCTTCATCCAGCTGCTCTCGGTCCGCAACTACGCGCTGTCGGTGCTGTTCGTGACGCCCATGGCGCTGCTGATCAGCACCGCCGGCAGCCCCTACCGCCCGGTCGGCACGATCGCCGGCGAGCGCCTGCTGGAGACGGTGATCGGCGCGGCGTGTTCCGTTCTGGTGATCTGGCTGGCCGGCCGACGGGCGCCAATTGCGTTGGTACGACGTCAGTTCCGCAGGTCGCTGCGCTGCCTCGAACGCCTGCTGCTGCTCATCGCCGACGGCCAGCAGGGCACCGAGCAGGGGTATGCCGCCCGCCGTGATCTCGCCTTCGAACAGTTGCAGTGCAGCCGCATCCTGCAGCTGGCGCAGACCGATCTGCCCAAGGACCTGGCCGACTGGGACCTGCTGGAGACGTCGCTGAACGAGGCGTCATACGTCGTGCTCGCGGCGTGCTGGACCGCGGACCCGCCGCACGCGATCGACGCCGAGCAGATGGCCGGCATCCTGGCCCGGATGATCGCCGCGCTGCCGCCGGTCGGGACCCAGGCGGTCGACGCCCGGCTCATCGCCGGTGGCCTGCAGCGGATGCTGGCAGCCGGAAAGAACCTGAACAGTTCTTGAACTATCGCCGACTTGCCAGGAGCGGGTCCCCGGCCGTCATACTCATCAGCGTGAGCGCCGAACTCTTCATTTTGATCCTCCTGGTGATCACTGCCGTGGGATTCGACTTCACCAACGGGTTCCACGACACCGGCAACGCCATGGCGACCTCGATCGCCACGGGCGCTCTGAAGCCCAAGACCGCTGTCGCACTTTCGGCGATCCTGAACCTTGTCGGCGGCTTCCTCTCGGTCGAGGTCGCGGTCACGGTCACGACTTCGGTGCTGAAGATCCAGCAGAAGACCGGCGGGCTGGTCTCCGGCATCGATGCCGAGAAGGCAATGTTCATTATCTTCGCGGGGCTCATCGGCGGCATTCTGTGGAACCTGCTGACCTGGCTGTTCGGGCTGCCCAGCAGTTCGTCGCATGCGCTCTTCGGCGGCCTGATCGGCGCCGGCCTGGCAGCCATCGGGACCAGCGGCATCAACTGGGACGGCCTGGTCGTCAAGGTGATCATCCCGGCCGTGCTGTCGCCGTTCATCGCCGGCGCCGTCGCATCCCTCGGCACTTGGGGCATTTACGCGCTCACCAAGAAACAGAGCGAGAGCCGCAAGAAGAAGGACGGATTCCGCTGGGGTCAGGTGGCGACCGCGTCGCTTGTCTCGCTTGCCCATGGCACCGGCGATGCCCAGAAGACGATGGGCGTGATCGCCCTCGCGCTGATCGCGCACGGCAGCCTCACCGACGCACAGATCGAGGCACACGGCCTGCCGGTCTGGATCATCGTCCTGTGCGCGGGCGCCATCGCGCTCGGCACCTACATCGGCGGCTGGCGGGTGATCCGCACCCTCGGCAAGGGTCTGGTCGAGATCGAGGCACCGCAGGGTATGGCGGCGCAGGCGTCGGCGGCAGCGATCATCCTGACCTCCAGCAACCTGGGTATGGCGCTGTCCACCACCCACGTGACCACCGGATCGATCATCGGCAGCGGCGTCGGCAAGCCCGGCGCAGCCGTCCGCTGGTCGGTCGCCGGGCGGATGGCGACCGGCTGGATCGTCACCCTGCCGTGCGCGGCGATCGGCGGTGCAGTGACCTACTTCATCGGCCACCTCATCGGCGGCGCGGCCGGAGCCGTCGTGATCTTCCTGATCCTGGTCGCGCTCTCGGCATACATCTACTACCGCGCGCAGCAGCAGAAGGTCGGCGCCGACAACGTCAACGCCGACTGGGACGAGAGCTCCAACAGCGTCGTCCCTGCAGCGGCCCACGCCGGTTCGGCAACGAAGGAGCCGGTCGCCTGACGGCGGCCGCAGCGAAGGGGAGCTGAAGACAATGAACATCGACTGGTCGAGTATCGGCGACGGCACCGTGAAGGTGATCGTGGCTGGCCTGATCTTCGGCGCAGGGCTGCCGCTGCTCTATACGGCGGGCATCCGGCTCTGGGACACCGGCGACTCGGAGAGCCCTGACGGCACCGTCACTGCGGGCCAGCACGCGTCGCGCCTGCTCGCCTACGCGATCTTCGCGATCGTCGTGGCGGCAGTGATCATCGGCGTGCTCTACATCACCCAGAAGAGCATCGACCACTACCTCGGGATCAAGCTGTTCTGATGACTATGGCCACCAATCTGATGACGTCCGCCGTCGACTGGCTGCGGAAGGGCTACCCCGAAGGCATCCCGCCGAAGGACTTCCCGCCGCTGCTGGCGCTACTGCAACGCTCGCTCAGCCCGCAGGAGGCGCAGGCTGTCTGCGCGCAGCTCATCTCCAGCAATCCCGACGGCGACATTGCCCGGGAGGCGGTCGCCCACGCGGTCAAGCAGATCAAGGAAGCGCCACCGACCGACGACGAGATCAACGAGATCGCCGGGCGGCTCGCGGCGGTCGGCTGGCCGCTGGCCGGATCCGACGTCGACGAGGACGCCGAGGACGAGAGCCCCGAGCGCGTCGGCGTCTTCCAGCGCATCCTGGACTGGCTGCGTGCCGGCTACCCCGAGGGTGTCCCGCCGACCGACTTCGTGCCGCTCTTCGCGCTGCTACAGCGCCGGCTGACCAAGAAGGAGATCAAGCAGGTCGCCAAGGAGTTGATCGCCTCCAATCACGTGCCCGGAGAGCCCAAGACGCCGATCTCGGAAGAGGAGGCTCAGGAGCTCATGCAACACATCGCCGGCGTCGTGCCGATCGACGCCGACATCGACCGGGTGCGCGAGCGCCTCGCCAAGAAGGGCTGGCCGCTGGTCTGAGCGGTGGGGAGCGTGCGGTTCTCGCAACCGTTGCCACTTCCGTACGCAAACCCGGCAACTCCGCGCGCCCTACCAGCAACCGTTGTCACTTCCGCGCACACCCGTCCCGAAAGCTCGACCGTCGCGACTTCGGGACACCCTCAGCGCGGTTTCGCGTCCCGGACTCTCGACCGTCGCGACTTCGGGACACTCCGGGGTGGCATACCGGCACCGGCCGCTAGATTCGGGTCATGCCGACGTATGACGACGACCTGCGCCTCGCGCATGTGCTGGCCGATGCCGTGGAGCCGACGAGCACGTCACGCTTCCGGGCCGGCGACCTGCAGGTGAGCACGAAGCCGGACCTCACCCCGGTGACCGATGCCGACCTGGCCGTCGAGGACATCATCCGTGCGCAACTGAAGCGGGCGCGACCCCGCGACTCTGTGCAGGGTGAGGAGCACGGCACCGACGGCAGTGGTCCCCGCCGCTGGATCGTCGACCCGATCGACGGCACCAAGAACTTCGTGCGCGGCGTGCCGGTGTGGGCAACGCTCATCGCGCTCGTCGATGACGGCGTGCCGGTCGTCGGGCTGGTCGCGGCACCGGCGCTGGGCCGCCGATGGTGGGCCGGCGTGGGCACCGGCGCGTGGAGCGGTCGATCCCTGTCGGGCGCGAAACGCATTGCGGTGTCGGGTGTTTCCAAGATCTCCGACGCGTCGATGTCGGCTGCGGGGTGGCGCACCTGGGCAGAGCTCGGCAAGCGGGACGCAATCGTGGAGCTGATGGACGAGGTATGGCGGGTCCGCAGTTACGGCGACTTCTGGGCGCACATGCTGGTTGCCGAGGGCGCCATCGACATCGCGCCCGAGCCCGAGCTGGCGGTCCACGACATGGCCGCGCTCGTTCCGATCGTGACCGAGGCAGGCGGACGCTTCACCGGACTCGACGGCAGGGACGGTCCGTGGAGCGGTAACGCCCTGTCCAGCAACGCGCTGCTGCACGACGAGGTGCTCGCGCGCCTCGGCATACCGACCCCCTCGGCCGACTGACGCAATCCCCGCCGAGTGACGCAAGTGCACCTGCGTCACTTGGTGTTTGCTGCGTCACTCGGGGGCGATGGCGGTCCCCGAGACCGGCCTCGCCACACTCTTTCGATTTCGAAGGTCGGCTCGTGGCAGACTGAGAGCACGCCGCACCGGCGATCAGCGTTCGCAAGGCAGGAGCCCTCATGACAGTCACCGCATCCGACGTCGTCCAGCGCCGGGAGTTGAAGACCCCCATCCCCGGTCCGCGCTCGCAGGCGCTCGCCGAGCGGCGCGCGTCGGTCGTCGCGGCCGGCGTCTCGTCCACCATGCCCGTGTATGCCGCCCGCGCCCACGGCGGCGTGATCGAGGACGTGGACGGCAACACGCTGATCGACCTAGGCTCCGGCATCGCGGTCACGACGGTCGGCAGCTCCGACCCGCGCGTGGTCGAGCACGTCCAGCAGCAGGTCGCGGACATCACGCACACCTGCTTCATGATCAGTCCCTACGAGGGGTACGTCGCGGTCGCCGAGAAGCTCGCCGAGCTCACCCCCGGCGACCACGCCAAGAAGTCCGCGCTCTTCAACTCGGGCGCGGAAGCCGTCGAGAATGCCGTCAAGATCGCCCGCTACGCCACGGGGCGGCAGGCCGTCGTTGCGGTCGACCACGCCTACCACGGGCGCACCAACCTCACGATGGCGCTGACCGCGAAGGCGATGCCCTACAAGAAGGGCTTCGGCCCGTTCGCGTCCGACGTCTACCGCGTGCCCACGTCATACCCCTTCCGGGACCCAGCGGGTATGACGGGCGAGGAAGCCGCTCAGCGCGCAATCACCATGGCAGAGAAGGCCGTTGGCGCCGATCAGATCGCCGCGTTCATCGTCGAACCGATCCAGGGAGAGGGCGGCTTCATTGTGCCGGCGCCGGGCTTCCTGCGCACGATCGCCGACTGGTGCACCGCGAACGGCATCGTGTTCGTCGCGGACGAAGTGCAGAGCGGATTCGCCCGCACCGGCGAATGGTTCGCGGTCGACCACGAGGGCGTCGTGCCTGACCTGGTCACCACGGCCAAGGGCATCGCGGGCGGCCTGCCGCTGTCGGCGGTCACCGGCCGCGCGGAGATCATGGACGCGGTGCACGCCGGCGGCCTCGGCGGCACGTATGGCGGCAACCCGGTCGCGTGCGCCGCGGCGCTCGGCGCGATCGAGACCATGGAGCAGGACGGTCTGCTCGGCCGGGCCAAGCACATCGAAGAGATCGCGACCGCGAAGCTGCGCGAGATTTCCGCGAAAACCCCTGCCATTGGCGATGTTCGGGGCCGCGGCGGCATGCTTGCCATCGAGATCGTCAAGCCCGGCACCACCGAGCCGGATGCCGCGCTCACCGGCGCGGTCGCGAAGCGGTGCCACGAGCAGGGCGTCGTCATCCTCACCTGTGGCACGTTCGGCAACGTCATCCGGCTGCTCCCGCCGCTGGTGATCAGCGACGACCTGCTGCTCGAAGGCCTCGGCGTCCTCGCCGACGCGTTCGCCGAACTCGCCTGACGCGGGCCCAATTGCTTGGAGTATGCCCAGCGCGCTAGGCCGCGCGCTGGGCATACTGCTGCCCGGGCGTGCGGTCACTCGCGGGGTGCTTGTCGAATTCGCGGAAGCTCTTGCGCACCAACGGCATCAGAGTGACCAGGAAGTAGGCGATGCCGACCGCGATGGTCGAGGTGCGCAGCCCGGAGGAGGCGACCAGCACACCGCCGAGCAGGCCGCCGAAGGGGATCAGCGCCCAGCACAACGAGCTGTTCAACGCACTCACCCGGCCGACCAGAGCGGCTGGAATGCGTTCGAAGACAACGGCACCCAGGATCGGGTTGCAGAAGCCGGACAGAAACCCGACGACCACGAGCACCACGCCCATCAACCAGACCGGCGCGTCGAACGCGAACACCGCGAAGCGGGGCAGGCCGGCGGCGAGGAAGCCCACGACATACACGGGCAGCCGGGGCAGTCGCTCGCCCAGGGCCGCCGCGATCAGCGCACCAGCGATCGACGGGCCGGACAGTGCCGCCAGGACGAGTCCGACCGCACCGGCTCCCCTGCCGGTGTCGTGCGCCCACACCGGCAGCAGCACCGCCGTCCACGCCTGGTCGAGCAGGTTGGTCATCCCGACCATCGTGGTGATGCCGACCAGCACTGCGTCGGAACGCAGGAAGCGCCAGCCCTCCCGCAGCCGGAGTCCGTATGACGTCTCCGGCTCCGCAGGCGAAGCCGGCTCAACCCGCGAGATGCCTTGCGGCACAGCCACTCCGATGCACACAGCCGCCATCAGGAACGTCGCGGCGTTGACCAGCAGTGCCTGTGGCGCACCCAGCACGGCAACGACTGCCCCGGCGAGCGCCGCACCGATGGTGCCGCCGAGCCGCTCGATCGCTCCGCACACGCCGGTGACCCGCTCGAGCGGCAGGCCGGCGGCGTCGGCGACCCCGGGAACGAGGGTCTGCTTCGCACCGTCGGACGGGCCGCGCACCAAACCCATCAGCACAGCGATCGGGAACAGCACCGCCAGGTGCAGAGCGTCCAGCCAGTGCAGCACCGGGATCAGGCCGACGATCAGCACACTCGTTGAATCAGCAGCAACCGCAACACGTTTCGCACCGACGCGGTCGACGAGCGGGCCACCGAGGGCCTTGGCGACGACATACGGGAGCATTTCGGCGAAGCCGACGATGCCGGTCCAGGTGGCCGATCCGGTCGTGGTCAGCACCAACCACGGTATGGCGATCTGCGCCAGCCTTGTGCCGGTGATCGAGAACGCCTCGGCGACTGCCAGGCCCACGAACGGCCTGCGCTCGGTCATGGCAATCCCTCCTTCGTCGGGGTCGCCATTCACCCTGTGCCCTTTAGTCGGTCGCTGCGCTCGCTCATGATTCGGCGTCCCCATCGTGTAAGTGGGTAAGCGCGCCCGGCCGCGGGAAGGTGTGGAACTGGAATACGACCGGTGCCGCACCGGCCGGGGCACTCTCCGGATCGCGTGCGGTTTCGGCGATCTCGGCGAGCACCGCGTAGACGGCATCCTTCACCCGCGTGACCTGCTCCGGCGTCAGATAGACGTTGTAGTCGCTCGCACCCACGAGATCCGCCCATTCGCGCGGTAGTTCGGGCACCTCCGCGGCTGCTTGCTCGATCTGCAGGGCGGCCTGGTGGGCGACAACCGCGTGATAGGCACCCAGCACGGCACGTTCCTCAGCGCCGTCGATCTCGGCCGGATCGGTGAGGGTCGACTCGTGTGCCGCTTTCCACCACCTGTCGCGCTTGTTGCCACGCTCCGAATCTTCAACGATGAGACCGCAGTCCGCGAGCTGACGCAGGTGATAACTGGTCGCACCGGAGTTGAGGCCTAGCTGCGCAGCCAGTGACGAGGCCGTCGCCGGCCCCTCCGTGCGCAGCTTGCCCAGCATGGTCAGGCGCACCTGGTGGCTCAGCGCCTTGAGCTGATCCAGGTCCGGGCGGACCCGGCCGACGGCACGCCGCTGTTCTTTCGCCATACGACAAAAGTACACTGCAAAGATCTATTTGCAAATACCTCTTTGCGAATACCCTAGGTGCGCAACGCGTCGAACAACTCCTCCACCACCGTCGCCAGCCGGGCGAGTTCCTCCAGGTGCTCGGCGGACAGCTCGTTGAGCCGCTTGCGCCCCTCACTGGTCAGCGCGAGCCGGACCACCCGCTGATCCGCGCCGTCCCGGATCCGCTCGACCAGCCCGAGTTCCTGCGTGCGATTGACGAGTTCCACAGCGGTGTTGTGCCGCACCAGCAAGTATTCGGCGACCTCGCCGATGGTCGGTCCCTCGGCGCCGCCGTGCCCTCGTATGGCGAGCAGCAGCTGGTGCTGGCTGGCGGTCAGTCCACGGGCCGCCGCCTGCTCCGCGCTCCAGCGCTCGAACTGGCGCAGCCGCGTGCGCAGGCGCAGCAGGCGCGCGTAATCCGCGTCGGTGACACGCTGATGACCCGCCACGGCGAGAGTCCCTCCTGTTGCACTGCTCCCATCCTATATTGTGTCGTACTACGATTTAGTCGTATTACGACATATTCGCGAGCTACAACGGGTGAATCTCCTGTGCCTACAACCAAACTGGTCGCGCCACACGAACTACCGCGCGACGTCCACCACCTCGGGGACTTCCGCGCGACACCGCGCCTGCTGCTCATCGCCGCGCTCGCGGTCCCGGTCGGTGCAGTCGCTGCCCTCGTCGCCTGGGCGTTGCTGCGGCTCATCGGGATCATCACCAACGCTGTCTTCTACCAGCGCTTCGACACCAGACTTGTCGCACCGGACGGCGGGCACGCCCCGTGGTATGTCGTGCTGCTCGCGCCGGTTCTCGGCGGCCTCGTCATCGGTGTCATGGCGCGTTACGGCTCCGAGAAGATCCGCGGGCACGGCATGCCCGAGGCGATCGAGGCGATCCTGCTCGGCGGGGGCAAGGTGCAGCCGCGCGTCGCCGTGCTGAAGCCGGTGTCGTCGGCGATCGCGATCGGCACCGGCGGGCCGTTCGGTGCCGAAGGCCCGATCATCATGACCGGCGGCGCGATCGGATCGCTCTTCGCGCAGTTCCTGCGCCTGACCGCGGACGAACGCAAGACCTTGCTGGTCGCCGGCTCCGCGGCCGGAATGGCCGCGACCTTCAACACTCCGTTCGCAGCGGTGATGCTGGCTGTCGAGCTGCTGCTCTTCGAATGGCGACCGCGCAGCTATGTGCCGGTGGCCACCGCGGTGTGCGTCGCCACCGTCATACGCCACCCGATGCTCGGCGACGGCGTGCTCTTCCCGGTGCACGGCGCCCTGCACGTGACACCGGCGGCCGACCTGCTGTGCGTCGTGACCGGCGTCGTCGCCGCGCTCCTCGCCATCGTCGCCACCATGCTGGTCTATGCCGCCGAGGACGGCTTCCGGCGGCTGCCGGTGCACTGGATGTGGTGGCCGGCGATCGGCGGCATCATCATCGGCATCGGCGGCCTGGTCGTGCCGCAAGCGCTGGGTGTCGGCTACAACATCATCGGCGCCGAGCTGGACGGCACCATTTCGCTCGGCCTGGTCGTCGGCATCCTGATCGTCAAGACGCTGATCTGGTCGCTGTCCCTCGGGTCCGGGACCTCCGGCGGGATCCTCGCGCCGATGTTCATGATCGGTGGCGCACTCGGCGCCCTGGAGGCGCACATCTTCCCCAGTGTCGGCCCCGGCTTCTGGGCGCTGGTCGCGCTGGCCGGCGTGCTCGGTGGCGTCATGCGCTCGCCGTTCACCGGAGTCATCTTCGCGCTGGAGCTGACCGGCCGGTTCGACGCGGTCCTGCCGATGCTGATCGGTGCGTCGACCGCATTCGCGATCTCCGCCCTCCTACTGAAGCGCTCGGTGCTCACCGAGAAGATCGCCCGGCGCGGTTATCACCTGACGCGCGAGTATGACGTCGACCCGCTGGAGATCTACTTCGTCGGCGAGGTGATGTCGCGTGACATCCTCACCTACCGGAGCGACCTACCGGTGTCCCGCGCTCTGGAGCTCATCTCCGGAACCGAGCCGGACCGGGTCGAGTCGCGCCGGCAGATGCTCTACCCGGTCGTCGAGGACACCGACCGGCTGGTCGGCGTCATCACCCGCACCCGGCTGGAGACCACCGTCCACGAGAGAGAGGGCGACCGGCTGGTGCGGGAGTTGTGCATCACCACACCCGTCGTCACCCATGCCGATCAGACGTTGCGCGAGACCGCGAACGCCATGGCCACCCACGCCATCGACAGGATGCCCGTCGTCGACCGCGCGGATTCATCCCGGCTGATCGGACTGGTGTCGCTCACCATGCTGCTCGAAGGCCGGGTCCGGGACGTGCGCGAAGAACGCGCGCTGGAGCGGGTGCTGCACTTGCGGGTGCGGGCCCGGGTGCGGGAGCCCCACTCACCCGCCGAGTGACGGCGAGTCCGCCGAGCGACGGCGCAATCTCACCGTCGCTCGGCGAGGAAGCCGTCATTCGCGGGGATGGGCCCGCGGGGATGGGCCGGGCGCCGCCGGAGCGCGGCGGCTACCCCACCACCTCGACTACTCCACCACCTCGACGTCGCCGATGCCCAGCGCGCGGATCCCGTCCGCGTGCGCCTCGGCGTCGCCCACGAGCACGATGGCGCGCGGCTCGCCGGCCCACCGTGCCCAGGCTGCGTCCAGGTCGTGCGGGGTGAGCGTCGCCAGTTGCTCAAGGTATGACGAAACGAAATCCGTTCCCAGGTCTACGGACTCAAGCAGCGATGCCTCGTCGGCGACCGAGTCCGCCGTCGCATAGCGGGCCGGCGCGGTCTTGCCGATGTAGTCGGTCGCAGCCTGCGTCTCCTCGGCCGTGAAACCGTCACGCACCGCGTCGAGGATCTCCACCGTGAGCCGGGTCGCCTCGACCGTGACGTCGCCGCGCACCGACCCCGACACGACGAAGATGCCACCGACGTCACGCGGCCGGTAGCCGGCCCGGATGCCGTATGTATAACCCTTCTCCTCGCGCAGCACCGCGTCGAGCCGGGCGTTCGGCGAGCCGCCAACCGCGAAACCGACTGCGGGGTATGGCGCCCAGCCCCCCTCCACCCGGCGGTCCGGCCCGAAGAAGCCGAGCTGCAGCTCGGTCTGCACCGCGCCCGGCCGGTGCACGAAACGCACGCGCGTGGGCTCGTCGGCGACGATCGCAACAGGCGAATCATCCTGCGGCGCAACACCTTCCACGGACCAGGAGCCGAGTGTCGACTCCAGGTCGCGCAGCGCCTGCGCCTCGTCGAGCTCGCCTGCGACGACGACTGTGGCGCCCTCCGGTCGCACCCACCGGGAGTGGAACGCGGCGCAGTCCTCCGGCGTGATCCGGGCGACCGTCTCGGCGGTGCCGGCAGCCGCGCGAGCAGCGCGGGACCGGTCGTCGTAGAAAGTCGCGGCCCACTCCAGCGAGGCGCGCGTGTCCGGCGACGCCGACTCGTGCTCGATCTCGGCGAGCCGCTGCCGGACGTGCCGCAACACCTCCGCCTCCGGGAAGGCCGGCTCCTGGAGACACTCGGTCATCAGCGCCCATCCTTGAGCGGATTTGCTTGCCGTTGCTTCGGTTTCGAGAGTGAGGCCGCGCGCGCCATACCCTGCGCCATACGCGATGCCGCTCAGCTCGAAGAGCTCGGCCATCTCGTCGGCCGTGTGGCTGCCCGTGCCCTCGTCCATCGTGCGCGCGACCATCGTGGCGACTCCCTCGATCTCGCGGGGTTCGACCGCGAGCGGTGCCGGCACGAGCAGGCGCGTGGAGGTGATGTGCTGTCCGGGCAGGTTGTAGAGGAGCACGCGGATGCCGTTGCCGAGGCGGTGCTCGCGCGGCACCGGGAACGACCATGGCGCTGCCGGAGTCACCTGCGGACGTTGCTGCACCATCACTGTGCCTCCTTGCGGTAGACCACGACGGCCGCCGACTGCGGGTCGAGATGCGCGGCCGCAGCGTCCGCAATGTCGTCGGCCGTCACCGCCGCGACCTCGTCGAGATAGGTGTTGAGGTGTTCGGGGTCGTCATACAGCAAGGTGCTGCCACTGATCTCGTCGGCGCGCTCCCCCGGCTGGGCCAGGCTCTGCAGCCACCAGCGCTCGACATCCGCTGTGACTGCTCCCATTTCGCTCGATGTCGGCGGCTCCGTGGCGAGGCGGCGCAGCTCCTCGCCGATCGCCTCCTCGACGCGCTCGACCGCCACGCCATCGGCAACGTCCGCGATGAACGCCCCCATCGACGTGCCTGCCACCCGGCCTCCGGCGTTGCGCGAGACATGCGTCACCAGCTGATCGCGCCGCACCAGCCGCCGGTAGAGACGCGAAGTGGCGAGCCCGGCCAGCACGTCGAAGCTCAGATCGGCGCGCACGAAGTCCGGCGTGCCCCCTGCGGGCAGCCGGAAACCCAGATAGAGCCGGTTCGCGGGCACCGCGTCCGCCCGCTCGAACCGGCCGGGCTCCGTCAGGGGTGGCAGCGGCGGCGGAAGCTCGGCGCGCAGCGGCTCATCCGGATTGGTCAGTTCGCCGAAATATTTTGCGGCAAGGCCGAATCCGGCCTCACCGTCGATGTCGCCGACAAGCGTCAGCACGGTGTTGTCGGGCCGGTAATGACGGCTGTAGAACTCGCGCACATCGGACAGCGACGCGGCGTCCAGATCGTCCATCGAGCCGATCGTCGTGTGGTGGTAGGGGTGGCCGTCCGGGAAGACGAGCGCGGTGAGCTCGGCATATGCCGTGCCGTAGGGCACGTTGTCGTAGCGCTGCCGCTTCTCCTCTTTCACCACGTCGCGCTGGTTGTCGAGGTTGTCCTGGGTGAGAGCGGGCAGCAGCCGGCCGTGCCGGTCCGCTTCCAGCCAGAGCGCCAGCTCGAGCGCCCCCGTCGGCACCACCTCGAAGTAGTTGGTGCGATCGACCCAGGTGGTCGCGTTCAGCTGTGCGCCCTGGGCGAGCAGCGCCGCGAAGTGCTCACCCTCCGCGACGTGCTCCGACCCCTGGAACATCAGGTGCTCGAAGAGATGGGCCAGTCCGGTGCGCCCGGGCTGCTCGTGGCGGGAGCCGACGCCCACCCAGAGATTGACTGCGACGGTCGGCACCGCGTGGTCGGCGGAGACGACGACGCGCAGTCCGTTGTCGAGGCGACGGGTCGCGATCGGGTAGTGGGGCCGCATGGCCGCTCACCCTACGACGCGAGTGGCGCAGCCGCTGCGCGGGATTCCCTCACGACCTGTCGTCCGCCGCCGGCGCAGCGTCTCCCCCGTGGTCCGGCACCTCGGAGCGTCCGGTGCCCAGTAAGACCCTGGGCGGGTACGACGAGCCGAGTCTCTCCAGCGCGCCGCGCGCGAAGATCTGCTGCTGTGTCGCCGTACGTTCGCCCCGCGAACTCCCGAGGAAGGACACCGCCCAGTGGAAGAACGTGGTGACCTGACTCTTGAATCCGATGATGTACCAAAGGTGTACGGCCAGCCACATGACCCAGGCCGGGAAGCCGGACACGCGCAGCTTCCCGACACTGGCCACGGCGCTGAACCGTGAGATGGTGGCCATCGAGCCCTTGTCGACGTAACGGAACCTCGGCCCGGCCGGCTCTCCCTTCAGCTGCCGCATGATCTGTTCGGCGGCATACTTCCCGCCCTGTATGGCGACCTGCGCCACCCCCGGGAGGTTGTCCAACGAGATCATGTCGCCGACGACATACACCTCGGGATGGCCGGGCAGGGTCAGGTCGGGGTTGACCTTGATCCGGCCGGAGCGGTCGAGCTCGGCCCCGGTCTGCTCGCTCAGCGTCGCGCCGAGACTGCTCGCCTGGACCCCGGCGGCCCACACCTTCGTGAGCGCCGGCACGCGCTCGGTCGTGCCGTCGGAGCGGCGGTATTCGACGCCCTGAGCGTCGACGCCGACGACCATCGCTCCGAGGCGCACGTCGACGCCCATCTTCTGCAGCCGCTGCTGCGCCTTCGTGCCCAGGTGCGAGCCGAAGCTGGCCAGCACCTGGTCGGCGCCGTCGAGCAGGATGATGCGGGCGTCCTCGGACGCGATGTGGCGGAAGTCGCGCGGCAAGGTGCGGGCGGACAGTTCCGCGATCTGGCCGGCCATCTCGACACCGGTCGGTCCGGCGCCCACCACGACGAAGGTCATCAGCGCGGGCACGTCCTTGCTGCGGCCGGAAGCGGCTGCCAACTCGGCAAGTTCGAAAGCGCCGAAGATGCGGGCGCGCAACTCCAGTGCGTCGTCGATGCTCTTCATGCCGGGCGCGAACTCACCGAATTCGTCGTGCCCGAAGTAGGACTGTCCCGCCCCGGCCGCGACGATCAGCGAGTCGTAGCCGTAGGTCGTCTCGACGCCGAGCGTCGTCGAGGTGACGGTCCGCGCCGTCAGGTCGATCTCGGTGACCGTGCCGAACGCGACTTCGACGTTCTGCTGCTTGGCCAGCACTTCGCGGGTGGCCGGCGCGATCAGCCCTTCGGACAGGATGCCGGTAGCAACCTGGTAGAGCAGCGGCTGGAACAGGTGATAGGCGGTCGACGAAATCAGCGTCACGTCGACGTCCGCTCCGTCGAACGTGCGCGCGGCGAAGAGACCGCCGAAGCCGGACCCGATGATGACCACCCGTGGTCGTCCGGTCTGCCCGTGATCACGGGCGGGTGGCTGCGCGACTGCGGGCGGCGTGCTGGTCGTGATGGGCTGGCTCATCGGGACCTTCTTCCGGTCGACGGGTTCGACGGCGCTGCGTCCAGGCTAGTCAGCGCCACCGGCCTCGGCGTACGCAACCTTCGACCGTCGAGGGTTACGTCGCGTATGACGCCCCGCGCCATACGCGAGCCTTCGACCGTCGAGGGATACGCCGGGCGCAGGTTAGGCTGATGACCGGCGTGTGTCGATTCCGTTGGAGGCCCTGATGAGCTACCCCCAAGACCCCTCGCAGAACCAGCAGCAGTGGGGTCGGCCGGCATACCCCGGGCAGCAGGGCCAGGGGTATGACGCAGGATCCCCGCAATCCGCGCCGGCAGGCGAGCCGCAGCAGTGGAACCAGCAGCAGTGGGGCGCGCCCGCGCAGGCCGGCGGCTCGTGGAATGACGGCCCGGCTGCGCCGCAGCAACCTGCCGCCCCGCAGCAGCCCGCACCGGCGCGTCCGCAACCCGCCGCCCCGGCCCAGATCGATTGGCAGTCCGGACCACCGCAGCCGTCCCAGGCGCCCTGGCGCGGCCCAGACCCGTGGGCCCAGCCGGCGCACCCGGCACCATCGAGTGAACAGTGGGTCGCCGCCGGCACCGCACAGACGGCCCAGGAAGTCGCCGAGCAGTGGCGTTCGGCCCAGCCCGCCACCCCGGTCGCCGAACCTCAGTCGGCACCTGTCGACGAACCGCGGCATACCGCCCCCGCGCCCGAGCCTGAGGCGAACCCCGTCATGGACCTGCAGCCGCCGGCCCCGCAGCCGCAGGCCCCCGAACCCAGCCAGCAGCAGTGGCCCTCCTACGACGCGCCGGCGCAGCACGCGCCAGTGAACGAAGCCGCGACGGTCACGACGCCGGCGGTCGCCGAGCCGCCCGCCGGACAGCAGGACGAGCCCGAGGCGCTGACCATCGGCCGCGGCCGCGACAACTCGATCGTGCTGGACGACATGCTGGTCTCGCGCCAGCACGTGCGGATCACCGCCGACCCGGCCGGGCTGGTGTTGGAAGATCTGGGCAGCCGCAATGGAACCTATGTCAACGGGCGACGCGTCGAACGCACGCATCTGTCGGAGGGCGACCGCATCGGCGTCGGCGCGGCCACCTTCGAAGTCCGCGACGGCTGGCTGCTCAACGTCTGAACCGCCCGCCTTCGCTAAGGTGCGCAACGGGAAGGGCCAGCACTGACGCTGCGCCGCATCGAAACAGCAAGGGGCAGCAGCCATCGCTACCAACTTCGCCGTCAACGTCTCGTGCGAGGGGCGCGCGATTCCGCTCGAATCCGGCCGCACCATCGTGGTCGGGCGCGGACTCGACTGTGACCTGGTGATCACCGACGCCCTCGCGTCCCGCCGGCACGCCGAGCTGCGCCTGGACGGCACCCAGCTCACCATCACCGACCTGGGCAGCTCGAACGGCACCTTCCTGGACGGGAGCCGGATCAGCGCGCCCATGGCCGTCGGCCCGGGCAGCAGCGTGCGAATCGGCGGCGCGGCCGGTCCGCAGTTGCGCTTCGAGGCAGCACCGCGCGGCGCGGCGGTCCGCACACCACCGGTCACCGGTGGTCAGCGCCAGCTGCCCGGCTCGGCCGGTGCCGCGGCATCCCTCCCGGCCCACGCGGGCGCAGCCCCGTCACAGGCAAGTGCTGCTCGTATGCCGACCGCCCCGACGACGCAGCGGCCGCCCGTCCGCAAGCAGCGGGTGGCGCTGCCGAGCACTCCCAGCAACACCGGCGTGGTGTTCGACCGCTTCCAGTTGCCCAGCGGACCGATCGAGCAACGCGCACCCGTCTCGGCGTCCGGCCACGCCACGGTGACCGGCTCCGTGCCGCAAGTGATGCCGGTCGAGCCCGCTCCCAGCGGTGGGCGTGGCGGTGCGATCACCATCGGCCGGGGCCTGGAGAACCAGATCGTCCTGGACGACCTGCTCGCATCGCGGCAGCACGCCCGGCTGGTTCCGTCGCACGGCGGATTCGACGTGCAGGACCTCGGCAGCCGCAACGGCACCTACGTCAACGGTCAACGGGTCAACGCCGGGCACCTCGGCGAAGGAGACCTGCTCGCCGTCGGCCACTCGCGCTTCACGGTGCGCCAGGGCCAGCTCGTCGCGAGCGTCGACGAAGGCGACGTCAACTTCGTCGCGAACCACCTGACCTTCACGCTGCCGGACGGCAAGAAGCTGCTGGACGACGTGTCGTTCGCACTCGAAGGCTCGAGCCTGCTGGCGATCATCGGGCCCTCGGGCGCGGGCAAGTCGACCATGCTCAAGGCATTGATCGGCTCGCAGCCGGCCACCGAGGGCGAGGTCTACTACGACGGCCGAGACCTCTACCAGAACTTCCAGGACCTGCGGCACCGCATCGGCGTCGTCCCGCAGGACGACGTCGTCCACCGGCAGCTGACCGTCCAGCAGGCACTGCGCTTCGCGGCCGAGCTGCGTTTCCCCGACGACTTGCCCGCCGAGCTGCGCAACCAGCGGGTCGACGAGGTGATGGCCGAGCTCGGTCTCACCGAGCACGCGCAGACCCGGGTCGACAAGCTGTCCGGCGGCCAGCGCAAACGCACCTCGGTCGCGCTGGAGTTGCTGACCCAGCCGTCACTGCTCTTCCTGGACGAGCCGACGTCCGGCCTCGACCCAGGCCTGGACAAGCAGGTCATGCAGACCCTGCGCCAGCTGGCCGACGGAGGACGCACGGTCGGCGTGATCACGCACAGCGTCGCCAACCTCAACGTGTGCGACAAGGTGCTGCTGCTCGCGCCGGGCGGCAAGGTCGCCTATTTCGGGCCGCCGAACGAGCTGCTCTCCTTCTTCGGCGCGGACGACTTCGCCGACGTGTTCACCTCGGTGAGCACCGACCCGAACGGCGCGCAGCAGCGCTTCAAGGACTCCCCGCTGGAGTCCGAACAGGTCGAAGGCCCGCTGAGCGCGCCGCGCCGGGAGCCGCCGCCGCTGGAGAAGCCGCCGCGGCAGCAGAGCATCCCGTCCCAGTTGTCGACGCTGGCGCGGCGACACGTGCGCGTCATACTCGCCGACCGTGGGTATTCGATCTTCATGCTCGTGCTGCCCATCGCGCTCGCGCTCGTCGCGATGCTGGTGCCCGGCAGCTACGGCCTGAAACAACAGCCGCCGATCGGGCGCGACCCCGGCGATGTGCACTACCACACCACCGAACCGTTGCAGTTGCTGGTCTTCCTGATCATCGGGGCGGTCTTCATGGGCACTGCGGCGACGATCCGCGAACTGGTCGGCGAACGCGCGATCTACAACCGCGAGCGCGCGGTCGGTCTCTCGCCACAGGCCTACCTGGCGGGCAAGCTGACCATCTTCGGGGTGCTCACCCTGCTGCAGTCCATTCTGATGGTGGCGCTGGTCAGCATCCGCAAACCGATGCCGGACAGCGCAATTCTGCTGGGCTCCCCGATGGTGGAGATCATTCTGATGTGCTGGCTTACCGCGTTTGCCGCGGCGTCACTCGGGTTGCTGCTCTCGAGTGTGGTGAAGACCTCCGAGCAGGCCATGCCGGCCCTGGTCATCTCGATCATGGCGCAGCTGGCGCTGTGTGGCGGGCTCTTCCCGGTCAACGGCCGGGTCGGCCTGGAGCAGCTGTCCTGGCTGACGCCCGCCCGATGGGGTTTCGCCGGCACCGCAGCAACGACGGACGTCACCAAGATCCTTGCCTCCCAGACGGATTCGCTGTGGAAGCATTCGGCCGGCGTGTTCGTCCTGGAGATCGTGATGCTCCTGGTGCTGACTGCTGTGTATGCCGTGTTCACCCAGTGGCGGCTGACCCGCAAGGCGACCGACTGACTCCGTCCGCACCACCCCGTCCCCGCTTCACCCCGTCACCCGAGGAAGCACCATGACCGCACAGCCCCCGAACTCCACGCCACCCGGCTGGTATGCCGACCCGCGCGACAACCGCATGGTCCGCTGGTGGGACGGCACCCAGTGGACCGATCACCAGCAGCCGGCCCAGCAACCCGCCCAACCGAATCAGCCCGCACAGCAAGTGCATTCGCCGGGTTTCGCGCAGGGGTATGGCGACCAGACGTTCGGCGGCCACGCCACCGGGCAGGTCGGCGGGACGGTCAGCGACGGCAGCCGCAACGTCTTCACCGAAGGTGTCATCATCGTCAGCCAGAAGCGCAAGCTGATCGAGCTGACCAACGAATACTTCGTCTACGGTCAGGACGGCGCGCAGATCGGTGCGGTGGCCGAGATCGGTCAGAGCACCGCGCGCAAGGCGTTGCGCTTCGTGAGCAACCTCGACCAGTTCCTCACCCATCGCCTGGAGGTTCGCGACACCACCGGCCACCCGCTGCTGGTGCTCACCCGGCCTGGGAAGGTCTTCAAGTCGACGGTCATCGTGTCCGCTCCGAATGGGTCCGAGATCGGCCGGCTGGTGCAGCAGAACGTCTTCGGCAAGATCCGCTTCGGGCTGCAGGCCGGTGGCAAGGACGTCGGCACCCTCAACGCCGAGAACTGGCGCGCCTGGAACTTCGCCCTGCTCGACGCGCAGGGCGCCGAGGTCGGCCGGATCACCAAGACCTGGGAGGGCCTGCTCACGACGATGTTCACGACGGCCGACAATTACGTCGTGCACATCCGGCCGGACCTCCCGGACCCGTTGCGGTCCCTCGCAGTGGCGGCCGCGCTGACCGTGGACACCGCGCTGAAACAGGACTCCAACTGACGAACTCCGCGGTATGCCGGCACGCTCCCCGACATACCGCCTCCTACCGTGAATGACGGCTTCTTCGCCGAGAGACGGCGAGATCACACCGTCGCTCGCCGAGGAAGCCGTCACTCACCGGGCGGGCAACACCCGGTGAGTGACGTGGCCCACGTTGATTCAGCGGTTTTACAGGTAACTTACAGCAGATTCACACCGCAGTTGGTCAGGCGCAGGGTTAGGTTCGGTTTACCTTAGTTTAGTGAACTGGGCAGACGCCATACCCAACCTGTTGATCGGTCTCCGGGAGGGGCTTGAGGCCGGACTCGTCGTCAGCATCCTACTCGCCGCGGTGCAGAAGGCACCTGCGGCGGCCGACGGTACGACCGTACGCACGCGGCCGGTGTGGCTGGGCGTGCTGGGCGCCGTCTGCACGGCGATCTGCTTCGCCGCAGTGCTGACCTACTCGACCGAAGTGCTGTCCAGCAGCGCGCAGGAGGCGGTCGGCGGCCTGCTCAGCGTCCTCGCGGTGGTGCTCATCACCTCGATGATCTTCTGGATGAAGCGCACCGCGCGCACCCTGTCCGGGAAGCTGAAGGGCGAGGTCAGCCGAGCCCTCGCGATCGGCGCCGGCGCCCTCACTCTGACGGCCTTCCTCGCCGTCGGCCGCGAGGGTCTGGAGACCACACTCTTCATCTGGACCGCGGCGAAGGCGTCCGGCTCGACCGTCGCCCCGCTACTCGGCGCCCTCGTCGGACTGGCGATCGCCGTGCTGTTGTGCTGGCTGCTCTGTCGCCGGGCAGTGAAGATCAACCTCGGAGTCTTCTTCAACCGCACCGCGATTGCGCTCATCGTCATCGCCGCGGGCGTCCTCGCCTACGGGCTCGGCGACCTGCAGGACGCGGGCTGGCTGCCCGGCGCCCGGTGGATCGCCTTCGACCTGTCTGCGCACATCGACCCGACCAGCTGGTGGGTGACGCTGATCAGTGGTGTCACCGAACTGACCCCGCGAATGACGGTCCTGCAGGTCGTCTGCTGGGTGGTCTACCTCGCCGTCGTCCTGCCCGCCTTCCTGCTCTTCACCGGGACGGCCGCCGCGCCCGCCGACGACGCGAGCGAGGAACCCGGCCGGTGGGAGCGCCTGGTCGGAACCCATGTCTGGTCCGTGGCGACCGCGTTGATCGTGACGCCCATCGTGGTCGCGGCGGCCGTCATCGCGGTGATCCCCCGCGCCGCCGCCAGCACCACGACCTCCGTCCGTGTCGACAAGACACACTGCGGAGCGGACTGGACGTCCGGCCACTCCGGGACGCAGACCTTCCAGGTCACCAACTCCACCAGCCACGCCGGCGAGATCAACCTGGACAACTCCTCGGGAGCCGTGGTCGCCGAGATCGAGACTCTCGGCCCCGCCACCACCGCCGCGATGAGTGCGAGCCTGACGCCGGGCACCTACCAGTTCGTGTGCCTGATGGCCGGCGGCGCCCTGCGCGGCCCGCAGGTGCAGGTCACCGGGAAATCGAGCGAGTCGGCCACCCTTGCCTTCAAACCGGTCACGCTCGCGGACATCACCGCGCCAAACAAGGAGTACCAGGTGTATGCCGCGGGCGTGCTCCGGCAGCTGCGCACCGACGCCGGCACCCTGCGATCGGACTTGGCGGCCGGGAACACCGCCGCCGCGAAGCGTGCCTGGCTCACAGCGCAACTGGACTGGGAGCGGGTCGGGGCGTCATACGACAGCTTCGGCGACGAAGGCCTTGCCGTGGATGGGCTGCCGGACGGATACGTGCACGGCGTGAACGACCCCCAGTTCACCGGCCTGCACCGCATCGAATACTGGCTCTACCACGGCGCGTCACCGAAATCACTGGTGCCTGTGGCTGATCGGCTGCTCACGGACATCGGCACCGTGCAGCACAAGCTGACCACGGACGACGAGGCGGGCAATCCCACCAACCTGCCGCTGCGCGTGCACGAGATCATCGAGGACGCGCTGCGTGATCACCTTTCGGGGCTCGACGACCCGGGCGCGCACGCGGCATACGCGATGACCTACGCCGACACCCAGGTCGACGAGGTGGTGCTGACCGAGGTCGCGCCGCTGGTGCAGGAGCGCGACCCGGGGCTCGTGAGCACGGCCCGCAGCGAGCTGGCCACCTTGCAGCACGCGCTCGACGCCGCCAAGGTGAACGGCCACTGGGCGAGCCTGACAGGCACGCCCCTGGCCAAACGGCAGGCCGTGAATGGCGCGATCGGGCAGCTGCTGGAGACGCTGTCCGTCGAGCCGAACCTGCTCGAGGTTCCACCGGCGCATTGACCGAAACACGCTCCGCAACAACATTATTCGACGAGCACGACCAGATGGGACAGAGAGAGCAATGGCTGTTAGCAGGCGCGGGTTCTTAAGCGGGGGCGCGGCAGGTGTGGCGGGGACTGCCCTCGCTGGCGGACTCCTGATCGGCGGCTCGCGTGCCGATGCCCGGGCGGCCGGCACGCAGGGCCCGAAGACGCACGCGACCTATCCGTTCCACGGCGAGCACCAGTCGGGGATCCTGACGCCGGGACCGAGCGACAAGCAGGACTTCACCGGCGTCGTGGCGTATGACGTCGTCAGCGGCACTTCGCGCGCGGGGCTCCAGGACCTGCTCAAGACGCTGACCACGCGCGGCCGCATGCTGACGGCCGGGGGTGCTTTTCCGGACCTCGGACCGAGTCAAACCCCTGCGGACAGTGACGTCCTGGGACCGAACGTGCCTGCCGACGGGCTGACCGTAGCGGTTGGCTTCGGCGCGACGCTCTTCGACGACCGCTTCGGCCTCGCTGGCCGGAAGCCGTTGAAACTGAAGGAGATGCCGCCCTTCCCCAATGACTCGCTCGACCCGGCGTGGTTGCACGGCGACCTGCTCGTGCAGTTCTGCGCGAACCACCCCGACGCGGTGCATCACGCGATGCGGGACGTGGCCCGCCATACCCGTGGGGCGATCCAGCCACGCTGGAAGATCGAGGGCTACAGCTCGCCCCCGAGGCCGAGCGGGACCAGCCGGAACCTGTTGGGGTTCAAGGACGGCACCGCGAACCCAACCGGTTCGCTCGCGCCGGACCTGGTGTGGGTCTACGACCCGAAAGAGCCGGCGTGGGCACAAGGCGGCACCTACCAGGTGGTGCGGCTGATCCGGATGCTGGTGGAATTCTGGGACCGGGTGTCGATCAACGAGCAGGAAACGATGTTCGGCCGGCGCCGCGACTCCGGCGCCCCACTGGACGGGACCTCCGAGTTCGACGCTCCCAACTACAAGAAGGACCCCGACGGCAATGTGATCCCACTGAATTCGCACATCCGGCTGGCCAACCCCCGGACGCACGCCACCGCCGACCAGCGGATGATCCGGCGCTCATACAACTACGACCTCGGCATCGACCTCAACGGCAACATGCAGGCCGGGCACATCTTCATCGCCTACCAGCAGGACCTGGAGCGGCAGTTCGAAACCGTGCAGCGTCGGCTGATCAACGAGCCCCTGATCGACTACGTGCAGCCGTTCGGCGGCGGCTACTTCTTCGTCCCGCCCGCCGCCCGCGACGCTTCCGACCACCTCGGGAGTGGGTTGTTCGTCTGAGGGTGGTCGCGCGTGGGGCCGCGGCGCCCAGAACTGCGACGGCTGTCCCGAGTGGTCAGTCACTCGCGAGTTCGCCCGGTCGTACTCGCAAGTAACTGACCACTCGGGTCTCAAATTTATGACGCGGGCAGCTAGGGCGGGCAGTTGCGGACCCGAAAGCCCGGTTCGCGTGCACAAGTGGCAACGGTCGCCGGTTGAACACGCGGATCCGCGCTGAGAGTGTCCCCAAGGCGCGACGGTCGCGAGTCCGGGACGCAAATCCGGAGTGAGAGTGTCCCCAAAGCGCGACGGTCGCGAGTCCGGGACAGGAACGGCGCCGATTCCCGTCCCCAGCCTCCGACGGTCGAGGTCTACGTATGACGCGGCGGTGCGCTCAGGTGGTGATGTCCTTGCCGTCGAAGCGGGCCCAGGCGGCGAGGAGGCACACCACGGCATACCCGAGGTCGACCGACAGCCCGCGCCATACCCCGCCCCAGTCGGCGGGGTCACGCATCAGGTCGGCGAAGGCGGCCCAATGGTCGACAAGCAGCCAGGGATGCAGCCAGCCGAGTTGCGGCACCGCGTCGAGCACCCACATGGCCGCGGTCAGCACCATCGTCGCGACGGTCGCGGCGATCGGCTGCGTGGTGAGCGTCGACACGAAGAGCCCGAGCGCCGCGAGGGAGCTCATGCCGAGCGCGACATACACCGTGCTCACGAACAGCCGCAGCAACCCGGCGCCGAGGGAGATCTGAGTGCCGGACAGGGTGGTCAGCGATCCGGTGCCGAAAATCGCCATACCGACGAGAGCGCCGACGACCGCGACAGTGAAGACGGCCACGAACGCACCGAAGACCAGCCCGAAGTACTTCACCGCCAGCACCCGGCTGCGGCCGGCCGGCACGGTGAGCAGGTAGCGCAGCGTGCCGGTGTGCGCCTCCCCCGCGATCGCGTCACCGCTGACCATCGAGATCGCCAGCGGCAGGAAGAGTGTCAACTGCAACGTCAGTGCCGCGAACGCGACGAAGACGCCGTTGCCGACGATGTCGTCGATGAAGCTCGGCGGACCGCCACCGCGCGGGTTGGACTCGGTGAGACGTACAGCGATCGCGAGCAGGATCGGCACCGCGGCGAGCACCGCGAGACCGGCCTGGTTGCGCCGGCGCCCGGCGATCAGCCGCATTTCGGAGCGAGCGAAGCGCATCATGAACGCACCTCGAAGCCCTCGCCAGTGAGTGAGACGTAGAGGTCCTCCAGGCTCGGCCGGTCGACGGTGAAGCGCCGCACCGGCACATCGGCGGCGACGAGAGCGCGCACCAGATCCTCGGGCGCCAGGTCCTCGGAGGGTATGCCGGAGACAGTCTCATCGCCCGAAACCAGCTGGGAAACCGGCAGTTTCGCGAGTACAGCCGCCGCCCGGGCCGGGTCGGGGGTGCCGAGGTGCAGCCGCGCGGTCCGGGTCGCGCGCAAGTCGTCGATGCTGCCCTGCGCGACCAGCTTCCCGGCGCTCATCACGCCGATGTGCGTGCAGATCTGCTGGATCTCGGCGAGCAGGTGACTGGAGACCAGCACCGAGATGCCGTCGGATGCGAGCTCCGAGACCAGGTGCCGCACCTCGCGGGTGCCCTGCGGGTCGAGTCCGTTCGTCGGCTCGTCGAGCACCAGCAGATCGCGCGGTGCGAGCAGTGCGGCCGCGATCGCGAGCCGTTGCTTCATGCCCAGCGAATAGGCACCGAATCGCTTGTTCGCGGCCGGGGTGAGCCCGACCCGGTCCAGCGCCGCATCGATCCGGGACGCCGCGGTGCGGGCATCCGACCGCGCATCCGCAGCGTCGAGACGCCGCAGGTTGGCCCGGCCGGACAGGTGCGGGTGGAATGCGGGACCTTCGATGAGCGAGCCCACGCGGTGCAACGCCGCGGTGAGTTCCTCCGGCATGGGGTGGCCCAGGATGTCGTGGTCACCGCTGGTCGGCCGGACCAGTCCCAGCAGCATCCGGATCGTGGTCGTCTTGCCCGAACCGTTGGGCCCGAGGAAGCCATAGACGCCGCCGCTCGGCACACGTAGGTCGATGCCGTCGACCGCTCGTTGGGACCCGAAAATCTTTGTCAGACCACGGGTTTCGACTGCGTAGCCCGAGACCGCCGACGCCGGCGCGTCGGGTGCGGGGTCAGCCTCGACCGAGGGCGGCATACAGGCTGGCAGCGGGGACGGCGCCGATCGCGTAGCGGCCGTCGTCGGTGAGCACCACGTTGACCAGCGACGTGCTCAGCAGATGCCCGCTCCCCCACGAACCGGACACGGAGGGCAGCATGCGCAAGACGTCACGTTCCTTCGCGGCGCCGGACGTCGCGTGCGCAGGCAGTTTGCCGACGAGCACACTCGCCCAGTCCTTGCCGACCAGCTGCGGTGCGCTGAACCCCGAGGGTCGCGTGTGCCCGGCCTTCGTCGACGGATTGACGGTCTTCACGCTCGCGCCTGCAGGGGGCCTGAACGCGAAGACGCTCGCGGACGGACGCTGATAGCTGATCGACGAGAACCCCACGTTGACAGCCGGTTTCGCGGCTCCCTTGGCGAAGATCTCGGTGCGCAGCGGCGTGAAGTTGGCGGCGTCGAAGGCGATGCGGATCGAGCCGATGGTGGTGCCGCTCGTCTTCGGCGTGAGCACGAGCTGATAAGCCGCCCGCCCCGCGATGCGTTCGTTGCTGTCGGTGGTCACCTGGGTGCTCGGGTCGAGCATGCGCAACGCGAACGCTGCGACACCCTCCGGGGTGGACAACTGCTGCGCCATACCTGGTGTGATCGCCTGCCGTGAGCCGGGCTCGGCGTGCACCGGACCCGTGCGGCGCGGCGGTGTCGAGGTGAGCGAGCCGCCCGGCACGTGCAGCACCGATTTGTCCGAGCTCTGCCACAGCCACAGCCCCGAGGAATTGGCCACCAGGTCGGTCTCGGCGGAGTCGCCGAGCAGGGCGATGCGGCCGGAGGTCTTGCCGTCATACCAGACCTTGGCGGTGTGGGTGCCGCTCAGCAGGCCGAGCGGCGAGGCGCTGTCGTCGGCTCCCGTCATACCTTCCGGCAGCTGCGGCAGGCCGAGCGAAGCAGTTGCCTTGACGGTGCCACTGAGCGCGTGCGGCGTTGCCCCTTGCAGATCGACCAGCAGTTGCTGTGCGGTCTTGGGTGGCAGCGAGACGGCGGCGTTGGCCGGCCAATGTGCAGCGAGCTGACTGCCGGCGATGATCACCGCCAAGGCGGCGCCGGGCGCCACCCAGCGAAGGACGGGACGACGAGCAAGAATCGCGCTCATCTGTCCAGTGTAAGTCGCAGTGGCTATTGCCGATGGGCGCGGCGTACGGCGTGCGACATCGCCCGCTCCGCCTCGCGGTTGTCCTGCCGTTCGCGCAACGCCTGCCGCTTGTCGTACTGCCGCTTGCCCTTCGCGAGCGCGATCTCGACCTTCACCCGGCCGTTCACGAAGTAGAGCGACAACGGGATGAGCGTGTGCCCCGCCTCCTGCGACTTGCCGATCAGCTTGTCGATCTCGTGCCGGTGCATGAGCAGTTTGCGGCGCCGACGAGTGGCGTGGTTGGTCCAGTTGCCATTGATGTATTCGGGGATGTGAACGTTCTCCAGCCAGAGTTCGCCGTGCCGCGCGTCGGCATACCCGTCGACGAGCGAGGCGCGTCCCATGCGCAGGCTTTTCACTTCGGTGCCGGTCAGCACCAGGCCGGCCTCGATGGTGTCCTCGATCAGGTAGTCGTGCCGCGCCTTGCGGTTGCTCGCCACGACCTTCTTGGCCGGCTCGTCCTTGGCGGACTTCTTCGCTTTCGTGGCCATTCGTCCATTCTACGGAGGGCTGGCAACGGATTTTGTATGGCGCCCGGCGGCGATCTGCCGGATGGGCGTAGCCCGGTCCAGGAGGCGCTGTGGCCCTGCCAGGCGGGATGTCTTCCATTGTTCATGTGCAGTGCATGACGATGTTGCTGTTTGTGGAGGATGGTTCCAGGGTCCGTCGACAGCCTGCACGACGTGTCTACTTCATTGAGTGATGTGCCCGGGCTCGCCGCGCTGGACAGCTCTCGGCCTACGCGGTTCCAGTTCAAGATCATGTTCGTGTCGGGTATGGGGTTTTTCACCGACGCCTATGACTTGTTCGTGATCGGTGTGGTGGTCAGCCTGCTGAAAACGCAGTGGCATCTGTCCACCAACCAGGTGTCCTTGCTGAATTCCGCCACCCTGGTCGCCTCGGCGGCGGGTGCGATCATCTTCGGCCGGATCGCCGACGTGCTCGGCCGGAAGCGGATCTACGGTTACGAGGTGCTCGTCCTGGCCGCGGGCGCCATCGCGTCCGCGCTCGCGCCCGGGTATGTCGCCCTGCTGATCTTCCGGATCGTCCTGGGCATCGGCGTGGGAGGTGACTACCCGGTGTCAGCGACCATCATGAGCGAATACTCCGGCAAGGCCAGCCGCGGCAGAATGGTCGGCTTGGTCTTCGCGATGCAAGGCGCCGGGCTGGTGTTCGGGCCGCTGCTGGCCTCGGCGTTGCTGGCCTCTGGCCTGTCGCACGAGTTGATCTGGCGACTGCTGCTGGGGTTCGGCGCCATCCCGGGGCTGGCGGTGTTCTACCTGCGCCGCCAGATCCAGGAGACACCACGATTCGCGCTGGCCGGCGGGGTGGCGCAGGAAGCCGAAGCCGCAATCGCGGCAGCCACCGGCCAGTCATCGGACGCACCAGCCCCTGCTGAGTCGACGGCGCGGGTGCACGAGGGTGCCCTGACGGGTGCGCTGATGCTCTTCTCCAGTACGCGGCTGGTCAAGTGGCTGATCGGCACCGCGCTGGGCTGGGCGCTGCTGGACTTTGCCTACTACGGCAACTCCATCTCCAGCCCCGCGGTCCTGAAGCTGCTCAGCCCGCACGCGAGCCTGCTGCAGAACACGCTGCTGCAACTGGCGATCTTCGCGGTTTTCGCGTTGCCGGGCTACGCGCTGGCGATTTGGCTCATGGACCGGATCGGTCGCCGCACCATCCAACTGCTCGGCTTCGCGATGATGGCGGTGGCGTTCTTTCTCATCGCCGCGGTGCCGTCGGTCGTGCAGACCGCCGCCACCTTCCTGCTGCTGTACGGGATCAGCTATCTGTTCAGCGAGTTCGGTCCCAACACCACGACCTTCGTCTACCCAGCAGAGATCTTCCCGGTCCAGGTTCGCACCACCGGCCACGGCATTTCCGCGGCTGCAGGCAAGATCGGGGCATGCGTCGGGGCCTACCTGTTCCCGCAGATGCTCGCGTCGTCAATGGGCATCCGCGGCGCCGAACTGGTCGCCGGGTTCGTGTCCCTCGCTGGGTTGGTCGTGACCGCCATCTGTCTGCCGGAGCCGAAGGGCCGTACCTTGGAAGAACTGACCGAGCTGAGCATGGCCAAGCACCACGAGTCACAGGCGGTGGCAGCATGAGCAACCAGCGGATCGTTGTGGGCGTCGATGGGTCCCAGCACTCGCTCGCCGCTCTGGCCTGGTCGTTGCAGCACGCGCACCTGCTCGGGTGGCCGGTGCGGGCCGTGTATGCGTGGCAGATGCCGATGATCGCCGTACCCGGCGCCTTCGATCCGGGCCAGATGCAGGATGCAGCGGCCGCGGAGCTGGTGCGCAACGTCTCCCGCATCGCTCCGACACCGAGTGTCCCGATCGAGTTGTCCACTGCGCAAGGTGACCCCACGGAGAGTCTGATCGCGGCCTGCGCCGACGCACAACTGCTCGTGGTCGGGACCCGGGGACGGTCGCCATTCCGGGGGCTGCTGCTCGGATCGGTGAGCCAGGGCTGCGCCGCAGGTGCGCCGTGCCCGGTGGTCACGGTCCGAGACGACGGCTGACCACGGCTGGCAGGGTTCACGCGGCGCTGGTGATTTCGTGACGCGGGTCCGGCGGTGATGCGCGGGGGTCACGGGGTAGCTGTCGGCCGACGGGACGACGCTGGCGGCCGGCCGGTTGGTGCCAATGGACACTGTGCTGGCAAAGAGGGAGGAACCATGGCCAGCGACTTCTCGCCGGCCGTCGGGCCAATGATTCGTCGAAGGGATTGGTCTCCTGCCGCCCCTGGCGGGGTGGCCCGTTCCAGGCTGAAATTGGGGTGTAGCTGCCCGCAGACGTCGTATCTCCCTGGTCCCTTGGTGGCCATGGATTAGTCGGATGCTGGGAGCTGCGCTTGTGGGCATCACGCGGGTCGCCGCGCTGGACATCGGCAAGGCCGAACTGGTGTGCTGCGTGCGAGTCCCCGATCCGAAGGGATCGACCCGGCGGGTGCGGAAAGTGCAGACCTACTCCACAATGACCCGCTCGCTACAGGTGATGGCCGAGCGGTTAATGCACCTGGGCGTAACCCGGGTGGTGATGGAGGCAACGTCCGATTACTGGAAGCCGCCGTTCTACTGGTTGGAAGCACACGGGTTCGAGGTGTGGCTGGTCACCTCCTATTTCTCGCTAGAGTCGCCGCCCCGCTGCTGCCAGGTTCCGATGGTCGCTCTAGCCTGGTACTGGCACCGGCCAGGTGGCGGACGTCGCGGGCAGTCAGCAGCACTCGCCGGACATCGCGGGGCATTCTTGTCAGGTTCTACGGCAGCAGGAGACCGATGGTGTCGCGTAGGAGAGCCCACAGATGACGTCGCCTGCAATTGCTGGAGGGCGATGGAGCCCTCTTGGGCTGGACCCGACCGACAGCGTCGATGACGTCAACTACCGCCCCGGCTGGCTCGCGAGCGCGTTGATCCAGTCGATTCGGCAGGCGCTGCTGATTGGCGGCGTGGCCTGGCAGGTGGTCGTGGCCGGCGCACTCTTGGTGTCCGGCGGCAGGATCCCGAGGTCCGTCCTGCTCATCTGCCTGCTCGTCGCCGTGCTTGCTCTCGCCGGCAGTTTCGATGTCCTGCCTGGCTGGGTCGCACTGCTCGCGGTGTACTCGTCGCTGTACGCCTACTACTACGTTGCGGTTGAACTGAATTCACCGTTTCTGTTCGCGGTGCTCTGGCTGCAGAACCTCTGGTGGGTACTGCCCGCGTTCGTGCTGCGCGGCTGGGCGAGCATCGCAACGTCTGCGGTCCTGCTGCCTGCACTCTGCCTCGCCGAATTGTGGATGCATCCCGGTTGGGCGGCCGACGTCCCACGCTCGGCGACCGTCACCGGCGTCGGTATGACGATTGCCAGCCTGATCGCCCGCCGCAGCCTGGTCCGCTACGCGACCTTCGTCGAGAAGTCTGCTGCAGACGCGGTCCGGGCGCGGCACCGGTTGGCGGCGTTGCGCAAAGCCGCACTGGAAAGCGCAGAGGATAGACGAATCCTGCACGACACTGTCATCAACACGCTCGGTTCCGTGGCCGCCGGTCGGGGAGCGGTCAGCGCACGCGACCTGGTCCGGGAGCGTTGTCGTTCCGACGTCGCACGCGTGGAGTCCCGGTGGGCGCAGCGCCCCACGCACGCGCCAGTGTTGAACGTCGACAAGTGGAGCGTTCGGTACGGGGTGCAGGTTCACTACTCCGGCACACCGCCCGAAGTGTTGGTCACCGTGCTGCCGGAAGCGGCGCTGCAGGCGCTAGACGGCGCCGTCGGGGAGCTCGTCCAGAACGCCGCGAAGCATTCTGGGATGACCGACGTCGGCGTCGACGCGCACGTCGACGAAAAACAAGTGACGGTCACCGTCCACGACGGCGGCGTTGGCTTCGACGGCAACATCGAACCGGGCCGAGGACTTGCCACGTCCGTACTGGCCAGGGCACGTGACGCCGGCATCGACGCGTCCATCATGACCGCTCCCGGTCAGGGTGTCGATGCGAGGCTGCGCTGGCAGCGGCCCGAACACGCCGAGCTTGACCCTCCAGAAACCGCCACGTCGCTGGCGGATGCCGTGGAAGAACGCCTCGGTTGGGTATGGACGGCAGCGGTGACAGCAGTCGGAGTCCTGATCGAGTCGGCCAACCATCCTGGCCGGCTCACCCTCGCCTATCCGGCGCTCGCACTGGTCGCGGTCGGCGCAGGTTTGGCCTGGAGCGCCAGGCTGTGGCCGGGGTGGGCGCGAGCACTCGTGGTCGTCTACCTGGTTCTTGCAGCACCAGCGTGTTTTGTACTGGCATTCGGCGGCGTCGACTTCGGGCAGTCGTCTGTCATCCCGTGGCAGGCGATCGCGGTGACCCCGACCCTGATCCTGTTACGTAGCAACCTGCACTCCCGCGCGGGCTTCTGGTGGGCGGCCGCGGCGGTCACGACTGCGGTCGTCGTCACCACCGTGGTCCTTCAGTACCATGCGCAGCCGGCTGCTCCGGTGGTGGTCGTCGGGGCAATGCCACCCCTATTCGTGGTGACCTTCTGGTACGTCGTGATAGGCGTTGTTCGGTCGCTCGCGGATCGTGGGCAGGAGGCCGCGCGTGCAGCAACGCAGGCCCGCGCCGAGTCGGAGGCCGAGATGGCCATCGCTCGGGGCCGGCGCGAACTGATCGACGGAGGCCTCGCGAAGGCACTGGAACTGCTGCGCTCGATCGCCGACGGAAGCCGAGACCCCCACGCCAGTAGAGTGCAGCAAGAGTGCAGCGCACACGAGAGCTATCTGCGCCATACCACCCTTCTCGACGCACGAATGCTCTGGCTCGGCCCGTGGGTGATTCGCGCCTTCGCCGAAGCGCGCGCCCGTGGTATACAGCTGGTCTTCCGCGGCGGTGAAGGCGTCGACGCCGAGAGTGCGGATTCTGCCGCCGCCCTCGGGGCGCTGGTACTGGGCGCGATCGCAGCGACCCCTCCCGGCAAGTCACTGTCAGTCAGCCTGTACGGTGGTCCGAAGACAGATCAGCTGATCATCGTGGGTGACGGGGTCCGCGAAGCCGACCTGTCGCACCTGCCGACTGGCGATGGTTGGAGCCACGGGATGCAGCGCCTGTCCGAGCAGATCCTGATCGAGGTGGCATGGCCATGTGTCGATGCGCACCCACAGTGAGGTGGCCTGATGGAGGATCGCCGTGCACTGCTCGTCGTGGTCGAGGACCACGTGCTGCAGCGCCGCCGCACGGTGGAGTTGATCGAGCAGGACCCCCGTCTTCAGCTGCTGTCGGCGCACGAGACCCTCGATGATTTCTTTGCGACCCAACGGCAACCCGACGCCGATCGACCCGATCTGGTCCTGCTTGATCTGATGGTCGACCGCGGCCCGAGCGTGGATCCGCAAGCGGTCGCCCGAATGGTCGACGAAGGCATCCTCGTGCTGGTCTTCTCGGCGATGGCCTCTGCACCCTTGCTACGTGCGGTCCTGCACACTGGTGTTGCGGGCGTCGTCGGCAAGCGTGATTCAGAGGAGGACCTGCTGGTGGCCATACACACAGCACTGCGACACGCGACGTGGATGTCACCGGAGGCGGCCGAAATCATCGCCGGTGACCGAGCCCGGCCGCGCTTCAGCGGGCAGGAGGAACGTGCCCTGATCCTCTACGCGTCCGGGCTCACGCTCGACGCCGTCGCCGCTGAGCTGGGAGTCGCGCGCGAGACCGCCAAGACCTACTTGGAGCGTGTGAAGGCGAAGTATGCCGCCAGCGGTCGCATCGCACGCACGAAGACCGAGCTGCGCTCCGAAGCCGCGCGCGATCAGTTGATCGACTGATAACGGCCGCGGCGGCTCACGCACAACCCGGGACCCGGGCGCGGCCCGTTCACGTCAGCCGTTCGCCGGCACAGTTGCCGGACTACACCGTGCAGATCGTCCGCGGCGTCGTCGAGCACTGGGCGGCGATCAACGACGCGTTGCAGACCTACGGCAGCAGCGACTGGCCGCCCGAGCGGATGCCGGCCGTCGATCGCGCGCTGTTGCGGTCCGCGACCTGGGAACTGGTCTGGGGCGACGTCGACAGCCCGGTCGTGATCACCGAGGCCGTGCGGCTGGCACAGGAGTTGTCGACCGACAGCTCGCCGAAGTTCGTCAACGGCCCGCTCGACAAGATCGCCGGAGTCAAACAGTCGCTGGTATGACTCTTCGGGCTGTCCGGCCCGCCGGTGATCGGTGTGAGCTTCCTAACGTTGTCGGCATTTGCATATCGCCTTCGCGCGGGAGTGGAGACGATTATTATCCAAACCAAATGGTGTTGCGGGGGGTCGTCGTAATGCCGGTGGTTTCGCGCGTCCTGGGGCTCCCCGATCAAGGTGTAAAGGCCCCGGATGTTTGTCGACCTCGATCTGCGGAACCTCGATGAAGTGGAGTTCGTCTTCACCCGCCGACCGTTTACGTCGGCGCTATTGCACGTCGCCGGCACGGCCGGCGCCATGCCGGTCGGCATGCCAGGCGTATGGCGGCAGGAACTGCACCGATTGATCCGTCCGCACGTTCCGCATTTGCAGCTGCTGCGCTACGTGGTCCCGGGGCCGCTTTCCGAGGACATCTACCTCGAGCCGTTGTCGATCGACGAAAAGCTGCGGCAGATCGCCGATGCGCCGGAGGACCCGAACCTGCTCGATGCCGCGCACCACTTCGCCGAGAAGCTTCCGCTCGGGGTACGGCAGATGATCGACAACCAGCCGAGATTCCACCAGGCCGCGGCACGGAGCATCCGGGACGCGTCCTCGGTCACCCGGGAGTTCTGGCCGCGCGCTGCCGCGCTGCTGGACCACGAGGAGCGACGCGTCGACCTGATGCGCACGGCATCGGACCGCGCCGCAATACTCGCCGGGCTGGTGCCCTCCACGCGGCTGGAAGGAGACTGGTTGCGTGGTACGTCGGGGACGCCTATCAGAGCCCGCTTGGCCCGGCGAGTCGAGCTGTTCCCAGTGCTGGCCGGAGCACCGGCGTCTCTGGTCGTCATGGAGCGGTCGCTGCGAGACTCGCTCCAGACGCACGAATGGGCTGCGGTCGGCATCGGGTACCCGTTGCCGGGGCTCGGCACGCTGATCGACGAGACGGGACAACCGCTGCCCGAACAACCGCTGGAGACCCTGGTGGGCAGCATCCGCTCGTCCGTGCTGATGGCGCTGGACCGGCCGCTGGGCATGGGCGAACTTGCCCAGGCAGTGCAACTCACGCCCAGCCGGACCACGTACCACGTGGAGCAACTGGAACGGACCGGCGTCCTCATCCGACAGCGCCAGGGCAACAGAGTGGTCGTCGAACGCACGGCACGAGGGGAGAACCTGATGAACCTCTTCGGCCGCTGAGCAGCCCACGCTACATCGGCGACCGACCCTCCTGTCGGGCGTCGTTAACCTCCTAACCTCCCTCTTTCACGGGATAGTCCGAGACCTGCCGGACTCGCCCGCCAACCCGCAATGACGCGGCTTCATGCAGACGCTCTGCCTGACGCGCGGGGCTCTTGGCGTACCGGTGGGTGGTGTATTGCATGCAGCACCGACGCGCGGTGTCCGGTGACCAGATTGAACGACCGGGTGGCTGCCCATGGCGCGCAGCAGGTGGGACTGAACCGCCGCGGACACCGATGTGCAGCCACCACCACGCGAAGACGGCGAGTGTCACCAGCCGGCAGACCGACAATATTGCCATGCCGGTACGCGCGCGGCGCGGGAGCGCAGGCCGCGCGCCCAGCGACGCATGGGAACCCTGCCGAAGGCCAGTCCGGGCCGGCGCAACCCGACGACGAACTCGCCGGAGGTCTGCCGCAGGTGGGTACCGATGCGCTGGGTCTCTGCAGGCGCGGGTGGAACCGGTGGCGGCCGCTCTCCCCCGGCGGGTAGCTCAGCCACTGGCGGCTCCGCGTCGAAGTTGTATTCGGCTACGTGCCAGGCGATGGTCGGATTCAGTCCGTTGACGACATGAACGATGAACTTGGCCTGGACCGTCGGCCCGATCGCGGACGGCTGCACGTGGCGGATCACGGCCGCGCTGCGGGCCGCTGGACGCGCCCTGGGTCGACGTCGACTCCCACGACATCGTGCCCGAGCTCCGCCATACAGGGCGGCGTGCGTTGCCACCAAATAGCCAGCCCCAAATGCCGCGACATGCCCGCGCTTCCCTTTCGCACTGTTCCAGAACTACGTTAAGCAACGCCGTTAGCGTGATCTTGACGATTGCAAGCCCAGGATTCTGCGGCACGAACGCTTCTTTGAGTGCGCGGTGCCATAGGCTCATTCCGCGCCATCAAGAACACCTCGAATATCCCGTCCGGAGTTTTCCTAGTGAGGTATGTCCTCGCAGCTTCCTCGGAAGGAGTTTAGCCGGAAGCTCGATCGCAATCTGTCCACCGAACGGGGGTCATTTTGGACAGCCGCCCAGTCCATGGAGCCGGCGCGGGCAGGCGATTGCGGGACCACTTCGGCGTGCTGATCCCGGCGCGGTGGACACACGGCCGTCGGGGGAGTCACCACACCCGCATCCTGGACGGCTGGTATACGACAAGGTCATGCAACTCTTGGTGTTCGCGGTCGTCTACGTCAAGATCGACGACACCGCGTACCCGGCCACCACACTCCGTACCCGTCGTGCTCAGTGGATCACCGCTGCCATCTTCGACCACACCGGACCAGGTGTGTCTGCACACGTAGAACCGGATCAACCGTGGAGCTGGGACAAGGTCGCTACTTGCTACGCCGCGGGCGCCGCGCGGCACCGCCGCTATACAGATCGCGCGGTGTGGCGCGCGTGCTGTATACCGAGGAGAGAGCTACGAGATCCAGGGGATGGGGTTGACCCAGCGACCGTTGACCATCACGCCGAAGTGCATGTGGCATCCGGTGGAGCGGCCGGTGGTGCCGGAGTAGCCGATCAGCTGCCCCTTGCTGACGTGCTGCCCGACGCTGACGACTGCCGGACGCTCGAAGTGCGCGTAATAACTGTCCAGGTTGACCCCGTCCAGGTAGCCGTGGTCGATCATCACCACGTTGCCGCCGGCGCTGTCCCAGCCGGTCATCACGACGGTGCCGGCTCCGGCCGCGTGCACGGGCGTGCCGCAGGGGTAGGGGAAATCGTCGCCTTCGTGAATCATCCGCACACCCAGGATGGGGTTCACCCGCCAGCCGAACGGCGACACGATCGAGCCGATCGGTCCGGGCGCCGCCAGCACACCGCCCCCGGATCCACCGCTCGCTCCGGGGCCGCCCGACGGCGGCGTCGTGACCTGGCGCGTCGCGGTCGACGCGGCCCGCTTGGCGGCCTTGGCGGCGGCCAGGTTGCGCTTGCGGATCAGCTCGGCGAGGCGGTTGGACTCTTGCTGCTGCTTCTTCAGGCTGGTCAGCTCGATCTTCTTCTGTTTGTCGAGCGCCTTCTTGTCCGCCGTCTGCTTCTGCTGCAGCGCCACCACGCTGTTGCGGGCATTCGTCGCCGTGGTCTGTGCTTTCTTGGCGGCGGTCTGGGCGTTCTGCGCCTCGATGGTCAGCAGGGCGATGCGGCGACGCGTCGCGCCGAGCCGGTCACCCGCGGCAGTGCCGGCCGCGCGCTCGCTGGACAGTCGGGTGAGCACGCCGCTCTGCTGGCGCATCACCAGGTCCGCCATCGACAACTGGGAGGTAACGTCCCCCTTGTTACTGAGGATGTCGAGGGCCAGCTGCAAGTTGCCCAGTCCGCCCGACATGTAGCTCTGCCGCGCGATGCCGCCGACCAGGACCTGCGACTTGGCTTGCGCGGCCTTGTTCGTCGTCAGATCGTTCTGGTTCTTGGTCTCGTCGGCCTTGGCGATCGCGAGCTCGGCGTTCATGTCGCTCAGGTGGTTGTTCGCCTTCGTCAGGTTGCTGTCCGCCGTCTTCAGCGTCTGCTGTGCTGCCGCGACCTTCTTGTCGGTGGCCACCAGCGCGGCGTTGACCTTGACCAGTTGCGCGGATGTGTCGTCGAGATTGCGCTCGGTGGTGTGGATCTTGCCGTCGACCTGCTTCTTCTGCCGGTCGATGTCGTCGGCGACGGCGGGTGCGGCGATCGCTGTGCACGCGACGGCGATCGCACAGCCGGCCGCGACCAAGCGGACGCGCCGGAAACCGGTGAGAGCGAACGACATACGTGCCTCCTCAGACCCGCAGGTAACGGCGCAGAGTGATCCACGCCGTGGCGAGAGCGATCACGACGGCGCCCGCGAACAGCCAGGGCGCGAAGTCCCAGACGTCGGCGGTGCCGATCATGCTGACCAGGTCGCCGGTCGACGACCCCGAGCTGTGGAACAGTCCCTCGACGCCGTAATGCACCAGCGCCCAGAGCAATCCGACGGCGAGCGCCGCGCCGACGACTGTGGCCAGCAGGATCTCGATGACGAACGGCAGGTAGATCACGGTCGCCGATGCACCCACCAGGCGCATGATGCTGACCTGTCGCCGCCGGGTGTAGGCGACCTGGCGAATTGTGGTGGTAATCAGCAGGATTGCGCAGATCACCATCACGACAGCCAGCGCGACGGCGCCGACACTGATCACGTGCAGCAGCTTGAAGAAGGTCGACAGGACGTTGCTCTGATCGCTGACCGCTTCGACGCCCTGCTGTCCCTCGAAGGACGCGACGACCTCGTTGTACTTGCTCGGGTCGGAGAGCTTGACCCGGTATGACGAGGGCATCGCCGCCGGGCTCACGTCGGAAAGGTAGGGGCTGCCGCGGAATTGCGACTTGAAGCGGTCGTAGGCCTGTTGCGAGGTTTCGTAGTAGACGTGCTCGACCAGCGGCTTCATGCTGTCCAGCTGACTTTTCACCTGATCCTGCTGCGCCTGGGTCGCCGCGCCGTCGGCACAGGACTGCACGTCGGTGGACTGGCTGGTGCAGAAGAAGATCGAAACCTGGACCTTGTCATACCAGAATCCCTTGGCGGTGCTGACCTCGCGCTGCGCGAGCAGCCCGGCACCGAGGAAGAACAGCGACACCATCGAGACGAGCACGACCGAGATGATCATCGAGGCGTTGCGGCGAATGCCGTTGCCGACCTCGCCGAGCAGGAATGTCAGCCGCATGCGCTCAGTCCTCGTCCCGCAACAGGGCTTCGGCGGCGCGTTGGGCGGCACGCTCCCGCTCGCGGGTCTCGTCGGCGGCGTAGGTGCCTTCGGCCTCGTCACGCACGAGTTCTCCGCTGCGCAACTCCAGCACCCGCTTCTTGAAGACGTCAACGATGCCCTGGTCGTGGGTGGCCATCACCACGGTCGTGCCGGTCTTGTGGATGCGGTCGAGCACCGTGACGATCTCCGCGCTGGTTTCCGGGTCGAGGTTGCCGGTTGGCTCGTCGGCGAGCAGGATCGGCGGCTTCTTGACCACCGCCCGGGCGATCGCGACACGCTGCTGCTCACCGCCGGACAGTTCGTGGGGCAACCGCCCCGCCATACCGTCGAGACCGACGAGCTCCAGCGTCTCGGGCACGAGTTGCTTGATCCGGTGGCGCTTTTCGCCGAGGACGCGCAGCACGAACGCGACGTTCTGGTAGACGGTCTTACCCTCCAGGAGCCGGAAGTCCTGGAACACGACACCGATCTCGCGGCGCAGCAACGGCACCTTGCGCTCCGTCATGGGCACCAAGTCGCGACCGGCCACCAGGATCGACCCGGCGGTCGGCGTGATCTCGCGCGTGACCAGCCGCATCATGGTCGACTTTCCCGAGCCGGAGGAGCCGACGACGAAGACGAATTCGCCACGGTCGATCTCGCAGCTGACGTCGTCGAGCGCTGCGGAACCGCCCGCGGCATACCGCTTGGTGACGTGTTCGAGTCGAATCATGCGGAGACGGAGGCCTTTTCGCAGGTTAGATCGCTGGCCGCAACACGGTATGCCGACCCGCGGCCCCCGCCCCGGAGGCGCGCCGGGGGCTGCCTGGGTTGCGGCACCTCAGCCGAGCTGAGTTGACAGATGTCATCGGCATCCGTGACGGCAATGTCTGCCGTCACCGCCCGCCGCGGACGAGGGTGGAGGCATGCCCATCACCCAGCTCCGTCGCCCGGCTTCCGATCCGCGCACGCCCCACTCCCCAGCAGGAGCGAATCCGCGACCACCACAGGTCATTCAGGTGCACGACCTGGTCGTGTCCTACGGCTCGACGCGCGCCGTCGACGGCATCGGCTTCGAGGTGCGTGCGGGCGAGGTCTTCGCACTGCTCGGCACCAATGGCGCCGGGAAGACCACCACCCTGGACGTGCTCGAGGGTTTCCGGCGCCCGGCCGAGGGGTCGGTGTCGGTGCTCGGTGCCGATCCCTACCGGGAGCACGACCGCATCTCTCCGCGCATCGGGGTGATGTTGCAGGACGCTGGGTTCTTCGAGGATCTGAGCGTCCGCGCGACGATCCGGGCGTGGCGCCGCTTTCACCGCCGGGCCCGCAGCGTCGACGACAGCCTCGAACTGGTCGGGCTGACCCACCGGGCACGCGCCCGGGTGCGGCAGTTGTCCGGCGGCGAACGGCGGCGGCTGGACCTGGCGCTCGCGCTGCTCGGTCACCCCGAACTGCTCTTCCTGGACGAACCGACGACCGGGATCGACCCGGAGGGGCGGCGCCATACGCTGCGGATCATCCGGGACCTGGTTGCGGGCGGTATGACGGTGGTGCTCACGACTCACTACCTGGACGAGGCACAGGAGCTCGCGGACCGTCTCGCGATCATGCACCGCGGCCGGATCCAGGTCTCCGGCACCGTTGACCAGGTGCTCGCCCAGCACTGCGGGAGTCGCGTGCGGTGCGCCATACCGGCCGAGGTCGCGGAGGCGCCGGAGGTGCGAGCCGTGCTGCACGCGCGTGGCGCGGAGGTGCAGCGTCACGCGGGTGAGCTGCGGGTCTCCTTCGACACCAGCGACCCCCAGGCAGACCTGCTGCCGCTGCTCACCACCGCGGCGCGCGCGGGCGCGCAAGCACGCGATCTCACCGTCGAACGCCGAACCCTCGAGGACGTCTTCCTCGCCCTCGCCGAGAGTCAGGAGCAGTGATGAGTGACATGACCATCGGGCGCACCCTGCGACTGCTGCCGGCGCAGATCCGGCTCAGCCAGCAGGTCTACTGGCGCGACATCGCCTTCGCCATCATGGGCGCGGTGATGCCGCTCGTGCTCGGACTCGCGCCGGCGGCCCTTGCCTCGGAAAGCCTCGTGTACGAAGGTGTTTCGCAGCGCGCGTGGCTGCTGTCGAGCGGGATCAGCGCGGCCATGCTGTTCGTCGTCTACAACGTCATCAACTCCGCTGCCCGCCGCCGCGAGCAACGCATCTACAAGCGGTTGCGCTGCACGCCGGCGCCGGCGCACTCGATCCTGCTCGGTGAGGCGATCTCCGCCGCCATACCAGCAATCGGTCAGGTCGCGATCATCATGGTCGCCGGGCACTACTGGCTGGGCGTGGCGTGGCCGGTGCACTGGCCCCTGGTCATCGCGACCGTCGTGATCGGCCTGATCTCGTTGGCAATGCTGGCTTTCGGGGTGTCCGGGCTGCTGCCGTCGGGTGAGATCGCGACCTGGATCGTGACACCGGTGCTGGCCGGACTGATGTATCTGTCCGGTGCCTTCGGGGCGATCCCGGACAACCCGGTCCTGCGGTCCATCCACCGCTACGTGCCGTCGGCCGAACTCACCGACGCCATGCGGATCGGCTACCTGGGACGCGACGTGCACGGGTTCACCGTCGGTGCGCCGGTCGACCTGGCCGCTGCCGCACATGCCGCCTACCTGCCGCTGCTGTTGCTGCTCGTGTGGGCCGCGGTCGGCCTGATGCTCTTCAACTCCTTCTTCCGCTGGGAACCGCGTGCGCGGTGACCGGCTACCTACCCGGCAACCCGGGACCGCACCGAGAAATCCGAGATATCACCGAAAGGAACCGCAATGAACATCATGACCTTCATCGATCAATACGGCCTGGTCACCGGTGTCGGATTGGGCACCCTGCTGGCTGCGACGGCCATCGTGCGCAACATCCGCTCCGGCTCCGGCACCCAGGGCTCGCGCGGCCGGCGGTAACCCTGCCGGCCGTGACGGCCGAACCGACGCCATACCGGCACGAAGGAGGTGATCGACGTGGCTGGCTACCGCCTGGCCGGCGCGGTTGCGCTGCGGCTGAGTGATGTTCGCCTCGACGCTGGTGACCCGCCGCTGGAGCTGCAGGTGCAGCCGGGTACGTTGCACGTGCTGCGGATGCAGCCCGCGCGCGGGCATCGTCTGCTGCGCGTGCTTGCCGGTCTGGAGAACGCGTATGCCGGGACCGCGACGACGCTCGCCGGCGTGAGCAGACTGTCCGAGGACGGGCACCCTCCTGTGCTGCAGCTCGTCGCCCTGGCGGAGATCACGCGGCTGCACAGCCCGGCGCACGCCGTGGTCGGACTCACCGACGACCTTGACGCGCCGGCCGGCTCGTCAGACGACCTCGGGGCGACGTCCCCCTCGACGGACCAGCCGCTGCACGACCTCATGTTCCTCGTCGACGTCGAGGGTCACACGGTTCTTGCCGCCGGCCGAACGACCGACGATCCGTCCGGGCACAACCCAGATGACTCGTGTCACCCGCCGTCGATGACGAGAGGCGCCGGATGTGGTTGCGTTCGGCACTGACCCGCGGGCCGGTTCATCGCGCAGAGTGAAGACATAGCAGGACGCCGGAACACATCGGCGGCGACAGTATCCACGCACATCTGAGAAGGATCGACATCATGACGCTCAGCCAGCTCGAGGAAGTCACCGACACCGACACCGAGACCAGCTTCACCGAGGAGCCGATGTTCCTGTCCTGTTGGAGCGGCTTCTGCTGATGCCGGAACCTGCCGCAGCCGGGAACGCCGTGGCAGCCCGTGCGTGTGCTTTGATGTCCCCGGCGTGAAATTTTCACCCTTCACGCCGGGGACATTCGCATGGCTCGCGAAGCAGCGACGAAGTCGAAGGGCGGGACGGGGTGAAGGCCACTTGGCGAAGGCTCGGCGCCGAATCGCGCATCAGTCTCGTGGGCTCGGTTGCGATCGCGTTCTTCCTGTTGCTGGTGGCCCTGAGCCCGGCGATACGGGGCGGATTCGCAAATCACCGGCCGCTGCCGCCGGTGCAGCTATTGCACATCGTCCTCGTCATACTCATGGGCTGGCTGTTCTTCCGGGCTGCCACCGACCTGCTGCTCGGCCGGCCGATGACCCGCCATCAGTGGTGGCTCGTCGGGCTGACCGTGCCGGTGCTGGCCGCCCTGTGGTTCTCCGACTGGACTCTTGGCTGTGTGTGGGCGGCGACGACCTTGCTCGTTGCGGGAGGAGGGTGGGGTCTGGGCGCCCTGGCCCTACTACTGGTCAACCTGGTCGTGGAGGAGCTGCTGGTCCGCGACGACCCGAATCTCCAGCTCACCTTCACGCTCACCATCTTCACGGTCTTCGCGATCTACATTCCGCTGCGGCTTATGCAGACATCCGACCAACTGGTGCTCAGCCGGGAGGAGAACGCCCGGCTGCACGTAGACAAGGAACGCGAACGCATCTCGCGTGACCTGCACGACATCATGGGCCGCACGCTCGTCGCGGTTTCCGTGCGCCAGGAGGCGGCCGCCCGGCTGCTGCAACGCGAGCGTATGCCGGAGGCGCGTCAGCAACTGCAGGCAGCACACGAGATCGTGGCCGACGGCCAGGCCCGGCTACGCGAGATCACCCATGGGCCCACGATCACCGACCTGCGCTCCGAGGTCGAGTCGGCCAAGGCGCTGTGCGAACGCACCGGCATCGAGTGGGACGCGCAGATCGGGGCGGTCGGCACTCCGGACGCCCAACGGCTGTGTGCCGCAGTGCTGCGCGAGGCGGTCACCAACATGCTCAAGTATGCGCACCCCACTACCTGTTGGGTGCGCATACGCGACGAGGGTGACATGCTCGCGTTGTCGATCGTCAACGACGGGGTGCCTCCGACCAGCAAGGTCAACGAGGAGGGCACCGGCCTGGCCACACTGCAGGCGCGCACCGTAGCGCTCGGTGGCACGCTGGAGGCGCTGTCACCCCGCGCCAGCCTGTTCCGGGTCCTGATGCACGTGCCGATTTTCGTCGAGGAGGGGCGATGACCCACGACCCGATCACGATCCTGATCGCCGAGGACGTCGACCTCGTCGCCGAGGCGTTCGAGGTGCTGCTCTCCATCGAGGATGACCTGGAGGTGGTCGGCCGGGTCGACCGCGGCGACGCGGTGCTCGAGGCCGTGGGGCGGCTGCGCCCCCAGGTCGCGATCCTCGACGTCGACATGCCGGGCGCGACCGGTCTGGAAGCGACCGCGCAGCTGCGGGATGCCGGCAGCGACGTGAAGATCCTGCTGCTGACCGCGCTGCCCGGCAGCGGTCATATCCCCCGCGCGCTGGCCGCAGGAGCCAACGGTTATCTGGTGAAGTCGACCACCGGTCAGCGGCTGGTGGAAGCCATCCACGTCATCGTCGAGGGTGGCACCGCGATCGACCCGCAGCTCGCGGCAGATGCGCTGCGCAAGGGGCCGACGCCCCTGACCGAGCGGGAGACCGAGCTGCTGACTCTCGTGGCCAAGGGAGTCGGCACCGACGACCTCGCCGATCAGTTGTTCCTCTCCAAGGGCACCGTGCGCAACTACCTGTCCAGTGCCATGGCGAAACTGCAAGCGAGCAACCGCACCGAGGCGGTCGCGAAGGCCAAGGAGCAGGGCTGGATCTGAGCCGCTAGGCGCTGCGGCACTGGAGCGCTCCCACCACCCGCGAATGACGGCTTCCTCGCCGAATGACGGTGCCATTGCGGCGTCATTCGGCGAGGAAGCCGTCACTGGGCGAAGGCGGCGAAATGCCCCCGGCGGGGTGCAGCGGCGCGGAATCAGCTCCGCCGCTGCGCCGAGCGCACCGACCAGTCCTGGCCGGGGTACTCCTGGTCGCGCAAGTCCACCTCGGGCAGGTCGTGCAGCGATCGCGATCCCTCGGGAGCGGAGCCGATCAGGAACTCGCCGATCGAAGATTCCCGCAGGTAGTCCAGACCGAAGGCGCGCACCGACGTCTGCGCATTGCCGCTGCCCAGCCCGCAGGCGCCGATCTTCATGGCCGACGCCACCAGGTAGAACGTCTGGTAGAGCACGCCCGCGTGCTTGAGCGACACGGCATACGCCATCGAGCGGTACTTCCACTGCAGCCGCTGGAAGCGCGAGGTGATGGTCAGCAGCACGTCCGGGTCGACGTCTCCCCCTGCCGACACCGAGGCCGCCTCGATGAGTTCGGCGCGATCGGCCGCCGAGGTGGCCAGCTTCCGCAGGCGATGTGCGTCCGGTTCGTAGTGGTAGGACGCCGACTCGAGGCCGGCGACCCGCTGCACGGTGAGGTAGACCTCCAGCTCGTATGCCGCGCCGCCCGTCGGGTACGGGCGCTTGCTGCCTTCGTAGGGCATGCCCGGCAACGGTCCGTAGACGTCACGAATGCGGCAGGTTCGGAAGAGGAACTCCCCCAGTTGCTGCAGATCCAGCGGCTGCGCACCGAAGGTGCGGCAGGAATGCCGGGTCTCCATCGCGAGCAGCACCGACGGATCGTGCTGCAGCACCTCCTCGAAGTCCGGGCGCGGCAGATCCACGACCGGGCCGTCGTGCCGGGCTCGCACGGCCGGCTCCGGGTCGATCTCGTCGACATAGGGAAAGATTCCGCCGAACGGTTCGGTAGTGCGCCCGTAACGGGATCGTGAGTGAAACAACAGGTCGTGGAAGTCCCACTGCCGCAGCACCGGGTCCGTGTCCGAGGGGAAGGAAGCGGGGTCGAACGGGTCTGCGGCCACCTCCAGGAACCCCGTGCCGTACAGCAACGCCAGCACCTGCCGGGCGGCCTCCTTCGGCAGCGACGGCACCCTGTCCAGCAACTCTTCGACGCGGATGGCTCGCGCGGACGCGGCGATCAGCTCCCGGACTCGGTCATCGAGGGCGATGACCCTGGCCCCGGCTGCCGGCGACTCACATCGCACTTCGTCATCGGCGCGGTGGGAGTAGGCGAACTTGCTGTGCCGGATCAGCGCACCGTCCGGAACCGGCACCGGTGGGATGCGCTCAAGATCGGTGCGCAGCGACTCCGCGACAGCGATGAGCACCTCGCCGTCATACGCGCCATGTACGACACAGCGACGCACCGGAGCGGTCAGCCGGTCGAACTCCGCGCGCAACTCCTGGTCGATGAGCAGGTCGGTGGGGATCGGCCCGATCTCGCACAGCCGGGTCCGCAACTGGTCGCTCACCCCGGACACCCGCAGGATCGGGCGTTCCCGGTGCCGCACCAGGAACTGCCCCGGTGCGGCGGGCGCGAAATCGACACCGGGCCGCATCGACAAGCGGTCCTGTGGTGGGGAATCGACGATGGACATGATGAATCTCCTTTGCGGTGAGCGGTTTTCAGATGAAGACGCCGATGGGGTTCAACTCAGCCTCGTCCGTGGGGCGATCGGCCCAGCCGAGCTGGACCGGCACGTCATACAGCCGGCCGGGCGCGTAGCGGGGCCAGAAGTGCCGCAACCCGGGCACCATCACCCGCGCGACCGGAAGGCCGATGTCGATGCGCGTCTGGTCGAGCACGAGCAACTCCATGCCATGCCGCTCGACGATGCGCCGGGCCAGGTCGACGTCCTGTGCGAGGTCGTCGGTGGAGACGTCCACGTAGTCACCGGCGCGTGTCGCGGGCAGGTCCGGATCGGGCACCAGATAGGGGTTGCGCTCGATCGTCTCGTGCTTCCAGAAGTCGACCTGCGCCTGATCGCTGAAGGTGTAGCTACCCGACCCGTCCGCGGGCAGGTGTGCCACCGGTCCGATGAACTGGTTCATCTCGCTGAGCGCCCGGCCGATCGCCACCGACAGGTCGAAGTGGCTGCCGAGCGCGAAGAGAATGTCCTGGGCCGGCTTGTCGGTGCGATACGAGACTGCGACTACCGTCGGTATGCCGAGATCGGTCGTCAGGTCCAGCACCCACGCGTCGCGGTGCAGCGCCCGGTACTGCCGCTGCCAGTGACCGAAATACGGGTTGTCGAAACTGTCCAGATCCACCCGCGGCCGGCGCAGCCGGTTGTACCACCAGATCGCCGTCGCGTCACGCTCGACCAGCTCCATGAAACCTTGCAGGATCGCGTCGGCCAGGCTCGACCCGGCCGCACATCCGTTGGAGTTGGACGACGCGTAAAACGGATAGTCGGCGCTGTGGTAGGCGTAGAACATCGTCGCGGTCGGCACCAGTTTGAACCGCTGCTCGCTCATCGACCACACGGGAGTCCACTCGATCAGCGCGTGCGGATCCAGCGGGTCGCCAACCCAGTGGAAGTGCGAGGGCCGCTGGTTCCACTCCGCCCGGTCGCGGAACTGCGCGTCGCTGAAGTGGTGCAGCTCGTTGGGGTGGACGAAATCCTGCGGTGCGAGGTCGGCCGCACGTGCCAGGACTCGCGGCTCGTCGCCGTGGAACAACCCCGAATAGCGCTCGATCGCCTCACCGAGTGCGCTCGCCTTCGCCTGGATCGCGGTCTGCCCCTTGCCGCAGCTCATGCTGCGCAGTCCGGCGCGCAGGTCGGCGAGACCCCGCATCGGCACCGCGAAGTTCTGACCGGCGGTGTAGACGTGCAGTCCTTCCCCCACGCTGGGCGACGGGGTGAGATGGCTGACCGGCCCGGTGATCGGGCTGACCAGCGACTCGTGCGCCGTCACGAACGCCCCGGGGGACATCGCCCGATGCCCGCCGTCGTTGCGCACCGCCTTCGGTTGCGGATCCAGGTGGATCGGCGCGCTCATCCGGCGCTCCTGCAGGCTTGCCTCGCCGCAGACGGGGCACTGGGGCCGCGGGTCGAGGTGGTGGCGCTCGGTCTCCAGCGTGCGCAGGTCGAGCGTCACGACGTCCCCGTCGCGGCGCGCCGTCTCCCGCGGCACCTCCCCCTGGGTGGCCAGGTGCGTCTGCGCCGTGTGTATGGCGAGCCGGAGCGCTGCACCGATGCCGCTGCGCAGCCCCAGCGCCGTCGGGGTCGCGTCGCCGGTGAGAGCTCCGCGCTGCCGCAGGTACGACTGCGGCAGGTTCTTGCTGGCCAGCCGCACGTGCAGGCATTCGAAACAGGCCGTCACTCCGGGGTGCACCAGCGGTCCGACCCAGGCGCTCGTCCCGAAGGGCTTGACCAGCAGCCACGACAGTCCCCGGTGCACCGCGACCCGGTTGATCTCCCTCAGGGCGCTGCGCTGGTAATCGTCCGTGACGACCAGCAGCAGGTCTACCGACGGAGGAACCTCCTCGATGCCGGCATACTCCACGACCGTCGCCTCCGCGTCCTGCCGGATCGGCGTCAGATCGATGTTTCGCGCCTGGCCGATGCGGAGCACGGCGATGGTGGCCGCGTGCAAGCGGCGCACACCGCTGTCGCCATCCCGGCCGAGCGCGTCGAGATAGCCCGCGGCGCCGTCGTCAAGGTTTGGGTCGACCGCCACCACGTGACCGGTGTCGAGCAGTGCCCGGACGGCCCGATCCGCCTGGTCCACACCGAGCTCGTCCGCAAGGGCCTGCACGACCTGCGCCTGGTCACGTGTGCCGTCCAGCAGCGGAGCAGCGGCACTGATCGCGGCGCCGTGCAATCGGGTGCTTCCGCCGGACTCGCTGGCGATGAAGACACCGTCGCCGGGGACACGGGTCACCACCTCGTCGCGCCGGAACCGCAATACAGGTGTACTCATGAGGCAACTCCTTCAAAGGTGGTGTCGGTAATCAGCGCACGGAGCGCGGTGGTGTCACGGGTCGCGACCGGCCGCAGCCGGCCCGCCGAGAGCAGCAGGATCTGGTCGGCGCAGGCGAGGGTCTCCAACCGGTGAGCGACGACGACCCGGGTCATCCGCAGATCCGCAATCGATCGCGAAACCGCTTCCTGCGTCTGCAGATCCAGCGCGCTGGTGGCTTCGTCGAGCACCAGCACGGACGGTTCAGCGACCAGCGCTCGCGCGATGAGGATGCGTTGTTCCTGTCCGCCCGAGAAGCCGGTTGCACCATCGGAGATGCGGGTGTCCAGGCCCATCGGCAGGCGCGCCACGACCTCGCCGAGTCCGGCGCGCGCCAGTGCCTGGGTGATGTGTGCATCGGACACCTCGGACCGGAACCCGCGCACGGCGTCGCGCAGGGTCCCTCGCAGCAGGGCTCCGGTCTGCGGCACGTAACCCAGGTCCCGCCGCAGGTCCGCGTCGTCGATCGCACGCAGGTCGATGCCGTCCAGCTGCACCTGTCCAGCGGTGGGTGTCATCAGCCCCAGGAGCAGGTTGAGCACGGTCGACTTTCCGCTGCCGGACTGTCCGATGATGGCGGTGAACGAACCCGCCGGAATCACCGCCGAGGCGTCGCGCACCAGTGGCTCGATATCTCCGCCGTAGCCGAAGGACACCGACCGGAGCCGCAACTCCCGGCCGGTCGGGCCGCTCGGCGGCAGCTGTGCACGCTCGGCCGCTGCAGCCTCGGCCTGATCCGCGACCATGGGCAGCAAGCGCTCGCCGGCCAGCTGTATGGCGAATACGGCAGGCACGACCGGCAGCAGCCGGGTCACGGCGTTCCCGAGCTGCAGCGCGATCACCGCGATGGTGCCCAGCCCGAGCAGCCCACCACGTTGCGCGAGATCGCCGGAGCACAGGACCGCGAGGAAGATGACGGGTGTCGCCGTCAGCAGCGCGCCTGCGGCGTTCGCGTAGCGCAGCCCGGCAAGGTCGGCGCGCTTCTGGGCGCGGAACACTCGCAGCCATCGGCTCTGCACGAAATCAGTCCCGCCATACGTCGTCACCTCGTCGCGGCCGGTGATGGCCGGGTAGAGCAGCGTCTGCGCGGACTCGACACCGCCCATGACGGCAACGTCGTGGTGTTGCTGCCGCCGGAAGAGCCAGCCTGCCGCGAGCCCGATCATCCCGGCGACGACGAATGCGATGACAGCTAGCCAGGGGTCGACCAGGACCAGCACACCGCAGGTGATGAGGACCGACACGCCAGCCACCAGAGCGTCTATCGCCTCGGCGCCGAGCAGTCGCCGCAGCATCGAGACAGCACCTGCGTAGCTCAGCAGGTCGCGCGTGGAGCGAGCCGTGTAGAAGTCTATCGGCTTGCGCAGCAACCGATTCCAGACATCTTCCTCGACCAGCGAGAGCATCCGGCGCTGCACCGAGCGGCTGGCTGCGCCGGATATCCAGTTGAGCAGGTAGGCGAAGGCAACGAGCCCGGCCGCGATGGCCAGCGCCAGACCGGTGCGTCCCGCCGGCACCAGGACGATGGCGACCAGCAGGGTCGCTGTGACGGTCAGCGCCGAGATCGCCGCAGTGACGACGGCGATCGCGATCAGGGCACGATTGGCGCGCAGCGCCCGGCGCAGCACGGGCCGCAGCACGCTCGTGGTCCGTGTCATGCCACGACCTCCTGCTCGGCGCACCCGGTGATCGTGACGCTGCCGTCGGCGTGGACGGTCAAGGCCCTGAAGCCGGCCGCTGCTTGGGGCACCCGGTGGGCGACCAGGACGACGGCGCTCTCGCACGTGGCCAGATCGGTGACGATCACCTCGGCCACTGCATCTTCGACGGCACTCAGTGCTTCGTCGAGCAGCAGCAAATCGGGTCGATCGGCCAGTGCGCGGGCAAGCGCGAAACGCTGGCGCTCGCCACCGCTGAAGTTGGCGCCGCCGTGGAGCACCACGGCGTCGAGACCGCCACGCCGCCGGACCACATCGTGCAGCCGGACCCGGTCCAGGGCGTCGAGCAGTGCTGCATCGTCCAGTTGCCTGCCGAAGCAAAGGTTTTCGCGCACGGTGCCGTCCAGCAGCGTCGGCCGCTGGGGCACGTAGCCCACGCGCGAGGTGCGCAGCCCGACGTGGCCGCTGCGGGCCGGCAGGAACCCAGCCATCATCCGCAGCGCCGTGGATTTGCCGTTGCCGGAGCCGCCGAGGACGAGCAGATTGTCGCCCTGGCATACCTGCATTGTCAGGGGACCGACCGACCTGGCCCTGGGGCCTGGCACGCTGAAGGACGCTGCGTCGCACCGCACGAGCACGGTCCGCGACAGCTCCGCCGGCGAAGCGGTGGCTGCCGGCTGTGTCTCGGACGGATGTATGTCGGCGGAGTTCAGGTCGTCGACGGCACGCCAGCCGGCCTCCAGACTGGCGCGCCCGTCAGTCTGCAGCTGCTCGATCTGGTGGACGGCGGTGAGGAAGACCGACGTGATCAGGGGTGCGATCACCACTGCCTCGGTCGGCACGTGGTGCAGCACCGCGATCACGACCACGGCGACCAGGGTGCCGGTGTCGATGACCGTCATCAGGCGGGTGCGCCGGCTGGTTACCCGGAACAGCCGATCTTCCACGTCATCGCAGTCCTGCTGGGCACGGGCCCAGCGTTCCCGCACGTCGTCGGCAGCGGCCTCCGCGCGCACGATGTGCATGCTCGCCAGTGACTGCAGCAGATCTCCGTCGCGCCGCATGGTGAGCGCGCCGAGCCGGCGTTCGAATTCCGCGGCACGGTCCTTGCAGACGGCGGTCAGCGCCAGGCCGACGGTCACGCCGATGACGGCGGTGGCGGCGACATACGGCTCGACGAACGTCAGCACACCGACCGTGACAAGTGCTGTGCAGATGGCAGCCGAGCAAGTCACCAGGGTCTGCACCGATGCCCCGAGCACCGTGTCCAGCCGTTGCGGTCGCATGGCGACTTCAGCCAGGAAACGCCGTTCGAGGAAGTCGTTCTTGACGCTGAGCAACCGGGCCGTGAGGTGTTCGACACGCTCCACGGTCAGCCGGCTGATCGCGGCTGCGCACACGCTGGACCCCCACCAGGCGAGCAGCGGGGCGGCAACGGCGACGGCCAGGAGCGTGCCGATCACCAGCCAGACGGGCAGCGTCGCCGCGGTGCCGGAGCGTAGCCAGGAGGCCAGGGCGAGGACCGTGGTGCTGACCACCAGGGCGGCGACCGCCGCCCACAGCAAGCGCGCCTGCTCACCGCGGCGCATCGACAGCCAGAGACGACGGGTCGCCGACACCGGCCGCGCGCACCGGGCGAGATCTGCGCCGGCTTCGAAGGTGAGATAGAGGCCACGGCACTGCGCGACGAAGTCGTGCACGGTCTGTGTCGACCGGCCGGACGCAGGATCGATCACCTGCACGCGGTCGCCGCGCACCTTGCTGACGATGACGAAGTGGTGACCGGCCAGCAGCGCGATCGCCGGCAGGGCGACAGCTCGCGGATCGGTCGCGCGCACCGCCGTGCCGGTGAGGCCGATGGCACGTGCCGCACGCAACAGCCCCGCAGCGGAGGTGCCATCCCGTCCGGCGCCGGCCAACCGGGCCAGGTCCGGAACGCTATGGTGTGCGCCGTGTGCCGCCGCGATGCTGGCGAGAGCCGCTGGACCGCAGTCCGCCTCCTCCAGTTGCGCGATGATCGGGATTCTCATGCCGCGACCTCTCCTCCACGGCCGATCCGCACCAGCAGGTGCTTCGGCGTATTGATGCTGGGAATGTCCTTCCAGACGACGTTCTCCCCGGCCGCGCTCAGACCGGTGCGCGCGAGCCGGTGGACGACCGAGACGACTTGCAACCGTGCGAGCGAGCCACCGAGGCAGCGGTGGGCTCCGTGTCCGAACGACGATGACGGCGGACGGCCGAGCCGCCACTGCAGCGGATCGGGATAGCGGCGCGGGTCCAGGTTGGCTGCGGCGAGGCACAGGAACACCCGGTCTCCGGTCCGCAGCTGGTGTGTCCCGAAGTGAAAGTCCTCAACGACCTCGCGCACGGCATACGGCAACGGAGGGTTGAGCCGCAGCACCTCGTCGACGACTTCCCCGGCGCTGTGCACATCTGCGGCGGCCAGCTCGCCCAGCGCGGGCCGCTCCGTCAGGGCGAGGGCCACATTGGCGAGGGCTGCGGCCACCGTGTCGACCCCGGTCATGAACAGGAGCATCAGCAACGACACGGCCTCGTCCGGTGTCAGCATTTGATCGCGGACACTTCTGGCAATTCCGGCGGAAACTCCTCCCGTACTCATATTCGGGTCGGAGACGAGCTGCGTGAGAGTTCTTTCAAACCACCGAAAATCCGCGGGGATTATCCGCGTGACCGGTTCGGCATATTGAAATGAATACACCGTGCCAAGCATGGCGCGCGCGATCTTCTCAATGCCTGCCCAGTGCTGCACCGGGATGCCCGCCAATGCGGCGGTGGTGCGCAATGGCAGCGGATCTGCCACGGCGGCGACCAGGTCGACGGTGACGCCTTGCGGCACGTGCCGCAAGGCGTCACCGGCGATCGCGTCGACGTCTCGACGAAACGCTTCCACCGCCCGGGAACTGAAGTGCTGCAGCATCACCCGGCGCAACCGGGCATGGTCCGTGGGCGCAGCGAAGGACAGGGAGGTGGTGAAGCGACGAACGAAATCCGTGGCAGCCGCCGAGATGTCCGGCGGGAACTGGGGTGTGGGCATGCGCAGTTGAGGAGCCGCAACAAGGCGCCGTATGTCGTCGGATCCGTACGCCACAGCGATTGGACCAGACTGCAAGAGAACACGTTTCGAGGATGCTGCGGCGAAGTGCGGCCGCATTGCCGGCCCCCTCAGCCCTCCTGGTCGGAGGTGAGCCCACAAGCTAGGCGTAAGACTCGACGACATCGGTCGGCTCCTTTCTGCGGCGGAGGTGCTGACGGTGAGGCCCGGCGGAGCCGGTGGTGAAGTGTGCACGCGGGGCACTCCACCACCGGCTTCCGCACGGCATTCACTCAGAGCGAGCCGAAGGTGCCGAAAGAGGCCGGGCAGCCCGCGGTTCCGAGAGTGCCGGCGGTGCCACCGCCGACTTCGCTCTCCAGCTCCTCGGTCTCGATCAGGGCCTCGACCTCGGGGGTTGCGTCGTCGTTGATCTCGGAGTTCTTCTTGTTGTCGACCATTTGTCTACCTTCCTTGGAAAGGATGCTCCGTGCGAAGCAATCTCGGATTATTTTCTGCTGTCAGCGGGCTTTCCCGCCGACATCACAAAGGTAGGCAATTCGACGGTGCCGACAACATTGCCGGGCGTCACCGGTAGTAATGGGAAAATGTCAGCGAGCCGAAATGACGGTCGTCATGCCGGCGTGGTGATCGTCGGCGGCGGGTCAGGCCAGGCCGAGCACGCGCAGGACCGCCTCGGACCCGGCAAGAGCGGCCAGCACGCCGGCAGATCCGGTCGCCACGTCGCACGACAGCTTGCTGTTCGCGTCCGACAGCGCCACCGCCACATCGCTCCGGCCCGGCAGGGGCGCGACCGTCCACGCCAGCCTGGTGCGGTGCCGCACGACGGCCACGTCATCCGGGTCGCACCAGCCGGCAAGCCCAGCGAGGAGTCCGGCACGACCCTTCAGAAGGCCGCCGAGTGCGCACACAGGAACCGAAAGTGCCTGTCGCACAAGTGGATCCAGCTGTTCATCGCCAAGACGTAGCGACGCCAGCGCCCAGCCCGCGATGCCCTCGCCGAGGGAGGGCAGCAGCAGGGATCCGTGCGGCGAGAGCGTCATCGACCCGCCGGGGGCAGCGCGTCTCGGCTCCTGGGCGACGAGTTCCCGTGCCTGTGCACGCCATTGCGCGGCGGTGCTCGGGTCGGCGTCGTCGCGGAGCTCGGCCGCACGCAGGAGCGCCAACGCCATACCTGCATTGCCCCGCAGCAGACCCGGTCGCGGTCGTGCCGACGCCTGGGGCGCACGCAGTGCTGTGGTCGCCGCCTCCACGAGCTCGGGCACGTCCGCGATCTGCCCGATCTGCAACTGGCACAACGCAATTCCCGTGCTACCCAGACTCCACCCAAGCCCGCCGGCGGCTGTGGGCGACGGCAGCCGCCGCAGCAGGCGCAGTGACTCGTCGACTCGCCCGGCCTCGGCCAGCACCCGGGCAACCCCGTGCAGTCCCTCACCGGCGCCTGGGATCGGTGCGCACCCGCGAGCCTGGTCCGCGAGCCAGTCCAGCCAGTGCCCCGGCACCGGCTGGTCCAATGCCGCGAGCGTCGCAATCACACCGGCGGCACCGTGCAGCACGCTCAGCGGCGCCGCCGGGTGCGCGAATGCACCGACACCACCGGGGAAAAGCCGCTCTGCAGCCGCCGGCGTCGCACACGCGTGGATGCCGCGCAGCAGCGCCTCCCGCAACCGGTCTGCCTCGAGCAACGGCTCGCCGGCCCGCAGGCGGAAGCCCGGCAACAGATCGGCCGCGCCCTCACGGACGATGAGCTCGTGACCACCATCGACGATCGGTGGATGCCCGAGCAAGGACGGCAGGACCGGATTGAGCAGGTACCTCTCGATCGCGTCGGCGGCGACGTCATCGGCGTGCTGGCTCGGGGTCCGGTCACCGAATCCCGGTGTCGCGATGCCCTCGGCGACGAACTGCCCATCCAGCGCGGCACTCTCGAAGTCGATCAATCGCACGTCGCTGCCGTCGACGAGGACGTTCTGCGGGGCGATATCACCGTGCGCCACCCCGAGCCGGTGCATCGCGGCCAGTTGTTCGCGCACCTGACCGACGATGCTGCAACACGTGCGGCGATAGGTGCTGGCTGCCGCCTCGATGGTCGCCTCCGTCGCCGCTGCGGGCGGATGGTTCTGGGCGACCCAGCGCTGCAAGGAGACCCCGGGCACGCGCGTGATCACCAGCACCCGGCTGTCTGCCGTGACGACCGAGTCCAGCACCTCGGGCGCCAGGCCGGTGCCGGCGAGGCGGTGCAGCACCCGCTCCTCGTGTTCGTGTCGCTCCGTCGCGGTCGCGCCACCCAGGTCCACCCCGGCACCCGCGCGCGCGGTCTTGACGACGGCCGGCTCTCCCTGCCACCTGGCGGCATAGACCGCGCCCGCCCCGCTGCGCTGCAGCAGCACCGGCTCGGTCATCGGCAAGGCCGGATCCTCCGGCACCGGCAGCACGTCCAACCAGTCGCGCACGTCCTGCGGCAGCGACACCCCGGCACCGCGACGCCGGTCGTCCCGCTCCCACCCGGCGGACGTGTGCCGGGCGGGTCGCACTCCGTCGTCGAACGCGAGCCAACCCTGCGTGAAGGCCCCGAATCGCAGGTAGATGCCGCTGCGCCCGACGCGCTGCTCTCCCATGATCGCCGGACCACCGCGCCCGGGCAGGGCGTCATACAGCTCGTGGAGGACGCGCAGCAGACCCGCTGCGTCGCTCGGGTAGGCAGTCAGCGTCTTGCCGACCTGGGTCGGCGCGGCGAACTTCGCGCGCGAGCGGCGTTCCACCCGCGCGGACGACAGCACCTTGAATGGCGTCCCCAGCGCGACCAATGCCGTTGCCGCAGTGACCATTTCGGCAACGGTGTACCGAGGGTCGGCGCTCACGTGGATCTTCCATCCGGTCTGCGGCAACCGGTGACCGGCAGGAGACGCATGCGTCCACCAGCCATGGCGTTCGATCGACCACCCATCCGGCACGATGCCAGGCAGGTCGATCAGTGGGGGCTCTCCCAGCAAGTGCGTACCCGACTCGAAGAACACCGAATCGGCATACAGCAGACGCTTTTCACCGGACCGCATTGCACACCCCCATCAATCCGTGGTCGCGCCCCGACCGGGTCAGGCGTTGTCGCGCTCCTGGTTGCGCTTCCACCGGATGCCGGCCTCGATGAAGCCGTCGATGTCACCATCGAAGACCGCGGAGGTGTTGCCGACCTCGTATTCGGTGCGCAGGTCCTTGACCATCTGGTAGGGGTGCAGCACGTAGGAGCGCATCTGGTCACCCCAGCTCGCCTTGATGTCGCCGGCGAGTTCCTTCTTCTCCGCAGCCTCCTGCTCGCGGCGCAGCAGCAGCAGACGCGACTGCATGACCCGCAGTGCGGCGGCGCGGTTCTGGATCTGGCTCTTCTCGTTCTGCATCGAGACGACGGTGCCGGTGGGGATGTGCGTCATGCGCACCGCAGAGTCGGTGGTGTTGACCGACTGCCCGCCCGGTCCGGAGGAGCGGAACACGTCGATCTTCAGCTCGTTCTCGGGGATCTCGATCGAGTCGGTCTGCTCGATCAGCGGCACAACCTCGACGGCGGCGAACGAGGTCTGGCGGCGGCCCTGGTTGTCGAACGGGCTGATGCGGACCAGCCGGTGCGTGCCGGCCTCGACGGACAGGTTGCCGTAGGCGTAGGGCACGTTGACCTCGAAGGTCGCGGACTTCAGGCCGGCCTCCTCGGCATACGAGGTGTCCATGACCTTGGTGGGGTAGCCGTGCCGCTCCGCCCACCGCAGGTACATGCGCAGCAGCATCTCGGCGAAGTCGGCGGCGTCGACGCCGCCGGCCCCGGAGCGGATGGTGACGACTGCTTCGCGCTGGTCGTATTCGCCGCTCAGCAGGGTGCGGACCTCGAGCTCGCCGACCGCCTTCTGCACGTGGGCGAGTTCCTTCTCGGCCTCGGCGATGGTGTCGGCGTCGTTCTCCTCCTGGCCCATCTCGGCGAGCACTTCGAGGTCGTCGATGCGGCTGTCCATCTTCTCGACCCGCTCGAGTTCAGCGTTCGCGCGGGACAGCTGGCTGGTGACCTGTTGCGCGTGCTCCGGGTCGTCCCAGAGATCCGGCGCCCCGGACTGCTGCTCCAGATCGGCGATCTGGGTGCGCAGCGAGTCGAGGTCGGTCACCTCACGGACGGAGTCCATGGTGGCGCGCAGCGCCTTGATCTCGGCGGAAAAGTCAGTAGCCACAACCGGACAGCCTACGGCGTCGGCAAATGTATGCCGCAGGCGCGCTCCGGCCACCGGCCGGAGTCAGTCGACACCGATCACATCGCGACGGGCGGCCCGCCCGGCCCACTGCTCGCGCATCCGGCCGGCGAGAAAGACCAGGCCCATCCCGGCGAGCGCGATGATCAGGTTCACGGCCCCGTAGCTGAGCGGCTTGCCGTCGAAGGCCATGTTGCGCTGCGTGTGCCCGCCGAAGGCCTCTTCGGAGCCCTGCACCCACTCCATCACCAGCGTGCTGGTCTGGTAGGTGAACACGAAGCAGTCCAGGAATAGATAGACGAGCAGCGCCCGTCCTCGCGGGCGCACGAAGTAGCCGATCGGGAACGCGCACAGGATGGTGAAGATCAGGTTCATCGCAACTCCTTGAAAGAATGCCGGCAGGCCCATCGTCCGGCCGTTGCGCCCGCGTCGCATCCGGTCCGGCACGCACTGGGACAACCGGATCGCGCCTGCGGGCCAGCACGCATGCCGCGGGTGCTCCGCTGTGTCACGATGTGGGGGTGCGACCGTCGATCGCGCGGGCGGCGACGGCAGCCGCTGCCGCGGCGCAGGGTCTGTGCATCGTCATCGTGCTGGTCGCCCGCGAACGCGAGATACTGCACGGCTCGGTCGCGGACCTGGCCGTCGCAGTAGCCGGTCTCGCCTCTGTCGGGGGTGGCGTGATGCTGACCCGCCGGGTGCCTGCGAGCGCGGTGGGGCCGGCGCTGGCCTGGTGCGGCGGGTCGACGTCGTCGTGCACCATCCTGGAGACGGTCGCGGACTCCTCCGGCCGCGCCGATCCGCTGCCCTTTGCGGGGCCGCTCGGGCCCCTGGTGAACTCGGTCTGGCCGGTCCAGTTCGCCGGGTTGCTCATGCTGCTGCTGGTGTTTCCCGCCGGCCGGATGAGCTGTCGGCTGTGGCCGGTACCGGCCCTCTTCGCCGCCGGGACGGCAGCCGTCGCGGCCGGCAATTACGGCACCGGCCGGACACCCGACGGAGGCGCCTCACCCGCCGTGGACGGTCCCCACCTGGCCCTCGCCCTGGCCGGCAGCTTGGTCGTCGGGCTCGCGATGGCGTTCGCGGCCGGCGCAGTGACCGTCCGCTACCGGCGCGGCCCGGCCGTGGTGCGCCGCCAGGTGCGCTGGCTGATCCTCGGCGGTGGGACCGTGCTCTCGCTGCTGGTCGCCGGCTGGATCCTGCAGGCGTTCGGCGCCGGCCTCGATGCGGCATACACCGGTTTCATCGTGGCCCAGGTGGTGCTGATCCCGGTGGCCGTCACGATCGCCGTAGTCCGGCACGAGCTGTATGACGTCGACCGGTTGCTGAGCTCGTCGACGGCATGGGCGCTGACCCTCCTGCTATCCGCCGCGGTGTCCGGCGGGGTGGTCGTCCTCGGCAGCGAACTGCTCCACGGCCGCACCCGCATCGGCGTGGGTGTGGCCAGCTTCGCCACCGCGCTCGCCCTGCTGCCGCTGCAGCGCTTTCTCAACCGTGCCCTCGGCCAGCTGGTCGACCCGGACCGCCACGTCGCGCTGGCCGCGGTGGAGAGCTTCGCAGCGGCGGTCAGCGCCGGCCGTCGCGAACCCGAAGAGATCCAGCAGGTGCTGCGCGCGGCCCAGTCCGACCCGGGACTGCAGCTGCTGCTGCGGACGACCGCGGGCCGCTGGGTGGGAGTCGACGGGCGGCCGGTGACGGCCGGGCCGCGCGGCCTGGATCTGGAGTCACGCGGGGCGGTGGTGGCCCGCCTGGAGCTGGCGCACGACTCCGCGCGCTCTCGCCGCCGCGCAGCGGACCTGGTCCGCGCGGCACGGGTGCCCATCGAGGTCACCAGGCTGCGACTCGACCTGCGGGCGGCGCTGGCTGAAGCCCGGGCAAGCCGGTCGCGACTGGCTGCGGCCGGCGCGCACGAGCGCCAGCGGCTCGAGCGCGATCTGCACGACGGCGCGCAACAGCGGATCCTCGCCGTCGGCATGCGGTTGCGGTCGGTGCAACAGCAGCTGTCCGGCGAGGCGTGGGCCGAGCTCGACCGTGCTGTGAGCGATCTCGAAGGCACGGTGGCCGAGTTGCGCCGGCTGGCCAGAGGGCTGCGGCCGAGCCGGCTCGACGACGGTCTGGCGGCTGCTCTGCAGCAGGTCCGCGCCAGCAGCCCGCTACCGGTGCGACTGAGCATCGCCGACCTTCCCGACCTGGACGAGACCCGCGCACAGACGGCATACCTGGTCGTGGCGGAGTCCGTGGCCAACGTGCTCAAGCACGCGCGCGCGTCCGCGATCGACGTGACCGCTTCGATGCAGGCCGGTCGCCTGATCGTGGAGATCGCCGACGACGGCGTCGGCGGGGTGGACCCGGCCGGCAGCCTCGGCGCGATCCGCGACCGCGTGGTCTCGGTCGGCGGGCGGGTGCGAGTGGACAGTCCGCGCGGCGCCGGAACGCGCGTCCGGGCGGTGCTGTGATGACCGGATCGTTGCGTGTCGTCGTCGCCGAGGATGCCGTGCTGTTCCGGGAGGGGCTGATCCGACTGCTCGGGGAACTCGGCCATCGGGTGGTAGCGGCCGTCGACTCCGCGCACCTGCTGCCCGGAGCCGTGGAATCCACTGCCCCGGACCTGGCCGTCGTCGACATCCGGATGCCGCCCGGCATGGACTCCGACGGCGCCAGGGCCGCCGTGCGGCTGCGCAGCCGCCAGGCCGGCCTCGGCATTCTGCTGCTGTCCCAGCACGTGCAGTTGCGGGACTGCCGTCCGCTGATCGGCACACCCGGCTTCGGCTATCTGCTGAAGGACCGGGTCCTGCGGCTGGACGACTTCGACGAGGCGGTACGACGGGTCGGCGCGGGCGGCACAGCGCTGGACCCGCAGATCGTGCGAGCCCTCGTGGAGTCCACCCCGGATGGAGCGCCGGTGCTGGGGCTCACCGACCGAGAGCGGCAGGTTCTCGAGCTCGTCGCGCAAGGACACTCCAACACCCGGATCGCCGCGCTGCTGCGGGTCTCCGATCGCACGGTGGAGAGCCACATGCGGGCCGTGTTCGGCAAGCTGGGCCTGTATGACGACGGGACGACGCACCGGCGAGTGCTCGCGGTCCTCGCTCACCTGGAGTCACGCGACCGCGCCTGACAACGCGTCACCGGGAGCGCGCTGGCCGGTCGGGCCACGCGCTCACCGATCGTTCCACTCCTCATCCTCCTTGTCCCACTTCGCGGTCCGCTCGGCGGCGGTCTTCAACGCGTTGCGCGCGGCGTCCGCGGTGTCGTAGGGACCCATCAGGTTGCCGTGGGTCAGTCCGTCCCGGTGCGACTCGACGACTTCGTTCTTCTCAACGTCATACCAAAAGGCCATCGCGATCTCCTTCGTCTCGTCGGTGCTGTCAGCACCCAACCTACGGCGCTCAGTGCACCTGCGCCTGTGCGCGGGACTGCACGGTGAGGTGCACGTCGCCGAAGATCGAGGACATCACGCTGCCGAGCAGCGGTGGACGCACGACTGCGGAGACCTGCACGACCGCCGACCGCGAATCCGGCGCGCCGGTGCCGTCAGCAACCCGCCAGCCGAGCACGTGCGCCGGCAGGTCCTGACTCGCCAGGGTCCGGCCGGCGACCTGTTGCACGGAGCGGTCCGACAACGTCAGCTCGGTGCCGACCCCACCGTGGTAGATGCCGCCCTCGTCAGCGGCATCCGCGGCGTCGGCCGCCGCTGCGTCCGCGGCATCGATCACCTGCAGCCGCGCGAGCTGTATGGCGGTGACGTTCACCCCACCCACGATCAGCATCGACAGCACGCCGAAGAGCCCCGCGATCAGCAGCACGATCCGTCCGTGCTCGTCGGAGCGTCGCGGCAGCCGGGCCAGCAGGGCAGCACCGATCCTCATGACGCGCGGTAATGGTCGACGACTTCGACGTGCCGGGAGTGCAGGTGGATCGTCGACGGCACCACGGAACGCAGGAAATCGGGCACGAGCGGCAGGTCGACGTCCAGGTCGGCGACGCTCTCGATCTGCGCGTCCGGGCTCAGGCAAGGCTGCTTGCTGCAGCCGATGCGAGCGCTCCCCTTCCCGCCGAATCCCTGGTCCGCGAAAGACATCGCGGCCGCTGCCTGCGCTCGCGCCTGGCCGGCCGACTGGTCGGGCGCGGTCACGAACATCCGCGACGACTCACGCGCAGCCGACGCGACGGCATAGGTGCCCGCCTGCAGCCGCGCCAGGGTGATGACGAGGTAGAAGACCGGCAGGGTGAGCAGCAGTCCGATGACGATGAATTCGATGAGCGCACTGCCGTTTTCGCTGGCGTCCGCGTCCCTGGCGACCTGCAGCCGGCGGCGCAGCGCGGCCGTCATGGCTGCGCCTCGGCATACGCCCGCCCGGAGACGGTGAGCGCCTGCGACGGCCCGAACGGTCCGACGACCGGCAGCGGTGCGCGCACGGTCACTTTCACGACCTGAGCACCCCCTTCGGACTCCACGGACGCCGACACGTGGCCGGCATACCGTCCGGACAGGCTGGTGCGGATCAGCTCGGCCGCGCGCTCGGCCCCCATCCCGGGGGTGGCGTCGGCGCGCGCACCGTAGCGGGCGCCCTCCGCCGCGTGCTCGATCAGCGTGTTGCGCACATAAAGCGAGAAGCCGACCTGAAAGGCGGCCAGGAAGAGGATCACCACTAATGCCCCGACGAGTGCGAATTCGGCGACGGCAGAGCCGGTTTCGTCGGTGCGTAGTCGTCGCAGCACGACCTGCGGGCGCAATGCCCGCACGGCGCTACTGCTTACCGCCGACGCTGTGGACGGCCTTGTCGAAGAGCTCGGTCAGCGCACCCTGGGCGGTGGTCCACAGCACCGTGACCAGCCCGGCGGTCATGATGGTGATGAGCACCCAGCCGGGCACATCACCCCGTTCGCGCTCGTCCGCGGCCGTCGCGAAGCGCTGCTGCGCGGCACATGCCGTGCGCAACGTCCTGGTCCGTAGCTTCGTCAGGGTTGTCATGGTTCTCTCCTCGGGACTTTCTGGTGACGGTTCAGATGGACATGTTGAGGACGTCGAGCCCTGGATAGATGGCAAAGAGCACGGTGACCGGAAGCACGAGGAAGACGACGGGGATCATCATCATCAGCTCGCGGCGCCCGCCCAGCTCGATGAGTTGCTGCTTGCTGGAGTCGCGGGCGTCCTGGGCCTGGGCGCGCATCACGTCGGCGAGCGGCGTGCCTCGTTCGACGGCGATGACCACGCCGTCGACGAACCTGGCCAGGCTGGGTATGCCGGTGCGGTCCGCCAAGCCCTGCAGCGACACCGGCAACGAAGACCCCGCACGCGCGTCGACCAGGCATCGGGCGAGTTCGCCGGACAGTTCGCCCGACGACAACTTCGCGACCCGCTCCAGTGCGGCCGCTGCACCCTCGCCCGCGGTGACCGCGAGTGCCAACATCTCTGCGACTGCTGGGAATTCGGCAAGGATCTGCTGCTCGCGGCGCTCCGCGGCGCGCGTCAGCAACTGGTCGCGCAGCACCACGCCGGCGGCGAACGCGATGACCAGGATGAGCACCGCTCGCACGGGAGACCCGGTGCCGCCGACGAAGCTCAGCGACACATAACAGCCGCCGAACAGCATCGCGCCGAGCCCCCACAGCGCCTGCTGGGCGCGGAACCCTTCGAGGTCGGGCGGCTGCCCGGCGCGTTCGAGGCGGGTGCGCACCGACGTCGCGCCGCCGAGCAGGTGATCGACCAGGTGCCCGAGACGCCGCAGCAGCGGCGCCAGCACCTGGTTGACATCGAGCCGGTCGGTGGGTGTGGAGAGCAGCCGCGAGGGCATCGGCGCGTCACGCACGTAGGGCTCGATGCGCGCGTTGAGGTCGGGTTTGCGGTGCATGGGCAGCCCGGCATAGGCCAGCAGCACACCTGCGCCGGCGAGCGCTCCGAGGAGCGCGCCGAGCCAGGTATAGGTCGCGATCATCGCAGCACCCTCGCCTCGACGGGCAGCCTGCCGATGCGGCGCATGATGCGGTAGGCGAGGAGGGTGACGGCGGTGCCGATCGCGAGCACCATGACCCCGGCCGGCTGCCGGTATGCGGCCAGGGAACTGCCGCGAGTTGCCAGCATTGCCAACACGATCCACGGGGCTGCCACTGCGAGCCGGGCGGCGTTGACCGTCCACGACTGGCGCGCCTCGAGCTCGGCGCGGGTGCGCGCGTCGTCCCGCAGGAAAGTCGACAGCGTGCGCAGCAGCTTGCCCAGATCGGTGCCGCCGACCTCGCGCGCGATGCGCAGCGACTCGATCAGCCGGTCGGCGACCGGGTCACTGAGCCGTGCCTTCAATGCATCGAGACAGTCGTGGAACCGGCCGGTGGCTCGGTAGTCGTGCGCGAACTCCGCGAACGCCGGCCGCAACTCCTCCGGACCGCGGATCGCCAGCTGGGACAACGACTCCGGCAGTGCAAGACCCGCCCGGACGGCCGAGGCGATGTGGTCGACGACGTCCGGCCACAGGTCGCGCAACTGGGAGCGCCGTCGCCGGGCCTTGGCCCGGACGAACGCAATCGGTGCGTATGCCGTGAGCCCGCCGAACGCCAGCGCGATCGCCGGCACAGCGGTCACCGCCATCACGACGAGCAGCGCGAATGCCCCCGCACCGCCCGACAACCAGAGCAGACGCCCGCGAGTGAGCCCGGTGATGCCGGACTGGACGACCTCGTCGGCGAGGCGGTCGGTCACCACTGCGCCCGTGCGGCGCCGGGCTGTCTCCTCGCGCGGCCAGAACGACCACCAGATGCACAGCAACCCGGCACCGAAGATGAGCGGAATCACGACGCTCATCGCGGATCCCTCCTACGTCGTGATCCGCGATTCGCCCTGAGCCCTGTTGGTCCCTCGCTTCGCTCGCTCATCGCGGCCCCCTCCTACGTCGTGATCCGCGATTCGCCCTGAGCCCTGTTGGTCCCTCGCTTCGCTCGCTCATCTGTCCCCCAGAAGTTCGGCGACGTGGTAGCCAGCGCGCTCGAATTGCTCCTGATGCGTGGGGAATCCGCTGCCACGGACGAGTTGTCCGTTCCGCTGCGCGTAGATATCGGCGAGTTCGACCACGTCGCCCTCGACACGACCGGGCACGGCGACGATCTCGCGAACGCGGCGGGTGCCGTCCCGGTCGAGCGCAATGTGCACGACCAGGTCGATCGAGGCTGCGACGGTCGGCACCACGAACGTCGAGCTCACATTGGGGCCGGCGAGCAGCGGGAGCGTGCACATCTTGACGATCGCCTCGCGAGCCGAGTTGGCGTGCAAGGTCGCCATACCAGGCAGTCCGGAGTTGAGCGCGATCAGCAGGTCCAGGCTCTCCTCCTGACGCACCTCGCCGACGATGATGCGCGACGGGCGCATCCGCAGCGCTTCCTTGACCAGTCGCCGCAACGGGATCTCGCCGGTGCCCTCCAGGCTCGGCTGCCGGCACTGCATCGCCGCCCAGTCACGCAGGCTGAGCTGGAGTTCGAAGACTTCCTCGCACGACACGACGCGTTCGGTGGACGGGATCGCGCTCGCCAGGCAGTTCAATGTGGTGGTCTTCCCCGACTGGGTGCCGCCGGCGACGAGGACGTTGAGACCGGACGCCACGGCCGCCGCGAGGAAGCGAGCCGCCGGGGCCGTGATGGTGCCGAGCCGGACCAGGTCCTCCAGTCGCCGGGCGCGCGCCACGAACTTGCGGATGTTGATCAGCCAGTGGCTGCGGGTGATGTCCGGGATCGCGACGTGCAAGCGGCTGCCGTCGGGCAGCGTCGCGTCCACGAACGGCGAACTGAGATCGATGCGCCGCCCACTCGGCTTCAGCATCCGCTCCACCAGGGTGCGGACCTGCTCGGCGCTGAGGATGGTCGGCGTGAGTTCGGGCACCCCGTGTCGCGCGACGAAGACGCGCTCCGGCTCGTTCACCCAGATCTCTTCAACAGTCGGGTCGTCCAGGTAGGGCTGCAGCGGGCCGAAGCCGAGCACCGCGTCGAGCACCCGCTGGGTGGCCTGCTCCCGGTCACCCAGCGGGGCGAGCCCGCCGTGCAGGCTGCGCTCCTCATAGTCCTGCACCGCCTCACGCACCAGACCGTGCAGCACCTGCTGATCGTGGGCAGGATCGAGGCGCTGGCGACGGATCAGCTCGCGGATCTCGTCCTCAATGACATCGGCGCCGTCCATCGATCAACCTCCCCTGACATTCACGTCGAATTCAGAGCAATCGCGCACCTAAAACACAGGAAACCACCAGCGAGACGCGACACGCCGGGACTTTACCGATTCCATACCTTGGCTTGTCCACCGTTGGCGCACGCTGCCCCGCGGTGCGGCGAGACCCCGGGGCCGGGGTCCGTCCGGGGTGCTCGCCGCTTCTTCAGCATGCCCCACGTCGGACACCCGAAAACGGTTGTCCACAGGCGCCGTTCGAAATCGGTGGTTGAGTACCGGAATCCCGCGCGTTATCCACAGCTGCGTCGGCTGCCGCAGCGCCGTACCTGCCAGACGGCCCAGAATCCGGGCATGCCTGCCGTTGCCGAGTCGCCGGAACAAAGCACGACCCGCGCCATACGGCTGCACCTGGTGGGCCGGGAGTGCAGCCGCACCGTCTGCGTGCGCGCCGGCGACGGCACCCGCTGGGCACAACTACGGGAGTCGCTGCGGGCGGCCGGGCTGAGCGTGCCCGAGCCGGCATACATCGCCGATCAGGTCCTGTATGACGACAGCGTCCTCGGCCAGCACCCGCTGCTCACCGGTGCGCAGGTCGCCGCCGCACCGACGGCCCAGACGCCCCAGCATCTGCTGGATCTCGTCGTCGCCGAAGGCCCGGTCACCGGCGCGCGCACCCCGCTCGGCACGGCGCCGCAACGGATCGGCCGCGCACCCTCCAACACGCTGGTGCTGCATGACCCCGGCCTGTCGCGCGCTCATCTGGTGGTCGGTGTCGACCAGGGGCGCGCCATGGTCTCCGACGCCGGGTCCACCAACGGCAGCGCGATCGATGGCGTGCGACTGGCGCAAGGCTGCCCCGCCGAGCTGCGCGCAGGGCAGCGGCTGCGCGCAGGGTCGTCCACGCTCATCATCGAACGTGCGCTGCCTCATGCGGTGCGAGCCGCGAGTGACGAGACCTGCCGGATCCCCTTCCAGCGCGCGTCGCGCACTCCGCCGCAGCTGAGCACCACGACACTCGAACGCCCCACTCCCCCAGAGCAATCCGAACGCGCCCGGATCCCGTGGCCGGTGATCGCGCTGCCGATGGTGGTCGCCGTCGCCATGGCCTGGCTGCTGCACAACACCATGTTCCTGATGTTCGCGTTCCTCGGGCCGGTAATGATGATCGGGCAGTACCTCTCCGACCGCCAGGGCGGAAGTGCTCGCGCGAAACGCAAGACCGCCGAGTATGCCGCTGCCTGCACACAACTGGCCGATGACCGGCTCGCAGCGGCCGCGTCCGAACTCGCACTCCGGCGGCGGCTCACGCCGCCGATCAGCGACACGCTGCGTGCTGCGGCCGCCCGCGACCACCGCCTATGGGCTCGATCGGTGACACATGACGACTACCTGATGTGCCGGGTCGGCACCGGCACGATTCCTAGCATGGTGCGGGTGACCGGTGGCGGGCTGCCGACCGAGACGATCACCCTGAGTGAAGCGCCAATCTTGCTGTCTCTCAACGAGTCTCGCGTCATCGGCATCACCGGCAACCGGGCGGATTGCCACCGGTTGGCGGATGGGCTGCTGCTCCAAGTCGCTGCCTGGCAGTCTCCGCGATTCGTGCGGGTAGCCGTGATCTGCGACTCTGCGGCGAGCCGCGCGGACTGGGAATGGGCTGCTGACCTGCCGCACCTAACGCCGCGCCCGCATGCGAGCAGCAGCATCGTCGACCTCGAGACCGACGAAACTGCTTGCCAGCAGCTGCTTTCCGCTCTTGCGCCGGACGGCGACAAGCTGCGAGGTGCGCACGAGACAGCGCCCGTCTCCACCGTGCTCGTCCTGGATGGCTGGTCCCAGCTCGGGCACCATGCGGCGGTGAGCGCGCTGCTGGCCGCGAGCGATCCGGCCGGCGTTGCCATCATCGCGCTCGGTGACAGCGACGACCTCCCGGCCGAGTGCGCAGTGACGATCGAACTCGCCGACCCGACACGGCTGGTCACTCGGGGTGCCGTCAACGCCGCAGGCTGCCCCGATCTGGTCGAGCCGGCCCTGACACGCGCCGTCGCACATCACCTGGCGCAGACGGCCGACGCGACACCTGATGCAGACGCGGGCACGCCACCGGAGCGTGCTTCTCTCGTGGACGTATGGCGCACCGCCGGCGTCGACATCACGTCCGGCGATGACGTCGCCCGGCACTGGCGATCGCATCCCCGCGCGACCCGGACACCGTGGGGCGTTGCCGCGGACGGTGTGCTGTGGACCGATCTCGCAGCGGATGGTCCGCATGCCCTGATCGCCGGGACCACAGGTGCGGGCAAATCGGAGTTGCTGCAGACGCTGGTGACCTCGCTCGCCGTGGCCAACCGGCCCGACGAACTGGTCTTCGTGCTCGTCGACTACAAGGGAGGCGCGGCCTTCCAGCAGTGCGCCGAGCTGCCGCACACGGTCGGCCTGGTCACCGACCTCGACGCGCACCTGACGGCGCGAGCGCTGTCCTCTCTCGGCGCCGAGGTGCGGCGCCGCGAGCAGCAACTCGCCGCCGTCGGTGCCAAGGACCTGGAGGATTACCAGCGGCTCGCACCCACTCAGTCACTGCCGCGGCTGGTGCTCATCATCGACGAATTCCGCGTGCTGGCAGACGAATTGCCCGACTTCATCGCTGGCCTGGTCCGGCTGGCGGCCGTCGGGCGTTCTCTCGGCATACATCTCGTGCTCGCGACCCAACGGCCGGCCGGGGTCGTGTCGGCGGATATCCGGGCGAACGTGAATCTGCGGATCGCGTTGCGGATGCGCGACGGCACCGACTCCCAGGACGTCATCGAGAGCGCGGACGCAGCGCAGATCCCGGCCACCCTCCCGGGGCGGGCGATCCTCCGGACCGGTGGAGGCCGGCCGGTGACCTTCCAGAGTGCCCGGATCGGCGGATGGAGCGGCATCGGGTCGGCAGCCATCGAAGTGTCGAGGGTGCCAGCCACCGGGCATTCACCCGTCCTGCTGACCACCACCCGCAGCACCGACGACGGACCGACTGACCTGCGCCGGGCCGTAGACGCAATCCGTTGGGCCAGCGAGAAGCTCGGCATCGCGCCACCGGACTCGCCGTGGCTGCCGCCCTTGCCTTCGCTGGTGACCACCGGCGAGCTGAGCGGGGATGCGGTGGACCTGAGCGGCAACGCGCGCGGGCCGGAGGCGATCCGCTTCGGACTGCTCGATCTGCCTGACCAGCAGGCAACCCGCCCGATCGCCTGGGCACCCGAGTCGGACGGGCACCTGGCAGTCATCGGCGGTCCGCGCAGCGGTCGCTCATCGCTGCTGCGCACGATCGCCGTGCAAGCGGCATCCGCCTGGCCGCACGGCGGGCTGGCGCTCTATGCGATCGACACAGGTTCCGCACTCGGCGCGCTGGCTGCGCTCCCCCAGTGCGGCGCGGTGATCGAGCGCGACGACGCCGGTCGCATCAGCCGGCTGGTGCAGTGGCTGCAAGACGAAACCCGCTCTCGTCAGCAGCAGTTCGCTCGTGAAGAAGTCGCCGGATTCGGCGAGCATGCGCGCCTGGGCGGCAGGCTGCCGCGGATCCTGCTGCTCATCGACGGCTGGGAGGCATTGACCGAGGTGAGCGAGGAGACCACGATGGGGCGCCTCGCCGACGACATCCTGCAACTGCTGCGGGACGGCAGAGCCGTCGGGCTGTATGTCGCCGCCTCCGGCGGACGCAGCCTGGGCACCGGCCGGGTCGCGAGTCATTTCTCCGGCCGGCTGGTGCTCGGACTCGCCGACCGCACCGACGTCGTCCTGCTCGGCATGAAGGAGGCCGACCTGCCGGTCGAGATGCCACCGGGGCGGGCCGTCAATTGCCCCGACGGTCTCGAACTCCAGGTGGCAAGCCTGATCGACGATCTGTCGGGATCCTCTGTCGTCCAATATATTTCGGCGGTCGCGCAGGGAATGGTGGCGCCGGAGGTGCACCGTTTCCGGCCGATGCCATCCCGGTGTTCCCGGGCCGATCTACGTGCCGAACAGGGCACGGTCATGCTCGGCATCGGAGGTGCGACCGTCGAACCGGTCGGGCTGCCCCTGGGCAGCTTCGGGGAACTGGCCGCCCTCATCGCCGGACCCGCGCGCAGTGGGCGCACCACCACCCTCACGACCATCGCGCACCAACTGGGCGACCGGGCCATCTGCTGGATCGACGGGCATGGCCGTCCACCGCAGTTGCCCAGCGTCGCGCGGGTCGTCGACGCGGCCCGGCCGGAGGCGCTCGCGACCTGGCTGAACGCGACACCGGGCGGCGCCCTTCTCGTGGACGATCTCGACGAGCTGATCGGCTCGCCGATCGACGACCTGATCGCGGACTACCTGCAGCACGGCCGCCGAGACGGCGGAATCGTCTGTGCGACAGGGCAATCCGAGACTCTCGCGAATGCCTTCCGCGGCGCGGTGGCCGAGCTGCGCCGCCGGCAGACCGGCGTGATCCTCCAGCCGGGACGGCGTGACGGTGACCTGCTCGGCGCGACGCTCGGGCCGGCCGGGCGACCACAACCTGGCAGAGGCGCTCTCGTCATACGCAGCAGGGCGGTGCCGGTGCAGGTCGCTGCCGCGTAATCGCATGTGCGGCACCGCGACCGGAGTGAATCACGGCATCACCGGATCCAGTACCAGGAGTGAGTTCTTCGTCACCAGGAGCGCCCCGCCATCCGGCAGCGCACGCAGCTCGCTCGGGCGGAAGCCGACTGAGGTCTGCCGACCCACCAGCCCCTGCGCGGGGTCCACGCTCACGAGCGCGCCGTCCTCGGTCGCGACCAGGAACCGACCTCCGGGTGCCCTGACCACGCCAGGAACAACGGGCGAGCCGGTGCCGACGTAGGCGCCAAGAGTGCCCGTCGCGTGCCTTGTCGCACCGCTGACGATGCGGCCCGTCGCCCGACGACGCAACATCGGGCGAAGGCGACGCCCACCGCGCACTCCGTGGGTGAAAATGACTGCACCACCATGCTTTTCGCGCACCCAGACCAGGTCGCCGGTGACAATCGGCGCCTCATCCGCGAGCTCTGCCCAATGAGTCGCGACCGGCACTACGCCGGGTCGACTGCGGCCCAGGCACCATACCGAGCTCCCGCCAGCGCGCACCACGGCGAATTCGTCGTCGACCACGCTGCAGACCGCGTCACCGTGAGTCTCCGCGAGCGGCTCCGGTGGCTGCCACTGCGCGATCTGGGCGCCGTCGCGCCGGTTGAGCAACTGCACCTCCCAGCGCCCTCCGAGCAGGACGGCCCCGGCCCAGTCCACAGCTGTGGCGGACTCGATCCGACGGCTCCACAGCCGCTGGCCGGTCGCCAGGTCGACGGCTTCGACCGGGCTGTAGCCGCGCCAGCCGCCCATCACCGCAACATCGCTGACTACACCGAAACCTTTTACCGGCCGGCGGTTTTCGACCCGCCACAGCAGCTCGCCCGAGCCAAGTTCGCGACAGGTGACGGTCCGCCCGCTCGTCGCCAGACATCGACCACCGGCGATCTCGATGAACGAGGTGACGCCCGCCGGGCGCTCCCAGCGCACCGTGCCGTCGCGCACGTCGCGACATACCAGCCGGGTCTGGCGTTCCTGCGCAACCACCACCTCCGCGGAGACCGCGACGGCCGATGCGCGCGGACGCTGGCCCACGGAGCTGGCCCAGCGCTGCTCCACCAGCGGTGCATCCGATGTCATGCCACGATTCTTCCTCGTCCGCCCGTGCGGCGTGCACGAGTGGCAACGGGTCGCCGGCGGGGTGCGCCGCGCAACCGTGCGCGAACCTGAGATCCATCTGTAGTTAGGTTCGGCTAACCTAACTACATGGGATTCAGTGATGGACGGAAACAGTCCGGCCTCTACCACGCCGAGGTCACGCGCTCTGCGCGGCTCTCGCCGCACGTCCAACGTGTCACCTTCGCCGGGGACGACATACGACGGATGCCCCAGCACGGCTTCGACCAGTGGTTCCGGCTCTTCCTGCCTCGCCCGGACGGGACCACCGACTTCGATGCCGTCCCCGACAGTTTCGGCTTGGGCGGTTACCTGAGATACCTGACGAAGAAGTCCGGCACCCGGCCGCCGTTCCGCAGCTACACCGTGCGCGAATTGCGCAGTGATCAGGGCGAACTCGACGTCGACTTCGTGATCCACGGAGACGCCGGCATCGCCGGGCCGTGGGCACAGCGGGCCGAACCCGGCGAGCACGTGGTGCTGCTGGACCAGGGACGCGGCTTCGATCCGCTGGACGATGCCGCGTTCGTGCTGCTGGCCGCGGACGAGTCCGCGCTGCCCGCGGTCGCCGGTATCCTGCGCGACCTGCCGCGAGACGCGACCGGGCTGGCGATCATCGAGACCGGCGACCCGGCGGACCGTCAAGCACTGGACGCACCGGACGGGTTCGAGATCCGGTGGCTGACTCGCGACGACCCGCACGCAACCGCCGGGGTGGCCGCACTCGCCGAAGTCGCCTCGTTCACCCCGGACGAGCCGGTGCGGCTCCAGGCCTACTTCGGCGGCGAGCAGGCGATGGTCGCCGGATCCCGGCGCCACCTCGTCGCCGCCGGCGTGCCCAAGTCACGCATCGAGTTCACCGGCTACTGGAAGGTCGGCCGCGCCGGCTGACCACCGGTCGCACCGCGCCGAGTGACGGCGAATTCGCCGAACGACGGCGCAATCTCACCGTCGTTCGCCGAGGAAGCCGTCATTCGCGGGACGCCTGCTCAGCGGCCCAGGAGATCGCCCAGCGACACGATGAACCGGTCGACGTCCTCCTGGGTGCTGTATGGCGCCAGCCCGATCCGCAACCCGCTGTCCACCCCGAGCCGCCGGGCGGGCTCGTAGGCGTAGAACGTGCCTGCCGGTGCATCGATGCCGTCCGCCGCGAGATGGTCGGACACCTCCTCGGGCGAGCGGCTGTCGAAGGTCATGAAGAGCGTCGGCGTCCGTTCGGCCGCGCGTGAGTGAACCGTCACCTGCGGGAGCTGCGCGATTGCCTGCTCGACCCGGTCCCGCAACGCGTCCTCGTGCACGGCGAGCGCGGTCAGTGAAGCGCGTAACCGGTCGCGTCGCGCGCCGTCACCGGGCACCAGCCCGGCCAGGAAGTCGACCGCTGCCGCGGTGCCGGCGAGCAATTCGTAGGGGAGAGTGCCGAGTTCGAAACGCTCGGGCACTGCGTCGGTGGACGGGCGCAGTTTGTCCGGCGCAAGGTCGCGCAACAGGTCGGCCGGGCCGGTCAGCACGCCGTGGTGCGGCCCGAGGAACTTGTAGGGCGAGCACACGTAGAGGTCCGCGCCCAGCGCCGGCACGTCCACGAATTCGTGCGCGGTGTAGTGGACACCGTCGACATACAGCAGCCCGGGCGTGCGGTGCACCGCCTCGGCCACCGCAGCGATATCCGGTGTGGTGCCAATGAGATTCGACGCGGCGGTGAGCGCGACGAGCCGCGTGCGTTCGGACAGCCGGCCGGTGATCGAGGCGAGGTCGAGCTCGCCGGTGGCCGGGTCGAAGTCCGCCCAGTGCACCCTCACTCCGGCGCGCTCGGCGGCGATCAGGCACGGCGCGACGTTGGCGTCGTGGTCGAGGCGGCTGACGATGATCTCGTCCCCCGACTGCCAGGTCCGGGCCAGCGTGCGTGCCATGTCGAACGTCAGGGCCGTCGCGCTGCGCCCGAACACGACGGTGCCCGGGTCGACGCCGAGCAGGTCGCCCATCGCGTCTCGGGCGGCCAGCACGAAGCTATCCGCGTTGCGCTCGGCGGGAGTGCGCCGGCCGCGGTTGGACAGCGGGCCGGCGAGTACGTCATACACGGCCCGGGCGACCGGCTCGGGAGTCTGTGTGCCGCCCGGCGCGTCGAAATGTGCCCGCCCGCTGCGCAGCGCGGGAAATTGCGCGCGCACGAGTGCGGCGTCATACGGCTGGACTGCTTCGGGCATGCCACGGACCTCCTGGCCTCTTCGCTGATGGGTGACCACAGCATGGCAGCCCCCCGGCTCAGCGCACGGGCATCTGCTCCCGCACTGCCGCGTCGAAGTCCCAGGCGACCAGCGCACCGTTCACCGCACCCCCGGCGAACGCACCGGCACCGATCGACATCGGCACGTTCGCAGCGGGATTCACGATGTTCCCGACCGCCCATACCCGTTCGTCGCTGGTCCGTCCCGTCGCATCGGTGCTCACGAACGAACCAAACGGTGTCTCGGTGCGATCCAGGCACAGGTGCGCGAGATAGCGGTCGCGCGCGACCGCGGCGCCGGCCGTGAAGATCGCATCGACCGAGACCGTCCGCCCACCGCGTAGCCGCACTCCGGAGATGGCTGCGCCCTCGCCGAGGATCTGCTCGACCGGCTCGGATTCCAGCCGGACGCCGCGTGCCCGCAGGCGAGCCTGCGCCTCATCGCCCAGCTCACCGAGCCCGGCGGTGAAAACCACCACCCGGTCACTCCACTGCCGGATGAGCTCGGCCTGATGCAGGCCGACCGGCGATGTCGTCAGCACGCCGAGCCGCTGGTCGCGCACCTCCCACCCGTGGCAGTAGGGACAGTGCAGCACGGTGCTGCCCCACCGCTCGGCGAGGCCGGCAACCTCCGGCAGCCGGTCCCTCAGCCCGGTCGCCGCGACCAGGGCGCGAGCGTGCAGCGCCATACCGTCCGCAGTGGTCACCAGGACGCCCTCGGGTTCGCGGTCGACCCGTTCCACCACCGTGTCCCGGAATTCGACCCCGTAGTCTGCTGCCTCCGCCCGGCCACGCTGCGCGAGTTCTGCCGGTGCGACCCCTTCCTGGCCGAGCACCCCGTGCATGTGCGCCGCGAATCGGTTGCGGGGACTTCCGCTATCGATCACCAGCACCCGGCGGCGCGACCGGCCGAGCATGAGCGCGGCAGAAAGTCCGGCCGGACCACCGCCGGCGATGATCACGTCCCATTCGATGTGTTGCATATCGCCAGCATGCGAGAGGTGGTGCAATAGTTGCAAAGAATCTTGCCAAAACAGCAAGGAGAGGCGATGGGTGAGCCGCACGGACACGCACTGAGCGAAGATCTCAGCCACATCGGTCCCAGGTTGCGAGCCGCGCGGCGTGAGCGCGGCTTGACCCTGGAGGGGCTGGCTACCGGTGCCGGTATGTCGGCGAGCACGCTCTCCCGCCTCGAATCGGGCAAGCGGCAGGCGAACCTCGAGTTGCTCGTGCCGCTGACGCGCCGGCTCGGCATCCGCCTGGACGATCTGATCGCGACGGAAGCCGACCCACGCGTCCGGCGCCCGATGATCCGCAGGGCCGGTCTGGTGATAGTGCCGCTCGCGCCGGAGAATTCGCCGGTCCTGACCTACAAGATCACCTACCCGGCCGCTGGCGTCCTGCCCGAGTTGCAGGTGCACGACGGATATGACTGGCTGTATGTCCTGCAGGGGCGGTTGCGGCTGCGCCTGGGCAGCCAGGATCTCGTGCTGACACGAGGGGAAGCAGCGGAGTTCGACACCCGCACTCCGCACGCGATGTCGGCCGACGGTGGGCGCCCCGCCCAGGTCATCAGCATCTTCAACCGGTCCGGCGCGCGCATGCACACGCACACCACCGAGTAGCCGACCAGTCGCACTGCGGTCGAGAACCATTCCCACCAACATGGTCACATTGCAATTCGTCTATGCGTGTGAGTGGCTGTGCCTCACGGACACGCAGCCGGGACTTGCCGAGGCTGCGCAGCCCTTCAAGGTACTGGGCAACGAGTCGCGATTGTGGCTGCTGCACCTGATCGGCGACGAACCACGCACGGTCGGAGCGCTGGCGTCGGCGACGGGTATGTCGCAGCCGCTCGTCTCGCAGCACTTGAAGACGCTGCGCCTGGCCGGGCCGGTCACCGCGAACCGCACCGGCAAGGAGGTCACCTACCTCCTGGCCGACCGGCACGTCGCACACGTCGTCGCCGACGCCCTGGAACACGTCCGCGAACCCGCCACGGCGACCGCCGCGGTGGAGCGACCGACCCCACCCGGACACCAGCAGACACCATGACAACCGAGCACGAGCAGCATCACACCGGCCGCCGCTACGTCACCAAGAAGTCCCGCCGCAACAACCCCAACCGGCTCGTGCTGCGGCGCTACGACCCGAAGATCCGCCGGCACGTCGAGTTCAAGGAGACCCGCTGATGGCCAAGACCAGCAAGATCGCCGCGCAACGCCGCCGTGAGCAGACCGTGGCGAAGTATGCCGAAAAGCGTTCAGAACTCAAGGAACTCGCGCGCACAGCAGCCAGTGCGGCCGAGCGCGACGGGCGGCCGCGCGGGCACCTGCGCAAGTTCGGCCTCTCCCGCGTGCGGTTCCGCCAGATGGCGCTGAACGGGGAACTTCCCGGCGTCACCAAGTCCAGTTGGTGAACCGGTCGATGGAGACCGACTTGGACGCCACGTCGGCGGAGTTCTACGACGTCTCGGCCTGCGGCAGCGGGTGGGCGAACGAGCTCGGCATACCGCCGGCCGCGCTGAGCAGCTTCCGCTCCGCACCGCGGGCCGATCCTGGACCTCGGCGCCGGCACGGGACTGTCCACGGTCGCGCTGGCCGACGCGGTGCCGGACGTGCCGATCTTCGCGGTCGAGCCCAGCGCAGCCATGCGCGCGGTGCTGGTGTCGCTGGTGCTGGCCCGGCCGGACCTGCGCGAGCGGGTCAGAAAGTGTGCTGGTGATCGGACGACCGGGAGACCGCGCCGCCAGGTGAGTCGCCGCGCCCCGAGCTGGGGCGGCGAGTGGACAGTAGTTGCGGCCAGGCTCGCCCTCTCACGACAACTACTGTCCTCTCGGTGCGGACGCTGTCGCCGCCGACAGGGCCGGCCCGAGCGTGACAGCGAGCTGGAACATCCGGCCGATCACGTCCGGCTTGATTTGCGCGTCCTCGGAGGAAACCTCGTGCGACAGGAAAGCGTGCGACCCGTGGAACTCGATCTTGCAGTCGTGTGCCTGCTCGATCAGCAGCGCCGTGAGGTTGTCATCGAAGAAGCCGGCGGCCCGCTCGTGGGTGGCGTCGGCCATCTGGGCGGCGTACTCCTTGCGCAACTGGCGGGTCGCCTTGTCCCGGTGGAACAGGCCGGCGCCGGAGTCCTGCAGCTGCTGATCCAGCTGGAACGTCTCGGGACCACCGGTCACCGTTCTGGGCAGAAACACCGTCGCACCCGTAACGTCGAAGTGCTGGTCGAGCGGGTTTGTCGCGTCGCGCTTCCGGTGGTGCCTCGGGACGAGTTTGATCTGTGGCGACGGATGGCCGAGAGCGACCCGGACGAACTTGGTGAACCGGCCGGAGCCGAGCGTCATACCAGCGCTCCATTCCTCGGTGGAGCCGACCGTGATGCGGCCGTCTGCAGTGGTGAGGGTGTGATGGACGCGGAACTCGGAATTCGGCGACAGGTCGACGTCGGCATACGGCCGTTGACCCGGGTCCGACTCATACGCCAGGTTGTTGATGCGGGCGAACTCGGCCTGCTTCCAGCGCAACACCCACGACCAGTCGCCGACCGTTCGCGACACCAGCGGCTGGGCGGCTTCCCGTGGTTCGAAGTAGGCCCGGTATGCCTTCACCGCGTCCTTGCACTGTCGGCGGGAAAGCTGCAACGGGCCGTAGTCCAGGTGCTGCAACCACTCTTCATTCGGCGTGCCGGGCACGAAAATCCCCTGTCTTATCGGGCGATCGAACGCTCGGAGGATACGCGGGCAACCCGGGTGTCGCCCGCGAGTGGACAGTAGATGCACTCAGGCTCGCGCTCTCACGACACCCATTGCCCACTCGGCGCGGCATAAGCCAGGCGACGGCGCGCCCAGGTCCAGTCCACCCGCTCCTGCTCCAGGCGGACCTTCGGCCCGAACGCGTCGCCGACCAGGTCGGCGTAGACGTCCTGCTCGGCACCAGTCAGGCGGGTGAGCGCGGCGCGGGTCGGGCGCCCTTCACGTACCCAGCGTTCCCGGTGCGCGAGCAGCGTCTCGCGATCCATCAGCACCGATCGTGTCTGCGGCAGCCAGGCGCGCAGCTGATGGAGTATGGCGAAGCCATGCGTGTCCAGGTCGCCCCAGTAGACGACATCGGCATTCGCCAGCCACGGCAGGCGGCCGACGTTGTCGACGTCGAAACCCTTGCCCCACAACACGACTCCGTCCTGCGGGACGTCGACGCTGAGGTAGGTGATCTCGTTCTCGATGACCAGTGCCCGGCGCGGCTCGATCGCCAGTTGCGCCAATTCGGTCGCCCGGACTGCGAGTTCGCTCATCGGCGCCGGAAGGCCGAGGCCCGCCGCCGGTCGCAACCGCACCAGCTCCGGCTTGGCCCGCAGACCCAGCGCGGTGCGGAACCCGGACGCCGAGGACGGCACGCCGAGCATCGCCGCAAGCACGCCGCGGTGGCGCTCGGCGAACTTGGTGTCGACGCCGGGCGCGCTGATCTCCCGCAGGTAGTGCGGCTCGCCGCGGTGCTCGTCCAGCCAGCGGTATGCCGCCAGCAGCGGGAGCATCTCGTCATACAACTCGAGCGCCCGGTGCGGGTGGTCGAGCACCCAGGCACGCACCGCAGGGTCGGTTGCCGTCAGCGCGACGAGCTCCCGGAACCGGCCCACGTCCGCCGCGACACCGAGCAGCGCCCACGCCTGGTCCAGCGACGACACCTGGACCCGGGACGGCAATTCGTTGCGGCCGATCCGGCGCCCGCCGATCGCCTGCCGGTGCACGGTGTAGCGCCGGCCGTCGCGGCTGCCGGCGTCCAGCGCGGCCACCCACTCCCGCACCGAGTTCAGGTCGTCGCCGATCTGCGACGGCCGCGGGCCCCGGACCGGGATGTCGATCGCGGTCAGCGGCATGACACCGGCGTCGGCGCGCAGCAATGACCCGTCGTCCCAGCGCCGGCGAACCGCCGCGGCGATGTCGTCCGGCGTCGTCCAGCGACGGGCCGTCACCGACGGCTGCCGTCGCGGCGGGTGCGGTAGTCCTCGATCGTCATCGTCTGCAACCGGGAGAAGGTGCCGGTCGGGTTGTCGACGAAACCGATTGCCTTGACGTAGGGCTCAATGACGTGAACCTTCTGCAGCGGAGTCACGATCAGCAGTTGCAGGCCCAGCTTGGCGAACAACTCCAGCGCGTAGCGGGTCGAGGCGTCCGAGCCGCGGCCGAACGCCTCATCGATCACCGCGAAGCGGAAGTCCTTGGACCGGGCGACACCCCACTCCAGGCCGAACTGGTAGGCGAGCGACGCCGCCAGGATGGTGTAGGCGAGCTTCTCCTTCTGACCGCCCGACTTCCCGTCGGAGTCGCTGTAGTGCTCCCACTCCTGATGCGACTCCAGGTCGCGCTCGGAGGCGGAGAAAACGAACCAGTTGCGGACGTCGGTCACCCGACGGGTCCAGGTCTTGTCCGAGTCGGCGAAACCGTCCCGGCCGCGGAACCGCTCGATGATCCGCTGCACGTCGAGGAAGCGCTGCTCGGAGTATTGGTCGCCGTCGACGACCAGGCTGTCATTGGTCAGGTTGCGCAGGTCGGCGCGGAACTGCGCAACCTCCTGGTTGACGGTCGCTTCCTTCTCCAGCCGGATGTAGCGACCCGGGTTGTAGGGCACCGCACCGAGCGCCTCGTTGATCCGCTCCACCCGCTCGTCGATGGCCGCCGCCTGCCGGCCGAGCCAGTTGTTGAACCCGGCGAGCTCCTGGATGGCGTTCTTGTTGAGCTGGTCCTTGAACTCCTGCTCGAAGCGCGGCAGGTCGTCACCGGCGACCCGGTCACGCAGCGCCACGAAGTCGGCCCGCGAGTCGACCGTCGCGTCCAGGTCGGCACGCAGCTCGGGCCACCGGCGCAGCACCTCCCCCATCGCCTGCCCGAGACTCTGCCCGTATCCGCCGAGTTCCCTGCCCAGGCGCTCGATGCGCGCGGTCAAGGTGTCGGTCAGCTGCTTCTCCGCGGCCGCGCAGTCGGCCGACCGCGCCGGCACCGTGCGGCCGAGGCGTGCGGTCAGGGCGTCGTATGACGCGCGCGCCGCCACCGCCTCGCCGGCCGGCCATCCCGCGATCAGCTCGTCGTCGCGCTGCTTGCCGTGCCGGGCCTGCTCGGTCGCCTTGGTCGTCGTCGCGACCTCCCCGGTCAGCGCGTCGATCTGCTCGGCCACGGCCGCCGCGGCCTGCGCGTTGCGCTCCAGTGCCGCGGTGATCTCGGCCAGCCGGGAGGAACCACTGGCCAGGCGGGCGCGCTCGGCGTCATACGCCTCCGCCCGGGCGACCGCCTCGGCGACGTCAACGTCGTCCCAGCTGCGGAAACCCTCCAGCCGGGTGAGCGCGTCCAGCTGCGCCTGGATCGCTTCACGCCGCGCGCCGACTTCGGCAGCCTCAGCCACGGCGCGGTCGCGCTCGGCGGCCAGCTCGTCGACCTCGGCACGCAGCGCCGCGATCTTGCGCTCGTTGGCCCAGCCGAGCACCCACCGGCGTGGGTCGTCGACGCGGTGCCGGTCGTCCTTCTCGTGCCGGTCGCCGGAGCGCACCTGCCCCTGCGTGGTGACGGCGCGGCGCTCGCTGCGGAACTCGGCCAGCGTCCGCGCGCACCGGTGGTCGGCGCGCTTGCTGAGTTCGTCGGTGAGGTATGCCGCGAACGGCCCGTCCTTGACCTCCAGGCAGTCCGCGAGCAGCAGCGTCGCACTGGGATCGCGTTGCAGCGGAACCCTGCGCTCCGCGACGCGTTCGTAGATCAGCCGGGCACCGACCGTGCGGCCTCCCCGGCCGCGCACGCTCAGCCGGTTGTCGTTAACCCACCCGGTGACTGCGTCGTAGTGCTGCTGCGGCACCAGCAAGGAGAGCGCGAAGCCGCGCAGCACGCGTTCGGCGGCGCCGCGCCATGCGGCCTGGTCCCCGTGGACGTCGAGCAGCTCGCCGGCATACGGCAGGTCCTCAGTGGTCAGGCCAAGCTCGTCGCACAACCGCTCGCGCAGCTCGACCTGCTCCGACGGCAGGTTGCTGGTGCGCTGCTCCAGGCTGTGCAGCTCCTCGGTCAGCCGGTCGACGCGCCGGCCGAGTTCCCGCTCGGTGGCGAACGCCTCGGCCGCCGCGTTGTCGAGGGCGCGCTTGGCATCGGCGAGCTGCGGACGCTCGGCCGCGACCCGCCCGGCCAGCGCGACGAAGCCGGTGCGGTCGCCGACCGGATCCCAGCCGGCGCCGGCCACCGCGAGATCGAACAGCGCACGCGTCTCCCGGCGCTGTTCGGCCTGGGCGCGGGCATCCCGGGTCAGGCGTTCCAGCTCGCCGATGCGGTCGCCGCCGGCTCGCGCACGCTCCTCGACCAGCGCCTCCCGCTCGCCGGCCAGCCGATCGCGCTGCTGCCGGGCTGCGCCCAGCTCGTCGCGCAACCGGGTCTCCTGGGTCTCCAGCTCGGCGATCTCGGCGGCGAACAGGCCGGAGCGCAGCTCTGCGACGAACAACGCCACCGCGGACCGGTCACGCTCGGCGGCCCCGCGTTCGGCGAGCGCACCGTCATACCTCGCGGCGATGCTGACGACGGGTTCGAGCGCGGCCAGTTGCTCCCGCGCCCGGGTGACCGCGTCGTGCGCCTTGGTCAGGTCCTCGAAGTGGCCGATGATGTCGCGCACGCGTCCGGCGGCGTCGCTGGGCTCGAGCATGTGGTCGCGGACGAAGTCGTTCAGGTTGCCGACCGACTTCATCGAAACCGTCTGGTGGAAGAGTTCGAGCGCCTGCTCGGACCGTATGCCGAGGAGGCGTCGCAGCGACGTGCCGTACTTCGGGAAGTCGTCGAAGACCTGCGCGCCGGCGTCCCGCAGCCGCTTGCGCAGGTCACGCAGGTCGGTGCCGAAATCGGCGAAATCGGTTGCTATCGAAAGGGATTTGTCGGCGGTCACGAAGAAGCGGTAGGGCTGGCCGGTGCTCTCGCGCTGCTGGAAGACCTGCGCGAGAGTGACCGTCTCGTCATACCCCTCGTTGGCGAAGATGCCCAGCACCACCGAATAGGACCGGCCGTTGCTGCGCAGCCCGATCGCACGGGAGCGGCCGGACGCCTCGGTGCGCTCGGACTTGTAGTGGCCCTCGACATACGACCGGAGGGTGCGCTCCTTGGCGTCGGCGCCCGCGGCCTTGTTGTAGGCGATGCGGTGCGCGGGCATCAGCAGCGTCGTCAGCGCGTCGACGAGGGTGGACTTCCCGGAGCCGATGTCGCCGGTGAGCAGCGCGGTGTCGCAGCCGGGGGTGAGGCGCCAGACGGACTTGTCGAAGGTGCCCCAGTTGAGCACCTCCAGCTGCTGCAGCCGGTAGCCGGCGCGGCCTTCGGCGGCCAGCTCGACGCTGGAGAAGAGCGCGTCAGTCATCGGCGGTGGCCTTTCCGGCATACTCGCGCAGCTTGCCCGCGAAGTCGTTCAGGGTCTCCGCGTCGACATACGCCTTGAGGATGCGGCGCACCTCCCAGCGGTCTCGTTCGCCGCGCGACTGGCGCAGGAAGCCGAGCTCGGCGGCCTTGCGGATCGTGGTCTCGGCGGTGTCGGCCAGGCGGGCGTCGTTGGTCGAGTCGGCCTGGAAGAGCCGCAACAGCTCGACGATCTGCTCGGTGCTCAGCACCAGCCGCCCTTCGCCGCCGAGCGTCTCGAACTCGACCAGACGCTTGCGCAGCAGCACCAGCAGCAGGCTCACCGGATAGGTCAGCGATCGCCGCCGCACCAGCCGCGGCAGCGCCTCCTCCCCCTCGACCTCGGGCCGGGAGCGCAGGAAAGCGTAGCCCTCGTCCTCGTCGACCACGACGTCCACGCCGATGGTCGCGAAGTGGTCGCGGACTCCCGCGCCGGAGCGCTCCAGGGTGAGCCAGGTGGTTTCGTCGGTCTCGCGGTAGACGACGCCCTGCATCAGCTTGATCACTGCGCTCGCGGTCGCGTGGGTGTCGGTCATCGTCGTTTCACCGTAACTTTCGGGAGCCTGGCCCGCTTCGTCGCGGTGGGGTCGGCCGGGTCGTCGTAGTCGAGCACGGTCTGGTCAGAGTCGTCCATCTCGACGCTGATCTCCCCGTCGTCGAGCGCGAGGTAACCGACGATCTCGGCCGCGCCCTGCTCGACGGGATAGAAGGTCACGATGTCGGACAGCAGGGCTGCGGAGTGCTCGGGGAGTATGGCGCGCACGTTTCGCAGCAGCCGCACCGGATCGACGAACGACTCGGCGAACAGCGCGTCATTGTCGACCTCCTCGGCTGTCGGCTCGATGAGGCTCTCGACCTCCGCCGCAGCCGGCGGCGTGTAGAGCGGGCGCTCGAACGGCAGGTTGATCGCAATGCCGGGTTCGTCCATCTCCAGTCCCCACGACGGCGGCTTGTCACGCACCTGGAGCGCCGCCGCCTCGACCTCACGGACCAGGTCGAGGACGCGGCGGTTTTCCAGCCACACCTGGTCGTCCAGGAACCGGCGCAGCTGCTCCGAGATCTGCCGGACAGTCCGCTGAGCGCGTTCGGCAGCCTCCGACCAGTCGTGGTGGATGCCCTTCATCCGCCGGTCGGCGTCGATCTCCCGCAGCGCCGACACACGGGCGAGCAGCTCGGTCAGCTCGTCCTGGCGCTGCTGGGAGAGGAGGAAGTCGTAGAACGCCTGGAAGCTGTGGCCCTGGTCGGAATGCGTGATCTGCGAACGGCTTCCGACCAAGCCGGCGAGCAGCTCCCCCTTGGCTCCGTCCCAGGTGGCGATCTTCTCGCGGGCTGACCGGTCGAGGCGGCGGAAGTTGTCTTCGACCTCGCGGAAGTCGGACAGCAACTCGCGCGCCGTCGCGGTGAACTGCTGGTATCGATCGCGTATGCCGGAGGGCTCGAGCACGGCGAACCGGCCTTCCTCGACGGCGGCGATCTCGGCGTCCAGCTCGTCGCGGCGGCGCTGCAGGTCGGCCAGCCGGCTCTCCGGGTCGGTGTCAGTGCCCTGCACGATCTGCCGCAGCAGCGCGACGGCAGTGTGCAGCCGCGACTCGGTCGCCACGAACGGGCGCACCTGCAGCGACTCGGCGAAGGCGTAGGCCTTCTCGAACGCAGGGGTGACTTCGTAGTGGACTTCGTCGTCGCCGGGTGGGTAGAAGCGGCGCAGAAATCCTGCCTCCGTCGCCGCCCAGTCCTCCAGGTAGGCACGCGGCTCCTTCGGGAATCGCCGCTCACCGTCAGGAGATCCGAGCTCGGTGTTCAATGCGTAGAGTTGCTCGTCCAGGGCGGCCGCGAGCTCACTCGCCGGGCAGGCGCCCCGGTTGCCGTCCACGAAGAAGTCGCCGAGGAAGGCCAGAACCAGGCTCGCGTTCCCCGCGCGCAACAGGCGCCACGCGGGGTGCCGGTCGCGCAGCGACTCGATCGATCCGAATTCCATCCGCCGATTGTAAGGAGTGGCTGGGACAGCGTCCGGCGCGCCGGACGGTGCTGGGAGCCTAGGCCGCCGGGTGGACAGCTGTTGTGGTCACGCCGCTGCCCTCGCGACAACTACTGTCCTCTCGGGGACGACCGTCGGACGGGAGCCTTGGCCGCCATACACAGGAAGAGACCGAATTCGCGGCCTGCCTTGACGACGGTCGTGGCGTCGGAGAAGTGGACGTCAACGAAACCGGCGCCGGCCACTTGCTCGGCGAGCCGCTGCCTGTCGAATCCGTGATGCCCGTCGAAATCGGGCTTGGCGGCGTGGAAGGCACCATCGGGGTCCGCGTCCAGGTCGGCGATCGCCAGGCGCCCACCGTCGACCAGCAGGCCAGCCACGGAGCGCAACAGCCCATCCACGTCGTGCACGTGATGCAGGGCCATCGAACTCCACACCACGTCGTAGCTGCCATCGATCCGGTCGGTCGTCAGGTCTGCCTGCACCGCGCGCACCCGGTCACCGAGGCCGGCGGCCGCGATGCGCTGCGCGGCGACCTGCACCATCCCGGCGGAAGGATCGGTGACGACCACCGAGGCCACCCGGTCGGCGAGCAGGATGCTGAGCCGGCCGGTGCCGCCGCCGATGTCGAGTGCACGCATCTCCGATCGCAGGTCGGCCGCCTGCTCGATCGCGCGGGCCACCGCCAGCTGGCGTTCCTCGTGCCCCGGCTCGTCGTCCCAGGCAGCAGCTTCGTCGTCGAATCGCGTATGTTGCGGCACGTATTCGACCTTAAGCCCGGCGGTCGCACAGCTGCATCCCGTTGCGGAGGACCTGTCGGATTATCGGTGTGACGCGGCCGAACGCTGCACCATCCGCACTGGAGTTGCGGCCGATGACCCGCCACGTCCGTCTGGACCGTTCGCGTTCCGTTAGCACACCCACAGGTTGTTCAGGCCGGACCGTGGCCCCAACCGGAGGAACCGGTCGGGTCATGCGACCTTTCGAGCTCGCGCAGGCCGCCGACGACCGTGATCCACCGCCGCAATGACGCCAGGTATTCAGTGCTGTAGCTGTCGTCCATGCGGCGGGAGATGACCTGGGCGTGCGACACCAAGACCATCCGCAGATAGCTCCTGCCCGACGGAGTTGCCAGACACCACACCCCGGTCATCCGGCTGCCGAACCGCAGCCGGAAGTGATCCTTGTCGGCCGCGATCCGCAGGACCGAGGTCGAGTTGCTGAAGTACCGACTCGACACAGGCGCTCCCTGCTTTCCGTCCGCGGGCACTTGCTATCCAGCAAACCACAACCATATCGAGCGCCGGACGCAAAGGCTGAGTTGAGACTGATTATAACCCGGGAAAACCATGGGACTTCCAGCAGGTTACTGACTGTCCACTCTCCGCTAGGACAGGATTCTGCCATTCCGCGTCGTCTTGAGCTCGGAACCGGATGACGGTTCACCGACGCACCGCTTCGGAGGTCGAAGTAGATCAATCAAGGTCGTCCCGAATCTGAACCACGTCACGGAGGTTGGACAATGCGCGAGCGATACACGTGGTCGGCGGGGATCAGCGGGAGGCGAACGGTATGAGTGTCGACACCGCAGCTCCGGTCCAAGCAGGTGAACTGCCGAGGACAGTCGGCTTCCGCGGCTTGATGTTGATCTCACTCGGATCGATTATCGGCTCTGGGTGGCTGATGGCGGCGCTGGACTCCTCGAAAGAGGCTGGACCGGCCGCGATCATCAGCTGGATCCTGTGCGCGGTCCTGTTTGCCTTCCTGGCCTTGTGCTATGCCGAGCTCGGCGCGACGTACCCGGTCGCCGGTGGTACCGGGCGCTTTCCCTTCTTCTCCCACGGCCGGGTGGTCGGCTTTCTCAGCAGCTGGTCCTCCTGGCTGCAGGCGGTCCTGATCGCACCGGTTGAGATCATCGCCGCAGTCAGCTACCTGAATGGCCTGCACTCGGTGAACAAGCACTTCCCGATGCTGAACAACCAGGGCCTGTTGAACCTGCGCGGCATCCTCGTCGGCCTGGCGGCCATGGTGGTCTTCACCGCCATCAACCTGGCCGGTGGCAAGTTCATGTCCGAGAGCAACACGATCATGATGATCTGGAAGACCGCGATCCCGCTGCTGGCGGTCGTGGTCGTCCTGTATGAGTCGCACCACCTGGGCAACCTGAACAATGCCCACGCCGGCGGCTTCGCTCCGGACGGCATTCATGGCATCCTGTCCGCGCTGCCCGCTGCTGGTGTGGCCTTCGCGCTCCAGGGTTTTGAGCAGGCCGCTCAGCTGGCCGGTGAGGCCAAGAATCCGGGCAAGGACCTGTCCAAGGCGATCATCGTCGCGATGGTCATCGGCGCCGGGATCTATGCGCTGCTGGAGGTGGCCTTCGTCCTGGGTGTCTCGCCCTCGGACATCGCCCACGGCTGGCAAACCCCACTCGGGGTCGCGAACGCCAACACCAGCAGCGCCTGGTACACGCTGGCTGAGGCCGTGGGCGTGACCTGGCTGGGCACTTTGCTGATCGCCGACGCGGTCATCTCCCCCAGCGCCACCGGCGTCGTCTACATGGGCACCACCTCGCGACTGACCTACAACCTGGGCAAAGAGCCGGAGATGCCCGGCTTCCTGTCGAAGGTGAGCCCGAATGGAGTCCCGGTCAACGCGATCATCGCCTCCGCGATCATCGGCTGTATCGGCTTCGGCCCGTTCAAGAGCTGGTCGGTGATCGTGAACATGGTCACGGCCTTCACGGCGATCATGTATGGCTTCGCCCCGATCGCCCTGGCCGGGCTGCACAAGAAGGACCCCGACCGGGCACGCGCCTACACGATGCCGATCCCGAAAGTGCTGCTGCCGATCGGTTTCATCTCTGCGAACTTCCTCATCTACTGGGGTGGCTGGGACAACACCTGGAAGCTGATGATCGTGCTGGTCCTCGGCCTGATCTTGTTCGCGATCGGCTCCCGACGTGCGGCCGATCCTTTCGACGGGGTCAAGAACGCGGTCTGGGTTCCGGTGTGGCTGGCCGGCACCGCCGTCATCGGCTACCTCGGCCGGTATGGCGCGGGGACCGACCCCGATCACGACGGGCACCTCAACTGGCTGCCGAACTATGTCGACCTGGGCGTAGTGATCGTCTTCTCCCTGGTGATCTTCTTCTGGGCCGTCAATTGCACCCGGACCGCTGAGCAGGTGCAGCGCGCCATCGACGCCGACCTCGGCCGGACCGACCTGCTGTCCGAATAGTTCGAAGTCCCTCCGCACCGTCCGCCCTCATGCAAGGAGATGTTGTGACCACGATTGTTGCCTATCGTTCCGGGTCGGGTGGCCGCGAAGCGCTTCGCCTCGGAGCCCTGTGGGCTCGCTCAGCTAGTTCCAAGCTCTTGGTGGTGTCGGCATTCGCCGCGGATGACGAGGGCGTGCCCACCATCGACATCCACTACCGGGACATTCTGCGCGAGCAGCTGTCCGAGGCGATGGCGGACGCCAAGTCGCGCGCACCCGAAGGCGTCGACGTCGAGTTCCGGATCCAGGACGGCCATTCGATCCCGAGTGCCCTGACCCAGTTGGGCGAGCAGGAATCCGCGGATCTGATCGTCGTCGGAAACTCCGCTCACGGGATGCTCGGCCGGGTGAGTCTCGGCAGCGTCGCGAACCACCTGGTGCACTCCAGCCCGGTGCCGATCGCCTTGGCGCCGCGCGGCTTCCGGACAAGCCGGAACGACAGGGTGACTCGGGTGGTCGCCGCATTCGGTGGTCAGGCCAGCAAGTCCGGCCTGGTGCTGGCCGCCGCAGGAATCTGCGCCCAGACCGGCGCGGAACTCCAGTTGGCGGCATTCGTGGTTCAGCCGCGGTCCGCGACCCCCGAATCGATGCAGGCTCTCACCCGTGACATCCACGACAAGGCGCAGGAGGTGCTCACCGTAGTGAAAGCCCTGCCGAACGCACCGAAGGTCGCCGACACGATCGTCCGCACCGGCGAATCCTGGACTGATGCCGTCGAGGGCCTGGAGTGGGAAACCGGAGACGTGCTCGTCGTCGGCTCCAGCGACATGAGCACGGGTCGGCGAGTCTTCCTCGGTTCCAACGGGATGCGGATCGTGCGCGCTTCGCCGGTCCCGGTGATCGTGGTCCCCCGCGCTGCCGTCGACACCCTGGCCGAGCGCGCCGCGGAGGGCTGATTCCAGAGGCTGGCGCTGCGCATCTGCGCGGCCCCAGCTCTCCCCGCTGGCCGGCGCAGTAGTGCCCGCGTGGACTCCTGTCTGGGCCTCGGGGACTCGAACGAACCTGAGCGGACGAGCATGGAAGACCGGATTCAGGTCGTGGTCTACACCGATAAGAGCCCGCCGTTGTTCCTGGCTACGCCCTGACGTCGACGGCGACGATCGGCAGCCGACGAACCGGTTCGCGACGTGGCGTCCAGGTCGCCTGCCTAACGTCCGAACTATGCCGCGATCCGCTGGGCGCGCGGGTGCGTCACTTCGCCGCCAGTGGGTCACAGCCACACGGTCGCCGCTACGCGCCTTGGTCCCACGGGCTCAGGCAGGCGACGCCGAGTGGTTCGAAGTGCCGGGTGTTGCGGGTGACAACGGTCATGTCCGCGGCTTGAGCAACGGCAGCAATGAGTGCGTCGTCGAGCGGAGCGTGTTCGGGGACTCGGTGGGTGGCCAGTATCCGGGAAGCGGGGAGGTCGAATGGCAACACCCGATCGGCGAACGCCGGCAGAACGTGGTCTTCGAACCAACGGCGCAGGATCTCGCCTTGAAGCCGGTCGAATCGCTCCTTGGCAACCACGCCACGTTCGATCTCTGCCATCGTCGTTGCCGTCACGAACTGATCCGCGATGGGCACCGATGCGGCCCAAGCCTCGACCTGCGGATTGCGCCCTCGGACCCGCAGGGCGGAGACCACGTTGGTGTCCAGCACGTACTGCATCAGCCGAGTCACAGATCAGGCGTACCAGCAGTCACCCCGAGGCGCTCGGGCTCGAACTCGATGTCCGACCCTTCGTCGGTGCTGAGCAGGTCGACGAGGGTGACCGGCTCACGTTCGAGAGCGTCTGCAAGGATCTCCCGCGCTTCGGCCTCGACGGACCGGCGGTGCTGTTCGGCACGCGTCTTGAGCGCAGCCTTGGTCCCCGCGGGAAGGTTGCGAATCAGAATCTGCTCCACGACGATCATCTCCGATATCAACACAACGATATCACCTATGGACTCAACCTGTTGTCCGCTCAGAGGCCGAGGTCACGGCTGGTGCTGGTTGCGAGCGCTTCAGCGGGGCGGATGTAGTGGTTGAGCAGGGTGCCGAGGTCGCGGTGGCGGGTCTGGGCGGCGATCCGGTCGATAGAAGCGCCGTTGATCGCGGTGGTGGTGGCATGGCCGGCACGCAAAGAGTGACCTGTCACGGGAATCCCGTCGAACCCTGCTGCTTGAGCGCGAGCCTGGACGAGTCGGCTGAGAGCTCGCGACCCGATGCGCTGAGTGGTGACGTGACCGTGGTGGGCGACCCGCGGGTGAAGAGCGGTCCCGCCTCCGGCGAGTGGATCTTGAGCCAGGCATCGAGGGCGCGGATCGGATCGGTCAACGGGTTGCCTCCGCGAGCCACTCCGACCAGTTGACCCCGCTTGACCCCGCGCGTCCTGATCGGTCTTGGAGCGGCGCACCGTGACGAGAACACCGGTGGGCTTGGTGGTGATGTCGTCTACGTCGAGGGCGGAGACCTCACCGGGTCGCATCGCGGATGCGTAGCCGAGGGGGATGACGGCTCGGTCACGAACACCGATGGCTGTGCTTGTGTCGATGGCCGAGATGATCTGAGCAACCTCAGCAGGAGTGAGTGGAGGGGCTTGGTGACGCGGAGCGACCCCCATGATCCGACGGAGCCCTCGATGCACACGCCGCACGACGACATCGACAGTCGGATCGGCGAAGCCTTCCTGGTAATGCCTGTGAGCGATCCCGGAGCAGTACCCGTCGAGCGTCCCGAAGGTGAGACCCCTCCGCAAAGGAGGGCTTGTGGAAGGGTGGTCAAATCCCTAGAACCTTTCAGGCCCGGGAAACCTTGATTTCCCGGGCCTGATTCGTAGCGGGGGCAGGATTTGAACCTGCGACCTCCGGGTTATGAGCCCGGCGAGCTACCGAGCTGCTCCACCCCGCGTCGGTGAACACAACCTTACGCGACGGCCAGCGCAGCGCCAAATCGGCGGATCCGCGCGCCGTTCGGCATACCCGACGCCACGTACGCCAGCCCGAGCATGCCCAGCGCGCGCCATACCGCGCGCCCGGCATGCTCGGGACCGGCGCAACCTAGTTGGAGCCGGTGGACGAAGGTTCCGGTGAGGAACTGGACGACGGCGTCGTGCCGCCTTCGGCCTCAATGGCCCGCTTCAGCGCGGCGGCGAGTTCCTTCTGGTCCTGCCCGTATGCCGCGAAGTCGCCCTTCTTCAGATCGGCCTGACCCTTGGCATACCACTTCTCCGCGTCGGCGAGCGCCGCCCGCACCGCGGCGTTGGACGTCCCGGACGACTTTGCGGACGAGGAAGGCGACGACGAAGGCGACGACGACGGGGCCGAGCCGGACGACGGCGCTGTCGCCTGCCCCGAATCCCCAGCAGTAGCACCGGAATCGCCGCCGAAGAGGGAGTTGAGCGCACCATTGAGTGTGGTGTCCCAGGCGAGCTTGTCACCGAAACCGACCACCACCGCCTGGAGCAGCGGGAACGAGGTGCTGCCGGACGCCTTGACATAGATCGGCTCTACATACAGCAACCCGCCGCCGACCGGCAGGGTGAGCAGGTTGCCCTCCTCCACCGAGGAACCGACCTGCTTGTTGTAGGTCAGGAACTGCGAGAGCGTCTGCTTGGTCGTCGGCGACACCGCCTGCGAGGAGTTGATGTCGTTCTGGAACTGCCCGGGACCCTTGATGGTCACATTGCGGGGCATTTCCAGGATGCGGAACGTGCCGTAGTCGGGCGCCTTCTTCCCCGGTGTCGAGCCAGCGTCGGCGTCGACCGTCATGAACGCCGACAGGTTCTGCCGGTCGCCTGTGGGGATGTAGGTCGTCGTGAGCGAGAACGTCGGCGAGGTCTGGTCCGGCATCGCAACCGACAGGTAATAGGGCGGCACCTGGGCGCCGGCCTTCGAGGACGGGTCGGTCGGCACCTGCCACTGGTCGTTGCCCTGGAAGAACTGGCCCGGGTCAGTCACGTGATATTTGGTGAGCAGTTCCCGCTGCACCTTGAAGAGGTCCTCCGGGTAGCGCAGGTGCGCCATCAGGTTCGCGGAGATGTCCGACATCGGCTTCACCGTGCCGGGGAAGGCGGCCATCCAGGCTTTCAGCACCGGATCGGTGTCGTCCCACGCGTAGAGCGTCACCGCGCCGGTGTAGGCGTTCACCGTCGCCTTGACCGAGTTGCGGATGTAGTTGATCCGGCCGCCGGCAAGCGTGCGCAGGTTGTCCGACTGACTGGTAAGCGAGTCGGACGTCGCGTTGCCGAGCGACTGCAGCTCCGAGTTCGGGTAATGCGCGCTCGTCGTATAGCCGTCGACCACCCACTGCACCTGCCCGTCCTCCACCACCGGGTAGGGGTCGCCGTCCACCGTCAGCCACGGCGCGACCTTCTTCACCCGGTCGATCGGGTTGCGGGTGTCGAGGATCCGCGAGTCAGGGTTGATCGCCCCGGAGAAGAGGAAGTTGAGGTCGTGATACTTCGTGGCATACGCGACCCGGCGCGGCCACGACCCCATGGCGACGCCGCCGCCCCCGGTGTAGGTCGTGCGCTGCTCGCCGCCGGACGAGGAGTCGGGGTAATCGAGCTCCCGTTTGGTGCCGTTCTTCGGGCCGCCGACGATCGAGAATTGCGGGGAGGATTCCCCAAAGTAGATGCGTGGCTGGAAGGCGCCCAGCTTGCCCGTCGGGGGGATGCCGGACTCCATGAACACCGGCTGGCCGTTGTCGGTGCGCTTGTTGCCGTATGCCGCCACGACGCCGAACCCGTGCGTGTAGACCATGTGGTCGTTGACCCAATTGCGTTGCGACGCAGGGACACCGGCCAGGGACATCTCGCGCACACCGATCACCACGTCGTCGGTCTGCTTGCCCACCTTGTAGCGGTCGACGTCCAGCGTGTTGGCGAACTGGTAGTAGCTCTTCTGCCCCTGCAACTGCCGGAAGGTCGGCGACACGATCGAGGGGTCCACCAGTCGGATGCCGGGCACCGTCTCGGCGTCCTGCGCGAGCTGGCCGGCGCTGGTGGACTTCGTCGGGGTGTATGGCGTGACCTGCACCTTGTCCAGGCCGTAGGCCGCCTTGGTCGCCGTGAGGTTCTGGCTGATGTATGGCGATTGCAGCGCCTGCTCGTTCCCGCGCACCTTCAGGCGCTGCACCAGCGCCGGGTAGATCGCGCCGAGCACGATCGCGCACACGATCAGCAGCGCCAGCCCGACGATCGGCAACCGCCAGGTGCGCGTCCAGATGGTCGCCACGAAGAGGGCCGCGCAGATGACGGCGGCGGCGGCGAGCATCGCCTTCGCGGGCAGCACGGCGTTCTGGGCGGTGTAGTCGATGCCGGTGAACAGCGAGTTGTCGGTCGCCGTCTGGTCGTAGCGGCCTAGCCAGTAGGCGGCGCCGCGCACCAGCACCAGCACCGCGAACAGCACCGACAAGTGGATGCGCGCTGCTCCGGTGGTGTGGACTCCCTTGTCGTGCAAGGAGATCCCGCCATACAGGTAATGCATGACGAGGGCGGCGACGGCCGACAGGATCAGCGCCATGGTGAGGAACGACACGACTGTCTGCAGCCACGGGAGGGTGAAGACGTAGAAACCGATGTCCTTGTGGAACTCGGGGTCCTTGGTCCCGAAACGCTGGCGATGCAGCCACAGCAGCACGACCTTCCACTGCCCGATCGCGGCGGAGCCGGAGAACACCCCGAAGGCCAGCGGCACCACCCAGAACGTGGCGCGCCGGAACGGTTCGATCGCCTCGCGGTAGCGGTCCATGGCGTCCATCTCGCTCGTCGACGGCGCATAGACCGGCCGATGCCGGAAAGCGAGCCACATGCTGACCCAGATGAGCCCGCCGACGAAGAGCCCGCCGACCACGAAAAGGATTGCCTTGGTGAGGTATTCGATGCGGAAGACCGATGCGTAGCCCAGGCTGTCGAACCAGAGCTTGGTGGTCCAGACATTCGCCCAGACCTGGACAGCGACCACGAGCACGACGAGCGCGCAGATCACCATCAGGGTGCGGCGGGCACCCGCAGGCCCTACTCGCCGGGCAGTCACTCGGGCGCGCTGGTCGCCGTTGCCGGCATCGTCGGTCGGGTCGTCCGCAGAACTCACGTGGGCCTCGAAGTCGGTTCGTGTGCAGGGTCCAGGTTTGGGGACAACCTAACCCGCGCAGTTATGAACGCGTGTGGCGAGCCGGGAAAAGCGCCGTGTGCGGTGGCACCGCGCGCGGCTGCATCGATGACGTGCGGCAGCATGGAGGGTATGCCGCCCGAAGAGTCCGCGCCCGTCGCCAAACCCGTGCTCAGCCCGCTCGCCGAGTGTGCGGTCGAGACCGAGCGACACGTCGCAGCTGCCGGATGGGACCAGGCACCACGCCTTTTCGCGATCGCCCGCAACCGCGACCTGCTCAAGCGGGAGCCCGGCCTCGCGGGGCAGCTGCGCGGTGCCGACCCCGCGGCATACAGCACGATCGAGCAGGAGGGCCTGCCGCAGACGTCCAGCATCGAGAGCCTGTTGCGTCAGCTGGCCTGGCCGCCCGAGGTCGACGGAGTCGCGCTCGCCGTCGAGCGCATCGTCGTGCCGCCGGAGGCCGAGCAGGGCCTGCCGGAGAATCCGGTTGCCGCCACGGACGCCCTCGCCGCGCACCCCGACCGGGCCGACGTGCGCCTCTTCGCCGCGGTGCTGCGCGACGGCGAGTCGATCTGCCTGCTGCGGCAGCGCGCGCACGACACCGATGACAAGGTCGCCGTAGGCCAGGACATCGCGCCCGGCCTGGTGCACGCGCTGCGGGTGACGCTGGAGGAGTAGCTCAGCCGCAACTGGGGAAGCCACTGGTCTGCCCGGTGCGGATCTCCTTCAGCATGGCCAGCGCATCGCTGAAATCGTTGATCTTGATCACTGTCAGACCCGCCGGAATGTGGCCGACGGCCTCCTGGCAGTCGCTCACCGGCGCGAGGAAGAACTGCGCGCCTGCTCGCTTGGCACCGAGCATCTTCTGCCGGATGCCGCCGATCGGGCCGACCGAGCCGTCCTCGGACATCGTGCCGGTGCCGGCGATCTTCTTGCCACCGGTCAGCGAACCGGAGGTGAGCAGGTCATAGATCGCCAGCGTGAACATCGTGCCCGCCGACGGTCCGCCGACGTTCCCTGCGTTGACCTTTACCTGGTAGGGGAACTTGTATGACGGTGCGATCGCGATGCCGAACACCGCCCCGCCGTCCTGACCCTTTCCGGTCGGCACGCGCAGGTCGACCCGCTTGCCGCCGCGCATGACCGTAACCGGCACGACCGCACCGGCATGCACCTTCGACATCGCGGTCGAGATCGACGTCAAGTCGGTGACCTTGGCGCCATTGACGGTCACCAGCTGGTCCTTGGGCAGCAGCTTGCCCGTGGCCGGCGCGCCTTGCTGCAACTCCACGACGGTGATCGTCTCGGGGACGGTGACCCCGGCAGCGCGCATGGCGACGACTTCGGCGGTCTGCTGCGAGTTGGTCATCTCCGAGGTGCTCTGCTGCTGCACCTGCTGGGAAGTGACGCCCTTCTGGAACCACATGCTTTCGGGGTCGATCTCGGCATCGTCGTCGAAGTATTTGGCCTTCAGCCACTCCATGATGCTCACCGGGTATTGCGGCCCGCCCGCCATCGACACCGTGGTGAAATCGAGGCTGCCCGTAGCCGGGTAGGTGCGCGCGCCCGAGATCTCGATGACCGGTTTGCCGCCCGCTGTGCCCAGCGTGTTGGTCACCGGCCCCGGCCGCAGGATCACCTTCGGCACGTGGATCAGGTTCAGCGCCGCGATCGCGACGATCACCACGATCGCGATCACGAGCAGGGCGATGTTCTTGCCGCTCAGTCTGCGCGCGGAGGTGCGCTCGATGCCGCCATCAGGCAGATCGGTGTTCGTCGTCATCTTCTACAACCCGACCCATTCGTCGCTTCCGTCGCGGAATGCCTGATGCTTCCAGATCGGCACCCGCTCTTTCAGGGTGTCGATCATGTCCTTGCATACTGTGAGCGCGGCAGCACGATGCGGTGAACTCACTGCGACGACGACAGCGCGGTCCCCCACCCGCAGCCGGCCGACCCGGTGCACGGCGGCGAGTGCGGTGATCTCGTCGGTCAGCACCGACTCGGCGACCTCCCGCATCACCTCGACGGCCGACGGGTGAGCTGAATAGTCAAGCAGTTCAACTGCTTTCGCGTGATCCTGCTGACGGACCGTCCCAATGAAGACAGCCAGGCCGCCCGCCGCCGGGTCGCTCACGGCAGCCAGCGCCTCGTCGACCGAAAGCGGTGTGTCACGCACATCCACGAAGCGCACGCGTGGGTCCGGCTGCGTCATACGTTCTCCTGATTGCGCTACGGGCGAACACCGGCGCCGCGGTGGAACCCGGGCACGGCGTTCGTGGTTGTCTAGTGGAGAGCCTATTCACGGTCGGCACGCACCCACCGCGTGCCCCATCCGGGCCAGGAGAAGACATGTCGAACAACCCGCCAGAGCTACCCGACGACGACGAGCCGCAGCAGCCGGACCTGTCCGAGCTGTTGCGCTCGGTGCTCGGCGGCGACTCCGCCAACGACCAGCTGGCCAGCGCGCTGGAGCAGATGGGCATGCAGGACATCGACCCGCAGATGATGCAGCAGCTGCAAAGTCAGCTGCAGGCGATGATGTCCACGCCCGTCGAAGGCGCGGTCAATCTGGAGCTGGCAACCGATGTCGCCCGCAAGACGGTGTCCGCGGCCGGCGACGCGAGCGTCAGCGCGACCGCTGCGCGCAACGTCGAGCAGGTCGTGCAGGTCGCCAACCTGTGGCTTGACGAAGTCACCGATTTCGCTGCCGTCGGGCCGGCCAAGGCGCTCAGCCGCGCCGAGTGGGTCGAGCAGACGATGCCGATGTGGCGCCAGCTGGTCGAGCCGGTCGCGTCCGGCGTCAACGCGGCGATCGAGCGCGCCATGGGCGAACAGTTGCGGCGTCTCGACCCCGGCGACGCTGCGCAGCTCGGGCTGCCGGCCGGTGTCGATCCGGCCGCCCTGATGGGCCAGATGCAGCCGATGATGGCGCGGATGAGCGCCGGCATGTTCGGCGCCCAGATCGGCCAGGCGGTCGGTGCACTCGCGGGTGACCTGGTCAGCGGCAGCGAGATCGGGCTGCCGCTGACCGACGGTGTCGCGATGCTGCCGGCCAACGTCAGCGACTTCGCCGAGGGCCTCGAGATCGACGGCGGGGAGGTCAACCTTTATCTGGCGGTGCGCGAGGCGGCGCGGGCCCGCCTCTTCGCGGGGGTGCCGTGGCTGGGTGCGGCGCTGATCGCCGCCGTCCAGTCGTATGCCGGAGACATCTCGATCGACACCGAGGGCATCGAGCGCGCGATCTCCGACGCCGACCCCAGCGATCCCGCCGCGATGCAAGAGGCGTTGCAGGGCTCGCTCTTCAGCGCCGAACCCTCCGAGGCACAGCAGCGCGCGCTCGCGCATATGGAGACGTTGCTCGCCCTGGTCGAAGGCTGGGTCGACGTGGTGACCAACGAGGCGACCGGTCAGCACCTGCCGCACACCGCGCAATTGTCCGAAGCGGTCCGCCGTCGTCGCGCCAGCGGCGGCCCGGCCGAACGAGTCTTCGCCTCCCTGGTCGGCCTGGAGCTGCGACCCCGCCGGCTGCGCGACGCCGCCCAGGTGTTCACCGCGCTGTCCGACGCGATGGGCCAGCAGGCGCGCGACGGCGCCTGGAAGCACCCCGACTTCGCGCCGACCGCCGACGATCTGGACGACCCGCAGGCCTATGTGCGGCGCCGGCAGTCCCCGGACGAGCAGGCCGCCGCACCGGACGAGGTCGACGCCGCACTGGAGGCGCTGCTCGCGCAGGGCGCTGCCGAGCTGGATGCCGAGCGCAGCACGTCGGGCGACGACGAGCCGGGCGACGACGAGCAGGACGGTTCCGCGAAAGGCGACGCGTGACCGCGTCCGACACTGCCCGAAATGCATTGCGCGACGACGCTTTCCGGACGTTGTCGCAGCTGGCTCCGGGGCCGGCGAAGGACGCGTTCGAGGCGCAGCTCGCGGCATACGACGACGCGCTATGGCGCGACGGGCCACCTGAGCACTTCACCGCGAGCGCCGTCGTCTTCTCCGCCGACCTGACGCAGGTGCTGCTGGTGCTGCACAAGAAGGCCGGCCTGTGGCTGCAGCCGGGCGGCCACTTCGAACCGGGCGATCGGACGGTGACCGGCGCAGCGCTCCGGGAGGCCGCCGAGGAGTCTGGCATCGAGGGCCTGACAGCGGTGCCGGGCGCGATCTACGTGCACCGGCACGACCTGGCCGCCGCCTTCGGGCGCTGCAGCGCTCACTTTGATCTGCGGATCGCCGCTGTGGCGCCGCCCGATGCGACGATCACAGTCTCGGACGAGTCCGACGACGTGCGCTGGTGGCCGGTCGACCGGCTGCCCGAACCCACCGACCCCGACCTGGCCGACTGCATCGACCGGCTGCGCCCGCGGGTGCTGTCAGCCTGACGTCCCGCCGGGGACGCCGCCCGCGTCGGACACGTCGTCGGTGTCGTCTGCCGGCATCCCCGCCCCGAAGGTGACCCCGTCGAGGTAGCCGCGGGCCCGCTCCAACTGGGGGTAGGCCTCCAGCAGCGCCCAGAAGCTCTTGCCGTGGTGCGGCTGCAGCAGGTGCGCGAGTTCGTGCAGCAGCACGTAGTCGCTGACGTATTCGGGCATGCCCTGCAACCGGTCGGACAGCCGGATCGTGCCGTTGAGCGGGGTGCACGAGCCCCATCGCGAATGCTGATTGCCCACCCAGCGCACCGAGCTCGGGTGGGCGAGGCCACCGAGATAGCGAGCGGACAACTGTGCTGCGCGGGTGGTCAGCTCGGCGTCGGTCGAGCGGCCACGATGCGCTGCTGCCTGGACCTTGCGGACCACGTCCGCGACCAGCCGTTGCTCCTCGCGCTTGGACAGGCGGGCAGGCACCAGGACCACGATGCGATCGCCCTCGCGGTATGCCGTCACCGTGGTGCGGCGGCGCGCGGATCGTCGCACTTCCACTTCGGGTGTGGGCGCCGTCATACCCCGAACCTAAGCGATGCCGCTGACATCCGCGACCACCCCGGAGTGGCGAAGCAATGCCACAGGGTTTATTTTTCACAATTGGTATTGTAATAACTACCTACGCCGGATCGAGGACTGCCATGTCGACCGAACTGCCACTCACCGAGACCAGCCACGCGTGCGGCTGCGGTGAGACCCACGCAAGCCCGTTGCCCGAACTCGATACCCGGGTCATCCCGCACGAGCTGCGCCACGGTGCGGTGTTCGGCGCGCTCGCCACCCGCCAGCCGGGAACCGGCCTGATCCTGATCGCTTCGCACGACCCGAAGCCGCTGCTCGCGCAACTCGCGCAGCGCGAAGGCGACAGCATCGAGATCGAATATCTTGTCGAAGGCCCCCAGGCGTGGCACCTGCGCATGACCCGGCGCTGAGCCTCGCATCATCCGGGCGACGGAGCGCCCGCGTTCCGTCGCGCGCCTGGCTGATGATCCCCGCAGCGCTCAGCCTGCTTGCCGGCCTGGACGCCGGCCTCCTCCTGGCAGGGGTCACCGTGCCGCTGCACGCGGCGGCACTCCCCGCCCGGCATGGCGTGCTGATGACGCTCGGCTTCCTCGGCACGCTGATCTCCCTGGAGCGAGCGGTCGCGCTGCGCGCCCCCTGGGGGTATGCCGCGCCGGCGCTCCTCGGTGCGGGCGGCGTCGCGCTCACCCTCGGGCTGCCCGCCCGCGTCGGTGCCGTCCTACTCGCCGACGGAAGTGTGGCGCTGCTCGCGGTCTACGCGATGCTCTACCGCCGCCAGCACGACGCAGCCACCGCGGTGGAATCGCTCGCCGCCGTCGCGGCTACGGGCGCTGCCGTGCTGTGGCTACGCCTGCCGGTATCGCACCTGCTGCTGTGGCTGGTCGCATTCGTGGTGCTGACGATCTGCGCCGAACGTGTCGAGCTCGCCCGATTGCACCTGCCGGCCCGCGCTGCCGGTCTCCTCCTCGTCGGCGCCTTCCTGGTGATGGCCGCGGCCGTCGCCTCGCTGGCCTGGCCGGACATTGGTGATCACGTCGCGGGTGCGGTGCTGCTGGTCCTCACCGGTGCCCTCACCGTCTACGACGTCGCTCGCCATACGATCAGGCTGCCCGGACTGCCTCGGCTGTCGGCCGTCGCGCTGTTGTGCGGATACGCCTGGCTCGCCGTCGCCGCTGCCGTCTGGCTGTGCGTCGGCACGCCGATCAGTCAGGCGCAGTACGACACAGCGGTCCACGGCGTCTTCCTCGGTTTCGGTATGTCGATGGTGATCGCACACGCCCCGGTGATCCTGCCCGCGGTAGCGCGCACGCCGATGCCCTACCGGCGAATCCAGTGGGCGCCTCTCGTCGTGCTGCAGCTGAGCCTCGTGCTGCGGATCGTCGGCGGAAATGCGTGGGGAAGCAATCGTCTGTGGACCTGGGGAGCCGTGCTGGGGGTCACGGCACTGCTGCTGTTGCCGCTGACGGTCGTGGTGAGCATGGTGAGCGGAAGGCGCACCGCATGATCGGGACATCGGCTGCTCCACCCGGCTCCGGCACCACGCCCCCCAAGCCCGGTCGCGGACGGTGGGCCCTGCGAGACCAGCCGGCGGTCGGCTGGATCGTGGCAGCAGTGGTCGTGGCCTTCCTGCATCCGGTGCTCGACGACTCGCACTGGCTGATGGTGCACATGATTCTGCTAGGTGCGATGACTCATGCCGCGATCGTCTGGAGCACGTACTTCACCCAGGCGCTGCTGAAGACCTCGGACGACCTCGATCCGCGCGGTCGGCAGTCGGCGCGCATCGTGACCGTCATCCTCGGCGTCGTCTGCGTGCTCGTCGGCGTGCCGACCGCGCACTGGGCGCTCGCGATCGTCGGCGCCTCACTCGTCTCCTGCGCCATCCTCTGGCACGCGATCGCCTTGGCGATCCGCTTGCGCACCAGCGTGGCCCAGCGATTCCGCACGACCGTCCTCTACTACCTCGCGGCTGCCATCTGCATGCCGGTCGGCGCTGGTTTCGGGGTCGCCCTCGCCAAAGGCCCTGCCGCAGACTGGCACGGGCGACTCCTGCTCGCCCACTCGATGACCATGCTGCTGGGCTGGCTGGGGCTCACCGTGCTGGGCACCCTGCTCACGCTGTGGCCGACGATGTTGCGCACCCGGATGGACGAGCGCGCGGAGACCTTGGCCCGTCAGGCGCTCCCGATCGTCCTCGTCGGGCTCATCGGGATCGACTCCGCAGCCCTGATGAGGCTGCGCTGGCCAGCCGTCGCCGGGTTCGTCATCTATCTGACCGGTGTGTGTTGGTGGGGCCGGGCGCTGATCCGACCGGTGCGCACCCAGCCGCCTCGACATGCTTCGGCGTACTTCGTCGGCGCCGCCCTCGTCTGGGCGGCCGCCCTCCTGGTGCTGGTCCCCGTCCGCGTGGCGAGCGCAGGTTCGTGGTCGCGGATCACCGACGGCTACGACACGATCGCGACCATCGCCGCGGTCGGCTTTGCGTTCCAGCTGCTGACCGGTGCGATGTCACACCTCCTGCCTGTTGTGATCGGCGGCGGCGCCCAGGTGATCCGCGCGGCGCAGCGGCATTTCGACCGATTCGCGATCACCCGGCTCACGATTGTCAACCTCGGCCTGCTGCTGTGGATCACGCCCACCCCCGCTGCCATGCAGGACACCGCGCAGGCGCTGGTGCTGATCACCCTGCTCAGCCTGATCCCCTTGATGATCATGGCAATCACCGCGGCCGTGCGGATGCGCCGTGAACTCGCCGGCGACCACGGTCTGCGCGGTCGTCAGCTCGGGGTCGATCCCGGCATCTGGTCGCCAGGCCAGGTGGTGGCCGGCATCGCGGTGCTCGCGCTGGCGGTGAGCGTGGCCGTGGCCTGGAACCCCGGCGGGCTGACCGGCGTAACCCAGGCGGCTGGCTCACGCGGTGCGGTGCAGGCAACCGGCCACACGACGACGGTGCACGTCACGGCGTACGGCATGCGCTTCCACCCGTCCTCGGTCACGGTGCCCAGAGGCAACAAGCTCGTGGTGGTGCTGACCAACACCGACAGCACGACCTCCCATGACATCTACTTCCCGGGTCGCGCGAAGACACCGCTGCTGGCCGACGGACAGACGGCCACCGTCCACGTCGGCGTCATCGGCAAGAGCCTGGAAGGCTGGTGCACGGTGATCGGGCACAAGGCGTTGGGAATGGTCTTCGACGTCAAGGTCGCGGGAGCCTCGGCCGCCAGTTCCGGCAGTCCGGGGATAACGATGGCGTCCGGGGGCGGCTCGTCATCTGTGCGGCCGAACGACAGCGTGCCGTCCTCCTTCACAGCGGCCGACGCCACGCTGCCGCCCCTCACCAGCTCCAGGGTCCACCACGTCACCCTTACGGTCCGCGACAGGAAGATGCAGGTCGCTCCCGGCATCTATCAGATGCGCTGGACCTACAACGGACAAGTGCCCGGACCCGTCCTGCACGGCCGGGTCGGCGACACCTTCGTGGTCACGCTGGTCAACGACGGGTCAATGGGGCATTCGCTGGACTTCCACGCCGGTGATGTGTCGCCCGACGAACCGATGCGGACGATCGCACCCGGCCAGTCCCTCACGTACACCTTCACCGCGCACCGGGCCGGGATCTGGCTCTATCACTGCGCGACGGCACCCATGAGCGCACACATCGCCGCCGGCATGGAGGGCGCAGTGGTGATCGACCCGCCGCATCTCCCCCCGGTCGCCCATAGCTACGTGCTGATCCAGTCCGAGGTCTACGTCGCCGGAAACGGCAGATCCCCAGTCAACTCGGTCGACGAGACCGCTGTCGCCGCCCGCAAGCCCACCTTCGTCACCTTCAACGGTATGGCGAATCAGTACGACTACCGTCCGCTGACCGCGACAGCCGGCCAGCGAGTGCGCATCTGGGTGATCGACGCCGGGCCGAACGAAGCATCCAGCTTCCATGTCGTCGGCACGCAGTTCGACACGGTCTACGCGGAGGGCGGCTATCTGCTCAAGCGGGGCCGAGACGCCTTCGGAGACACCGGTGGCGGCTCGCAAGCCCTCGCGCTGGAACCGGCGCAATGTGGCTTCGTGGAGTTCACGCCGACCGCCACGGGACACTATTCGTTCATCAGCCACATCATGAGCGACGCAGAGATCGGAGCACACGGCACACTCACGGTCACGGTCCGGAAGTGACCTGCGGTGCCCTCCTCGCTGTGGAAAACTTCTGCGCGGGTCGGGCGATCAATGGCACGGTGGCGACTCAGCCAGCCGGCCGAAGGAGCCACCGATGACCACACAGCCAACCACCGGCCAGCCACCGCAGCTGCCCGACCGTGTCGCCGTGCGCCGCCACGGACCGGGCGCAGTGCTGGTCACCGGCCCCCGCCCGGGCGGGCTGGTGCTTTCCGGACTCGCCGAGTCCGAGGCAACCGCAGTCCTGCGCCTCGGCACGGCCGCCCGGAACCCGCGACCGGCATACGTCTACCCGGCACCGTCCGATCGGTGGAGCGGCGTGCTGATGCTGGTGCACCAGGCCGCGGAGCGCCTCATGCCGGAGCCGTCGGCCCGCAGCCGCCCGGTCGTGCTCGGCGATGGGCCACTACCGGAGGAGATCCGCCGGGCGCTGACCCCGATCGTGCAGCGCGTAGCACCCGAGGCGGAGGCGCTCGCCGCGCTGCATGCGGACGCGGTGCTGCATCCGCCGGACCTGGCCGTCATACCCGCGCTCGACGCCGTCCCCGCGCTCACCGGCCGGCCGTGGCATGCGAAAGGCATCCGGCAGTTGCCGGTCGTCGTCTCCGGTGACCGGCTCACCGTCGGTCCGCTGGTGCGGCCGGGCACGGGACCGTGCCTGAACTGCCTCGACCTGCACCGCAGCGCCCGCGACCCGAACTGGGCCTCGTGGCAAGCGTTCCGCGCCGGTATGCCGGACGGCGTCACCACACTCGACGCCGCGCCGGAGCTGCTGGCCGCGGCCGCGGCGCTGACGGCGTTCATCGTGTCCGGGCAGCAGCGTGGCCGCCCTCTGCCGCCGGGAGTCAGTCTCAGCATGGACCTGCCGCATCCGCGCATCCGTCATCACCTGTGGACCCAGCACCCGGGCTGCTGCGGCGCGTCGGACGTGCATCCGGCGTAGGGCGTCGATGGGCTCCGAACCGCAAGGGTGACAATGGATTCGTGAGCGACCTGCCCCGCAAGACCGTCGTGCGTGCCGCGCGGCTCGCGACGCTGCCCATCGGCTTCGGGGCGCGGGCTGCCGTCGGTCTGGGCAAGCGCGTCGGTGGACGGCCGGCCGAGATCGTCACCGCCGAGTTGCAGGCGCAGACCGCTGAGCAGCTGTTCAAGGTGCTGGGCGGGCTCAAGGGCGGGGCCATGAAGTTCGGCCAGTCGCTGTCGATGTTCGAGGCGGCACTGCCCGAGGAGCTGGCCGCGCCATACCGGTCGATGCTGACCAAACTGCAGGACACCGCCCCGGCGATGCCGACGGAGTCGATGCACACCGTGCTGCGGGAGGAGCTCGGGGACGACTGGCGCTCCGACTTCCTCGAGTTCGAGGACGAACCACGCGCGGCTGCCTCGATCGGCCAGGTGCATCGCGCGCGCTGGCACGACGGGCGCGAAGTCGCCGTGAAGGTGCAGTATCCGGGCGCTGCCGAAGCGCTGATGTCCGACCTCAACCAGCTCTCCCGGGTCGCCAGGGTCAGCACCGGCTGGATGCCGGGACTGGACGTGGCACCGATTCTGGCCGAGCTGAAGGGCCGGATGGCCGAGGAGACCGACTACAGCCTCGAGGCGGCGATGCAGGAGCAGTTCGCCGACGCGTTCGCCGACGACCCCGACTACCTGCTCCCCGAAGTAGTGCTCGCGACGCCGCGAGTCATCGTCAGCGATTGGCTCGAAGGGGTGCCACTGTCCCGGGTCATCGAATCCGGCACCCAGGAAGAGCGGGATCTGGCCGCTGCTCGCTACTTCGAGTTCCTCGTCAGCGGACCGGAGCGGTCGGGGCTGCTGCATGCCGACCCGCACCCGGGCAACTTCCGGCTGCTGCCCGACGGGCGCTTCGGGGTGCTCGACTTCGGAGCGGTCAACCGGTTGCCCGATGGCCTGCCGCCCGCAATGGGCGAGCTGATCACGGCGGCGCTCGCCGGCGACGAACAGACGTTGCTCGACGGGCTCCGAGAGGAGGGCTTCGTCAAGCGGTCGATCGACGTCGACGCGCAGGACGTGCTCGACTACCTCGGAATCTTCCTGAAACCGTTGCGCAGCAACGAATTCCGCTTCGACCGCGACTGGCTGCGCGGCATCTTCAACTTCCTCAACGACCCCCGCAACAAGACCTTCACAGTCGGGCTCCGACTCAACCTGCCGCCGCAGTACCTGATGATTCACCGCGCCTGGCTAGGCGGAATCGCCGTGCTCTGCCAGATCGGCGGCAACGTGCCGGCCCGGGAGATCTTCGACCGCTGGGTCCCCGGCGCCGACCTGCCGCCGCTGGACGACTGAAGATCCGTCCGCAATCAGAATGCCAGGGAACTGCCGTCGCGCAAACCCTCGGTGCGCGGTCCCCGCAGCCGTGGGATGGCGGCCAGCAGCTCCTTGGTGTAATCGTCGTGTGGATCCTCGAAAAGCTCGGCGCACGAACGCTCTTCGACAATCTTGCCACGATAGATCACGCTCACCCGATCGCACAATGTCCGCACGATCGACAGGTCGTGCGAGATGAAGAGAATGGACAAGCCGACCTCGTCGCGCAGGTCAGACAGCAGGTTGACGATGCCCGCCTGCACGGAGACATCGAGAGCAGCGACAGGTTCGTCGGCAACGAGCAGCCGAGGCTTGATCGACAGCGCCCGGGCGATCGCGACCCGTTGCCGCTGACCTCCCGACATGCCTGCCGGCCGGGACGTCAGCAGCGATGCCGGCAGCCGGACCATCTCCATCAGCTCGCAACACCTCGCGTCGAGTGCCTTGCCCCGCAGCTCGGTATGGCGCCGGAGCATCTCCTCAAGCGTGCCGCGGATCGTCATCCGCGGGTCGAGCGAACCGTAGGGATCCTGGAACACCATCTGGATGCCGCGCCGGTCGGCCCGATTGCGCCGCGCCCCGAACGTCCTGCCCTCGAACGTGATCGACCCGGAGTCGATCGGCTGCAGTCCGACGACGGCCCGGGCGAGCGTGGACTTCCCCGACCCGGACTCACCGACCAGGCCAACGATCTGGCCGCGACCGACATCGAGCGACGCGGACGTGACAGCTTGCAGGACCGTCCGAGCCTGCTTCTGCCGGAAGGTCACCACGACGTCGGAACAGCGCAGCAACGGATCGTCACTCATCGTGCCTCCTTCGCAAGCTGCACTCGCCCGGACTCGTGTCCGACCGGATGGCGACAGTGCACCTCACGTCCCTCGACAGTCGAGGTATCCGGCACCCGCGCCTGCTCGCAATCGTCCTGCCGGTACTCGCAGCGCGGTGCGAACGGGCAGCCGAGCGGCCGGTCGCTCAGCGAGGGCGCGCTGCCCGGGATGGAATAGAGCCGCCGACCGATCCGGTCGACATCGGGTGTCGATCGCAGCAGCGCCTCTGTATAGGGATGGCCGGGATCGTCGAAGACCGAACCCAACTCGGCGGAACTCTCCATGACGTTGCCCGAGTAGAGGACGGTGATCGAGTCGCACAGCTGCGCCACGACCGCAAGATCGTGTGTTACGTAGAGCAACCCGGCGTCCAGCTCGTCGCGCAGGTGCGTGAACAGGCTCAGGATCTGTCGCTGAACCGTCACGTCGAGAGCGGTGGTCGGCTCGTCGCAGAGGATCAGCTTGGGCTTGCCCGCCACGGCGGCCGCGATCATCACCCGCTGTTTGAGACCACCGGACAGCTCGAATTCGTAGGCGTCGACCTTGTGTTCGGCATCGTGGATGCCCACCAGCTTCATCAGGTGTATGGCGTAGTCCCTCGCCTGCGAGCGGCGCAGGTGATCGCGGCGCATCACCGCGTCGACGATCTGCTCACCGACCGGGATCACCGGGTTCAGCGCGACCGACGGCTCCTGGAAGATCATCGAGATCCCGGTTCCCCGCAGACGCTCCAGGCGCCTCGCGTCCGCCTTAGATCCGTGCGCCAGGTCGAATTCCGCGCCGTCGAAGACCATCCGGCCCGAAGTCACGACCGCGTTTGGCGGCAGCAGCCCGAGGATGGCCCGCAGCGTCAGGCTCTTGCCGGAGCCGGATTCGCCGACCAAGCCGCGCGCCTCGCCATACCCCAGCGAGAACGAAACGTGCTCCAGCGCGGTGAGTTCAGCACCACCGACCTGCAGCTTCAGTGTCAGGTCATCGATCTCGAGCAGTGGCCCCGCGCTGGTCATCTCACTCCTCATCGCTCGATCCGCAAGGCGTGCGCCAGCCCGTCACCGACGAACGAGAGCGCCAGACTGGTCCAGATCACCGCGCCCGCCGGGAACAACGTCATACCGTAGTAGCCGCCGGCGAGAAACTGCTGGCCGTCGGCCATCATCGACCCCCAGTCCGGAGTCGGCGGCACGATGCCGAGGCCGAAGTAGCTGAGGGTCACGATGACGCCGACATTCATGACGATATCGCTCATCGCGTACACGATCGCCTGAGTGGCGACGTTGGGTGCGAAGTGCCGCAACAAGATCCGCCACGTGGAGATGCCGCCGGCCTGACATGCCGCGACGAACTCCTTGTTGCGCAGCACCATCGCTTCGCCGCGAACCAGCCGGGCATATGCCACCCACGAGACGCACGTGATCGCCACGAAGATGCTCCAGGCGCCGTTGCCGAGAACGAAGACGAGCGCGATGACCAGGATAAAGAACGGAAAGGCGGTCACGATGTCCGCCAGACGCATCATGATCGTGTCGATCCAGCCGCCGAAATACCCTGAGACTATTCCGAATACGAGACCGATGAGGAACGGCGCGATGACCGCGACCACGGCGATGGTCAAATCGCTGCGCGCGCCGTACACAACTCTCGCGAAGATGTCGCGGCCCAGGTTGTCCGTGCCGAACGGATGACTTCCGGACGGTCCGAGCAAGGTATGCATGGCGTCCGGGGTCGTGGGGCTGTGCTGCGCGACAAGCGGTGCGAAGGCACCGGCCAGCACCATCAGGCCGATCATCACGGCACCGATCCATAGTTGCAGATTGTGGCGCCGCAACCAGCCGGGAGCCCACCCGGCCCGCCTGGGCCCGGGGCCGAGCTCTGGTGGCACGAGGGGGATCGCTGTCTCACTCGTGGTCATGACAGCCTCGCTCTCGGGTCGAGCCGGGCATACACCAGGTCGGTGAGCAGGTAGACGACGACCACGATGAGCCCGAAGACGAGAGTGCAGGCCTGCACGAGTGCGTAATCACGATTGAGTATTCCCGTCATCAGCATCGAGCCCATCCCTGGTATGGCGAAGACCTGCTCGACGACCAGCGCACCGCTGGCGAGCGCGCCGACCTGGATGCCGAGGATGCTCACGCCGGAGATGCTCGCATTGCGCAGCACGTACCGTCGCCGGATCTTCCCCTCCCCCAGCCCTTTTGATCGCGCGAAGCTGACGTACTCACTGCTATAGGACTCGATCATCGCTGCCCGAAGCCCACGCACCAGGAGCGGCACGATGCTCAGGGCGATCGTCAGCGCCGGCAGCATCAGTGCCCAGAGACGATGCCCGAATCCGTCGGGATAGCCACCGGCCGGGAAGATCGCGATACGCACACCGAGGAACAGGATCAGCATGCTGCCGATGAAGAACGTCGGCGAGCCCTGGATGACCGCGTTGAACAGTCGCACGACCTGCGCAGCCAGACCGTTCGGCTTCGTCACGGTCCGCGACGCCAGCGGGATCGATATCAGGACCGCGAAGACGGCGCTCAGTACGATCAGGATCAGCGTGACCGGCAGCCGCTGCGCCATCAGCGACGTGATCGACGTGTGGTAATACAGCGACTGGCCGAGATTGCCGTGTAGCAGCTGTCCCAGATACGACAGATACTGCATCGGCAGGCTCCGGTCCAGTCCCCATTGATGCCGCAGGGCAGCAACTGAAGCAGCATCGGCCTTGTCGCCCAAAGCGGTTCGGGCGGGGTCTCCCGGCGCAAGGTGCATCAGGAAGAACGAGATCGTGACAACTCCCCACACGACGGGGATGGCGAGCAGGAGCCGCCGAACCAGCCAGCGCAGCACGGATCCTCCTATCAGCGACCTACTGCCGGGGTCACTTGGACAACCAGACATCTTCCAGGAAGTAGTTGCCCGTCGCCCCTGGAGCGAAGCCGTGGACTTTGCTCGAGTAGGAGTAGTTGCCCGGCACATAGAAGAGCGGAATGTAGGGCACGTTGTCGTTAATGATCTGCTGCATCTGGTCGTAGTCCTTCTTGCGGGCAGCCTGATCGGATGCACTGCTGGCGCTGTCAGCGAGCCGGTTCATCTGCGCATTGTTGAACCAGGTGTAGACCGTGTGTACTCCGCCGCTGAAAGTGCCTGCGAACCGTGCGATTTCGTCAGGGTCGACGATGTCCGTGGTGTAGAGCCCGAATGCCATGTCATAGTTGCCCGCACCCTTCGTCGAGTACTGCGAGGCAGGGTCGAGCGACTTGATCTTCAGCGTGATCCCGATCTTGGCCAGATCGGCCTGGATGAGCTGCGCCTCGGCCGAAGCGTCCTGATCGCCGGAGGAGATCGTGATGGTGGTCGTGAAACCGTTCGGCACACTCGACTTGGCCAGTGCTGCCTTGGCCGCTGCCAGATCGAAAGCCGTCGGCTTGATCGACGCGTCGTGCGCCCACGTCGTCGGCGACAAGTAACCTCCGGCGAGGGTTGCCCGGTTGTAGTAGACCGACTTCAGGATGGCTTCCTTGTCGATCGCCAGCCGGATCGCCTTGCGGACGTTGACATCGTTCAGCGGCTTCCGGCTGGTGTTCATGCCAAGATAGTCGACCTCGCTGGACGGGAAGCTGGTGAACTTCAGCCCTGGAGTCTTCGAGACCGCTTGGATGCTGGAGTTGGAGGGGTATTCGTTGATCTGGATTTGACCGCTCGACAACTGGGTGGCGCGGGTGTTGCTGTCGGGTACGACGGTAAAAGTGACCGAGTCGAGTTTCGGGGTGCCTTTCGCCCAATAGTCCGGATTCTTGACGATCTTCAGGCTGCTGCCCTTGGTCCAGCTGTCGAACTTGAAGGGACCCGATCCGACCGGGTGCTGCGCGAATGCCTGAGCGGACTTGCCACCGTAATTGTCCGGCACGATGGAGTTGGCGAACAGCGCCATGTCGGCCGGAAACGGAGCCCACGGCTTCGCGGTGTGGAAGACAATGGTGTGCGCGTCCGGCGTGTCCATCGCGGTGATGATCGAGTCGATGAACGCGAACGGCGAGGACTTCTTCTGCACCTGCTCGATCGAGAACTTCACGTCCGCCGAGGTGACCGGCCGGCCGTCGGCGAACTTCGCGTCTTTGCGCAGATCGAACGTCCAGCTGAGTTTGTCGGCCGACTGCTTCCAGGATGTCGCCAGTGACGGCCGCACGCCACTGCCGTTCTGCGCCGGCACCGTGAGCGTGGAGTAGATCTCCTCGATGATCCAGATCGCTGCGTTGTCGGTGGGAACCGACGGCAGCAAGGACGTGGGCTCGTCAGCTCGTGCCATCACTAGGTTGCCACCCGACTGCAGCTTGGCATCGGAAGCGCCGGAGCCGCCGGAACCGGACGAGCACGCAGCCAGGGACGCCGCGGCTGCGATCACGAACGCACTGGTCAGAGTCCTTCTGCGGATCATTTGATCGTCAGCTCCTGTCGCACGAGCGCGCGCCACACCTGTCGAGCGATGGGGCTCACGCACTGTTTGTCACCCTGATGGGCACGAGCCACAGTAAGTCGACGGCTGGTGCCTTCGAACTGGTCGCGGGCACGAAAGTTCAGCATTGAATTCGTGCGGCCGAACGGTTCTCTGACGTAGCGCGCTCGTTACGTTGTGCGTGGCCGGGACGCTTAGAGAAGCGGCCCGCGGAAGACCGTCCAGTCCACCGTCGTAGGAGCGTGCTGACACAGATGTCGAACGAGACGATCCGGATCCCCATCGAGTCGCAACTCGACGCGTTCTTCGCGCAGTACGTGGCGGCAGACACGGCACGGGGACTGGTGTACGGACTGAGCGGACCCGACGGGCTACGGCACTCGACCGGGTTCGGGGTCGTGTCCGACGACGGCCTGGTGCCGGACGCCGACACCATCTTTCCGATCGCCTCGATGTCCAAGAGCTTCATCGCATGTGCCGCGCTCATCGCTCGCGATCGTGGACTGCTGTCGCTGGACGACCCGATCACGACCTACTTTCCGCAATTCTCGGCCAGCGGAACGGCGGACGACCCGTGCGATCCGCCGACCCTGGGAATGCTGCTGTCCATGTCGGGCGGTCTGACCGAGGACAACTCCTGGGTGGACCCGTTCATCGACGCCAGCGAGGACGAGGTGCTTGAACAGGTCGGCAAGGGTTTGCGCTACAGTCACGTGCCCGGCCTCGTATACGAATACTCCAACCTCGGCTACGCACTCGCCGGCCTTGCCGTCGGACGGGCGGCCGGCTCGCCGATCGAGCGGTTCGTGCACGACGAGATCTTCCTGCCGCTCGGCCTCACCGCCACGTGCTTCGACAATGCCGCACCCGCTGGGGTCAGCCGCGCGACCGGATATCACCTTGATACAGAAGGAAATTGGGTCGGATACCCGCACGTGGCGTCCGCAGCGTTCGCCGCCGCGGGAGGGATCATGAGCACCGTTCGGGATCTCACGACCTGGATCAGCTGGCTCGGCGCGGCCTTCCGTGCCCCGCAGTGCCAGGAGCCGCAGATCCTCAGCCGCGCCTCCAGGCGCGAGCTGCAACGACTGCGCATCCTCGACTGCCCGTCGGTGACGGTCGGCACGGACGGCGCGCTGCACCCGGCGGTCACCGGCTACGGACTCGGCGTCCGGATCGACCTGGATCTGCAACGTGGCACGATCGTCGGCCACGGCGGCGGCCTGCCGGGATTCAGCCTGTTCATGTGCTGGCACCCGGACTCCGGGCACGGCGTCGTGACTCTCACCAACAGCCACCGCAGCAGCGCCGGAATCATCTGCCTGGCGGCGTTGCGGCAACTGCTCGCGTATGACGCAACCCCGTCGGAAACGATTGTTCTCTGGCCCGAGACGGTGCAACTGCGCGAGTCCGTCGACCGGCTGATCCGGCAGTGGGATGACGACCTCGCTGGGCAGGTCTTCGCACCGAACGTCGACTTCGACCGCTCGCTGCGCGAGCGCCGTGCGGAGATCGACGAACTGATCGAGCGGATCGGACCGCTCGGCGACCCGCGACCATCTGACGACATCGTCTCCGCAGCCACAGCTGCCGATGTGACCTGGTCGATTCCCGGGGCGCACGGTGAGTTGTTGTGCTTGATCCACCTGACGCCGGTGGAGCCGGCCCAGGTGCAGGAGATCGTCATACAAGCGGTTCCGGCCGGCCGACCGCGATACGCGGCACCGGTCGACCTATCCCCGCGGCGCGGCAATCCCGGAGATCCGGTCGTCTCGGCCGCACGGAACGTCCGCGTCGAACTGCCCTGAGGCGCTTCAGAGTTCGATCGTCTCGACGGTGAACTTCTCGAGCAGGCGCCGTTCCGGAGGAGTGCAAAGGCCCGGCTCCCGCGGGACATCGATGTGCCCGCCCCGCATTTCGATCGGCGGTGTGATGTCCTGCCGGTAGAACCGGTCCGAGGCAGAGACATCCCCCACCAGGGTGAAGCCGGGCAGGGCGGCGAGAGTCGCGTTCGCCGCCCTGCCGATGCCGCTCTCGAGCATGCCGCCGCACCACACCGCGACTCCGTGAGCCCGCGCGAGGTCATGAATGCGCCGGGCCTCCAGGTAGCCACCGACCCGGCCAGGCTTGACGTTGATCACCGCTGCAGCGCCCATGCTGATGGCGCTCGCCGCGACGGCCGCAGAAACGATCGATTCATCGAGACACATCGGCGTTGTCAGCAGTTGGCTCAGCGCGGCGTGCTGCCGCAGATCGTCCTCGGCGAGAGGCTGCTCGATGAGCAGCAGCCCGAACTCGTCGAGCAGGCGCAGGTGCGCCGCGTCGGCCAGCGTGTATGCCGCGTTCGCATCCACCTGGAGCGGGATCGGCCCGAACTCCTTGCGCACCGCTCGGACGGGCTCAATGTCCCAGCCCGGCCGGATCTTCAGTTTGACCCGCAGGTAGCCGGCGTCCAGGTAACCGCCGACGGCGGAGAGCAACGCGGCGACGGAGTCCTGGATCCCCACCGACACCCCACATGGGATCCGCTGCCTGGTCACCCCGAGGTATGCCGCGAAGCTCGTGCCCGCTGCACGCAGCTGCGCGTCGAGCACTGCCATCTCCAACGCCGCCTTGGCCATCCGGTGGCCCACAATGGGAGCCAAGCGCTGGCCGACCGTCTCCGCCGTCAGCTCACCATCGAGTCGCGGCATCAGGAATCGGCGGATGACGTCGATTGCTCCCGAGACGTATTCACTGGAGTAGAGCGGTTCGTTCAGGGCGACGCACTCCCCCCAGCCGGTGACCTCCCTGCCCTCGACTGCTGCGGTGAGTTCGAAAATTATCGCGGTCCGCTCCGTCTGGGTCGAGAACGACGTCGTGAACGGCGCCACCAGCGGCAGCCGCACCGTGTGCAGAGTCAGTCGAGTCAGCCGCATGCGCGGCTCCTTTCCAAGCGGTAAAAACCGGAGCGGTCAAATCCAGTGATGCTCCAGCCATCGTGGGTCAATTCGGTGAACACGGCTCGCGTCATGGCTCGCCAGGCTGCGGCGAGCTCGGGATCGTGGACGCGGAGCGTGACGATGTCGTCGGGTACCGCGACGCGGCACGTCGTTGCCGACGGCGGCAACGCGATGCGGACCGGTTCCCGCGCCTCACCGAGCTCGAGAGCCGGCAAACCGGGTGGATGTTTCGTGCGACGTGGTGGCCAGACGGCCAAGTCCCACCGAGCCACCACACGGTCACTACCCTGACCGTCGTTGAGGCCGTCGCTCATCTCGCCGTAAAAATCCGGTATGTAGTCGACGGCATGCGCGCCCAGTCGTTCCAGGTTGAAGTACGCATTGCGGGCGACCAGCGGATCGTACGTCCAGGAGATCGTGGCAACCGACCTGCGCAGTGCCCAGGCCCGCTGGTGCAGTTTCAGTGCCGCACCGATGCCACGGCCGGTACGAGCACCGCGCACTCCCGCGATGTGCGAGTGGAGCCCGGACTCCGTTGGCGCCGCGAAGAATCCGACGCAGACACCGACCAGGGTGCCGTCCTGGAATGCTCCCGCGACATAGTTCTCCGAGTGCACCAACGCGATCAGCAGGCTCGCTTCAAGGGGTACCCGCCCCGCCCCTGGGGCCCAGATCTGCGCGAGCAGCTCGCAGGCTTCCGGGGCTTCTTCGGTGCGCAGCTCCCGCACCTGCACTCCACTGGCGCGGGCGCGTGCCGATGCGACCTGCTGCGCACGGTTGACCAGCACACTATCGATCGCCATCGCGCTCACCCAGCCCCTTGCAGTAGCCGGCGCAGCAATGCCGCGAGCAAGGTGGTCCGCGGCACGATGTGGTTCACCAGCACGTGCTCATGCGCCGCGTGTGCGCCGTCCCCGACCGCACCGAGGCCGTCCAGGGTCGGCACGCCGACACCGGCCGTGAAGTTGCCGTCAGATGCTCCGCCGACGGACATCGTCGACAGCTGAGTTATCCCGGTTTCTGCGGCGACTTGCAGCGCCAGCGACGTGAGGTCACCGGACGAGCCCGCTTGCAGGGGCGGACGATTCGGGCCGCCTTCCACGGTCAACGTCGCGCCCAGCAGCGATGGCGTCAGGGCCCGTATGGCGTGGTCGACTCGTTGCTGCTCGCCGGCATCCCACATCCGCGCATCCACAGCCAGCGATCCCTCGGCCGGGATTGTGTTGGTCGTAGTCCCGGCGCGCGCGAGCGTCGGTGTCACGGTAGTTCCGTGCTCGGGACTCGCCAGCGCGAGCACATCCTGGATCAGTTGGGCAAGCGCGACTGCGGCATTGATCCCAGAGGCCGGTTCCAGCCCGGCGTGTGCAGCGCGGCCGACGATCTTGATCTGGTAGGTGGACACCCCTTTGCGACCGATCTTGAGAGCCCCGCCCGGCCCCGACGCCTCCAGTACGAGACTCGCGACGCAGCCGGTCGCCTCTCGCTCGATCAGGGCACGCGAGGTGGGAGACCCGACCTCCTCGTCGCCGGTGATCAGCAACGTCACGCCATCCGCTGACCCCTCCAGCGGGCCTAATGCGGCGATGGCGTGAAAGGCCTGCACCAAACCGGTCTTCATATCGAAACAGCCCGGTCCACGCAAGACGCCGTCACGCACGCCGTACGGGATCCGGTCCAGGGTCCCGAGCGGCCAGACCGTGTCGTGGTGTCCCAGCACGAGGACCCGAGCCGGCTTGTCTCCGAATCGCCAGCGCAGATGTGTGCAGCCATTGACGACGACCCGGTCCGGGTCGGTGCCGAGGCGTCCCCGCCCGACGCTAGAGACGACATCGGCGCTCCGGGTCACGGCACCCTGGTCAGCCGATGGCGACTCGCATTCCACGAGCCGCCGGATGTCATCCAGCATCTCCTCCAGTGTCGCGGCCGGCACCGCGTGTCTTGCAGTCACGTCTGCCAGCATCCGTCATCGAATCGTTCGGGACCTCATGCATTCAGACGAACTTCCCGCGCCAGGTTGTCCAACCGCACGAAGGAGCGATGCTCATGCGCCGGTCTCGAAGAAGTGGTCTCAGGTCCTGCCCAGCCGGAACTGCAACATGAGATGAAACCTCGTTTCGGCGTCGCCCAGATCGATGCCGGTGATGCCGACCACCCGTCCGAGTCGATATCGGAAGGTGTTCTTGTGGACGTGCAGCGCCGCTGCCGCCGTCGCGACGTCGCCGAAATGGTCGAGCCAGGCGCGCAGTGTCATTTCCAAAGCGGCTTGATGCTGCTCGTCATACGCCCGCAAGACCGCAATCGGACCCGCCAAGGCCATGTTCTCGCACGCCATCAGGTCGGAGAGCTGCATCACCAGCACATGCGCCTGCAGATCGGCTGCTATCGCGACGCGCTGGGACAGATCGGGCGTCGTGCACAGCACTCGAAGCGCAAGATCTGCTTCCTTGCGAGACTCCCTCATCTCCGCCACTCCCGCGACGTGCTTTCCGATCGCGACGACCACTTCGTCGCACTTGCCAGCCCGCCGAGCGAACTCTTCGGAAAGCCGGCGCAACTGCTTCATCTCCGGCGGCCTGTCACCGTGGGCGGGGATCACCGCATAGGCCGTATTGTCGACGACGGCGGTCACTGCATCGGGAATCTCCGGGTTCAGCCACATCCAGAGTGAATTTGCCAGCCGGTCCAGCTTGGCAGAAGCGGTTGCACCGTCCGCGGCAGGATCATTCCGCACGCCGACTGCGAGGATGCAGCCGCCGGAGATGTTGCGGTTCATCTTGCCCGCCATGCTGACTGCAGTGGGGCCACCGTCGATCAGGCTCGTCACGACAACGGTCCTCATGTGGCGGGACGAGTCCGCCGCCACGCGGCGACGCAACATCGCGATCGCCGCAGTGCTTGCTGCTTCGATCATCGCCGACGCTCGCAATCTGCCGAGCGGCTGGTCAACGATCGCCCAGAGGGACCCCATCACCTCTGTGCCGGCCCGAATCGGCATTGCTGCTCGTGGGCGTACGCCATCGACGAAGGACGGCACGAAGATCGGTGCCGTCGCGGCATACAATTGCCGAAACACACCTGCCTCGACCATCGGATCGTTGTATTTCGAAGGGACCTGGCGACCCAGCACGCTGGCCTTGCGTGCGTCGTCGGCGTCCGCCTGGTCTGCGGAGAACGCGACAATGCGCGAGCTGACGTCCTCGATGGTCACGGGTGTGGTCAGCAGGGCTGACAGTGAGTTTGCCACTTCGAACAGGTCAAGTGCGTCGGCAGCGGACACCGCCGCAAGTCGCTCACCCTCGCTGCCTCGATCTTCGAGCATCCTGGCAACTTGCATCCAGGACGCTCCACGAACCAATCCGAGCACGACGACACCGCTTTCGGTCGCCAGCCGCTCGAGGTCAGCACCAACCACGACAGGCTCTCGGACGATCAGAGCGGAAGCCTCGCTCGCCTCCACCTGACGAACCAACTGCGCGACGTCGTCATCCCCGCTCACCCCTACAGCGAGCACGACGGCTCCCGCCGGGACGGGTGGCGGGTCAGCAGCGTCGTACAACACGGTGGACTCCACGGGTCGAGCGCGATCCAGTGACCCGGCCCGTACCGTAAGCAACGTCAGCCCGAGCCGCTCAATGATCGTCCCGAGGGTTGTGTGACCACTAATCAGAGCACCTCTTCGATGAGTGAAGGTCAGCTGTCCTGTCCGCACGGCGCAGGGGACGGATGCCAGAGCGACACCGGGCTTCGGCCGCGCAGGACTGCGAAAATCATCGTCCCTCGCAGGGCGCATTTCAGCACGAACACCCAATGCCGGTGATTTGTCTCAGGCGATGGAACCCCGCGACCCCGGCCGGCGTGCAAGGAGCCGAAGCAAAAGGGAGCGCGAGGCGACGACCACGACGGGTGGGGGCGGCAGCGAGCCTGCGAGCGACGACCCCGGCCGGCGTGCGAGGAGCCGAAGCCAACAAAACAGCAAAGCCGGCCGCGGTGAGCCGCGGCCGGCTTTGCGATCGGGTCGCCTGCTGAGGGCGACATATGGGCGTTCATCGACGGGGTGTGGTCGGCGGGGGAAGCACGCGGGTCAGGTGCGTACTTCGCCTGGTCGCCGGTGGCCCCGTGGGCGGACGAGGTCGGGTCGGTTCGACCCGCAACAGCTGGAACATGGTGAAAGCTCTTTCGGGATGGGCATTCCGGCACGACCAGTGGTGTCCGGAAGGGACACACCGGTCGTGCGGCATACCGGTGTCGGAACGGGTGCGCACGGTGATCACGCGGCCACGGTCTGCTTGCGCGGCCGGCCACGCGGACGCTTGCGAGGTATGACGACGCCCTGTGCGAACAGCTCGCCACCCCAGACGCCCCAGGGCTCGGAGCGGTCGATCGCCCCGGCGAGGCAGGCCTCGCGCAGCGGGCAGCTGGTGCACAGTGCCTTGGCGAACTCGACGTCCTCCGGCCGCTCGGCGAACCAGAGTTCGGGGTCGTTCTGATGACAGGGCAACTGCTCGCCGCATTCGACGGCCAGCTCGGTTGCGTCCATCAGGTCGGTCAACGTCATCGGTGGCACCTCCTTGTCGCGAGGACCCCTGGTGCGGGGCCCGTTCAGCTCGGCCTGTGCCTGGTTGGCGCGGACCGGTCGTTCGGTGGTCATCTGCTCGGGCATGGAGCTCTTCCTGGTAGTGGTCGACCCGCGACATACAAAAAGGCCGCGGACCCTGGTGTCGGGTTCCGCGGCCTTCGATGAGGACCTTGTCGTCTGTTCAGACGGGGGGCCTTGCGAAGAGGGAACACCGGACACCGCCGGCAAAGTTGGAGTTGTGGTAGGTCGGGACGCCGCGCTTGGCACCGAGATCGGCGACCGAGATGCCGTCGACGGCGCGCTGGCGCACGGCCATTCCGATGACACTGCCGGCGGCGGGCGCACTGATCCCCTGGATCCGACCGCGGGACGTAGCGAGCTGGACACTCGTCATCAGCGGAAGGGCAGACGTCATGGCGGTGCGCTCATCGCACGGCAGCATGATGGTGATGTTTTCCACGTCGAACCCCTCCTCTCGCTTTCCCGGACCTCGCCACGTCGCCTGGACGCGCGAGCTGAACAGCCAACAGGCTACGACGCGCCCGCACACGCGAGCAACTGAATTAACGAGAAATCTTCACCGGACTGGCGGAATTTTCGAACACGTTGTGCGACAACATGTTTCAACGCACTCTTGGCTTGAGAGATCATGCACCGGCCTGTTGTGCCGCGACGCATTCCTCTGCGGCGACTTCGGGATCGGCCCCGCCGAGCACCGACAGCACCGCGTCGCCGTAGGTGTCGCGCTTGTGCTTGCCGACACCCGAGACCTGTGCCAGGCCGGCCAGATCTGTGGGCCGCTGCTCGGCAATCGCGATCAGCGTCGCATCGGTGAAGACGACGAACGCGGGCACCTTGCTCAGCGAAGCGACGTGCAGCCGCCAGGCCCGCAGCGCTTCGAACTGCGCCTCGTCGTAGGTCGACGGGCAGTCCGCACACCGGCCGATCTTGCGCTCCGCCGCGGATCCAAGCGTGGCGCCACACGTGCGGCAGACCCTCGGCTTGGCGGCCTTCTTGACCGGACCAGCGGTCGCGCGCGGCGCGCTGCGCGCGCTCGGACCGAGCAATGACGCCGCGGCGTCGAGGAAACGGGACGGCCGGCGACTCGCGCGGCCGCCCGGGTTGCGCGCTGCCGCCCAGCTGAGCAGCAGGTGCTTGCGAGCACGGGTCAATCCGACATACAGCAGCCGGCGCTCCTCCTCGATCGCGGCCGGGCCCTCGGCGAGCGAGATCGGCAGCAGTCCGTCCGAACAGCCGATGAGGAAGACGGCGTCCCACTCGAGGCCCTTGGCGGCGTGCAGTGAGGCGAGCGTGACGCCGTCAACGGTGGGGGCGTGCTGCTCCGTGGCGCGCCGATCGAGCTCGGCGACCAGTTCGCGCAACCGGAAGTGCTCGTCGGCCCCGCCGAGGTCGTCGGCCAGCTCGGCCAGCGCGTTGAGCGACTGCCAGCGCTCCAGCACCGAGCCGCCCGACGGTCGCTGCGGCGACCAGCCGGCGGCGGTGACGATGTCGCGCACGAGCTTGCCGAGCGGCTCGCTACCGTCGTCGCCACGCACTCCGCCGCGCAACAGCACCAGCGCCTGACGCACCTCGGGGCGCTGGAAGAAACGTTCGCCGCCACGCACCAGATAAGGGATGCCGGCTGCCGACAGCGCCTGCTCGATCGCCTCACTCTGGGCGTTGACGCGGTAGAGGACGGCGATCTCGCTGGCCGGAACACCTTGGGACAGCAGCGTTTTCACTTCCGCGGCAACGTATGACGCCTCGGCCTCGTCGTCACTGAACTGGCTCAGCCGAGGCATCGGGCCGCCCTCACGTTGGGCCTGCAACTGCACCGACTCGGCCCGCCGGGTGCCGGACTGCAGCACCAGGTTGGCCAGCGCCACGACCTGCGGCGTCGAGCGGTAGTTGCGTACCAGCCGCACGGTGCTCGTGCCCGGGCGGCGGCGCGCGAAGTCGAGCAGATGCTGTGGTGTCGCGCCGGTGAACGAGTAGATGGTCTGCGCCGGGTCGCCCACCACACACAGATCGGGGCGGTCCCCGACCCAGAGGTCGAGCAGGGCCTGCTGTGCGGCATTGACGTCCTGGTATTCGTCGACGACGAAGTGCCGGTATTGGCCACGCACCGTGGCCGCGATGTCGTCGCGCTCGGCGAGGATGCCGGACATCAGCAGCAGCACGTCCTCGAAGTCGATCACCCCGCGGACGGTCTTGACCTCCTCGTAGGTCTCCCAGAGGCGCGCCATCGCGGTCAGGTCGAGGTCGGCCGGCGAGCGCCCGGCCTTCGCCGCCCGCGCACGGTAGGTGTCGGGCGTCAGCATCGACACCTTAGCCCACTCGATCTCGGCGGCCAGATCGCGGATCACCACCCGGTCCAGCTCCAGCCGCAGTCTCGCCCCGGCCTCGGCGACCACCGGAGCCTTCTGCTTCAGCAACTGCGGGATCGGTCCCCCGATCGCCTGCGGCCAGAAATATTGCAACTGCCGCAAAGCCGCTGCGTGGAAGGTGCGCGCCTGGACGGTCGGCAGCCCGAGACCGCGCAGCCGGGTGCGCATCTCGCCTGCGGCGCGTGCGGTGAAGGTCACCGCGAGCACCCGGTCGGGGCGGTAGGCCCCCGAGAGCACGCCATAGGCGATGCGGTGGGTGATGGCGCGGGTCTTGCCGGTGCCCGCGCCGGCGAGCACGCACATCGGGCCGAGCGGGTTGCTCGCCACCTGCCGTTGCTCCGGGTCGAGGCCGGTGAGCACGGTGTCGGCCGGCGACGGCTCCTCCATGGCTGCCGTCATTGTGACTGCCGCAGCATCGCGTTTTCGTCGGGTTGCGCGATCGGCGCGCCATACCAGTGCTCGATGAGGTGCCGCGCGATCGACAGGCGCGGCGACAGGTGCACGTCGCCGGATGCGACCGCGGCAGCCAGCTCCGGACGGGTGAACCAGCGGGCCGCGGCGATCTCCTCGGGGTCGAGGGTGAGCCCAGTGGTCGTCGCGCGGCAGGTGAAACCGACCATCAGCGATGCCGGGAACGGCCACGGCTGATCGCCGAGGAATCGCACGTCGGTGACGGACACCCCTACCTCCTCCATGACCTCGCGGGCGACGGCGGTCTCCAGCGACTCACCGGGCTCAACGAAACCAGCCAGCACCGACATCCCGTTGCCGGCGAAGTTGCGGCCCCGGCCGAGCAGCAGCCGGTCGTCGGCGTCGGTGACCGACATGATGACCGCCGGATCGGTGCGCGGGAAGTGGTCGCGACCGCAGGCGTCGCAGTGCCGGACCCAGCCGGCCTCGGTGACACGGGTCGGTGCCCCGCACTTGGAGCAGAACCCGGTGACGGCGTGCCACCGGCCGATCCCGGTGGCCGTCACCGCGATCGGCACGTCGTCCGGGTGCAGGCGCATTCCGAGAAAGCGCAGCCCGTCCGCCGGCACCTCGTCGTCGCGGTCCCGCAGCACGGCGAGCACTTCGCGCCCGGCGACCTCCCCGACATACACCACCAGTTCGTCGCGGTCGGTCGCCTGCGGCGCGCGGTAGTGCAGCCGGTTGCCGGTGTTGGGGAGGCGGTCGCCATACACATCGAGCACGGCGGTCGCGGGTTGCGCGAGGAGCGACGCGATCAGCTCGGGGTCGCGGCGGCGTAACGCGTGCCGGTCGAGGGTGCGGCTGTCCAGGACGAGATCGAAACGAGTTTGCGAGGCTGCGGGCACGCCATCCAGGTTATGCCGTCCGTTCGGCATACCGTGGGGCCGTGCTCCGCAGTCCGCTCGCCCTCGCCGCTCTCGCGACCGCCGCCGTCCCGCATTTCGACCCGACCAGCGTGCAAGGCACCTCGTCGGCGGGCGACGATCGCTTCCAGATCGCCTACGTCACCACCTCCGACGGCACGCAGTGGGTGGTGCGGGCCGGGCTGAGCACGGCGGCGGGCGCCCAGATGGAGCAGTCCGACGGCTTGTTGCGCCTGCTGACCAAGCGAGTGCCGTTCTCAGTGCCGCGGATCGAAGGCATCGCGACCACCGACGACGGCACCGTGGTCGCCGTCCAGCCGCGGCTGCCCGGCGCCTCCCTGGTATGGCGAGAGCTGCAACCCGGGTCGGTGATCGCCCGCAGCATCGGCCGCGCCCTGGCCGCGGTGCACGACGTCGATCCGCGCGCGGTCGAGGAGGCGGGGCTGCCGGCATACGACGCGGACGCCTATCGCGCCCGCCGCCTGGCGACCCTCGACCGCGCCGCCGCCACCGGACACGTCCCGCCCGGGCTGCTGTCCCGGTGGGAACGCGCGCTGGAGGAGGTCGCGTTGTGGAAGTTCGCCACCTGCACGGTGCACGGCCCGCTGGAGGGGTCGCACGTGCTCGTCGACGGCAACGAGGTGTCCGCGATCACCGGCTGGGAGCAGGCCGCGGTGTCCGATCCGGCAACCGACTTCGCGGTGCTGTCGGTGCTCGCGGAGCCGGATGCTTTCGACACCGTGCTGGAGGCGTATGCCGGAGCGCGGCACGACACCATCGACCCGCACCTTGAGCGCCGCGTGCGGCTGGCCGCCGAGTTGCAGCGTGTCAACGCGCTGATGGACGCCGTCAGCAGTGGGGATGACGAGCTGGTGCGCCGCCGGGCTGCGGCGCTGCGCCGGCTGGAGGAGCACGTGCAGGACGACGAGTCGTTGCTGCCGCCGGCGCCCGGGCGAAGGCGGATGCCGGAGGTCGAACCCGCCGAGCCCGCGCCCGAGGTCGATCCGGACGACATCGAGGTGGTGGAGTTCGAGGACGCCGGCTCCGACGACGAGACGGTGGAGATCCCGGTCGCCCGGCGCCCGGAGGGTACGACGCCCGAGGACAGCGCCGCGGACACCGGGTCGCCCGAAGACAGGGCCGCGGACGAGGAGCCGCCCGACGACCAGGAGCCCTCGGCATACCCGATCGACGAGGGCGAGCCGGATGACGAGAAGTAGCGTCCCCTGCACCGACCGGGGTACTTCCGCATCGACCGGGGTACTTACCGACCGGATTTCCGGACCGCGTTCTACCCCGCTCGGTGAGTTTGTACCCCGCTCGGCGTGTCGCGCTACATGTCCATGCCGCCGTTGACACCCCACACGGCACCGGTGATGTATGACGACTGGTCCGCCGCGAGGAAGTGCACAACGCGCGCGATCTCGTCCGGACGCCCGAGCCGGGCGACCGGGATCTTCGCCTTGATGCCGTCGAGCACCTTCTCCGGGATGTGCTCCAGCATCTCGGTCGCGATGAATCCGGGCGCGACGGTGTTGACGGTGATGCCGACCGAGTCCTCGTCCAGCTTGCCGGCCCGCTTGAGCTGGAAGCACGCCTCCAGCGCGAGGGTCTTGGTGAGCCCGAAGAGGCCGGACTTGGACGCCGCGTAGTTGGCCTGGCCGATGTTGCCGGTCTCGCCGATGACCGACGAGATGTTGATGATGCGGCCGGACCCGCGCTCGATCATGTGCGGCAACGCCGCCTGAGCCATGAAGAAGGCACCGTTCAGGTTGACCGCGATGACCTTCATCCAGTCTTCCGCGGTCAGTTTCAGCACCGTCTTGTCGATGGTGATGCCGGCATTGTTGACCAGGATGTCGAGCCGCCCGTGCCGCTCGATGACCTCCTGGATCGCCGAGCGGCAGTCGTCGACCTCACCCACGTTGCCCTGTATGGCGGACGCCTCGAAACCGTCACGTTCCAGCTCGGCGATGAACTCGCTGGCCTTGGCGGCGTTCGAGCTGTAGCCCGCCGCGACAGCCGCCCCTTGCTCGGCGAGACTGCGGCTGATCGCGGCGCCGATGCCGCGAGTTCCGCCTGTCACGAACGCAACCTTGCCGTGCAGGCGAGGCCGTCGCGGGGTCGTGGTGTCCGATGTCTCGGTCATGGTGCCTCCTCGAGCGGCCTGCGTCCCGGGTGGGGCTTACGGTGAGCCAGCTCACGTTTCCGAGGCTACTGCGCAACGAGTCGGCGCGGACCGGAATGGGCGAGGCCGTCCCGCAGGACGATCACCCCGGGACGGACCCCAGCAAGTGCGCGATGGCGTCGTCGGCGGGCAGCCGCGGCCAGACCGTGTCACCGGTCGCGGCGTAGTAGAACGCCGCGTCCACCTGGTCGGTCGGTATGCCGCGCAGGCGCGCAAAGGCGAGGCGGTATGCCGCGAGTTGCAGCACTCGAGCCTGCATCGCCGCACCGGACGGGCGGGAGCCGGTCTTCCAGTCGACGATCACGAACCCGTCGTTGCCCCCAGCCGGACCGGACGGCACGGCGTCGCGCGCGAAGACCGCGTCGATGCGGCCCCGGATCGCCACTCCGTCGATCCACGTCTCGACGGAGACCTCGATCTCGACGGGGGTGCGGGCCGCCCACTCCGAGTCGAGAAAGCGCTCCTTCAGCGCCTCCAGGTCGACATCGCTCGCGTCCTCGTCGGCCGATCCGGGCAACTCGAAGACGTCGACGAGCGCGGCCCGGGAGTAGTGCTGCTCGATCCAGGCGTGGAACGCCGTGCCCCGCCTAGCCGCTCGTGCGGGTGGCGCCGGCATCGGCCGGCGCAACTCGCGGGTGAACTCGGTGGCATCCTCGGCCAGCGACACCACCGCGGATGCCGACAGGTGGCGCGGCAACAGCACCGCACCATGCCGTCGAGTGCGTGCGCGATCGCGTTCGCGCAGCAGGAGTTCGATCTCCTGCTCGCGGTCTTCCAGCGGCAGCAGCGCCTGGCTGTCACCGGTCATCGCCGACTCCACCAGCCGCACCCCGTCGGCCAGCTCCGCGCGGCGCGCAGCCAATGGGTCGGTCGGCCACAGGGCGGCGGCGTCGCGATCGTCCCGTGGATCGGCCACCTTGGTGTCGCCCGGCTCCGGCTCCGGCAGCGGCTCCCACGCCTGAGGCTGGACGAGCCCGGCGTCGATCAGTTCCGTCAGGTAGCGCGACGTGATCCGCGGTGTGGCTGCGGTTGCCCACACGCTTGCCGTCAGCAACAGCTCCGATCGCGCTCTGGTGAACGCCACGTAGGCCAGCCGGCGCTCTTCGTCGAGTCCGTGTTGCCCTGCGACGGCACGGAATTCGGCGATGGCGTCGCGCAACTCGGCGGCGTCCCCCGCTTCCGCCCAGCGCAACTGCGGCAACCCTGCGGCATCGCCGCGCAGGTCGAACGGCAGCCCGTCGATGCCCCCCGTCCACTCGGCCGCATTCACGGCCCAGCTGGACGGGTCACCGGGTTTGCCGTCCTTGCTGATCTTCCAGCCGTGGTAGTCCGCGCTCCAGGTCACCAGCCCGGAATGGTCGGGGAAGGTGCTCTCGATCAGACCGGGCACCGCGACGAGGTCCCACTCCAGACCCTTGGCCGCGTGCACCGTCAGCACCTGTATGGCGCGAGGCTCCGCCTCGAGATAGGGCCGGTCGAGCCCGCGCTCCTCCCGCTCCGCGGCGGCCAGCCAGTCGAGGAACCCGCCGAGCGTCGGCCGGTCCGAGGATGCCGCGAAACCCGCTGCCACCTCAGCGAATCCGTCGAGGTGGACACGCGCCGTGTCGGGTGTCTGGCCGGGCCGGGCGAGCACTTCGATGTCGAGCGCCAGCGCCCGCTCGGCCTCCACGACCAGCTCGCTGAGCGGCAGCCCCGTCATACCCCGGAGCCGGCGCACCTCGCGGGCCAACCCGGCAAGTCGCTCCAGCGCGAGCTGACTGATCCGCTGTCCGGACGGGCCGCGCCAGTCGGCGTCCGGCAGCTCGTCGACGGCCTCGATGATCGAGGCCCGGTCGCGCGTCTCGGTTTCGATGTCGGCGCCCGCCGGAGCCGTCGGCCGGTCGCGCCGCTCCAGAGCGCGTGCCCACTCGCCGAGCCCGTCGAGATCGGCCGGTCCCAGCCGCATCAACGGCCCGGTGAGCAACCGCATCAGCTGGTCACCACGCGTCGGATCCTGCACTGCCCACAGCAAACTCACGATGTCGGCGACCTCAGGGGTGGTGAGCAGACCGCCGACACCGACCACCTCGACCGGCAGGTTGCGCGCCTGCAGCGCCTCCACGACCGGGCCGAACTGCGAGCGTTTGCGGCACAGGACCGCCGCCGTGCGCCCGGTCCAGCCGCCGTCCGGCGCAATGTGCCGCTGCGCGATCCACTCCGCGAGGTATGCCGCCTCCGCCTCCTGGTCGACCAGCCGCGCCGCCATGACTGCACCCTCCCCCGCACCGGGACGCGGCTGCAGCGTTTCTACCGGCACCGTGCTGGCCGCTCGCAGCGGGCCGGAGACACGGTTGGCCGCACCCAGGATGTGTGTGTCGTTGCGCCAGCTACGCGACAGCTGAAGGACATTCGCGGGACCTGAGGCGTCGGCGAAGAGCCGGGGGAACATCGCCAGCGTCGTCGCACTGGCGCCCCGCCAGCCGTAGATCGACTGGTTGGGGTCGCCGACGGCGGTGACCCGCACCGCGTCGGCCACCTCGTCTCCCCCGGCGTGCAGTGATCGCAGCAGCACCATCTGCGCCTCGCTGGTGTCCTGGAACTCATCGAGCAGCACTGCCCGGAAACGTCCGCGTTCCAGCACACTCAGCTCCGGGAAGCTGCGCGCCAGATGGGCGGCCAGCGCCATCTGGTCGGCGAAGTCGAGCGCGGACCGCTGCCGCTTCAGCCGGAGGTAACGCTCCACGATGGGCACGATCTGCCGGCGCGCCGCAATCGACTCGGTGACCTTCTTGATGTCGCCGCCCGTGACCTTGGTCGGCCCTTTCGGCGGCAATTGCGCTGTGTCCGTGAGGAATTGATCGAGGTATTGCTCCAGGTCCGCGATGCTCACCAGGTGCTCGGCGAGTTCGCCGGCGAGGTCCACGACGGCAGTCGTCACATTGGCCGCAGCCGAGGAGACCAGGTCCATCGGGCCGTCATACGACAGGACGGCCTCGGCGGCGAGCTGCCAGGCCGCGGCCTCGGAGAGCAGCCTGGACTCCGGCTCGATGCCGAGGCGCAACCCGTGCTCGCCGACGATCCGCCCCGCGTAGGAGTGGTAGGTCTGCACGGTGGGCAGTTCGGCGAGCGCCTCGGTGCCGTCCTCGGCGGTCGGCAGCCACAGCCCTTCGCGCCGCAACCGGCGCAGGCGCAGGCCGATGCGCTCCGCGAGCTGGCCCGCGGCCTTGCGGGTGAAGGTCAGGCCGAGCACTTGGTCGGGTTGCACGTGCCCGTTGGCAACTAGCCACACGACGCGGGCGGCCATCGTCTCGGTCTTGCCGGATCCGGCGCCGGCGACCACCAGCAGCGGCGCGTCCGGAGACGCCTCGGTCACCGCGATCTGCTCGTCGGTGGGCCGCGGCAGCCCGAGAGCGGTCGCGAGATCGACTGCGCCATAACGGTTTCCGGCAGACATCAGGATCGGGCGCCTTCCGGCTGCAGCGGGCAGCTCTTACGGACGGCGCAGGTGCGGCATCGCTTGTTGAGCTGGGCGGTGAACGTGGCGGCCGACATGCCGTCGGCCGTTTCCTCGATCAATTGGTAGGCCCAGCGTGGCTCGGTCTGCTCCTCCAACGGCGCCTGCACCTGGGTCGCGGCGGTCTTCCCGGCCGCCTTGCCGACCTGCACCAGCGCCGCGCCCCCGGAGGTGGTCCCCTGCTCGAACCCGCCTTCGGCGATCGCGACCTGGTAGGCGCCGAGCTGCGGATTGGTCTCGAGTTCGGCGGCGGTGGGCTTCGACGACCCGGTCTTGAGGTCGATCACCCGCAACCGCCCGTCCCGCTGCTCCAGCCGGTCGACCCGCCCGGTCAAGTGCGCCCGCCCGACCAGCACGTCGAACGGGATCTCGACACCGACCGGCGCCCAGCCCTGTGCCCGTGCCTCGTCGAGGTAGCCGACCAGCCGGGTCAGCATCTGCTGCGCGGTCGTGCGCTGCTGCTCGGACACCCAGCTGTCGCCGAGCCCGAGCCGTGCCCAGCGCTCGTCGAGGGCGGCCGCCATCGCCTCCGGGTCGGAGTCGGCGAACTCCTGCGCCACCTCGTGCACCAGGGTGCCGAGGGCTGCAGCTCCCACGTCCGGCCCTTCTCCGCCGGCCGACGTCAGCAGCCAGCGCAGCCCGCATTCACCGAATGACTCGACCCGCGACGGGGACACCTGCACCCGCTGATCGGGTGCCCGCAGCGGCCGGTCGTCGGTGAGTTCGCGCAGTGCCCACCATTGCGCGGGGTCCGCTCCGCGCACGCCGGCCGCGGCAAGCCGGGCGAGTTGTGCGGCGGCTCGGGTGCGCTGCTCGCCCGCTCCGACCGCGAGCTCCTGCCGAAGCTCGGCGACGACCGCGGAAAGTGTTGTCGGCCTGGCGACTTCGGTGAATTCGCGCAGCGCGTCAGGGTTGTCGGGCCGGTCGAGCGGGTCCACCAGGTCGAGGTATGGCGAGGGCTGCTCGTCCTCGCTGCGCACCGCCGTGACCAGCAACCGCGCGCTCGCCCGGGTGACCGCGACGAGGAACTGACGTGTCTCGTCATACCGCACCGCCGTCTGGGCGGCGCGCCACGAGTCGCCACGATCGGCGAGCACGTCGACGAGGCGTTCGGAGCCGAGCAGCGAGCCGCGCAGCCGCAGGTCCGGCCAGACGCCCTCCTGCACCCCGGCGACGACCACGAACTGCCACTGCCGGCCGGCCGCGGCCTGCGGGGTCAGCAGCGTGACCGCCTCGTCGTCGGGTGCGGCCGGGACGAGCCGGTCGCCCGGCACGTCCTGGCTACGCACGTGCTCCAGGAAGTCCAGCGGCGCGGCGCCCGGCAGCCGGTCGACGTATGCCGCGGCGTCGGAGAAGAGCGCGACGATCGCGTCGAGCCGCTGGTCGGCACGCGTGCCGTCGCGTCCCCCGGCGAGCGCCTGCGCCTGCCACTCGGCGGCGAGCCCGCTCGCCTCCCACATCGCCCACAGGACGGTCTCCGCGGTGGCACCGGTCGCGACGGCCGCCTCCTTCCCGGCCCGTATCACGTGGGCGACCCGCAGCGCCGGCGCCGCGACCGGCCCGAGCAACTCCAGCCACGGCAACCCGGTCACCGCGGCAGCCAGCAACTCATCGGAGGAGCGCGTGCCGCCCGCGCCCAGCTCCTCGCTGCGCAGCGCCCGGCGCAGCCGGCGCAAGCCGATCGCATCTGCAGCGCCGAGCGGGGAGGTGAGCACGTCGGCAGCGCCCTCGGGTGTGATGGGTTCCGCCGCGTCGTGCAGCAGGGCACCGATGGTCTCCAGCAACGCGAGGAAGGGCCGCACGGCCGGCTCGTCACGCAGCGGCACGACGGTGGGAGGCGAACTCACCGGCACGCCCGCCGTCGCGAGCGCACGGCGCAGGCTGCCGGCGCGGGCCTGCCCGCGGACGATCACCGCTTGCTGCGACCACGGCACGCCGTCGAGCAGGTGGGCGCGGCGCAGCTGAGCCGCGATGTGTGCAGCTTCCTGAGGCGCGGCGCGCAGCAGCGCGACCTCGACACGACCGCCGGGTCGCGTTGCGACTGCTCGGTGTTCAGCTCCCGCGACGGTGCCGATGCGTTCGCTGACCAGCATCGCCGCGGCCCGCAGCTCCGCGGGCTGGCGGTAGCCGACGGGCAGCACCTGGTGGTCGGTCGCTCCGAATGCGGTGCCGAGCGCACCGAACATCAGCGGGTCCGCCCCGCGGAAACCCTGCACGGCCGCATCCGGATCACCGATCAGCACCACTCGGGTGCCGGGCGCAACCACCAGCCGGAGCAACCGGGCCGCAGCCCGGGTGAGCTCCTGGGCGTCGTCGACGACGACGAACCGGACGTCGTCCTGCACCCGGCGGCGGGCGTCCGGGTCGGCGTCGAGCAGGTCGGCCGCGGCGGACAGGATCCAGGCCGGATCGAACGCGCCGGGACGAGATAGCGCGGTCACCTGGTCGTATTCGTCGAGCACCTGAGCGGCAGCTACCCACTCGGGGTGGTCGTGGCGGCGGCCGAGACCGGCGAGCTCCTCGGCGGTGAGTCCCCACTCGACGGCGCGCATCAGCAGGTCGCGCAGCTCGCCTCGAAAACCCCTAGTGGGCAACGCGTTTCGGACAAACTCGGGCCACTGTGGCGGTATGCCGTCGCCGGCCGCGTGCCCGGCGAGCAACTCGCGCAACACGACGTCCTGCTCCGGTCCGCTGAGCAGTCGCGGAGCGGGGTCGCCGGCCAGGGCCGCGGCCTGCCGCAGAATCCCGAAGCCGAGCGCCTGATGGGTGCGCGCGAGGGGCTGGGTCGAGGTGCCGCGCAGGCGTGCGGTGACCCGGTCGCGCAGTTCGGCCGCGGCGAGCCGGGTCGGCGCCAGCAGCAGGCAGTCATCGGCGCGCAACCCGCGCTCCACCGCGGCGACGACGCACTCGACCGCGAGAGTGGTCTTGCCGGTGCCTGGCGCGCCCAGCACCACGGTGGCCCGGTCCGTGGCTCCGCGCACGGCTTGTTGGACCTCGTCGAGATCCGGCGCGTGCACCGACAACTCGGGCCCACGTCGCAACTCCAGCACGGGTTCATCACATCACGCGCCACCGACATACGGTCGGGACTGTGCCCTTCGCGCTGTCCCGTTCTCGCGACCGTCGCGCTTTCGGGACGCTGTCAGCCACCCCGCGGCCCCTGTTCTGACTACCCGAACAATTTCGCGATCGAGTGGGCACTTACTGGTGAGTATGGCGAGATACCCGCCAGTAACTGACCATCCGGCACACCTTCCGCCGCCTCACCCCGTTTTCCGGGTCCCGAACCAGCGACCGTTGCCGGTTACGCACGCCCCGGCGCACCCTCCGAACCCGGGCCGGGCACCACTACCCCGCCGAGGTCGAAGCGGGCCCGGGCCAGGTCGACACGGTCCAGGAAGACGCCTTTCAACGGCGTGCCCTCCGACCGGTAGTGCTGCAGCGCCTCGGCCTCATGGCCCTGCGGCGGTCGTCCATCGGCACGCAACACCCGCCACCAGGTGACCATCCCGCCATACTGCGACAGGACCGCGCCGACCTGCCGCGGACCGGCTCCGACGACCTTGCCGATGTCGCCATACGTGACGACCGTGCCCTCCGGCACCTGATCGACGACCTCGAGCACCGCGTCGGCGAGGTCGGGCAAGTCGTGGACGATCACCTCAATACCTCGGCAGCGACGGGTCAACCTGGTCGATCCATGCCAGCACGCCCCCGTCGAGCGACCGGGCCCGTACCCCGGTCGCGGCTTCGACGAGCCGCACGGCCTCGGCCGATCGCGCTCCGCCCTTGCAGTAGAAGACGGTGCCCGCATCCACCCCGGCCAGCCGATCGAAACCGCTCCCGTCGCGCAACTGCGCAAGCTCGATCGGTATGGCGCCAGGCAGCGCCACGATCGCCCGCTCCTCAGGACCACGCACATCGACCAGCAGCGGAGCGTCACCCGCACTGATCAGCCCGGCCAGTTCGGTCGCCGCGATGAGCGGCACGGGATCGGTGTCCGCAGCGGGATCCATGGCCGCCTCCTCACGCAACGTCGTGATCGTCGGGTTGTCCCCGCAGATCGCGCACCCGGGATCGCGCGTGACCGGAATCTCCGACCAGGTGCCGGCGAGCGCGTCATGCACGACGATGCGCCCGGCGAGCGGCTGTCCGATGCCGAGCAGCAACTTGAGCGCCTCCGTCGCCTGGATCGCGCCCATCACGCCGGGCAACGGCCCGATGACGCCGCCCTCCGCGCAGGACGGCACCGCACCGGCCGGCGGTGCGGACGGGAAAATGCATCGGTAGCAAGGGGATTCGCCATACGCCCAGACGGTGACCTGTCCGTCGAACCGGCTGATCGATGACCACACCAGCGGCAGCCCGAGCAGCACGCACGCGTCATTGACGAGATAGCGGGCCGCGAAGTTGTCGGTGGCATCGACGACGAGGTCGTGCTCGGCGAAGATCGGCAGCGCGTTCCCGACGCCGAGCCGCTCCTGGATGCCGCAGACCTCGATCTCCGGGTTGAGGTCGCGCACGAATCGCACGGCCGACTCGACCTTCGGAATCCCGATGTCATCGGTGCGGTGAATCACCTGACGGTGCAGGTTGCTGAGTTCGACCACGTCGTCGTCCACGACGGTGAGCAGTCCGACACCTGCACCGGCCAGCAACGGCAGCACCGCGGCGGCGAGTCCTCCGGCGCCGACCACGACCACCCGGGCGTCGGCGAGCGCGCGCTGCCCGGCAGATCCGACCTCGGGGAGCAGGGTATGGCGGGAGTATCGCCGGGCCTGGCTGCCCCCGTCCGGCGTACCGACACGTAACGTAGAACCGTGCGTCACACCGACAGAGCCTAGTCGGGGCAAATAGAATGCAGAACGGCTCTCCACCGTGGTGACGCCGGTGAGAAAGGATGCAGGGAGTGAGTGTTGCGGACGCGGGAACCCGCGGAGGACGGTTGCCGAGATCGGCACGCCGCGCCCAGCTACTGGAAGCGGCCCAGTCCGTCTTCGCCGAATCCGGCTATCACGCGGCGGCGATGGACGAGATCGCCGAGCGCGCGCACGTCAGCAAACCGGTGCTCTACCAGCACTTTCCGGGCAAACTGGACCTCTACCTGGCCCTGATCGAGCAGCACACTGCCGAACTCCCAGAGCTCGTCCGCGCCGCGATGGCCTCGACCTCCGACAACCAGCAACGCGTGGCCGCCGCCGTGGCGACCTTCTTCTCGTTCGTCGAGCGAGAGGACGCGGCATTCCGGCTGGTCTTCGAGTCGGACCTGCTCGGTGAGCCCGAAGTCGCCCGCCGGGTCGAGAAGATGAGCGCCGAATGCGCCGACGCGGTCGCCAAGGTCATCCAGGAGGACACCGACCTGCCCCCGGAGAAGTCGATGCTGCTCGGCATCGCGACCGTCGGTATGTCGCAGACGGTCGCCCGCTCCTGGACGCAGACCCGCACCGTGCCGCGCAAGGAGGCCGAGGCCCTGGTCTCCGCCCTGGTATGGCGTGGGCTCGCCGGGTTCCCGCTGCACCCCGAGGGCTGAACCGCGCCCCAACCCTCGACCGTCGAAGGTTGCGCACGCCCGCACCCGGTTTCCCGGACGCAAACCTCGACCGTCGAAGGTTGCGCACGCCCGCACCGCCATCGCTCGAGCCGCTCGCGACGAGCCGGACAGTCCGACGTACAGTGACGGCAGACCGACACCGTCATACCCCGAAGGAGCCCGGAAAAGTGGAGATCCGCATCGGCGTGCAGCACGTGGCGCGCGAAGTCGTTCTCGAGTCGGAGCAGAGCCCGGACGAGGTGCGCTCGCTGGTCGAGACGTCACTGGACAAGGGCACGCCGCTGACCCTGACCGACGAGCGCGGCCACACGGTCGTCATACCGGCGAACACGCTGGGCTACATCGACATCGGCAGCGAGCAGCGCGGCCGCGTAGGTTTCGGCGGCTGACGAAGCACGCAGCGCAGGTTGCCGGCGTCGCGAGGTACGAGCAGCCGGCGGCCGCAGCGGAGCGCGAGGAAGCCGCCAATCAGGCTCGGCGGCTGATCCCTTGGTCGCACTCCTCACCGGCCGGGCCACCGGCCGTCGCTCGCAAGCTCGCTGACGACCGGCGTCCGCCCGGATCGTCGCCGCGACACCGAAGCACGCAGCGCAGGTTGCCGGCGCGCGCACCGAACGGCCGGCCCCTCAAGGGGACCGGCCGTTCGACACATGGCACTGGCATACAGCGCCCACGATCACACGTCGGCAATGGCCTCCAGCGGTTTGGTGCGGGCGGCCCGGATGCCGGGCCACAGCGCGGCGAGCAGACCGACCACTGCGGCGGCGATCAGGGTGAAGACCACCGTGCCCCACGGGATGATCGGGTGGATGCCGGTCAGCACGGGCTCAAAGGTCTTCACCAGCGCCCAGCCGATGACGACGCCCACGACCATCCCGAGCAGGGCGCCGAAGAGCGCGATCAGGATCGATTCGACGTAGATCATCCGGCGCACCTGGGCGCGCGCCATACCGACCGCTCGCAGCATCCCGATCTCCCGCCGTCGTTCGACGACCGACAGGGCCAGGGTGTTGATGATGCCGAGGACGGCGATCACCAGCGCCAGTCCGAGCATGCCGTAGAGCACCACGAGCAACTGGTTGATCGAGGACGCGTTCGAGTTCGCGAACTGCTCCTTCGTCTGCACGCGCACCGTCAGGTAGTCCTTCATCGCGAGTCCCACCCGGTTTTCGACCGTGCTGACTTTGGCACCCTGCGCAACGTTGATGATCACGACGTTGGTGGACCGCAGTTGCGCGGGCACGAGCTTGTCGTATGCCGAGATGCCGACGAGCGCGCCGCTGGAGAAGGTGTTGGCCTTGTAGATGCCGGTGATGGGCACCTGCGCGGACGTGCCAGCCTTCGTGGTCAGCCCGATCGTCTGCCCGACCTTCCAGCCGTCGTCCTTGGCCATCTTGTCCGAGATCAGCATGCCTTCGGGGTGGATCGTGGACGAACCCTGAATCATCGTGTACTTGAACACCGACGCCAGGTCGCCGGAGACGCCGACCGCGCCGTTGACCGATTTGCCGTTGCCGGTGGCGTCCAGCATGTTGAGCATCTGCACCACGGTGCCGACGCCCTGGACCGAGCGAACGTCCTGGCCGACCCCGGTCGGCAACGCCGCGGTGTTCTGCGGGCTGACGATCAGGTCGCCGGTGATGTCACTCTTGACGGCTTGCTCGATGCTGCCCTTCAGCGATGAGCCCATGGTGCCGATCACGGCCACCAGCATCAGCCCGAGGGTGAGCGAGAAGGCGGTCGCCGCGGTCCGGCGCGGGTTGCGCACCGCGTTGGTGCGGGCGAGCTGGCCGATCTTGCCGAACGGCCGGGCGAGGAAGCCCACCAGCCGGATCACCGGGCGGCTGATGGCCGGTCCGGCGAGCACGATCGCGATCACCAGCAGTACACCGCCGAGCCCGACCAGGCCGGCCGGACCGCCACCGCCCTTGCTCGCCGCCGCTCCGGCGATCAGCACGATCCCGAACACCGCGAAGACCAGCCCGATGATGGTGCGGACCAGGATCGAGGACTGCCCGTCGGTCTGACCTTCGCGCATCGCCTCCACCGGCGACACCTTCGAGGCGCGCCGGGCCGGGAACCAGGCGCTGATCGTCGTGACGACCACCCCGACCACGAGGCAGGCGATCACCGGGGTCGGTCCGATGACCAGGCTGCTGCTGGGCAGGCCGGAACCGCTGGCGGACAGCAGTGCCTTCAGGCCGGCCGCGATGCCGATGCCGACACCGAGCCCGACCAGGCCGCCGACCAGGCCGATCACCAGCGCCTCCAGCAGGACCGACCGGGAGATCTGGCGTTTGCTGGCGCCGATGCTGCGCAGCAGCGCCAGCTCCCGGACCCGCTGCGCGACGATCATCGAGAAGGTGTTGTAGATCAGGAACGTGCCGACCACCAGCCCGATCCCCGCGAAGGCCAGCAGGATGTAGTTGAACACCTGCAGGAAGCCGTTGATCGCGGCCTTGGCGTCCTTGCGCACCTGCGCGCCGGTCTCGATCTTGTACTGCGGGAACTTCGCCTTCAGCTGCGCGACCAACTGGTCGGAGCTGGTCCCGGGCTGCGCGGAGATCGAGACGCTGGAGGCGTGCGAGCCGTCGCTGAACAGCCGCTCGGCGGTCGCCTTCTGAAAGCTGACCTGGACGTATCCGGTCGTGTCCGCGACGGACTTGCTGATGCCGACGATCGTCACCTGCATCGGTTTGCCGGTGCCGTTCGCGACGACCAGCTTGGTCGTGTCGCCCACGCTCAGGTGCGCCTTCTTGGCGGCCGAGTCGTTCAGGGCGACCTGCGTCGGGCCCTGCGGTGCGTGCCCGCTGACGATCCGCTCCGCGTGCGGGTTGATCGCCTGCTCCGGCGGCGTCCAGGCGACGCCGACACTCGGCGCGCCGCCGGACTGCAGGGCGCTGCCGTCCTTCTTGGCGATCGCGACCGCTCCGGTGTAGGCAGGCTCGATCTTGGCGATGTGCAGCTGCTGGCGGTCCTGCTGCAGCTGTGAGATCACCGAGTCGGGTATGCCGAGGGTCTGCGACCGGCCGGCGAACCCGCCACTGCCGTTGTTGCGCGGGGTGATCTGCGCGTCGACCCCGACCGCGACCTTGTCAAAGATGCCGTTGAACGCGCTCGACATCGTGCCGGTGAACACCAGCGACCCGGCGACGAACGACGTCCCGAGCAGCACGGCGAGCACGGTGAGGGCCAGGCGCACCTTGTGCGCCGCGAGATTTCGCAAGGAGACCTTGCGCATCGTGGAAGCCATGGCGTCAGTCCTGCAGCCCGTCGGGGCCGTGCTCGTCGAGGTGCTTCATGTATTCGTAGATGTCGTCGCTGCTCAGGCCGCGCTGGTCGTTCACGATCTGGCCGTCGGCCAGGAAGATCACCCGGTCGGCGTATGACGCCGCGCGCGGGTCGTGCGTCACGATCACGACCGTCTGACCAAAGTCGTCCACGGAGGTGCGCAGGATCGACAGCACCTCGGCCGAGGAGCGCGAGTCGAGGTTGCCGGTCGGCTCGTCGCCGAAGATGATCTGCGGCCGGCCGACGAGCGCGCGGGCGCAGGCCACGCGCTGCACCTGTCCACCGGACAGTTCGGTCGGTCGGTGCCCGAGCCGGTCGGTCAGGCCGAGCCGGCCGACGACGGTCTGCATCCAGTCCGCGTCGGGCTTGCGGCCGGCGATGTCGAGCGGGAGCGTGATGTTCTCCCGGGCGGTCAGGGTGGGCACCAGGTTGAACGCCTGGAAGACGAAGCCGACCCGGTCGCGCCGCAGCCGGGTCATCTGCTTGTCGCTCAGCCGGGTCAGCACGATCTCGCCGATCTGCACGGCGCCCGAGGTGGCCGTGTCCAGGCCGGCCAGGCAGTGCATCAGGGTCGATTTGCCGGACCCCGACGGGCCCATGATGGCGGTGAACTCACCCGCCGCGAACTCCACGGACACTCCGCGGAGCGCATGCACGGTCGTCTCACCCTTGCCGTACGTCTTGACCAGCTCGTATGCCGCAGCGGCCGGCGGCTGTTGCTGCCCGGCGGCCGCTGGAGCCGCGGTTGCTGGAGTGGACATGCTTTCCTCCCGAGATTGAAGTTTGTTGTGCACAGGCATAAGGGCCTGAGATGCGTTGGCGTTGCAGGAAGCTTGCGACCGTAACGCCAACGCAGCGTGAGCCTCCTTGGCGGATGCCTGCGAATTTCATCTTCGACTATGGCGTCGGATATGCCGTGGACGCCATGCGGAACAACCCTGAGCGATCCCGCACCGACCCTGAGGGGTCGACCAACCTTGCCGGGCCGGATCGCGACACGCAAGCGGATATTCCCGCCACGCGGCGCGGCGTGCGTTTTTGCACGTCCGGCCCGGGTATAGCAGGGTCGAACGTGCGGTGCCGTCCCCGGACGGCGCGCCTACGCGAAGGAGAAGGCAGCATGATCCAGGCAATCATCGGATCCATCATTGCGGGTCTGATCATCGGTGCGGTGGCCAGGCTGATCTTGCCGGGCAAGCAGGACATCTCCATCTTCATGACGATCGTGATCGGCGTGATCTCGTCGCTGATCGTGGGCATCGTCTTCGGTGCGGCGCTCGGCGGGCACCCGTGGATCTCGTGGATCGCCTCGGTGGTCGTCGCCTGTGTGGCGATCGTGATCTACGGCGGGATCACCGGGAGGAAGCAGCTCAACCGCTGACGGCCGCGCCATACCGCTTGGGGGTATGGCGAGACGCATTACGCGGACAGGCCGAGCGCCTCCATCCGCGCGGTGTGCGCGTCGGTGAGCCGGGTGAACATGTGCATCCAGCCGCCCAGGTCGAGGCCGTAGCCGGACCCGGTGTCGACCAGGAGCCCCATCAGGTCGTCGTTCTCGGCGGCGACCCGCTGGGCCTGTGACAGTGCCTCACCGATCAGTCGCCGGCCCCACAGCGCGAGCCGGCCCGCGACGCGTTCGTCGGCCGCGATGGCGCGCCGCAACTCGCCTGCCGCGAACTCCACCTGGCCGCTGTCCTCCAGCACCTCCAGCATGAGTTCGCGGGTTTGCGGGTCGACCAGCTCGGACACTTCGCGGTAGAAGTCGTTGGCGATCGAGTTTCCGGCATAGACCTTCATCAGCGCCTCGCTCCAGTCGGTCGGAGCCGCCCGCCGGTGCCAGTCGTCGACCGCGTCCACGAACGGCGCCATCGCCTTGTGCGGGTCGCCGCCGAGTTCCGCGATGCGCGCGGCCAGCCGTTCGTAGTGGCCGAACTCCTGGGTCGCGATCCGCGCGGCGGTCACCCGGTCCTGGGTGGACGGCGCGAAACCGGCCTCCTGCGCGATGGTGAGGAAGCCGACGAGCTCGCCATACGCCAGCACGCCCAGTAAGGCGAGAAGTCCCTGCCGGTATGCCGGGTCGGCCAGGTCGGCCTCGGTGCGTATGCCGGCAGCAGGATCCGGTGGGGTGTCGTCGGCCATGCCCGCATGGTAATGGGAATTCCGGTGATCACGCCGGGGCACGGTATACTTGCAGGCGGAGGGGCCGCGTCGTGCAGTCCGTCCAGCACGAGAAACCCGGACCACGGTGCCCGGTCGGCTCACGAAAACAGTCCGCGGGGACGCCCCGCTTGCGAAAACTCCGATCGGCTCCGCCATACCGCGACGCGATGCTCGCGTCGGCGCGAATTCGTTTCCGCCGATGTTGGAGCGGCGCACGCCGATACAGGAAGCACTTCAGACACACACTCATGAGCGACGAGCACACCGAGACACCCACACAGACCTTCGGCGACTTCGGGGTGCACCCCGACATCGTCGCCGCCCTCACCGAGGCCGGCATCACCGCTCCGTTCCCGATCCAGGCGATGACGCTGCCGGTCGCGATGTCCGGTCACGACATCATCGGCCAGGCCAAGACCGGCACCGGCAAGACTCTCGGCTTCGCGGTGCCGATGCTGCAGCAGACCGTCGGCCCGAGCGACCCGGGCTTCGCCGACCTGCCCGCTCCCGGCAAACCGCAGGCCCTCGCCGTCGCGCCGACCCGCGAGCTCGCCGTACAGGTCGCCGGCGACCTGCAGACCGCGGCGAAGCACCGCGGCATCCGCGTGGCGACCATCTATGGCGGCCGGGCCTTCGAACCGCAGGTGGAGCAGTTGCGCAAGGGCGTCGAGGTCGTCGTCGGCACGCCCGGCCGGCTGATCGACCTGGCGGGTCAGGGCCACCTGGACCTCAGCTACGTCCGCAGCGTGGTGCTGGACGAGGCCGACGAGATGCTCGACCTGGGCTTCCTGCCCGACGTGGAGAAGCTGCTGGCGATGACCCCGGCGTCGCGGCAGACGATGCTCTTCTCGGCGACCATGCCGGGCGCCGTCGTGTCGCTGGCCCGTCGCTACATGACCCAGCCGACGCATATCCGCGCGATGAGCGAGGACGGCGACGACCGGCAGACGGTCGCCGCGACAGAGCAGTTCGTCTACCGGGCGCACGCCCTCGACAAGGTCGAGATGCTGGCGCGCATCCTGCAGGCCGAGGGCCGCGGTCTCACGGTCGTCTTCACCCGCACCAAGCGCACCGCCGCCAAGGTCAGCGATGAGCTGACCACCCGTGGTTTCGCCGCCGCCGCGCTGCACGGCGACCTCGGCCAGGGCGCCCGCGAACAGGCGCTGCGTGCGTTCCGCACCGGCAAGGTCGACACCCTGGTCGCCACCGACGTCGCCGCCCGCGGCATCGACGTCGAGAACGTCACGCACGTCGTCAACTACCAGTGCCCGGAGGACGAGAAGACCTACGTGCACCGCATCGGCCGCACCGGTCGCGCCGGCAACACCGGCACCGCGATCACCTTCGTCGACTGGGACGACCTGAGCCGGTGGGGCCTGATCAACAAGGCGCTCGACCTGGGCATCCCGGACCCGCCGGAGACCTACTCCTCCTCCGCACACCTCTTCACCGACCTCGACATCCCGGCCTCGGCGACCGGTGAGTTGCCGCGCGCCCGGCGCACCCGGGCCGGGCTGGGCGCCGAACGTCTCGAGGACCTGGGCGAGACCGGCAAACGCCACGGCGGCCGCGACGGCGCCCGCGGTGCCGGCGGCCGGTCACGCGGCGGGAAACCGGCTTCGGCTCCGGCCGCGGAGGGTGATGGCTCGGCCCGGCGCACCCCGCGCCGACGCCGCCGGACCCGTCGCGGGGAGTCCGCGGACCGCTCGTCGGCCGAGCAGGCCTGACCCGCTTCGTGAGCACCCCGCGGTTCAGCCCGCGATACGTCGACCGGCTACGCGCCGCCGACCGGTGGCTGCGCGCGAGCGAACGCGACCAGCACGCCGCCCGGTATGCCGTGTGCCGGTCGACGATCTCGGCGCTGACCCGGGTGGACAGCTTCTACATCGGCTTCTTCCGCGGCGCGGACACCATCTTCATCCCCTACATCTTCGACCGGGACCAGTTCCTGCGGCCCAGCATCGGCCACTACAGCAGGGACGGCGTCGGGCACTGGGTGCGCAGCAGCAACCGGCCCTACATCTACGCGTCCGACCGTGGCCGGCGACTGAACAACAGCATCCCGTTCGGCAACACCGACGAGGTGTCCCTGGACGCCGTCGTCGTGCCGCTGCCGGACGGCCAGACCGGCGAGGTCGGCGGCGTGATGAGCGCGCAGAGCCTGCAGCCGCACGTGTATGACGATGAGGCGATCCGCGCCCTGGAATGGCTGGGCCGCGCACTGATGCATTCCTTCGCCCGGGACGTCGCCGCGCAGGACCACCTGGATCTCTACTCGATCTATCCGGAGCTGGACTCCTCCGGGCTGCGGGACGAGACGGACCTGATCGACAACCTGACCCATCGCCTCAACCGGCTGCACCGCGCGATCCGTGAGCTGGCGCAGCTGGCGTCGGATGTCGGGGGCGAGCTGGCCGAGGCGGCATACGGGGTGCAGCAGCTGTCGGAGACACTGCAGGTCGAGATCGGCGAGCTGTTCGGCGAGTTCGGCGGGTTGCGCGAGGAACCGTCCGACCTGCCTGACCCGGCGGCCGGGCTGACCCCTCGGGAGCGGGAGATCGCCCGGCTGATCTCCCGGGACGGCGCTAGCAACGCCGACCTCGCGCAGCGGCTGCACATCTCGGAGAAGACGGTCAAGACGCACGTCGGCAATATCCTGCGCAAGCTCGGCGTCGCCCAGCGCGCCGGCATCGAGGCGGCTCTGCAGCCCGTGCGCCCGACCCGCAGGGACTAGTCCTAGGACCTAGGACTAGTCCAGCGAAAATTCAGCCCCGGTCGCATAGCTGATCGAGAGACAATCCAGCACTATTGATCCAGATCGTTCGCGCCGCGGGGGAGCCGAGCGACGATCCAGGGGAGATCGCCGGCACATGCCGGGGATGTGCCGGCGATCTTTATTTGCCCTGCACGTGTGGCTCGGGACGACCGGCACGTCATACCGCCGGCGCTACGGCCGGATCGGCCCCGTGCCAGAGGTCGCCTGCTCGACGAGTTGCTCGAAAACTCTTTGCGCAGTGGTGTTTTCACCGAGCTGGTTGGGCTTGCCGGTGCCGTGGTAGTCGCTCGAACCGGTGACCAGGAGACCGAGCCGATCGGCCAGTCGCAGACCCCGCCCGATCTCTTCGTCACTATGATCGCGATGGTGCACCTCCAGCCCGGCAAGACCGGCGTCCGCCATCCGGTCGATCACGTCGAGACCGACGGTGCGGCCGCGGCTCGCGGCGAACGGGTGCGCCATGACCGGCACTCCCCCGGCCGCGCGCACCAGCCGGGTGGCGTGTGCCGGGTCGGGCGCGTAGTGGGACACGTGATATTTCGAGCCCGTGGCGAGGTATGACGCGAACGCCTCTTCCCGCGACGCGACGACCCCGGCCGCGATCAGCGCGTCGGCGATGTGCGGACGACCGATGGTGGTGTCGGCGCCGAACTGCTCCTGCACCTGGGCCCACGTCAGCCCCGTGTCGGGCGCGAGCCGCTCCACCATCCGCTGCGCGCGGGTCCGCCGGGACGCCCGCGCCCGCTCGAGCTCGGCGAGCAGTGCGGCGTCCAGCGGGTCGACGAAGTAGCCGAGCAGGTGGACGCTGATGCCGTCATACGCGCAGGAGATCTCGATGCCCGGCACGAAGGTGACGCCGGTGTCGCGCACCGCACGCGCTGCCTGCCCCCACCCGCGCATCGTGTCGTGGTCGGTCAGGGCCACGACGTCCAGGCCCGCATCGGCGGCGGATCGCATCACCTCCGCGGGCGACTGGGTGCCGTCGCTCTGGGCGGAGTGGGTATGCAGGTCGATGAGCACGCGCTCGACTGTAACCGGGCACGCGCCCGCACGTATCGGCGACTGGCCCGCACACCGGTCGCATGCCTGCCAAGCTGGGACTTATGACCGCCGCCCCCGCCCCGCCACGGCTGGCCCAGCTGCGGCCGCCACAGGTCGTGACCGCCACCCGGCTGATGTATGCCGGGCTGCTGCTGGCGCTCATCGGGGTGCTGGTGAACGCCCGGTCCAAACCGGCGATCGTGCGCGCCCTGAAGCACACCAACGCGAGGCGCTCCCCCGGCGACCGGCTGTCCGGGGCCAACCTGCAGCACGCCGCGAACCTCACCTACGCCGCCTTCGTGGTCATGTCGGTGCTCGCGGTGCTCTGCTGGCTGCTGATGGCCGTGACCGTCAGTCGCGGACAGTCGTGGGCGCGCCTGGTGGCGACCGTGCTGGCCGGGATGAACCTGCTGCTCACGATCGGTATGGCGACACGCGGCACCGCGGCCGCCGCGATCGCGGAAGCGCCGACGGTCCTGGTGGGTGCCGCTGTCGTCTGGCTGCTCTGGCAGCCGCCGAGCAATCGCTTCTTCGACGACGCCGCCGCGCTGCGGTCGGCACGGGCGGCGACGACTTCCGGCAGGTGACTAGCCGGCTGCCTTCGCGTCGGCCCCCCTGGCCTGCTCGGCAGCCTCTCGCGCCTGCTCGGCGGCGCGCATCTCGCGACGTGCGGCTGCCTTCTTCGGGTCATGCCTGGACTCGTAGGCGTCCAGGACTTCCTCGGTCTCGCCGTCCATCACGACCAGGCCCTCTTCGAGCCAGATCGCCCGGTCGCAGGTTTCCCGGACGACGCCGAGGCTGTGGCTGACCAGGAACACCGTGCCGGCTCGTTCGCGCAATTGCAGGATGCGTTTCTCGCTGCGCTGCCGGAACTCGGCGTCACCCGTTGCGAGTGCCTCGTCGATCAGCAGGATGTCCTGCGCCTTGCTGGCCGCGATCGCGAAACGCAGGCGCGCGCCCATACCACTGGAATAGGCATTCATCGGCAACGAGACGAACTCGCCGATGCCGGCGAAGTCGACGATGTCGTCATACTTTTCCTCGACCTCCTCCGGCGTCATACCCATCGCCAGGCAGCCGAGCAGGATGTTGCGCTCACCGCTCATCGTCGAGATCAGCGCGGCGTTGACGCCCAGCAGGGCCGGGTCGCCGAGTGTGTAGACCGCACCCGCGGCGGGCGTGAGGAGACCGGCTATGCCGCGCAACAGGGTCGACTTCCCGGAACCGTTCGGGCCGATCAAGCCGATCGCCTCGCCCTCCCAGGCGGTGAAGCTCACCCCGCGGACGGCCTTCACCTCACGCATGCCCGGCGACGTCTTCCCGGTGACGGCACGGGCGAGCGCGACCACGCCGCCACGCTGGGCGAACTTGCCGGTGATCTTGTAGGTCAGGTGGATGTCGTCGGCGATGACCGTCGGCCGGCGTTCTCCGCTGGGGCTAGTCACGACCGTAATCCTCCTCGGCCTTCCAGAAGTAGACGTAGCCCGCCGCGAGAACCACGACGCTCCAGGCCAGGCCGGCCAGCCACACCGTCAGCGGTTGTCCGTAGCCGCCGAGGAACGCGCTGCGGAACAGGTTCACGTAGATCGTGGCCGGGTTGTTGCTCATGGTCTCGCCGACCCACGCAGGGCGATTCTTGGTGAACTGCTGGATGCTGTACATGATGCCGGAGAAGTAGAACCACACGCGCAGCACGAACGGCAGCATTTGCGACACGTCGGGCACTTTGGAACCGATGCGCGCGAAGATGAACGCCATACCAGTGCCGAACATCGTCACCAGCGCGAGGGCCGGAACCACCTCGATCCATTGCACCCTGATCGACTCGCCGGTCAGCAGGATGATCGGCACCAGCACGACCAGCGATGCCAGCAGCTGCTCCAGCGCGATCGACGTGGACGCCAGCGGGAAGACCGCTCGCGGGAAGCGCAGCGTGCGTGCCAGCGACTTGTATGACTGCAACGCTCGCGAGCCGCTGTTGATCGACGTCTGGATGAACTGGAAGACGAAGACCCCGACGACCAGGAAGCCGGTGTAGTTGTGCACGTGCCGGCTGGTGCCGAGGATGAGGCCGAACATCACGTAGTAGACACCCGCGTTGAGCAGCGGTGTCAACACCTGCCAGTACTGTCCGAGCATGCTGGAGGAGTAGCCGGAGGCGTTCGTCGCTCGCGAGAACTCGGCGATGAAGTAACGTCGCTGCCACAGTTCGCGGGTGTAGTCGGCCAGCGACGCCCGGGATCCGGCGCGCTTCAGCCCGTAACGGGAGACGAGCGCCTGCACCTCCTTCGCCGGTAGCGCGGAGGAGGCCGGCGTAGCCGTCGTTGCCTGGCCTGACTGAGTCACGACGTGCAGGATACGTCATGCGCGTTGTGGGCCCGCCACGCGAAGTGCCCGGCAACGAGGTAGTTTCCTGAACGTCGCATTCAAGTTTCCTCCATATGATCTCGCCGACCTAACCGGGCCTACCTGGGCCCGCCGACCGTCTTCGGCTCGTCTGCACCGTCGCAGGAGCCCTGCACAGGAGGCCATCCATGCACTGCTGGCACATCGTCGTCCGCCACCGACGAGGTGAGATCCAGTGAGCTTGTTGCGCCTACCCGCGAACCCGCTGGCCGAGCCGGAGGGCCGCAAGAAACTTGGCGGGCTCCTGCGCCGCTGGTTGATCCGGCTCGGCATCGCGGTGCTCGCGATCATCGCCCTCTACGAACTCTTCGAGGTCGCGGTGCAGATCGCGACCACCTACCTGTGGTTCGACTCGGTGGGTGCCGGCTCGGTCTATCGCAAGGAGATCTGGTCCAAGGTCCTGCTCTTCACCGTCTTCGCGGTGATCGCCGCAGCGATCGGCGGCGGCACCCTGATCGCCGCGCGGAAGGCGCGCCCGCGACTCGCAACGAACCCGCAGAACGACGTCTTCCGCAACACCTTCCGCCGCTACGAGCCGCGGTTCGCGTGGTTGCTGGTGCTGGCCGCCATCGTCGTCCCCGGCGTGAATATCGGCCAGCGCGCAGCCGCTCGGTGGCAGACCTACCTGCTGTGGAGCCACGCGCAGCCGTGGCACCAGAAGGACTCGGTGTTCCACAAGGACATCTCGTTCTACGTCGAGGTCTACCCCTTCCATGTCGCGATCGACTCGCTGCTGATCAGCGCCGTCCAGTACGGCCTGGTCATCGCTGTCGTTGCGGGCTACTGGTATGGCGGGTGGCGTGTCCGCGGCGGGCGGCAGAAGGTCACCCGCAACTTCGTGATCCTGCTGTCGGTGCTCTGCGCGGCATACGTGCTGTTGAAGGGGATCGGCTACTGGCTGGCCCGCTACGCCGCCACCACCTCCAGCCAGGGCCCCGTCACCGGCGCGGGCTACACGGCGGTGCACGCGCTGGTGCCCAGCAAATACGTCATGGTGGTGATCGCGGTGCTGTGTGCGGCGGCGCTGATCGCGAATGCGGCCGTCGTGGGTCGCGCCCGGATGCTCGTGGGCGCCCTCGCGACCCTGCTGATCGCGGCCATGGTGATCGGGGTCGGCTGGCCGAAGCTGTTCTACCGGCTGCGTGAGGCGCCCAGCCAGGCATCGGTCGACCTGTCCGAGATCGCACGGAACCAGGCGGCGACGATGACGGCGTTCGGTCTGGAGCACAACGTCACGACCGTCCCGTACAACTCGACCAACACGACCGACAGCGCCCAGGTACTCAAGCTGGCGGGCAGCACGGCACAGATCCCGGTGCTCGACCCGAACAAGATGTCGCCGACGTTCACGGTCAAGCAGCAGCTGCAGCCCTACTACCGGTTCAAGTCGACACTGGACATCGGCCACTACAACCTTCCGGGCGCGCCCGGTGAGGACGTGGCGCTGGCGACCCGCGGGCTGAACCTGTCCGGCATCCCGAGCAGCAGCTGGGTGAACACCCACCTGGTCTACACGCACGGTTACGGCATCGTGGCCGCGCCGACCTCGAAGATGGACGCCGCGACGGAGAGCCCGATCTTCCTCAACGGCGGAATGCCGCCTGCACAGGACATTCCGGTGACCCGGCCGCAGGTCTACTTCGGGCAGGGGTTCCCCTCCGGCTCCTACGCCATCGTGGGTCAGCCCAAGGGCAGCCACCAGAACATCGAGTTCGACCACCCGGGCGCGAAGGGGTCGTCGGACTCGGCCCACACCACGTACCGGGGCAACGGCGGCATTCCGATCGGGTCGACGCTGCGCCGCTTCCTGTTCGCGGTGCAGCTGAACAGCCCGAGCATCCTGTTCAGCTCGGAGCTGAACAGCGCCTCGCAGCTGCTGGAGGTCCGCAACCCGCGCACCCGGGTCGCCCAGGTCGCGCCCTGGCTGAAGCTGGACGGCGACGTCTACCCCGCGGTCGTGGACGGCAAGATCAAGTGGATCGTCGACGGCTACACCACCTCGAACAAGTACCCCGACTCGCAGATGATCAATCTGCGCTCGGCCACCAACACGACCCTGACGCAGAACGGTGCGTCGGTCTCGCAGCCGAGCGTCGGAGTCAACTACATGCACAACTCGGTGAAGGCCGTCGTCGACGCCTACACCGGCAAGGTGACGCTTTACGCGTGGAACCAGCAGGCCCAGCCGGACCCGCTGCTGAAGGCGTGGGAAGGGGTCTTCCCGGGCCTGGTCAAGCCGCAGTCGAGCATCCCGTCGGCGCTGTTGTCGCAGATGCGCTACCCGACCGACATGTTCAACGTGCAGCGCACCCTGCTCGCGAAATATCACGTCACCGGCGCCGCCAACTTCTACAGCGGCAACGACTTCTGGACCGTGCCGACGGACCCGACGGTCGCCGCCGCCAAGAAGATCAACGCCAAGGGCTCGTCGAGCTCGGGGTCGTCGCCGAACCAGCCCGCGTCATACATCACCATGTCGGCCGACGGCTATGGGAAGCCGCGTTATTCGCTGTCCAGCCCGATGGTCACCTACAACGGACGCGACCTCGCCGCGTTCCTGTCCGTCGATGCGCAGCCGGGCCCCGACTACGGCAAGTTCACGGTGCTGGAGTTCCCGTCCGAAGGCGGCGGCGAGTCGCCGTCACAGGTGCAGAACGACATCGAGTCGGACACGACCATCACCGAGGCACTGACGCTGCAGCGCGGCGGTCAGTCCAACGTGGTGCTCGGCACCCTGGTGGCGATTCCGGTCGCCGGACGGCTGATGTATGTCGAACCGGTCTACACCCAGTCCAGCGGCAGTCAGTCGTTCCCGATCCTGCGGCACGTGATCGCGCTCTACGGCAACGGTGCCCCGTCGTTCGACAACGACCTTCAAGGCGCCCTCGCCGCGGCGGCGAAGTCACCCGGCACCGCAGGCTGACGGGCGGGTGAACGACGCGGCGACCATCACCCGGATGACCGCGCGGCCCGCAAGCCGCTACGGAGTCTTCCGGGCCGACCCATCGCGCGGCAGCTGGCGGCGCACGTCGATGACGGCACCGGTGAGTTCGGACGCGAGCACCTCCAGCGACGCCTCGGCGACCGCCTCCGCGGACAGCAGCGACCCGGGCGCTTCCTCGCCGAACGCGTTGAGCCGCATCGGCGTCGCGGCCCGCTCGGGGTTGATCACGTTGACCTTGATGTCGTCGGCCGCCCACTCCTCGGAGAGCGCCTGGGTCAGGTTCACCACGGCGGCCTTCGTGGAGGAGTAGAGCGCGTAGTTCTCCCGGCCGCGCGTGTATGACGACGAGGTGAAGTTCAGCAGGTGACCGCCGGACTGCTTCAGATAGGGGTATGCCGCGCGCGCGACGTTGACCGGCGCCAGGTAGTTGACGTTGATCACCTTCGCGACGTCCTCCGGGCTGGCGTCGGCGAGCCGGCCCATCTGCAGCACGCCGGCGGTGAGCACCACCGCGTCGATCTGGCCGTGCTCCCGCGCGGTCTTCTCGAAGGCCCGCGCGATCTGCTCGGCGTCCTCGACGTGCAGGCCCGTGGTGGAGCGGCCGTGGGCGACGACCGTCGCGCCATACCCTCGCGCCAGGCGGTCGATCTCGGCGCCGATGCCGTAGCTGCCGCCGAGGACGACGATGGTCTTGCCGCTGAAGTGGTCGCGCAGGTCGCCCTCGGGCAGCGGCGCTTCCTGGGTGCCGAGCTGGAAGAACTTGTCGACGATGTACATGTCCAGGGGGTAGGTGACCTTCATATTGCGGTCGGAGCCCTGGATCGTCTTGGTCCGCACGTCGGGCAGGTACTTCAGCACCACGCCGCAGTCGTCGGTCGCCGAGAAGTAGGGGTCCTCGGCGGCGAGTTCGTATGCCGCTCGCAGCACCGACAGCTTGAACCCCTGCGGGGTCTGGCCGCGGCGCAGGAAACCGCGGTCCGGGATGTGCGTGATGATGTCGTCGGCGTCGACGGTCACGATGGTGTCGGCCGAGGGGATGACGACGTCGACGGCGTTGTAGCTGTCCAGCGCGGTCGCGCACTCGCCCAGGATGCGGCCGTCGACGAGGGGGCGCACCGCGTCGTGCAGGAGGATCTTGGCTTCTTCGTCCTCGATCGCGTTCAGGACGCGCATCGTCGTCTCGTTGCGGCTGGCGCCGCCCTCCAGGATGCGCGACACCTTGGGGTACTTGTCGGCGAGGATCGTGGCCGTGCGCTCCGACCAGCCGGGAGTGACCATGACGATCATCTCGTCGATGACCGCCGAGTCGTGCAGCGCCGCGACGGTGTGCTCCAGGATCGTCTTGCCGGACACCTTCACCATCTGCTTGGGCACACTCAGCCCGAGCCGGGCACCCACACCACCGGCGAGCACGACGCCATACGTCTTCACACGGTCACTTCCTCAAGGTTGTCGCCGCCCGAACGGCTCGCGGCGCCGGACGAGGCGGGGCGAGTGTAACAAGCGGGCTAGCTTCGGACCGGCGGGCAGCGGTGCGGGCGGGGCCCGAGGTGTTGCTCGGCCAGGTCAGCGCCCGCAGTCGGCGTCGCAGTGTAAACGCGACGGCTCCGCCGACTCCAAGGGCAGCGTGGCCCGTGTGTTGTCGCTCGACCACCGCGGGCCACGCTAATCACCAGTGAGTGCCCACTCGACGCAGTTACCGGCGACGGCTGGGCACGATCGCGCACCCGGCCTCGACACGCCGCCTGCCTCCGCATTCCATTCAGAACAGGCGCCTCCGGCTGCTCGGTCCCTAGGGAAGCGCTGATCTAACGACAGCTTCGGTGCGGGGTGTGCTGTCACCCGATCGATCGGCGTTGAATCGTGCTGATATTGCGTGGTTTTGGCTGCTGACCCGGGTTTCGTGGCGGTCTGGCACCTCACACCGGCACGGCGCATTCCGCGCCCGAGTGTCCGTAGTTAGAAGGGTGGTGGGGGTTCGGGGTATTCGACGCGGATGTCGTCGTAGCAGCGGAAGATCTGGATCCGGCCGGTCTGCCGACGGTGCGGTTCGTGTTCTTCGGCCACGTCGGTGAGCACGTGCATGTCGTCGATGTCGGTGAACACACTCCGGTGCAGGTCCGGTTCCTGGGTGAGAGCGAGGTGGATCCCGAATCGTTGCTCGGCCCAACTGACCGCCGGCGGGCTGTGATCCTCGGGGCGGTGATGATCGAACGGGGTCGTGGTCACCCGCCGGGTCAGGGTTCGCCAGGTGATCGACGCATCCTCATGCTGCTCACTGGTCCAGAACCGGCCGGTTTTCGCCTGGTGATGCCCCCGGTGCGCCGCGTGCAGGTTCTGCGGGTGCGTCCCACCAGCCGCCGGGGTTTGCGCGCCGGGTTGGTATGCGGTGTCGTGGTCCAGGTCCGCCTCCGCGGCGGTGACCCCGCAGTCGCCGGGTGCCCGGCAGGTGTGATCCCGCGCTTTCACCAGGCGGGCCATCCCGGCCGGGACCCGGTAGGTGTTCGCCGCATCGATCACGACCCCGGTCACCGGGTCCGTCACCAACCGCGCCCACGTCGACCCGCCTTGATGGCGACCTGCCGCACTTGGTCGGGGGACAGGAACCCATGCCCCGGCACCTCCGCCACATCCGCGGCCTCGTCCTGGTCGGGCAGGATCGATGCGAGGTTCACGATGACGTGCAGTTTCCCCGCGGGCGCCGCCCCGAGGTGTTCGTCGCCGGGGACGACGCCCCGGATCAGCAAGTCGGTGGCGATATCCGCCCGCAACTGCGCCAGCGTCCGCTCGTCACCGGCAGCCCGTGCTGCCTTCGCCAAGTTGGTGACGCGTTGCTGCGCAGTGAACACCCGCACCGCGTCCCCGGACACCGCGAACTGCGCCATCCCATCCCGACCCGGGAACGTCACCGCATCC
>NZ_RJJQ01000011.1 GCF_003724155.1 Flexivirga caeni | reverse complement strand
GCGGGGTACAAACCCGCCGACCGGCATACGACCTCGAGCTGCGCGCTCCTCTCACCGAGCGGGGTAGAAGCCCACCGACCGGGGTACAACCACACACACTCAAACCCCGGATATCTACCCCGCTCGACACCGAAGTACCCCGCTCGACGAGAGGGCGCCCGGGCCTCGATACGCCCTCCTCTGCTGCGCCCTCCTCGGCTGCGCCCTCCGTACGTCCCCCGCTACTCACGGACAGGCTCCCCCTGGCTACTCGGCCGGCCACCCGGCGCGGCGGACCGCCGTGCAGAAGAAGGTTCGCTCCGCCGGCTGACGGTCGAACCGCTCGCTGACGCCCGAAACCACCGCTGACGCCGCTGCTGCACCGTCACCGGCCGTTTCGGCCGTCAACCGCAGCGGCGCCTGGATCTCGGAAGCACTCTCCGCGGTGCCCCTCGATACGCTCCCCGTTCTACTCCTCCACCACTCAGGACAGGCTGCTCCAGTACTACTCGGCCGCCCAGGAGGCGATTCGCTCCTCCCGCCGCGTCATCCGGAACGTTCCGCCCGCCCCGCTCCTCCGCTACTCAAGACACCGCTCGGCCGCCCGGGAGCAGGCGAGGTTTGGTCCAGGACAGCCAATACCTGCCCAGCCACAGGCGCCGGTAATGCCGGCCCGGGAGCACGCGACCGGAGGTGCGACGCACCTGTCCATAGGTCAGTGGCGGCGGCCAGACGATCGGAGCGGAATGCTGCCACTTCCCACGGGCGCTATTCGCGGCGAGGATTCCCACGGCACCGACCAGTGACATGGGCCAGTCGACAATGCCATTGCGAGCAAATCCGACAACGCCCAGGCGACCGCCCGGCCGGAGCAGATCGCGAAGACGCAGCAGCCCCTGCTCCGTGTCCGGCAGATGATGCAAGGTCGCATTCGACACGACCACGTCGAAGCTTTCCAGTTGAAATGGGTAGGAAAGTACGTCCCCATGGACCCAGCCGACGTCGCGGTCTGCCCAGCGATCCCGGGCACGCTCCAGGACGCCGGCGTCAGCATCCAAAGCGGTAACCTCGCATCCGGCGGCAGCAAGTCGCGCGCTCAAGAAACCGTCGCCGCAGCCAACGTCGAGGACGCGGCTGCCAGGCCGGGCGCAGCCGACGAGCAACCGGTCGTAGTGGATGTTGATGTTCCACGGTTCGCCTGAACGTGCCACACCCTCACCGTACGGCGACGATGCCCGTTTCGAGGCTCATCGACCCCGCACACGCGGGGACACTGTCAGTCCGGCTGATGCTCCGGCGCATCCGCAATCGCCTCGCGGATCACCGACCAGGCGATGGCTGACGAATATCCTTTGCGCGCAAGCATTCCCGCGAGACGGCGGGCCTGGACGGTGGCGTCAAGGCCATGCATGGTGCGCAGCTTCTTGTCGACGAGTTGTCGTGCTCGGTCGCGTTCGGTCTCGTCGTCGATCGCGTCGAGCTGATCGTTGATCACGTCGTCGTCGAAGCCCTTGCCGCGCAACTCCTGGGCGATCGCCCGCCGCGCGAGGCCGCGGCGGGAGAGCTTGGACCGCACCAGGGCTTCGGCGTTGGCGGCGTCATCGATCAGCCCGACCTCTTGAAGCCGGTCAAGCACCTCGGTCGCCACCTGATCGTCACAACCGCGCTCGCGCAGCGTGTCGGCCAGCTGCTGGCGACTGCATGGCGCGGCAGTGAACCGGCGCAGCACGATGGCCCGGGCGACTTCGTGCGGGTCGGCGTCGCGGCCGCCGCGATCCGCGGGCGGCTCGCGGTCGTTGCGTGCCTGGCGCGCCGCACGTCTTCCGACTCCCGCACCGCTACGGTCGGACACGACCGCCGAGCGGCCGCCGCTGCTGCGTCGCTCGCTCCCCCACCGCGTGGAGTCCCGATCCCCGGTCTCCCGCCCGTCTGCCTCGACGTCGCCGCCCGGCCGACCGGTTACGCTCGAACCGGCCCAGGGGCCGACGATCACGTCCGCGGGATCGAGGAAGTCCGGTAGCGAATCCTGTGCACTGTCAAAGGGATTCATCTGCAGCGCCCGCCTTCGTCATACGTGGAGGTCATCTCGGGGGACCAGACGCCCGCCGCCGGTCCCCCGAGATGAGGATCAGAAGTCGACCGCGGTGACCACGGAATCCTCGGCCGGCGCCTCGGTCTTGGGGCCGACGCCGAGCTTCTCCTTGATCTTCTTCTCCAGCTCGTCCGCCAGGTCGGGGTTGTCCTTGAGGAAGTTGCGGGCGTTCTCCTTTCCCTGGCCCAGCTGGTCGCCCTCGTAGGTGTACCAAGCGCCGGCCTTGCGCACGAAACCCTGCTCGACGCCCATGTCGATGAGGCCACCCTCGCGGGAAATGCCCTGGCCGTAGAGGATGTCGAACTCGGCCTGCTTGAACGGTGGGGACACCTTGTTCTTGACGACCTTGACGCGGGTGCGGTTGCCGACCGCGTCGGTGCCGTCCTTCAGCGTCTCGATGCGGCGCACGTCCAACCGGACCGAGGCGTAGAACTTCAACGCCTTGCCACCTGTGGTGGTTTCGGGGCTGTTGTGCACCATCACGCCATCCACGAAGTAGTTGTGCGTCCCGGCAACCTCGATGTCGAACCGGTGCATCGAGCGGGTGCGCGGCTTGACGTGAACGTCGAGCACGGATGCGGGAACCAGGACGCCGCGGGGCTCCACGAACTCCGGCTCCACGGCAAACTTGCCTTGCAGACGGGGCAGCAGCTTGTAGGCCATCGACGGATGCACATAGGGCGCGACGATCTCCTGGAACCGATCGGTCCCCGCACGTGACATCGTCAGCACGGCGACCTGTCGCTCACCGCTGAGGCGAAGCCGACAATCCACGCCGTGCACGTCCCGCAAGTAGGAGGCGACTCGCGCCCTCGATGCCTCGCTGAATGCCTCGACACAGATCTCGATGCGACCGCTACCCCCGGCCGTGCGCTCCTGCAAACCCTTGGACCTCATGGTGAACGAACCGTCGTCCATGAACCAGACGGCGAGAGCAAGTGGTGTCAGCGCCTTGAGGAAATCGTCCGTGAGGTGCTTCTTGCCGTCACCCCAGTAGATCACCTCACGCAACTCGCCGAGTTCAGGAAGAGGCGAAAGATCAACGTGCACAGCGCCGTTCGGCCGCTCAGATCGTGATTGCCCGATGTTGCCGAGCATCGCGCACTTCCAGTCCAGGTAGTCCACCTGCGTGGCGCCGTGGCCCATGCGGAACCGCACGCCGTGCCGGCCCTGAGTGTTGGGGGTCAGGTGACCGTCCCCCATCAAGCCACCGAGCACGACCTGCCACTGCTGGTCGCTGAGTCGCGCAGTCTCACTCACCATGACCCGGTCGCCGGGGATGATCTCGGCCGCTTCGCGCCAACCGCCGGGAGTGCGAATGAGGTGGTTTTCGGTCGCGGCGAACTGTGACCGCCCATTACCGCCGGACTTCTCGACCGTGAATTGCAGGAACTTGTCGGTGACACCGTTGTCGAACCACCCGGTGACCGGCCGGTTGACGATCCGATTGGTGTCCGGGTCATAGGTGCGAACCTCGACCTCAAGCTGCTGGTTGACGATCTTGCCGATCTTCTCCGTCGTGCCGTCTGCGAGCGTCACCCGGGTGCCGTAGGAGAAGCAGCCGAACATGACCCCGATCTTCTCGCGCAACTGGTTGATGAAGATCGCGGTGGTGCCGGTGTTGTTGAGCGCGCCGGTGATCTTGCGCAGCGCCTGGGACATCAGCCGGGCCTGCAGACCGACGTGGCTGTCACCCATCTCGCCCTCGATCTCGGCGCGCGGCACGAGTGCAGCGACCGAGTCGACGACGATGATGTCCAGCGAGCCGGAGCGGATCAGCATGTCGGCGATCTCCAGCGCCTGCTCACCGGTGTCGGGCTGGCTGACCAGGAGTGCGTCGGTGTCGACACCGAGCTTCTTGGCGTATTCGGGGTCGAGAGCGTGCTCGGCGTCGATGAATGCCGCGATGCCACCGGCGCGCTGGGCACTGGCCACCGCGTGCAGGGCGACAGTGGTCTTACCCGATGACTCGGGACCGTAGATCTCGACGACACGACCGCGCGGGAGACCGCCGATGCCGAGCGCGACGTCGAGCGCGATGGCGCCGGTGGGGATCACGTCGATCGGTGGCCGGACGTCGTCGCCCAGGCGCATGACCGCGCCCTTGCCGTGCGCCTTCTCGATCTGAGCCAGGACGGTGTCGAGGGACTTGAGCTTGTTGTCGCCAGCGCTCGGGCCACCGGTCGTCTTTGCTGCCATGTGCTGCACTCCTTCATGAGTTCGAGGTGAGTCGCGTCCACCGGCGACCGTCCGGGCTCGCTGTGCAGGTCGAGCTCTGGAACGTGTCAGACGCTAGGTCCCCGCACCGACAACCCGCCCTGAGCTGTCCACGCACCTGTGGACGACGGGCCGTCGTTCGAGGACTTGTGGACGAGCCTAGATCATCTTCCCGAACATCCGTACGAAGGGTGCCGGCGTGGCGTGTCGCGACCGGCCCGCCATACGACCGCCCACCCGGCGGCCCCGAAACTGCACGCGATGCGCACCCAACCTTTCGCCGCACGAAACAGTTGAGAGGGAGTGAGTAGCCGACCATACTTCGTGCCAGCCGTCACGGCACGGACCACTGAGGGGGTAGCGGTGCGCCATCCGACGGACGACGACTTCGCCACCTTCGTCAACACCTCGTCCGAACGGCTGCTGCGCACCGCGTGGATGCTTACCGGCGACGAGCGAGTCGCCGAAGAGCTCGTCCAGGAAGCCATGGCATGCATGTTCGTGAAGTGGCGACGGGTGCAGCACGACAGACCGCTCGCCTACGCCCCGCCGCATCGTCGTGAACCTGAGCAACGACCGCTGGCGCCACCGCGCGCACGAAACGGTGAGCAAACTCGGCATCGTGCCGGATCTCCCGGCCGCTGACCGGCATCACGACGTCGATGATCGCGACCTTGCCGTCCGGCTGCTGGAGCAGCTTCCGGCGCGGCAACGCGAGGTGGTCGTGCTGCGCCACTACGCCGGCCTCACCGAACAGGAGACGGCCGAGACCCTCGGCATCAGCCTCGGGACAGTGAAAAGCACCTGCCATCAAGCACTTTCAACCCTCCGCAGGGCCATGCACGACGCTGAGGAAGCATCATGACCGATCACGCCGAAGACATCGAGCAACTCTTCGCAGCTGCACGGCCAGGTGCCATGAGTGTCGATGCGGACCTGGCCCGGGAGACTGGCCGCCACCGCATCCGCTCCCGGCGGATGGCGCTCGCCGGCGCTGCTCTCGCACTCGTGGTGGCCGGCGCGGGCACGGTCCAGCTCGCCGGGCGCACGGGCGACACGACCAGTCCCGCCCGCACGACGCATTCGGCACCGTCGCCGTCGCATGCGGTGCCGTCCCCGCGGCATTCCCTCCCCAGCGGAATGCTCTTCGAACGCAATGGCGCGGCGAAGCGCCTGCCCTATGACCAGGTGACGCTGCCCGGCACGCCGAGCGGCAGCTACGCCATCGACGGCACCCTGGCGCACCTCACCATCAGTGCCGTGCGGGGCGAGCGGAAAACGCCGCTGCAGGTTACGGGGCCGTCCGCGAACGGCCTGTTCACCGCGCGCGACGGGGACACACAACTCGTGGCGTTCGCGGTGCCGGCCAGCACCAACACCGCCTACCTCGTCCCGAGCGGCACCGAGGCCCACCGGGGCGTGCCCCTCGCATCTGGCGGGCAGGTTGCCGTCGCCGCACTTCCGGCCACCTCGCAAGTCACCGGCGCGTGGTGGTGGACCGGCATTGGCAGCACCTTCGGAGCGACCGGCGGCGGCGCCGGCACGCTGCACGTACTCCCTGCCGAAGACCTCAGGATCTTCGTCCTCCCCGGGCTGCACAGCTGGGGAGTGTGGTCGGAGACCGGGCTGGCCTGGCGGACCTCCCTCACCAGCGTCATGGACACCGGGGGCGCCGACGGCGGCGGCCTGCCACGCACCTATGCCCGGCTGCTGCCGGCCTCGGCGACGCACATCGAGGTCACCAGGAATCCGTCGGTGCGTGATCCCCAGGTTGTCATCCGGAGAGTGCCCGGCACGGCATACCAGCTCGTGCTCGTCACCTCGATGGGGATCGGAACGAGGCAATGGACGGTCCTCGTCAGAGAGGTCAGCTGGGTCGACGCCGCCGGTCACGCGCACCACGACGCCGGCTGACGGCGGCCCCCGCCCGTATGCCGAGAGCGATCAGGCGTTCCGGCGCTCGCTGAGCGGCAGGTCGCGGCCGAGCCACCGCTCCTCAGGGATCTGCAGATCCCGGCACAGCGCGAGCCAGACCTCGCGGGGCTTGACCCCCTCAGCGAGCGCCTCGTCCGGGGTGCGGTTGCCCAGCTGTTGCAGGACGTGACTGCCGCCGAGGACCCCGGCATACGCCGAACCGAACTCGTCGGACATCAAGCGGCGGTATTCGGAGAGCTTCACGCGTCCAGGGTAGGCGCCGCAACGGACAGCCCGTCACGAGCGCGGCCACTGACAGCGCCAGCAGGCCGCCACGGGCGGCTACCGGCGGGTAAGTTGGCCCGGTATGACGACCAGCGATCGACTGCAGCACAAGCGCGTCCTGATCACCGGCGCCGCACGCGGCATCGGTGCCGCGCTCGCCAAGCGCCTGGCCGAACGCGGTGCGCGCGTCGCGGTCGCCGGTCTCGAACCGGAACTGCTGGAAACCGTCGCGCGCGAAATCGACGGCCCCTGGCGGCAAGTGGACGTCGCCGATCGGACTCAGGTGGACGCCGTCACCAGCGAACTTGTCGGCGAGCTCGGCGGGCTGGACATCGTGGTGGCCAACGCGGGCATCGCCCGGCAGTTGCCGATCGTCGGCGGCGATCCGGAGGTGATGGAGCGCACCCTGGCGGTCAATACGCTCGGCACCTACTACACCCTGCGCGCCGCCGCGCCGCACGTTGCGCACCCCGGCGGCTACCTGCTCGCGACCTCCTCCCTCGCCGCAGCCGTGCATGCACCGCTGATGGGCGCCTACTCCGCGTCGAAGGCGGCCGTCGAGGCGATCGGCAACACCCTGCGCTGGGAACTGCACGGCACGGGTGCGCGGGTCGGGGTCGCGTACTACGCGGAACTCGACACGGACATGACCAGTCGTGGCTTCGGGACCCGTGCCGGATCGGCGCTGCTGGGCGGGCGCACGTCGGTCACCGTCGTCACGCCGCTGTCCGCCGCCATCAACGCGCTCGACCGCGGGATAGCCCGGCGGTCGCGGATGATCTGGGCGCCGTGGTGGATCGCGCCGCTGCTGCCGGGCCGGATGATCGCGCAGCGGATTGCCGAGCTGAAGCCGATGCCGGACCTGCAGCGCGCGCTGCAGCTGGCCCGCGACGAGGAGACGGATTTCACCACAGCACAACCGAATTCGCCGGCCAAGGAGGATGTATGACGCGCGCCGGCCAACGGGTCCCACCAGGAACCTGGCGGACCAACGGACCGCTTGCCGCCGGCTTCGCGAGCCTCGCCGGTCGCGTCACCCACACGGCACCTCCGGCGGTCTTCACGGTGCTGGGCCGCGGCCGGCGAACCTTCTGGGGCTGGCTCGGCTTCGCCGCCACGCTGATGCCGTTCGGCTCCCTGGACCGCTGCGACGGCGAGCTGGTCATTCTGCGGGTCGCGCTGCTGCGCGGGAGTGACTACGAGATCGCGCACCACGAGCGCATCGCGCGCCGAGCCGGGCTGTCCGCGGATCAGGTCGAGCAGGTGGTCGGCGCGACACCGGAGTCGTCATACTTCAGCGAGCGGCAGCGTGCCCTCATTGCAGCAACCGATGAGCTCATCGCCGACGACGACCTTTCCGACGGCACCTGGACGCTGCTGCACGACCACCTCGGCGACCGCGGCAGTGTCGAATTCCTCCTGCTTGCAGGGCAATACCGGATGCTGGCCACGACACTGCACGCGTTGCGGATCGGGCCCGACCCCACCGAGTGACGCATTCCCCTCCGAGTGACGCCATTGCATCTGCGTCACTCGGTGGTACGTGAGTCAGTGAGCGTGCGGGTATGTCGGCGGCAGATGGGAAGCTATCCCGACGATGACCGACGACGTTCTGCAGCGCTTCTCCCCCGCCACGCGCGCGTGGTTCGAGGGGTCCTTCAGCGCGCCGACACCCGCCCAGGCAGGCGCGTGGGACGCCATCAGCAACGGCGACCACACCCTCGTCGTGGCACCGACCGGTTCGGGCAAGACGCTCTCGGCATTCCTGTGGGCCATCGACCGTATGGCGGCAGCGCCCGCACCCGAAGCTGCTATCGAACGTTGCCGAGTGCTCTACGTCTCGCCGATGAAGGCGCTGGCCGTCGACGTCGAGCGCAATCTGCGCTCACCCTTGGTCGGCATCCAGCACGCAGCCGATCGGCTCGGGATCGGCCGGCCGGAGGTCTCGGTGTCGGTGCGCTCCGGCGACACCCCGGCGAGCGAACGCCGAACCTTCGCACGACGCCCCAGCGACATCCTGATCACCACGCCGGAGTCGCTCTTCCTGCTGCTCACCTCGGGAGCGCGTGCGGCGCTGACCGGCGTCGAGACCGTCATCATCGACGAAGTGCACGCGGTCGCCGGCACCAAGCGCGGTGCGCACCTCGCGCTCTCGCTCGAACGCCTCGACGCGCTCCTGCCCCGCCCCGCCCAGCGCATCGGGCTGTCCGCCACCGTCCGCCCGGTGGAGGAGGTCGGGCGCTTCCTCACCGGCGGGCGCCCGGTCACCACGGTGCAGCCACCGGCCGAAAAGCACTGGCAGCTGGACGTGGTCGTGCCGGTGCCGGATCTGACCGACCTGGGACAGACCGCGGGGGACCTTGACCAGCCTGGAGACCCCGCAAGCCGGGCGTCCATCTGGCCGCATGTGGAAGAGCGCATCGTCGACCTCATCGCGGCGCACACGTCGACGATCGTCTTCGCCAACTCCCGCCGCCTGGCCGAGCGGCTGACGGCGCGGCTCAACGAGATCTGGGCCGACCGACTGGCCGGCGACGCCGAGAGCTCTGCGCCCTCCAGGGGCGCCTCGCCCGCGCAGGTGATGGCCCAAGCAGGTCAATCACACGGTGCGCCAGCGGTCCTGGCGCGTGCACACCACGGCTCGGTCGCCAAGGAGCAACGTGCCGAGATCGAGGACGCACTCAAGTCCGGTCGGCTGCCGGCCGTCGTCGCGACGAGCTCACTGGAGCTGGGCATCGACATGGGCGCAGTCGACCTGGTCGTCCAGGTCGAGTCGCCACCGAGCGTCGCGAGCGGTCTGCAACGCGTGGGGCGGGCTGGGCACCAGGTCGGTGCCGTGTCGCACGGCGTGTTCTTCCCGAAGTTCCGCGGCGACCTCGTGCAGACGGCGGTCGTCGTCGGCGGCATGCGGGCCGGAATGATCGAATCCCTCGCCATACCAAAGAATCCCATCGATGTGCTGGCACAGCACATCGTGGCGATGTGCGCCATGGACGACTGGTCGGTGGACGAGTTGCAGCAGCTCGTATGCCGCACGGCATCCTTCGCGACGGTGCCGCGGACGGTCACCGAATCCGTGCTGGACATGCTCGCCGGACGCTACCCGTCCGACGAGTTCGCCGAGCTCCGGCCGCGGATCGTCTGGGATCGCATCACCGACACCCTCAGCGGCCGGCCCGGAGCGGGACGGCTCGCGGTCACCAGCGGCGGCACGATCCCCGACCGAGGCCTCTACGGCGTCTTCCTCGCCGGCGGGGACGGGCCGGGGCGGCGTGTCGGCGAACTGGACGAGGAGATGGTCTATGAGTCACGGGTCGGCGACGTCTTCACCCTCGGCACGACGAGCTGGCGCATCGAGGACATTACGCACGATCAGGTGCTCGTCACGCCGGCGCCCGGGCAGCCGGGCAAACTGCCCTTCTGGAAGGGTGACGCTCCCGGCAGGCCCGCCGAATTAGGTCTCGCACTCGGCGGATTCGTGCGCGAGCTGGTGGCGCTCGACGACGCCGGTGCACGTTCGGTCGTGGCGGATACCGGGCTCGACGAGTGGGCCGCCGACAATCTGCTCGCCTACCTGCGGGAGCAGCACGAGGCCACCGGTCAGGTTCCGCACGACAAGGCGATCGTCGTCGAACGCTTCCGCGACGAGCTCGGCGACTGGCGGGTCGTCATCCATTCGCCGTATGGCGCCCCGGTCCATGCACCCTGGGCGCTCGCGATCGCCGCGCGCATCCGCAAGCGCCTGGGCATCGACGTGCAGACGATGCACGGCGACGACGGCATCGTGCTGCGCCTTCCTGACATCGATCCCGACAGCGACGCCGCCGACCCCGCCCGACTGCTGGAACTCGTCACGCTCGATCCGGAGACTATCACCAGTGTCGTCACCGACGAGATCGGCGGATCTGCTTTGTTTGCAGCGCGTTTCCGTGAGTGCGCCGCACGCGCCCTGCTGCTGCCGCGGCGCAATCCGGGACGCCGCCAGGCGCTCTGGCAGCAACGCCAACGCTCGGCGCAACTGCTCGAAGTGGCATTCCGCTACCCTTCCTTCCCCATCGTGCTCGAAGCCGTGCGCGAGTGCCTGCAGGACGTGTTCGACGTGCCGGGGCTCGAGACGCTGCTGCGGGACATCGCCGCCCGGCGGGTGCGGGTCGTGCAGGTCGACACCGATGCGCCGTCGCCGTTCGCGACCAGTCTGCTGTTCGGCTATGTCGCCCAGTTCCTCTATGAAGGCGACTCCCCGCTCGCCGAACGCCGTGCCGCTGCCCTGGCGCTCGACCCGTCGCTGCTGGCCGATCTGCTCGGCACCGGCGAGGGGGCATCGCTGCGCGAGCTGCTCGATGCCTCCGTCGTGCGCGACACCGAGCTCTCCCTGCAACGGCTCACCCCGGAGCGCGCCTGTCGCCACGCCGAGGACCTCGCCGACCTGGTCCGGGTGCTCGGTCCCCTGACGATGGACGCGATCGAGCTGCGCACCCGCCCGGAAGTAAAGCACGAAACACGTTCCTGGATCGACGAATTGGTGTCTGCACGGCGCATCATCGAGGTCCGCTGGGGCGAGACGCCGCGCTACGCCGCAGTCGAGGATGCGGCCCGGCTGCGGGATGCCCTCGGCGTGGCGCTGCCCGCCGGCATACCCGCGGCGTTCCTCGAGCCGGTCGCCGATCCGCTCGGTGACCTGGTCGCCCGGCATGCCCGCACCCACGGACCGTTCCCGGACGTCGAGGTCGCCGAGGCTCTGGGCATCGGGCGGAGCGTCGCCCACGACGCGTTGCGCCGGCTGACCGGCGCCGGTCGCCTCGTCGAGGGCGAGCTGCGGCCGACCGAGCTCGGCGGCGGGATTCACGGCGTCGACTACTGCGATCCCGAAGTGCTGCGCACCATCAAGCGCCGCTCGCTCGCGGCGCTGCGCGCCGAGGTCGAGCCGGTGCCTGCAAGCGACCTGGCGCGCTTCCTGCCGGCGTGGCAGGGCGTCGGCGGCAAGCTGCGCGGACTCGACGGCGTGCTGCGGGTCGTGGAGCAACTCGCGGGCGCGAGACTGCCGGCCAGCGCGCTGGAGACCCTCGTGCTGCCGGCACGGGTCGCGTCATACGACCCGGGGATGCTGGACGAGCTGATGGCCGGCGGCGACGTCGTCTGGCAAGGCCATGCGGCGCTTCCGGGCGACGACGGCTGGGTGTCGCTCCATCCGGCGGACACCGCAGCTCTGACGCTCGCGGCGCCGGATGAGACGGTCGACCTCACCGACCTGCACCGAGTCCTGCTCGGCCTGCTGGCCGGCGGCGGTGCCTACTTCTTCCGCGCCCTGACCGATGGTGTCGGCGCAGCGGAGCTACCCGCCGGGGACGACGAGGTGCTTGCCGCGCTCTGGGACCTGGTCTGGTCGGGGCGGGTCAGCGGTGACACCCTCGCGCCGGTGCGGGCGCTGCTCGCCGGCGGACGCACCGCGCACAAGGCGCGCGCACTGGGCCCGCGGCGTTCTCGCTACGGACGCGCAGCCGCCCTCGGCGGGATGCGACCGGCCCGGCGGACCGTCACGCGCGGCGGACCGCCCACCGCCACGGGCCGCTGGTCGGTGCTGCCGGAGCCCACGACCGACGCCACTGCCCGGGCATTCGCCACGGCGGAAGTGCTGCTCGACCGGCACGGCATCGTGACCAGAGGCGCTGTGCAGGCCGAGGGCGTGCCGGGTGGATTCGCCGCCGTCTACCGCGTGCTCGCCGCCGCCGAGGACTCCGGCCGGGTGCGGCGCGGCTACTTCGTCGAAGGCCTCGGCGCGGCACAGTTCGGTGGCTCGGGCGCGGTCGACCGTCTGCGTGCGAGCGGCAAACGCGTTGAGCCGCAGCGCAATCCGTGGGATGTCGTGCCCGTGGCCGAGACAGCCGCCGTCGTCCTCGCCGCCGCCGACCCCGCCAGCCCGTTCGGCGCCGCGCTGCCCTGGCCCAAGCGCGACGACGCGCCGGCCGAGCACCGCCCGAGCCGGCGGGCCGGTGCCATGGTCGTCCTCACCGACGGTGGGCTGACTCTCTTCGTCGAGCGTGGCGGGCGCACCGTCCTCAGCTTCACCGACGCCGTCGACCGGCTCGAAGCGGCTGCCGCTGCCCTGGCGAAACTCGTGCTCGCTCCAGCCGATTCACACCGCACGCCGCGGCTGCGCGGGCTGACCGTCGAGAGCATCGACGGCGCGCCCGCACTCGGTTCCGCGCATCCGCTCGCACCGGCGCTGCTCGACGCCGGCTTCCACACTGCGCCGAAAGGGCTGCGTCTGCGGCGCTGACGCCCGATGTCAGCTGGTCACATCGCGCCGCTGCAGGAGCACCGCGACGAGTACGAGCGCGACGACGGCATACAACGCGAGTCGCAGCACCAGCGTGATCCCGGTGACGACGGCGGTCTCGGGCGCCACGACATAGCGCAGCAACAACCCGGGAAACCACTGTCCGCCGAACGACAGCCGGTCACCGAGGATGTTCTCCAATGGACCGGCCCACACGATCCCGGCGCCGAGCCCGATCGGAACCGACCGGGTCACCGTGCCGATCATGGTGCCGAATACACCCCAGCCGACCACGAAGCACATCGTCCGCAGGTAGTCCTCCGCCGCCATGCGCCATGAGGCCAGGTCGAGCCAGGCGCCGGTGTCGATGCCCTTGCCGGGCGCCATGGCGTATGCCGTGACGATCCCGGCCAGGAAGAGCACGGCAACCACGACGGCCCCGACCGCGATCCGGGCGGCGAACGTCCCGGCCGCCAGGACGACTCGGCGGGGTTGCTGCAGCAGCGAGGCTCGCCACGTGCCCCGGGTGAACGAACCTGCGCTCATCCCGACGAAGAGCGCCAGGATCAGCACCGAGGTGAAGGACACGGCCGCGCGGACCGCAAGCGTGGCTCCTCCGGACTGACCGAGTGCCTGCAGGCTCACGCCGCCGGCCGCGCGCGGGGGCGCCTGATCGATCATCACGACGGTCAGGATGGCCGAGTAGACGATCGTCAGCGGTATGGCGATCAGCCAGGTTCGCTTGGCGGACAACCGGATCCACTCCGCGGTGAACGTGTTCTTCATGATCTGGTTCCTGTTCCGACCAGGTCGAGCACCCGGTCCTCGAGTGACTGACGTTGGTGGTGGAGTTCGACCAGGCGCACGCCGTCCTCGATCGCACAACGGCTCAGCTCACCGGCCAGCTGCGCGGGGTCGCCGCGGCCCACCTCGACCGCGAAACCATCCGCGCGGCGCTCGACGGCCAGGCCCCGGCCGGACAGCATCCTGCCCAGCGCGTCGTTGTCGGAGGTGTCCAGCCCGCGCAACAGGATGACCTCGGCGCGCGAGCCCGGCAGATCCTGCAGTGCCCCCGAGTAGCGCAGGCCGCCCTGGTCCAGCACGACGACCCGGTCGCAGACGTGCTCCAGCTCGGCCAGCAGGTGCGACGAGATCAGCACGGTACGGCCCTGCGCCGCGATCCGGCGCACCATCGCCCGGATGTCGCGCATCCCCGCCGGGTCGACGCCGTTCGTCGGCTCGTCCAGGACGACCAGCTCGGGGTCACCGAGCAGCGCCGCACCGATGCCCAGCCGCTGCTTCATGCCCAGGGAGTAGGACCGATACGGATCCCCCTCTCTCCCCTGCAATCCCACCAACTCGAGCACCTCGGGTATGACGCCACGGTTGTGTCCGCCCAGCCGCGCGAAGTAGTGCAGGTTGTCCCGGCCGGACAGGTTCCCGAAGAAAGCCGGACCTTCGATGAGTGCACCGACGCGCGAGAGGTAGTCGCCCGGGCGGGACAGGTCGTGTCCCAGGACGGTGCCGCGACCGCTGGTCGGGCGAACCAGGCCGAGCAGCATCGCCATGATGGTCGTCTTGCCCGCACCGTTGGGGCCGATCAGGCCGGTGATCGAACCTCGTGCGAGGTGCAGGTCGACGCCGTCCACCACCGTGCGCCGGCCATACCGTTTGGTCAGCCCGGTCACGGCGACCACGTCCACCCGCTCGGCGTCGCGCGCATTGTGTCCGGGCCGGGTTTGCTTCTGTGCATTCATGATTCAAGCGTGGCCGGCCGCAGTCGCGCGAGCATCGCCCTGACGTGGAGATCGTCATACGTCAGCTGTTGAGGCGCCGGGCAGGCTTCGATACGTTCCCCCCGCTTCGCTCCTCCACCACTCAGCCGACCACCGTCTGGCTGGCCGGCTCCAGGTATGCCGATCGCGCGGTATGGCGCGCGCTGGGCATGCTCGGCAGCTCGCCCACCCTCCGCTCGGCGAGTCAGTCCGGAGCAGGCGGACCGGCGAGGCCGTGCTGGTAGGCGATCACCACGAGTTGGGCGCGATCGCGCGCATGCAGCTTGGTCATCGCCCGGCTCACGTGGGTGCGCACCGTCGCCTGGCTGACGAACCAGCGCCGGGCGATCTCGTCGTTCGACAAGCCTTCTCCGACCAGCCCGACCACCTCGCGTTCGCGCTCGGTCAGCAGTGCGGCAATCGGCGACGGCTCGCGTCGTACAGCGGAAGCGCCGGCATCCGGTTGCATCGCGAACCTGGCAATCAGCCGACGGGTGACCGTCGGAGACAGCAACGCGTCGCCTCCGGCGACGACGCGCAGCGCCCGCACGAGCTCGTCCGGCTCGGTGTGCTTGACGAGGAAGCCGCTGGCGCCGAATCGTAAGGATTGAAAGACGTATTCGTCAAGATCGAAGGTCGTCAGCATCACTACCCGGACACCGCGAAGCTCCGGGTCCGAGGTGATCTGCCGCGTCGCCTCCAACCCGTCCAGGTCTGGCATCCGGATGTCCATCAGCAACACGTCGGGCCGCAGCCGCCTGGCCGCGTCGACCGCCTCACGCCCGGTGGTCGCCTCGGCGACGACCTCGATGTCCGGCTCCAGCCCGACGAGGGTGGCGAATCCACGACGTACCAGCGCCTGGTCATCGGCGACAACAACGCGAATCACGCTGTCGTCCAATGAGCTTGGATGGCGTAGCCGCCTTCGGGTCGCGGCCCGTGCCGCAACACGCCACCGGTTGCACGGACACGCTCCGTCATACCGACCAGGCCGTGGCCGCCGCCCGGAGGTTGCGCGATGCTGCCGATCGCCGGGCCGTCGTCCGTCAACTCCACGCGCAGCTCCGTGCCGTCCGACCGCAGCACCAGCCGCAACCGTCCGCCCGGCGCGTATCGCACGGCATTGGTCAGTCCCTCCTGCACGACCCGGTATGCCGCCGCCTGCACCGGCGCCGGAATCCCCTGCAATTGCCCACGATCGACGTTCACGTGCAAGCCGGCCTCCCGCGCACGCTCGACCAGCTCATCGATCTCTCGCAGGTCCGGTTGCGGCCGGGTCGGGGCCGTGCCCGGCTCGCGCAGCGAGCCCACGATCGCGCCCAGCTCAGCGAGCGCATCGCGGCTGGCGATCCGCGCCGCGCGCGCCGCCTCCGCCGCTTGCCGCGGCTCGTCATACGCCAGTCGCTCGGCGAGCGCGGCCTGCACGGTAATGGCCGTGAGCGCGTGCGCGACACTGTCGTGCAGGTCCCTTGCCAGCTCGAGTTGCTGCTGCACCTGAGCTCGCATCTGCTGCTGCTGCACCACTTTCCGGCGTTCGAGCGCACGATCGGCCACCGTCCGCAACCACTCGGCCAGCACCAGTGCGGCGATGCCCCAGCTCACGACGATGGTCACGCGGGTGATCAGGTTCGGGCCGCCGCCCAGCCAGGCGCACAGTGCGACGGCAAGCACGGCAAGCGGCCCGAGTCGCAGCGCGAGGCGACGCTCGCCGTAGAAGCCGAAGCAGAAGACGCCGAGCGGCAGGAGGAAGTAGGTCGGCCCGTTCGGGTAGTTGCGCAGCAAGTAGACGCCGACGGCCACGCACGGCACCACCAGGCTGGCGAGCGGCGAGATCCGGCGCGCCAGCACCGCCGCCATACCCACCAGCCCCACGGAGATCGCGACTGCGTCGATGCCGCGCTCACCCCCACCGTGGGCATGCAACTGGTTCGCCGACCCGATGACGGCGACCGCACCGAACGCAGCGAGCACGTCCAGCAGATGCCGCTGCCACCACGGGGGGACGACGCGTGCGAGGTCAGTCATGCCGCCAGCGTAGGCAGCCCGGATGCGCCGATCGTCATACCAGTGTTGAGATGATGTGGACATGAGGAGCGCGGCCCGTGCCTGAAGGCGACGCTGTATGGCGCACCGCCCGGCGTCTCGACGACGCGCTGCGCGGTGGAGCGCTCGTGGGGTGCGAGCTGCGCTGGCCGAGCCTCGCCGGCACGCGGCTGCATGGCATGACGACACTGGAGATCGTGCCGCACGGCAAGCACATCCTGCACCGCCTCGACTCCGGGCTCACCCTGCACAGCCACCTGCGAATGGAAGGGTCGTGGCGGGTGCGGCGCACGGCCGACATGACCCCGAACACCGTGCGCAACAACGACATTCGCGCGTTGCTGGCGACCGCGGAGCGCACCGCGATCGGGTTGCGGCTGGGCATGCTCGACCTGGTCGACAGTCGCGACGAGCGACGACTTGTCGGCCACCTCGGCCCCGATCTGCTCGCCCGCGACTGGCACGACGATGCGGCTCACACCGCCCTCACCCGGTTGCGCAGTGCGCCCGGGCGCCTGATCGGCGCGGCGCTGCTCGATCAGCGCAACCTGGCCGGACTCGGCACGATCTGGACCACTGAGACGCTCTTTGCACGGCGCATCGACCCGTGGGCGCCGGTGCAGGCCCTCTCGGACGAGAGGCTGCTCTCCGTCGTCGACACCGCACACCGCTTGCTGGTCGCGTCGATCAGCCGGACCGGATACGTCGACACCGCAGCGGCATACGGGCACATCGGCGAACCCTGTCCACGGTGTGGCCGGCTGCTGCGAAACGGCCGGATCGGCGAACCGCCGACGCAGCGATCGCTGGTCTTCTGTCCGGGCTGCCAGGCGCGGGCGTGACTCAGGCCGCGGAGGAGACCACGGCGGCGGAGTCGGGGACCGGCAGCGGCACGGGCGCCGCCAGCTCCTCGGCGGCGGCGAGCCGCTGGGACACCGACAGCAGCGCCTCGGACATGCGCACGCCGAGCGCATCGCACACGGCCGCCAGCAACTCGGAGGACGCTTCCTTCTCGCCACGCTCGATCTCGGAGAGATATCCCAGCGAGAGCTGGGCCGCCTGCGCGACCTCCCGCAGCGTGCGTCCCTGCTCGCGACGCACGCTGCGCAGCACGCCACCGAGCTCACGACGGAGCAGGATCATGGCGCCTCCCTCGGCATCGACAACGGAACGAACGCCCTCAGCTTAGCTCCCGGCACCGTCAGCCCACCGGGAGGACGCTCCACGCATCGATCAACACCCGCCGCCCGGTCAGACATTCCCGCTCCCGGACACGCACGAAGCAAGCAGCTCCAGCACCGCGTCCACGGTCTGCTCGCGGATCGCGGCCCGGTCTCCGGACAGTTCCAGCATGCGCACCTCGTCGACCGGCACCCCTGGCGCGTCGTCCCAGCCGACCGCGATGAACACCCGACCCACCGGCACGTCGTCCTGAGGGTCGGGACCGGCGACGCCGGTCGTCGCCAGACCGTGCGTCGCGCCGAGCAGCCGCCGCACACCGTGCGCCATCTGCCGCGCCACTTCGGCCTGCACCGGGCCACCGGCGGCCAGCAGCCGCTCACCGACGCCGAGCACGCTGGCCTTCACGTCTGTCGCGTATGACGTGACGCTCCCCCGCACCACCGCACTCGCACCGGGAACGGCAGTCAGCGCGGCACACACCAGGCCGCCGGTCAATGACTCGGCCACCGCGACGGTGTCTCCGCGCCGGGCCAGCGCCGCGATCAGTTCCGCTCCGGACACGATCAGCTCCCGCCTGTCGCCCGGCGTGCCCGGCGGGCTCGCGAGCGTTCGCTGTTCTCGCGCAGCTTGAGCGCCCGGAAGACATAGTCGACACCGGTCGCGACGGTGATCGCGAGCGCGGCGATCATCACCACCCAGGCGACCACGTCGAACCACCCGGTGATGGGCAGCAGGAAGAGCCCGATCGCCACCGCCTGCAGCACGGTCTTCAGCTTGCCGCCACGGCTGGCCGGCAGCACTCCGTGCCGGATGACCGACAGCCGCAGCAGGGTGATGCCGACCTCGCGGATCAGGATGACGGCGGTGACCCACCAGGGCAGCCGCCCGATGACGGACAGGCCCACGAGCGCCATACCCATCAGGGCCTTGTCCGCGATCGGGTCCATCATCTTGCCGAAATCGGTGACCAGGCCACGGGATCGAGCCAACTGCCCGTCGATGCGGTCGGTGACCGAGGCGATCGCGAAGATGATCACGGCGATCGTGCGAGATCCGGTGTTGTGCCCGCCGTCGGCCAGCAGTGCCCAGCCGAAGAACGGCACGAGCAGGATGCGGAACATCGTCAGCGCGTTGGCGATGTTCCAGGTGCTGACGCCGGTGCTGGGGGTGGACGCCGGGTCGGGCATCGGTGGCGCGATCAACGGCTCACCGGCCGCGCGCCGCCGCTCGAACTCCGCACGGCGGCGCTCGATCTCGGCCCGCGCGATCGGTTGCCGCACCTTGTCCACGGCCGGTTCCTCGCGAGCGGTGGGCCGGTCCTCGCGACGGGCCGCGCTCACGCGGTGGACCCCGCGGGCTGCGCGACGAGGTCAATGCCGACCGTGCCGGTCACCCGCGCCACGACCACGTCGCCGACGGCGACACTCCCCGGCTCGACCGTCAGGATCGTCTCGCCGTCGACGTCCGGCCCCTGCTGACCCGCCCGACCGCGCACCTGTACCCCACGAAGTTCTCCGCTCGTGCCTCGCTCCGATACTTCGTGGGGGCCCCAAAATTCGGCGTCGTCACCGTCGGCGGTGCCGTCGGACTCGACGAGCACCTCGACGGTCTCGCCGACGCGATCGGTCGCGCGCTGCTCGTTCAGCTGCTCCGCCAGCGTGCGGAAGTGCTCCAGCCGGGCGGCGACCTCGGCGTCGGGCAGCTTCCCGTCATACGTCTCGGCCTCGGTGCCATCCTCGTCGGAGTAGCCGAACACCCCCACCACGTCGAGGTTCGCCTGCACCAGGAAGTCCTCGAGCTGCTCCAGGTCCTCGTCCGTCTCGCCCGGGAAACCGACGATCACGTTGCTGCGGATGCCAGCGTATGGCGACCGCGAGCGCACGTCGGAGAGAAGCTGCAGGAAGGAGTCCTTGTCGCCGAAGCGGCGCATCCGGCGCAGCAACGGGCCGCTCGCGTGCTGGAAGGAGATGTCGAAATAGGGCACGACGCCGGGCGTCGACGTCATCACGTCGAGCAGGTCAGGACGAATCTCCGCGGGCTGCAGGTAGGACACCCGCACCCGCGAAATGCCTTCCACCGCAGTGAGTTCCGGCAGCATCGTGTCCAGCAGCCGCAGGTCCCCGAGGTCCTTGCCGTATGACGTGGAGTTCTCCGACACCAGAAAGATCTCGCGCACGTCGTGCTGTCCCAGCCAGCGCGCCTCGGCGAGCACGTCGGCGGGCCGGCGCGACACGAACGCACCCCGAAAGCTCGGGATCGCGCAGAACGCACACCGGCGATCACAGCCGGAGGCGATCTTCAGCGGAGCCCACGGCCGCCCGTCCAGCCGGGCCCGGATGACCCGCGGCGACGAGGCCGGCGATGCGACGTCGACGTCGTCCGGGCGGCGTATGTCGCCGTGGCCGGGCTGCGCGACGCCCGCGCCCTGGCGGTCGACCGGGCTGATCGGCAGCAGCCGGCGCCGATCGGACGGTGTGTGCGAAGCAGGCGCGTGGCCGCCCAGGACGGCGCTCAGCTGGGCGGACATGTCGGCGTAGGTATCGAAACCGAGCACCGCGTCGGCCTCGGGCAACTGGGCGGCGAGTTGTTCGCCGTACCGTTCGGCCAGGCAACCGACGGCGACCACGGCCCTGGTGCGGCCGTGCTCCTTCAGGTCGTTCGCCTCCAGCAGCGCGTCGATCGAGTCCTTCTTGGCCTGCTCGACGAAGCCGCAGGTGTTGATGACGGCGACGTCGGCGTCGGCGGCGTCGTCGACCAGCGTCCAGCCGGCGCCGGCCAGCCGGCCGGCGAGTTCCTCGGAATCGACCTCGTTGCGAGCGCACCCCAAAGTGACCAGAGCGACGCTGCGGGATTCCATGGGTCCAACTCTATGGGACGCGGCCCCGGCCACCGCCACCCGTGATGTGATGGCGGTATGGCGAACACCGACACCTCCTCCAGCCTCGACCACGTCCGTGCCCTGCTGGCGCAGCACCCGCTGATCGACGGCCACAACGACCTGCCCTGGGCGGCACGCGACCTGGTGCAGTACGACTTCGACAAGCTCGACCTGGCCGCCGGCACCGCCGACCGGACACACACCGACATCGTCCGGCTGCGCGAGGGGTGCGTCGGAGGGCAGTTCTGGTCGGTCTACGTCCCCTCGAACCTGCCTGGCAGCGCCGCCGTCACGCAGACGCTGGAACAGATCGACGCGGTCCATCAGATGATCGGCCGGTGGCCGGACACGTTCGGGCTGGCGCGGACCGCCGACGAGGTGGAGTCGGTCTTCGCCTCCGGTCGCGTCGCGTCGCTGCTGGGCGCGGAGGGCGGTCAGTCGATCGACAGTTCACTCGCGGTGCTGCGGATGATCTACGTCCTCGGGGTGCGTTACATGACGCTGACGCACAACGACAACAACCCGTGGGCCGATTCGGCGACCGATGAGCCGGTGCACGGCGGGCTGACCCGCTTCGGCGTCGAGGTGGTCCGCGAGATGAACCGCATCGGGATGCTGGTCGACCTCTCGCACGTCAGCGCCGACACCATGCGCGCCGCGCTCGCGGTCTCCGAGGCGCCGGTCATCTTCAGTCACTCCTCCGCGCGTGCGGTGTGCGACTACCCGCGCAACGCTCCCGACGACGTCCTGGAGACGCTGCGCGACAAGAACGGCGTGATCATGTCGACCTTCGTGCCCGGCTTCGTGTCCCAGGCGTGTGCGCAGTGGCGCAATGACGCCGCGGACGCCGCCCGCGACGCCGGCATCACGCCCACCGACCTGGGTGCCTTCGGACCGTTCGCCGACCAGTGGGCGCACGAGCACCCGATGCCGGTCGCGACCCTGGACGACGTGATCGCGCACTTCGTGCACATCCGCGAGGTCGCAGGCATCGACCATCTCGGAGTGGGCGGCGACTTCGACGGTGTGTCGGTCCTGCCCGAGGGGCTGGGCGACGTCTCGGCATACCCGAAGGTCTTCGCCGCGCTGCACGATCTCGGCTGGTCCGACGAGGACCTCACCAAGGTCGCCGGCGGCAACGTGCTGCGCGTGCTGCGCGACGCCGAGGCCGTGGCCCGTGACCTGCAGACCACCCGGGGCCCGAGCGTCGCGACGATCGAGGAACTCGACGGCTGACGCGGCGGGCGCCGTTTCAGCGCCCTAAACCTCGACCGTCGAGACTTCGGGACCAGCCCGCAATTCCACAAGGACCAGTAGATGGTGCACTGAAGCGCACCATCTACTGGTCCTCCCGCTCGGGACCTCGCCGACTCCGCGCCCGCGAACAACGCCGTCATGCGTTAAGAAACCGTCAAGAGGCGCAAAGGCCGCGTCAACGGGGCAGGTTCGGCGCGCGCGCCGGATGACGCTGGATGCCATGACCGAATATCTCGTCGCCGGCATCATTGCCGTCGCGCTCCTGGCGTATCTCGTCTACGCCCTGATTCGCCCGGACAAGTTCTGATGAGCGAGTGGGTCAGCGGCGTACTCACGATCGCGTGCCTGGTCGCGGTGCTCGCCGCTGTGCACGTGCCTCTCGGCGACTACATGGCCAAGGTCTTCACCAGCGAAAAGGACCTCGCCATCGAGCGGGTGTTCTATCGCGCAGCCGGTGTGGATCCGAAGTCCCAGCAACGGTGGACACGGTATGCCGTCTCGTTGCTGACGTTCTCCGGCATCGGCATCGTCGTGCTGTGGCTGCTGTGCGTCTTCCAGGGCCGCTTACCGCTCGACCGCGGCGCGGCAATGGACTGGCACACCTCGATCAACACGGCCGTCTCGTTCGTCACCAACACCAACTGGCAGAGCTACTCCGGTGAGTCGGGCGCGAGCGCGTTGCTGCAGACGACCGGGCTGGCCGTCCAGAACTTCCTGTCCGCCGCTGTCGGGCTGGCCGTCGCGGTGGCGCTGGTGCGCGGCCTGGTTGCGCGCAAGACCGGCCTGGTCGGCAACTTCTGGGTGGACGTGGTCCGCGCGACCATCCGAATCCTGTTGCCACTGTCCGTAATTGCCGCGATCGTGCTGCTGGCCGGCGGGGTCGTCCAGGACCTGTCGGCACCGATGGTCATCGACACCATCACCGGCTCGCACCAGACGATCGAGAGCGGACTGGTCGCGAGTCAGGAGGCCATCAAGGAGCTCGGCACCAACGGCGGCGGCTACTTCAACGCCAACTCGGCGCACCCTTTCGAGAACCCCAACGGGTTCACGAACCTTTTCGAGATCTTCCTCCTGCTGGTCATCCCGTTCTCCCTGCCGCGCACCTACGGCCGGCTGGTCGGCGACAAGCGCCAGGGGTATGCCGTGCTCGGCTTCATGGCGTTCCTCTGGACGACCATGCTGATCGTCATCACCTGGGCCGAGCAGGCCGCCTCACATGCGGCGACCGGCGCGATGGAGGGCAAGGAGGTTCGCTTCGGCGTGTGGGCCTCGGCGTTGTTCGCCAACTCGACCACGTCGACCTCGACAGGTGCAGTGAACTCCTGGCACGAGTCGTACAGCCCGATCGGCGGCGGCGGCGCCCTGGTGAACATGCTGCTCGGCGAGATCAGCCCGGGTGGTGTCGGATCCGGTTTGTATGGCGCGCTCATCGTCGCCATCCTCGCGGTGTTCATCGCCGGCCTGATGGTCGGGCGCACGCCGGAGATCCACGGAAAACAGGTGGGGCGCAAGGAGATCACCTATTCCGCGCTCTATTCGGTGACCACTCCCGCGCTCGTGCTGCTCGGCACCGCGTCGGCGCTGATGGTCAGGAGCGCGAAGGGCGCCATACTCGCGACCGGCCCGCACGGCCTGAGCGAGATCCTCTACGCCTACGCGTCGGCGGCGAACAACAACGGTTCGGCGTTCGGCGGACTGAGCGCTGATCAGCCGTTCCTCAACCTGACGCTCGCCGTCTGCATGCTGCTCGGCCGCTTCCTGCCGACCATCGCGGTGCTCGCGCTGGCCGGTTCCTTCGCGGCACAGCATCGCCGGCCCACCACGGACGGCACGATGCCCACGCACACCCCGCTCTTCGCGGGCCTGATGGTCGGAGTGGCGCTGCTTGTCACCGGCCTGACGTTCCTACCCGTGCTCGCTCTCGGCCCACTCGCGGAGGCCTTGCGATGAACCAGCGGAGCGAGCGATCAGAAGAAAGCACCACAGACGTCATGACTGCTGAACCTGCTTCTGCGGCAACGCATCCGACCAAGAACGAGTCACCGTCGTCGCTCTCCAACCTCTGGCGACAGCTGGGCCCGGCACTGCCTGGGGCGCTGGTGAAGTTCGACCCACGGCATCTGTGGCGGCAGCCGGTGATCTTCGTGGTGTGGGTCAGCGCGGTGCTCACCACGGTGCTGGCAATCGGCCACCCCTCGTGGTTCGCCTGGCTGGTGTCGGTGTGGCTGTGGGCGACGATCTTCTTCGCCAATCTTGCCGAATCGGTGGCCGAGGGGCGTGGCAAGGCCCAGGCGGACAGCTTGCGCAAGACCCGCGCGACGGCAACCGCCCGGCGTCTCACCGACACGGGCGAGGAGGAGATCGCCGCCTCCGATCTGCACCTGGGCGACCGAGTCGTGGTCGGGGCCGGGCAGCAGATCCCGGGCGATGGCGATGTCGTGGAAGGCATTGCCACCGTTGATGAATCGGCCATCACCGGCGAATCGGCGCCCGTGGTCCGCGAGGCCGGGGGCGACCGGTGCGCGGTCACCGGGGGCACCACCGTGCTGTCGGACCGGATCGTCATACAGATCACGGCGAAGCCGGGCGAGACCTTCATCGACCGGATGATCGCGCTCGTCGAGGGTGCCGAACGGCAGAAGACCCCCAACGAGATCGCGCTCGGCATCCTGCTGACCGTCCTGACGATCATCTTCCTGCTCGCGGTCGCGACGATCCCGCCGTTCGCCGGCTGGGCCGGTCACCGCCCGAGCGTCACCGTGCTCGTCGCCCTGCTGGTCTGCCTGATCCCCACCACCATCGGGGCACTGCTGTCCGCGATCGGCATCGCGGGCATGGACCGGCTCGTGCAACGCAACGTCCTGGCGATGTCCGGCCGCGCGGTGGAAGCTGCGGGCGACGTGACCACGCTGCTGCTGGACAAGACCGGCACCATCACGCTCGGCAACCGGCAGGCGTCCGACATCGTCGTCGTCGGCGCCAACGACGCGGCCGAGGTGCACCGGCTGGCGCACCTGTCCTCCCTCGCCGATGAGACCCCCGAGGGTCGCTCGATCGTCACGTGGACTGCGGATCAGCTTGGTACGACGATGGATTCGCCCGCCGACGCGGTCGTGGTGCCGTTCACCGCGCAGACCCGGATGAGCGGCCTGGACCTGCCGGACGGCACCATGCTGCGCAAGGGAGCGGCAGCCTCGGTCGCCAAGCTCGTCCGGGAGACCGGCGGCACCGGGGCCGACGCCGCCATGGAGATCGCCGACCGCATCTCGGCGGCAGGCGGCACCCCGCTCGTCGTCGCGGCCGGCCGCCAGGGCGGGTCGATGAACGCCGTCGGCGTCATACATCTGAAAGACGTCATCAAGCCCGGTATGGCGGAGCGCTTCGCCGAGCTGCGCAAGATGGGCATCCGCACGGTGATGATCACCGGGGACAACCCGTTGACTGCCAAGGCAATTGCCGACGAGGCCGGGGTCGACGACTTCCTTGCCGAGGCGACGCCCGAGGACAAGATGCGGCTGATCAAGGCCGAGCAGGAAGGCGGCCGGCTGGTCGCGATGACCGGTGACGGCACCAACGACGCGCCGGCGCTTGCCCAGGCCGACGTCGGCGTCGCCATGAACACCGGCACCTCGGCCGCCAAGGAAGCCGGCAACATGGTCGACCTCGACTCGGACCCGACGAAACTGATCGACATCGTCGGCATCGGCAAGCAGTTGCTGATCACCCGCGGCGCGCTGACGACGTTCTCGATCGCCAACGACCTGGCGAAGTACTTCGCGATCATCCCGGCGATGTTCGTGGCCAGCTACCCGGGCCTGACGGATCTGAACATCATGAAGCTGCACTCGGCGAACTCGGCGATCCTGTCGGCGGTCATCTTCAACGCGCTGATCATCATCGCGTTGATCCCGTTGTCGCTGAAGGGTGTTCGCTATCGTCCGCTGCGCGCCGACCAGCTGCTCACACGCAACATCCTGATCTACGGAGTCGGCGGAGTGATCGTCCCGTTCATCGGCATCAAGCTCATCGACCTCCTCGTCCAGTTCCTCCCCGGGATGTGATCCTCATGGCAACGTCATCACTCACCATCGGCCGCCAGACACTGGCTGCGGTCCGGCTGTTCATCATCCTCACCGTGCTGCTCGGCGTGATCTACCCCGCCGTCGTCTGGGGCGTCGGGCGCGTCGCCTTCCACGACCAGGCCACCGGATCACTGATCCGTGTGGACGGCAAGGTGGTCGGCTCGTCGCTGATCGGGCAGCAGTTCACCGGTGCGCAGTGGTTCCACGGCCGGCCGTCGGCCACGAACTACACCGGCAGCACCAGTGGCGGCTCCAACCTCCCTGCGGACGACAAACGCCAGGAAGCCGCGGTCGCGGCACGCGCGAAGGCGCTCGCCGGCCTCGGCGGGACAGCTCCCGACGCGCTGACCATGAGCGCCAGCGGGCTCGATCCGGACATCTCCCCGGCATACGCGAAGTTGCAGGCGCCATCGGTCGCCAAGGCGCGGGGCATCTCCCTCGCCGAGGTCGACAAGCTCATCGCGGCCGCGACCACCGGCCGAGACGTCGGGTTCCTCGGCGAGCCGAAGGTCGACGTGCTGCGACTCAATCTCGCGCTGCAGCGCCTGACCGCGAAGGGGTGAGCCGGATGGACGGCCAGGAGGCAGTCACCGAGCTCAGCGGGGACAATCGTCGTATGACGCGTGGCCGCCTCCGCATCTACCTCGGTGCTGCCCCGGGTGTGGGCAAGACCGTCAAGATGCTGCAGGAAGGCCACCGCAGGCAGCAACGCGGCACCGACGTGGTCGTGGGCGTCATCGAGACCCACGACCGCGCCTACACCGCCGAGCAGCTCGAAGGGCTGGAGATCGTCCCGCAGCGGGAGCTCCGGCACGGCGACACCGTGCTGCACGAGCTGGACGTCGATGCGGTGCTGCGCCGCCGGCCGGACGTGGTGCTCGTCGACGAGCTGGCACACCGGATCATCGGCGGCCCCCACGAGCGCCGCTGGCAGGACATCGAGCAGTTGCTGGATGCCGGCATCGACGTGCTGTCCACCGTCAACGTCCAGCACCTGGAGTCGCTGAACGACGCCGTCTTCCAGATCACCGGCGTCCGGCAGCAGGAGACAGTGCCGGACGCGGTGGTGCGGGCGGCCGACCAGATTGAACTGGTCGACATGACCCCGGAGGCCCTGCGCCGCCGGCTCGCGCACGGGCACGTCTACCCCGCCGAGCGGGTCGACGCAGCGCTGGCCAACTACTTTCGTGGCGGAAACCTCTCCGCGCTGCGCGAGCTCGCGCTGCTGTGGACCGCAGACCGGGTCGACGAGGCATTGTCGCGCTACCGCGACGATCACGACATCGAGTCGATCTGGCCGGTGCGCGAGCGGGTCGTCGTCGCACTCACCGGCGGTCCCGAGCAGGAGACTCTCCTGCGACGCGGCGCGCGCATCGCCGGCCGCGGCGCCGGCGGGGAGCTGTATGCCGTGCAGGTCGTCTCCGACACCGGCCTGCGCGACGTGAAACCCGAATCAGCTGCTGCGGCAAGGCAACTCGTGACCGAGCTGGGCGGAACGATGCACACGGTCACCGGCACCGACGTGGGCGAGGCGATCCTGGAATTCGCGCGCGGCGTCAATGCCTCCCAGATCATCATCGGCGCGTCGCGGCGCACCCGGCTGCAGCGGATCTTCGGCCGGGGCGTCGGCGACACCGTCGTCGACGGGTCCGGCGACATCGACGTGCTGATGGTCTCCCACGAACTCGCCCACGGCGGCCGACGCCCGGCGGTGACCTGGGTCGGCGTCGGGCTGCACCGGGAAGTGGCCGGCTGGCTGCTCGCCACCGTGGGGCTGCTGGTGCTCACGGTGCTGCTGGACCGCACCGCGCACACTCACGCACTCCCCCTCGAGATGTTGATCTACCTGGCCTACACGGTGCTCACCGCGATCGTCGGCGGCATCTGGCCGGCGTTGGCGACTGCCGTGCTGTCCAGCCTGGTGCTGAACTGGTTCTTCACCTCCCCAACCGGAACTCTGACGATCAACCAGCCAGAGAACGTCGGCGCCGTGCTGGTCTTCGTGATCGTGGCCGCGTCTGTGTCGTGGGTCGTGCACCTCTCGGTCCGGCGCACCTCGCAAGCCGTTGCCGCAGAATACGATTCGCGGGTTCTGGCTGAGCTCACCCACTCGCTGCTGGCTGTCAAGGACCCACTGCCCGAGCTGCTGGGCCAGGCCCGCGACCTCTTCTCGGTGACCGGCGCGGCCATCGTCCGCACGACGCACTCGGGCGTACCCGGTCAGCCGGTGATGGTCAGCGGTGAGGTGCCGCTGACCGAGCTGGAGGCGCGGCTGAGCCGGGTCCCCATCGACGAGGACCACCAGTTCGTCCTCGGCGGGGACGTCGTGGACGCCAGCCAGCAGCGACTGATGGAGGCCTATGCAAGCGTGGCGGCCGCCATACTCCACCGCAACGAACTGGCCCGGCAGGCGGCCGCGGCCGCCGGGCTGGCCAAGGACAATCGCTCGCGTGCAGCTCTTCTCGCGGCGGTCTCGCACGACCTGCGGACCCCGCTGTCCGCCATCAAGGCCGGCGTGTCGAGCCTGCGCAGCACCGACATCCGGCTCACCCCCGCCGATCAGCGAGAACTGCTGGAAACCGTTGAGGATGCTACCGATCGGTTGGACGGGCTGATCGAGAACCTGCTCGACATGTCCCGCATCCAGTCCGGCAACATCACTGCACGCACCGACGACGTGCTCGTCGCCGACCTGGTCGCGCACACGCTCCGCTCGGTCAGCGCCCCGGACCGCGTGCACGTCTGGCTGCCGGACCCGCAGGTCAGCTGCCTCGCCGACCCGGGTCTCGCCGAACGCGTGCTCGCCAATCTGGTGGAGAACTCGTTGCGCTATTCCCCCGGCCGCCAGGAGGTCGTCATCTCGGCCGAACGCCTCGGTTGCTGGGTCGAGGTGCGCGTCGTCGACCGTGGCCCCGGCGTCCCGGAGTCGCAGCGCACCGGCATCTTCGCGCCTTTCCAGCGGTATGGCGACAGCCCGCGCGGCAACGGCGTCGGGCTCGGCCTGGCCGTCGCCAAGGGACTCACCGAAGCAATGGACGGCACCCTGGACGCCGAGGACACTCCCGGCGGCGGACTCACCATGTGCGTGCGCCTGCCCGTCGTGCCGCCGGCCGATCCCGTGGAAGGACACGCATGACCAAGATCCTGGTGGTCGACGACGAGCCCGCACTGGTGCGCACGCTCAGCATCAATCTGCGCGCCCGTGGCTACGAAGTCACGCACGCGTTCGACGGCCGCACCGCGTTGCAGTGCATTGCCGAGGACACCCCGGACGTGGTGGTGCTCGACCTGGGGCTCCCCGACCTGGATGGCGTCCAGGTCATCCGCCGGGTCCGCCGCACCAGCGAGCTGCCGATCATCGTGCTGTCCGCCCGGCACGACTCCGACGACAAGGTCGAGGCACTCGACGAGGGCGCTGACGACTACGTCACCAAACCGTTCGGCATGGACGAGTTGCTCGCGCGGGTACGAGCAGCCGTGCGGCGCCGCACGCCCAGCTCCGCGCACCCCGAGCCGGTGCGCACCGACCACTTCACCCTGGACTTCGCCGAACGGGTCGCGACACGCGACGGCAGCCCGGTGAAGCTGACGCCCACTGAGTGGAACCTGCTGGAAGCACTCGCGATCCGGCCCGGTCACCTGGTGCCGCAAGCCGAACTGCTGCGCGAGGTCTGGGGTCCCGGCTATGAGAAGGACACCCACTACCTGCGAGTGTATGTCGCGGGGCTGCGCCGCAAGCTGGAGCCTGAACCCGGCCGCCCGCGCTACCTGCTGACCGACCCCGGCCAGGGCTACCGCTTCAGCTGCTGACCGGCCACGGGCAGAGCCGGGGATTCAACTGCTGACCGGCTTGCGCCGCATGGCATGCGCGGCCAGGACCACGAGGCCGGGGATCCACCCGACCCACGCACCCCAGACCAGACCGCTGTTCGCGAACGTCCCGGCAGCCCCGGGCATCGTGGGACCGGTCGACCAGATCTCCACAGCGGCCACGCCCGCAATGCCGCCGCCGATCACCACCGCCAGCCACCCGGCGAGGAACACCGCGAAACCGCCGTTGCCCGCGCGGGTGGACATCGTCGCGGCCATTATCAGCACGAGCGAGACCACCAGGATGATCACCACCCCGGCCAGCAGCGCCGTGAGATATTTTCCACTGCTGCCGGCCGGCCAGGGCAGTGTGCCGAGCAGGCCGAGCAGGTAGCCCTTGAGCGTCCCGGGGTTGCGGGAGACGTTGTGCAGGACCGCTTGATAGTTGGCGTAGGAGCTCGCGACCGCGAGCAGGGCCGCGACGACGGCGCCGAGGATCGCCGCCGGGAAACCGCTCGACCCGCGATCGACCGGCAGCATGGGCCGGCCGGATGCAGGTATGCCGGATGGCGGCGCAGGCGCGTAGCCGGGGACCGGCCGCTGGTAGCCCGCCTGCGGCTGCGGGGCTCCTGCCGGCATACCGAACGGCGGCGTGTTGCCGGTGGGCCGGCGTGCGTACTGAGCGGTGTCTCCTGATGCCGCCCGCGGCACCGACGGCGGCGGACCGTCGCGGCGGATCTCCTGGGTGCGGTCCTCGTCGTCAGTCATCGCGCCGGTCCGTCAGCTGCCAGGCGTCCTCGCTGCCGTCGGAGTCGTCGTCGGCCGCGGCGTCATACGGCTGCTCGCCGGGCAGCGGATCGTCGCCGCGCAGCAACGCGAGAGTGGTGGGCAGGTCGTCGGGTTTGACGAGCACGTCGCGGGCCTTCGAACCCTCCGACGGGCCGACGATGCCGCGGCTCTCCATCAGGTCCATCAGCCGGCCGGCCTTGGCGAAACCGACCCGCAGCTTGCGCTGCAGCATCGAGGTCGAGCCGAACTGGCTGTTGACCACGAGCTCGGCCGCCTGCAGCAGCAGGTCGAGGTCGTCGCCGATGTCCTCGTCGATCTCCTTCTTCGGCGCGGAGACCTGCACGTCGTCGCGATAGCGGGGCTTGAGCTGGCCGCGAACGTGCGAAACCACTTCTTGCACTTCGGTTTCGGTGACCCACGCGCCCTGCACGCGCATCGGCTTGGAGGCGCCCATCGGCAGGAAGAGGGCGTCACCCTGACCGATCAGCTTCTCGGCGCCCGGCTGGTCCAGCACCACGCGCGAGTCGGCGAGTGAGGAGGTGGCGAACGCCATGCGCGAGGGGACGTTGGCCTTGATCAGGCCGGTGACCACGTCGACCGACGGGCGCTGGGTCGCCAGCACCAGGTGGATGCCTGCGGCGCGGGCGAGCTGGGTGATGCGGACGATCGACTCCTCGACATCGCGCGGCGCGACCATCATCAGGTCGGCGAGCTCGTCGACGATGACCAGCAGGTAGGGGTAGGTCTGCATGACCCGCTGCGACCCCGGCGGCGGAGTCACCTTGCCGGCGCGCACGGCCTTGTTGAAGTCGTCGATGTGCTTGTAGCCGAACGCCGCGAGATCGTCGTAGCGCGTGTCCATTTCGCGCACGACCCACTGCAGCGCCTCGGCGGCCTTCTTGGGATTGGTGATGATCGGTGTGATGAGGTGCGGAATGCCTTCGTATGCCGTGAGTTCCACCCGCTTGGGGTCGACCAGCACCATCCGCACCTCGTCCGGGGTCGACCGCATCATGATCGAGGTGATCATCGAGTTGACGAAGGACGACTTGCCGGCGCCGGTCGCACCTGCGACCAGCAGGTGCGGCATCTTCGCGAGATTGGCGATGACGTAACCGCCTTCGACGTCCTTGCCGACGCCCATCACCATCGGGTGCGTGTTGCTGCGCGCGGTGTTGCTGCGCAACACGTCGCCGAGGCTGACCTTCTCGCGGTCGGTGTTGGGGATCTCGATGCCGATCGCGGACTTGCCCGGGATCGGCGACAGGATGCGGACGTCGGCGGAGGCCACGGCATACGCGATGTTCTTGGAGAGAGCGGTGACCCGCTCGACCTTGGTGCCCTGGCCGAGTTCGACCTCGTAGCGGGTCACCGTCGGACCGCGGGTGAAGCCGGTGACTTGCGCGTCGACGCCGAATGAGTCGAGCGTGTCGGTCAGTGCCTCGACCACGCGGTCGTTGGCGGCCGAGCGAGACTTCGGCGGGGTGCCGGGCTGCAGCACGTCGTTCGGCGGCAGCGTGTAGGTGACGTCGCCGGCCAGCTGGAGTTGCTCGACACGCTGTGGCAGCGGTGTGGTCGGGGGCGCCTGCAGCGGGACGTCGGTCGTGGGGGCCTCGGGCGGGCCGCCCTTGGTGCCGGGCAGCGGCATCGCGCCGCGCCGGTCGGAGGCAGGCTTGCCGGCGCCGCGTGTGTCGGCGGGCGTGCTTTCGACGGCAGGCGCCTCGTGTGCACCGTCATACGGCTCGGAGTCGCCGGGGTCCTTCTCCCCCGGCCGCAGCACCCGGCCGCTCTTGGTGCGCCTCGGGGTGACGATCGCCGCCTGCTCGAAGGCCTCGTCGCCGTCCAGGCCGGGGTCGCCCTCCGCGCTCTTGCCCTTGCGCCGGCGGCGGCGCTTGCCGCCGTCAATCTGGTCGCCGTGCAGGTCTTGCGCAACCGCGTCGATGGCTTCGTCACCGTCGTCGTGAAGACTGCTGTGCGCGAAGAGCCGCTCGCGCAGCACCGCGAGGCGAGCGGGGATCATCGTCACCGGCGTCGCCGTCATCACCAGCACGCTGAAGACGAGCAGCAGCACCAGCAGCACCATGGCGCCGGCCGTGTGCACGGCGGCGACGACCGGGCTGCTGGCCAGGAATCCGATGATCCCGCCGGCGCCGCGCAATGCGGCGGTCTGGTTCGGTTGCGGAATGCCCTTGGCAATGCTGGTGATCCCGCACACCGCGATCGCGAAGAGCGCCAGGCCGATCATCACCCGGTTGGTGCCCTGATCACCTCGCGGTGAACGCATCAGGTGCACGCCGGTCAGCACCAGCACCAGCGGCAGGACGAGCGCACCGAGACCGAAGGTGCCTGCGACGATGGCGTGTATGACGCTGCCCGCCGGGCCGCTCAGACTCCACCACTCGCGAGCCGCAATGACCACGGCTGCCGCGATGAGGGCGAAACCCAGCCCGTCACGGCGGAGTTCGGGCTCGAGATCGCGCGCGGAGTGCCCGACGCGACGCGCCGCACCGCCGGCGACGTGGGCGACACCCATCCAGGTGCCTTTGGCGGCGCGCAACGGCAGCGGCAGTCCACCGCTGGCGGGCTTGCCGCCGGACCGGGCCGTGGCGCCGGTCGCCTTCTTGGCCGGCGGGCGCGTCGAACTGCGCCCCGAGGCGGGACGTGAACGCGCACCGGACCCGCCCGACCCGGACTTGCTGCGGGTCGCGCGCGCGGTCGACGAGGACGAGCGAGTAGCCACTGAACCACCGTACGCGAGAGTCTCACCAGCCTCATACGAAACACGCCGGGCTCCTGGCGCGTGACGCCGCCCGGGGCGCCGGATCGAGAGCCGGTGCGGCCGCCTGGAAGTAGACGCCAGGTGCGAAAATCCGTCGACCGCTCGCCAGCAGCCCGCGTAAGGTTCCGCCCGTGGTGGTCGCGACCGCACGCCAAGACGCGTGCCTACCAGGCGAAGTCGCTCGCTTGCTGGCGAGCGTGCCCGGGTGGTTCGGGGAGCCAGCCGCGAATGCGGATTACATCGAGGCAGCCCGCACCATGGAAACGTGGACCGTGAGGAATGATGCAGGCGTAGTTGTCGGCGTCATGCTGGTCAGGCGGCAGTTTCCGCACGCCGCCGAAATCCACCTGATCGTGGTCGACCGGTCGTCGCACGGCAAAGGAATCGGCTCAGAGATGCTGCGTGCACTTGAGGCCGATACGGCGCTGCACGGAGTGCGATTGCTCGAAGTGAAGACCTTGGGCCCGTCGAGCGCGGACGCCAACTACGCCCGGACCCGGCACTTCTACGAGAAGGCGGGATTCCTGGCAATGGATGAGACCGACCTTTGGGGCCCGGAAAATCCGTGCCTGATCATGGTGAAGCCTCTAGCCGAGCACTGAACTCCGGTCCCCTCGGAGTGGCACCAGCGTCCTGGCTGAATCGAGAGTCTGCAGATGCCTTCGCGTCGCGCCGCTGTGGCTCCGCAACTGCCGGTGGCTCGGGTTGCTTGCCGAATCGTGCCGCAGGAGTGGTTCGCGCTGGTTGGGCACAGATCTCGTGTTGCCGCCGTCTCGATGGCGAAAGACAGACGTTCTAATTGAGGGGTGGTCGACCTGACTTTGCCTACGCCACATGACCTTTCGTGAACGCCATGAGCAACACAGGGACAATAGTGGGCGTCCAACGCTTTGCGCTCATCCTCATCGGGATTCGGCTCACCTCATGGTAGTTGTCGACTGAAGTCCGACGCTGGGCGAAACGGTGAGGTACACCGCAGATCCCCACTGCGCTGCAACTTTCGCGGCGAATCCCGACGGGGTCGCATCAACGCCAATTTCGACAGCGTTCGCACTGTAATCAATACCCCAACGCCGAAGCGTGACACCGTTCGCCGCAAACAGCGACGATGCGGTGACCTGCGCGAGGACGCGATGGAGGTCGTCCAGCGAGTACCTGCACGGCTTGACCGTGACGGCGGCGCCCTCCTGCCGGAGAGCGGCAATAGCGTTATCCACGGACGCGGTGGGACCCTCATCAGCGGATGCGTTGGTGTCGTTGCCGGTGTCACACGCCGTCACCGAGGCGTCCCCCTCTGTTGCCACTCCGCCATAGCGCGACGGCACCGCATCGATCGCGGCCCGCAGGTTGTCGAGTCCGTGAAGGCGCGTCGCCGACGCAGCCAACGCCGCGTCGGTCTGACCTCTCGCGCCACTGCCGGGCGCCGCCCGAGATGGCACGATGGACACGATAAATGCCACAGCAAGAACGACCGGCGCAAGCCCGGCAACAGCAAACCTTCGTACCCTCATGACAAGGCCCATCCTCCCGTGGTCACGTAGACCGTCACCACACCGTGAATTAGGTCTAAGCCGACGTTCGGTCGCCGGCAAGAGGTATACGAGGAGGCGGATTCCTGGCACTCGATGAGATCCATCTGTGGGTCCGGAAAATCCGTGCCTGCTCACGGTGAACCTCTACCCGGGCACTGGACTCCGACCCCCTCGGCATGGCGCCAGGCAACCCTCGGCGCCCTGCCGAGTATGCCCAGCGCGCGCCCCACCGCGCGCTGGGCATACTCCCGCCGCAGTTCCCACGGTTCGGACACGGCTTCCACGGCGGTGATGAGCCGTAGTAACGTCCCGTCTCAGGTCATGAGTCTCAGCGCGAAGCCCCGGCTTGCTGAGCGGCAACCCTCCACCGCGGTGGGGTGCTCCGGGTGACGACCGGGCCGGCGTGACAACACGTCGGCAAGCGCGGATCGACTCTGCCTTGCATCTTCCGTCGATCCCTCGATCGGCGAAGGAGCAGCACGTTGAGCATCACCATCGACCCCCTGCAGGACACCGCGACCGCATCATTCGGTGCAGCCCGGACCTCACGCCCGGCGCCCTCACGCCCGGCACCGTCGCGGTCAGCCCAGAGCCTCCCGCGCACGGTGTCCGCCGAGCTCGGCGTCCCCACGGTGCACCGGACGGTCACCGACTACGCCAACTTCGACCACGGTGCGACGACCCCCGCACTCGTCTCCGTCGCGGAGGCGGTCCGGACGACCGAGCGTCGCTACGGCTCGGTCCACCGCGGAGCCGGCTACGCCAGCCGCGTCACGACGGCCTGGTTCGAGGCTGCGCGCGCCGAGGTCGCGAGCTTCGTCGGAGCCCGCCCGGGCGACGAAGTCGTCTTCACCCGCAACACCACCGACGCGTTGCGTCTCCTCGCGCACTGCCTCCCGCAGAACACGCAGGTCTTCGCCTGGGAGTCGGCACATCACGCCGCCCTGCTGCCGTGGCCGGAGGAGCGCACCACGCGCCTGCCGGTCCCGGGCAGCGCGGAGCACGCGGTGCGCCTCTTGCGCGAGGCGCTGCGTCATACGGACGCGGAACACACGCTCGTCGTGATCACCGGTGCCTGCAACGTCACCGGCGAGATCTGGCCGGTCGCCGAACTCTCCGCTGTAGCAAGGAAGTTCGGTGCCCGTACGGTGCTGGACGCCGCGCAATACGCACCGCACGTGCCCCTGGACATCGACGCCCTGGACGTTGACTGGGTCGCCTTCTCCGGCCACAAGCTCTATGCCCCGTATGGCGCAGGCGTGCTCGCGGGCCGGCGCGACTGGCTGGACGCCGCCGATCCCTACCTGCCTGCGGGCGGAGCGACGATACGTGTCCGCCGGGAGCGCACCGACTGGCAGACCGGCCCGGCCCGGCACGAGGGCGGCACGCCCAACGCCACCGGCGCCATCGCGATCGCGGCTGCCTGCGCCGCCCTGCGCGCGAACCGCGCCACGATCGAGGCGCACGAGGCCCAGCTCTACGCGCGCCTCTCGGCCGGGCTGTCGGCCATCGACGGCGTCCGCATCGTCAGCGCGCTCGGCGACCGGCCGAACGTCGGCGTCGTGACGTTCACAGTCGAGGGCTACGACCCGTCGCTGGTCTCGCAGGTGCTCGCGGACGAGCACGCCATCGCCGTACGCGACGGCCGGTTCTGCGCCCACCTGCTGTGCGATGCGATCGTGGGTGATGGCGCCTCCGCCGTCCGCGCCAGCCTGGGCCTGGCCACCACCGGCGAGCACGTCGACCGGCTGATCACCGGCGTGCGCCGCCTGGTCGAGGACGGCCCGGCGCTGTCCTACGTGCGCACCGAGGAAGGCTGGTCGGCGCCCGCCGACCCGCGCGACCTGTCCGAGCCGTTGCCCTGGTGACTTCACCGGCCGTAGTCCTGCGCATCGCAGACCGCCTGCGCGGTGCCCAGCCGGACGTATACCAGCGTGACAGATGTGACGCACGCCACCAGTGTTATGTGATCTCGCTGACTTTTTCCACAAAAGTCACGAAATGATCACGGTCCGACTTGGAAATCCTCGCCGGACCACGTAGTTTCATCGTTCGGTGGTTCAAACCTCGTCCCCCTGGCGACGGTACGACCCATCACCGGGACTGCGCCCCCTGTTCAGTTCCGGCCCCTACTGTCTGTGGCTCGCTGCGCACAACCTCGTCGAGCGGCCACCACAGCCCGGGATGGTCCCGGAGGCACGACGAGGATGGGGAACCCAATCTGGTTGCAACCGCAGCCTTGGGGTGAGAGCAGGTCCGCGGACCTGCCGGGCACCTGACAGCCCGACCCGACAGCTAACCCCGTATGCGCACGTCAGGAGAGGAATCAATGGACCTCAGCAAGAACCTCAGCAGCAAGACCCGCGTCGTCGGCATCGGGGTTGCCGCCGCCGCAGCGCTCGCCGCAGCCGGCGTCGCCACCGCAGGTAGCGCCCACGCTGCCTCGTTGAGCACCTGGGAGCGCGTCGCCGCGTGTGAGAGCGGTGGCAACTGGTCGATCAACACCGGCAACGGTTTCTACGGCGGCCTGCAGTTCACCCACTCGACCTGGATCGCGTATGGCGGTGGCGCCTACGCGTCCAACGCCAACCTGGCCAGCGAGTCGGCCCAGATCACCATCGCCGAGAAGGTCCTGGCTTCCCAGGGCCCCGGCGCCTGGCCGGTCTGCTCCGTCCGCGCGGGCCTGACCCAGGGTGGCGGCTCGCCCGTCACCGCACCGCCCGCGTCCTCGGCTCCGAAGCAGTCCGCTCCGCAGTCCTCCGCCCAGCAGCAGTCCAGCAGTGCACCGCAGACGTCGCGCTCCAGTGCGCGACCCACCTACACCGCACCCAAGGTCTCCTCGGTCCCGCAGGTCGCGATCTCCGGCAAGACCGTCACGGTCAAGGCCGGCGACACGCTGAGCCAGCTCGCCGAGAAGCTGCACATCAAGGGTGGCTGGCAGGAGCTCTACGCTGCCAACAAGGGCACCGTGAACAACCCGAACCTGATCTTCGTCGGCCAGCACCTGCACCTGCCGGCCTGATCCGATCGGATCGATTGCCGCTCCACGCGGCGATCACTCGAAGGCCCCGGCTCACCATTCGGTGGGCCGGGGCCTTCGGCATACCAGCCCGCCTCATTCCGCCGAGCGTGGTACTTCTCCACCGAGCGGGGTAGAACCCGAGCCTGGGAAGGCCCGGATTTGTACCCCGCTCGACGCGGATCTACCCCGCTCGGCGAGAGAGACCGGAGGGCTCACTCGCCCTCAGTCCGGGGTGTGATGGACTGGCACGTATGCCGACCGACCGCACTCCCACCGTTGAAATGCTCTGGGAGGCGTGCGATCCCGACGAGACACTGTCGACGCGCTTCGGCTTTCGCGACGCCGCGGCAGCGGCCACCTGGGTGACTGCCACCGTCGAGCAGCACTGGGCGGTCCGAGTCGTCTCGTGCGACCACATCGTGATGAGTTTCCACAATGTGCTGGCCTGGCTGAGCACTCCGGACGGTCCCATGCTCGCCAAGTGGTCGATCGCGCAGGACGGCTTCGCGCGCCTGGCGAACGCCGGTGATCTCGTCGCCTGGCTCGACCGGCAAGGTCTTCCCGTCTCCGCGCCGATCGCCACGAACGACGGCCGGCATCAGGTCGACGTCGGCGGGCGCTCAATGTCCCTGCAGCACACGATCGACGGCGAACTGCTGGACGTCGACGATCCGCAGCAGGTGTATGCGGCGGGCGTGACCCTGGCCGCGCTGCACGCGGCGCTGGCGGCATTCCCGCAAGCCGAGCGGTTCGGCGGCGCCCGCGGCTGGGGACGGCAACCGCTCAGGACACAGGTATCCGCCTGGCTCGACTCTGCGTCGGAGCAGGCCCCGCTCGCTGCTCGGCGACGCCTGCGCGAGATGCTCGAGCGTTCTCCGGACCAAGTTCTGCCGACCCAGCTGATCCACGGCGACTACCGGGCGGCCAACATCCTCTGCGCGGACCGCGAGATTGTCGCCATACTCGATTTCGAGGACGCCGGGCACGGGCAGCGCGTTGCCGACCTAGCCCGCTCCGCGGTCCTGCTCGGCACCCGCTTCCGCGATTGGGGCCCGGTCAGTCCGCTGGTGCGAGAGGGGTTCCTCGACGGGTACCAGTCCGTGACCTCGCTCACCGATGCCGAGCATGCCTGGTGGGACCCGCTCGTGTTGTGGTTCTCGCTGACGATGATCCCGTCGGGAGATGACCCCACTGGGTGGGCGGACGCCGCGCTGCGCCAGCTCGGCTGATCGCAGGGCTAGCCGGACGCACCAAACCCACCGAGCGGGGTACTTATCTGCCGAGCGGGGTAGAACCCGAGCCCAGGAGCGTCCGTGCTTGTACCCCGCTCGGTGCAGATGTACCCCGCTCGGCGAAGAAACGGGAGCCGGGAACGCTCAGGCGTCGATGACGATCGGGATGATCATCGGCCGGCGCCGGAGCTTGCCGCCGACATAACCGCCGACGGCGCGACGGATGACCTGCTGCAACTGGTAGGTGTCGCTGATGCCCTTCGCGCGAGCCTCCTCCAGCGCCGCCTCCAGCTTGGGCCGCACCTTGTCGAAGACGTCGTCCTCCTCCGCGAATCCTCGCGTCTGGATCTCCGGGCCGGCCGCGATCTTCCCGGTGTCGGCGTCCCGCACCACGATGATCGTGACGAAGCCCTCGTCGCGCAGGATCCGGCGATCCTTGAGCATCGTCTCATCGGTGGTGCCGACGAGGGAGCCGTCGACATACACATAACCGCAGGGCACGGCGCCGACGATCCGAGCGCGCCCGTCGACCAGGTCAACGACGACGCCGTCCTCGGCGAGGATGACGCGCTCGGCCGGCACTCCCGTCGCCTCGGCGAGCTCGCCGTTGGCGACCAGGTGCCGCCATTCGCCGTGGATCGGCATCACATTGCGCGGCCGCACGATGTTGTAGACGTAGAGCAGTTCGCCGGCGCTGGCGTGCCCGGAGACGTGCACCAGCGCGTTCCCCTTGTGTATGACGCTGGCGCCGCGCCGCATCAGGCCGTTGATCACCCGGTAGACGGCATTCTCGTTGCCCGGGATGAGCGAGGACGCCATCAGCACGGTGTCACCCGGTCCGATGTCGATGGTGTTGTGATCGCCGTTCGCCATCCGGGACAGGGCCGCCATCGGCTCACCCTGCGAACCGGTCGAGACCAGCACGATCTGGTCGTCGGCGAACTTGTCGATCTTCTTCAGGTCGACCAGCACGCCGTCGGGCACGTGCAGATAGCCGAGGTCGGACGCGATGCCCATGTTGCGCAGCATCGACCGGCCGACGAACGCGACCTTGCGCCCATGCGCCTGCGCCGCGTCGAGCACCTGCTGCACGCGGTGCACGTGCGAGGAGAAGCACGCGACGATGATCCGGCGTTCGGCCTTGTCGAAGACCCGCTCGATGGCGGGGGTGATGTTGCGCTCCGGCGTCGTGAACCCGGGCACCTCAGCGTTGGTGGAGTCGGTCAGGAAGAGATCGACACCCTCCTCCCCCGCCTTCGCGAACGCGCGCAGGTCGGTGATGCGGCCGTCCAGCGGGAGCTGGTCCATCTTGAAGTCGCCGGTGATCAGCAGATTGCCACCACCCGTGCGGATGAAGACCGCGAGCGCGTCCGGGATGGAGTGATTGACCGCGAGGAAGTCGCAGTCGAAGACACCGAGCTTCTCGTTCCCGCCCTCCTTCACGGTCAGCGTGTATGGCGTGATCCGGTGTTCCTTCAGCTTGGCCTCGACGAGGGCGAGCGTCAGCGTCGACCCGATCAGCGGGATGTCCGGCTTCAGGCGCAGCAGGTAGGGCACGGCGCCGATGTGATCCTCATGCCCGTGGGTGAGCACGATCGCGTCGATGTCGTCGAGCCGGCCGGAGATGTATTCGAAGTCCGGCAGGATCAGGTCGACGCCGGGGTGGTCCTCGGGGAAGAGGACACCGCAGTCGACGACGAGCAGCCGGCCGGCATACTCCACGACCGTCATGTTGCGGCCGACCTCGCCGAGGCCGCCGAGCGGCACGACGCGCACGCCGCCCTTCGGCAAGGGGCCGGGCAACTCCAGTTCGGGGTGCGGGTGGCTCATGCACACCCCTCCTTCGCCCGACCCCACGAAGTTCTCCGCTCCTTCGTCGCTCCGATACTTCGCGGGGGTCCCGACAGGGTGCGCATTCGCCCTGAGTCTTCTGGTCGCTCGCTGCGCTCGCTCATGCCGTGATGTTCGATTCGTCGAGCGCGCGGCGCAGGATGTCGTGTTGCTCCGCAGTCGCGGGCAGCAGCGGCAGCCGGCAGAAGTCGGACTCGATGATGCCCAGCTGCTTCAGGGCGGCCTTGGCCATGATGGCTCCTTGGGTGATCGTCATGATGGCGTCCATCACCGGGATGAGACGCCGATGTATGGCGCGGGCGGTCGCCAGCTCCCCGGCATCCACCGCCTGGATCATCGCAGCGAACTGGTCGCCGGCGACGTGTCCGGTGACGGCGACGTGGCCGACCGCACCGATGGACAGCCACGGCAGGGCGAGCACGTCGTCGCCGGAGAACCACAGCAGGTCGGTCTGCGCCATGACCTTGCTGGAGGTGTAGAGATCGGCCTTGGCGTCCTTGACCGCCCTGACCTGGGGTATCTCCGCGAGCCGCAGCAGCGTATCGGGTGCGAGCGCGGTGCCGGTGCGTCCCGGGATGTCGTAGAGCATCACCGGCACGTCCGCCGCAGCGGCGATGGCCCGAACGTGCTCGATGATGCCGGCCTGCGGGGGCTTGTTGTAGTAGGGCGTGACGACGAGCGCGTTCGTGGCGCCGGCGGCGACCATCGCCTGTGCCGCAGCCATCGAGTGCGCGGTGTCGTTGGTGCCCACCCCCGCCATCACCGGGACCTTGTCCCCGACCGCTTCGACGACCGCGCGCACGACGGCAACGTTCTCCTCGTCCGTCGTGGTGGCGGACTCGCCGGTCGTGCCGTTGACCAGGATGCCGTCGTGACCGTGCCGGACGAGATGGTCCGCGAGCCGCTGTGCTCCATCCAGGTCGAGTGACCCGTCCTCGTGCATGGGAGTCACCATGGCCGTCAGCAGCCGTCCGAAGGGGTTCGTCATACGCCCCAGGCTAGTCGGCGGTGGCGCAGTGGTGGGGAGGCCTTCCGGGTGCCGCGAATCCGGTGGCTCGCGCGGAAATGAAAGATCGCGTCGTCACCCGCTCGGGGGTCCGGGTGACGACGCGATCAACGGTTACATCGGGTGGCCGGGGAAAGCGTTACATCTGTTAAATGTGATCTGGATCACATTTTGTAACGACCGTCCATGTTGTATGTCGCGACGCTCGTGCACCGGGCACCGCAGGCGCTCGCGCTGATAGCGTCTGGACCTGTGAAGCAGTACCTCGACCTGCTCGACCGGGTCATCTCCGACGGCACCCGCAAGGACGACCGCACCGGCACCGGCACGCTGTCGGTCTTCGGGCACCAGCTGCGCTTCGACCTGGCCGAGGGTTTCCCGGTGCTGACCACCAAGAAACTGCACCTGCGCTCGATCTTCGGCGAGTTGCTGTGGTTCCTGCGCGGCGACACCAACGTCGCCTGGTTGCACGAGCGCGGTATCTCGATCTGGGACGAGTGGGCCGACGTGAACGGCGACCTCGGACCCATTTACGGGCATCAATGGCGGTCCTGGCCGACCCCGGACGGGCGCACCGTCGATCAACTCGCCCAGGTCATCGAGGGCCTGCGCACCAACCCGGACTCCCGGCGGCACATCGTCTCGGCGTGGAACGTCGCCGACGTCGACCGGATGGCGCTGCCGCCGTGCCACACCATGTTCCAGTTCTACGTCGGCGCGCCTTCCGCGGACGGGCGACGGACCCTCTCGTGTCAGCTCTATCAGCGGTCGGCCGACGTCTTCCTCGGGGTGCCGTTCAACATCGCGTCCTATGCGCTGCTCACCGCCATGGTCGCGCAGGTGACCGACCTGGTGCCGGGCGACTTCGTGCACACCCTCGGTGACGCGCACCTCTATCTCAACCATCTCGATCAGGCGCGGCTGCAGTTGACGCGCGAACCAGGTCCGCTGCCGACCCTGCGGCTCAACCCGCAGGTCCGCGAGATCGACGGGTTCGAGCTGCCGGACATCGCGCTCGACGGGTATGTCGCGGCGCCCTCGATCAAAGCCCCGATCGCGGTATGAGCGCCGACGCATGACGATCACCTTCATCGCCGCGGTCGCGCGCAACGGCGTGGTCGGCCGCGACGGGCGTATGCCGTGGCGAATCCCGGGCGAGCAGAAGGGATTCAAGGCCGCCACCATGGGTCACCCGATGGTCATGGGCCGGCACACCTTCGAGTCGCACGGGCTGCTGCCGGGCCGCCGGCACATCGTGCTCACCCGCGATCTTTCGTGGTCGGCCGACGGCGTCGAGGTGGCCCACTCGGTCGACGAGGCGCTCCTCCTCGCCGACGACGAGGATTTCTTCGTCACCGGCGGCGCTCAGGTGTGGGAGCTTTTCGCGTCATACGCGGACCGGATGGTGCTCTCGGAGATCCCGCTCGATCCCGAGGGCGACACGGTCTTCCCGGGCTGGCCGTTCACTGATTCGCCGGTATGGCGTGAGGCGTCCCGCAAGCCACACGACGGCTGGACCGTTGTCACCTACGAACGGCGCAACCCGCGCACCCAGGTGGAGGTCGGACCCGGAGTCGCGGCGGCGTCGGCCACGCAGATCAAGGCCGGCGTGACGTGTGCGATCGGCGACGGCGAGCGGCTGCTGCTGACCCGGCGGCAGGACAACGGGCTATGGTGCCTGCCCGGCGGCGCCGCCGAGATCGGCGAGACCTGGTCGCAGAGTGCGGTCCGCGAGGCGCACGAGGAGACCGGGCTGGAGGTTGCCGTCGACTCGGTGCTGGCGGCATACAGCCGGCCGGACATCGTGATCGTCCACCCGGACGGTCGCCGGCGCACCCCGTTCGGCGTGTGCTTCCGGGCACACGTGGTCGGTGGCACCGCGGGCGTGTCCGACGAGGTGAGCGAGTCGCGCTGGTTCATGGCGCAGGAGGCGGCGCGGCTGCCGATCATCCCCGCGCACCGTCCGCTGGTGCGGGCGTTCTTCGAAACCGACTCCGGCGTCACGCTTTTCGACTGATGTGCCGAGTGACGCGTTCCGCACAACCGGCCCGCGCCACTGATCGAGAGGACCCCTCGTGCATTGACAGGACCCATAACGCGCCCGGATTTCGGGTCCTCTCAATGCATATGGGTCCTCTCAGTCAGGCAGGAGGGCGGAAGCGCGCCTTCACCCGCAGCGCTACTGGAAGAACTCCTCGTGGTGGATGCGCGCGGGGTCAATTCCGTGCGACGGGAGCGTGTCCCGGACGTTGTGCACCATGTCGATCGGACCGCACAGAAACCACTCGTCCACGTCAGCAATCGGCGCCGAGACCGCTTCGACGATGCGCTCGAGACGGTCGCCGTCGATCCGGCCGGCTCGCATCGGGTCGTCCACGGCCACGCGCGAGAAGACCTCGACGAGGTCGAAGCGATCGCCGTACAGCTGCGCAAGTTCCGCCAGTTCGGCGGCGAACATCGTGCTCGCGGGCGTGCGGTTGCCGAAGACCAGTGTCACCCGCGAGCCGGGCTCGTCCTCCAGCACCGAACGCACCACCGAGATCACCGGGGTGATGCCGGAGCCGGCGGCGACCGCGACGATGTGCCGCTTCTCCGCGGGGTTGGTGGGGCAGACGAAGTCGCCGAGAGGCGCCAGCACCTCGATCCGATCCCCCACTGCGACAACGTGATTGAGCCGGGTCGACATGGCGCCGCCCTCGACCTCGTTCGACGCGATCCGCAGCCGGCCGGTGGCGGCCGCTTGCGCCCGCGACATGCAGATCGAATAGGAGCGACGCACGTCGGCACCGTCCAGCTCGGCGCGCAGCGTCAGGTGCTGACCCGGCTGGAACGCGAAAATCTCGCGCAACTCGTCCGGTATGCCGAACGTCACCGCGACTGCGCGGTCGGTCAGCCGTTCCAGCCCGACGACCGGCAGCGGATGGAACTGCGGACGGCGGTGATGCACGGACGGTTTCAGCAGGCTCATATCCGATGCAAGCTTCGCACGATGCGGGCGCATTCCCGCACCCGGCCACCCCGGGCGGCCCCGGCGGCGGGATGGGAAACTGACCCCATGAGTGACACCGGGGTCCGCACCGCACGAGCAACCGACGTGCCGGCGGTTGCGCGCGTGCAGGCGCAGGTATGGCGCCGGGCGTATGGCGACCTGGTCGATCCGGCGGTGCGCGACGCCTTCACGCAAGCCGCGTTCGAGCCGGCCTGGCGCGAGTCGTTGCAGTCGCCGCCGACGCCGCGCCACCGGCTGCTGGTCGCGACCGAAGGCGAGACCGTCGTCGGATTCGCCGCGATCGGGCCGGCGACCGACGAGACCGACGCCACCGTGGGCGAGATCTACGCGCTCGGCGTCTCACCGGCGCATCGCGGGCACGGCAACGGCTCGCGGCTGCTCAATGCTGCCGTCGACACCTTGCAGGCGGGCGATTTCGCGACGGTCACCGCGTGGACACTGAACCAGGACGAGCCCACTCGCGCCTTCCTCACCTCGGCCGGTCTGCAACCGGACGGCGCCTGGCGAGACCGGGTCATCGCCGCCGACGGCCGGACCACCCGCGAGGTCCGGCTCACCGCCGCCGTGACCGACCGCACCGACACCGCGTCCTGAGAGCCCCTGCCTGCGCGTGGCCGGCGCCGGCCCACGGCATACCGTGGGTGCGTGACCACTCAGCCGACCTGGATCGAGCTCGACGGCGTCGTGAACATGCGCGACCTCGCGGGCCTGCCGACCACCGACGGCCGCACGGTGCAGCCCCACCGGCTGCTGCGGTCGGACAACCTGCAGGATCTGACGCCCCACGACATACAGGTCCTCGTGCAGGATCACGAGGTGACCGACATCGTCGACCTGCGCACCGACGTGGAACTGCGGATCACCGGCCCGGGTCCGCTGCGTCAGGTCGAGTCGATCACCCATCACCACCACTCACTCTTCCCGGATGACAAGGAGATCGACGCGCGCGACGCGCTCGTGCTGCCGTGGCACAAGTCCGCGGAGCCCGTGGAACCGGCGCGGCACGAGGACGCCCAGGCCGGCCACTACCTCGGCTACCTGGTGCGGCGCCCCGACTCGGTGGCGGCGGCGCTCGACGTCATCGCGACGAGTGCGGGCGCGACGGTCGTGCACTGTGCCGCCGGTAAGGACCGCACCGGCACCATCTCCGCGATGGCGCTGTCGGTCGCAGGGGTCCCCCGCGAGGAGATCGTCGCCGACTACGTCGCGAGCACCGAGCGAGCCGAGCGGATCGTGCGGCGGCTGATCGGTCTGCCGGGGTATGCCGACACGTTGCGCGACGTCCCCATCACTGCGCACCACTCGCGGCCGGAGACGATCACCCGCGTGCTGGACGCGATCGACGCCGACTATGGGTCGGTTGCCGGCTGGCTGCGATCGGTCGGCTGGACCGATCTGCAGTTGGACAGGCTGCGCGCGAAACTCGTTGACTGAAGGGGTGTTCGCGCTCAGCGCGGCTCCGAGCGAGCCTGGGCGACGGCGACGAATCGCTCGAAGAACGCGCGCCAGGTCCGTTCCAGCTCGTCGTCGTGGTCGCGGGCGGTCTGCTTCACCTCGGCCGGGTCCAGGCCGAGCCGGCGCAGGTAGTCCTCGTCCCAGCCGGCCACCCGCTCGGCGCTGCACTCCGGGTGCCACTGCGTCGCCCAGGCCACGTCACCGAGCCTGAACGACTGGTTGCGGCAGTGCATGCTGGACATCAGCAGCGGTGCACCCTCGGGCAGGCGCGTGATCTGGTCGCGGTGGCTCTCGATGCCCACAACCGGCGCCGAAAACGCAGCGAACAGGGGGTCATTCGCCCCCGCGGGCTGCGGCGTCAGGGTGGTGACACCCTTCTCGGGCGTGCCGTAGTCGGGCTCCACCCGGCCACCGCCGACGTGCGCGAGCAACTGCGCGCCGAGGCAGATCCCGAGCATCGGCACCCCTGCGTCCAGGCAGTCCAGTGCGAGGGCGCGCTCCGCCGCAAGCCACGGCCTCCCGTCATCGGCGTCGGGCAGGAATCCGCCGCCGAGCATGATGAGTGCGTCGAGTTCGGTTGCGGATGAAGGGATCTCGTCACCGTCATCGGCCTTGCGCAGGTCGACGGTCACCCCGGCGAGTTCGGCCCACGCCAGCAGCCGGCCGGGCCCACTGTCCACTTCGTTGCGAATGATGGTGAGCGTCAGCGGTTTCGTAGCCACCGGACCAGCCAAGCACACCCAGCGGGCACTGTCATACGAGGCCGAGGAAGTGCTCCAGACCGACGGTCAGCCCCGCATGCTCCGGCACCGCGCGGACGCCGGCGAGCACACCCGGCATGAAGCTGACCCGGTCGAAGGAGTCGTGCCGGATCGTCAGCGCCTCTCCCTCGCCGCCGAACGACACCTCCTGGTGCGCGACGCGGCCGCGGAGCCGTTGGGCGTGCACCCGGATGCCGTCGACGTCGGCGCCGCGGGCACCGCGCGGGTCGCTGGTCGTGGCATCGGGCACCGCCCCCAGGCCGGCGTCGAGGCGGGCCCGGGCAATGAGCTCGGCGGTGCGCGCCGCCGTGCCGGAGGGCGCATCGACTTTGCCGGGGTGGTGGGTTTCGACGATCTCGACCGACTCGTAGAAGCGCGCCGCCTGCTGGGCGAACGACATCATCAGCAGCGCTCCGACCGCGAAGTTCGGTGCGATCAGCACCCCCACCGCGGGGTGAGCGGCCAGCAGCGACTCCACTGCGGCAAGCCGTTCGGTCGTCCAGCCGGTCGTCCCGACGACCGCATGGACCCCGTGCTGGATGCAGTGCCGGACGTTGCCCGGCGACGCGTCCGGCACGGTGAAGTCGACCGCGACCTGGGCGCCGCCCAGGTCACCGAGCTCGTCGCCCGCGTCATACCGGCCGGTGAGCACGAGGTCGCTCGCGCCCTCCACCGCGGCGCACGTGGTGCTGCCCATCCGCCCGGAGGCGCCGATCACCGCAACCCGCAGAGAAGTCGTCACCCGGCCAAGGTTAGACGAGGCGCCACGCAGCACGCGCCATACGCAAGCCTCGACCGTCGAGGGTTACGGCACTCCGACAGCGGACTCCCGCCCCTCGCCCAGGAGTCCGCCCGCCTGGCGTCTTCATGGCCGTACTATATTATTCGTTACCTAAGTTAATGATCTGGTATGCCGCCTGACGACCGTCCCGACATACCCGTAGCCCGAAGGCGCACGAACCGACGATGACCGAAGCACCCCAGCCCGAACTGAAGACCCGCAGGCCACGCGGCAAACGCCGCCGCTACGAAGCGGACCACCCCCGCTACAAGTGGGTTGCGCTGTCCAACACGACGCTCGGCGTGCTCATGGCCACGATCAACTCCTCAATCGTCATCATCTCGCTGCCGGCGATCTTCCGTGGCATCCACCTGAACCCGCTCGGTGCCGGCAACATCAGCTACCTGTTGTGGACGCTGATGGGCTACCTGGTCGTCTCCGCGGTGCTCGTCGTGGCACTCGGACGCCTCGGGGACATGTTCGGCCGGGTCAAGATCTACAACCTGGGCTTCGTCGTCTTCACGGTCGGCTCGATCCTGCTGTCGCTCGATCCCGCCACAGGGGGCAACGGCGCGTTGTGGATCATCGTAATGCGCATCATCCAGGGCATCGGTGGCGCCATGCTGATGGCCAACTCGGCGGCGATCCTGACCGACGCCTTCCCGAGCACTCAGCGCGGTATGGCGCTCGGCATCAACATGGTGTCCGCAATCGGCGGGTCGTTCATCGGGCTGATCCTCGGTGGCGTGCTTTCCCAGTGGCACTGGCGCGCGGTCTTCTGGGTGAGCGTGCCGATCGGGCTGGCCGGAACGGTGTGGGCTTATAAGTCATTGCACGAGCTCGGCACGAAACGGGGCGGGCGCCTCGATATACCTGGCAACATCACCTTCGCGGTCGGCGTGACCGCACTGCTCGTCGCGATCACCTACGGCATCCAGCCGTACGGCGGGCACTCGATGGGCTGGACCAACCCGTGGGTGCTGGCCGGTCTCATCGGCGGCGTGCTGGTGCTGGCGGCCTTCTGCGTCATTGAGACCAAGGTGCCGGACCCGATGTTCTCGATGAAGCTGTTCAAGATCAAGGCGTTCAGCGCCGGCAACTTCGCCGGCTTGCTGGCCTCCATCGGCCGTGGCGGCATGCAGTTCATGCTGATCATCTGGCTGCAGGGCATCTGGCTCCCGCTGCACGGGTATAGGTACGAGGACACCCCACTGTGGGCGGGCATCTTCTTGCTGCCGCTGACGATCGGCTTCCTGATTGCCGGGCCTGTGTCGGGATTCCTCTCCGACCGGTTCGGAGCACGCGCCTTCGCGAGCGGCGGATTGCTGCTGACCGCAGCGACTTTCGTGGGGCTGATGCTGATCCCAGTCAACTTCCACTACTGGATGTTCGCCGTGCTGCTGTTCATCAACGGCATCGGTTCGGGCATGTTCTCCGCTCCCAACACCACGGCGATCATGAACTCCGTCCCCGCAGACCAGCGCGGCGCGGCGTCCGGGATGCGCGCGACGTTCTTCAACTCCGGCACGTCCCTGTCCATCGGCATCTTCTTCTCGCTGATGATCGCCGGCCTGGCCAGGAACCTCCCGGACGCGATGCGCACGGGCCTGATGGGTCAGCATGTGCCCGCCGCGGTCGCGGACCAAATCGCCGGGCTGCCTCCGGTCGGGTCGATGTTCGCCGCGTTCCTCGGCTTCAACCCGATCGAGAGCCTGCTCGGCCCGACCGGCGTGCTCGCCAAGATCCCGGCCGGCAACGCACAGACCCTGACCGGCAAGGAGTTCTTCCCGCACCTGCTGTCCGGGCCGTTCCACGACGGTCTGGTCGTCGTGTTCACTGCCGCAGCGATCATGATGATCGTCGCCGCGATCGCCAGCCTGATGCGGGGCAGCCGGTACGTGCACGAGGAGTCCCACGAGATCCTGCCGCCGAACGGAGAGGACGAGGTCCTGCCCACGGTCGACGTCGCCGGGTCTCGGGGATAATTCTCGAGTGACCGACCTCGCGCCCGGACCGCTCAGCTCCTGGACTTGGCTCACCTCATGGCGCTTCGACGCCGTGGGGGTCGTGCTCAGCGTGCTGCTGCTGGTCCCCTACGTCTGGCTGCTGGTGGCCGCGTGGCGACGCGGCGTGCAGTGGCCGTGGTGGCGGATCGCTTCGTACGTCGTCCTCGGAGTCGGCACGCTGCTCTACGTCACCTGCGGCGTCGTCGGTGTCTACCGGCAGACGTTCTTGTGGATGTTCGCGGCGCAGGTGGCGATCATCGGCACCGTAACTCCGATGGGTCTGGCTGTTGGTGATCCGTTGCGCCTGCTCGCAGCCGCCACGGGATCCACCGACACCGTCCTGCATCGCGTCGTCCGCTCCCGGATCGTGCGGCTACTCATCTTCCCCGCGGTGAGTTCCGTGCTCGACATCGGCGGGATCCTGGCGGTTTTCTTCACCGGATATGGTCAGCGGGCAATTGAGTCTGAACTCGTCGGCACGCTGTTGATCCTGCAGCTGCTGATCGTCGGATTGATCTTCGTACTGCCGACGCTGGCGGAAGACCTGCTGCCCGGATGGGCGACACCAGCCGTCCGGACGTTCCTGGCGTTCTTCGACGGCATCGCCGACGCCGTGCCCGGCATCCTGGTGATGGTCGCGAATACGACTCTCTTCCCACATTTCCCGGGATTCTCAGCCGCCGCCGATCCCCTCCGTAGCGGCCTGAGCCACTACATGGACCAGAAGTACGCGGGCGGCGCGCTGCTCGCGGTGGCCGAGGGGATCGGCGTACCGATGCTGGCGGCCGTCTTCGTCGAATGGCTGCACAGCGACGCCGCGGAGGCTCGCGCCACAGACGCCGAGCTGGACCGGGCAGAGGCAGCACGCACACCCGCCGCGACGACCGCACCCGAAGGATGCCATGCCGACCAGCCGGAGACCGTGGCTGACCAGCCGTGGTGGCTCACCGACCCACGGCTCGCGGACCGCTACGGCAAGCGTGACGACTGAGCTGACGACCGACGACGCGCTCCTCGCCTCCTGGGTGGGGGACGTTGCCGCGCTCGCGCCTCGGGGTGATCCGGATTCCGCCCGATCCTCGGGGGTCGAACTGCTCGCCCGCTGGGACGAGCCGCCCCGGCGCTACCACACCCGTCAGCACCTGATCGAGATGCTGGCGGCGACCGACACGCTCGCCGCCAGCATCGGCCTGGGGCCGCGGGAGCGGCGCATCGCACGGGTGGCCGCCTGGCTGCACGACGCGGTGTATGACGTGCGCACCGACCCTGGCGACAGCGAACGCGCGAGCGCGCAGCTCGCCCGAAACCTGTTGATCTCCCTGGGTGTCGGTGCAGCCGAGGTGGAGTTGGTGGAGCAGTTGATCCTGCTGACGATCGACCACGGCACGCAGCTGTCCGGCGACGTTGCGGCTGTCTTCAGCGACGCCGACCTGGCGATCCTGGCCGCTCCGCACGAGCGCTTCGACGAATACTGCGCGCAGGTGCGGGCGGAGTATGCGCACGTGCCGGCCGCGTCATACGCCGAAGCGCGCAGCGCAATCCTGCGCGACCTCGTGGAACGTCCGGAGGTCTATCGCACGGCGTACGCGCGCGCTGCCTGGACGGTCGCCGCGCGTAGCAATGTCGCCGGGGAGATCTCGCGCCTGGTGTGAACCCGTGCGTTCAGCTACCTGCCTTCGCCCGTTCGCCAATGCCCGACGTATGACGCCCGGCTGGCACTGCTGCAGCGCGCGCTCCCTACCGGGATCCGATCCTGCCCATCGACACCGTGGTTCCATCACGCTCGGCGAGCCCGTATCGAGGCGCAACCCACCGCTGACGGTCGAAATCACCGGTGACGCCGCTGCTGCACCGTCACCGGCCGTTTCAACCGTCAACCGTCGCGGCGCGCCACCTGGGTGGCCTCGATACCCTCCCCCCGCTGCTCGACCACCCTACGAGTCGAAGCCCAGTCCGAGCCGGTCCAGGCTGCGCAGCCACAGGTTGCGCTTGCCGGCGTTCTCATCGGCGCGGGCGAGCGACCAGCGGGTGGTCTGAATCCCGATGGATGCCAACGGTTCCGGTGGGAACGGCAGTGGCTTGGTCTGCACCAGCGGAGTGCGGGTGCGTTCGGTGTCGCGACCATCGAGCAGGTCGAGCATCACCTGCGCGCCGAAGCGCGTCGCGCCGAGGCCGAGACCGGTGTAGCCGAGCGCATATGCCACGCGGTGGTCGTATGCCGAGCCGAAGAACGCACAGAAGCGGGTGCAGGTGTCGATCGCGCCGCCCCAGCGATGACTGAAGCCGATGCCCGCCAGCTGAGGGAACGTCGCGTCGAAGTGTTCGGCGAGCTTGCGGAAGGTCTCCGGGCGGTCGTCGTGGGCGGCGTCGAGTTGCCGGCCGTAGTGATAGACCGCGTCATACCCACCCCACAGGATGCGGTTGTCCGCGCTCAGCCGGTAGTAGTGGAACTGGTTGGCGCTGTCGCCGAAGCCCTGCCGGTGCTGCCAGCCGATGGACGCCAGCTGCTCGTCGGTGAGCGGCTCGGTCATCAGCACGTGGTCGTAGACCGGCACGCAGAAGAGCCGCAGCCGGCGCAGCAGGGACGGAAAGATGTTGGTGCCCAACGCAACCCGCTGCGCGTGCACCACCCCATGGTCGGTGCGCAACTCGATCTCGTGGTCGTGGCGGCGCAGTTCGCGCACCGGGGTGTGCTCGACGATGCGCACACCGAGGCGCTCGGCCACTGCCGCCAGACCCCAGGCCAGCTTCGCCGGGTCCACCAGCGCGACCCCGCGCCGATCCCAGACCCCGCCGAGGAAGGTCGGCGAGTCGAGCTCGGCCCGCACCGCCTGCCGGTCCAGCAGCACACTGCCGGGCTCGGTCACCTCCTCCACGAGCTGGTAGGACTCCGTGGCGACGTCGATCTCACCGGTGCGCTCGAAGTCGCAGTCGATGCCGTAACGCCGCACGGTCTCCTCGATCTGGTCGAGGTTCGCCATACCGAGCCGGTCCAGCTCGTCCTGGGCGGCCGCACCGAAGCGGCTCAGGCCGTTGTCCCTGCCGTGGGTGAGACTGGCTGCGCAGAAACCACCGTTGCGGCCGGACGCCGCCCAGGCGATGCGACCGCCTTCGAGCAGCAACACCTCCCGATCCGGGTCAGCTTCCTTGGCGAGCACCGCAGCCCACAGACCGCTGAATCCGCCTCCGACAACTGCAAGTTCGGTCGACGTGTCGCCGTCGAGGGCGGCACGCGCCGCCGGCCGGGCAGGGGTGTCCAGCCAGAACGACTCGCGGCGCGCGGTGGAGATCCGCGCGTCGATGGTGTCCATCGTGATCAGCCTTCGGTGTGCTCGTCTGCCACGTCGAGGGCGGCATCGATGATGTCGAGGCCGGTGCTCAGTTCGTCCTCGCTGATGGTCAGCGGCGGCACGACGTGGGTGCGGTTCATGTTGACAAACGGCCACAGTCCGGACTGCTTGCACGCAGCAGCGAACGCACCCATCGGTGCAGCGGCAGCACCGGAGGCGTTGAACGGCACCAGCGGCTCGCGGGTCTCCTTGTTCTTCACCAGCTCGATCGCCCAGAACATGCCGAGGCCGCGCACATCGCCGACGCTCGCGTGCTTGTCCTTCAGCTCCTGCAGCCGTGGCTCGACGACGGTCTCACCCAGCTTGCGCGTGCGCTCCAGGATGTTCTCGTCCTCGAACGCGTGGATGGACGCGACGGCAGCCGCGCACGCGAGCGGGTGACCGGAGTAGGTCAGGCCGCCCGGGTAGGAGCGTTCGGCGAACCGCTCCGTGGTGCGGGGTCCCATGATGACGCCGCCGAGCGGGACGTAGCCGGAGTTGATCCCCTTCGCGAAAGTGATCAGGTCGGGGGTGACACCCCAATGGTCGATCGCGAACCATTCGCCGCACCGCCCGAAGCCCGCCATCACCTCATCGGCGATCAGCAAGATGCCGTATTCGTCGCACAATTCGCGCACACCCTGCACGTAGCCCGGCGGTGGCACGAGGATGCCGTTGGTGCCGACGACCGACTCCTGGATGATCGCCGCGATCGTCTGCGGACCCTGCAACTGCACGACGTCGCGCAGGTGCTGCAGAGCGCGCTCGGACTCCTGCTCCGGGGAGTCGGCGTGGAATGCCGAGCGGTAGGGATAGGGACCGAAGAAGTGCGCGACGGCCTGTCCGGTGGATTCGTTCTCCCAGCGGCGCGGGTCGCCGGTCAGCGCGATCGCCCCACCGCTCGCCCCGTGATAGCTGCGGTATGCCGAGAGCACCACCGGGCGCCCGGTCTGCAGCCGGGCCATGCGGATCGCGTGCTCGTTGGCCTCCGCTCCACCATTGGTGAAGAACACGCGGTCGAGGTCGCCCGGCGAGCGTTCGGCGATCAGCCGGGCCGCCTCGCCGCGCACATCGCTGCCCATCGCCGGCGCGATCGTCGCCAGGCGCGCAGCCTGCTCCTGGATGGCGGCCACCAGCTTCGGGTGCCCGTGGCCCAGGTTGAGGTTGACCAGCTGCGAGGCGAAGTCAAGGTAGCGGTTGCCGTCGTAATCCCAGAAGTACGAACCCGATCCACCCGCGACGGGCAGTGAGTCGACGTGCGCCTGCGCACTCCAGGAGTGGAAGACATGGTCGCGGTCATCGGCCCGGACCTGCTCTGCGGCGGCCGGGTCCGGTGTCATTGCGGTGCTCATTTCTTGTCCGCGTTCGTCGGGAAGCCGAGGTCGACGCTCGAGCTGCCCGGGTCGGGCCAGCGGCTCGTCACGACCTTGCGCCGCGTGTAGAAGTTGATGCCCTCGGGACCGTACATGTGGGTGTCGCCGAAGAGCGAGGCCTTCCAGCCACCGAAGGAGTAGTAGCCGACCGGCACCGGGATCGGCACGTTGACGCCGACCATGCCGACCTCGACCTCGAACTGGAAGCGCCGTGCCGCTCCGCCGTCGCGCGTGAAGATGGCCGTGCCGTTGGCGAACTTGTGGCTGTTGATCAGCGCCATACCTTCGTCGAAGGTGTCGACCCGCACCACGGCGAGCACCGGGCCGAAGATCTCGTCGGTGTAGGCGATGTTGTCCGGCTGCACGTTGTCCAGCAGCGTGACGCCGAGGAAGAATCCCTCATCCGTGCGTCCTTCGCGACCATCGACGACAACGGTGGCACCGTCCTTCTCGCCCCGGTCGATGTAGTCGACGACCTTGTCGCGGTGCGCAGCACTCACCAACGGGCCCATTTCCGAGGTGGATTCATTGCCCGGGCCGATCTTGAGGTCGGGCAGCCGACGGCCGATCGCCTCGACCAGCGGGTCGGCGACAGAGCCGACCGCCACGACTACCGAGATCGCCATACAACGTTCGCCGGCCGAGCCGTATGCCGCCGACACAGCCGCGTCGGCCGCGACGTCGAGGTCGGCGTCCGGGAGCACCATCATGTGGTTCTTGGCGCCGCCGAGCGCCTGCACGCGCTTGCCCGCCTTCGTGCCGGTCTCGTAGATGTACTGCGCGATCGGGGTGGATCCGACGAAGCTGATCGCGTCGACTCGGGGGTCGGTGAGCAGTCCGTCGACCGCGACCTTGTCCCCCTGCAGCACGGTGAAGACGCCGTCCGGCAGGCCGGCTTCCTTCCAGAGCTGCGCGAGCAGCAACGACGCCGACGGGTCCTTCTCGCTCGGCTTGAGGATGAACGCGTTGCCGCACGCGATCGCGTTGGCGCACATCCACAGCGGCACCATCATCGGGAAGTTGAACGGCGTGATGCCCGCCACGACCCCGACCGGCTGCCGGATGGAATAGACGTCGACGCCCGTCGACGCCTGCTCGCTGAAGTCGCCCTTGAGCAGATTGCTGACGCCACACGCGAAGTCGACGTTCTCCAAGCCACGCGCAAGCTCGCCCGCAGCGTCGGAGAGCACCTTGCCGTGCTCGGCGGTGATCAGCGCGGCGAAGTCGTCGGTGTGCTGGTGCACCAGCTCCCGGAAGGCGAAGAGCACGCTGGTGCGGGCCGCGAGCGACGACGCGCGCCACGTGGCTGCCGCGGCGGACGCGGAGGTCACCGCGGCGTCGACATCTGCGGGGGTGGCAAGCAGCAGACCGCCGGTCTGCTCACCCGTCGCCGGGTTGTACACGGGCGAGGTCTGCGTCGACTCCCCGGCGGTGCGCCGGCCGTCGATCCAGTGCGGGATCTGTTCCATGCAGCCAGATTACGTGACATGACTTGCCCACACAATAGGTATTATGTAATGTCACAAAAATGATCCAGCTGATCGCCGCCCAGCTCAGCGAGCCGACGTCGCGTGGGCTCGCTGATGCAGTGGGTCGCGCGGTCGCCGCCGGATCACTCACTGCCGGAACGAAATTGCCGCCTATCCGGCAGGTCGCCGACCAGCTCGCACTGTCCCCCACCACCGTCAGCTCGGCCTGGGCAGCGTTGCGCCGGGCAGGAACCATCCGGACCGACGGGCGGCGCGGGTCGTTCATCGCCGAGCCGCGTGGCGGTCTGGCCGGACGCCGCTACCAGCATGCGATCGGCAGTCCGGTGCAATTCGCCCTCGACCTGTCGACCGGAGTGCCCGACCCGCACCTGCTGCCGTCGCTGGCCGCAGGAGTGCGGGCCATGGGCGAGGCACCCGCACCGCACAGCTACCTCGACGACCCGGTCGTGCCCGAGCTCGCCGACTGCATTCGCTCCACCTGGTCCTACTCCCCCGAGCGGCTCACGATCGTCGACGGGGCGACCGATGGGCTTGAGTCGATCCTGCGGTTGCTGGGCAGTTACGGCGCACGGGTCGCCGTGGAGAACCCGGCGTTCCCGCCATTCCTGGACCTGCTCGACCAGGGTGGAATGCAGCCGATACCAGTCGGTTTCGATACGCACGGGCCGTTGCCAGGACAGCTCGCGACAGCAGTGGACGCGGGTGCGTCGATCTTCATCTACCAGCCGCGCGGGCAGAACCCGACGGGTGTCTCCCTCACTGCCGCTCGCGCCGCCGAGTTGGCATACGTCCTCTCCGGCACTGCGGTCACCGTCATCGAGGACGACTCGCTCGACGGCATCGCGGCCGGCGCGGCCATCAGCCTCGGCACGCACCTTCCCGGCCAGGTGCTGCATCTGCGCAGCTTCTCCAAGGCGTACGGGCCCGACCTGCGGATCGCGGCGGTCGGCGGACCGGCACGGTGGATCGTCGCGCTCGAACGCCAACGGCAACTCGGCCAGGGCTGGACCAGCCGGCTGCTGCAGCGGCTGCTGCTCGGCCTGCTGACCTCGCCCACGAGCCAGCACGAGGTCGCGGCAGCACGCGACACGTATGCCGAGCGACGCCGGCACCTCGTCGAGTCGCTCCGATCCGCCGGAGTAGCGGTCGGCGGGGATGACGGCATCAATCTCTGGGTGCCGGTGCTCGACGAGGTCGCTGCGCTGCAGAGTCTGGCAGCCGGCGGCATCGGTGCGGCCCCGGGCTCACCGTTCCAGCTGGACGCCCCGGCAGCTCCGCAGCACATCCGGGTGACCGTCGGCCTCGTCTCCGAACGACGCGAGGACGTGGCGCGCGCGCTGGTCGCGGCCGCAACCGCAGGAGGACTGATAAGCCGGTGACGCAAACACCGGCACGTCGAGCATCCGGCCGTCATACCGACGGCGAAGGTCCTGAGGCTTATTCTGCGTTGACGTTGCGGTCGCAAGCTCCCTGCAACCCCAACGCATCTCAAGCCTCCTGTGTCTGTTCAGAACAAGCTGCGAACGAGGTTCACCATGTTTCAATTCATCGACGGCAGGCGTGTCGCCGGCACCGGCGGCACCATGCCCCTCATCAACCCGGCCACCGAAGAGGTGATCGAGCAGCTCGATCTCGCCTCCTCGGCCGACGTGGACGCCGCCGTGCACGCGGCGACGCGCGCCTTCCCTGCGTGGTCCGCCGCGACCCCGGCCGAACGGTCCACCGTGCTGACCGCCTGGGCCGCGCTGCTCGCCGAACGCGCGGAAGATTTCGCGCAGCAGGAGAGCGCGCAGGCCGGCAAGCCGATCCGGCTGGCGCGCGAGTTCGACGTGCCGGGCACGATCGACAACGTCGCGTTCTTCGCAGGGGCGGCCCGCCACCTGCCCGGCCTCGCGACCGGTGAATACTCCGCCGGCCACACCAGCAGCATCCGCCGCGAGCCGATCGGTGTGGTCGGCTCCATCGCCCCGTGGAACTATCCACTGCAGATGGCGGCGTGGAAGATCCTGCCGGCCGTCGCCGCGGGCAACACCATCGTGCTCAAACCGTCGGAGCTGACCCCGCTGACCAGCCTGCTGTTTGCCGAAACCGCCCGGGCCGCAGGCATTCCCGCCGGAGTCATCAACGTGCTCACCGGCACCGGCCTCGATGCGGGCACACCGCTCATCGAGCATCCGGACGTCGCGATGGTGTCCTTCACCGGCTCCACGGCCGTCGGCCAGCAGATCGCGGCACGGGCGGCGGGCGCCGCGAAGCGCACCCACCTCGAGCTCGGCGGCAAGGCACCCTTCGTCGTCTTCGACGACGCCGATCTCGACGCCGCGATCCACGGCGCCGTGGCCGCGTCGCTGATCAACACCGGGCAGGACTGCACCGCCGCGACCCGCGCTTACGTGCAGCGGCCGCTCTATGACGCGTTCGTGAGCGGCGTCGCGGACCTGATGCGCACGGTGCGTCTCGGACCGACCGGCGACCCGGCCACCGACCAGGGCCCGCTGATCAGCGCCCGGCAACGCGACCATGTCGCCGGTATGACGCAACGCGCGGTCGCCGCCGGCGCGACGGCGGTCAGCGGTGGCTCGGTGCCGGAGGGTCCCGGCTTCTACTACCCGCCGACGCTGATCACCGGCGCGGCGCAGGACAGCGAGATCGTCCAGCGCGAGGTCTTCGGTCCGGTACTCGTCGCACTGCCCTTCGACAGCGACGACGAAGGCATCCGGCTGGCAAACGACACGCCATACGGGCTCGCCGCGTCCGCCTGGACCCGCGACGTCTACCGGGCCGGGAGGGCCACACGGGAGATCCGCGCCGGCGCCGTCTGGGTCAACGATCACATCCCGATCCTCAGCGAAATGCCGCACGGCGGCTACAAGCAATCGGGCTACGGCAAGGACATGAGCCAGTATTCGTTCGAGGAATACACCGTCGTCAAGCACGTCATGCACGACATCACCGGAGTCGCCGAAAAGCCCTGGCATCGGACAATTTTCGGCGCCTGAACTCACCCGCGGATCCGGTCGCGGTCCCGGTCCCGGCGCCACCCGAGTGTCGCCAGGACCGCGGCTGCGAGCGCCCAGGCCAGCACGATCGCCACGTCCTGCCAGGGATGCCCGGGCGACCGGACCCCGAAGTCGGCCGCCTGCCCCTGGGTGGCGATCGCTGCCCACGCAAGATTGCCCCAGTGCAGTGTCGGCAGGTATGGCGACAGCGCCGCGACCGGAGCGGGCAGTCCGCTCACCGGTGTCATGAACCCGGAGGTGTAGGACAGCGGCAGGAAGACCAGGTTCCCGATGACACCGGCCGCGCCCGGTCGCACCCAGTAGGCGAGGGCGAATCCGAACGGCGCCAGGCACACGACCCCGAAGAGTACGACCACCCACAGTCGCAGCAAGTGCCCGAGCGGCAGGCCGACGCCGACGCATCTGGCGAGCACCGCGTTCCCGGCGAGCACCACTGTGGCAGCGGCGAATCCGAGCAGCACCTTGCCGCCGAAGAACGACCACATCGGCATCGCCGAGACTCGCAGCCGGCGCAGCCAGCCCGATCCGCGTTGCTCCGCGGCGGCGACGCCGACAGCAAAGATCGCCTGGTTGACCACACCGAAGCATGTGAACGAAACCATCAGCATCGCGGCGACGGGGAGGCCACCTCGGAGATGACCATGCACGGTCGCGCCGAAGAGCACGAACAGCACCATCGGCATGGTCACTAGTGCGACGAACCACCCGCTACGGAAGCCGCTGCGCCACTCGGCGCAGAAGATCGCGACCGCTGCAGTACCTCCCCACGGCATACGGGCCCTGGGAGCTGGTGGCACCGACTCGATCATGCCGCTTCCTCCCCGGTGAGTGCGACGAACGCGGACTCCAGGTCCGCGTCGACGACGGTGAGATCGGCAATCCGGTGACCGGCCGTGACAAGCGTCCGGAGCAGTCCCTCCGGGTCGGTGGTCAACAGGTCGAAGCGGCCGTCCGGGGTGCGCGAAACGCTGCGGACACCACCATGATTCGCGAGCTCTTCCCCACGGATCGCGGCACGCAGCTGCACGCGCCGCACGCCGACGGCGCCGACGATTTCCGCCGTCGTGCCGTCCGCGATCTTGCGTCCGTGGTGCAGCACCACGACCCGGTCGGCGACCTCCTGCGCCTCGCGCAGGTCGTGGGTGGCCAGCAGGATCGACCGGTCCTGAGCTGCGAGTCGGCGGATCGCTCGCAACAGACGGCGCCGGCCCGCCACGTCGAGCGCCGCGGTCGGTTCGTCCAGGACCAGCAGGTCCGGCCTCCCGGTGAGCGCGAGGGCAAGCGAAAGTCGTTGCCGCTCACCGCCGGACAGCTCGCCCACCCGGCGGCCGGTCAACCCATCGAGGTCGACGGTCCTGAGCAGCTCCCCGGCCGGAGCGACCCGCGGGTAGAGCCGTTGGGTGAGACGCACGGTCTCCCCGACGGTCAACCCGGCCGGTCCGGTGGTGTCCTGCAGCATCGCGCCCATGCGGGCTCTGGCCCGGCGCGCCGTCGGCGGCATACCGAAGACGCTGACCGTTCCGGCGCTCGGGTTCCGCAGGCCGAGCAGCATGTCGAACAATGTCGACTTCCCAGCGCCGTTCGGCCCGAGCAGCGCGACGATCTCACCAGGACGCAGCACGAGGTCGACCGAGTCGACCGCCGTGGTGCCGCGAAAACAGCGGCTGACGCCGCACAAGACTGCCATGGGTTTCATGTGCTCGACCCTGCCGGTGCGGGGGCGATCGCAGCAGTGCCAACGGCCACCCTTTCCGCCCATGACCTTCGGCACGGGCGCTGCGGCTCGTGGGGTTCTAGGGTCGAGGAATGCGGATGGTCGATCGGTTGCAGTTCCTCAATGGGCTGATCGCCATTGCGATCTTCGCGGTGGCGCCGCTCTTCCTGGGCGGGCTGCCCGACCTGCCGGACCCGCTGCGAGTCGTCTACTGGGTGTGCATCGCGCTCGTCGGCGGGCTCTTCACGCTGATCGCGGGGACGCCGATCGCCTTCCCGCGTAACCCGCGGACCTGGACCATTGCCGGTGCGCTCGTCGTCGGCTGCTACGTCGCCGCGGCCCTCGGCTCGATCTACGGCTTCGGCATCATGCTGCTCGCGTTCGCCACCGCGTTCTGGGCGAATTTCGTTCCGATCCGAGTCTCGATCCTGACTATCGTGCTATTGCTGCCGCTGAACACCGCGCTCGCTTTCGCCGTTGCCCACGGGGCGACATCGAATCTCGTGCTGAACGCGTCGCTGACGCTGCTCGTCGAGTGCTTCGCGCTCGTGACGACCACCCAGGTCGCTGCCGCCGAGCGAGCACGCCAGGACGCAGAACGCGCCAATCACGCTCTGCGAGAAGCGCAAGCGCAGTTGCGCACCCAGAGCGCGACCGAAGAGCGGCTGCGGATCGCCCGGGAACTGCACGACGTCGTCGGCCACCGGCTCGCCGGTCTCACGCTGACGCTGGAAACGGCGCGCCATCTCCCGCCCGAGCAGGGCGCGCCATACCTGGAGAACGCGCAGCGGGCGGGCAAGGAGCTGCTCGGACAGGTGCGCAACGTCGTGAGCGAGTTGCGCGAAGGGCCCGCGACCCCGGCCTCCCTCGGCGAGTTGGGGCACACCTGGCCGGGACTCGACGTGCACCTCACCGACCTCGACCTCGCCGAACGGCTGCCGGAGGACGTGCGGCACGCAACCGTGCGTCTGGCTCAGGAGGCACTGACCAATGCGGCACGGCACGGTGCGGCGACTCGGGCGTGGGTGACCCTGGAGGACTGCGACGGTAGCTTCTCGGTCGTGGTGCGCGACAACGGCGTCGGCACCACCACAGCGGTAGAAGGGAACGGATTGCGCGGCATGCGAGAGCGATTCGAGGCCCTTGGCGGATCGGTTGTCTGGCACGGTATGCCGAACGGCGGGTTCGTGGTGCAGGCGTCCGCGCCGCTGGAGGCCCCGTCGGCCGTCGGGGGCGCCATGGTGCAGGAGCACGTATGACGGTGGCACCCTCGATCCGCGTCCTCGTGGTGGACGACCAGACGATCGTGCGCGACGGCATCGTCGGCCTGTTGCAGCTCAGCGGGCGAGTGCAGGTTGTCGGCGCGGCGGCGGATGGCCGGGAAGCTCTGGAAATGCTCGCGGTTGAGCGGCCCGACGTCATACTTCTCGACTTGCGGATGCCGGTGCTGGACGGCATCGCAGTGCTGCGCGAGCTGGGCCGGCACGACGACCCACCGCCGTGTCTGGTGCTGACGACGTTCCAGGACGACGAGCAGGTGCTGGAGTCACTGCGGGCGGGCGCCCGCGGCTACCTGCTCAAGGACGTGTCGCTCGAGGACCTGATCGCCGCCGTCGAGACCGTCGCGGGCGGCGGGTCGATCGTGTCGTCATCCGTCACGCAGCGACTGCTCCAGCGGATGAGCGAATCTTCCTCTGCTGCATCCGAACCCGCCGATCTTCCGGTGCATGTCGAGCTGACCGTGCGCGAACGCGAGGTCCTGCGCATGCTGGTCGGCGGCTTCTCCAACAAGGAGATCGCGTCCGCCCTCCACCTCGCGCCCGGCACGGTCAAGAACCACGTCTCGACGGTGCTGGCCAAGCTCGGCGTCCGCGACCGCACGCGCGCCGTGCTTCGCGCGCTCGAACTGGACCTGGTCTGAGCCTTCGGCCGCCGAGAGCCCACCGAAAGTACAGCACTTGTCGCCAGCACGGTCGGCTCGCAGCATCTGCTGCCCACTCGGCACGTTCCCCTGGACGATCAGAGGAGTTCGGCCAGCTCGCGGCGCAGGTTCTCCGCCCAGCGCGCGCGGGTGGCCGGCATCGTCGGTAGTCCGGGAGGTGCCGGGTCGGACATCCGCGCGGCAAAGGTCATCGCGGCCGCAGCCATCAGCGAGACCAGGTCGGCCGGATCACGTTCCGCCAGTGCGGGTTCGAACGCGAAGAAGTCCATCGCTGACACCACGCTGCCACTCATGGCGCAGTCCGTGGCCAGGAGCGCGTGGTCCAGCCACGGAGCACCGCGGCGCGCCTGGCCCCAGTCGATCAGCACGTCGCGACCGGGCGCGAAGATCAGGTTGTCGGCACGCACGTCCCAGTGCAGCACCGACTCTCCGTCGATGAGTGTCGCTGCCCGCTCGGCGTGCGCAGCCAGCTGATCGTGATGCTTCGCCCACCACGGATCGACCTGGCCGAGGCGTTCGCCGAGCAACTTCCAGGCGTCGGTGAAGAGCGGCGCGTGCCCCCGGGCCGAAGGCAGCCAACCGGCGCTGACGTCATCGAGCACACGCCGCACCTTCGCGACCACCCCGCTGGCTCGGCGCAGGTCATCAGCCGACCACGGCACCCCGGGAAGCTCGCCGGGCAGGTCTTCGAGCAACAGCGCAACCCAGCGGCCATCGTCATACAGATCAAGCAGCCGCGGCAGGCACGGGTGCTCGGGCAGGCCGGCGAGCAAGCGTCCCTCCGAGCGGATCAGCCCCGGCGTGTCCGGATTGAGTTCGGGGCCGCACGCCTTCGCGAAAACCCTTGTGCCGGAATCAGATCGCAGACGCGCTGCGGGCCCGGGCGACATACCGCCGGTGCAGTCGATCACGTCGGCGATCGGGTCGCCCAGCCGCCCACGGACCCACTGGCGCACCTCGACCGGCGCCTGCGCGAACCCGATCCGCTGCCCCCGCGCGTGCTGGTGCGAACTCATGGGCTGATCTTCGTCCGCCCCGAAGCCTGGCCGGGTGACATGCGGCCTCGCGACTTCGGGCGACGGCTGCGCCGCACGATGTATGCCGTGGGCGTCACTCCGTTGTAGCGAATCACCCGCTCCCCCACGATCTTCAAACCCCTTGCCTTCGCGACGGATTCGGCGAAGACACGCTTGTCATCCGACAGCAGTACACACCGGCCGTCTGCGGTCAGCACCCGCTCGATCTCCCGCAGGATCGCGGGGTAGAGCGTGCGGTTGAGTTCGTTGCTGCCGATCCGCTTGCCGAACGGCAGGTCGCTCACCACCCGGTCGACGGACCCATCCGGGAGAGGCAGGTCCGCCGCGTCTGCCTCGATCACCTCGACCCGTCCGCCGAGCCCGTGCGACGCGATGTTGTGCCGGGCGGCCGCAACCGATGCGCCGTCGTTGTCGACACTGATGGATCGGCCGACGCGCAGCATGCCATCCAGCACGGGTACCGTCCCTACTCCCCCGCACACGTCCAGCAGGGTCTGCCCATCCTGCAGCTTCGCCAACCGCACCAGACCAGCGGAGACCGGTCCGGGAGTCGTCGCCGGCAGCCGTTCGAATGCTCCGTAGCGGGCTGCCCAGGCCCACGGTCCCAGCTCCGCGCGAGCACTTCCGCTCTGAGTGGCTTCCCGCGACAGATCCAGATTCACCGCCCAGTGCGACGGGTCATTGCGCCAGCCGAGGCGGTCCTGGACCGCGTCGATGATCCCGGCCCGGCGTTTCTGCTCCGCAGACCCGGGCAGATGCACCCGGAAAGTGACGCTCGCACCCAATCCGTAGCTATCCCAAGGAATTTCACCCACGGCGCTCGCCGTTTCCGCCGCGGTACCCCCATCATCGGGCAGGTCCAGCGGCACGGCGACCCGATCGACCATTGCGGGCAACCGGTCACGTTCGACGGCGGAATCACATCGCACCGTCCCAGGACCGGCCAGCACCGATCGCACTTCGTCCCGCTCGAGGAGATCACCCCGGACGAGGTCCTCCAGGCCCGCGGGGCAGGTCAGCAGCAACGACACGCAGTGAGCCTAGCCTCGCGCGAGGCGGCAGGATCCCAAGCATGCCCAGCGCGCGCCATACCGCGCGATCCGCATACTGGCGAGGGTGGGCAAGCCCCGGCATACCGGAAGACCCGGCCGCGCCCTGACGCGCGACCGGGCCTTCCGGCAGTCTCAGCCCGCTGCGGGCGTTGCCGGGGCCACCGGAGCAGCACCGCTCGCCGACTTGCGAGCGTGCACCAGGCCGAGCCCGCCGAGGATCAACAGCAGCACGGCACCGATGTAGGACAGGATCGCGGCGATCCCGGCGATCGTGCCCATGGTGGCGAATGCGTAACCGTAGAGCAGCAATCCGCGCAGGGTGTCACCCTGGAAGACTTCCTGCTTCAGAGCGGTCAGTTTCTGGGCCTCGGCCGAGTTCGGGTCCTTCGCCGCTGCCGCCATCTGCTGGGTGGAGATCTGGGCGTAGGACTTGCCGCCGGTCATCTCCTGCAGGTGAGCGGCGATGAAATAGTTGGCATAAGCCTTCGCCTGCGGGCCGGTGGTCATCTGCTGACCCGAGTACTTGCCGAGCTCCTTCTTCATCTCCGGAGTCGTCAGCGCCGGACCGCCCGGCATGGTGATCTGCTGCTGGGACAGCTGCGAATGCACCTGGTCCCCAATGAAACTGTGGGCCCAGGTCAGCAGACCTCCGGCAACCAACAGGATGACAGCGACAAGAACGGCTGACCACGAAACCAGCCGGTCGACGAATGCACGCATAAAACCTATCTCCTCGAAATCGTGAGTGTCATCACCCACACCGGGTAACTACTACGCAGAGTAGTAGTAGTTACCCGGTGCGGCAAATCGGCTGCTGCCGGCCGGCTGTGACCCGGCCGGAAACGACAAGACGGCCCGGTCACGCACGAAGCGTGACCGGGCCGTCCTGGTCGTATGGCGGATCAGTCCTCGACGGACACCGGCTCGGCGTCGGCCTCCGCCGACTCCTCACCGTGCCCGCCAGCGTCCTTGCCGCGACCGCGTCCGCCACGACGGCGGCTGCGCTTGCGCGGCTCGCGCGCCGACGCGTCGTCGGACTCGTCCGACTCGGTCTCGGCCACCTCGGCGTCGTCGGCAACAGCCGGCACCGACGCCTCGGTCGCACCAGGAGCTGCCTCCTCGGCACCGCCCTTGCTCTCCTCGACGACCGCGAGCGACAGCTTGCCGCGCGGGTCGATCTCCTTGAGCTCGACCTGCACCTTCTGGCCGATCTTCAAGACGTCCTCGACAGCGTCGATCCGCTTGCCGCCGACCAGCTTTCGCACCTCGGAGATGTGCAGCAGGCCGTCCTTGCCCGGGAGCAACGACACGAACGCACCGAAGGTCGTGGTCTTCACGACGGTGCCCAGGAAGCGCTCGCCGATCTCCGGCATCTGCGGGTTGGCGATCGCATTGACCGCGGCGCGCGCGGCCTCGGCCGACGGGCCGTCGGTCGCGCCGATGTAGACGGTGCCGTCGTCCTCGATGGACAGGTCGGCGCCGGTGTCCTCCTGGATCTGGTTGATCATCTTGCCCTTCGGGCCGATGACCTCGCCGATCTTGTCGACCGGGATCTTCACCGCGATGACACGCGGGGCGAACGGCGACATCTCGTCGGGAGCGTCGATCGCCTCGTGCATGACCTCCAGGATGTGCAGGCGCGCGTCGCGTGCCTGGGTCAGCGCACCGGCCAGCACGTCGGCGGGGATGCCGTCGAGCTTGGTGTCCAGCTGGATGGCGGTGACGAACTCCTTGGTGCCGGCGACCTTGAAGTCCATGTCGCCGAAGGCGTCCTCGGCGCCGAGGATGTCGGTCATCGCGGCATACTCGGTCTTTCCATCGACCTGAGCCGACACCAGACCCATCGCGATGCCCGCTACCGGCGCACGCAACGGCACACCGGCGTTCAGCAGCGACAGGGTAGATGCGCACACCGAACCCATCGAAGTGGATCCGTTGGAGCTCAACGCTTCCGACACCTGACGAATCGCGTACGGGAACTCCTCACGCGTCGGCAGCACCGGCATCAGTGCACGCTCGGCGAGCGCGCCGTGGCCGATCTCGCGGCGCTTGGGCGAACCCACGCGACCGGTCTCACCGGTGGAGTAGGGCGGGAAGTTGTAGTTGTGCATGTAGCGCTTGCGCGTCACCGGCGACAGCGTGTCCAGCTGCTGCTCCATGCGCAGCATGTTCAGCGTGGTGACGCCCATGATCTGGGTCTCGCCGCGCTCGAACAGCGCCGAACCGTGCACCCGCGGCAGCACCTCGACCTCAGCCGAGAGGGCGCGTATGTCGGCCAGCCCACGCCCGTCGATGCGAACCTTGTCCCGCAGGATGCGCTGGCGCACCAGCTGCTTCTGCACCGAACGGAAGGCAGCCGAGACCTCCTTCTCACGACCCTCGAACTGCTTGCCCTCACCGGCGAGCAGCTTCTTGAGGTTCTCCTTGATGTCGTCGAGCTTCTCCTCGCGGTCCTGCTTGCCCGCGATGGTCAGCGCGGCCGCGAGCTGGTCGCTGGCGTCCTTCTCCACGGCGGCGTAGACGTCGTCCTGGTAGTCCAGGAAGAGCGGGAACTCCTGCACCGGCTTGGCGGCCTGGGTCGCCAGCTCGGTCTGCGCCTCGCACAGCACCCGGATGAAGCCCTTGGCGGCCTCCAGGCCCTGCGCGACGATCTCCTCGGTCGGTGCCTGCTTGCCCTGGTTCTTGACCAGGTCCCAGGTCGACTCGGTCGACTCGGCCTCGACCATCATTATTGCTACATCGGAGTCACCGGCGGCGTCCGTCACGAGGCGGCCGGCGACGACCATGTCGAAGGTCGAACGCGCGCTGTCGGAGAAGTTCGGGAAGGCGACCCACTGGCCGTCGATGAGCGACACGCGCGTGGCGCCGATCGGGCCGGAGAACGGCAGACCGGAGATCTGCGTCGACGCCGAGGCGCCGTTGATCGCCAGCACGTCGTACTGGTGGTCCGGGTTCAGCGACAGCACCGTGATGACGACCTGGACCTCGTTGCGCAGCCCCTTGACGAAGGCGGGGCGCAGCGGGCGGTCGATCAGGCGGCAGGTCAGGATCGCGTCGGTCGAGGGACGTCCCTCACGACGGAAGAAGCTGCCCGGGATCTTGCCCGCGGCATACATCCGCTCCTCGACGTCCACGGTGAGCGGGAAGAAGTCGAACTGGTCCTTGGGCTGCTTGCCCGCGGCAGTGGTGGACAACAAGGTCGTCTCGTCGTCCAGGTAGGCGACGACCGCACCAGCGGCCTGCTTCGCCAGGCGCCCGGTCTCGAACCGGACCGTGCGAGTGCCGAACGAGCCATTGTCGATGACTGCTTCGGCGAAAGTGATTTCTGGACCCTCCATTGGGCCCTCCTGTTCTTTTCATCAGGCCACGCATCGTCGTTGTGCGTGGTGCTTCCTTCGATTACGGGTGTATGGCGCACGCGGCCGCATCCTTGTCGGGCCTCGCTGCCGTCACCCGCCTACGACAACAAGGCGGTCACCGGATCGGTAACCGCCTTGTCGGCATAAGTCTTGTGATGGTGTACGCGCTCAGCGACGCAGCCCGAGACGCTTGATCAGCGAACGGTAGCGCTCGATGTCGACCTCTTCGAGGTAGCGGAGCATGCGCTTGCGCTTGCCGACCAGCAGCAGCAGGCCGCGGCGGCTGTGGTGGTCGTGCGGGTGCTGACGGGCGTGCTCGGTGAGGTCCTTGATGCGCTGCGTCAGCATCGCGATCTGCACCTCGGGCGAACCGGTGTCGCCCTCTTTGGTGCCGTATTCGGACATGATCTGGGCCTTGACGGCAGTCTCCAGAGGCATGAGTGGGGGATCTCCGTTCGTCATGAGTTGCGCGGTGCACCTGGGCATTTCCACCAGGGCGCTCTTGGTCCGCGGCCGGTTTCACGGCGAGTCAAGGCTAGCAGCCGGACGGCGCTGTCCCTAATCGGCAGATAGCGACCACCGAGTGCGGCAACGTCATACGTCGTGGTCCACGACAGAGTCGGGCTGGGAGCGCGCTGCGTCATACGTTCTAATTGTCGGTCATGGGCAAGTCTGCGCGCACCGAACGAAGTCGCTACGAGAGCGAGGTGGCGGCGTATGTCGCGGCCGGTGGCGACGAACAGGTGCAGCGAGTCATCACTGCCGTGCACGGTCTCGCACGGCGCCTGTCGCAGTGGTACACGCAACAGCTGTCCCACCACGACCTGTCCCCCGGCGAATGGGCCGTGTTGCGGCACCTGGCGGCCGAGTCCGACGACAACGTATCCACCCCGTCACAGCTGGCCGACGCGACGGCGGTCGCGCCGTCGTCGATGACGCACCGGCTGGACCGGATGGCCGAACGGGGGCTGATCAGCCGCACGCCGGACGCCGAGAACCGCACCCGGATCCTTGTGCAGCTGACCCGGCAGGGCTGGGACATGTTCCGGCAGGTCATCCGGGAGGGCGACCTGGTCGAATCCGACGTGCTGGCACAGGTCCCCACCGCCCAGCGGGCCAGGCTCGCCCAGTTGCTTGAGCTCGCGATCGCCGGCCTGGACGACGCCCTCAAGTAGCTCCGCCGAGCGCGAGTATGCCGAGCGCGCCACACCGCGCGCTCGGCATACTCCCGTCGGGCCGGAGACTCAGCGCTTGGACCCTGCCCGCAGTCGACGGTGCAGACCGGCTCCGGCCAGCGCCGCGCCACCGAGCACCGCCGCACCGGCGAAGAGAATGCGCTCGTTGTCGCCACCCGACTGCGGGCCGTCGGTGATGATCGGCGGGCCGGTCGTGGTCGAGGTGCCCGTCGACGTCGCCGTGGAAGTGGCCGTCGAGGTCGAGGTGCTGGTCGGGCTGCCCGTCGGCTTCGACGTCGGGCTGGAGGTCGTGCAGGACAGTGCCGGCGCGGTCGCGCTGCCACCGGCACGGATCTTCAGGTAGGGCTGCTGGGTGAACGCCAGCAGCGCCTGCACGGTCGAGCGGTGTTCCTTGTCACCGGGCACAGCCTTGGCCCCCTGAGCAGTCAGCGACGCGAAGGTCGCCTGGTCATAGGCGATCGCACCCTGCAGCGCAGCCGGTGCCGAGCACCCGAACTGCAGGCTCTGCACGAAACCCTTTGCCTTGGCAGCGAGTTCGGGCTTGCCGCCGATTGCAAATGCGACTGCCGCCAGGCCCGTGCTGTTGGCGTTCGGAGCGGCCTGGGCCGCGGGCTCGACGACCCCGCCGTTGGCTCGCTGCTCGCTCGCGATGAAGTTCACCGCTTTGGCGATTGCGGTCTGGTGACCGCCGGCCGCGGCGAGCGCTTGCACCGCGAAGGAGGTGGCGTCGGTGTCGCCGGTGCAGGACCCGCTGAAGCTGATCCGGAAGCCCCCGTCCGAACACTGTTGCTTGGCAAGGAAATCTGCTGCCTTGCTGTCCGGCTGGCCCGCTCGCGCCATACCGATGACCGCGAGCGACTGACCGATCGCATTCGAGTAGTCGCCGTATGCCGACCGGTCCTTGAACTGCCCGCTGGGCTGCTCCAGCGACTTCAGCTGCGTGAGGTAACCCGCGGTCGGCAAGCCCTGTGCCTCGGCGAAGACCAGCAGCTTGGCGGTCGCTGCGGCATACAGGTCCTTGTCGTAGGTGTTGTATGACGCGGCGTTCTTGGTGACGTATGAGGCGGCTCGCGCGGCCTCGGTCTGCCCGGAGCCCAGCGTGTCGAGCCCGAGCACCCCGTCGATCGTCAGGCCGTAGTCGGCGTAGCTCGTGCCACCGGAGCTCACGCTGAAGTGGTCGCCACCCGATGCGAGCTGCGTGGCGAGGAAATGGGCTGCGGTGCTGCCGTCCGGTGCCACTGCGTGCGCCGGGGCCGCGAGCGTGAGTGCAGTGAGGCCGGCACAGCCGAGCGCGAGCGCACCCGTGAGACCCGCACGGGTGAGGAGAGAACTGGTCATGGGGAGGCCTTCCACGAGATCACGGCCCGCGGTGGTCGATCCGATGCGGATCTCGCGGGCCACGACGAGATCTCCGGTGGACGCGCAGGTGCTCCGGCTCGCCGGTGCCGGTGTGTCCCGGGCGGCATACGGTTGCGGGTCAGCGCCGGATTCGCACCGGCTTTCCCTGCTGTCTGGTTCGTGCGTCCATCGCGGAGCTTAGCCGCACCGTCAGCGCCTGGTTGCCATCCGCCCACGCCGCGCTGCGCTCGGTCCGGCTCGGAGCTACCTCAGTGCCCGGGAAACCAGATGCCGATCTCCCGCTCGGCCGACTCCGGGGAGTCCGAGCCGTGCACGATGTTCTGCTGCACCGGCAGACCCCAGTCACGCCCGAGGTCGCCGCGAATGCTGCCGGGGGCGGCTGCCGTCGGGTCGGTGGCACCGGCGAGCGAACGGAAACCTTCGACCACCCGGTCGCCCTCGACGATCGCGAAGGTCGCCGGACCGCTCGCCATGAAATCGACCAGCGGCTGGTAGAACGGCTTGCCCTCGTGTTCGGCGTAATGCTGCGCGAGCCGCTCCCGGTCGGGCGTCATGATCTGCAGCGAGGCCAGCGTGTAGCCCTTCGCCTCGATGCGGCGCAGCACCTCTCCCGTGAGGCCGCGCTTGAATCCGTCCGGTTTGACGATGACCAGGGTGCGTTCCATGGGTGCCATTCAAGCGGATGGCCTGGTAGGCGGAGCAGCGCGGGGCCTCCCGCCATACCCGGGCCTCCCCTACACGCGCGCCTCCCCCCTCTCGCGAATGACGGCTTCTTCGGCGAGCGACGGCGAGATTGCACCGTCGCTCGCTGAGGAAGCCGTCATTCGGCGTATGGGGGCGCGCGGCTGACCTACGCTACGAGGATGGGCTGGCTGTCCGCCTGGTGGAACGACGAAGTGATCGGTCACTACAAGGGTCCGTTGCTGCTCGCGTTCGTGGCGTTCGTCGTCACGTTCCTGACGACCCGTACGATCACCCGGCTGATCCGGGCCGGCAAGGGACCCTTCCACAACGTCAGCGACGGCGGGGTGCACCTGCACCACTCGACGCCCGGCACGGTGCTGCTGGTGATCGGTGCGTTCACCGCCCTCGGTGCGCGCCAGACCGGACCGATCGCCTACCTGGCGGCGCTGTGCGTCGGCGTCGGGGCGTCCCTGGTGCTCGACGAATTCGCGATGATCTTCCACCTGACCGACGACTACTGGACGCAGGACGGCCAGCTGTCGGTCAACGTCGTGATGCTGGTGACTGCCTGCCTGGGTATGGCGCTGGTCGGTGTCTCGCCGACCAGCGTGACCGGCCTGAGCGGCACCGCCCGCGCGGTCCGGGGCACGGTGACGGTCGCGCTACTGGTGCACCTGGTGCTGGTGCTCGCCACCGTCGCGAAGGGCAAATATCCGACGGCAGTGATCGGCTTCTTCCTCGCTCCGGTCGCGTGGTATGCCGCATTCCGCATCGCCCGGCCTCGCTCGCGCTGGGCCACCCGGTGGTATTCCCCCGCGAAGCTGGAAAGGGCAACCGCACGGGCCACGAAGTTCGATGACCGGTGGGGACCGGTGCGCCGGCATTGGGACGACTTCGTCGCCGGGACGCCGACGCCGCCATCCGGACCGGACGCCGGCGCGCGCTGACGTCAGGCAGCGATCTTGTCCAGGAAGAGCAGCCCGAAGAGGAAGACCGACAACGCGAGGCGGTAGTAGACGAACGGGCGGAAGTCGTGCGTGGAGATGTAGCGCATGAACCACCGGATGACGGCATACCCGACGACGAACGCAAGGACCGTCGCGATCGCGATCTGTCCCCACCCGTCACCGCCGCTGCCGTGCAGGTCGGCGAGTTCGAACAACCCGGACAGCACGACCGCCGGTATGGCGAGCAGGAACGAGTAGCGCGCGGCGGCTTCCCGGCTGTAGCCCATGAACAGACCGCCGGAAATCGTTCCGCCCGAACGGGATACGCCAGGGATCAGCGCGAGAGCTTGCCATAGCCCGAAGCGGATGCCGTCCTTGCTGTCGAGATCATCCAGCGTTTTGTGCTGATCGGTGGTGGCGTCCGCGACGGCGATGATGATCGCGAAGACGAGCAGCATGCTGGCGGTGACCCACAGGTTGCGCAACGGCCCTTCGATGAAGCCCTTGAAGGCCAGGCCGAGCACGCCGATCGGGATGGTGCCGACGACGACCAGCCACCCCATCCGGGCATCCGGATCGGCGCGCGGCACCTTGCCGGCAACCGAGAGCGCCCACTGATTGATGATGCGGACGATGTCCCGCCAGAAGTAGACGATGACTGCCGTCTCGGTGCCGAGCTGGTTGACGGCGGTGAACGCCGAGCCACCGCCGTCGTTGCCCCAGAAAAGCCGGCCGACGATCAGCTGGTGCGCCGAGGAGGAGATCGGCAGGAACTCGGTCAGTCCCTGCACGATCCCCAGCACGATCGCTTCGATCCAGGTCATGCGGTGTCCTGTTCCTGGCGGTGGGCGGTCAAGGCATCCATCTTGCGGCCCTGGACGAGCGCAGTCACCCACAACGCGAGAAACACCAGGCCGACCACGAACATCATCGGCAGCACGAATCCCGCGAGCACCGAGGCGACCTCGACAAGCCAGCCCAGCGTCACGCCCCACGTGCGGCGCAGCGTGCCGGACGCGACCACACACAGCACCGCGAGCACCAGCCCCACCACGAGGTATGCCGTGTGGGCGGCGTTGTCCTGCGATTTGGCGATCGCCCACGCGACCAGCGCCCCGAGGAACACCACGACGGTCTGCGACCCGACGACGATGCCGGCGAAGCGGCGCGTCATCTTCTCGCCCACGCCGTAGACGAGCATGCCGCGGATCAGCACAGGTGGCCTCACGACGTCGTGACGCCGAGCAGCGCGCGGACGTCCGCTGCCGTGGCGATCGAGCCGGTGGCCAGCACTCCCCCGGCGACGCCGCCCTCATCGGCGAGCTCCGCGGCACGGTCGATCGCGTCGGCAAGATCCGGCACGACGTCGACCCGGTCCTCCCCGAAGATCTCCACGGCGAGGGCGCCCAGCTCCTCGGACCGCATGCTGCGATGCGACGAATTGCGGGAGATCACCACGTGATCCAGCACCGGCTCGAGGGCCCCGAGCATGTCCTCGGCATCCTTGTCGGCAAAGATCGCCAGCACGCCGACGAGGCGGCTGAAGGTGAAGGAGTCGTTCATCGCGTCGCGCAACGCCCGGATGCCGGCGGCGTTGTGCGCCGCGTCCACCAGCACCGTCGGCGAGCGCCGCACGATCTCCAGACGCCCCGGCGAGTCCAGGTCGGCCAGCGCCGAGCGCAACAGGTCGATGTCGAGCGGTCGCTCACCGCCGCCGAGGAACGCCTCGGCCGCGGCAATGGCGGTCGCGACGTTGTGCGCCTGGTGCACCCCGAACAGCGGCAGGTAGAGATCGGGGTAGACGGCTGCGAGGCCTTGCACGGTGAGTTGCTGGCCGCCGACCGCTTGGTCGCGCTCGGTCACCTCGAAGTCGATCGTCTCCCGCTTGGCGGAGGCGCCGACCTGGGCGACGCGCTCGGCGATCAGCTGGTCGACGCCCGGCTCCTGCTCCCCGACGACGGTGATGGCGCCGGACTTGATGATGTCGCGCTTCTCGAGGGTGATCTCCTCGACCGTCGAGCCGAGCAGCCGGGTGTGATCCAGCGAGATCGGGGTGATGACGGCGACCTGCCCGTCCGCGACATTGGTGGCGTCCCAGCGGCCGCCGAGGCCGACCTCGACGATCGCGACGTCAACCGGGGCGTCGGCGAAGGCGGCGTACGCCATGACGACCAGGAACTCGAAGTAGCTCGTGGTGGGCTCGTCCACGGCACGTGCTTCGTTGTCGATCAGCTCGACGTAGGGCAGCACGTCGTCATACGTCGCGATGAAGCGCTCGGGCTCGATCGGCTTGCCGTTCAACGAGATTCGTTCTCGCATGTCGTGCAGGTGGGGCGAGGTGAAACGCCCGGTGGAAAGGCCTGTCTCGCGCAGGATCCGTTCGACGGCGCGTGTCGTGGTCGTCTTGCCGTTGGTGCCGGTCAGGTGGACGACGGGGAACGTGCGCTGCGGGTCGCCGAGTAGTTCGAGGATGCGACGCACCCGCTCCAGCGACGGCTCCGGGCTGGACTCCGGGGTGCGCGCGAGGATGGCGTCCTGCACTTCGCGCAGCCGCGTGCGTACGGCGAGGGCACGCTCGGCCTCACGTTGCGCGGCATCCGGCCGGCCGCTAACCATGGTTCTCCTCCAGCTTCAGGTGCAGCCACACCGAGTCGGGCACGCCACCGCCGGTGTGCTCGCGCCCGGTCTCGGTGAAGCCGTAGTGCTCGTAGAAGCCGCGCGCGCCGTCGTTGCCGTCCAGGTAGGACAGGACAAGTTCGTCATACCCGTCGGCCTTGGCCCTGGCGATGGCGGCACGCAACAGCATCCCGCCGACCCCGGAGCCCTGGAACTCGGGCAGCACGTAGAGCTTCCACAGCGCCAGATGGCCGTCGAGGGGACCGACCGAGGTCATGCCGATGATCTCGCCGTCGTATTCGGCGACGGTGACGCGACCGGCCCGTATGCCGGGGACGGTCGCGTCCGCGGTCCACCACTTGGCCAGGCCCATCGCGACGTAGTCGTCGCCGGCGATCGGCCCGTACGTCACCGGCCAGGTCTGCTGGCCGACGGTGATCACACCCTGCAGGTCGTCGCCGGTGGCGGCGCGCAGCAGCACCCCGCTGGCTACCTTCATCGCACGGCCTCCTTCGCCTGCTCCGCCCGTTCGACGGAGATCGACACGTGCTTGCCACCGCCCAGGTCGGCGTCGGTGGCACCCGGCAGCGTGTGTCCGGCACCTGCCGAACCGAACTGCACGGCCAGCGTCTCACGCATGATGAGTTCTTGGTGGGCGACGGTCGCCTGCCACGCCTCGTCGTCGCCGGCGATGCCCAGCCGGATCCGGTCGCTCACGTCGAGCCCGGCCTCGCGGCGCGCCTGCTGCACGGCGCGGATGATGTCGCGCGCCAGGCCCTCACTGCGCAGCTCGTCGGTGACCTCGGTGTCGAGCACGACGAAGCCGCCACCGGCCAGCATGGCCGGTGCACGGTTGCCCTCGGCCTGGTCGGTCACGACCGACTCAAGGGTGAATTCGCCCTCTTGCAAAGCCAATCCGCCGCTCGTGACAGTGCCGTCCGCAGCGACCGACCAGTCGCCGGACTTGCTGCCCTTGATCGCCTGCTGCACGTCCTTGCCGAGCCGCGGACCCGCGGCACGGGCGTTGACGGTCAGCTTCTGCTCGATGCCGAAGTCCGTCGCGCTCGCAGTCGCCAGGTCGACCAGCCGCACCTCCCGCACGTTGACCTCGTCGGCGATCAGGGTGGCGAAGTCCTGCAGCGCCGCGACGTCGTCGGTCACCACGGTCAGCGTTGTCAGCGGCAGCCGGACCCGCAGCTGCTGCGCCTTGCGCACCGACAGCGTGGTGGAGCAGATCGCCCGGGCGCGGTCCATCGCCCCCACCAGCCGCGCGTCGGCCGGGAGGTCGGTCGCGTGCGGCCAGTCGGTCAGGTGGACCGAACGGCCGCCGGTGAGCCCTCGCCATACCTGCTCGGCGACGAAGGGCAGCAACGGCGCCGCCACCCGGCATACGGTCTCGAGCACGGTGTATAGCGTGTCGAACGCGGCTTGACTGTCACTGTCTGGACAACCTGCATCTGTTCGGGGTCCCCGCGAAGTATCGGAGGGAGCCTGCGACCGGAGAACTTCGTGGGGTGATGTTCCCCAGAAGCGTTCTCTTGACCGTCGGATGTACCAGTTGGTGAGCACGTCCAGGAAGCCCTGCACGGCCTCGCACGCGCCGGCGACGTTGAACTCGTCCAGGTCCATCCGGACCGTCTCGACCAGTTCGCGCGTCTTGGCCAGGATGTAGCGGTCCATCACGTCGGGTGAGTCGGTCCGCCAATGTCCTTCCGTCTCAGCCGCGTTCGCGTAGAGACTGAAGAAGTACCAGCTGCTCCACAGCGGCAACAGCACCTGGCGCACACCGTCGCGGATGCCCTGCTCGGTGACGATCAGGTTGCCACCGCGCAGGATCGGGCTGCTCATCAGGAACCAGCGCATCGCGTCGGCGCCGTCGCGGTCGAAGACCTCGTTGACGTCCGGGTAGTTGCGCAGTGACTTGGACATCTTCTGCCCGTCGCTGCCCAGCACGATGCCGTGGCAGATGACGTTCTTGAACGCCGGCTTGTCGAAGAGCGCGGTCGCCAGGATGTGCAGCATGTAGAACCAGCCGCGGGTCTGCCCGATGTATTCGACGATGAAGTCGGCCGGGAAGTGGTGCTCGAACCAGTCGGCGTTCTCGAAGGGATAGTGCACCTGGCCGTAGGGCATCGACCCGGAGTCGAACCACACGTCGAGCACGTCCTCGACGCGGCGCATCGTCGAATTCCCGGTCGGGTCATCGGGATTGGGCCGGGTGAGCCGGTCGATGCCCGGGCGGTGCAGGTCGTCGACCTGCACGCCGAAGTCGCGCTCCAGCTCCGCGAACGAGCCGTAGACGTCGATGCGCGGGTATGCCGGGTCGTCCGACTTCCACACCGGCACCGGGCTGCCCCAGAAGCGGTTGCGGGTGATCGACCAATCGCGTGCGCCGGCGAGCCACTTGCCGAACTGCCCGTCCTTGACGTTCTCGGGCACCCAGTTGATCTCCTGGTTGTGCGCGAGCATGCGGTCCTTGAACGCCGTGACGCTCACGAACCAGGAGCTGACTCCCTTGTAGATCAACGGGTTCCGGCACCGCCAGCAGTGCGGGTAGGAGTGCTCGTAGGTCTCCCGGCGCACCAGCACTGTGCTCACGGTGACCGAGCCGGTCCCAGCTTTGAGGTCGTCGATGATGTGCGGATTCGCGTCGAAGACGAGCATGCCTTCGTACTCCGCCACGGGTGCGGTGAAGCGTCCGTCCGGGCCGACGGGCATGACCGGTGCGATGCCCTCGCGCTCGGTGACGATCATGTCGTCCTCGCCGAAGGCGCCGGCGCTGTGCACCAGGCCGGTGCCGTCCGTGGTCGTCACGAAGTCAGCCGGCACCACGCGGAACGCGTTCTCGTGGTCGGCGAAGTAGCTGAACGGCGGCGCGTAGACCGACTCGAGCAGGTCGTGGCCGGTGAGGCGCGTCACGACATACTCCTGCGGGTCGGCCTTGGCGTCGCCGAAGAGCTCCTTGGCGTATGCCGCCACCCGCGCGGCCGCGATCACGTAGCGCTGCGTGGTGCCCGTGGGCACGTCGGTCTCGACCACGACGTAGTCGATGTCCGGCCCGACCATGACCGCAAGGTTGGACGGCAGCGTCCACGGCGTGGTCGTCCAGATCAGGAAGTGCGCGTCCTTCAGAACGTCGAGTTTGCTTTCGGTGCAACGGAATCCGACGGTGACGGCCGGGTCCTGCCGCTGCTGGTAGACGTCGTCGTCCATGCGCAGCTCGTGGTTGGACAGCGGCGTCTCGTCGTTCCAGCAGTAGGGCAGCACGCGGAAGCCCTCGTAGATCAGCCCCTTGTCGTAGAGCGTCTTGAAGACCCAGCTGACCGACTCCATGAAGTCCGGGTTGAGGGTCTTGTAGTCGTTCTCGAAGTCGACCCAGCGGCCCATCCGCTCGACGTACTCGCGCCACTCGTCGGTGTAGCGCAGCACGGACGCGCGGGCGGCGTCGTTGAACTTGTCGACCCCCATCTCGAGGATCTCGTCCTTGGTCTTCAGCCCGAGCTGCTTCATCGCCTCCAGCTCGGCGGGCAGCCCGTGAGTGTCCCAGCCGAAGCGGCGCTCCACGCGCTTGCCGCGCATCGTCTGGTAGCGCGGGATCAGGTCTTTGACGTAGCCGGTCAGCAGGTGGCCGTAGTGCGGCAGCCCGTTGGCGAAGGGCGGGCCGTCGTAGAAGACGAACTCGTTGTCGCCGTCGGTGCCCGGGTCACGCTGCTCGACGGACGCCCGGAAGGTGTCGTCGGCCGCCCAGTAGTCGCGGACTGCCTGCTCGATCGCCGGGAAGTCGGCGGACGGCGCTACTCCGGTCGGTGCGGCGGCGGTCAGATCGACCTTGGGGTAGGTCATACGCGGTGTCTCTTTCGCGGTCGGGTCGTCCTGTTCGAGGACGACGCCTGCCCGGTCGGGCCGGCACCGCGGTACCACCTCGCTTGCCGTATGGCGAGACGCTCCTCGTCATACGACCGCTCGTGCATGAGCTGTGACGGGCTCGTCCCGTCCGGTTCTACTGGGCGCTCCCGCGCCGTTCTTCCGGAAGCTCGCCGCTGATGACGGCTCGAACGCTGATGTCCAGAGTCTATTCGCCGGATCTGTCTGCGACCAACTCGATTCGACCGACACCCGAGCGAGCGGTCACCGACGAGGCGGTCGCCGCACATCGCGACGACGACTCCGACACGGTGTAACACCGCCGCACGTTCTCGTGACAGCGCGACGGCCCGCGAGGTGAGTGCGCGGGGTTAGCGTCGCTACATCACTGACGAACGCCCCCGAGGGAGGCCAGCAATGACCACTGTCAAAGCCGCTCTGTTCCAGACCCACTGGCGTGGGGACAAGGAGTCGATGCTCGACGCCCACGAGGAGGCGGCGCGCCAGGCGGCCAGTCAGGGCAGCCAGGTGCTCTGCTTCCAGGAGCTGTTCATGGGGCCGTTCTTCGCGCAGGTCCAGGACAAGGCCTGGTACGAGTATGCCGAGGCGATCCCCGACGGCCCGATCGTGCAGCGGTTCAGCTCGATAGCGAAGGAGACCGGGCAGGTCATGATCCTGCCGATCTACGAAGAGGTCCAGCCCGGCGTGCTGTTCAACGCGGCAGCCGTGATCGACGCCGACGGGCGCTACCTCGGCAAGTACCGCAAGACCCACATCCCTCAATTGCACGGCTTCTGGGAGAAGTTCTACTTCCGCCCCGGCGCCAATGACGGCTGGCCGGTCTTCGAGACCGCGGTCGGCAAGGTCGGCGTCTACATCTGCTACGACCGCCACTTCCCCGAGGGCTGGCGCGGGCTCGGCCTGGCCGGTGCCGAGATCGTGTTCAACCCCTCGGCCACCTCGCGCGGGCTGTCCAACCACCTGTGGAAGCTGGAGCAGACCGCCGCTGCCGCCGCGAACATGTACTACGTCGGCGCGCTCAACCGTGTCGGCATCGAGCCGCTCGGCGACGACGACTTCTACGGCACGTCATACTTCGCCGACCCGCGCGGCGCGTTCGTGGGCGACGTCGCCTCCGACCAGATCGAGGAGCTGCTGGTGCGCGACCTGGACCTGGACGCGATCCGCGAGCAGCGGGCCACGTGGGCGTTCTACCGCGACCGCCGCCCCGACACCTACACCGCCCTTACCGACAAGTAGGCCGTATGGCGGCGGCGGATCTGGTGCCGCCCGCTCACGGAGGGCTACGTACCCGCACGTAAGTGACCACTCGGGGCAATTACTAGCGAGTACACGCGAATGAATACTCGACAGTAAGTGCCCACTCGGGCCACTTGACGACGCGGCGTGCTTCCCGTCGTACCCCCGTTGATCGAGAGGACCCACAACCGCACCAGCGGACCCAAAAATGGGCACCCGGATGGGGTCCTCTCAATCCGGATGGGGTCCTCTCGATCAGAAGGAGAGTGCGCGGCGTGGCCACCTCGATACGCCCTCCTCCGCTTCGCTCCCCCGGGCTACTCGGTCGCCCAAGCACGCTCCCCCGGGGCTACTCGACCTGCCAGGAGCGCTCACCGGCCACGGGCGCGCAGGGCGAGAAGGGCGACATACAGCCCGGCGACGTCGCGGACGTCGTCCAGGTCGATGCCGAGCCGCTCGGTGATCTGCTCCAGCCGGCGGTAGACCGCGGGCCGGGAAAGGTGGTGCGCCTGGGCGGTCGAGGACTTGTTGAGACCGTTGGCAATGAAAGTTTCGAGCAGGTCGACGAGTTCGGGGCTGTCCAGCAGCGCGCCGAGTTCGCGATCGACGAAGTCCTGCACGTCGTGGTTGGTGGCGAGCACCTCGACCAGGCCCGGCAGACGCAGGTCGGCGAGCCGGACCACACCCCGCCCGCTCCAGCCAAGGCGCGTCGCCGCCCCCAGAGTCTGCTCGGCCCGCGCGAACGACTGGCTGAGCCGGCCCAGCCCGTCCACCGCGGGGCCGGCCGCCACCAGCGCGATCCGCCCCTCGGATTCGCCCGCGAGCAGTCCGGCGAACCCGTCCACCGTGGACACCGGGTCCTCCGACGGATCTGTGGACACCAGGAGCCGCACCGTGCCGTGCTCCACCGGACCGACCAGCGCCCCGACGCCGCAGCGCCGGGCCACGGACCGAGCCTGCTCCAGCAACATCTCGCACGTGCGCTCGTTCCGGCCGAGCGCGACCGCCAGCGGTGTCAGCCGGCAGTGCCGGATGCGGAAACCCGACGCCCTCGCGCGCAACTCCAGCAGGTCGGCGCCGCCGTGCCCGCCGAGCAGGTCCGCGAGCAGCACCTCCTGCGCCTCCCGTTGCCAGTCGGCCCCGCCCGCCGACACCAGCTTGTGCAGGTTGAGCGCCTCGACGCCACGCCGCGCCACGACCTCGGAGCGATCGGCCGGTTCACCGTGCGCGAAGAGGATGAGCGAACCCCACGGCCGGCCCTGCTCGGTCAGTGTCGCCGCCACGATGCCGTCCGGGGTGGTGTAGACGTCGTCGGTGCCGGCGAAACGGGAAACATACTGCGACAAGCGAGTCCAGTCACGCAGCACCTCCCGCAACCCGGCCTCGCCCGCTGCGAGTTGCACCTGCCGCGCCGTGTTCTCCACCACCACCGGACACCCCGCGAGTCCGGAGATCTCGTCGACCAGCGCCTGCATCGGCGCGCGTTGCAGGGTCAGCCGGTGCAGCGTGTCGCGCACGTTCTCCGACACCGTCGACCGGCTGGTCGCCCGCGCCAGGATCGTCGACTGCACCGCTTCGGTGATCGTCACGAACGCGACCGGCCGCCACATCACGACCAGCGGCAGGTCCGCCGCCCTGCACGCCTTCAGCAGCGCCTGCGGTATGGCGTCGAAGGTCCGCCCGATGCCGAGAAACACTGCGGTGGCACCGGCTTCGGCGATCTGCGTGACGTACGCGACCTGATCCGGATCCGCCGCGAGCATGGCGCCGGTCGTCAGCACGACCTCCCCGCCGGTGAGCATGGCCCCGATGTCCGGCACCTCGCCGACGTGACACCAGCGCACCGGATCGGCAAGGTGATCGTGGCCGTGCGCAACCTCGGGCTGGCCCTCCTTGATCGCGGCAAGCTCGATCACTTCGGCCAACGTCATCGGCTGCATCGGGCACCTCTCCAGGGACCAGGTCTCGGTGTGCGTCGCACACCCGTCTGTGACCAACTCTTCCCGATCGCGCGCCCGACCGCCGCCGAACGCCGCCGATCCAGCCGATTACAACACGCAACGCGACGGCGGGGATGCGTGACACCGTGACCGAGCCCGCGCGCGCTGCGCGCCGATACTGTGACCGGCATTCTCCCGTCGCCTTGAGGAGCCGCGTATGACAACCCAGTCCGCATCCGTCGCCCGTGAGGGGCAGGTCGAGAATCCTGACGGCCGAGTCGAGCTGGTGGACACCGCCGCACTGCACGACCCGGCGCTCTCCAACCACGACCTGGTCCCCGTCCCGGTCGCCCGGCGCACCTGGAACACCTACAACTACACGGCCCTGTGGGTCGGGATGAGCCACAACATCCCGTCCTGGCTGCTCGCGTCCGGGCTGGTTGCCGCCGGAATGTCCTGGCAGCAGGCGGTTTTCATCATTCTGGCGGCCAACGTCATCGTGCTCATCCCGATTCTGCTCAACGGGCACGGCGGCACGAAGTACGGCATACCGTTCCCCGTGCTCGCCCGCTCGTCGTTCGGCGTCTTCGGGGCGAACCTGCCCGCGCTCATCCGCGCCCTCGCCGCGACCTGCTGGTTCGGAGTCCAGACGTGGATCGGCGGCGAGGGCATCTTCCTGCTCGCCGGCAAAATGTTCGGCAGCGGATGGGCGAACGCCGGGCACTTCGGCGGCTTCGCCTGGACCCAGTGGCTCAGCTTCTTCGTCTTCTGGCTGATCGAGATCGCCATCATCGTTCGCGGCATCGACACCCTGAAACACTTCGAGAACTGGGCCGCGCCGGTCGTGCTCGTCGCGGCGATCGCGCTGCTGGTCTACATGTGGCACAAGGCCGGCGGCGTCGGCGACATCCTCTCCCAACCGGGCACGCTGCACGGGCACGCGTTCTGGAAGGCGTTCGGGCCATCCCTGATGGGGATGATCGGCTTCTGGGCCACCCTCTCGCTGAACATCTCCGACTTCACCCGATTCGGCGGCTCCCAGAAGCAGCAGGCGCTCGGCCAGACCTACGGGTTGCCAACAACCATGACGCTTTTCGCGCTGCTGTCGGTCTTCGTCACGTCCGCGTCGGAGAAGGTGTATGGCGAGGTCATCTGGGACCCGATCCAGCTGGCGGCGCGAATCAACAACTGGGTCGGGACGCTGCTGGCGCTGGCTACGGTGATGGTCGCCACCCTCGCGGTCAACGTCGCCGCGAACCTGGTGAGCCCGTCATACGACTTCGCCAATGCGGTGCCGAAACACATCAACTTCCGCCGCGGCGCGCTGATCACCTGTGTGCTCTCGGTGCTGATCATGCCGTGGAAGCTGGTCTCCGACCCGGACATCTACATCTTCACCTGGCTCAACTTCGTCGGGGCGATCCTCGGCCCGGTGGCCGGGATCCTGCTGGCCGACTACTGGTTCGTGCGGCGCAGGAACCTGGTCGTGCGCGACCTCTACACTCGCGGCCGCGGCCTCTACTGGTATCGCGGCGGGTGGAACTGGATCGCCGTCCTGTCCTTCGTGGTCGCTGCGCTCCTCGCCGGCGGTGGGTCCTACTCGGCCCTCGACGCCAAGGGCAACAAGACCGGACCGTTCCCTGCCGACGGCATGATCCCGTTCCTGAAGCCGCTCGCGGACTACGGTTGGATCGTCGGGCTCGTTTCGGCGGCCATCATCTACACAGTCTTGATGAAGGCGACGAAAGCACCTGTCTCGTATGACAATTCGGCCGCACCGGCCGATGGCGACGAAGAAGGAGTGACAGTATGACGACAACCCTCATCACCGGAGGTCAGGTCGTTTCGCCGCAAGGAGCAGCGCCCGCGGACGTGCTGGTCGACGGGGAAACCGTCTCCGCGGTCCTTGCACCCGGCACGGCGAGCGCCCTCGGCATACAGGCGGATCGGACGATCGACGCGTCCGGCAAGTACGTGCTGCCCGGCGGCATCGACGTCCACACCCACATGGACATGCCGTTCGGCGGGACGTTCAGCGTCGACGACTTTGAGACGGGCACGCGCGCCGCGGCCTGGGGCGGCACGACGACAATCGTCGACTTCCCGGTGCAGAAGAAGGGCGGCTCCCTGCAAGAGGCGGTCGACCTCTGGCATGCCAAGGCGGAGGGAAAGGCGTGCATCGACTACGGATTCCACGCGATCCTCGCCGACGTCAACGACATGTCGCTGAAGGAGATGGACGCCCTGGTCGACCAGGGCGTGACCAGCTTCAAGCTGTTCATGGCCTACCCGGACGTGTTCCTGTCGACCGACGACCAGATCATCCAGGCGATGTACCGCGCGAGCGACAACGGCGCGACGATCATGATGCACGCCGAGAACGGCGCGGCGATCGACCAGATCGTGACCCGCGCGATCAATGCCGGACACACCGAGCCCAAGTGGCACGGCCTGACCCGGCCGATCGCACTGGAGGCCGAGGCGGTCAACCGGGCCGCGCAGATGGCCGACGTCACGGGCGCGCCGCTCTACTTCGTGCACCTGTCCAGCGGCGCCGCGGTCGACGTCGTGACGGCAGCGCGCGACGCGGGCCGCAACGTTTTCGGCGAGACCTGTCCGCAATACCTCTTCCTGGACGAATCCGATTTGGCCCGGCCGGATTTCGAGGGTGCGAAGTATGTCTGCACTCCCGCGTTGCGCCCGGCCGAGGAGCAGGCGAAGCTCTGGCGCGGGCTGCGCACCAACGACCTGTCGGTGGTCGCCACCGACCACTGCCCGTTCTGCTTCGCCACCGGCAAGCAGCTCGGCAAGGACGACTTCCGGGCTATCCCCAACGGCATACCGGGAGTGGAGCACCGGATGGACCTGCTGCACATGGGCGTCACCAAGGGTGAGATCAGCCTGGCCCGCTGGGTGGAGATCTCCGCGGCGACTCCGGCGCGGATGTTCGGCATGTATCCGAAGAAGGGCGTCATCGCACCCGGGTCGGACGCGGACATCGTCGTCTACGACCCAGCCGCCACGCAGACCATCTCGGCGCAGACGCACCACATGAACGTCGACTACTCGGTCTACGAGGGCTGGGAGTTCACCGGCAAGGTCGAGACGGTGCTGTCCCGCGGCGAAATCGTCCTGCACGACGGCGAATTCAGCGGATCGCCCGGGCGCGGGCAGTTCGTCAAGCGCTCCCTGTCGCAGTACCTCATCTGATGGACTTCGGTGTCGTCCTGCAGACCACTCCCCCGTCGGCGCGGGTGGTCGATCTCGCGGTGCAAGCCGACCGGTCCGGGTTCGACTTCGTGTGGACCTTCGACAGTCACATCCTGTGGCAGGACCCCTACCCGATCTTCGGGCAGATCCTGGACCGCACCCGGCGGGTGACCGTCGGGCCGATGGTGACCAACCCGACGACCCGCGACTGGACCGTGACCGCGTCGCTGTTTGCCACACTCAACGAGATGTACGGCAACCGCACGGTCTGCGGGATCGGGCGCGGCGACTCGGCCGTGCGAGTGGAGGGTGGCCGGCCGAGCACGCTCGCGGCGCTGCGCCAGGCCGTCGGCGTCATCCGCGGGCTGGGCTGCGGCGAGGCCATGCCGTATGGCGACACCACGCTCCGGCTCCCGTGGGCGAGCAAGTCCCGGTTGGAGGTGTGGGTGGCGGCATACGGGCCGAAGGCCCTGGAGCTGACCGGCCAGGTCGCCGACGGTTACATCCTGCAGCTGGCCGACCCGCAGATCACCGCCTGGATGGTGGGCGCCGTCCGGTCGGCCGCCGAGGCGGCTGGCCGCAACCCCGACGACATCACGATCTGCGTGGCGGCACCGGCATACGTCACCGACGGCAGTGCCGAGCAGGCCGCACACGCCCGCGACCAATGCCGCTGGTTCGGCGGGATGGTCGGCAACCACGTCGCTGACATTGTCGGCCGGTACGGCGAATCCTCAGGCGTGCCAAAGGCATTGACCGACTACATCGCGGATCGCGAGGGTTACGACTACAACCAGCACGGGCGCGCCGGCAACACGCACGCGCAGTTCGTGCCGGACGAGATCGTCGACCGCTTCTGCATCATCGGGCCGCCGGAGGAGCACATCCGCCGCATCGAGGAGCTGCGCGAACTCGGCGTCGACCAGTTCTCGGTCTATCTGCAGCATGACGATAAGGAGCACACGCTGCGGTCGTATGCCGACGACGTCATCCCCGTGGTCAACGTCCCCGGGCAGGCCCGCAGCTGATCGGCCGCCCCACCTGATCGAGAGCACCCCTTGTGCATCGAGCGGACCAGAAAGCCAGCCCGGTTTTCGGGTCCGCTCGATGCACAAGGGGTCCTCTCGATCGGGGACCTCAGAAAGCCCGACTCTCGGCGGCCGGGGTCACCGTAAGGTGCACCCCGTCCGCGATCCGGTAGGGACTGCCGTCCACGATCGCCCCGAGCGACCGCCGCAGTCGTGAGACCTCGGCCCGGGCGGCGACCACGTGTTCGCCGTCGCCGAACAACGCAACGCTCAGCTCGTACGGCGTGAGCCCCTCGCGGCCCGCGCCGGCCAGTTGCTGCAGAATCTGGGCATGCCGCTGCGACAGCGCCACCCGCCACGGCGCAGCGTCGGCACAGATCTCGACGGCCGGCTTCCGCCCGAGTTCCAGGTGCGCGGTGATGCGCCGGTCGGCCGCCGCCGTCCGCACCAGCCAGCCGAGGTCGAGGCGCTCCGGCATACACAGACCGAGCCCGGGCACGGCGAGCGGACGGTCGGCTTCGGGAACCGCGATCCGGTCCCTGGTGGCCACTCCTGCACTGTGCGCAACCCAGCCGGCGTCGTCGACGACCAGCGCCGGCCCGCCACCGGCGGACACGACCGGTTCGGCGGCTAGCCGCAGCCGCTCGAGCGCGGCCTCATGGTGACGTCGCAGCAGCGACTCGGCCAGCAGCACTGCCGTCTCGACGAGCGCGCTGATCGCCGGATGCAGGGTCAGTGCCGGGCCGCTGATGTCGACGATGCCCAGCAGTTCGCCACTGCGCGGATCATGGATCGGGAAAGCCGTGCAATACCAAGGGTGTTGGGCTTGCTCGAAGTGCTCACCCGAGAAGAGTTGCACTGGGCTGGCCTCCTCCAGCGCGGTGCCGATCGCGTTGGTGCCCACTGCGTCCTCGGTCCACCGCGCCCCCTCGCTGAAGCCCAGCCGGTCGGCCCGGCGGCGAACCTTGCTGTCGCCTCGGCGCCACAGGATGATGCCGTCTCCGTTGGTGACGACCATCAGGAAGTGCGACGCGTCGGCAACGCTGGAGATCACCCGGGCGAGATCGTCGATGACCAGATGCAACGGCGACTCACCGCGCAGTTGCTCGACGCGTGCCGGCGGCAGCGGATCGCGCGCTCCGGTCCGGTCCGCCACGAGTCCGAAGCCGAGCACCCGCTGCCAGGACCGCGAAACGAGCGGACGCGGCTGGATGGCGGACCGGCCACCGCCGATGAACGACTCGTGCATGCGCATGAGTTCGCGTGCATAGCGAGCCAGGTCGGTGCCCGGCTCAATCGCGTTGTAGCCGCTCACCTGGGGCAACTCCCTTCGGCGACGTCCGGCCCCGGGTGCTGGCCCGGAGCGTGGTTGCAACGTGCTGCAACGCTTCCCTCCAGCGTACCGACGCGCTGTGCTGTAGATCACCACACCGGCAGAAAGGCGCGCGATGACCGACACCCTGGAACAACCCACCACCACCGACACTGCGGGCGACCGCGCGAGCGCCTGGCTGGCCGACTTCGATGCTGCCCTGCGCGCACGGGACGTCGACGCCGCCGTCGACTTGTTCGTGACGCAGTGCTTCTGGCGCGACCTCGTGTCGTTCACCTGGAACATCAAGACCGCGGAGGGCCACACCGGCATACGTGACCTGCTGCGGCATACGCTCGACGACACCGATCCGGGCGGGTGGGCGCTGAGCGAGGAGCCGACCGAGGCCGGCGGGGTGATCGAGTGCTGGATCACCTTCGAGACCGCTGTCGGGCGTGGCAAGGGTCATCTGCGACTCAAGGAGGAGGAAAGCCGGCTGCGTGCCTGGACGCTGCTCACCAGCCTGCGCGAACTGAAGGGCTACGAGGAGAACCAGGGTGCCACCCGGCCGCAGGGCGTGGAGCACGAGTTGACCCGCGGCCGGAAGTCGTGGCTGGAGAAGCGGCAGGACGAGGAGGCGTCGCTCGGTCGCACCGAGCAGCCGTATGTCGTGGTGATCGGCGGCGGCCAGGGGGGCATCGCCCTCGGCGCGCGGCTGCGCCAGCTGAAGGTGCCGGCCGTCGTCCTCGACAAGCACGACCGGCCCGGCGACCAGTGGCGAGGCCGCTACAAGAGCCTCTGCCTGCACGACCCGGTCTGGTACGACCACCTGCCCTACCTCCAATTCCCCGCGAACTGGCCGGTGTTCGCGCCCAAGGACAAGATCGGCGACTGGCTGGAGATGTACACCCGGGTGATGGAGGTGCCCTACTGGACGCGCTCGACGGTGACCTCCGCGGCATACGACGAGGAGACGAGGACCTGGCGGGTGGTCGTCGACCGGGACGGTGAGGAGGTCGTGCTGGCGCCGAAGCAACTCGTCTTCGCGACGGGCATGTCGGGCAAGCCCAACCTGCCGAAGTTCCCGGGCATGGACGTCTTCGAAGGCGAGCAGCAGCACTCCAGCCAGCATCCCGGGCCGGAGAACTACACCGGGAAGAAGGTCGTCGTGATCGGCTCCAACAACTCCGCGCACGACATCTGCGGGGCATTGTGGGAGCACGACGCCGACGTGACCATGGTGCAACGGTCATCGACGCACATCGTGAAGTCGGCGTCGCTGATGGACATCGGGCTCGGCGACCTCTACTCCGAGCGCGCGGTCGCGGCCGGTGTCACGACCGACAAAGCCGACATGATCTTCGCCTCGCTCCCCTACCGGATCATGCACGAGTTCCAGATCCCGCTCTACGAGAAGATGGCCGAACGCGACAAAGACTTCTACGACCGGCTGGAAAAGGTTGGCTTCCAGCACGATTGGGGGGACGACGGCTCCGGCCTGTTCATGAAGTACCTGCGGCGCGGGTCCGGCTACTACATCGACGTGGGCGCGGCCGAGCTGGTCTGCGACGGCAAGGTGCAGTTGGCCCACGGCAACGTCGACCACCTCACCGAGAGCTCGGTCGTGCTCGAGGACGGCACCGAACTGCCCGCTGACCTGGTGGTCTACGCGACCGGCTACGGCTCGATGAACGGCTGGGTCGCCGACATCATCGACCAAGAGACGGCTGACAAGGTCGGCAAGGTGTGGGGTCTGGGCTCCGACACCACCAAGGATCCGGGTCCCTGGGAGGGCGAGCAGCGCAACATGTGGAAGCCCACGCAGCAAGAGGCGCTGTGGTTCCACGGAGGCAACCTGCACCAGTCACGGCACTACTCGCTCTATCTGGCACTGCAGCTGAAGGCTCGCTATGAGGGCATCCCGACACCGGTCTACGGGCTGCAGGAGGTGCATCACCGAGCCTGATCGCTCCCGCTCCTTCCGGGACGGCTCCCCGGGCTCGGTCTCAGCGGCGCGCTGCTACCTGCCGGTGTATGTCGCCGACGTGCTCCGGACCGTCACCCTTCTTGAGATTGTCGAGGTTGACCTGACCACCGAGCGCGAGGATCGGCTCGAAGTAGAAGATCTCGTCCTCGCCGAGGCTGCCTTGCTCGCTGACGGCCGCCTTGTGCAGCTCGCGCAGGTCTGCCGGGTGAGAGTTGGAGCCGGTGAGGTGCTGCGTGAAGAACACCACGGCATCCTGGGCCACCTCGACGTTGTGCTGGAAGTGCGGGTCGAGGCATTGGATGCGGTCGTGACCGTCGACCCGGTCGTAGTGATAGACGTGGCCGAAGCTGGTGATCGCGAAGGGGATGCTCCCGATCGAGGAACCGAACCACGTCTGCAGCACCGGCATCCAGCGGCCCGGGTCGACCAGCGCGACCCTCCCGCCGCCATACCAGCCGAGACCGTGGGTGCGCCACAGGCCGAGCAGCGCGTCCGGGAGACGCGCCTCGCCATACGACACGAAATCGTCGCTCGGGACGCGTGTGTTCGCATCCGGCGGGAAGGTGTCGATGAACTGCTGCACCGTGCTGGCGTCGGGCATTGGTCACTCCCCAGTGTTCCGGTTGATCTGACTGGCCATGACGACCGTATCGCCACGCGCCCGGAATCCACGACATTGCCCGGCCTGCGGTCGCTCACCCGTCCGGGCTCCCCAGCGCTCCAGCGCTCCCCTTTCCCCACGAGTGACGGCTTCCTTGGCGAATGACGGCGCAATTGCACCGTCATTCGACGGATTCGCCGTCACTCGGCGCCGGCACCAGCAGTCGGTATGTCGGCACTGCCCTCCCGGTAGATCTTCGCGATCGCGATCCGCCCGCCCCGCAGCGTGTAGAACCCCGCGATCGGCGCCGCGACGACTTGACCGTCGATCGCCATACGCTCCACCAGTTCGGCTGCAACCAGTCCATCCCCCGGCACCGCCCGCACAATCTCCAGCCGAGGAGCGATGGCCCCGAAGGCGCCGATGAAGAGTTCCGTCAGCTCGCCGATGCCGGAGCACCGGTATCGGCCGGTGACCCACTCGGCATCCGCGGTGAAGCCGCGCAGCAATCCATCGATGTCGCGATCGTTGAATGCCGCCACATGCGCTTCGAGAATGCCGATCGGATCGAGTGCTGCCATGCCTGCAGACTACGGTCGCCATACAGGGTCGCGTGCTCGCCCGGCCTGCCGACTGACGGCGAATTCGCCGAGCGACGGCGAAATTGCACCGTCGCTCACCGAGGAAGCCGTCATTCGCGGGAGGGAAGCGGGCACCGGGGAAGGGGAGGCGAGGCGGGCGCCGGGCGGGAAACCGATTCGTCAGCGCGCTCGGGCGGATGGGATCATGTGCGGCATGACTGAACCCGCCCACCAGCAGCACAGCCCACAGATCCCCGACAAGCCGACCGTGGACGGCCTGGAGGACAAGTGGGCCGCTGTATGGCGGGAGCAGGACACCTACAAGTTCGACCGTGAGCGCGCCCTGTCGCTCCCCCGCGACCGGGTCTTCTCCATCGACACCCCTCCGCCCACCGCGAGCGGGAGCCTGCATGTGGGGCACGTCTTCGGCTATACGCACACCGACGTGGTGGCGCGCTATCAGCGGATGCGCGGCAAGGAGGTGTTCTACCCGCTCGGGTGGGACGACAACGGCCTGCCGACCGAGCGCCGCGTGCAGAACTTCTACGGCGTCCGCGGCGACCACTCCGCGGCATACGATCCCGACTTCACCCCGCCGCTGCGTGGTGCCGAAGGCAAGTCAGTCAAGGCTGCCGACCAGGTGCCGATCAGCCGCGCCAACTTCATCCCGCTGTGCGAGGAGCTGACCACCGAGGACGAGAAGGCGTTCGAGTCGCTCTTCCGCCGGCTCGGGGTGTCGGTCGATTGGGCACAGACCTACCGCACCATCGACGACCGCTCGCGGGCCGTGGCGCAGGAGGCCTTCCTGCACAACCTGGAGCGGGGCGAGGCCTACCAGGCCGAGGCGCCAGGCCTGTGGGATGTCACCTTCCAGTCCGCGGTCGCCCAGGCCGAGTTGGAGGCCCGCGACTACCCCGGCGCCTTCCACCGGGTGGCCTTCCACCACGGCGACGAACCCGTCTACATCGAGACGACCCGCCCCGAGCTGATCCCCGCCTGCGTCGCGCTGATCGCGCACCCGGACGACGAGCGGTACCAGGCGCTCTTCGGATCCACTGTGACCTCACCGCTTTTCGGCGTCGAGATCCCGGTCCTCGCACACCGGCTGGCCGAGCCCGACAAGGGCGCCGGCATCGCCATGTGCTGCACCTTCGGCGACCTGACCGACGTGACCTGGTGGCGCGAGCTCCAGTTGCCGACCCGCTCGATCATCACCCGCAACGGGCGGCTGCAGGGCGAGACGCCCGCGTGGGTCGCCGGTGGCCCCGGCGAGCAGTTGTATGCCGAGAACATGGCCACCAAGACCGTCCACTCGGCCCGGATCGCCGTCGTCGACGCACTGCGCGAGTCCGGCGATCTCGACGGGGAGCCGAAACCAACCCAGCGCAAGGCCAATTTCTACGAACGCGGCGAGAAGCCGCTGGAGATCGTGACCAGCCGCCAGTGGTATCTCACCAACGGCGGCCGGGACGCCGAACTGCGCAAGGCACTCCTCGCGTGCGCAGAGCAGATCGACTTCCATCCGTCGTTCATGCGCAGCCGCTACACCAACTGGGTCGAGGGCCTCAACGGCGACTGGCTGATCAGCCGGCAGCGCTTCTTCGGCGTGCCGTTCCCCATCTGGTATCCGCTGGATGCCGACGGCGAGATCGACCACGACCACCCGATCGCAGCCACGGCGGACACCCTGCCGGTCGACCCGGCCACCGACGTGCCACCCGGTTACACGGCCGAACAGCGAGGCGTGCCAGGCGGGTTCGTCAGTGATCCGGACATCATGGACACCTGGGCGACCTCATCGCTCACCCCGCAGATCGTGTCCGGCTGGCCGGTGGCGGGCAACGCGGGTGGCCGCAACGACGACGAGCTCTTCGCGAAGATCTTCCCGATGGACATGCGGCCGCAAGGCCACGACATCATCCGCACCTGGCTGTTCGCGACCGTGGTGCGCAGTCATCTCGAGCACGACTGTGTGCCCTGGTCGGATGCGGCCATCAACGGCTGGATCCTCGACCCGGACCGCAAGAAGATGTCCAAGTCGAAGGGGAACGTCGTCACGCCGGAGGACGTGCTGACCCAGCACAGCGCCGACGCGGTGCGCTACTGGGCCGCCTCGGCTCGAATGGGCCAGGACGCGGCATACGAAGAAGACCAGATGAAGGTCGGCCGGCGGCTGGCCATGAAGCTGCTCAACGCGAGCAAGTTCGCGCTCTCTATGGGAGAAGTGCACGGCGACCTCGCGGCCGCTGTCACCGAGCCGCTCGACCTGGCGCTACTCGCTGGCCTGCGCACCCTGGTGGAACAGGCGACCAAGCACTTCGAGTCGTGGGACTACACCCGCAGCCTGGAGCTGACCGAAGAGTTCTTCTGGACCTTCTGCAACGACTACATCGAGCTGGTCAAGGACCGGGCGTATGGCGCCCAGGGCGAAGGCGCCGCCGTCAGCGCACGCGCGACGCTGCGCATCGCGCTGGACGTCCAATTGCGTTTGTTCGCACCGTTTCTGCCCTATTCGACCGAAGAGGTCTGGTCCTGGTGGCATGAGGGCACGGTGCACCGCGCGTCGTGGCCGCTGCCCGGGGAGTGCGGCCCGTCGACCGGCGACCCGGCGACGCTGCAGGTCCTCGGGGAGGCACTCGCCGGCATCCGCAAGGCCAAGTCCGATGCGAAGCTCGGCATGCGTGCCGAGGTGACTGCGCTGACCCTGGCGGCGCCGGCCGGCGCCCAGCACCTCGTGCACGCAAGCGAAGGCGACCTGCGGGCGGCCGGGAAGGTGACCGGGGCGCTCAGGTATGCCGACGCCGACTCGCTCCAGGTGCGCGACGTCGAGCTGGTGCCACCACCTCCGCGGCAGAAGTAGCGCCCCGGTAACGAATACGTCGCGTTCGGCCCGCGCGGGTAGCAATTGGGCCTAGGTTGGTGCGGTGAGTTCTGGGGAGGACCGATCGCCTCGCGTTCCTGATCGGCGGATGCTGCTTGTCGTCGCGGCGACCGCTCTTGCCCTGATGATGCTCGTCATTGTCACGACCGCTCGGCGGAACCCGATCCTGCAAACCCCCAATCACGACCCGAACCTGCACCTGCATTACGCGAGGCTCCGGCCGCCGACCCAGCCAGCGGCCCGCTCCGGCAGCCCCACCAAGCCGAATCAGCACGTCTCGCACATCCTGGGGACGACCTTCGTCGACATCGTCCTGGGCCTGCTGCTGCTCGTCGTGCTGTGGTTGCTGATCGCCGCCCTGATCGCGGCCTATCGGCGGTTGCGGCTCACTCGCCGCCGCGCGCACCAGGGCGGCGAACTGCCGGAGATCGATGATGCGGTGCTGGAATCCATCACTGCGGCTACGGGAAGACAGCAGCAGCTCTTGCTGGAGGGTGATCCGTCAGACGCGATCGTCGCGTGCTGGGTGGACCTGGAACGGGCCGTGGCTGCAGCCGGAGTCGAGCGGCATCCGAGTGAAACGTCCGCCGAGCTGACCATCCGGGTGCTCGACAGTTTCGAGGTCGACCGCACGGCCCTCGGTACCCTCGGGCGGCTCTACCGCGCGGCGAGGTTCTCCGAGCACCCCGCCAACGAGCAGGACCGGCAGCAAGCACTCGCTGCCCTGGTCCGGTTGCACTCGTCGCTGCACGTTGCCGACCGGGCGGGCGTATGACGACCCCACACCCGCAAGACCCCGGCACCCGCCGGAAGTGGCGGCGCCGCATCCTGATCGTCGTCGCCTGCTGGCTGATCGCCTGGGGGCTCACCGCCTGGCTGAATATGCATCCGGACTCACTCGGACTGCTGGCTGCACTGGCCGCCCTCGCCGCGGTGTACTGGCTGGCCAGCGATCGCTTCTCGGGATGGGATGCCACCTCCTGGGAAGGCTCTCCCGCGGGCCGGCGGCTACGCACTAACGCCGACAGCCGCATCAGCTACCTGACCCGGCTCATCGCCGACGGCCGGCAGCAGTCCCGCGACGAACCCAACGCCAGTGCCAACAGCCTGCAGGGCATCCTGCGCGACGCTGCGCTGGACCGGCTCCGCGAACGTGCGGCGGCCAGCGGAGCGATGGAGTTGCCGGACGACGAGCAGTTGCTCGCCGAGGCCGACCCGCGCCTGACGGCATACCTCCACGCGCAGCCCGCACCACCCACGACCACCGCAACCATCACCGACATCGTCAACCGCATCGAGGCACTGTGAGTGAACAACCAGTAGTCATCCCGTCCATCGCCGAGACCACCGAGCGGGCCGCGCAGATCCTGGACAGCGTCGACCGCGCGGTCGTCGGTAAGCGGCACGCACTCGAACTCGTCCTGGCGACCGTGCTCGCCGGTGGGCACGTGCTGCTCGAGGACAACCCCGGGCTGGGCAAGACGCTCGCCGCGCGCTCGCTGGCGCAGACCCTCGGCCTGGACTTCGCCCGTGCCCAGTTCACCCCCGACCTGCTGCCGGCCGACCTCACCGGGTCGTTCATCTTCGACCAGCGGACGGCCACCTTCGACTTCCGGCAAGGTCCACTCTTCACCGGGTTGCTGCTGGCCGACGAGATCAACCGCACTCCCCCGAAGACCCAGGCCGCGCTGCTGGAGGCGATGCAGGAACGTCAGGTCACCGTGGAGGGCCAGACCTTCCGGCTCCCCCACCCGTTCCACGTCATCGCAACCGCGAATCCCGTGGAGTACGAAGGGACATACCCCCTCCCGGAAGCACAGCTCGACCGATTCCTGAGCCGGGTGAGTTTCGGCTATCCCACCGCCGAGGAGGAAGTGGACGTCCTGCTGCGCCGGATGCGCCGCCAGCAGGAGGACATCACCCTCGAGCCGGTCACCGACGCCGCGGGCCTGCTCGGCATGCAGGCGGCGATCGAGCAACTCGTCGTCGAGGACTCGGTCGTCGACTACTGCGTCCGGCTCGCGGCCGCGACCCGGACGCAAGCGCAGGTGCTCATCGGCTCCTCGCCCCGCGGTTCGCTGGCGCTCATGCTCGTGGCTCGTGCGTTCGCAGTGGTGCGCGGCCGGGACTTCGTCACTCCTGAAGATGTGAAAGCCGTTGCCCCATCGGTCCTTTCGCACCGCGTCACGATCAAGCCGGAGCTGTGGATGAGCGGAGCCAACGCGTCCTCCGTCATTCGCTCGGTGCTCGACAACGTCCCTGCACCGGCAACCGCGAAGGGCTGACGAGCCACCCATGGCCGGCCAGACTGTCCGTCCGTCCCGTCAAACGGGCTGGAGCATCACCCCGGCGTTCCTGCGCGCGGCGGTCGCCGCCGCTGTGCTCGTCGGTCTCGCGGTCGCCTTCGGTCGGGCCGACCTGCTGGTGCTGGGCACACCGCTGCTCATCGTGACCGTCTGGACCCTCGCGACCCGGCCTCGCGCCATACCCGACATCACCGGCACGGTCTCCACGACGAGCCCGGTAGAGGGCACCACCCAGGCGTGGACGATCCGCGTCAGTGGCTGCGACACCGCGGAGCAGTTCTCGGCATACGTCGGTGACCACCGGCTGCTCACCCTGACGCCCGACCTGAGCGCACTCAGCGCTTCGCTCCGGGACGGCAGCTGCGTCACGACCTTGCGGTGGCGATCGAACCGGTGGGGCACCCATCAGATCCTCGGCAGCCGGCTCGCGGTGTTCGGTCCGTGGGGCGGCTACCGGTATGGCGCAGTGGACCTGCCCTCCATCACGGTCGCCACCATGCCGGAGATCGCGCGCTTCGACAGCACCCGCGGACTGCCCCACCCGCACGGCCTGATCGGCGTCAACCGGAGCAACATGCGCGCGGACGGAACCGAGTTCGCCGACATCCGCCAGGTCCAGCCCGGCGACCGGCTGCGGCGCATCCACTGGCCCGTGTCCGCGCGCACGGGCACGCTGCATGTGCGCACATCCTTCGCGGAGCAGGACACCGAGATCCTCATCGTGCTGGACGCCTCGACGGACGTCGGGGACAGCAATGTCGACGCCGGTGAGCAGAGCTCGCTCGACCTCGGCGTTCGCGCCTCGGCTGGGCTGGCCACCTACTTCCTAGGCCGCGGTGACCGCGTCGGTCTCGAAGTGGTGGGCGGCATGCGGCCGACCAGGGTGCCCATCGGCATGGGAGTGCTGCACCGCCGGCGCCTGCTGGACTGCCTGAGCGGGGTCGAACGCGGCCTCGGCGGCGCCAGCTTCCAGCGCGCAGCCGTGCGCAGCCACGTACACGCCGGCGGCATGCTGCTGCTGATCAGCCCGTTGCTCAGCCCGATGCCCCTGACGCTTGCGGCCGAACTGGCCCGGCGCGGCATCACCGTGCTCGTCGTCGACTGCTTTCCCGGCATGCCGGCCGACACCGACCGGGAGACGGCCCTGGCCGTGCGCGTGCGGCTGCTGGAACGGCGCCGCGAGATCAGCGCCATCGAGCGGCTCGGCGTGCCCGTCGTCCGATGGCAAGGACCGGGCAGCCTCGATCCGGTGCTTGCCCGCTTGTCCGCGCGTCCGCAGCCGAGGGCGGTGCAGCGATGAGGTTCATTCCAAATATGACGCGCATCCTCGGGCTGCACCGCGACCGTGCAACCGCCCTGGCCATCGCGATCGGCGCGGCTGTCGTGCTGCTGCTGATGACCGACATCGGGGCCGGTGCGGTGAGCTGGATGGGCCTGCTGTGCACCGTGATCGGGTGCGTGATCTTGGTGAGCAACAGCGACAGCTTCGCCGGGTTGCTGCTACTGGGCGCGATGGTTGCGCAGTGGCTGTTCAGCGGTGTCGGATCTACCTCCTGGCTGGTGCTGCCCGCCGCGTGGCTGCTGCTGATCGCGCACGTGTTGGTCGCCCTCGCGGGCAGCGGCCCGGACCAGGCCGCCATACCGCGCGCGATCGTGGCCAGCTGGACCCGGCGCACCGTCCTGGTCGGGCTCGCCACGACTGTGGTGGGCGCGTTGGCGCTGCTCATCGAGCCCGCCAACAGCGCCCTCGTTCCGTATGGCGTCGCGGCAGCCCTCGCGGGCCTGGTCGTCGCGACCCTGGTGACCCTGCGGCTCACCGCGGGGACGGAAACGCCCGGCTCCGGTCAGTGACCGGAGCCCGGGCGCCATACGAAATTGCTACGCGCTCAGGCGGATTCTTTGCGCGGCCGTTTGCGGGCGGGCACCTGACGGCGCACGATCGTCGGGTTGACGTTGTCGAGCACCACCTCACGCGTGACGACAACCCGCGCGATGTCGTCCTCGCTGGGCACGTCGAACATCACCGGCAGCAGCACTTCTTCGAGTATGGCGCGCAGCCCGCGCGCTCCGGTGCCACGCAGCATCGCCTGCTCGGCCACCGCCTCGACGGCATCCTGGGTGAACTCCAGCTCGACGTTGTCGATCTCGAACATCCGCTCGTACTGCTTGACCAGCGCGTTGCGCGGCTCGGTGAGGATCGACACCAGACCCTCGCGGTCGAGCGGCTCGACCGTGGTGATGACCGGCAGCCGGCCGATGAACTCCGGGATCAGCCCGAACTTCATCAGGTCCTCGGGCAGCACGTCGGAGAAGCTGGTCATCGGGTCCTTGGCAGTGCGCAACTCGGAGCCGAAACCGAGTCCCTGCCGGCCGGTGCGCGCCTCGATGATCTTCTCCAGGCCGGCGAATGCGCCGCCGACGATGAAGAGCACGTTGGTGGTGTCGATCTGGATGAACTCCTGGTGCGGGTGCTTGCGCCCGCCCTGCGGGGGCACGCTTGCGGTGGTGCCTTCCAGGATCTTCAGCAGCGCCTGCTGCACGCCTTCGCCGGACACGTCGCGCGTGATCGACGGGTTCTCGCTCTTGCGGGCGACCTTGTCGATCTCGTCGATGTAGATGATGCCGGTCTCGGCCTTCTTCACGTCGAAGTCGGCGGCCTGGATCAGCTTCAGCAGGATGTTCTCGACGTCCTCGCCGACGTAGCCGGCCTCGGTCAGTGCGGTGGCGTCGGCGATCGCGAACGGCACATTGAGCATCCGGGCGAGCGTCTGTGCGAGGTAGGTCTTGCCGCAGCCGGTCGGGCCGATCAGCAGGATATTGGACTTGGCGATCTCGACCGCCGAACCGTCCTTCTTCCCTGCCGCAGCGGCCTGATCGGCCGCCTGGATCCGCTTGTAATGGTTGTAGACCGCGACCGAAAGCGCCCGCTTGGCGGTCTCCTGCCCGATGACGTACTGCTCCAGGAAGTCGAAGATCTCACGGGGCTTCGGCAACTGGTCGAGGCCGAGCTCGGAGGTCTCGGCGAGCTCCTCCTCGATGATCTCGTTGCACAGGTCGATGCATTCGTCGCAGATGTAGACGCCCGGCCCGGCGATGAGCTTCTTGACCTGCTTCTGGCTCTTTCCGCAGAACGAGCATTTCAGCAGGTCGCCGCCTTCTCCGATGCGTGCCACGCGCCCTCCATCTTGTCTGCCGTGTCCCGGCCCGTATGCCGGTCGCTGCGCCGACGCTACCTGCCCGCGTCGGCCACCTGCTCCATTGAAACGCGGTGTCGCACAACAAGTCACGCCTGTCCGCTGACAGCGGAATTGTGACCGGACCCCCACCGACGCGAATGACGGCACCAGGGTCATCCGGCACCAGCGTGCGACCATGCGCCGCCGGGTTCCCGGACGCTCGTTACTCCTGGACTGCTTACTACTGCGCGGAGGCCTTGCGGCTGGACAGCACCTGGTCGATGAGGCCGTACTCCTTGGCCTCGTCGGCCGTCAGGATCTTGTCGCGTTCGATGTCGTTCTTGACCTGCTCCGGCGTGCGGCCGGTGTGCTTGGCCCAGGTCTTCTCCAGCCACTCGCGCATCCGGAAGACCTCGTTGGCGGTGATCTCCAGGTCGGAGGCCGTGCCACCGGTGCCCTCCATCGCCGGCTGGTGGATCAGGATCCGCGCGTTGGGCAGCGCGAACCGCTTGCCCGGCGCACCCGCACCCAGCAGCACCGCGGCGGCCGACGCCGCCTGGCCGATGACGAACGTCTGCACGTCGGGCTGGATGTATTGCATGGTGTCGTAGATCGCGGTCAGCGCCGTGAACGAACCACCCGGGGAGTTGATGTACATCAGGATGTCCCGGTCCGGATCCTGGCTCTCCAACACGATTAGCTGCGCGATGATGTCGTCGGCCGACGCGTCGTCCACCTGCACCCCGAGGAAGATGATGCGGTCCTCGAAGAGCTTGTTGTAGGGATCCGAGCGCTTCATGCCGTATGACGTGCGCTCCTCGAACTGCGGCAGGATGTAGCGGCTGCTCGGCTGCGGGGCGGCCAGCCCGGCATACGGCGAATTCATCTGTGCTCCAAAGCTGTTGGTCATGCGTTGCTCCCGCCCGGTGCGTCGGTCGACCGCTCGAAGACGTGGTCGACGAAGCCGTACTCGAGCGCTTCCTGTGCCGAGAACCAGCGGTCGCGGTCGGAGTCCTTCTCGATCTGCTCGACCGTCTGCCCGGTGTGCTCGGCAATCAGCTCGGCCATCTGCTTCTTGATGAAGACCAGTTGCTCGGCCTGGATCTTGATGTCCGACGCGGTGCCGCCGATGCCACCGGACGGCTGGTGCATCATCACGCGGGCGTGCGGCGTGGCGTAGCGCTTGCCGGCCGTGCCCGCCGACAGCAGGAACTGGCCCATGCTCGCCGCCATACCCATCGCGACGGTGGCGACGTCGTTGGGGATCCAGTTCATGGTGTCGAAGATCGCCATACCCGCGGAGATCGAACCGCCGGGGCTGTTGATGTAGAGCCAGATGTCCTTCTCCGGGTCCTCGGCCGCGAGGAGCAACAGCTGCGCGCAGATCGCGTTGGCGTTGTCGTCGCGGACGTCGGAGCCGAGGAAGATGATCCGTTCCTTGAGCAGCCGGTTGTAGATCTGATCGTCCAGGCCCATCTGTCCTTGCGTGGCCATGGACACCTCCTGTGCGTTGCTCACCGCGTCTCCATCGTTGTCGTGGTGCTGACTCATCTCACTGGACCCTAACGCCCGCGACGGACAACTTCGTCCCCGGTCGGGCCGATGTTCGCCCACGGCGCAATCGGGGCGTGGTCTGCGCCCGTTGCACCCGGTGGGAATGGCCGCCCCGTGGCCACCGGCATCGACGAAAACCCCTCTGCGCCAGGCGCGGAGGGGGTTCGTCAGTGCGTCATACGGAAGGTATGGCGGTGCCGTCTCAGACGGTGGCGTCCTCGGACTTCTCCGCGTCCTCGTCGGCGTCGTCCTCGACGGACTCCGCCTCGATCACCTCCGCGGACTCGTCGGTCGCACCGTCCTCGTCCTCTTCCTCGTCGTCGAGCTCGGACAGGTCGACTTCGTTGCCGTCGGTGTCGACGATGTTGATCACATCCAGGATCGAGGCGAGCGCCTTGCGGCGGGCAACCTCGCCCATGATCGCCGGCACCTGGCCCTGCTGGTCCAGCGCCTGCGCGAACTGGTTGGGGTCCATGCCGTACTGCGAAGCCGACATGACGATGTACTCGATCAGCTCCTCCTGGGAGACCTGGATCTCGTCACGTTCGACGATCTTGTCCAGGATGAGCTGGGTTCGCAGCGCCTTGCGGGTCGACTCGTCGACCTCGGCACGGTGCTCGTCGTCCTCGAGCCGGTCCTCGTTCTCCAGGTGCTGGTGCACCTCGTCCTCGATGACCTTCTCCGGCAGCGGCAGGTCCAAGGTCTCCAGCAGCTGGTCGAGGGCCTTGTCGCGAGCCTGCACGCCCTGCTCGAAACGCTTGCCGCGCTCCACCTGCTCGGCGACCTCCGACCGCATCTCCTCGATGGTGTCGTGCTGCGACGCCATCTGAGCGAACTCGTCGTCCAGCTCCGGCAGCTGCCGCTCCTTGACCGACTGCACCGTCACGGTGATCTCGGCGTCCTCGCCCTCGTGCTCGCCACCGGCGAGCGGCGCGGTGAAGGTCTTGCTCTCGCCCGCCGACAGACCGGTGAGCGCGTCGTCCAGGCCTTCGAGCATGTTGCCCGAGCCGATCAGGTAGTTGATGCCGGAGACGTCGTCGATGTCATCGTCGCCGATCGTGGCGGTCAGGTCGATCGTCACCGAGTCGCCGTCGGCCGCCGCGCGCTCGACACCGGCGAGCGTACCGAAACGCTCACGCAGCGCCTCGAACTCCGCGTCGACGTCCTCGTCGGAAACCTCGAGCGGGTCCACCTCGACAGTGATCTGGGTGAAGTCGGGCAGGTCGAATTCCGGGGCGGTGTCCAGCTCCGCGTCGAACTTCAGCGGCTGCTCCTCGTCGACCGGCACCTCGGTGACCTCGACCTCGGGCTGACCCATGGGGCGCAGCTCGTTCTCGATCAGCGCCTGGCTGTAGAACGCCGGCAGCGCCTCGTTGATCGCTTCCTGCAGCACGGCCGGACGACCGACCCGCTGGTCGATGATGCGCGCCGGCACCTTGCCCTTGCGGAAGCCCGGCACTTGGATCTGCGCACCGATCGCCTTGTACGCCTCGTCGACGCTCGGCTTCAGTTCCGCATAGGGAACCTCCACCGACACCTTGACCCGGGTCGGACCCAACTTCTCGACGGCACTCTTCACTGCAGGGACTCCAAATGGTGGTGGTTTCGGCTGGCGCACTAGCCTCAAATTGTCGCGGCGCGTATGGCGCACCAACACGTCATGCTAGCTGTCGGGGTAGCCGGATTCGAACCGGCGGCCTTCCGCTCCCAAAGCGGACGCGCTACCAAGCTGCGCCATACCCCGTGACTGCACCCACGGGACCGTGCCGGTTTGGCGCGCTCCCAGGCGGGCAGTAGGCTAACGCCTCGGTTCGGTCGATCGCACATCGGCGGTGTCCGGAACCACGCGGGCGTAGCTCAATGGTAGAGCCTCAGTCTTCCAAACTGATTACGCGAGTTCGATTCTCGTCGCCCGCTCGCTCGTGATGAGGGGTTGACGCGCACGTGCGTCAACCCCTCATCTGTTCGCTCGCCGATGTTCTTGGGCTCCGCTCCTCCTCCGGTTGGGGTCACAGGCTCCCCCGGCCAGCATCGTCGCTTCGCCGTTGTTCGAAGTTCCGCCTCCCGTTCCGAAATGCCTGACCCAGGGGCGTACGCAACCCTCGACGGTCGAGGAAACGGGACACGAAACCGGCCGGCGCCATACGCAACCCTCGACGGTCGAGGCCTACGTCGCGCATGACGCGGCAGGGTGTCCCGAAGGCGCGACGGTCGCGAGAACGGGACAAGAAGCCCGGCCTCGGGCGTCCCGAAGGCGCGACGGTCGAGCGTTAGGGATAGCGCGGCGTCCGGCCTGCGATAACGGTTCCGAGTGGGCACTTACTGGCGAGTATTTCGCCGTACTCGCCAGTAAGTGCCCACTCGGGTGTCAAAAGTTCGTGAGACCAACCGTCCGCGGGCGAGAATCTGGCGCGCCGCGCACTTCCGGCAACGATTGCCGGTCCGGCGCCAGGATCGGGACGGGGCGTGTGCGGAAGTGGCAACGGTCGCCGCTTCGGCACGGAGCAGCGCGAACTGGCGTCCCCATGGCGCGACGGTCGAGGGTTGGGGACGCCGCCAGGGGCAAAACCGTCCCGAAGGCGCGACGGTCGAGGATTGGGGACGCCGCCAGGGGCAAAACCCGTCCCGAAGGCGCGACGGTCGAGAGAACGGGACGCGAAACCGAGCGCCGCCCGCATGGCGCGCGCCACAGCACCCACACAGAAGTTACCCAGAGGTAAGAATTCACCTGCCCATGGGTCGACGCGGTCCGCTCACGTGTGCAATGGTGCAAGGACGGCGCCGCCGGCGAAAGGGCCGGTGGCCATCGGAAGGAGAGATTCCTCATGGGCCTGTTCGACAGTGCCAAGGACAAGGTTTCCGACCTGGCGAACGACAACCAGGACAAGATCAGCGACGGCGTCGACCAGGCGGGCGACGCCGTCGACGACAAGACCGGCGGCAAGTTCTCCGACCAGGTCGACAGCGCGCAGGACGCCGTGAAGGATAAGCTCGGCGACCTCTGAGCGACCACGCGAACGCCACGAGCGCCCACGCCGTCCGGCGTGGGCGCTCGTGTCACGTCCTGATGAGGTCGTGGCTGCTCAGTCCCGCCAGATGACCACGACTGCCCGGTCGTCGGCGAGGCCTCCGCTGCCCGTGGCGCAGATGCGGGCAGCTGCGCCACGCACGCCGTCCGTGAGTGCACGGTCGGCATGCCCGAGCATCCGGTCGATCCCCTGCGTGACATCCATACCCGGCTGCTCGATCACGCCGTCGGTGAACAACAGCAGAGCATCGCCGCGCTCCAGCCGGCCCCGAGCACGCCGGAACGTTTCCGGGCCTTGGTGCTCCAGAATGCCGAGCGCGATGCCGGACGCACCGTCCACGGGAGCAAAGCGGCCGGACCCGGCATGGAAGTGCACGGCGGGCGGGTGACCGGCCGAGCCGACGGTGAACTCACCGGTGGACAGGTCGATCGAGGCGTGCACCGCAGTGGCGAAGCCCTCCGACCACCCCTGCCGAACCAGGTAGTCGTTGGCGGCGGGGAGAAACCGGCCCGGCTCCATGGCCCCGAGCAGCCCGGCGAACGCCCCGCCCAGCAGCAGCGAACGGCTGCCCGCCGTCGTGCCCTTGCCGGACACGTCCACGACCGCGAGCTCGAACCGGTCGATGGCCGGGCAGTTGCCGACCACGAAGTCGCCTGAGAACGAGTCGCCGTATGCCGGCTGCACACTGGACTCGACGTTCCACCCGCTCGGCAGGATCGGCAACCGGCCCTGCGCCCGCAACCGCTCGCGCAGATCCATCAGCATCGAGCCGCCGACGGCGGTGGTCACCCCGACCCGGGTGTGTGTGCGGTCCACCACCGTCACCAGCGCCATCGTCGCCGCCAGGACCAGACCGAGCGCCACGGCGGACCCGTGCATCGTGTCGACCAGGCTCGCGACATACATGGCGGCGATGGCACCGAAGACAACGAGAGTGCGCCGGGCGTGCAGCACCATCCGGGCGGCCACCGCCAGCGGGATGAAGAGGGCGTAGGCCACATCGCTCGGCCAGGCGATCGTCCACCCGGCCACCACGACCGCGAGCGCAAGCAAGGTCGCGCTCGTGGTGTCCAGCCCCGGCTGGCCGGTGACAGCGGAAGGCCGTACAAGCCGCCTGGGGGCGAGCGACAGATCGATGGCCATGCATGCATCGTGTCGCCCGGCCGGACAGGTGGTCTGCAGAACTTACCGACTTCTTACCCACCCCTTGCCAAAACAATGGGATAAGCTATGCGTTCACTCCTGCGGGGGTAGGTGCCCCGTCGTCTCGTACTCCTCCACCATGTCGATCCGTCGCTGATGACGCTCGACGCCGGAGAACGGCGTGGCCAGGAAGACCCGCACCATCTCCTTCGCCTCGTCGATCGTGTTGAAGCGGCCGCCAATCGAGATGACCTGGGCGTCGTTGTGCTGCCGCGCGAGCTGCGCGAGCTCAGTGTTGTAACACAGCGCAGCGCGAATTCCCTTGACCTTGTTGGCCGCCATCTGTTCGCCGTTGCCCGAGCCGCCGAGCACGACCCCGAGCGAACCGGGGTCACCGGCAACCCCCTCCGCTGCGCGCAGCACGAATACGGGGTAGTCGTCGACATCGTTGTAGGTGCTGGCGCCGTGGTCGACCACGTCGTGGCCTTCTTCGTTGAGCCAGCTGACGAGCGCCCGCTGCATCTCGAACGCCGCGTGATCGCCACCGATGTGCACTCGCATGTTCGCTCTCCTCAGCTGAAGTCCGGGCCCGCGGTGCGGGTCCGCTTGATCTCATAGAACCCGGGTGTGCCGGCCACCAATAGGCAACCGTCCCAGAGCTTTCCGGCGGCCTCGCCCTTCGGTGCAGGAGTGACGACCGGGCCGAAGAAGGCCACGTCGCCGAACGACACGACCGGCGTGCCCACGTCTTCGCCGACCAGGCTGATCCCGCGCTGGTGCGACGCGCGTACCAACGTATCCACCTCGTCGCCGGGAACGTTGGCGTAGTAGTCCATCAGCGCCGCGGGCAGCCCGACCTCGCCGAGAGCTTCCGCGACCGCCTGCCGCTGGCCCTCCTCGGTGCCGCCCATCCCGCCCGGGTGGAGCCGGGTGCCGATGGCGTCATACAGCTTCTTCGTGTATTCGTCGCCATGGTCACGCGCGGCCGCGATCACGACGCGCACCGGACCCCAGCCGCGGTCGAGCATTTCGCGATAACTGTCGGACAGTCCGTCGCGGCCCTCGTTCAGCGCGGACAGGCTCATCACGCTCCAGGTCACGTCGATCGGGCGGACCTTCTCGACCTCCATGAGCCAGCGCGAAGTCATCCATGCCCACGGGCACAACGGGTCGAAGAACATCTCTGCGGACTGGCGCTGCGCGCCCTCGTCGGTAGTCACCTGCACATCCTGCCACCCGCCCGCCGGGCGGGTTCACCGTGCGAGGATGACTGCATCCGAATCCCAGTCCTCACAATGGAGCTGCACAGTGCCTGGCACCAATCTCACGCGTGAGGAAGCGCAGCGTCGCGCTTCCGCACTCACCGTCGAGTCGTATGACGTGACTCTGGACCTCACCACCGGTCCCGAGACCTTCCGCACCACATCCACGGTGCGCTTCGACGCGACGGACACCTCCCCGACGTTCATCGACTTCATCGGACCATCGGTCGAGTCGATCACCCTGAATGGCGAATCCATCGACCCGGCAAAGGCTTTCGACGGCGCGCGGATTTCTCTCCCCCAGCTCGCGAAGTCGAACGAACTGACCGTCGAAGCGACCGGCGCCTACATGAACACCGGCGAGGGCCTGCACCGCTTCGTCGACCCCGCGGACGGCGAGGTCTACCTCTACACGCAGTTCGAGGTCGCCGACAGCCGTCGCGTGTTCGCGGTCTTCGAGCAGCCGAGCCTCAAGGCGACCTTCGCGTTCACCGTCACGGCGCCTGCGCGCTGGCAGCTCATCTCGAACCAGCCGACTCCGGATCCGACCCCCACCGAGCAGACCTACACCGGGCCGTCCGGGGTGGCCGAGCCCGCCGCGACGTGGCGGTTCGAACCGACGCCGCGCGTCTCGTCATACATCACGGCGCTGGTTGCCGGACCTTACGACGTGGTGCGCGACGAGGTCCAGGCGACGAACGGCACCGTGCCGCTCGGTGTCTACTGCCGCAAGTCGTTGCGCGAATACCTCGACGCAGACAACCTTTTCGCCATCACCAAGCAGGGTTTCGCGTTCTTCGAGGAGCAGTTCGGCGAGCCCTACCCGTTCGCGAAGTACGACCAGGTGTTCACCCCGGAGTACAACGCCGGCGCGATGGAGAACGCCGGCTGCGTGACGATCACCGAGACGTATGTCTTCCGCAACCAGGTGCCGGAGGCGCTGATCGAGCGCCGGGCGCTGACCGTCCTGCACGAGCTGGCGCACATGTGGTTCGGCGACCTGGTCACCATGCAGTGGTGGGACGACCTGTGGCTCAACGAGTCGTTCGCCGAATGGGCGTCGACCTGGTGCCAGGCCGAGGTCACCGAGTGGGATACCGCGTGGACGACCTTCAGCAGCTCGGAGAAGACCTGGGCCTACAAGCAGGACCAGCTGTCCTCCACACACCCGGTCTACGCCAACATGCGCGACCTGGAAGATGTGGAGGCGAACTTCGACGGCATCACCTACGCCAAGGGCGCGTCGGTGCTCAAGCAGCTCGTCGCGTATGTCGGCATCGAGCCTTTCGTTGCCGGATTGCGTTCCTACTTCAGCAAATTCAGGTGGGGCAACACGACCTTCGGCGACCTGCTCGGAGAGCTCGAAGCGACCTCCGGCCGTGACCTGTCCACCTGGCGTGAGCTGTGGCTGCAGACCTCCGGCGCCAACGTGCTGCGTCCGCTTGTCACGGTCGACGACGATGGCGTCATCACCGCGTTGCAGGTCGAGCAGACGGCGGCTGCCGGCCAGCCGACCCTGCGGCCGCACCGCCTCGCCATCGGCAGCTACTCGCTGACCGACGGACAGCTCGCCGCGACGTCCTCGGTGGAGATCGATGTCGAGGGTGCTCTGACCGACGTGCCTGCGCTCGTCGGTGAACGCATGCCGGACCTGCTGCTGGTGAACGACCAGGACCTCACCTACGGCAAGGTCCGGCTCGACCCGGCCTCGCTGCAGACCGTGCTCGCCAATCCGACGGCGATCAAGGACTCCCTGGCCAGGGCCGTCGTATTCGGCGCGCTGTGGGATATGACTCGCGACGGCGAACTGGCCCCGCTCAAGTACATCCGCTACGCGCTCGCGGCCATCGGCGCCGAGACGGACTCCAGCCTGCTCGGCAGCCTGGTGATGCACGTGACGGGTGCGACCACGGTGTTCCTGTCGTCGGGAGCCTTCGGTCACACGTCCTCGTTCCTGCGGCCGGAGCACCGGCAGGCGGCCGCCGATGAGGTGGGTTCGGCGTTCCGCGCGCTGATGAACACCGCCGAGCCGGGCAGCGATGCGCAACTGCAGTTCACGCTGGCGTTCGCCCGCTTCGCACGCAACGCGGAAGACGTCGCGTATATCCGCGGATTGCTTGACGGCTCAGTGGTTCTCGCCGGTTTGTCGCTCGACACCGACATGAAGTGGACGCTGCTCACCTCGCTCGCCGCAGCCGGCGCCGCGACGGACGAGGAGATCGACGCGCAGCTCGCGGCGGACAACACCGCCACAGGAAACGCGCGTGCCGCGGGGGCGCGGGCGGCATACCCGACGGCGGAGGCGAAGGCCAAGGCCTGGCACGACCTGGTCGAAACCGACGCACTGCCCAACGAGACGGCCCGCGCCGTGGCGCTCGGCTTCGGGCGGGTGCACGACACGACCCTCCTGGAACCGTATGTCGAGCGCTATCACGCGGCCCTGCGGGAGGTGTGGGAGAAACGCACCTTCGCCATGGCGTCGAACTTCGTCACGGTCCTTTACCCGATCGCGCTGTCCGACCAGCCGCTGCTGGACGCCACGCAGGCATGGCTGGACGCCAACCAGGACGCTCCGGCCGGGCTGGTCCGGCTGGTCGCGGAGAACCGGGATCTGGTCGCGGTCGCGCTGACCGCGCAGGAGCGCGACGAAGACTGACCGGTTCTCCCGAGAGGGCAGTTGGTGTCGTCACCGAGGCTCGGTGACGACAACGACTGCCCTCTCGGCGTTCGGCCGGCTCAGCGGTCGCTGCGCCGAGTCACCGCTCGGATCAGCCGTTTTGCGCGCCGGGACACCATCAGGTCGTCGAGAGTGGTGGGCTCGCGGTCGGGGCCGCTGACCGGCAGCCGCCAGTTGGGATATTCCTCGTCGGTGCCCGGCTGGTTGATGGTGCGGACGTCTCCGGCGAGGTCGTTGACCGAGACGCCGAGCAGCTTGCTCGGCGACCAGGTGAGGAACTTGTGCAACGCGTCGACCTCGTCGTCGATCGACGTGCTCTCGCGCAGCAGCCCGCGCGAACGGAGCGCGGCGAGCATCGCGTCCCGCTGCTGCGCGTCGATGCGCTGCTCCTCCTCCAGCGGCCTGGTCAGCAGCCCGAGCTCGTTCCGGACCCGGAGGTGCTCACCCTGCAGGTAGCCCGCGGTTGGCGGCAGATCGTGCGTGGTGACGCTGGCGAGCGCGAGCGTCCGGTAGGTCTCCGGCGGCTTCGGACCACCGTCCGCCTCCCGCTCGAACCACAGCACGGATGTGCCAAGGACGCCGCGGTCGGCGAGGTAGTCACGCACCCAATCCTCAGTGGTGCCAAGGTCTTCGCCGATCACGACCGCGCCGGCGCGCTGCGCCTCCAGGGCGAGGATGCCGACCATCGCCTCGTGGTCGTAGCGCACGTAGGTGCCTTCCAGCGGCTTCTTGCCGGCCGGCACCCACCAGAGCCGGAACAGGCCGAGCACGTGGTCGACGCGGATGCCGCCCGCCATACGCAGCACCGTGCGGAGCATGTCGCGGTATGGCGCGTAGCCCTGCTCCGCCAGCCGGTCGGGACGCCACGGCGGCTGACTCCAGCCCTGCCCCAACTGGTTGTAGTCGTCCGGCGGCGCGCCGACCTGCATGCCCTCGGCGAGCACGTCCTGCAGCGCCCAGGCGTCGGCTCCTTGCGCGTGCACACCCACGGCCAGATCGTGTATGACGCCGAGACTCATTCCGGCAGCGCGCAATTCGCGTTGGGCGTCGACGAATTGCGACTGCACGACCCACTGCAGCCAGCAATAGAAATCGACGTCCTCGGCCAGCCTGTTCCGCTCGGCGGCAACCGCATCGCTGCGCGGATCGCGCAGTTCCCGCGGCCAGGTCGTCCAGTCCGGTCCGCGGTCGGCAGCGATCGCGCACCAGGTCGCGAAGTCGACGAGCGACCTGCCCTCCCGCTCGACGAAGGTCTCCAGGTCACGCCGTCGCCGGTGGGTGCTCTCGGTCCGGAAGATCAGCCGCAGCGCGGCCTGTTTCGCCTGCCAGCTGCCGTCGCGGTCGAGGTGATCGAGCTTGTTGAGCCGACGCGCGTCGTCGCTGTGCCACTCGACGAGCTGGTGCTGAGCCGCCGACAGGTAGCCCAGCTCCGGCACCTCCTCGACACGGATGTAGGCGGGGTTGACGAACCGCCGGGACGTCGGCAGGTATGGCGAGGGCTCCAGCGGCGGCACCGGCTCCGCAGCGTGCACCGGATTGATCAGCACGAAGTCGGCGCCCTGCCGGACGGCCCAGGTGCCCAGCTCGGCCAGATCCGCAGCGTCCCCCAGCCCCCACGACCGCTCCGAGCGCACCGAATAGAGCTGGGTGGTCAGGCCCCACGCCCGGTCGTGCTGCAACGCCGGCGGCAGCTCGAGGCGCTCCGGGGTGACGACGACGCTGGTGCGCGCGGAGCGGCCGCCGTCATACGTGATCTCGAGCTGGTGGTAGCCGAGCGGCAGGTCCCCCGGGAGTTCGATGGTGAACTCGGTGGTGGCGATGCCGTCGATCTGGCGGGGCTCGGCGTGCCCTTCGTTGGGCCTCAGGTCGCGGATCTGCCCGTTTTCCAGGGTGATTCGCGACTCGATCGACTCCTGCTCGGGCACGTGCACCGGCACCCAGGGGGTCCATCCTGCGCGCATGACGATCACCGGCGGCAGCACTCGGCGCCACGACTCACGTTCCTTGTCGGCGAGTGCGTGGTCGATGGCGCCGGCGCTGCTCGCGTCGACGTCGAGCGCGCCGAGCACCGCGACGATGGTGTCGGCACCGACCACGACGTGATTGCCGCGCCAGTCCCAATACTCGGTCGCGACGCCGTGCGCGCGGGCGAGCCGAGCGAGAGATTCGGAAGGAGCTGCGGGCATGGCCTCAGTCTGTCAGAGGCCGCGTGTCCCGCCGAGACGACCGGCCGGGGATGATGGGGCTCATGTCGTTGCTTGCCTCCGCCACCGACAAGCAGTCCACCGTCGACTGGGCCGTCGGAGCCCCGCTGATGATCGTGTGCGTCATCGTGGGCGCCGCCATCCTCCGCTGGATCGTTGTGCGCGCGATCGATCGCGCGGTCCACGCGATGGAGAACCGTGAGCGGCCGAGTCGGGCAGGGCTCGCCGGACGAGTACTGCGCCAGGCGACCGGTCTCGACTCCGAGCGGCGCAAGCAGCGGGCCGCGACGATGGGCTCGATCCTGCGCTCGGTGTCGACCATCGTCATCTTCGGCATTGCCGGCCTGACGGTGCTGGCCAAGGTCGGCGTGCCACTCGCGCCGCTCCTCGCGTCCGCGGGCGTCGGCGGCGTCGCGCTCGGCTTCGGTGCGCAGAGCCTGGTCAAGGACTTCCTCTCCGGGATCTTCATGATCGTGGAGGACCAGTACGGCGTCGGCGACGTCGTCGACACCGGGCAGGTGGTGGGGACGGTCGAGGAGGTCACACTGCGCGTCACGCGGCTGCGCGACGCGCAGGGCGTCGTCTGGTACGTCCGCAACGGCGAGATCCTCCGGGTCGGCAACAAGTCGCAGGGATATGCGACGATCTTCATCGACATACCCATCGGCAGCGACCAGTCGGTGGAGACCGCGCTGCAGGTGCTGCGCTCCGTCGCCGCCGAGATCGACGACGAATCTCCTTGGAAAGAAAAGCTGTTGGAGGAGCCCACCGTCGCCGGAGTCGAGTCGATGACCGGCGGCGCCGTCACGCTACGCGTCGTCGCGACCTGCGTCCCGAACGAGCAGTATGCCGTCGCCCGCGAGATCCGCGAGCAGGCGAAACTGGCCCTCGACCGGGCGGGCGTGCGCGCGCCACAGCTGCCGCCATTTACCGGCCCGGCGACCACCTGAGAGGATCGGCCGGTGACGACGTTCTATGACGAGGTCGGCGGCCACGAGACCTTCGAGCGGCTGGTGCACGAGTTCTATCGCGGGGTCGCAGGCGATCCCGCGCTACGTGCGCTCTATCCCGAGGAGGATCTCAGGCCCGCGGAGGACCGGCTGCGGATGTTCCTCGAGCAGTATTGGGGCGGCCCGACCACCTACAGCGAACAGCGCGGGCATCCGCGCCTGCGGATGCGTCACCTGCCGTATGCCGTGACCCCCGCCCAGCGCGACCGCTGGCTGTTGCACATGTTGACTGCCGTCGACTCGCTCGACCTGGACGCCGACCACGACGGACTGTTGCGCGACTACCTGACGCGCGCCGCCTATTCGCTGGTCAACAGCTGGGAGGAATGACCGCGGCGAGGTGACAACCGGGCCGCGGGGTCAGGTGGTCTGACAGGACATGCCAACGGGACACCGGGAACCACCGGGCTTCAGCGATTTCGTCGCCGCACGCGGCGCGTCGCTCGTGCGCACCGCCACCCTGCTCACCCACGACCACGCCGCCGCCGAAGACCGGCACGCTCACGGCGAAGACCGGCGGCGTCTCGGTGCAGAGCTCGAAGGGTGACCAGATCGAGACGATCCGCGGGACCGGCAGCACCGAGGTGTCGCGGACGATCCAGCTGCGGGCCGACCAGCGGAGGGGGGCAACGGTTGTCTTCACGCCGAGCACCCCAGGGCGATTCCAGGTCCTGGTCGACGGGACGCCCCAGCGCCTCGGGTATCTGGATGACAAGGGCCGACCGGCATACGACCCGGATCTGTTCGGCCCGGAGACTCGCGGCACCTGGTACGACTTCTTCCCCGACTCCGGGGTGGCCATCTTCGGCCCGCCCCCGATCTACGGTCCGGAGCCGGGAGCAACCGCCCGCATCACGATCCGCGCGGTCGACACCACCGGGCCGTGGACGGCAAAGCTGTACTGGTCGAAGAAGTGACGGAACGTCGCTGCCCGAAAATTCCCGGGAGTTGTGATCCTCAACCTGAGGCCTAGGTCCTAGCTGACTCGGACTGGTGTGCGGCCGATCAGCGCGCGAGCACGTGCCCGACGGGGGTGGTGAGGCGGCGCCAGCGGCCGGCGGCATACACGCCGGCGGAGTCGCCGACCGCGAACCCCAGCGTGTATGCCGCAAACGCAACCCCGGTCGCTAATTGCCCGCCGGCTTCCGGCAGCGGCCGGGACCAGACCGCCTGGCGCAGCGCCTCGACCGCGTGGGCGCCGGATCCCTCCGGCGCTCCGGCCGCGATCTCGGCGATGCCCGCGGCGGCCGCGGCCAGCAACGCCGCCACGGACACCGCGCCGACCTGCTGCCATCCGCCCTGGGGCGGGGAGACCGCAGCCCAGACGGTCCGCACCTCGGCCGGCGGAACCGGCAGCTGCGTGCTGGCCGGGTCGCGGGCGAACCGGTCGGTCAGCCCGGAAAGCGGCACCACGACGTCGAGTTCGGCCGGCTGGGCGAGCGGAAGCACCCGCAGGCCCAGGGTGGCGCCCTCCCCCGTGATCCCGTGGCCGGCCAGCACCCCGACCCAGGCCGCAAGCGCACCGCCCGCTGCCTGCAACCGCATTGCCCCGTCGCCGTCCAGCCGGCGTGCTCGCCCGACGTAGGTCACGAGGTCCCGCCGGGTGTCGGCATCGGCCAGGTGCAGGATCACCTGTGGCCCTTCGGGCGGCGTCGCATCCGAATCGGTTCTGCGACATACCGTTCCAGCACCGCACGGTGCTCCGGCGCAAGGCGTATCGGGCGCTGGGTGGCCATGTCGAAGACGACTTGTGACGTCTCGGCCACGGCATACACCTCCGCATCCGGATCCCGGGATGCACGCACCTCGTAGCTGGTGTCGAACGACGCCGCACCGAGGTCGGAAACCCAGAGTGCGACCACGAGCGGCTCGGCGCGCCAGTGCAACTGACGCACATAGTCGATCTCGGCCCGCGCGATCAGCAGCGGCGGCCGGCCGTCGGGGCCGGTCTCGACGCCGGCGAACCATTCGGCGAAGCCGAGGATGCGCGCCTCCTCGAGCAGCCGGAGATATTGCACGTTGTTGACGTGACCGAGGGCGTCCATGTCGGACCAGCGCATGGGGACGTCGACGTAGTAGAGGCGAGCGGGCATGTCTTCATCGTCCCAGGTGCCTCGCTACGCTCACCGGGTGACCTCAGACGACGAGACCGCCCAGCTCTCCCCAATCGAGGATCTGCTCGACGTGCTCGACCTGCGCCCGGCGGGCGAGGCGCGATCGACCTCGGTGATCGACGCGCCCGCCGGTGCGCCCGAGATGGACCTCAGCGAGCGAACCCTGCAGCTGTTCACCGGACGCAGCCAGGTCACTCCGCAGAAGCGCGCGTTCGGCGGGCAGGTGCTCGCCCAGTCGGTCATCGCGGGGGGACGCACCGTGGCTGCCGCCGGGTATGCCGGCCGGCCGATCCACTCGCTGCACGCCTATTTCATCCGTCCGGGCGACTCCGCGCACCCGATCGAGTTCGGTGTCGAGAACCTGCGGGACGGCAATTCCTTCTCGGTCCGGCGGGTCTACGCCATGCAGTACGGTCACACGCTGCTGTCGGCGACGTTGTCGTTCCAGGAACCGGCCGAGGCCCTGGACCACCAGGCAGCCATGCCTTTGGTGCCGAATCCGGATCGGGTGCGCACCACCCCCGAAGAGTTGGAGGGCGTCGAGCACCCGGCCGCCGAGCACTGGCGGCATCGCGCGCTGGACGTCCGCACCGTCGAAGGCGCGGTCTACCTGGTGCCCGGACGGCAGCACGCGGCGAGCCAGCACGTGTGGATGAAGACCCTCGACGCGCTCCCCGACGATCCGTTGCTGCACGCCGCGGTGCTCGCCTACGCCTCGGACTACACGCTGCTGGAGTCGGTGCTGCGACGGCACGGCCTGGTGTGGGCCGACCGGCGACTGCGCCCCGCCAGCCTGGACCATGCCATGTGGTTCCACCGCCCGGGCCGCATCGACGAATGGGTGCTCTACGAGCAGGAGTCGCCTTCGGCCTCCGGTGGCCGCGGACTGGGGATGGGCCGCATGTACTCGCTGGACGGGACGCTGATCTGCTCGGTGGCGCAGGAAGGCATGATCCGGGTCAAGGAGTAGCGATGACCGATCGGGAGGGGTTGCTCGCCGCGTGGGCCGCTGAGGAGCGCGAGCAGCCGGAGGGTTGGGACTTCAGCTGCCTCGACGGCCGGATGACCGAGGACGGGGAGCCCTGGGACCTCGCTGCCGTATGGCGCGCCGCGCTCGCTTCGGCGACACGTGTGCTCGACATCGGCACGGGCGGTGGCGAGTTCCTGGCGCGGTTCGCCGACGTGCTGCCCGCGTGCACCGTGGCGATGGAGGGATGGCCGCCCAACATCGGTGTCGCTGCGGGACGGCTGGCGCCATGCGGCGTCGGGGTGGTCGGCGCCGACGACGATCCGGGCAGCGCGGGCGATCCGTTGCCGTTCGCCGACGGGTCGTTCGACCTGGTGCTCGACCGCCACGAGGGATACCGGCCGGAGGAAGTCTTCCGCGTGCTGACGCGCGGCGGCACCTTCCTGACCCAACAGGTCGGAGGCGACGAATTTGGTGAAATACGAACAGCTTTCGGCATGACGCCGAGCGCTCCACACGTCACCTACGGGCGGTTTCGCGCCGACCTCGCTGACGCTGGGTTCGAGATCGTCGACGGCGGCGAGACCACCGGACACTACGTCTTCGACGACGTCGCAGCGATGATCGCGTATGTGCAACTGGTGCCGTGGGACGTGCCGGACGACTTCAGCGTCGGACGCTACTCCGACGTGCTCCTCGGGCTGCACGCCGCCGGCCCGGCGCAGGGTCGCCCACTGCGCGCCACCCGCAAACGCTTCTGGCTCCGGGCCGGCAAACCCGGGTGAGGACGCCGCGGCTCGCCGCGGGCATTGCGGTCGTTCGCAGCGGCTGCGTCATACCCTCTGCGCATGGGTGAGCGAACCCGCTGGAAACAGGACCGGGTCTACGTGCGTCGCAGGCGGATGGCCGCAGCTGCCGCCGCCTTGCTCTGCCTGACCTTGTGCGCCGCAGCGATCGGGGGCTGGCGCGCGCTGCGGCCGGGCCACACTGCCGCCCTGCCGGCCGGGCAGCAGTCGACGACTTCGGCCAAAAAGGCTTCGCCCACAAGCGGATCCCCCACGAGCCGGTCGGAGCACCCGGCTCCCCGTCAGGACGGACCCTCCTCCGGCACCCGGTTGCGGCTGATCGACCGCTTCACCGGCGGCATCACGCCGAAGTCGGTGGACGCGAGCGGCCACGGGCTGGTGCTCGCCAACAACATGATCTACAGCCACTCCATCACCGTCTACAACAGCTGGACCCACAAGCTGGTCAAGCGGTTGCCGGACACGATCGACCTGGCGAAGTTCGGCTTCCCCGATCATCCGGGCATCTCGCAGGGTGGACCGGTCGAGGCTGCGTGGACCAAGGACGCGAAATACGCCTACGTCTCCAACTACGTGATGTCCGGCCCCGGCTTCAAGGGCTCAGCGCAGGACGAGTGCTCACCCACGAGCGGATACGACCGCAGCTTCGTCTACCGCTTCAATGCCACCACGATGGCCTGGGACCAGGCGATCGAAGTCGGCGTGGTCCCGAAGTTCGTCGCGATCACCCCCGACCAGAAGCAGGTGGTGATCAGCAACTGGTGCGACTTCACGATCAGCATCATCGACCGGGCAACAGCCACGCAGGTCAAGGTGATTCGACTCGCCGCACAGCCGCGGGGCATCGTGATCATGCCCGACAACCGCACGGCATACGTCGCCGCGATGTACGGCAACAAGGTGTTCCGCGTCGACCTGCGCACCGGCGAGCACCACGTGATCCTCGCGGTGAGCAGGCCGCGCCACCTGGTGCTCTCCCCCGACAGTAAGACCCTCTACCTCGCGGCAAGCGGCACGAACACCGTCTACAAGATCAGCACACGCACCGACAAGGTTGTCGCACAAGTGATTTCGGGCCGCGAGCCCCGCAGCATGACCATCTCGCAGGACGGCACTGCCCTCTATGTCGTCAACTACTTCGGCAACACCGCGAGCAAGATCACGACCTCCGACATGAAGGTCGTGCAACAGGTCCCGACCGATCCGACTCCCATCGGCATCACGTATGACGATGCGACCCACCAGGTCTGGGTCGCCTGTTACGGCGGCAGCATGCTCATCTTCGACGACACCTCGCGCGGCGGCGCGACCTCGAGCCCGCCCGCCACCGCCACCGAGTGAGTGCCGTCCGGCCGAAGTGTGCTGAGATCTGCGTATGACGATCCCGCTCCCTCTCACCCCGGTCACACTGACCGGCCGGCTGGTCCGGCTCGAACCGCTCAGCCACGACCATCACGACCGGCTGATCGACGCGGCGAGCGACGGGCAGATGTGGGACCGATGGTATACCTCGGTGCCCCGTCCCGAGGGCATGGCTGCCGAGATCGACCGCCGGCTCGCGCTGCAGGACGCGGGCACGATGCAGCCGTTCACGACGGTCCGGGTCACGGACGACGTGGTGCTCGGTATGACGACCTTCATGGACATCGACCCGTCGGTGCCCCGTGTCGAGATCGGCTCCACCTGGAACCGCGAGTCCACCCACGGCACCGGCACCAACGCCGAGAGCAAGCTGCTGATGCTGACGCACACCTTCGAGGTGTGGCAGGTGGAGGCCGTTCGGTTCCGGACGCACAAGATGAACCTGCAGTCGCGCGCCGCGATCGAGCGGCTCGGCGCCGAACTCGAAGGGATCCTGCGCGCCGACTCGATCGACGCACAGGGCGTGGTGCGGGACACCGCGCAGTACAGCATCGTCGCGCGCACCTGGCCGATGGTCCGGGCCAACCTCCAGCACCGCCTGCGCCACCGGGTGGGCTGACCGGCCCGGAAGAGTTCGCTGGTCACCCACGCCGAGTGGACAGTTGTTGCTGCGAGTCGAGCCCGCTCACCGCAACAACTGTCCACTCGGCGCGAGCGATCTGGCGCATGCTGTTGCCCGCTGTCAGTGCGCGCGGCAACGATGTGTCACATGACCTCACGTGTTGCGAATCTCTGTTTCGACGCCGCCGACCCCTACGCCCAGACGATGTGGTGGAGCCAGGTCCTCGGCGACTACCACCTCGATCACGACGATCCGGCGCGGCCGGGCGATGAGGAGGCGGGACTGATCGGACCGAACGAAACGTTCCTTCTCTTCCTGAAGGTGCCCGAGACGAAGTCCATCAAGAACCGCGTCCATTTCTGCCTGCGATCGACCGACCTGACGCGGGACGAGGAAATCGAACGGCTGCTCGGGCTCGGGGCCACGATGGTCAACGACCTGCGGCGGCCGGACCGCGGCTGGGCGGTGCTCGCCGACCCCGAGGGGAACGAATTCTGCGTCCTGATGTCCGACGCCGAGCTTGCCGCCCGCGAGAACGCCTGAGCGCCCCACGCTCGCGCCGAGTGGACAGGTGTTGTCGTGAGCGCTTCCGGCTCGCAGCGACTACTGTCCACTCGGCGTGGGAGCACCAGCGACGCGCGCGCGTTATCCACAGTGATGATCAGGCAGTCAGCGCGGCGGTGCCCGCAGCGGGCAAGCTGCCGGGATGCACCGACCACCTGCGCCGCTACCCGACTCCCTGGGTTCGAGCTTCACCTGGTCCGAAGCGATTTCGCGCGGCGTCACCCCGGCTCGGCTACGACACCGGTCGCTGATCTCACCGACCCGAGGGCTCCGCCTGACGGAACAGGACATCGAGCTGCCCGGACGAGCGGCAGCGTTCGTGAAAGTGTTGCCGCGCGGGTCGGCGTACTCCCATCACACTGCCGCCGAGTTGCTCGGCCTTCCAGCGCCGAGCGCGACCCAGTTGCATGTCACCGTGCCGGACGGCGCGCGGGTCCGCCGCCGGGGCGTCGTGGAGCACCGGGGCATGGGGCGCGAGTTGGGGCAGATCGCCGGTATACCCACGACCTCCCCGGCGCAGACGTGGCTCGATCTGGCCTCCGATCTGTCTCTCGACAAATTCGTGATCCTCGGCGATGCGATCATGCACGCCTACCCGGACCACGGGTCGCGGCTGAGTCACCTGACCACGCAACACCCGGGTGCGCGCGGGATCCGCAGAGCACGAGAGGCCATCACGCTCATCCGTGCGGGAGTCCTTTCTCCGCAGGAAACGTTGTGGCGGTTGCGGTTTCGCGAGGCAGGCTTCGACGAGCCGGAGCTGAACGCGGAAATCCACGACACAGCCGGGCGTTGGCTCGGCATGGTCGATTTCGTATGGCGGGAGCAGCGTGTCGTCGTCGAATACGACGGCGACTACCACTTCACTGTCGCGCAGCGACGTGCCGATCAACTCCGCCGACGTGCCATGCGAGCCGCCGGCTGGACCGTGATCGAGATCAACGGCGCCGACAACCGCTCCCCAGCCGCTGCCATGCAAGCGATTGCCCGTGCGCTGGGCCGCTGACACCGGCCGGCCCGCGCCGAGTGGACAGTTGTCGCGGTGAGAGCTCCCGGCTCGCCGCAACAGGTGTCCGCTCGGCGCACGACGCCTCCGAGTCCGGGCTCCGCCGGCCCACTCGGCGAGGTGTGGTTGCCGCGTCGAGCCTCCCGCCAGCTGCCCACGCCGTATCGTGCGACCATGCCGCTGACCAGATGGAGCCACTCCTGCGTGACCGTCGATGACGGATCCGGAGTCGTGGTGGTTGATCCGGGGATCTGGAGCGAGCCGGAAGCACTGCTCCGCGCCGACGCCGTGCTTCTCACCCACGAGCACAGCGACCACGCCGACGTGCTCCGCATCGTGGGATCCGAGCTCCCGGTCTGGGCGCCGGAAGGAGCGAACTTGCTGGGCGTGCCTTTCCATCCGGTGCGGGCCGGTGAGGAGTTCGCTTGTGCAGGATTCACCGTCCGCGCGCTCGCGGGTCAGCACGCGAGGGTGCTGCCGGAGCACGTCACGTGCTCCAACCTGGGCTATGTCATCGAGACCGCCGCGGGCACGATCTATCACCCCGGCGACGCATTGGAGTTGCCAGCGGAAGCCGTGCAGACCGTGCTCGTACCGCTCCAAGCCTCCTGGCTCAAGACTGTCGAGGCGGTCGACTTCGTGCGTGCCGTCGATCCGGAACGAGCGATCGGCATCCACGACGGTCAGATCAACGCCCGTGCGATCACGAGCATCGGCCGCTGGCTGACGAAATCCGGATGTGACGGCTACCGCTGGGTCCCGCCAGGCCACTCCGTCTGAGCCGGGCCACAACTCTTCCGCGCCGAGTGGGCAGTTGTTGCGGTGAGAGCGCTCGGCTCGCAGCAACGACTGCCCACTCGGCGCGGGTCGGCCCGACTCAGTCGCGGGTGAGGCGGCGGTGGGTCACGCGGTGCGGGCGGGCCGCGTCGGCGCCGAGGCGCTCCACCTTGTTCTCCTCGTAGGCGTCGAAGTTGCCCTCGAACCAGTACCAGCTCGCCGGGTTCTCGTCGGTGCCTTCGTAAGCCAGGATGTGCGTCGCGACCCGGTCGAGGAACCACCGGTCGTGGCTGATGACGACAGCACAGCCGGGGAAGTCGAGCAGCGCGTTCTCCAGTGAACCGAGCGTCTCGACGTCGAGGTCGTTGGTCGGCTCATCGAGCAGCAACAGGTTGCCGCCCTGCTTGAGAGTGAGCGCGAGATTCAGCCGGTTGCGCTCTCCACCGGACAGCACGCCGGCCTTCTTCTGCTGGTCGGGTCCCTTGAAGCCAAACTGGGAAACGTAAGCGCGAGAAGGGATTTCGACCTGACCGACCTGGATGAAGTCGAGTCCGTCGGAGACGACCTCCCAGAGGTTCTTCTGCGGGTCGATGCCGGCGCGCGACTGGTCGACATACGAGATGTCGACGGTCTCGCCGACCTTGACCGTCCCCTCGTCCGGTTCCTCGAACCCGACGATCGTCTTGAAGAGCGTGGTCTTGCCGACACCGTTGGGACCGATGACCCCGACGATGCCGTTGCGCGGCAGCGTGAACGACAGCCCGTCGATGAGCACCCGGTCGCCGAAGCCCTTCTTGAGGTCCTTGACCTCGATGACCTGGGCACCCAGCCGCGGGCCGGGCGGGATCTGGATCTCCTCGAAGTCCAGCTTGCGGGTGCGCTCGGCCTCGGCTGCCATCTCCTCGTAGCGCGCCAGCCGCGACTTGCTCTTGGTCTGGCGCGCCTTGGCGTTGGAGCGCACCCATTCCAGCTCGGTCGCGAGTCGCTTGGCGAGTTTGGCGTCCTTCTTGCCCTGGACCTGCAGACGCTCCTGCTTCTTCTCCAGGTAGGTCGAGTAGTTGCCCTCGTAAGGGTAGAGTCGGCCGCGGTCGACCTCACAGATCCAGCCCGCCACGTGGTCGAGGAAGTAGCGGTCGTGGGTGACCGCGAGCACCGCTCCGGGGTATGCCGCCAGGTGTTGCTCCAGCCAGTTGACCGACTCCGCGTCCAAGTGGTTGGTCGGCTCGTCCAGCAGCAGCAGATCCGGCTTCGACAACAGCAGCTTGCAGAGCGCAACCCGGCGACGCTCACCACCGGACAGCACCGTCACGTCGGCGTCCCCGGGCGGGCACTGCAGTGCGTCCATCGCCTGCTCGATCTGGGAATCCAAGTCCCAGGCGTCGGCCGCGTCGATCTTCTCCTGCAGTTTGCCCATCTCGTCGCCGAGCTTCTCGTAGTCGGCGTCGGGTTCGGCCATCTCGAGACCGATCTCGTTGTACCGGTCCAGGTCGGCCTTGATCTGCCCGAGACCTTCCTCGACGTTGCCGCGCACGTCCTTGTCCTCGGTCAGCGGCGGCTCCTGCAGCAGGATGCCGACGCTGTATCCGGGTGACAGCCTGGCCTCGCCGTTGGAGGGCTGGTCGAGGCCGGCCATGATCTTCAGGATCGTGGACTTGCCGGCGCCGTTGGGCCCCACGACGCCGATCTTGGCGCCTGGGTAGAAGGACATGCTGACGTCATCGAGGATCAGCTTGTCCCCGACAGCCTTGCGCGCCTTGGTCATGGTGTAGATGAACTCGGGCATGCGCATCAGGCTATCGGGGTGACGGCGCCCCGCTGAAATCGTGCAACCCGCCCGGAGGGCGCCCCGCTCGTCGCCGCGTCAGCGGTGTCAGCCGGCCTGCTCGACAAGCGGCCCGGACGACGAAGCCGGCAGCTCGTCCGCATCGCCCTCCGGCGCAAATCCCGGGTCGCCGAAGGGCGGCTCGGCCGGTCCGTCCCCGGCGGCCCAGCCGTCGGGGTGTCCAGCGGAGCCCGGCCAGCCCTGCTGCCCGGCGAACCGCCGCTCGGCGACCGGCACCTGGTCGGACTGGCGCTGGGTGCGCAGCCGCTGGTAGGTCGCGATGCCGAACCGGAGGTCCGGGCCGATGCTGCGTGCTTCGATCTCGGGCGCCGAGCGCGTCTGACCGTTCGATTCCCACTGGTTAACCCGCAGCACGCCATGGACCACGACGGCGTCGCCCTTGGACAGCGACTTCTGCGCGTTGCTGCCGAGCTGGCGGTAGGCCACCACGCTGTAGAAGGAACTGCGTCCGTCGACGAAGTTGCCGCTCTGGTCCCGGTAGAACTCGTTGACCGCGACCCGGAAAGTCGTGAAGTCGCCCTTGCTGCCGGTGATCCTTTCAGGGTCGGCAGTCAGGTTGCCGCGGATCGTGAGGCTTGTCTCGTTCATGTCGCATCCTTCGCACTGTCGGGCGACGCGACCCGTGAGTCACGTCGGCTGGGAGCTCCAGAGTGCAAGCTGCCGGGCACGACGGGGAGGCAGCCCGGCCGTCCCGGTGTATGACGGCGACCCCCTCCCGGGGGATGTGGACGAACCCGCCGCGGCGACGTCAGCGCGCGGCCGCGGCGAGCGCCATACGCGTCTCCCGGTGCTCCTGCAGCACCTCGGTGACCGGCCCGACGATCTGCTCGGCGCCCACTGCGGCAACCGCAGTCCGCAACCGGGCACCCGCCCGCTCGGCCGCGCGGTCGGCGCCGCGCGTGGCCGCCCACCGGGCGAGCAACGCGAGCAGCACACCCAGCAACACGCCGAACACGAGCATCAGCAACGGAATCGGCAGCCCGAACCAGGTCGGCGAACTCGCGCTCACCCGCGCCATGCCGAGCACGGCCAGCACGACCAGCCAGACCAGTCCGATCACGGCGATCGCGGCCAGCAGCCACTGCACCACGGACGCGGCGACCCACCAGAACGAGCTACGGCCGCGCAATTCAGTGCGCATGACGGCCTGATCGAGCGAGTCGTGCAGCCGGTCGTCGCTCGGGGTCGCCGCCTCGTGCGCGGCATCCGCCCAGGCGGCGGGTAGCCCCTCGCCTGCCCGCCGACCGAGCTTGCGCGTCGCGACGTCCACCGCGGCTCGTGCCGCCGGACCCGGGGCGGGCAGCGAGGAACGCACCAGCGCCGACTCCCCTGCCGAGGCGTCGACCAAACGTCCGCCGTCCAGTCGGAGGCGGCGCAGCGGCGCCGGACGCACCCGGTGCACCCAGCGGATGAACGGCCAGCCGCCCTGGCGGTCGGCCTGCGCGCGATAATCGTTGCGGACCGCGTCGATCACCGCGGGCACTCCGGCCGCCCGGCACAGTGCGTCGGTCAGTTCGTCGCCGGCGGCCGAGCCCAGCTGCGCCTCCTGCGACGCGACCCCGTCCTGCAGAGCTTCGGCCACAGACCGTATGTCGGCCAGCAGCCGCTGCTCGGCGGCCGTGCGTTCCTGGACGAACGACGCGATCGTGCCGGCGAGATCGTCCACGCCGTACCCGCGCACCGCTGACGTCGGCAGGATGGTGACGTCGGTCAGCCCGTCGGCCGCGAGGAGGCGTCGCAGGTCGTCGACGCACTGCGAGATCTCGGCGCGGTCAAGCCGATCGATCTGGTTGAGCACGACCAGCGACACCGCGCTGTGACGGGCCAGCCGCTTGACGTACTCGTCGTGCAGCACCGCGTCGGCATACTTCTGGGGATCGGTGACCCATACGAAGACGTCGGCCAGCTCGATCACCCGGTCGGCCTCGGCGCGGTGTTGTGCGACGCGCGAGTCGAAGTCGGGCAGATCGAGCAGGACGAGCCCGCCGAGGGACGCGGCGCGCCGGGCGTTCACCGGCACCTGATGCCGAGCGCCGACGCCGAGCCAGTCGAGCAGTTCACCGCTCGGCTCGTCACCCCAGACTGCCGCAGTCGGCACCGAGGTGGTGGGACGACGGGCGCCGATCCGCGAAACCGGTTCTGCGACAAGGGCATTGAACAAACTCGACTTGCCGCTTCCGGTTGCCCCGGCGAGCGCCACCACCGTCCGGCCGCCAATGATCGCCTGGCGCGCGGGCACCTTGTGCAGCACCTTCTCGGCCCGCGCCACCGCCTCTGCCGGCAACCGGCCGTGACCGGCGCGCAGTGCCTCGTCCAGTGCTTCGGCGTGCGTGATGACCTCGTCCCATCCGGTGGCGAGTTCGGGCCCGCGCAGTGTCGTCATGTCAGTGTTCATCGGCGCGATCCAGCCTGCGGCGCCGGCTCGGTATGGCGGGCGGTCCTCACCTGCTCGACCGTCTGACGCAGCTCAGCTGCTGTCGTCGCGCCGACCGCCACGCCGTCGAGAACCTCCTCGAAGCGAGCGCGTTCGGCGTCATACAACTGCTCGGTGCGGGTGAGGAGCCTGCCCCGCGCCTTGCTCGCCAGCCGGCGGACGGCCTGGTCGCCGAAGATGGCTTCCAGGAGCCGCTGCGCAAGGACGGCGGACCCGCCGGCGATGCCGATTTCGGCGCCAGTGAGCCCTGCGGTCGCGGAGAACACGACCAGCATCAGCAACACGGCGATGCCGTTGACCCCGAATGCCAGGAACCGGGCAGTCGCCCGCTTGCCACCGGCCTCGGCTCGCACCATGTCCAGCACGTCGTCCTGCCAGAGGCGCACGAGACGCTCCGTTTCGGCGGTGAATCCGCCACTGACAGAGGCGAGTTCGGGGTGCGCCTGCACGAGCTCCGCTCCCCCATCGGTATGGCGCCATGACCGTGTCACGTTGATGGCGGCCGTTTCGCCGTGTGCCTGCAGGAGCGCGGCGACACCCGTGTGCAGTGCCTCTCCGAGATCGTCGACCGGCTGCTGGCGGACACGTCCGCGCAGCACGGCGCCGACCCGGTCGCGGACCTTGCCGACGCCCGCTTCGAATTGCCGGAAGACCTCGCCGGTGCCGACGAAGTCCTGCCATCGGGCCAGCACCTCCCCGCGCAGCAGCGTGCCGTCCTGCATGCCATCGGATACCCCGGCAAGGGCGGCGGCATACCCGGCTCGTGCCGATCCGCCGAGTTCGCCGAGCGCGGTCGATTGCGCCGCCACAGCCGTCTCGAGCGCCGCTGCCCGCTTGTCGAGCGAGTCGAGGGCACCTTGCAGGGTGCGCCGGATGACGATGCTGCGAGCGTGCTGATCGGCGGCGAGCGAGGCGAGCCAGCCGTTGATGCGAGCCACCTCGACCTCGGGCAGCAATCCGCCTGGGCCGAGAGCGGTTTCAGCGATCGCGAAGACGGGCGACTGGCCCAGGCCCTGCTCCATCAGCATGGTGGCGAAGTCGGCGCGGACCTCCTCCATCGCGTCCAGGGGCACCCGGTCGAGCACCACTGCGACCGAGGTGCCGCGGTGGATCGCCTGGTGCAGCAGATCCCAGGGAACCGCGTCGGCATACCGCATGGCAGTGGTGACGAACAGCCAGAGGTCGGCGGCGGAGAGCAACTGCCGCGCGAGATCGCGGTTGGCGGACACCACCGAGTCGATGTCCGGGGCATCGAGCAGCGCCAGGCCGGGCGGCACGTTGCCGGGCACCAATCGCAGGGTGCCGGGGTCTCCTGTCTCGTCGCGGTCGCCGGTCAGGCGCGCCAGCCCCGGCAGCACGCGGGTACCGGTGAACCACCGCTTGTCGGCCGGGTGGTGGATGAGTGTCGAGGCGCGGGTCGTCGGCCGCAGCACGCCACTCTTGGTGACGACCTCGCCGACGAGGGAGTTGACCAGTGTCGACTTGCCGGCTCCGGTCGAGCCACCGACCACGGCGAGCAGTGGCGCGTCCAGGGATGCGGCGCGCGGGAGGATGTAGTCGTCGAGTTGCGCGAGCAGCTCGGTGCGATCCCGCCGGGCACGCTGGACGTCGGGCACGTCCAGCGGCAACGCGGTCTCATTGACGGCGTGCCGCAGGCTCTGTAGCGCGCTGAGCAGCCGCGCTCCCTCAAGATCCTCCGCCACACGGCCCATCATTTCGTGGCGCGGCCCCGGACTCAACTTGGCCCGCCGGTGCCTCGCGATAGGAGCGGCTACGCTGAGCGCGTCCGGCCCCCGTAGCTCAGCTGGATAGAGCAAGAGCCTTCTAATCTCTAGGTCGCAGGTTCGAGTCCTGCCGGGGGCGCAAGTTGCAGGCGACTCGGGTGACCGAGGAACGAGGTCGGACGAGCCGCGGACAAGTGTGCCGGGTGTGAACCTCGCCGCCAGGCATCACCCAATGGCTGGAACAACCCGCCGCCCACTCATCCACCCTGCCCGCTGGTAGGCACGTCGTCACATCCACGAGACCGACATGCGAGTGGGGACACGGGGGTGCCACGCTGAAGCAGACCCGAACGGACAGTGCAGCTCGCGACGCCGAACAGATCTACTACCGGAGGTCGGTGATACGCCCCAAGCCCTTCTCACGCCACCACAGAGACTCCTTGTTCCACGGTCTGAGCAGGGATTCCGCAAGTATGTGTGAGATTCGGGGACTGTCCCGTGAGGGCTAACCGGCCCGCATCACCTGGCCCACCGTCCCATGGTGTCGGCCGTGCCGACCAGACACTCGACGCTGCAGGGGAATCCGGCCAGCGCATAGCCGGTCAGTCGCAGGTGCCCCTCCACGCACACCAGGTCGTCGAGCCGCGGTCCGGCGAGGATGAGCGGCGCGAAACGAACTCCCCGCGCCACCGCTTGCGCCGCATCGACGAACCGCTGGTTCGAGACGCCGAAGACGCGCACCCCGTCGCGAACGCGCCTCGCCGCGTCGGCCGGCAGGCGACTGCCCCCGGACAGCTCGTTCCAATAGGAATATTCGATGTAGCGGACCCTGGCCAGCTCCACCGGGCTGAGCTCGGCCCGGATCCAGTGCACGTCGGCCGGCGCGGGGAAGTCCTCGTCGAACACGTCCCGCTGCCGGCCGTAGCCGCGGGTTTCCCCGAGCAGATCGCGGCGGGCACGGTTCGCGGCTTCGTCACCGAGGTCAGGATCGGTCAGCAGCTCCCCGGGCAGACCTGCCGCGGCCAGTTCCGCACGCAGCCGTGGCCCGAACCTGTCGCTGGCCAGTTCCCCACGAAGGAACCAGGCGACCATCTCGTCCTCGGAGCTATCCCGCACGATGCGCATGGCCGTCAGTGAGCTACGACGGGCCGGATCATCGCTCGATTCTGCCCGACCTGGCTGGACCAGCCGCCGGCTTCCGTGCTCCGGGATGATTGCAGGAAGATTTCTGCGTCACCTGTCCTTCCCGGCGCCCGCCATACGTCCTCGTGGATGAACGCACGGCCACCGCCGAGCGCGAACCCGAAGAAGGAGCACGACATGTTGTACTTCCTGACCCACGTTCACACGCCGGACGCCACCTGGGAGCCCGGGGTCGAGGACCGCGTCGAGGCGTGGTGGAGCGAGATGGCCCAGCGCGGCCTGGCACTCGACGGGGCGCGGCTGGACATGTCCGGCGGCGCCTGGTGCGTGCGCGGCAAGGACAAGGACGCGGTGGTCACCGACGGGCCGTTCGCCGAGACCAAGGAACACGTCGCCGGTTACGACATCATCGAGGCGGCGGACCTGGACCAGGCGATTGCCGCCGCGGCGGCTCATCCGACGACGGAGGCGGGCGCGATCGAGATCCGTCCGGTCGCCCCCGGTATGCCAGCACCGGAGCTCACTGAGGCCAAGCCAGGGCACGAGCGCTACCTGATGCTGGTGTGCTGGGACCAGCACGACGACGTCGAAATCCGCGCGGAGGACCTGCCCGACGACGGTGAGGATCCGATGCGCGGCTGGCTGCAGCAGACCGGTGAGCGGCGGCTGCACGGGTGGCAGCTGCAGCCGCCGGCTCTCGCGACGACCGTGCGCCGGCTGGACGGCACGACCGTCGTCACCGACGGGCCGTTCGCGGAGACGAAGGAGCAGATCGGCGGCTACGACCTGCTGGAGGTCTCCGACCGTGCCGAGGCGATCGCCATCGCCGCCGCGCACGGACTCCAGACGCGTGACCTGCGGCCGGTGATGGGGTGACCCGACCCGAGGAACAGTCACCGGTCGCCCCCGTCTTCGCTGCGGAGTGGGGGCGGCTGGTGGCCGGCCTGATCGCGTGGTGCGGTGACTGGGAACTCGCCGAAGACGGCGCCCAGGAGGCGTTCGCCCGTGCGGTCGAACGCTGGCCGGTCAGCGGTATGCCGGAGCGTCCTGCCGCCTGGCTCGCGACGGTTGCCCGCAACGCCATCCGGGACCGGCTGCGCCGCTCGGACACCGAGCGGCGCAGGTTGACCCTGGCGACCGCGGATGCCTCGGTCGCCGTCGATCTGGACTGGGCGGACGCCGAAGACATCCCGGACGAACGGCTGCGGCTGATCTTCACCTGCTGCCACCCCGCCCTGGCGATGCCGGCCCGGGTGGCGCTCACGTTGCGCACGCTCGCCGGCCTGACCACCGCAGAGATCGCCCGCGCCTTCCTGGTCACCGAACCCACCATGACCAAGCGGCTGGTGCGCGCCCGCGCCAAGATCCGCGGAGCCGGCATTCCCTACCAGGTCCCGTCCGCGGACCGGCTCCCGGAACGCCTCCCCGGGGTGCTCGCCGTGCTCTATCTGCTGTTCAACGAGGGGTATGCCGCATCCAGCGGGGACCAGTTGCACCGGGTCGACCTGACCCGGGAGGCAATCCGGCTGACCCGGCAGCTGCGGTCCCTACTGCCCGACCCTGAGGTCACCGGACTGCTGGCGTTGCTGCTGCTGACCGACTCCCGCAGGGCGGCCCGGGTACGGAACGGCCACGTCATACCGCTGGCCGAGCAGGACCGCGCGAGCTGGGATCGCGGGCAGATCGAGGAGGCGCTGAGCCTGCTCGACGGCGTCGGCGGCACCCCCGGGCCGTATCGGGTGCAGGCCCTGATCGGGGCCGTGCACGCGCAGGCGCTGACGGCCGCCGACACCGACTGGGCGCGCATCGCGGGGTTGTACCAATTGCTCCCGGCGACTCCGGTCACCGAGCTGAATCGCGCGGTTGCCGTCAGCATGGCCGTCGGTCCGGCGGCCGCGCTCGACATCGTGGACGCGGTGGCGGAGCCGCTGGCGGCATACCACCTCCTCCACGCGACACGAGCCGACCTGATGACGCGGCTGGGCCGGACCGCAGACGCACGAGCCAGCCTGGAGCGCGCCATCGAACTCGCGCCGACGACACCCGAGCGGCGCCTGTTGCGGACCCGGCTGGCGGCGCTCACGGACTGAAGCGGAGTCGGGTCAGGACGTCGTGAGGCCAGTGTCGTCGTAGTAGCGATAGAGCGCGGTGTCGAGGAACTGCTGCCGGGACCGACCGACGATGTCGAGCAGATGCTGCTCCTCGGTTGCGACGCGAGGGGTGGCGTCACCGCGGTCGATGCGGGCGCGCACCATTGCCAATTCGCTTGCGGCGTCCTGGAGTTCACGCATCTCGTCCTTGCTCGGATCGCCGCCGTGCCGCTCCGCCCAGGCCAGTGCATAGCGCCGCTCCTTGATGGAGGAGAGCATGACGACCTCCGCGGCCGTCAGGAGACCCCGGTCGACGTAGTGACCGAGTTCGTGGGCGATCAGCCGGGCCTCGTGCCGCCGGGCGAGCACGATCAGCGTAATGAAGGCCGCGAAAAGCGGCAGCTGCAGCAGCACGTAGAAGACGAGCCAGCCGTGCTGCGACAGCACTGCACCGAGGTTCCAGACGCCGTGCAGGGTCACCGCGCAGCACCAGCCGGTGAACGGCGCCACCCACCGCAGCAGGCGGTGCGGTGTGGTCGCGGCGATCCCGATCCCGATCCCCGTGCACACGGTGAACATCGGGTGGGCGAACGGGCTCATCACCACGCGCACCAGGAAGGTCGAGAACAGCCCGCGGTCGCCCGCCTGCGCATATCCGGCCGCGAGGTAGACGACGTCTTCGACAGCCGCGAAACCGGCGGCGGTCAGCCCGGCATACACCATCCCGTCGACGACCCCGTCGACCTCGCGCCGGCGAAAGAGGAGCAACAGCAACGGCCCCAGGCCCTTCAGCGACTCCTCGACGACCGGCGCGACCCAGGTTGCCGCGGAGGGGTGGGATGCGACCACCGGGTCGATCAGCACCGATCCGACGTCGTTGAAGACCGAGGCGACGAACGTTGCGATGCACGCGCCCCACAGCAGGGCGAAGACCAGCATGCCGGTCGGTTCTCGCTCGAAACGGTCCAACCAGAGGAAGACGGGCACGACGATGCCGATCACGATCAGCGAGAGCACCAGGCCGAGTGCGGTGCCGACGACGCCGGACTGGTCGTCGACGAGCACGAGCATGCCCAGCCCGCCGAGGGCGAAGCAGATCGCGATGAGCGCGATGATCAGCCACTTGCGTAGGGCGGGGCGCCGGTCCGGGCGGGGGGCGAGCGTCACCGGGGAACTGTATGTCGTGACGCCCCGCCATACCAGCCGGGCGGCGCACGGCAGGTCCTAGAGTGTCCGGGTGAGCGAAGACAAGGCAGCCAGCGGACGGATCGTCTGGATCGACTGCGAGATGACGGGCCTGAGCCTGACCAACGACGCCCTGATCGAAGTGGCGGTGCTGGTGACGGACTTCGAGCTGAACCAACTCGGCGATGGCGTGGACGTCCTGATCAAGCCGCCGCAGGCAGCGCTGGACCAGATGAACGACTTCGTGCGCGACATGCACACGTCGAGCGGGCTGCTCGACGAGCTCGCGGGCGGAGTCTCGATGGACGAGGCGCAGCAGCAGGTCATGGACTACGTGCGGGGGTTCGCTCCGGAGGCCGGCAAGTGGCCGCTCGGCGGCAACACCGTCAGCACCGACCGCGGTTTCCTCGCGCGGGACATGCCCGAGCTCGACGCGCACCTGCACTACCGCATCATCGACGTGTCGTCGATCAAGGAACTCGCCAAGCGGTGGTATCCGCGGGCCTACTACAGCGCGCCGGCCAAGAACGGCGGCCACCGCGCGCTCGCCGACATCCGTGAGTCGATCACCGAACTGCGGTATTACCGGGAGGCCGTGTTCGTCCCGGCGCCCGGCCCGGACACCGACACCGCCAGGTCGATCGCCGCGAAAGTCACCGCGTAGTTCCGGGGGATGAGGGGTGGTCACGAGCACCCCCTCGGAGCAGGTACGATTGTCCGCGCTGCCTCCACCGGAAGCAGCCATGGTGGGTGTAGCTCAGCTGGTAGAGCGTCGCGTTGTGGTCGCGAATGTCGCGGGTTCAAGTCCCGTCACTCACCCCAATGAAGTGCCCTACGGATTACTGGGAAGCGACCGTGGGGCACTTTCGTTCTTGCACTCTCTTGCACAGTCGAGGACTACGGTGCCGCAGCGCGCCGACCCATCACCTGTACCAGCCGGTAAGTGCCCACTCGGCACGGTTACCAGCGAGTAAACGCGGATACTCGCCAGTAACTGCCCACTCGGGATACTCCACGGCGACGCGAGCGGTGCCTCCTGCTCGATGAAACTCGGTCGTGCGCCTACCGAGCGACGCGTGCCGGGTGCGTCGCGAACCACTCGTCGCGGCGCTCCTGCTGCTCCTGCTCGACCCGCAAGTCCAGGACGCTCGGCTCAGGCTGCTTCGTGTGATGCTTCGGCGCACGCTGTTGCTTCGGCTGCGGCGGTTGCTGCGCGGCCTTGGCGGCCTTCTCGGCCTGGGCAGCGTCGTATGCCGCCCGGCGTTCACGCCGCTCCGCAAAGACCTCATCGCGCGCGGCGGTCTCCGGCGGCTCGAACTCGGCGCGGACCTTCTCGACGGCGTCCCAGCGTTGTTCGCGAGTGACATGAGACTCCGCGACGGCACGCTCTTTGTGCACCTCCTGCTCGCGCGCCTTGCGCTTGGCGTCCGCTTTCGCGCGCTGGCGCTCCAGGCGGTCACGAACCACCCGGGCCTTCGCGGACTTCAGCAGGAAATCGTCGCGGCGCCGCAGCCGCGACTCCTCGACGGCGGCTGCTTCGGCGTCCAGATCGTGTGCCACGGCATCTTCTCCTCGGTCGTGTCCGCGTGCCCGGGGTGCGCTCGCATCCCGCGGGCCGACCAGACCAGTCTTACCCGACCGGCCTGCGGTGCTCGCATCGCCCACCAACTGCGCCGCGCCACCCGCCAGCAGGACTGCGCGCCCGTAGGCGTTCCGGTCGCCCGCCGCCGTGCGCATCGACTCGAGCCGAAGCTCGTGGGCGACTTCATACTCCTTGGCGGCCTTCAGATCCAGTTTGGCGAACTTGGCCGTGCTCTTCTCCGGCAGCAGGATCAACTGCTCGGCCGGCAGCCCCGACTTCAGCTGCCGGGTGCGGAGCAACTCGGCGTCAACCTCCGCACCGAAGAGCACTGCGAGGTTCGTGATCCACAGCCACAGCATGAAGATGATCGCGTTGGCGAAGATGCCGTAGGTCTTCTGATAGCTCGCGCCGTGGCTGAGGCTGATGTAGATCGCCAGCGCAGCCGACGCGACCAGCCAGACGACGAACCCGATCAGGGCTCCCCAAGTGAAGATGTCACGTTTGCTCTTCTGCACATTGGGTGCGCTCCAATAGAGCAACCCGATGATCAGCACGACGATGAACACCACCACCGGCCATTTGGCCCAGTCCCACACCGTCACCGCGGTCTGGCCGAGACCGACCGAGTTGCCCAGTTCGCGCGCCACCGATCCAGTCGTGACGATGGCGAAGATCACCAGCAGGATGAGGACGACCTCGACGGCGGTGACCCCGAGCAGGGATATCTTCAGGCGGATCGCCGAGCGGCCCTCGCGCACGCCATACATCGTGTTGGTCGCGCTGCCGAAAGCTGACACGTACCCCGAGGCGGCATTCAGGGCGAGCAGCACGCCGATGACGAAGGCAATGCCGCCACCGCCCTGCGTGGTGACGTTCTCGACGAAGCTTCGGATCGTGCCCAAGGACGTGTCGTGCGGACTCTTGCCCAGGATGGCCGCGACCTTGACGATCACATCGTCAGCTGTCCGCTTGCCGTTGCCGAAGAGGTTCAGCAGGGACAACACCGCGATGAGCCCGGGGAAGAGCGACTGCATGGACCGGTAGGTGAGCGCGGCGGCGAGATTGGTGCATCCGTCGGAGCCGAACTTGCCCGCCGCACGCTTCAGCGCGACCTTCCAGTCGGCTCTCGCCGTCAGGTCCGGCGTCTCCTTCGGTCGTTCGAGTTCTTCCTCGTCCAGCAGGAGCATCGACATCCGCGGCAGTCCTTCGATCGGGTTGGAAGATGTGCGTCGGCTCTGCAACCTAGCGCCCCCTGGCGCGCATTGGCGAGCATCGCGCTTCGCGCATCACTGCCCGGCCCCCTCGATTTCATCTCTGCGGGTCTCGCCTGCTATGTTCTTCCTCGCACCAAGCGCCATTAGCTCAATTGGCAGAGCAGCTGACTCTTAATCAGCGGGTTCGGGGTTCGAGTCCCTGATGGCGCACCGAAGGACCCTCCGACCAGGCGAAACGCCTGACCGGAGGGTTTCGTGCTTTCTCCCCGGATCGGTCCCAGCCTCGCGGGTAGCCTGGCGGCCCATCGCGTCTCCCCACGCGAGCCGCAGACTCGAAGGACGGTCATGGAAGCTGACCTCGGGCAAGGTGCTCGTCCCGCTCATCGTGATCGTGGTCGGCTTCTCGACGCAGTACCTGCTCGCCAACCGCTACGACTGGGAATGCGGCGCCTGCGGTCGCTCCTTCAGCATCTCCCCGGTCATCGCCGCACTGATGCCGCATCGCTTCGGGGGCAGAAGCTGGTGAAGTGCCCCTCCTGCGGTGCACGCACCTGGGCGAGCCCGTCCGCAAGGAATAGCCGATGTGTGTCGAACCTGATTTCATGCTCGACACCCGAGTTGCTCCTCGAAGCGACTCCGACGGTCAGATGTCGAGGCCGTCGACCCCGTAGATCCGGCAGCCGCCAACGCGGCTCTCGCCCAGGCTGTCGAGATCGCAGCTTTCGACCGGCGCGAACGTGTACTCGTCGTTATCGCGCTCGATCAGGAGCAGCCGGAGTCCGACGCGAGCCAGATGCTCATCGACGGCGCGCAGGACGGCCGGGACGTAGTTCCAGCGGGTCAGGTTCTCGCCGAGCGAGGCCACCACCGCATCCTCGAGATCGTCCGGAAACACGGGGACCGGCAGTCCCCGCCTGCGGCAGGACTCGGCCACCATGGTGCGGACCTGGTGCTCATCGTCCTCGCGTGCGCAGTCGACCCAGCCGATCGTTCTACGCTCCAGTCCGATCGCCGACAACAACTCCGCCGGTGCCGGGGCCTCGTCGAATTCGTCCACTAAGAACATGTCGGCCACATCCGGATGCCGTTCGCTCCATCCGGACAGCCCCCACTCGGTCAGGTCGCGCTGGTTCTCGGCAAGCAAGTGCCGATCCTTGTCGTCGAGCAGCAGTCTCGCGAGAGCGTCGAACATGTCCGGCATGACGTCGAGTCTAGGAGTGACCCACTGGCGGGTGCGGGCTCAGGCCAACCGGCCGGTGGATGGCTCTATGCAGCGAGATTGTGGATCTCTGTCTTCAGATCGTCGCCGGTGACGAGTCGCTGTATGACGTGACCCCGCTCACGACCCGGAGTTGCGGCGTAGCAGACTGACTCCCGTGCGAGCACTGGCGAAGACAGGGGCCCGACCGGGCCTGGAAATGATCGAAGCACCGGAGCCGATACCCGGCCCGACCGACGTCAAGATCAAGGTATGGCGGGCCGGTCTCTGCGGCACCGATCTGCACCTCGAGGGCTGGGACGACTGGGCGGCTTCCACGGTGAAACCTCCGCTGATCACCGGCCACGAGTTCTTTGGGGAGGTCGTCGAGATCGGCGAGGACGTGACCAGCGTCGCCGTCGGTCAGAAGGTCTCCGGCGAGGGACACGTCGTGTGCGGCGAGTGCCGCAACTGCCGCGCCGGACGCCGCCACCTGTGCATCCGGACCAGCTCGGTCGGCGTCAACCGCGACGGCGCGTTTGCGGACTTCGTCGTCATACCGGCGTCGAACGTGTGGGTGCAGCCCGACGATCTCGACCCCGACGTCGGCGCAGTCTTCGACCCGTTCGGCAACGCGACGCACACCGCGTTGTCCTTCCCCATCGCCGGAGAGGACGTGCTGGTCACCGGCGCCGGGCCGATCGGGGTGATGGGCGCCGCGATCGCCAAGCACGTCGGCGCCCGCTACGTCGTGGTGACCGATGTCAGCGACTACCGCCTCGAGCTGGCGAAAGCCGCAGGCGCGGACCGTGTCGTCAACGTGGCCCGCGAGCGTATCGCCGATGCCCAGCGTGACCTGGGCATGCGCGAGGGATTTGACATCGCCTTGGAAATGTCCGGAAACCCTTCTGCAGTCAGCGAATTGATCGACAACATGAACCACGGTGGCCGCATCGCGATGCTCGGCCTGCCCGGCGATCCGTTCGCGATCGACTGGGGCCGGGTCATCACGCACATGCTGACCATCAAGGGCATCTACGGCCGCGAAATGTACGACACTTGGTATGCCATGAGTTCCATGCTGCAGTCGTCGCCAGCCCTGGAGCGTGCAGTGCGCTCGGTCATCACGCACCGCTTCCCCGCCGAACGGTGGCAGGACGCGTTCGCCGCGGCCCGGTCCGGCGAGTGCGGCAAAGTCGTCATGGATTGGAGCTGAACAATGGTCTACGCCAACAAGGACACCCTGGTCGCGACGCTACGTGAGATCGACGATGCGGGTCTGACCAAGCACGAGCGTGAGCTCTCGACACCTCAGGCGGCGCATGTCGAAACCGCCGGCAGTGCCGCGCTGAACTTCTGCGCCAACAACTACCTCGGCCTCGCCGACCACCCCGACGTCGTCGCTGCTGCCCGGGATGCGTTGAGCCAGTGGGGATTCGGTATGGCGAGCGTCCGCTTCATCTGCGGCACGCAGACCCAGCACCGAGAGCTGGAGCACGCGATCGCCCGCTTCGTCGGCACCGACGACTCGATCCTGTTCTCCTCGTGTTTCGACGCCAACGGCGGCATCTTCGAGGTGCTCTTCGGCGCGGACGACGCGATCATCTCCGACGAGTTGAACCACGCCTCGCTGATCGACGGCATCCGCCTGTCGAAGGCGAAGCGGTTCCGCTACAAGAACGCCGACATGACCGACATGCGTGCGCAATTGGAAGCCGCGCGAGCGGGAGGCTCACGGCATACGGTGATCGTCACCGACGGCGTCTTCTCGATGGACGGCTACTACGCTCCGCTCGCTGAAATCTGTGATCTGGCAGATGAATTCGGCGCACTGGTAATGGTGGACGACTCGCACGCCGTGGGGTTCGTCGGCGAGCGCGGCGGCGGCACACCGGAGCGCAGCGGCGTGATCGATCGCGTCGACATCGTGACGGGCACGCTGGGCAAGGCACTGGGCGGCGCGTCCGGCGGGTATGTCGCGGCCCATCAGGAGATCGTCGACCTGCTGCGCCAGCGTGCCCGGCCCTACCTCTTCTCCAATGCGGTCGCGCCCTCTGTCGTCGCGGGATCACTGAAAGCCCTTGAGATTGCTGGAAACTCGCTCGATCAGCGCCAGCAACTGGCGGCAAACACCTTGCTCTTCCGCACCATGATGACGGAGGCCGGGTTCGAAGTGCTGCCCGGCAGCCACCCGATCACCCCGATCATGTTCCCGGGGGCGGACGGAGCCCGCCAGGCCGCGCAGATCGCCGACGCGATGCTGCGGCGGGGCGTCTACGTGATCGCGTTCTCCTATCCCGTTGTGCCCCAGGGCAAGGCCCGGATCCGGGTGCAGCTGTCCGCGGCGCACAGCGAGGACGATGTGCGCGCCTGCGTGCGGGCGTTCGAGGCCGCCCGCGCCGAGGTGCTGGATTGAGCAGACCGGATCCCCAGCGACGCGTTCAGTGGCGGAGAGTCGGGGTCACCGCGAAGTATTCGGAGGAGCGAAGCGGGGGAGAAACTTCGTGGGGTGACTTATAGATAGAGCCCGGTCGACCCGGTGTCGACGCGCTGCGCAGCCACGGCGTGCAGATCGCGTTCGCGCAGCAGCAAGTAGGTCTTGCTCTGCAACTCGACCTCGGCACGCTCCTCGGGGTCGAACAGCACCCGGTCGCCGACCGTGACCTGGCGCACGTGCTGCCCGACGGCGACGACTTCCGCCCAGGCGAGCCGTTTGCCGACCGACGCCGTGGCGGGTATGACGATGCCGCCACCGGACTTGCGCTCTCCCGCGTCACCTTCGGCGGACACCAGCACCCGGTCGTGCAGCATCTTGATGGGCAAGTTGCCCGCGCCGGAGTCAGCCACGCGAGCGACGCAGGAGTCCGACGGTCAGCAGCACGACGGAGACCCCGCCGAGCATCATCGCGAGCTTCTGCGTGTTGAGTTCGCCGCCGGGGGTGTGGGTGATCCCGCCGAGCGTCAGCTTGACGTCCTCCATCTGCCGCTTGGCGAGTTCCTTCGGCTGTGCCCGGAACGCGAGTTCATCGATCGTGCCGGCCAGCCGCTCGCGGGTAGCCGCCAGATCCGCCTCGATTTCCTTGGCGGATCGCGTAGCAGGTTTCGCGGGGGCCTTGTCAGCCATGGGTGTCTCCTCGACTCGAAGTTCATTCGGCACAGTTGCGATGCCCGCGTCGTGCCGGCGGCGGCCACGGAGCCTGCGACGTGCCGCGCCGTACGGCCCGCGCATCGCATGTCGGGCTCGCCTGAGACGATAACGGATGGCAATCGACGTTCGCATCGCCCGCACCCGCGCAACAGATGGAGGTTCACCGCATGACACGGCTGGAGATCGGTGATCAGGCACCGGCGTTCACGCTCACCTCGGACTCCGGCGAGGAGGTTTCGCTCGCCGATTACGCAGGCAAGCATCTGGTGATCTTCTGCTACCCGGCCGCGATGACACCGGGCTGCACCAAGGAAGCATGCGACTTCCGCGACTCGCTCACGACCCTGCGGGGCGCCGGCTACGAGGTCGTCGGCATCTCCCCCGACGAGCCGGAGAAGCTCGCGAAGTTCGTCGCCAAGGAGTCGCTGACCTATCCCTTGCTGGCCGACCCCAGCAAGGAGGCGCTCACGGCATACGGTGCGTATGGCGAGAAGAAGCTCTACGGCAAAACTGTCGTCGGCGTGATCCGCTCCACCATCGTCGTCGCACCCGACGGCACGGTCGAACTCGCGCGCTACAACGTCAAGGCGACCGGCCACGTGGCATCGCTGTCGAAGGCGCTGAAGCTGGCATGACGGTCCCGTCGCGCTGGGAGCAGGGACACCACGGGTACGGCGCTCGCTTCGCCCAGCTGCTCAAGGATGGTGTCGACATCACCGGCGAGGCCCGGCTCGCCGACACGCTGCTGCCCCGCGGTGGCACCGTGCTCGACGCCGGATGCGGCATGGGCCGCATTGCCGCCGCGCTGGAGGCCGCCGGCCACGACGCGTATGGCGTGGACCTCGACGCGGAGCTGCTCGAACAAGCAGGCCGCACCTACCCGGCGCTGCCGGTCGCCGAGCTGCGACTGGAGGATGTGAGCCCGGATTCCCTTGCGGCGCAGGAGTTTCCCACGTCTTACGACCTGATCGTGTGCGTCGGCAACGTGATGGTCTTCCTGGCGGAGCGGTCCGAGCGGAATGTGCTCCGCGCGCTGCGATCGGTCATCACCGACCGGGGCCGGTTGCTGGTCGGCTTCCACCAGGGCGGCGTCAACCCGGCCTCCCGCAGCTACCCGGCGGAGGAGTTCATCGCCGATGCCGAAGCGAGCGGGTGGCAGTTGGAGTCGCGGTTCGCGACCTATGACCTGCGCCCGGAGCCCGGCGAGGACTCATTCTTCGTGGGCATCCTGCGCGCCGCGTGACGCGGGGACTCCGACGGACTCGGAAGCCTCTAGACTTCACGTCCGAGCGGCCGTAGCCCAACTGGCAGGAGGCACGGGTTTTAGGTACCCGACAGTGTGAGTTCGAATCTCATCGGCCGCACCACGATCTATCCCGTTTCGGTGATCGGGCCCGTTGCGCCTGCATGACCCGCAGCAGACGGCACCCGCGGCGGGTGTCTGGATCGACGGGCGAGGGGGCACACCCGCCGCTACCTACCACGGCTTCGTCACCAGCTGCCGGCGGCGACCTGGGCACAGAAGGCGAGGCGTCGCACACAACACTACGTCCCGGCCCGTGGCACCAGCCCATCGCCGCCGGCCCGGTCTTGGTGCCCGACAGCACCGACCAGCGTGCCACTCTTGCCCCGAACCAATCACGCGGCCGGCCGCACCGTCGGCCCGCATACGTCACGATCTCCCAGGAGGGCTGCCATGACCGCAACCGAAAGGTCGGCCGATCGGCGACGGCGCATTCTGCGCGCTGCGGCACAGGTCATCGCCGAACGCGGATTCGGCGAGACCCGACTCTCCGACGTGGCCGAGGCGGCCGACGTCAGTGCGCCGCTGCTGGTGTACTACTTCAGCACTCGCGAGAAGCTGCTGATTGAGGCCCTGCGATTCACCGAAGACTGCTTCTACACCGAGATCTCGGAGCATCTGGATCGCTTGTCGACGGCCCACGACAAGCTGGCCGAGCTGGTACTCATCTGCTGCTCCCCCGAACGCTCGATCGGACTGCCGCAGGGCTGGGCGCTGTGGTTCGACCTGTGGAGCCAGGCTCTGCGCAACCCACAGGCAGCCAACGATCGCAGCGAGTTGGACACGCGCTGGCGTGGCGTCGTGCGCGAGATCGTCATTGAGGGACAGCAGACCGGAGAGTTCGCGACGACCGCTGACCCCGACCGCTTCACCCACCTGCTGACCGCTGTGCTGGACGGGCTGGGAGTGCAGGTAGCCCTGAGTGACGCGACGGTCACTCCAACCCTGGCGCTCCACGTTGCTGCTGAGTGCTGTGCCCTGCACCTGAAGACCGAGTTTCAATTTGATAACGATCCATTCGGCACCTTGACCATTTATTGAACGGCGATTCAAACTCGAGCATCCCTTGGATGCCGACCCGAGGCGCCAAGAGGCCCACTCTTCGCTAAGGAGATCGTCAGTGACCGAGGTTCTCGCGCATCCTGAGGTCCATACCGACCTGCCCGGACCGCGCAGCCGGGAGTTGCTGGCCCGGCGCGACAAGGCATTCGAAGGCCCGTTGCGCAACTACATCAACGTTCCGTTCGTCCTCGGCGAGAAGCACGGCCACGTGCTCACCGACGTGGACGGCAACTCCTTCGCCGACCATGTGTCCGCGTGGGGCGCCGCGCCATACGGTGCCCAGCCACCGTCGGTCCGGGACGCCGTCGCCACCGCCTGGGACCGCTATGGAATGGAGATCTCGCAGTACCTCAGCAGCGAGCCGGTGATCACGCTGGCCGAGCGTCTGATCGACCTCGCCCCTGCCGGCATCACGCGAGTGGCGCCAACCGTCACCGGCACCGAAGCAGTCGAGGGCGCTGTCAAGCTGGCCCGTGAAGCCACCGGCCGGCCGATCATCCTGGGGTTCCTCGGGCAATATCACGGTGAGTCGACCTATCTGACCGCGACGACGTCGACCGACATGCCCGGCAACACGAGCCATTACACGCAGTACGTTCCCGGCGTCATTCTGTTGCCGTACCCACAGCGCTTCCGGGCACCCTTTCACCGCGGCCCCGGACCCCACGACGACACGCTCTGCCTGGATTACCTGCGCGAGTGGATCCTGCGATACCAGGTCGAACCCGAGCAGGTCGCCGGGGTGCTCATCGAACCCGTCGCCGGAGAGGCCGGCATCCTCGCACCATCGCAGGCGTTCTGGGACGGCCTGACCGGCCTCTGCCGCGAATACGGCTGGAAGCTGCTGCTCGATGAGGTACAGACCTGCATGGGCCGGTGCGGCACCGTCTTCGCGGCCGAACGCTGGGGATTGCAGCCCGACCTGCTGCTGGTCGGCAAGGGCGTCACCGGTGGTGGCCAAGCGGTCGCCGGCGTCTTGGGCACCGAGGAAATGATGGCGAACGCGCACGCACACCTCGGCGGCACCTACGCCTGGGAGCCCGCAGCGTGCGCCGGTGCGCTCGCCGGACTGGACCTGCTAGCCGACGGTCGGATCCTGGCGAACGCCAAGTCCATGGAAGCCATTGCGCACGAAGAACTTTCGCCGTTGATCGATGAACTCGGCCAGGTCGGCGACGTTCGCGCGGCCGGCGCGTGGGCCTGCCTCGAATTCGTCACCGGCGCAGGATCGACGGTGCCGGATCCCGCCTTCCAGCATGCCGTGCACCGTGCGGCGCTGCGCAAGGGCGTGTTCGCCATCAGTGAGGACACCAAGCCGCTCTACCGGATGCAACCGGCGCTGACGATGGAACTGGAATTGTTCCGCTGGTCGTGTCGCCAGGTCGCCGATGCCGCCCGTCAGGTGTCCGCCCGCTAGCTCGCGGCGCGCCGATACCACCAGTCGCACGACAAACCGTCAGTTCCCCAACCGCCGCGCCCAAAGGTAGGAATCAACATGAACAAGCGGATCAGCGTGATCGTGGCGGGTGCCACGATCGGAATGATGTCGGTGACGGCCTGCACCGGAGGTTCGGCGTCTACGAACAAGGGGAATATGCACACGACCTTCGCCACCGGGTCCAGCACGTCAGTCCCGGCGGCGGCCACCCAGAAGGCCGTGACGTTCGCCTGGCAACCCAACTCGGTGCCCAACTACATCTTCCCGCTGGACTCGGCAACCTATTACACCGTCCAGAACATGGAGCAGTTCCAGAAACTGATGTACCGCCCGCTGTACATGTATGGCGTGAACGGCCAGCCCGTCGTCCAGGCCGACGACAGTCTGGCGGACGCACCGGTCTTCGACAATGCACGCCACACGGTCACCGTCAAGCTCAAAGACCGCAGGTGGTCCGACGGCTCTCAGGTCACCGCGCAAGACATCATCTTCTGGCAGCACTTGGTCACCGCTGAGAAGGACCAGTGGGGCGGCTACGTGACGGGGCTCTATCCGGACAACATCAAGTCGGTGAAGGCCGACAATCCGCACCAGGTGACCTTCACTCTCGACGGCGACTACAACCACACCTGGTTCTGGTACAACGAGCTGACCTACATCACGCCGCTGCCGCAGGCCTGGGACAAGACCTCCGACGGTGGCGCGCCCGGCAGCGGCGGCTGCACGGCCGACGTCAACAAGTGCAAGGCGGTCTACAAGTACCTGTCGGGTAAGGCACGCAAGCTCGCTTCGTACGCCAGTGACCCGTTGTGGCAGATTGTCGATGGCCCGTGGAAGCTGAAGGCGTTCGACTCGTCCGGTAACGCGACGTTCGTGCCCAACACCGCCTACACCGGACCGCACAAGCCGAAGATCCCGGAGTTCAAGGCGGTAGCGTTCACGTCCACCGACGCGGAGGTCAACGCCCTCCGGTCGGGCAGGTCGGTCGATGTCGGCTACGTCCCCGCGGCGCAGGCTTCCGTGCCGCTGTCCGGCTACCAGCTTGTGCCCTGGCTGTGGTGGGGCGTCGACTACCTACAGCCAAATTACAACAACCCCAAGGTCGGTGCGATCCTCAAGCAGCTCTACATCCGCCAGGCGTTGCAGCACGTGGTCGACCAGAAGAGCGTCATCAAGGGCGCGCTCGACGGCTACGGAAGCGAGACAACGGGGCCGGTGCCGCTCAACCCGAGCAATCCCTATGCATCGGCGTATGAGAAGTCGGATCCCTATCCATTCAGTGTCGCCGATTCCAAGAAGTTGCTGGCCGGCCACGGCTGGAGCGTGAAACCGAATGGCCGGACCACCTGCACCGCACCCGGTTCGGGGCCCGGCCAGTGCGGCGCGGGCATCAAGGCAGGTGCCGTGTTGGAGCTCAACCTGCAATACGCCGACTACGGCACGTCATACGACCAGAGCATGAACTCCTTCCGGTCCAACGCGGCTCAAGCAGGCATCACGATCAACGTGCAGAAGGCACCGGCGAACACCGTAATCGGCAACACCGTGCGGTGCCAGCCCACTGACTCCACGTGCTCGTGGCAACTGTCGGAGTATGGCGGCTACGCGCTGCGCCCCTACCCGGCCCCTCTGGGCCAGGAACTCTCCAGCGGCAACAGCGATGGCAGCTGGAACGACCCGCACGGTGACTCACTGATCCAGGGTGCGGTGCGCGGCAACTCCGACGACGGACTCACGCAATACCAGAATTACTTCGCCAAGCAGTTGCCGCTGATCTGGCAACCGCTGCCGGTGCAGCAGCTCAGCATGATCAACACCAAGCTGCAGGGCGTGGTCCCGCAGAACCCGATGCTCACGCTGACTCCCGAAAACTGGTACTGGAGCAACTGACTCGGAGGGAGTCAGATCTTACTCATGATCGGATACCTCGCCCGCCGGATCGCCCAGTCCGTGCTCGTCGTCTTCGTCGTCTCGGTCGTGGTCTTCCTGATGCTGCACCGTCTGCCCGGCGGACCACGCTCCATGCTGGGCAAGACGGCTACCCCCGCTCAGGTCGCCCAGCTGACCCGTCAACTCGGGCTGAACAAACCCCTGCCAGTCCAATACGGCAAATGGGTCAGCAACCTGCTGCACGGTGATTGGGGCTTCTCGATCACGCACAACCAAAGCGTGACGAGCCTGATCGGCGAACGACTGCCGAAGACCCTGCTGCTGACCACTGTGTCGCTCGCGATCGCCGTGCTGCTGGCGATCGTCCTGGGACTCCTGCAGGCGATGCGGCGCAACCGGTTCATCGACTACCTGATGACCTTCATCTCATTCGTCTTCTATGCCACACCGACGTTCTTCCTCGGACTGATCCTGGTGTTGCTGCTCGCCGTCCAGGTGCCCGTGTTTCCCTCATCGGCGCCGCAGTCGAACTCCATCGCTGGGCTTGTCGCGCACAGCAACGGTCTGGTGCTGCCGATCACCACCCTCGTGCTGGTGTCGCTGGCCTTGTTCAGCCGCTACGTGCGCTCGTCGGCGATCGACCAGCTCACAGAGGACTACGCGCGTACCGCGCGGGCCAAGGGCGCGAGCGAAGCGCGAGTGCTCTTCCGCCACGTGCTGCGCAACGTGCTGATCCCGGTCATAACCCTGCTCGGCCTGAGCCTGCCGTGGGTCTTCAGCGGCGCACTGGTCGTGGAGTCGGTCTTCAACTACCCCGGCATGGGGCTGTTGTTCTGGCAAGCGGCCACCGCACACGATTATCCGATTCTGCTCAGCGTGACGTTAGTGGTGAGCGTGGCCACGGTCGTCGGCTCACTGCTGGCGGACCTGGCCTATGCAGTGCTCGACCCCCGAGTGAGGTACTCATGACCCTTGGCCCGTCCAGGCCATCACCGGCCGAGCCCGAGCCGCCAGGACCGGAACTGGCTGGTGCCCCGGGCGCCGACGGCGCCCACCGGTGGCGTGCACTGCGCGTATTCGCCGAGAACCGGCTCGCCTTGGTGTCGGCGATCTTTCTCATCGCCGTCGCTGCGTTCTGCTATCTCGGTCCTTTGCTGCACCACACCGACCAGATCCACACCAACCTGGGGACCGTCAACGCTCCGCCAGGCACTCAGGGCCATCTGCTCGGTACGGATGACCAGGGATACGACGAGCTGGGCCGCCTCATGATCGGCGGGCAGACCTCGCTCGAGGTGGGTGTGGGCGCTGCGCTGCTGGCCACCGCCGCCGGAGCCGTGATCGGCGCGTTCTCCGGGTTCTTCGGCGGCTGGCTGGACGGGATCGTCATGCGCTGCGTGGACGGACTGCTGGCAATACCCACTGTCTTCCTCCTCCTTCTGCTGGCCGCGATCGTGACACCGACCAAGCTTTCGCTGATCGTGATCATCGCGCTGATCTCCTGGCTGGTGACCGCGCGCCTGGTGCGTGGTGAGGCATTGACCCTGCGGACCCGCGACTTCGTGTCGGCCGCACGCGTGATGGGCAGCAGCACTCCGCGGACCGTGCTACGCCACATCGTGCCCAACTCGCTGAGCGTCATCGTCGTCAACGCAACCTTCCAGGTCGCGGACGCCATCCTGGTGCTGGCGACACTGAGCTTCCTGGGCCTCGGACTCCCGGCACCACAGACTGACCTCGGTGGCATGCTGAACAATGGAATGACCTATGTCTACAACGGCACCTGGTGGGTCATCTGGCCAGCGGGCGTGCTGATCATCGCCATCGTCGTCGCGTTCAACTTCATCGGAGACGGCCTGCGCGACGCCTTCGAAGTCCGTCTCCAGCGTCGATAGGGACTCGTCAGATGACCGTGCAACCGCTGCTTCGCGTCGACGACCTGCACACCGAGATTCGGCTACGCCATGGCTCGGTGAAGGCCGTCGACGGGCTCAGCCTGGACATTCTGCCCGGCGAAACCCTGGGCGTGGTGGGCGAGTCCGGGTCGGGAAAGACCATGCTCGGCCTCTCGATCATGCGCCTGCTGCCACCCGGAGGGCGGATCACCGGTGGCCGGATTCTGCTGGATGACGAGGACGTCGTCGGGCTGCCGGACAAGCAGATGCGGCGTGTGCGCGGCGGCAAGATCGGCTACGTCTTCCAGGATCCGATGACCTCGCTGAACCCCACCGTCCCCATCGGCGAACAGATCGCCGAGAGTGTATTGCTGCACCAGGACGTGTCGAAGGCCGACGCGCGTATACGGGCGCTGGAGGTGCTCGAGCAGGTGGGGATGCCACACGCTGGGGAGCGGATGAGCAACTACCCTCACCAGCTATCCGGCGGGCTGCGGCAACGGGTGATGATCGCCGTAGCGCTGGCTGCCGACCCGAAGCTGCTCATTGCCGACGAGCCGACCACCGCGCTGGACGTCACCATCCAGGAGCAGATCCTGCAACTGCTGGACGAGTTGCGGCAAAGCCTCGGCATGGCGATCCTGCTGATCACGCACGACCTCGGCGTCATCGCCAGCCGGGCAAACCGGGTCGCCGTAATGTATGCCGGGCGGGTTGTCGAAGAGTGCGACACCGCAAGCGTTTTCGGCAATCCCCGCCACCCCTACACCGAGGCGTTGCTCGCCGCGCTGCCGGAGAGCGCCGCGGCCGCACACGAGACGCTCTACAGCATCCCCGGACTGCCCCCAGACCTGACCGATCCGCCCGTAGGCTGCCGATTCGCACCCAGGTGCCGCTACGCCACGGACGAATGCCGGGCCAGCTATCCCGAGTTAACCGCCGGCTCCAAGCACCGATTCGCGTGCTTCCATCCAACCGGATCAGCCGCCGGCGAGGCGATGTTCACAAAGGCCACCCCCGTCCCGATCGAGCTACTCACGACCGCGCCGGTGCAACGCGCGACTGCCGAGGCGACACCACCGAAGCCATTGCTGCAGCTGAGCCGGTTGGTCAAGGACTTCGACGTCACGAGTGGTGCGCTGCTGCAGCGCAGGACCGGCAAACTCTCTGCCGTGTCGGACGTGTCATTCGAGCTGGCCGCCGGCTCGACGTTCGGACTCGTCGGCGAATCCGGTTGCGGCAAGTCGACGATCGGGCGGCTCATCGTCGGCCTGGAGCACCCGACGTCCGGGACCATCACGATCGACGGGCGCGACACGTCCCGGCTGCACGGCCGCACCGGACGCGACCTGCGCACGATGATGCAGCTGATGTTCCAGGATCCCTACGCATCGCTCGATCCTCGTATGACGGTCGGCGCAATCGTCCGCGAACCTCTTGCAATTCAACGGGTGGGCTCGAAGCGCGACCAGCAGCAGCAGGTGCTGAAGCTGCTAGACGAAGTGGGGCTGCCGCGCACGGCGGCCGATCGATATCCACACGAGTTCTCCGGTGGTCAACGGCAGCGCGTCGGCCTGGCCCGAGCGCTGGCGGTCAGCCCCAAGCTCGTCGTGGCTGACGAGCCGGTGTCGGCGTTGGATGTCTCGGTGCAAGCACAGGTGCTCAATCTGATGGTCGACCTGCAGAAGGAGCACGGTCTCTCCTACATCTTCATCTCCCACGACCTCGGCGTCGTGCGTCACGTGTCGGACACGATCGGCGTGATGTATCTGGGCAAGCTGGTCGAGGTCGGACCCGCGGACGACGTCTACCGGGCGCCGTTGCATCCCTACACCAAGGGACTGCTTGACGCGATCCCGATCGCCGACCCGAGTGTGGAGGCCACCAAGGACAGGTTGCCGATCCACGGAGAGTTGCCCAGCGCGATCCATCCCCCGACGGGCTGCCGGTTTCGCACCCGCTGTCCTCTCGCACAGGACATCTGCGCGGACCAGGAGCCATTGCCAGTCTCTGTGAGCGGCCGGCTCGTGGCGTGTCACTTCCCGCTCAAGGTCACGCCCGGAGCCCCCTGCGCCGATGCCATCACGGAGTCCGCCACCGACGTCCTCGGCAACAAGCCGTCACCCACCACGGAATGACCGGACTGACATGACTTCACTCGCTGCTGACCTGATCCTGTATGGCGGGCACGTCCGCACAGGACTCAGGGATCAGCTTCACCAGGCTGTCGCGGTGCTAAACGGTCGCATCGTCGCGGTCGGCACCAACGCTCAACTGCACGAACTGCGCGGCCCCCATACGGTGTCCCTCGACCTGCGAGACCGGCTGGTACTTCCCGGTTTTCAGGACGCTCACATTCACCCGGTCGAGGGCGGGCTGACCCGGCAGCAGTGTGATCTGCACGAGCAGGCCACCGCACCGGAATATCTGGCGGCGATCTGCGAGTATGCCCGCAGCCATCCCGCGGCACCGTGGATCGTCGGCGGCGGCTGGTCGATGGATGCCTTCCCGGGCGGCGTGCCACACCGTTCCCCGCTCGATGCAGTCGTGCAGGACCGGCCGGTGTTTCTGCCGAACCGCGACGGCCACAGCACCTGGGTCAACTCGCGGGCCTTGGAACTGGCCGGTATCGATGAGCGCACGCCCGATCCACCGGACGGCCGCATCGAGCGGGACCCTGACGGCATGCCCACTGGAGTACTGCACGAGGGGGCTGCGCGACTGGTCAGCGGGCTGCTACCGCCGCTGACCGCCCAGGATCGCCGGGCCGGGCTGCTGGCCGGACAGCGTTACCTGCACTCGCTGGGCATCACCGGGTGGCAGGACGCCATAGTTGGTGGTGATGTCGCCGAACAGGACTCGTACCAAACGTATTGCGATGCGGCCGCGTCCGGCGAGCTGACCGCCCGAGTCGTCGGAGCGCTCTGGTGGGAGCGATCTCGAGGGCTGGATCAACTGCCCGAGCTGATCGCCCGACGTGACGCGTCTCGCATCGGACGGTTCGCGGCCACGAGCGTCAAATTGATGGTCGACGGCGTCCTGGAGACCCGCACTGCCGCGATGCGGACGCCGTACCTGCAGGCGGACGGGAGTCCGAGTGCCGACGTGGGTATGTCGTTCCTCGATGCGGAGACCCTGCGCGAGATAGTGGTCGAAATCGACGCAGCAGGTCTCCAGGCACATTTTCATGCCATCGGTGATCGTGCGGTGCGTGACGCCCTCGACGCCGTCGAAGCAGCGCGAATCATCAATGGGAACAACGACACTCGGCCGCACATCGCGCACTTGCAGGTCGTGCACCCGGACGATCGCGTCCGGTTCGCGTTGACCGGAGTCGCCGCCAACGCACAACCGCTGTGGGCGTGCTACGAGCCGCAGATGACCCAGCTGACCATTCCCCAGCTCGGGCCCGAACGTGCCGGCTGGCAGTACCCGTTCGCCGACCTGCACCACTCGGGTGCGGTGCTTGCCGCCGGCAGTGACTGGCCGGTCAGCACACCGAACCCACTGGAAGAGATCCACGTGGCAGTGAACCGGCGGGCGATCGACACGCCCTGCGAACCCGCTTTCCTCCCCGAGCAGGCACTCACTCTTCACGAAGCGGTGGCAGCGTTCACCATCGGCAGCGCCCACGTGAACCACCTGGACCAGCTGACCGGCACCCTTCAGGTCGGTAAGCGGGCCGACTTCGCGGTGCTGGACCGCGACATCTTCACTGAGCCGGCCGATCGGATCGGTGAGGCCGTCGTCGACCTCACCTTCGTCGACGGGGACCTGGTGTTCGAGAGGAATGTCTCGTGAACGCCAGCTTCCCGAATCTCTTCTCCCCCCTGCACATTGGCCCGGTCACCCTGCCGAACCGGATCGTGTCCTCGGCGCATGACACGGTGATGACCCAGGCGGGACAGGTCACTGACCAGCTGGTGGCGTATCACACTGCGAGGGCAGCGGGCGGGGTTGGCCTGATCGTCATACAGGCTGCCGGTGTGCACGAGTCCGCCCGCTACACCAGCCATGTGCTGATGGCTTCGGACGACTCGTGCATTGACGGCTATCGGCGGATCGCGGAGGCCGTGCACGAACACGGCACGCGAGTGTTCGGGCAGTTGTTCCACCCGGGCCGGGAGGTGATGGACCGCCGCGCCGACGGCTCCGCGCAGGCACCGGTCGCACCGTCTCCGGTGCCGCAGGAGCGCTTTCACGTCATGCCGCGGCAACTGCGCACCGAGGAAATTACCGACATCGTGCACGGCTATGCGGCGGCAGCGACCCGGCTGGCCGATGCCGGACTGGACGGCGTGGAAATTGTGGCCAGCCATGGCTATCTGCCGGCGCAGTTCCTCAATCCGCACGCAAACCTGCGCGCTGACGCATACGGCGGATCGCCGGAGAACAGGGCGCGCTTCGTGCGGGACGTCGCCGAAGCAGTGCGCACCGCGGTCGGCGAACGGGTCGCCGTCGGCCTTCGCCTGTCCATCGGCGAACACGATCCGGCCGGGCTCGACAAGGCGACTGCGCTGGATGCTTGTGCGCGGCTGGCTGCGGACGGAGTTCTCGACTACGTGAGCGTCACGGTGGGCACCTCGGCGTCACTGGCTGGGTCGGATCACATCGTGCCTGACATGACATGGAGCAGCGGGTATGTCGTCCCCGAGGCACGCGAAGTTCGCGAGGTGGTGCGCGGCCTGCCGGTACTGGTCGCCGGGCGGATCAATCAGCCGCAGGAGGCCGAGCGCATCCTGGCCGCCGGGGACGCCGACGCCTGCATCATGACCCGCGCGCTGATCAGCGACCCCACCATGCCGTCGCTTGCCCGCGAGGGTCGCACCGAGGACATCCGGGCCTGCATCGGCTGCAATCAGGCATGCATCGGGCACTTTCACCTCGGCTACCCGATCTCGTGCATCCAACGCCCGGAGACCGGTCGAGAGCTGGAATATGGCGCTGTGCGGCGGGCTGCAAGGGTCAAGAACGTGCTGGTGATCGGCGGCGGCCCGGCCGGCATGAAGGCGGCAGTGATCGCCGCCCAGCGGGGACATCGAGTGCGCCTCGTAGAGGCCGGGGCGCGCTGTGGCGGACAAGTGCTGCTTGCCCAAGAGCTGCCCGGACGTGCGGAATTCGGCGGAGCAGCGACCAACCTACGACGCGAGCTGGACCAGGCTGGCGTCGACGTCATACTGCGTCAGCCAGCCGATCTGGCATTTGTGGAGGGCGCCCGGGCCGACTCCGTGATCGTCGCCACGGGCGCCACGCCATACAGACCCGATCTGGAGATCGGTGGCGGACTGCCGGTGCTCGATGCGTGGCAGGTGATCGGCGGAGAGCGACCGCCGCCCGGTCTGGTCGTAGTGACCGACTGGAGGGGCGACTGGATTGGCATCGGGCTGGCTCGGATGCTCGCCATCGCCCGCCATCGCGTCGTGCTGGCCGTGAACGGTCACGGCCCTGGAGAATTCCTCCAGCAGTACGTCCGTGATCAGGCCGTGGCAGCGCTCGTGACGGCGGGCATCACGGTGCTCCCGCTGGTCCGGCCGTACGGAGTTGACGATGACTCGATCTATCTCCAGCACACGCTGACGGGTGAACCCGTCATCGTGGATGAAGCCAGCGCCCTGGTTCTCGCCTACGGGCACACGGCGCGACGCGGATTGCTGGAAGAGTTGCTGGCACGCGGCATCCCGGCCACCGGGATCGGTGATTGCGTCACTCCCCGCACTGTGGAGGAAGCCGTGCTGGAAGGCTTGGAGACGGCCAGCTCGCTGTAACGCCAGGCCGACCACGACTGGATTGACGCCCCGGAGCGACGGTCGGTGTGCCTCCGGCACGGTGCAACCACCCGTGTTCGCCGTGGTGACCCAACTGTCGCCGAGAGTCCACTCGGTGGGATGCCGGTCCCGCCTCGCGCACTGTGACGTGACCTTGTGCCCTACCCGGGCGCACCCCCGCTGCCTACCGTGGCTCCGACAGCAGACGCCGGCGGGGATCGGGGGCACAGATGAAGCAGCGGCATGCGCGCAGCGCCACGAACGGCCGTGGACCGTGGCGGCGGGCCTTCGGCATCGACCTGGCGTTGCTGCACGCGCCGTCGGTGTGGGACTTCCGCGAGGAGACGATCATCCAGGGACCGCTGGCGGACGTCATACCGTCGACGACCGAGTTCGAGATGTACCCAGTCGGGCTGACCAGCATCGCGGCATACCTGGAGAAGAACCACTACAACACGCGGATGGTCAACCTCGCCTACCGGATGCTGCGCGACCCGCATTTCGACGCGCGGGCGCACGTTGCCAAGGTGCACGCACCCGTCTTCGGCATCGATCTGCACTGGCTGCCGCACGCCAACGGTGCCCTCGGGCTGGCGGCGCTGGTAAAGGAGGTCCATCCGGACGCGAAAGTGCTGCTGGGCGGCCTGTCGGCCAGCTACTTCCACGAGGAGTTGCTGACCGACCCCTCGATCGACTTCGTGCTACGCGGTGACTCCACCGAGGAACCGTGCCGCCAGCTGCTGGCGGCGCTGCGTGACGGGACGCCCCTGGAGCAGGTGGCCAACCTCACCTGGCGGCGCGACGACGGCGAGGTGGTGATCAACCCGCTCAGTTTCGTGCCCGTCGACCTGGACTGGACGGACGTGCCGGCATACGACTTCATGCTGCACGCCGTCTTCAAGTACGGAAGCATGGCCGACTTCCTGCCCTATCTGAACTGGTTGCGTTACCCGTCCACGATGCTGCTCAATTCGCGCGGCTGCACCTTCGACTGCTCGATCTGCGGCGGCTCCCGGACTGCCTACCGCGGCATTGTCGACCGGCCACGCGCTGGCATGCGGTCTCCGGCGAAGCTGGTCTCGGACGCCGAGCAGATCGCGTCCTTCTCGGGCGCGCCGATCTTCATGGTCCACGACCCACGGCTCGGGGGTATGGCGCGAGCCGCCGAATTCTTCGAGCGCTTCGGCCGGGCCGGCATACCCAATGAACTGGTCATCGAGGTGTTCTTCCCCGCGGACCGGAAGTTCTTCCGCACGGTCGCCGAGTCGACCGCCCGGTGGAGCCTGCAGATCACCATCGAGTCGCCGGACCCGCAGATCCGCAAGGTCAACGGGAAGTTCGGGGTGTCCAACGAGCGCGTGGAGCAGACGCTGGCCGCCGCGCTCGCCGAGGGCTGCGAGAAGCTGGACCTCTTCTTCATGGTCGGCCTGGCCGGGCAGACGCCGGAGAAGGCGATGGAGACGGTGGACTACTGCCGGCACCTGGTCGAGCGTTTCGGCGGGGACAAACGGCTGCAGTTCTACGTGGCGCCGCTCGGGCCGTTCCTCGACCCGGGCAGCCGCGCCTACGAGCACGCCGAAGAACTCGGCTTCCATCGGCGCTTCACCACGCTGGCCGAGCATCGCGCGGCCCTGCTCGGCCCGACCTGGCTGGACATGCTCGCCTACGAGACCGACTGGATGACCCGCGACGAGATCGTCTCGACCACCTACGCGGTGGGCCGCGCACTCAACGAGCTCAAGTTCGAAGCCGGGCTGGTGGACCGGCCGACGCACGACCTGGTCGAGGAACACCTGACCAGCGCGGTGCGCGTCCTCGCCGAGGTCCAGGCTCTCGGCACGACCCCGGAGCCGGAACGCAGCCGCCGGCTGCGCGCCTTGCGTGCCCGCACCGAGCAGGCGAACCGGGACAGCCTGGTCGGCGAGGACGAACTCACCTGGGCCACGAGCACCGGCATCAAGGTCAGCTGGCTGCTGCTGCGCAACCTGACGGGCGCGCTCGGCCGCGAACTGGTCAACGGCACCGCACGTGCCCGTGGCCGGTATGACACGGCGGTCGCCACACCGGAGCTGCTCAGTCCGCCGCATCCGGTGCGGGAGCGGTTCCGCACGTTCGCGTCGCTCGAAGCCCAGGGCACACCCGCGGCCACCGGCTCACTGGCTGCCAAGGCCGCTCAGTAGGTCGAGCAATTCGCGATCTGCGTGCGAGATATCGAACGCACGGACCGCCGTCCGCTTACCTGACAGGGCCTACGGACCGCACCCGACCGGCACTAGCCAGAGCGTTTGGCGCCCGTGCCTCGATTCACGATCAGCCACACGATCATCGTGAGGATGCTGAACAGGACCCCGAAAATCGTCCAGACCACCTTGGCGATCCCCGATCGGTCGCTACGCCATACCCACACGAGCAGCACGATCAAGATGACCAAGTCGATGAGACCACCAACTGTTTTGATCATTTGTCAGGTCTAGCCCATCGAAGGCTCCGCGTGGGGTTGCGCCACTCACTTTCGGGATTTTGCTTTCCCGGCGGGGGTCTCTGGGATCGCCACGCGCGGCACGTGGCGACTCAGTACGTCGCGAGCAGTTCGTCGAGCATCTGCGGCATCGCGCCGACACCGACCGAGAGGTGACCCTCGCCGTCGAGCAGGTGCGCGGTGGCGCCGGCCACGTTCGCGGCCAGCCACTGGCCGTGCGCGAACGGCACCATGAGGTCGGCGCTGCCCTGCCAGACGAAGACGGGCACCCGGATCGAGGTGAGGTCGAAGCCCCACGGCCGGGTGAACGCGAGGTCGTCGTCGGTCCAGCCGTCGACGCCGTTCTTCAGCGCCTCGCGGAAGTTGGCGGCCATCTCCTCGCCGGACTCGGCGGTGATCTGCGCCCGGTCCACTTCCGGCAACAGCGAACTCAGCTCGGACAGGATCGCCTCGGGGGTCGCGTTCTTGAGCTCCTGCTGCATGCCGTCCAGCATCGGGCGCAGCGTCGTCTCGCCGCCGAGCGCCGCGCCGAACTCCTCGATGTTGCCCTCCCCCATGCCTGCCAGGAAGTCCAGGCCTTCAGCGTCGTATGGCGCCACGCCCGCGATGCTCAGCACCCCGGTGATCCGGTCGGGCAGCAGTGCCCCGGTCGCGAGCGCGTGCGGCCCACCGCCGGACCAGCCTGCGGTCATGGCCTTTTCGGCACCGAGGTGATCCAGGATGGTGACCACGTCGTCGGCGATGGCTGCGACACTTCGCCCGGGCCGGCGGGACGAATCGCCATACCCCGCACGTGAATACGTGACCAACCGGATGCCGCGCTCGGCCGCTTGCCGCACCATCGCGCTCCGCGGGAGCACCGAGCCCGGCGTGCCGTGATGGAAGAGCAGGACCGGGCCGTCCTCGGCGCCGGTGATCCGCAGGTCGAGTGTGCGTCCGTCGTGCGTGCTGATTAGCGTCATGCGGCAAGCCTGCCACGTGCCACTCCATCGAGAGGACCCTTCACGCATCGAGAGGACCCCATATCCGGCCCCGATATGGGGTCCGCTCAATCGGTATGGGGTCCTCTCGATCTGGGCGGGCAGGTCGCCCATCGCGCGCGGCGGGGGGCGGCATGCAAACATGGAGCGAATGAGACTCGAACTGCTCGGCAGCAGAGGACGAGCCGCGGCGCTGGTGACCGCGGTCGCCGCCGGAGCGCCGTTGCTGCGGCGGGCCATTCGGAGCCCCGCCGGCAGTCCGGAGTTCCGCAGTCGCACCGTTGGACTGGCCGCCTGGTGGGCTGGGTGCGCCGCTATCGGCGGCCGGCCCCGAGCCGGCGGAGGCGTGCTTCCGGCAGCAGTGACGGGTGCCGCCACGGCCGGGGTGTTCGGTGCCGGCGCGTTGCTGACCCGGCGCATTCCGCCGCTCCGGGACCAGGTCGCCGCGGTGACGGCTCATGCCTCGAAGGGGAACCTGCCGACGGTCGCGGCGCTCACGGCGCTGACCGGCGTCGGGGAGGAGTTGGTCTTTCGTGGTCCGCTCTTCGACCTCGCCGAGGACGGTCCCGCGCCCGTTGTGGTGAGCACCGGCGTGTACCTGGCAATCACTCTGGCGACGGGGAACCCGATGCTGGCCTTCGCGGCGATTCCGGTCGGCATACTGGCTGGAGCGCTGCGCGCCCAGACGGGTGGAGTGGTGGCGCCGTGCGTGTTCCACGTGACCTGGTCACTTGCCATGCTGGTTCTGCTCCCAGCCACGCACGACGCATCGCCCGTATGACGTCGACCTGCCGCGCAGGCAGGTCACCAGGGAAGGGAAAGCGGACATGAAGATTCTCGTCACAGGTGCCACCGGTTATGTCGGAAGCCGGCTAGTCCCGCGGTTACTGGCCGACGGCCACGCGGTGCGGGTCGCGGTCGCCGACGATCCGACCGACCTGCCGTGGTGGTCCGGTCAGGTCGAGGTGACCCAGATGGACGTGCTCGATCCGGATGCCGTGTCGCGCGCGGTGGCCGGCGTCGATGCCGTCTTCTACCTGATCCACGGAATGGGCGGAGACGACTTCGTCGAGCAGGACCGGCGCGGCGCTCGCAACATGACGGCCGCGCTCGACCGGCACGACGTGTCCAGGGTGGTCTATCTGTCCGGCATCGTCCCACCCGTGCCGCGCGAAGACCTGTCCGACCACATCGCCTCACGATTGGAGGTCGAGGACATCCTGGCCGGCAGCAACGCGACCAGCATCGCGTTGCGGGCGGCGATCCTGCTCGGGTCGGGCTCCACATCGTTCGAGATCGTCCGTCAGGTCAGTGAGCGTATGCCGGTGCAAACCCTTCCCACGTGGATGGATTCGGCGGTTCAGCCGATCGCCGTGGTCGACGCGCTGGAGGCGCTGGCCGGTGCGCTGAACGTCGACTGCGCCGACCGCTCGTTCGACGTCGGTGGTCCGGACCGGTTGCGCTACAGCGAGCTGCTCGATCGGTATGCCGCGGTCACCGGCATCCGGCGAGCCCAGGTGGAGGTGCCTCTGGTGCCCGAGCAGGTCGTGCAGAAGGCGGCCGGGCGCCTCGTCGATGTCCCGGCACCAGTCGTGGAGTCGCTGATCGAGAGCCTGCGCCACGACATGGTCTGCCACGAGGAAGACTTCCGCACCGCGCTGCTGCCGGCCGGCCATGTCCTGCTCGGGGTGGAGGAAGCGATCCGGCGGTCCCTCGCCGACGCACCGGATGACCCGGCCACGGCCGACCCCATGGCGCCGCTGCCGCACGACCCCGACTGGGCCGGCGGCGGACGCGAGGATTCGCTGGGTTCGAAACTTGCTGCCGTCGTCTCCCGAGCCATCCCCGACCGCGACTGACCGCGCACGCCCACGCCACGGCCGGGCTCAGCGCACCGTCACCGAGATCGAGTGATATCCCGTGGCACCGTTCGGAGCCGGCGGCGCCTGCGCTGCGATCTGTATGGCGCCCGAATCGTCCACCGCGCGCACGGTGAGCGTGTGGTGCCCGCTGGTCGCGTGCCATTCGAAGACCCACTGGCGCCATACGTCAATGTTGGCGGCGGCACCCAGCCGGGCGTCCTGCCACGGCCCGTCGTCGACCTGCACCTGCACCTTGGCGATGCCGACGTGCTGGTGCCACGCGACACCCGCGACGGCGACGGTGCCGGCGTCGACCTTCGCCCCGGACTGCGGCACGTCGATGCGGGAGGACGTCTTCACCGGACCGAGTTCCGACCAGCCGCGCGGCGTCCAGTAGCCGGCGTCCCGCGCGTACGTCGTCACCTTCAGCTCGGTGAGCCACTTGGTCGCCGACACGTAGCCGTAGAGCCCCGGCACGACCAGCCGCGCCGGGAAGCCGTGCGCGGCCGGCAGTGCCTGACCGTTCATGGCGACCGCGATGAGCGCGTTCCGGCCGTCGGTGAGCGCGCTCAGCGGGCTGCCCGCGGTGAACCCGTCGACACTGCGCGAGAGCACCATGTCGGCACCCGGATGCACGCCGGCCTGCGCGAGTAGGTCCCGCACCGGCCAGCCGGTCCAGATCGCATTGCCATTGAGGTTGCCGCCGACCTCGTTCGACACGCACATCAGCGTGATCATCGCCTGCTGCATCGGCTTGGAAAGCAAGGTCTCCCAATCGATTTCGATCTCGTGGTCGACCATGCCGGTCACGCGCAGCTGCCACGACGACGGGTCGACCTGCGGCACCACGAGGGCGGTGTCGATGCGATAGAACTCACCGTTCGGGACGATGTATGGCGTGACGCCCGGCACCCCCACGGAAGCACCGGCCGGCACGGTCACCGGATGCGCGACGCGCGGCAGCACGAAGGCCTCCCGTGCAGCCTGCACCGCCCGGGTGCCGCCGCTCCAGGCCCGTCCCGCCATACCGAGCAGGACCGCGCCAACCGCGGCTCCGGCGCCCAGCAGCGCGGTGCGCCGGGTCGTGGGCGCTGTCGGCTCCGCCCCGGCAAGCAGCATCCGGTCGCGCCACCAGCGCAGCACGCCGAGCCCGCATGCCGCGCCCACGATCAGCGGCAGGACGTCCACCGCTCGCGCATGCGGACGGGAGGTCACGGCAGCTGCCGCGACCGCCACCAGCACGACGAAGAGCACCAGCGCTGCGGTCATTCGGCGGCTGGAAAGCAACCCGATCAGCAGGCTCAGCAGCACGAGCACGACCCCGATGCCGGTAAGCAGCACCTGCTTGTCGTGGGTGCCGAAATTGTCGACGGCGAACGTCTTCAACCAGGGCGGCGTCCGGTCGATGAATGCGCCACCCACCGCGAGCACCGGCGACGGCGTGCCGCTGCTCCAGCCAAGGCGCAGCAGGACCCCGGCCAGGAATTCCGCGACGCCCACGGTCACGACTCCGGCGAGCAGGCCGCCGAGCGCCGCGACGCCGTGACGCCGGGCACGGGGTGGTTCGTGCTCGGGCGTTGCTGTTACGGCGGATTCGGCATGCTGGGTAACCACCGATCCATCGTCACACCCGGATCTGAGAACTACCCGCCGAGCAGCTCCAGCAGGTCAGGCCGCAACGCCTGCAGCGCCTTCCCGCGGTGCGAGATGAGGTTCTTCTCCTCGGCACTCAGCTCGGCCAGGGACCGGCCGTCCGGCAGTTCGAAGATCGGGTCGTAGCCAAATCCGTGCTCGCCACGCTGGTTTCGGCTGAGCCGCCCGTGCAGCTCGCCGCTGCGGTGGCGCTGCGTGCCGTCCGGCAGCGCGAGCACCACACAGCAGACGAAGTGCGCAGTGAGCCGCGCGGCCGGCACATCGCCGGTCTGGGCGAGCAGCAGGTCGATGTTGGCCTGATCGGCGCCGTGCGTTCCCGCCCAGCGCGCCGAGAACACACCCGGGCACCCGCCGAGTATGTCGACCGCCAGACCTGAATCGTCAGCAATGGCAGGCAAACCCGTCGCTTTCGCCACAGCCTGCGCTTTCAGTGCGGAGTTCTCGAGGAAGGTCACGCCCGTCTCCGCCACATCCTCGACGTCCGGGAACGACGCCGCGGACACGACCTCGACAGCGGAAAGCTCCGGCACGCCCGCAACGATCTCCTGCATCTCGCGCAGTTTTCCCGCGTTGCGGGTGGCGAGGACGACGGTCCGAGACGTCATCGCAGGCGCTCCCGGGCGGGGCCTTCCAGCGCCGCGGTCTGCAGCGCGGTCAGGTCACCGATTCCCTTGGCCGCCAGCGCAAGCAGAGCCTCGAGTTCGCTCCGGTCGAAGGGAGCCCCCTCGGCGGTGCCCTGCACCTCGACAAACCCTCCGGCTCCCGTCATCACCACGTTCATGTCGGTCTCGGCGGTCGAGTCCTCCGGATAATCCAGGTCCAGCACCGGCGTACCCCTGACGATCCCGACGCTGATGGCCGCGATCGAGCCGGTGAGCGGCTGCGCCTTGGCGGAGATCAGCCCGCGCTCCTTCGCGTCGGCGACCGCGTCGACGAGGGCGACGTACGCGCCGGTGATGGACGCCGTGCGGGTGCCGCCGTCGGCCTGCAGTACGTCGCAGTCGAGCACGATCGTGTTCTCGCCGAGTGCCTTGGTGTCGATGATCGCGCGCAGCGAGCGACCGATCAGCCGGGAGATCTCGTGCGTCCGGCCGCCCACCTTGCCCTTGCGGGATTCCCGGTCAGAGCGGGTGTTGGTCGAGCGTGGCAGCATCTCGTATTCCGCCGTCACCCAGCCGGTTCCCTGGCCCTTCAGCCAGCGGGGCACGCCCGCCGTGAACGACGCGGCAACCAGCACCCGCGTCTTGCCGAACTCCACCAGCACGCTGCCTTCGGCGTGGTCCAGCCAGTTGCGGGTGATGCGCACCTCGCGCAACTGGTCGGGGGCACGGCCGTCATGGCGAGTCACGTCATCAGTCATGGGAACAAGGGTAGGAGGGCTCCACCCTCATGTGATTGACCGGCACACGAACGCATCGAGGGCACACACAATCGGGAGAATTGTTTGTGCCTGTCAATGCATATGCGTGCCGCTCGATCAGGAAACCCGCGGTTCACTCCAGTCCCCGAACAGCCTTACGCAGCAACGTGTTCAACTGCACCAGCTCCTTGTCGGTCAATCCCCGCAGGATGTCCTGCTCCCGCCGCATGCCTTCGTGGACGTAGTGATCCCAGGCGTCCTGACCGGCTTGCGTCGGTCGCACCAGCACCCTGCGCCGGTTGTCGCTGTCGGTCTCGCGGGTGATCAGCCCGGCCCGTTCGAGCCGCGCCAGCCGGCCGGTCATCGACGCCTTGGTCACCCGCACGCTCTCGGCCAGCTGCGTAGGCGTCGCTTCCGTGGGATACGGCTGCACCATCAGCGCATGGAGAGTCTCGTAATCCTCGCGAGTGAAGTCCTCCTCGCCCAGAAAGGCTGCCGTATCCCGCCTGTTCTTGACGCGCAACAGCAACTGCATGCGTGTGATGGCACCCTCCACCTCGGGGGCGAACGCGGGGTTTCCGTCCCAGCGCGCGGCCCACCTGGCAACGTGTTCATCGACGGAGTCGTGGACGCGATCCATGACAGCACTGTAATCCGCCACTAAATTGTTTGTTGACGAACTATTTGAGAATGAACTAACTTCGCCGTATGACGGACCGCAGCCGAACTCGGCTCTCGACCGACTTCCGCTGGCTGGCGGCGGGGCAGGGCCTGTCCTGGCTGGGCGGCGCCTTCCAGCCGATCGCCCTGTCCGTGGGGATCCTCCTGCACGGCGGGTCGGTCGGCGAGCTCGGCGCGCTGATGGCGGTCCTCATGGTGGCGAACACTGTCTGCACCCTGGCCGGAGGTGTCTGGAGCGACCGGCTGTCGCCGCGCCTGGTCATGCTCTGGTCCGACGCAGTGCGGGCCGCGACCACCGCCGGCATGGGCGTACTCTTCGCGTCCGGTCACGCGTCGTTCCTGACCCTGGCGCCACTGGCGGCCGTCTCCGGAGCGGCAGGCGCGTTCTTCCAGCCGGCCATGCAGTCGCTGAAGCCCGTGCTCGTCGCGGCAAGCCAGCGACAGCGCGCCAACGCCCTGCTCAGCGTGCTGCAGGGCACCTCGCTGGTGATCGGCCCGGCCCTGGCCGGCGTGGTCGTCGGATTTGTCGGTGCCCCAGCCGGATTCTTCGTCAACGCAGCGAGCTTCCTGATCTCCTGCGGCACGGTATGGCGGATCCGGGCCATCGTCGTGCGCAAACCCCGAGGCGCGAGCTTCCTCGCCGAGTTGCGCGAAGGCTGGAGTGCGGTCCGGGAGCGCGACTGGCTCGTCGTCGGGATCGTCGCGGCCAGCGTCTATCACGTGGCCAATGGCGTCCTGCTCGTCCTCGTGCAGGTGGTCGCGATCCGCGATCTTGGTGGCGCGCACGCATTCGGGATGATCGCCGCCGCCGAAGGCGCCGGCGGCCTGATCGGCAGCGCCGTCGCGATCCGCGCCCGCCCGCGCCACCCCCTGCGGATCGGCTGGCTCACCTGTGCGCTGATGCCCGTCTGGGCCGCCGGCTATGTCTGGCCGGGCCGGCTCGACACGGTGATCGTCACCGGGCTGATCGCGTATGGCGGGCTGATGTTCTTCAGCGTGATGTGGGAGACCGCCATCCAGGACCACGTGCCTCATCAGTTGCTCGGGCGAGTGGCCTCCTGGGACATGCTGGTGTCCTTCGTCGGTATGCCGCTCGGCAACGCTCTCGCCGGGCCGCTTGCCGAGTGGTTCGGAATCAAACCCCTGATGCTCGGGTGCGCCGCCGTGCTCGCGTGCTGTGCGCTGGCCCCGCTCGCCTGGCGGGACAGCCGGAACGTGCGACGCGCAGGCCCCGTCGCGGATGCGAGCGTCCAGGCTACGGAAAGCGCCCGCCATACCTAAGCTGGGCGCATGGGACTCATGGACAAGTTGCGCGGCGAGCTCGTCGACATCATCGAGTGGATCGACGACTCGCACACCGCGCTCGCCTGGCGCTTCCCGCGCTACAACAACGAGATCAAGAACGGCGCGAAGCTGATCGTCCGCGAGGGACAGGAAGCGGTCTTCGTGCACACCGGCAAGCTCGCCGACCGCTTCGGCCCCGGGATGTACGAACTCACCACCGAGAACCTGCCGATCATGGCGACGCTGCAGGGCTGGCAGTACGGCTTCAACTCGCCGTTCCGCAGTGAGGTCTATTTCATCAACACACGGCCGGTCACCGACTTCCGTTGGGGCACAGCCAATCCCGTGACCGTGCGCGACCCCGACTTCAAGATGGTGCAGTTGCGCGCCAACGGGCTGTGCGTGGTGCGCGTGATCGATCCGGCGATCTTCCTGCGCGAAGTCATCGGCACCGACAGCACCGTGCACATCGACGAGATCGGCGAGTTGCTGCGGCGGGTCATCACGCTGGCCTTCTCCGACCTGGTGATGGAGACCAAGCTGGGCGTCATCGACCTGCAGGGCAAACAGGTCGAGCTCTCCGACAAGCTGCGAACCTTCGTCGCGCAGCGGGTCGACGACGAATACGGGCTCGGCATCGACTCGATCACCATGAACATCTCGCTGCCCGACGAGATCACCAATGCGATGACCCGCGGCGTCGCCAAGGGGGTCGAGACGGCCGGCTGGACCAGCAACCTCGGCGACATGCAGCGCTACCAGCAGGCGATGGCCGGCGAGGCGATGGTGGCTGCGGCCGGCAACCCCGGCGGCGGCGCGATGGGGCAGATGATGGCCGCCGGCATGGGCGCCGCGATGGGCGCGCAGCTCTCCGCCCAGACCGCGGGCTCGCTCGGCGGACAGCCCGCCGGCACACCTCCCCCGCTGCCCGGCGGCCCGACGTTCTACGTGGCGCTGAACGGTCAGCAGCAGGGGCCGTTCACGCTCGACCAGTTGCGATCCGGCGGAGGCGTGAGACCCGACACCCTCGTCTGGGCAGCGGGTATGCCGGCGTGGTCTGCCGCATCGACGGTCCCGGAGCTGTCCGCGCTCTTCGCACCCACCCCGCCGCCGCTTCCCGACGCGGCCCCGCCCGCACCACCGGCCGCGCCGGAGAGCTGACGGCATACCCATGACCGAGGAGCCGAGCCAGACAGCTCAGCCGCGAGCGGCCACACCACCATCGTTGCCTGCGCCACCGCCCCTTCCGCAACCGGCGGCGCTGCCCGACCCGGGGGCGCTCCAGGACCCGGCGCAACTCCAACGGTCCGAACAGACCCGCACCTACCCGTGCCCGCAGTGCGGCGCCAACCTGACCTACGACCCCGGTCACGACCAGTTGCTGTGCCTGTCCTGCGGACACGCCGAGGTGATCGCCGCGCCGCAGGGCAGTGTCGCCAAGCGCGACCTCGGGACGGCGATGCGCGAGCTGGCCCAGCGCGCCGCCGGCGATCAGGGCTCGCTGACCCGTGAGGTCGTCTGCCAGAACTGCGGCGGCGTCACGTCGTTCACCGGCACGCTCACCGCGACCAAGTGTCCCTACTGCGCGACCCCGATCCAGCGCGACGACCTGCAGCAGGCTCCCCAGCGGCTGCCGATCGACGGGGTGCTGCCGTTCCAGATCGATGAACGCACCGCGCGGAGCAACGTCGAGCAGTGGATCACCGGCCGCTGGTTCGCACCACGGGAATTCAAGACCTACCGCGAAGTCGGCACGTTCACCAGCATCTACCTGAGCTACTTCGCGTATGACGCCCAGACGGTCACTGACTACACCGGCCAGCGCGGCGAGAACTACACCGTCGAGGTCGGCGAGGGCAACGACCGGCACACCGAGACCCGCACCAACTGGTGGCCGGTCTCCGGGCGCGTCGCCAACGACTTCCGCGACGTCGTCGAACCGGCCAACACCGGGCTCGACGCCAAGAAGCTGGTCGCGCTGGAGCCGTGGCCGATCCCGGCGGCCCGGCCCTACTCCGCGCAGTACGTCGCCGGCCACCTGAGCCGCACGTATGACGAGGACGCGCAGCAGCGCTTCGAGAACGGCGCGCGGCACCAGATGGACAAGGAGATCCAGAGCACGGTCCGCCGCGACATCGGCGGCGACGAGCAACGAGTGGACCAGGTCCGGACGACGTTCCAGACGCTGGCTTTCGCCCAATTGCTGCTGCCGGTCTGGCTGCTCACCGTGACGTATGACGGGCGGCCGTTCCAGGTCTTCATCAACGGCGTCACTGGCGAGGTCCAGGGCCGCCGGCCATGGAGCGCAGTCAAGATCACTGCCGCCGTCGTCGCGGCAATAATCGTTGTCGCGATCGTGCTGGTGCTCGTTAAATTGGCGAAGTGACCGCTGACCAGCTCCGATCGATCCTCCGCGATGCGCTGAAAACCGCTCTGCGCGAGCGCGATCGGGTCACCACCCAGGCGTTGCGGTCGGCGATCGCCGCCATCGACAATGCCGAAGCCGTCCCCACGGCGGCGCGTGCCGGTGCCATCGAGGCCGCACCGACCGGGGTGGGCGCCACCGAAGCGCGACGTCGTGACCTGTCCGCGGCGGAGTTGCACGCGATCCTGCGGCACGAGGTCGACGAACGGTATGCCGCAGCACGTGTCTGCGTCACCGCCTCCCCGGAGACCGCTGCGCGGCTGCGTGCCGAGGCGGACGTCATCGCGCCATACACATCCCTGGTCCTGTCCTAAACCTCGACCGTCGAAGGTTGCGTACGCCCACGGCCGGCGCCCCGGCCCAGACCTCAGAGTTCGTATGACGCAAACGGCTCGGCGAGCTCCACGTCCCCCGGCCAGTTGCTCGCCGCCTGCGCACGGCACAGCTCGCGGTCGTTCCAGGCGGGGATGTGTGTGAGCATCAGCCGCTCCACCCCGCCGGCCGCGACAGCGGCTTCGGCCGCCCGCGAACCGGTCAGGTGCACGCCGCGCACCTCGTCGTCGCGGCCGTCGCAGAATGCCGAGTCGGTGAGTGCCAGGTCGGCACCGGCCAGCAAGCGCGTCAGTGCAGGCGAGCTGTCGGTGTCACCGGTGTAGGCGAGCACCTTCCCGTCGGCTTCGATACGCACGCCATACGCCTCCACCGGATGGTTGACCCGGAACGAGGTGACGGTGAACGGACCGACGACGAACGAGGCGCCGTCGGACAGGTCGCGGAAGTCAAACTCCGGAGCGAGCAGCGACGGGTCGCTCACCTCCGCCTCGGACACGCCGACAGCACGCGACACCCGCAGCGCGGTGCCCGCCGGACCCCACACCGGCACCGTCACCGGCTGCTCGGAATCCGGGTGGTAGCGCAGCATGACGTGCAACCCGGGCAAGTCAGCGCAGTGGTCCGCGTGCAGATGCGACAGCACGATCCCGTCGAGAGTGCGCGGGTCGATGAAGCGCTGCAGCGCGCCGAGCGCGCCGTTGCCGATATCGAGCAGGATGTTCCAGGTGCGGCCGTCCCGCTCGGCCTGGACCAGGTAGCAGGATGCCGGCGAGTCCGGCCCGGCATACGAGCCGGCACAACCGACGACGATCAGCTTCACGAAACTCCACTCTCCTCCACGCCGCGCCTTGTATTGCCGGGGAAGACGTGGTCGAACTCGGGGCCGAGCCCCAGGAATCGCTTTGCCAGCCTTCGGAATTCATCCGGATCTCCGGTGGTGGTGAACGAGTGTCCCGGCTGGGTGTCCGCCACCCGCAACAGATCCGCGTCGGCCAACACACGGTACAGGTCCTTGGCGGTTTCTTCAGCCGATGAGACCAATGTCACCCCGTCGCCCATCACGTAGGAGATCACCCCGGTCAGCAACGGGTAGTGGGTGCAGCCGAGCACGAGCGTGTCGACGTCGTCGCGTCGCAACGGCTCCAGATAGGCCCGCGCACACGCCAGCAGCTCCGGCCCACCGGTGACCCCTGCCTCGACGAACTCCACGAACCGCGGGCACGGCACACTCTCGATGAAGAGGTCGGGTGCTGCCGCGAACGCGTCCGGATAAGCCCGCGACTGATGGGTGCCTCGGGTGGAGATGACGCCGACGCGGCCGTTGGTGGTGGCGCGCACCGCCCGCCGGACTGCCGGCCGGATGACCTCGACGAGCGGCACGTCATACCGTTCACGGGCGTCGTGCAGCACCGCAGCCGAGGCAGTGTTGCACGCGATCACCAGCGCCTTGACCCCGTGGTCGACCAGTCGGTCGAGACAATCCAGCGCGAGCGCGCGCACCTCACCGATCGGCAGCGGCCCGTATGGCGCCCGCGCCGTGTCGCCGAGGTAGGCGATGTGCTCGTGCGGCAACTGGTCGAGCACCGCGCGGGCGACGGTGAGTCCGCCGTAGCCGCTGTCGAAGATGCCGATCGGCGCGTCGTCGCGACCGCCCGGCACCATCACTCCTCATCGCCGTGGCGCACGAACACGTTGTCGAGGACACCGATGTCGCCGACCTCGACGGAGACGCGCTGACCGGGTTCGACCGGACCGACACCCTCCGGGGTGCCGGTGAGGATCACGTCACCGGGCAGCAACGTGAACGCTTTCGAGACTTCGGAGACGAGGGTGGCGACGTCGAAGATCATGTCCTCGGTGGTGCCGTCCTGCACCGTGGTGCCGTCCACTCGGGTCACGACGCGCTGATGCGCCGGGTCCAGGTCGGTCTCGATCCACGGACCGAGCGGGCAGAAGGTGTCGAACCCCTTGGCTCGCGCCCACTGACCGTCCGACTTCTGCAGGTCGCGCGCCGTCACGTCATTGGCGCAGGTGTAGCCGAAGATCACCGATCGGGCATCGGCGGGCTCGACGTCCTTGCACATGCGGCCGATCACGACGGCGAGTTCGCCCTCGTAGTCGATGCGCTGCGACTGCGGCGGCATCACGACCGGATCACCCGGCCCGACGACGGCGGTGTTGGGGACGAGGAACATCAGCGGCCGCTCGGGGACGTCATTTCCCAGCTCGGCGGCATGTTCGGCGTAGTTGCGGCCGATGCCGATGATCTTCGAGCGCGGGATCACCGGCGCGAGCAGTCGCACCTGGTCGACCGTCGTGGTGACTCCGGTCAGCTCGATCTTGGTGTAGAGCGGATCTCCGGAGATCTCCGCGATCTTCTCGCCGGCACCGTCGACGAGCCCGAACGTGGGGTCCTCACCTGTCGTGTATCTCGCAATGCGCACCCGGCAACTCTATGCGCTCGTCCGAGTCAGTCGCGCCGCCGCCGGATGCGAGCGAGTGCGCCACCGGCGATCGCCGCCGCCCCCACGGCGGCGATCCCGGCACCCACCAGCACTTCGTCGTTGCTGCCGCCGCTCGCACCACCGTCGGTGATGATCGGCGGGCCGGTGGTCGTGGAGGTCGCCGTCCCGCTGGTCGAGGTGGGCGAACCCGACGAGGTCGGCGAAGAAGTGGGCGACGTGGGGCTGCTCGTCGGCGACGTGGGCGGACTCGTCGGTGGAACCGCCGGGATGGCGGCGATCACGGCCTTGGCCATCTCGGCGTAGCCGGCGTCGTTGGCGTGGATGTTCTGCTTGGAGCACATCCAGGTCCACTGGCAGATCCGCGCGACGTTGAGCGGTATGTCGCCGAACGGCGGGACGTTCACCATGTCGGTGAAGTCGGTGCTGGAGAACGCAGTGGCGACATCGGCGGTCGGTGCGTCAATTCCCTTGGCAGCACTCGCGATCGAACCATTGAGCTGCTCCTGCAACGCCACCGCACTCTTCGCAAGAGTCTGGCCGTCGGTCCCGAGCAGCCAGGCTGCGAGGAACGGGTTGTAGTAGTTGGCCACGACGATCCGGGCGTTCGGTGCGGCGGCGCGCAGCTTGCCGACGATCGTCGGCAACTGCGTAGCGACTTCCTGCAGACCCTTCACCACGCACGCCATGTCGATGCCGTTGGTGGTCGCGCACGTCTGCACGTTGTTGGCACCGATGTCGAGCGTGATCAGGCTGACCTGCGAATGTGCCTTGAGGAAGTCGACGGCGGCGGCGACCTGGTTGCCCTCGGGATAGGTGCACTTGCCGCCGTCCAGCATCGTGCCGGTGGTCTCGCCGGAGCACGCCAGGTTCTCCAGTTGCACGCCCGGCTCGGTCTGCTTCAGATGCGCCAGCACCCCGCCGACATACCCGCCGGTCTTGTCGTCGCCGACGCCGGGCTGGTAGCCCGCAGCGAGCGAATCTCCCAGCGCCACATAGTAACTGCCGGTCGAGGGCGCGGCCGACGCCGACTGGGCGAACACCGTGGCGCCGCTGGCCGCGACCACGAGTGCAAGGGCGCTGGCCATACGTAGGGCATGCGACATGAAGTTCCTCCCGGGGTGAGCTGGATCACCCGGATTCTGCCACGTTTGCGCGGTCCCGACGGCCGATCCGCGGAACCTGGCCTCGGTTGGACGGCGACCGCCCGTATGCCGCCGGCTCGCGGCGCACCACGAGCAGTCCGCCGGGCTAGCTCTCGCGGCCTGCCGCGGCCTCCAGCGTCGCGGCGTGATCGGGCACGAGGTTGGACTGGTCGTGTGGCGGGCGCTCGTAACCACCTGCCGGCGGCCGCTCGGGAATCTCCACCTCCGGACGGTCCACCGTCCGGAAGGGAATCTGCGAGAGCAGATGCGCAATCATGTTGATCCGGCCCCGCCGCTTGTCCTCGTTGTCCACCTCGAACCAGGGCGCTTCGGGGATGTCGGTGTGCACGAGCATCGTGTCCTTCGCCCGGGAGTAGTCCTCCCACTTCGTGATGGACAGCACGTCGTTGGGGCTGAGCTTCCACCTGCGCATCGGGTCCTTGGCCCGCGACCGGAAGCGCTTCTCCTGCTCGACATCGGAGACACTGAACCAGTACTTGAGCAGGATGATCCCGTCCTCGACCAGCAGCCGCTCGAAAATCGGTGCCTGGTGCAGGAACCGGTGGTATTCGCTGTTGGTGCAATAGCCCATCGCGCGCTCGACTCCGGCGCGATTGTACCAGGACCGATCCATCAGCACGATTTCGCCGGCCGCCGGGAGATGCGGGACGTATCGCTGGAAATACCACTGGGTGCGTTCGCGTTCGGTCGGCGCGGGCAGGGCTACAGTCCGGGTCACGCGGGGGTTCAGGTATTCGGTGACCCGCTTGATCGTCGAGCCCTTGCCGGCCGCGTCACGACCCTCGAAGATGACGACCACCCGGGCGCCGGATGCCTGGACCCAGGCCTGCATGTCGACCAGGTCAGTCTGCAGCCTCAGCAGTTCTTGTTCATAGAGCGGTCGCGCCAGTCGCTTGCCCATGCCAGTTCCCTCCGTCGGCGATGGACTCATTGTCTCCATGCGAGGGTCTGTCGGGACCGGGATCGGGGCAATCTGCGGTGGCTGTTGCCACGCAGGTCGACGACGCGGGGCCGGCGCGACCGCGCTCGCGGTCCAACGTCCCGCGTGCCCGCCCGACGTTAGACTCGCCCGATGTCCACCGTGCTGCCGCATGCACACTGGGCGCCGCTCGCCGCAGCGCATGCCGAGCGGGTCGACGCTCTGACACAGGGGCACCGCGAGCGCAGAGCCTCCGGTCGCCCGCATCCGGTCGAAGACTTTCTCTTCACCTACTACTCGTTCCGGCCGGCCCAGCTGCGGCGCTGGCACCCGGGCGTCGGCATCCGGCTCACCGATGCCGAGGATCACGGGACGTGGCGGTTCTACCGCTGGTATGACGCAGCCGCCGGTCTCGACACGGATGCTTTCGTCGAATCCCGCGGGGCCACAGTGAATTTCGTGCGCTCGCTACTCACGGCGACTGCTGGCCGGGCCCCAGCGCTGGGCTGTTTCGGGCTGCACGAGTGGGCGATGGTCTACCGCAGCGGCGAGGTCCGGCATGAGACGTGGCCGCTGCGGCTGGGCCGGTCCGGCACCGATGAGGTGGTCGAGCGCCATACGGTCCGGTGCTCGCACTACGACGCCTTCCGCTTCTTCACCGACGAGGCCCGCCCCCGCAACATGCTGCAGCCGACCCGCGAGCAGCAGGTGTCGCTGGAGCAACCGGGCTGTCTGCACGTCGGCATGGACCTCTACAAGTGGGCGTACAAGCTCACGCCGGCGGTGCCGAGCAGTCTGCTGCTCGACTGCTTCGAGCTGGCTCGGGACATTCGAGCCCTGGACATGGCTGCGTCGCCATACGACCTCCGGAAACTCGGCTACACCCCCGTGCCGATCGAGACCCCAGCGGGAAAGGCCGAATACGTGCGCCGGCAAAGGGAGTTCGCCGACCGTGGCCAGGTGCTCCGCCAGCGCCTGATCGCGGTGTGCGACCACCTCGCCACGGCGGTTGACGGCCGAAACGGCCGGTGACGGTGCAGCAACGGCGTCAGCGGTGGTTTCGGGCGTCAGCGAGTGCTTCGACCGTCAGCCGGCGGAGCGAAACTTCTTCTGCACGGCGGTCCGCCGCGCCGAGTAGCCCGGGGGAGCCTGTCCGTGAGTAGCGGGGGACGTACGGAGGGCGCCGCCGAGGAGGGCGCAGCAGAGGAGGGCGTATCGAGGCCCGGGCGCCCTCTCGTCGAGCGGGGTACTTCGGTGTCGAGCGGGGTAGATATCCGGGGTTTGAGTGTGTGTGGTTGTACCCCGTTCGGTGGGCTTCTACCCCGCTCGGCGAGAGGAGCGCGCAGCTCGAGGTCGTATGCCGGTCGGCGGGTTTGTACCCGGCTCGGTGAGACGAGCCCCTATCGGGCACTCGGAGAGCCATCACACGGAAAGGCCAGGGATCAAGCTGCGGGGAGGCTCGCCGGCCGGTGAGTTGCCTTGAGGCGGGCTCGCTCTTGGCGACCTTTCCATACGCTCCGCCGCTTCGCTCTCCCGCCACTCAGCGCACCGGCCAGGGCACACACGGCCACCCCCGGGCGCCGCCGAGGCCGCGGTGCTCAGGCTGCGTCGGGGGTGGGCATGCGGCCGGGGGTGAGGTCCCAGCACACCCCGGCCGCGGTGACGGCCGCGAGTAGCCCGAGGCGGTGGACCAGGTGGTGGTGGAACGCGCACAGCATCGCGGAGTTGAGCAAACACGTTTCCCCGCCGGCCCACCATGGGTTCACGTGATGGACTTCGCACATGCCCGGTGGCCGGTCACACCCAGGGAGGGTGCACCCGTGGTCTCGGGTGATGACGGCGGTGCGTAACCCTTTGGTGACCAGGCGCTCTTTGCGTCCCACATCCAACGGTTCACTCCGGGCGCCGAGGACGATCGGGATGACCTGCGCATCACACGCGATCCGGCGGGCGGCACCCGCATCCAGGATGTCACCGGTCGCGACCGCCTGGGCATGCCCGACACCCTCGGTCAACGTCCCCAGGTTCATCGTGATCAGGGCCGTCGCCCCGGCACCCGTGGGTGTTGCGTCCCCGCTGACCACTTTCGCTGCTGCGGTGATCAGTTCCGTCAACGCGTCCGCGCGACGTTTCCCCGGAGTCCGCTCATCCCGCACCGTCGCCGAGCCACTGCCCGACGCCCCTGTGCCAGAGTCACCACCGTCGTCACACGGGACCGGTTTCGGTGCCGACAACGCGAGAATGGCGGACGTGATCACCGCCGCACTCGCGGGAGCGAGTTCTGCGGTCAGGCGGGTCATCCCCGTCGGCGTCGTGAACCAACTCAAGGTTTCGACCGCTTCCAGTTTCGCGTCCTGCGCCGAGAGGGTGTCGGGGGCGTACTGGGCGATGATCATCCGCGTCAACGCCGACACCCCACGAGACCCCAACGCCGGATCCAGGTGCAGGAAGTGACCCAACAGTTCATCCCGCGACGCCGTCGGTAACACCGGGGCCACCTTGTCCGCGTTCGACAACGCCGCCCGGGCCACCGCCAGGGTGCACCTGCCTTCCCGCACAGCATCCGCCACCACGGCATTGCGGCGGTCACCGTAGGCTTGCGCGACCACCGCCATCGTCTTCGCATCCCGCGGCTCCACCATCGTGCCCGCCTCCACCGCATGGGAGGTGATCCACTGCACCCCCGACGCCGACACCGACGTGTTCACCTCACCCCGGATATGCGCCTCGGCGACCACCACGGTCGCCACCTGGCTACTGCGGACGTGGACCCCCATCAGCTGGGTCATCAGGTCCGACAGTCCCTCTTCCCCGAGCTGGTACAACGCACCCGGCACCTCATCCAAGGCAGCCCGGAACTCCCGCGCCAACTCCAGAATCTCCGCGCCACGACCCGGCACCACAACCGCCGGTGGCGCCGCTGACGCGCCAGGACGCGCCAAAACCGGCCCCTCTGGCGAGGTTGGTGCGGCAGAACTTGGCGATTCACCCTGGGTCACCGGTGAATCCACCGGATCGCCGGAAACGTCACCACCGGGCACCCCCGAAACCTCAACCTCGCTGGGCACCAGAGGTCCGGGATCGTTGCTCGTCATACCCGAACCTCCTTACCGTTCAGGGTGTTTCGCTGTACCTGCAGTTTACCTGAACGCACCCTGATAGCACAAGCGTTCTATCAGAATAATTTTCGAATTATATAGCCCCAACCACAGCACACGATCCACCCACGAAGTGACCTCGCGCGCCAGTGCTCACCGTCGCGACGTACGACCGATGGATGGGCTGAGTGCCCACAATCCAGCCGGATCAGACCCGCAACCGGACCGCCCGACGACGCGCGCACCGCAACACCGACCCTCACGGACGCGGCTGCACGCCCCGCTTGAGCAACCCGTAGCTGAAGGAGTCGACCAGCGCCGTCCAGCTCGCGTGCACGATGTTCGGCGCGACGCCGACGGTCTGCCAGCTGCTCGACTCGTCACTGGTCTCGATGAGCACCCGGGTCGTGGCGTCGGTGCCGTGCGACGCGTCCAGGATCCGCACGCGGAAATCGGTCAGCTCGAAGCCCGCGAGCTCCGGGTAGGCATCAGCGAGCGCCTCCCGCAACGCATGGTCGAGAGCGTTGACCGGACCGTTCCCCTCGCCGGTGGCGACCACGCGCCGGCCGGCCGCCCGCAGCTTGACCGTCGCCTCGGACAGCGCCTCCCGCCCGTCACCGGAGTCGGTGATGATGCGCCACGACTCGGTGGCGAAGTATTGCAGCGGCTCCCCCGTGACCTCCTCGCGTAGCAGCAGCTCGAACGACGCGTCTGCCGCGTCGAAGGTCCAGCCGTCCTGCTCCAGATCCTTGACCCGCTTGACGGTGCGTGCCGCGAGTTCGCGGTCGTGCGTGAGGTCGTAGCCGAGTTCGGTCGCCTTGAGTTCGATGCTCGCGCGGCCTGCCATGTCGGAGACCAGCGTGCGCATCGAGTTGCCGACCAGGGCGGGGTCGGTGTGCTGATAGAGGTCGGGGTGGACCTTGAGAGCGGACGCGTGCAGGCCGGCCTTGTGCGCGAACGCGCTGGCACCGACATACGGCTGCCGACCGACCGGCGGGATGTTGGTGACCTCGCTGACCGCATGGCTCAAGTGCAGCGCCTGGGCAAGCGCGGCCGGATCGACGACCTCGCGCCCCTGCTTGAGCTGCAGGTTGGCGACCACCGTCACCAGATCGGCATTGCCGGTGCGTTCGCCATACCCGTTCACGGTGCCCTGCACATGCGTTGCGCCGGCGTCGACCGCGGCGAGCGTGTTGGCGACTGCGCAACCCGTGTCGTTGTGGCAGTGCGCGCCGAGAATGCCGTCGGTCACGGCGCGCAGCTCGGTGACCGCGCGGAACACCTGTGGAGGGAGCATGCCGCCATTGGTGTCGCACAGCGCAACGACCTCGGCACCGGCCGCGAACGCCTCCTGCACCACCTGCACCGGGTATGCCGGATCCTGCACGTAGCTGTCGAAGAAGTGCTCGGCGTCGACGAACACTCGCCGGCCCTGCGCGACAAGGAAACTCACGGTGTCGCGCACCATCGCCAGGTTCTCCTCCAGCGTGGTGTGCAGCGCCTCGACGACGTGCCGGGGCGACGACTTGGCCACCAGGGTCACGACCGGAGCCCCTGACTCCACCAGGGCGAGCACCTGCGGGTCCTGCGCGGCTTCCGTGCCGGCCCGCCGGGTGGAGCCGAACGCCGCGAGCACCGCGTGCTGCAGGCGCAGCTCGGTGGCCGCACGGCGGAAGAACTCGGTGTCCTTCGGGTTGGCCCCCGGCCAGCCGCCCTCGACGAAGCCGAATCCGAGCTGATCCAGGTAGCCCGCGATGGCCAGCTTGTCCGGCACGGACAGGTTCAACCCCTCCTGCTGGGCGCCGTCGCGCAAGGTCGTGTCGTAGACGTGGAAGTCGGTCATCAGGGGATGCCTTTCCGGGCGGTTCGTCGGGTGGTGCGAGTGCGGCGGCGCGGACCCGATCCTTCGCTCATGCCGGCGGGGTGGGCCGGACACGAAAAAACCTCCCGGGGTAACGGGAGGTTGCGCGTCGGATCAGGTCCGACGCGCTAGCTGATAATGACCGTTGCGGTGGTGACCGCGGTCACGAGAAGTGCCACGGGGTCAGTCTGGCACCGACTATCCGAGTGATGACACCGCGGTCTCGCCATACGGACAGATCAGTCCGTCAACCAGCAGAAGATCAACCAGCAGGGCGGCGTGGTCGGGCTGGCCGTCGGCGTGCTGGTCGGGGGCTGGGTCGGCCGCGTCGTCCGAGTCGGGGTGGTCGTCGACGACGGCGGTGCCACCGGGCGCGAGGTCGACGAGGTGGTCGTGGGTGCCGGCCGCGTCGACGGCGGGGCGACCGGGCTGGTGGTCGACCGCGGCTGCGAACTGGGCGCGGTCGGCGAGGCCGACGTGCTGGTATGCCGCGAGATCGCGCGCACCGTCTGCGAGCGACTCGAGGAGGTCGTCACGTGTGTGGGCGACACGCGCGATCGATGGGCGCTCGAGCGTGCCGAGCGACTCGAAAAACTCGCGGCTGCAGTGCTTTTCGGCCCGGCGGTGGATGACTGCGTCGTAGCCGGGGCGGCGGCTGCGTGCTGACCACTGCTGTGCACGATGGCGTATGCCGAGCACATGCCCACGGCCAGGACACCCGCAGCGGCAGCGCCACCGATCGCCACCTTGCGACTCTGGCCCACTCCCCTGGCCCAGTGCAGCCACGCGACACCCCCGGCGACGTGGGCGGTCGCCGGTGCAGCAGTGGCCGCCGTCGCCCAGGCGATGCCGGAACCGAGCGCCAGCAGCGCAGGCAGCAACAGCGCGCCCAGATCCCGGTCGACGAGCCGCAGGTCGGCCAGACGCCGCTTGCAGGTGTGGCACTCCTCGACGTGTCGCCGCACGTCGGCCGCCGCGACGACCTCGGCGTCCGGCAGCAGCTCAACCAGGCGCGGCACGAACGGTGCGCACTCCGGCGCGATGCCGTGCGTCGACCCGTGCGCCCGGATGTAGGCGACCCGGAAGCCGAGCCGCGCGCGGCGCGCGAGGGCCGCGACCGCATTCGGGGACTTCCCCAGATCGGCGGCGATGTCGGTGTTCTTCTCGTGATCGACCGCCGTGCGCCACAGCACGCTCTGCCAGCTGGGCGGCAGCGTCGCGAACGCCTCACGGACCAGCCCGAGTTCGGCATGGTGCGCGACCGGGTCGAGCGGCGCGTGATCGGTGTCCTCGAAGTCGGTGATCTCATCGGTGAGCACGTCGGAAGCGGCGGCCCGCCGGGCTCGGGTGGTCGCCTGATTGCGGACCGCGGTCAGCAGATAACCGCGGACCGACGTCGCCGGTCCCGAGTCGTTGCTCAGGGCGTGCAGCATGCCGCAGAACGCGTCGGAGGCGAATTCCTCGGCGTCCTTGGGCTGCCGGCTGATCCGCCTCGCGGCCGCCAGTGTCGCCGGGTAGTGCCGAGACCAGAGCGCAGCCATGGCGTCGGCATCGCCGCGCCGCACGAGCGCCAGCAGCTGACGATCGTCGGCATCGGTCAGGGCGGTCATCGCCGGTCCTCCGTCCGTGCTGTGGGTGCGGTCGTGCGCGGCGCCCCGCCCCGATCCACCGCGTCCGAAATTCTCCCATAGCGAGCGTCCGCGTGGTTCGTTACGCCTCGGCATTCCGGCCGACTCACGCGCGCGTGGCCGGAGCCGGCCCGTCATACCCCGTGGTCGCCGGCCGGCCCGTCACAACGCACCGGCCCGCCGCACCACCTCGACCGACGCCTCGCCCACAGCCGACAACGCGCGGAGCAACTCGACCGGATCGGTCGCAACCGGCCGGACGCGGGACTGGGCGACCAGGTGACTGTAGGCGCGCACCGCCGTCGCGAGCGCCTGGAATTCGTCCGATGCGGGGTCGGGATCGTGCCACGACGACTGTCCCACCAGGAGCCGTCCTTCCGTGTCGGTGCCGTGCCGGGTGCCGCGGCCTTCACCGATGAAGAGTCGCGAGGGACCGAATCGTGACGTCGCGGGCGCAGAAATCTTCGCGTCACCATTTCGGTCCTCGTGCGTCTCTACCTACCGAACGGTCACTTACGACAGGAGAACCATGATGTCCCTGCACAACGGCGACTCACTCGGCAGCGCCCTGCCGGGCCAGTTGCGGCGCGAACTCACCCGGGCGCTCGCCTCGACGCCGCGTTCCCCGGGCCTGGATCGGTATGTCCGGTGGCTGCAGGACGCGATCAACCGGCTCACGACCGGCGCCCAGGCACAGGCCGTGTATGACGAGTGGGTCGACACGCATCCGCGGTGCGCTCGACGGGCGATGCACACCGGCGGTCGCCCGTAACCACGCCGGGCGAGCACCTACCGACGACAGCCGCGTCGGGGCGGCGTCTGCGCACTCAGGCGAGCCGGGTCAGCCAGCCGTGGGTGTCCTCGGCCCGGCCGTACTGGATGTCCAGCAACGTGCCCCGGATCCTGGTGGCGACCTCGTCGGTGTGACCCTCACGCCGGTGGTCGCAGGAGCCACCCTCCCAGCGCAGTTCGCCGACGGGGGTGACCACGGCCGCCGTACCGCACGCGAACACCTCGGCCAGCTCGCCGGCGGCCGCGGCGTCCTTCCACTCCTGAATCGGGATCCGGCGCTCCTCGGGTGACAGGCCGAGTTCCTTGGCCAGCTCCAGGATCGAGCTGCGGGTGACGCCTTCCAGGATAGTGCCGGTGAGCTCGGGGGTGACGATGCGGCCGTCCCGGTAGACCAGGAAGAGGTTCATGCCGCCGAGCTCCTCGATGTAGGTGTGCGTCGAGGAGTCCAGGAACACCGCCTGATCACACCCCGCGGCGATGCCCTCCAGCTGGCCGGCGAGCGAGGACGCGTAGTTGCCACCGCACTTCGCGTTGCCGGTGCCGCCTTCGCCCGCACGCGCGTAGTCGGTCGAGATCCAGAGGTTGACCGGCTTGACCCCGCCGCCGCCGAAGTAAGCACCGGCCGGCGAGGCGATCACCGAGAAGGTGACGGACTTGGCCGGACGCACCCCGAGAAACGCCTCCGAGGCGAACATGAAGGGCCGCAGGTAGAGGGAGGCCTCGCCGCCGTCGGCCGCCTCCGGCACCCAGCTCTTGTCGATCGACGTCAGCTGCTTGAGCGACTCGATGAAGTCCGCTTCGGGCAGCACCGGCAGCGCCAAACGCGTTGCGCTGCGGGCGAACCGGGCAGCGTTGGCCTCCGGGCGGAAGGTCCACACCGAACCGTCGGCGTGGCGATATGCCTTCATGCCCTCGAAGATCTCCTGCGCGTAGTGCAGGACGGCGGCCGCCGGGTCGAGCTGGAAGGGCTCGTATGCCGACACGGCCGCGTCGTGCCAGCCGGACGCGGCGTCCCAGGCGATGCGCACCATGTGGTCGGTGAAGTAGTTGCCGAATCCGGGGTCGGCCAGGATCTTCGCTCGCGCGTCGTCGCTGGCGCGGTCGGCCCGCTCGGTGACAGTGAACTCCAAGGCCATGGCTTCCTCCGGCTGGTCCTTAGTAGGACGTGGGTTGATCGGACTTCCAACCATGAGGGTATGCCCCTCCGCTGGGCGTCATACAAGTGGTCGTGGTGCATCCGGCGGCCGCCGGATGGCACGGCGTGCGCTAGGCGCGCGTCGCGATCGCGTCGCCGATCTCGGCCGTCGAACGCTGCGCGTCGCCGCGCTCGGCCAGGTCGCCTGCGACGGCGCTCTCGATGCGCCGGGCGGCGTCGTCCTGCCCCACGTGCGCGAGCAGCAGAGCCACCGACAGGATCGCTGCCGTCGGGTCCGCGATGCCCTTGCCGGCAATGTCCGGCGCCGAGCCGTGCACCGGCTCGAACATGCTCGGAGCCGTGCGGTCCGGGTTGATGTTGCCCGACGCAGCCAGCCCGATGCCTCCGGTCACGGCTGCGGCCAGGTCGGTGATGATGTCGCCGAAGAGGTTGTCGGTGACGATCACGTCGAAGCGGCCGGGGTCGGTCGCCAGATAGATCGTCGCCGCGTCGACGTGCGTGTAATCGGTGTGTACGTCGGGGAATTCGGCGCCGACCTCCTCAACCGTCCGACGCCACAGGTGGCCGGCGTGGGTCAGCACGTTGTGCTTGTGCACCAGGGTCAGCTTCTTGCGGTCGCGCGCCTGAGCCCGCGCGAAGGCGTCGCGCACGGCTCGCTCCGCGCCGAACCGGGTGTTGACGCTGACCTCCGTCGCGAGTTCCTGCGGGGTGCCGACGCGCAGTGCTCCGCCGTTGCCGGTATAGGGGCCTTCGGTGCCCTCACGGACGACGACGAAGTCGATGCCGTCGGGGGCGACCCGCGCCAGGTCCAGCGGGGACGAGGTGCCGGGGTAGAGCTTCGCCGGGCGCAGGTTGATGTAGTGATCCAGCTCGAATCGCAGCCGCAGCAACAGGTTTCGCTCCAGCACACCGCTGGGGACGGACGGGTCGCCGATTGCGCCGAGCAGGATCGCGTCGTGCCCGCGCAACTCCTCCAGCACGCTGTCCGGGAGCGTCTCGCCCGTGGCGTGCCAGCGCCGCGCGCCCAGGTCGTATTCGGTGCGCTCGACCTTCGTGTCAGTCACCGCGTCGAGGACTTTGAGCCCTTCGGCGACGACCTCCGGCCCGATGCCGTCGCCGCCGATCACTGCCAGGTTCAAGGTCTCCGAGGGTGCCGTCGTCATGGGCGTCAGCCTAGACCGCGGTCTCGCCATTCGATATCTGGATCTTGTATGACGGACAGTCGCCCGCGGTCACACCCAGCCCTCACCGCCGAGCGGGGTACTTCTCCACCGAGCGGAGTACAAACCCGGCTCGGGACGCCCTCCGCAAGTACCCCGCTCGATGCGGATGTACCCCGCTCGGCGACAGGCCACTCCGACCCGGCCGGTCGAGAAACGGACGCCCGCGAGACGACGACCAGAACAGACCGGTGCGGCAGCGAACTTGTTCGCTGCCGCACCGGTCTGTTCTGCGAGGAGTCGAAGCAATAAAGCTCAGTCGCGCAGGTCCATCGACTCCTGCAGTGCGCGACGGGCGTCCAGTTGTTCTTCGGTCATGATGCGTTCCTTCGGGTGCGGCGTGCGACGGGCGGGCTCCCCCGGAGGTCCCGGGCCGACGCACAGAAATTGTGGGAGGTATGGCGAGTGGGTGTCAGCGCAACGCGGGTTCTCCGCGGCGAGGGGCTGACTTAGGACTCGCCGCGGCAGCCGATAAGGATGAGGCTCCGCGTCATACATCTGAAGATACGCCGGGTCGTCCGGGTCGCGATACAGGAATCTCATTATTCGGGCGTCCGACAATCGGTCGTGCTCGCGGCCGGGTCCGCCGGTCGCGCCCCACCGCGGATTCTGCCGCTCGGCACTAGGCTCGGCCGAGTGAATGTCCGGCTCGTGCTGCTGCCCGAGGTCTCCTTCGACGGCAGACCGATCACCAGCGCGGCCATCGGCCGTCTGGTGGCCTGTCTCGCAGCCGATCTGCGCACCGGTGCCGGCAGCGCCCGCCTCATCGAGGACCTCTGGCCGGACGACCGGCCGGAGCACCCGGCGAAGGCGCTCCAGGTGGTCGTCTCCCGCACCCGTTCGGCGCTCGGCGCCGGGGTCGTCGAGAGCACGCCGGGCGGCTACCGGCTGCTGCTCGCCGAGGACGAGGTCGACGCGACCGCTCTGCGGGCTCGCGCGACTGCGGCTCGGCGCGCCCTGCGCGAGTGCGACGCGGCCGGCGCCCTGGAGCACGCGGACGCCGGTCTGGCGCTCTGGCCGGACGTCGCTGACACCGACCCTGACCCGGATGATCCGCTCACGACCCTGCGCTGTGACGCGCTTGCCGTCCGCACGACCCTCACCCGCGAGCGCGGCCTCGCGCTGGCCCGGCTGGGGCGGCACGCCGACGCCCTGGAGGCGCTCGCGCCATACCTGACCCGGATGCCGCACGACGAAGAAGTGCTGGCGACCGTGCTGCGGGCGGAAGCCGTCACGGGTTCGCGGGCCGCGGCGCTGGAGCGCTACGAGACCTATCGCAGGTCCGTGCGCGACCGGCTGGGCACCGATCCCGGCGCCGCGCTGCAGCAGGTCCATCTCGAACTGCTGGAGACCGACCGGCCGCAGGTGCACACCGGTGTCGAGCACGACCCGAACCCGCTGCTGGGACGCGACCGCGACCTCGAGGCCGTCGCTCATCTGGTGGGCACCTCGCGGGTGACCTCGATCGTGGGTCCCGGCGGGCTGGGCAAAACCCGCCTCGCCCATGCCGTATGTCGTCAGACGCTTTACCGCACAGTGCAATTCGTCGGACTTGCCGGTGTCACCGACTCGTCGGAGGTCGCCGCCGAGGTGGCCACGGTCCTCGGTGTCACCAGCGCCCGGACCCGTGCCGCTCGCACCACCGAGGCACCGGTGGATCTGGCCACGGCGATCGCCCGCAGTCTCGGCGGCGTCTCCGCACTGCTGGTGCTCGACAACTGCGAGCACGTGCTCGACGGCGTCGTGGAGCTGACCCGTTCGCTCGTCGCGGTGCTGCCCGATCTGCGCATCCTGACGACGTCACGCGCACCGCTCGGGCTGTCCTCGGAGACCGTCTATCCGCTTGCCGAGCTCGACCTCGACACCGCGGCCGAACTCTTCACGCAGCGTGCACGGGCGGTGCGGCCGGACGTCGAACTGCCCGAGGACGTCATACGCCGATTGTGTGCTCGGCTGGACGGGCTGCCACTGGCGCTCGAGCTGGCGGCGGCGCGCACGAACGTGCTGTCGGTCCGGCAGATCGAGCAGCGGCTGGAGCACCGGTTCGCACTGCTCAACCGCGGTGCGCGCGACGCACCGGATCGGCACCGCACGCTGCAAGCGGTGATCGACTGGAGCTGGCGCTTGCTCGGATCCGCCGAACAGGAAGCGCTGGCAACGCTTTCCGTCTTCGCTGACGGATTCGACCTCGATGCTGCGGGTGATGTGCTCGCAGCCGGTGGCCCGCCGACGGCCGACCCGGTAGAGATTGTGGAGCAGCTGGTCGACCAGTCGCTGCTGCAGCGAGCCGACCGCGACGGTCGACCCCGCTTCCGGATGCTGGAGACGGTGCGCGAGTTCGGCACCGACCAGCTGGCACACTCCGGGCGAACCACCACCGCCTCCCGAGCCGTGCTGCGCTGGGCGACGGCCGTCAGCCGCACCCGCGGGCCGCAGCTGTTCGGTCCCGACCCGGACGATGCCTTGCACTTCCTGCTCGCCGAGGAGGACAACCTGACCGCCGCGTTGCGCGCCGCACTCGACGGTGCGGACGCCGCTGCGACGGCCGCCGTGTTCGGCGCGCTCGGCTCACTGTGGTCCGTCCAGTCCCGTCACGAACGCGTCTTCGATCCCGCGTCCGACGCCGTGCGGGTCATCAGCCACTACCACCCGGGCGCGCAGGACCTCGAGATCACCCGGCAGGCGCTCGTCCTCGCGGCCGTCAACCTGAACATCGTCGGCAACCCGACCGGGTTGCGTGCGCTGGTGCTGCTGCGGCGGCTTCCGCCCGCGGCCACTTCCGGGATCGTTGAGGCGCTCGCGCGATTGCTCATGGTCGACGACGGCATGCTCCCGCTCGACGCCGATCGCGCGATCGAGGTCATGGACCGGGCTGACCCCGCGCTGCGCGCCGCGACCATGCTGCTCGTCGCGCACGTCCTCGAGAACGACGGCCGGGCCGACGAGGCGCTCCAGGTCGCCCGGACGGCAGAGACCGAGCCGGCCATTGTCGAATCGCCGTGGGGCACGCTCGTCAACCGGACCCGAGTGGCGGAACTGGCCGCCGCGGTCGGCGACTACGTGGGGGCCGAGGAGACGGCGGCGCGCGCCATCCCGCTGCTGGAACGCTTCGGCGCGCAGGGCGATCTGACGTCGATGCGCTGGACGGTCGCGATGCTGCGCCTGCAGCGTGCGGACGTCGCGGGCGCGACCGAGCAGTTGCAGGCAGCCGGGCTGCCACCGGCCGAGGACTCGTTCGGCGAGGGCACGACGGGTATGACGATCCATGCCGAGCTCGACCTGGCCGAGGGCAACGTGGAGGCCGGACTACGCCGCTACCGCGCGGCAGTCGAACACGCCGAGCGGAGGTCGAGCCTGGCACCATTCCTCACCGACGAGTCCACCTCGCCCTGGCTCTCGGTGGCGCGGTCCGCCAGCCTGGTCGCGCACGCGATCCACGACCGGCTGGACGAAGTCGCGGACCTTCCCGGACGGCTGACCGCCTCATTGCGCGCTGCCGTGACCGCGCAGGAGACTGGCCCTCTCTCCATGGTGATCCGGGTGGACCTACCGATCTGCGGGTGCGCCGTGCTCGGTCTCAGTTACGCGCTCGCGATGTCGGGAACATCCGTCGGCGAACGCGCCTGCGCGGCCCGCGGATTCGCGTTGTCCGAGGCGCTCGGGGTGTCGCGCACCTCGCCCGCCTTCGCGCTGCAGCGGGCGCGGGCCCTCGCCATACAGACGGATGCCCCGGCATACGACTCCGCTCGGGAGACGTATGCCGGGGCCGGTCGCGACGAGCTGCTGAAGCTGCTCGGCCAGTGGCTCGACGCACTGCCGCACTCCTGATCGAGCGAACCCCTTATCGATCGAGAGGACCCAATAATGGGCCGCATTATGGGGTCCTCTCGAAACGGATGGGGTCCCCTCAATCGGGGCGCGGTCAGAGCTGGCGGCGGTAGCCGCGCACCGCGAGCGGCACGAAGACCGCCACGACGATCGCGCAGGCGAGCAATGCCCACCCGACCTCGCTGTTGACGGTGCCGTGGTTGGCGAGCGAACGCAGCGCCGACACGACGTGCGAGACCGGGTTCACCTTCACGAACGCCTGCAGCCAGTCCGGCAGCGTCGAGGCCGGCACGTAGGCGTTGGACAGGAAGGTCAGCGGGAAGAGCACCATCATCGAGATGCCCTGCAGGCCTTGCGCCGACTTCATCATCGTGCCGAGGAAGGTGAACACCCACGACAGCGACCAGGCGGTCACGACGACCAGCAGTCCGGCTGCGACGACTCCCACGACACCACCGCCGGGCCGGTAGCCCATCGCCAGGCCGACCAGGATGGTCAGTGTCGTCGCGATGGCATAGCGGACCGTGTCGGCGACGGCCGGGCCGGCCAGCGGTGCGACCCGTGACATCGGCAGGGACTTGAACCTGTCGAAGACGCCCTTCTCCATGTCCTCGCGCAGCGTCACGCCGGTCGCCATACAACTCGTCAGGGCGGTCTGCACCAGGATGCCCGGAATCAGCAGCGGAAGGTACTTGCTGACGCCGCCGGCCACCGCGCCGCCGAAGATGTAGCCGAACATCGGTGTGAACAAAAGGGGTTGGAGCGTCACGTCGAAGAATTGCTCCGGGTTGCGTCGCATCTTCTGCAGTGCGCGACCAGTCATCAGCAGGATCTGCCGCAGTGTCTCGCGGGGGCTGACGCGGGCCCGCAGTTCGGGCAGGGCGGCGGTGAGCGTGGTCATCGGCTGATCTCCATCTCGTCGAGCTGCCCGGAGGCAGCGGGGCCGGTGCTGGCGTGGTCCGGTTCGTCGCTCGCGGGCGAGCCGGTCAGTGCAAGGAAGACCTCGTCGAGGGTCGGCTCCTCGACCTTGACCTCCTGCACGCTGATGCCACTACGGCGCAACGCGATCAGCGCCTCAGCCGCATCGTCGGCACGTTCCAGGGGGACGGTGAGGCGCGCCGCCTCCGGGGTGCGGCTCGCGGGCCGGCCGAGCACAGTCGCGACTGCCCGCGCGGCAGCGTCCATGTCAGCCGGATCCGCCAGCCGGACCGCGAGTGTCGACCGGCCGACCGACGCCTTGAGCTCCCCCGAGGTGCCCTCGGCGACCTTGCGGCCGTGGTCGATGACCGCGATCCGGTCGGCCAACTGGTCCGCCTCGTCGAGGTATTGCGTGGTGAGCAGGATGGTCGAGCCCTGCCGGACCAAGTCGCGGATCGTGTCCCACATCTGCCCGCGGGTGCGCGGGTCGAGGCCTGTGGTCGGCTCGTCGAGGAAGATCAGCGGCGGTGAGGAGATGAGGCTCGCGGCCAAGTCGAGCCGGCGTCGCATGCCACCGGAGAATTTCTCCAGCAGCCGGTCGCCCGCGTCCGTGAGGCCGAAGCGTTCGAGCAGGTCCGCCGCTGTCTCCCGCGCCTGTTGCTTGCGCTGCCCATGGATTCGTGCGAAGAGCACGAGATTCTCACGGGCAGTGAGCTTTTCGTCGACAGATGCGTATTGCCCGGTGAGTCCGATGAGCTGGCGCACCTTGTGCGGTTCGTGGTGCACGTCGACGCCGAAGATGCGTGCCGAGCCCGCGTCGATGCGCAGCAAGGTCGCCAGCATGCTCAAGGTGGTCGTCTTGCCGGCACCGTTCGGGCCGAGTACGCCATACACCTCCCCCGCGTGGACCTGCAGGTCGATGCCGTCGACCGCGCGCAGTTCCCCGAACTTCTTGACGAGGCCCTGTGCCTCGACGGCGAGATCGGTCATCGCATGTCTCCTTTCGTGGTAGGTCGCGGGAAGATTGCCTTCCACATGTCAATTTATCTTGACATTCCATTTTGTCAAGACTGATTGACGTCGTGGTCATGGCCTTCCGGCTGCCACTCAGGATGCGCGCCGCTACCTTCGCGACGGTTTCAGCGCGGTTTCACGTCCTACCCGGGCGCGTCCCATACACGAATGACGGCGACAACACGACCACCGGACGCCCGCGAGACGACGACCACATCAGGGAGCGGGTTTCCCGGACTTGTTCGGGAAAACCGCTCCCTGATGTGCGAGGAGTCGAGCACAAGAACTCAGCGGGCAGCAGAGCCTTCGACGTAGTCGGCGTCGGTGTCGTTGTCCTTGATCCAGCTCATCAGGCCGCGCAGTTCCTTGCCGGTCTTCTCGATCGGGTGCTGGGCGCCCTTCTCGCGGTAGGCGAGGAACTCCGGCGCGCCGGCGTCCTGGTCGTCGATGAAGTGCTTGGCGAAGGTGCCGTCCTGGATGTCAGCAAGCACTCCCTTCATGTTCTCCTTCACGTGCGGGTCGATGACCCGCGGGCCGGAGACGTAGTCGCCGAACTCGGCGGTGTCGGAGATCGACCAGCGCTGCTTGGCGATGCCGCCCTCGATCATCAGGTCGACGATCAGCTTCAGCTCGTGCAGGCACTCGAAGTAGGCGACCTCGGGCTGGTATCCGGCTTCGGTGAGCACCTCGAAGCCGTACTGCACCAGCTGTGACGCGCCACCGCACAGGACTGACTGCTCCCCGAAGAGGTCGGTCTCGGTCTCCTCGGTGAACGTCGTCTTGATGCCGCCGGCACGCAGCCCGCCGATGCCCTTCGCGTAGGACTTCGCGAGGTCCCATGCGGTGCCGGACGCATCCTGCTCTACGGCGAGCAGAACCGGCACGCCACGCCCGTCGACATACTCGCGTCGGACGATGTGGCCCGGGCCCTTGGGCGCGACCATCAGCACGTCCGCGTCCGCCTTGGGCTTGATGTAGTCGTAGCGGATGTTGAAGCCGTGCCCGAAGACCAGCGCGGCGCCGGGGTTCAGGTTGGGCTCGATCTCCTCGGCATACACCGTCCTCTGCACCTGGTCGGGGGCCAGAATGACGACGACGTCCGCCTCCTTGACCGCGTCGGCGACCGGCAGCACGCGCAGGCCCTCGTTCTCGGCCTTGACCGTGGACTTCGAACCCTCGCGCAACCCGATCCGGACGTCGACGCCGGAGTCACGCAGGTTGAGCGCGTGTGCGTGTCCCTGGCTGCCGTAGCCGATGACGGCGACCTTCCGGCCCTGGATCACCGACAGGTCGGCGTCGTCGTCGTAGAACATCTCGGCCACTGGAATCTCCTTGATTGATGTGTGAATTTCGTTGGTATGGATACGGTTTCAACCGTTGTATGGCGAGGCCGGCTACGCGCTGCGGCGCCCCCGGTCGGTGATGGACTTGCCACCCCGGGCGACGCCGACCAGACCCGACTGCACGATCTCGCGCACGCCGTAGGGGTCGAGCACGTCCAGTAGCGCCGTCAGCTTGCCCGGCGTGCCGGTCGCCTCGATGACGACCGCGTCGAGCCCCACGTCGACCACATTGCAGCGGAACATCTGGGTGATCTGCACGATTTCGGCCCGACTGCTCGCGTCGCAGCGGACCTTGATGAGCAGGAGCTCACGCTGCACCGAGGCCGACTCGTCGAGTTCGACGACCTTGAGCACCTCAACCAGCTTGTTGAGCTGCTTGGTCACCTGCTCCAGCGCGGTCTCGTCGACGTCGACCACGATCGTCATCCGGGAGATGTCGTCGTTCTCGGTCGGGCCGACCGCGAGGGAGTCGATGTTGAACCCGCGCCGCGAGATGAGCCCCGAAATGCGTGCGAGCACACCGGGTTTGTCCTCCACGAGCACCGAGAGGGTATGGCGCGCCATCAGTGGACTCCTTCCGCTGCGTCGTCGTCGCGATCCCACACGGGCGTCATCGCCCGCGCGGTCGTCACCAGGTCGTTGCTCACGCCGGCGGGCACCATCGGCCACACCATCGCGTCCCGCTCGACCACGAAGTCGATGACGACCGGGACGTCGTTGATCTCCAGCGCTTTGGCGATGGTCGCGTCGACATCCTCGGTCTTGTCGCAGCGCAGCCCGACGCAGCCGTAGGCGTCGGCGAGCTTGACGAAGTCGGGCACGCGCGAGCCGGCCGCCGAGGTGTGCAGGTCGGTGTTGGAGTAGCGCTCGCCATAGAACAGCGTCTGCCACTGGCGCACCATGCCGAGGCTGGAGTTGTTGATGATGGCGACCTTGATCGGGATCTTGTTGATCACGCAGGTCGCGAGTTCCTGGTTGGTCATCTGGAAACAGCCGTCTCCGTCGATCGCCCAGACGGTGCGGTCGGGTTCGCCGACCTTCGCACCCATGGCCGCAGGCACTGAATAGCCCATAGTGCCGAGGCCGCCGGAGTTGAGCCAGGCGTTGGGCCGTTCGTACTGCACGAACTGCGCGGCCCACATCTGATGCTGGCCGACACCCGCGACATACACCGCGTCGGGCCCGGTGAGCGCGCCGATGCGCTCGATGACGTACTGCGGCGGGATCGCCGTCGCATTGTCGGCAGGGCGGTAGCCCAGGGGGTAGGTCTGCGCCCAGCCGCGAGTGCGCTCGCGCCAGGCGGTGTAGTCGCCCGCGCGCCCGGCCTCGGCGTCCGCACGCAGCGCCACGGTGAGATCCTCGATGACCGCCTTCGCGTCGCCCACGATCGGCACGTCGGCGCCCCGGTTCTTGGATACCTCGGCCGGGTCGATGTCGGCGTGGATCACCTTGGCGCCCGGCGCGAACGACGACAGGTCCCCCGTGACGCGGTCGTCGAAGCGGGTGCCGATCGCGATCAGCAGGTCCGCCTTCTGCAGCGCCGTGACCGCTGCCACCGAGCCATGCATCCCGGGCATGCCCAGGTGCAGCGGATGGCTGTCGGGCACCACGCCACGCGCCATCAGCGTCGTGACGAGGGGTATGCCGGCCAGGTCGACCAGCTCGCGCAGTTCTTGCGCCGCCTCGGCGCGCACGATGCCGCCGCCGAGGTAGAAGACCGGCCGCTTCGACTCGCGGATCAGCCGGGCGGCGGCCCGGATCTGCTTGTGGTGCGGGCGGGTCACCGGTTTGTAGCCGGGCAGCGCCACATCGGCGGGCCAGGTGAAGGTGGTCGAGCCGGTCAGCGCGTCCTTGGTGATATCCACCAGGACCGGACCGGGGCGACCGGTCGAGGCGATGTGGAACGCCTCCTTGATCGCGGCCGGGATCTCAGCCGGGTCGGTCACCAGATAGCTGTGCTTGGTGATCGGCATGGTGATGCCGCGAATGTCGGCTTCCTGGAAGGCATCGGTGCCGATCGTCTTGGAGCTGACCTGACCGGTGATGGCGACGATCGGCACGGAGTCCATGTAGGCGTCAGCGATCGCGGTCACCAGGTTGGTGGCGCCGGGGCCGCTGGTCGCCATACACACGCCGACCTTGCCGGTCGCCGACGCATAGCCTTCGGCGGCATGACCGGCACCCTGCTCGTGCCGCACCAGGATGTGCCGCACCTTGACCGAGTCGAGCAACGGGTCGTATGCCGGCAGGATCGCCCCCCCGGGTATGCCGAAGACGACCTCGGCACCAGCCGCCTCCAGCGAGAGCACCAGGCTCTGCGCGCCGGTCACTTCGATCGGGGGCGCCGGCGACCGCACCGCCGGCGCGAGGTCAGCCGGCGTGGGAATCTGCCGCGGCGCTTGGTCCCTCAGCCCCGTGGCTGAGTCTCCTGCTCTGTTCACTGTCACCTTGCTGTCCTTACCGTCGGAGCACGCTCGCGCATAAAAAAACCCTCAGCCCGGAATCCGGGTGGTGAGGGTCAGCGCGCGAGCCGAATGAATCAGCTTGCGCGCCTGAGAAGTACGAGAATCCGTGCCACCGCTCCAGTGTCGTCGGCGGACCGCGTGGGCGTCAACATTCTGAGATGAGCGTCTTGCATTCCGGACATGTGACCCGCGCCATACGCGGTGGCGCGGCATCTGACAGTGCTCCCAGAAACCCACCAGGCAACGTCCAGCGCCAAGTGTCACTATCATCTGGATCCGAAGGGGTCGAGAACACGCGCACCGAGGCCAATACCCAGTCTCACGCGCCGCTCTGCATAGGCTGCATGTATTCGTTTGGGGGCGAGGTTTCCGAAATGGCACTGATGGGCACGACGTTATGGGTCACGCTGGCGTGCGCGGCAGTGTTGATCCCGCTCGTGACGGTCTTCGTGTGGTCACGACTGCGCGGGCCTCTCGCGGTGCGCGCCATCATCAGATTCTTCCTGCTGATTCTCGGGCAGGTCGTCACCGTGGCACTGGTCGGCGTCCTCGCCAACAACTACGGGCAGTTCTATACCTCGTGGAGTGACCTGTTCGGCACCGACCACACGCCGCCGATAGTCGCGCAGTACGGAGCGCACACCGGCCACAAGCACCGCGGGGCAGCGACCGTCGTACTCCGCGTCGCCGAGAACTCCATCGGCACGCAAACCGGCGTGCTGCGCCTGCTCGGCGCGACCAACTGGTCGACGCCCGCGCAGCGCGACACGCGCGGCGAGATTCAGTCGGCGATCATCAGCGGCTACGGCTCCGGCCTCAGCAACCAGGCATTCATCTACCTGCCGCCGCAGTACTTCTCCCCGAAGTATGCCCACTTCCGCTTTCCCGCCGTCGAGACGCTCACCGGGTATCCAGGATCGGCGCAGAATCTCGTCGACATCATGGACTACCCGAGCCGGGCGCTCGCCATGGTTCGGGCGCACGAAGCCAAACCGATGATCTACGTCATGCTGCGGTCGACCGCAGCCCCGCCGCGCGACACCGAGTGCACCAACATCGCGAACGGGCCCCAGGCCGAGACTTTCCTCGGGCACGAATTGATCAGTGCGGTCGAGCACGGTTTGCGAGTCCAGCCCGGGCACTGGGGCGTGATCGGCGACTCGACCGGAGGTTACTGCGCCGCGAAGCTCGCGATGGCCGAACCGTCGGTCTACGCCGGCGGCGTCTCGCTCTCCGGCTATTACCACGCGCTCAACGGGGGGACGGCCGGCAACTTGTTCGGCGGTTCGCTGCAGCTGCAGCACGAAAACGACATGCGGTGGCTCCTGCGGCACCGGCCCATCCCCCCGGCGTCGTTGTACGTGACAATCAGCAAGCAGGAGACGAACAAGGACGAGGGTTACGAGGAGACGATGCGCTTCTTGCACGAGGTCAAGCCGCCGATGTCCGTCACTGCGGCCATCCTGAAGTCCGGCGGCCACAACTTCGCCACCTGGGATCGTGAGCTTCCCAAGGCGATGCGCTGGCTGGCCGAGCACATCGACAGCCCGACGAAGCCCGCGCACCGCCACCACCACTGCCACCATGACGCGGCGATCTCCGCCGACTCCGCGCACACCGATCCCAAGTCGTACTGATCGGCCGGCTTCGCCCCCGCCGGGGCTAGAGTCCGGTCGTGAACATCCGACCGATCACCGACGACGAGCTCCCGGCATACATCGACACCACGCGTCGGGAGTACGCCGAGGACAAGCACCGCAACGGCGGCATCCCGCTGGACGAGGCACTGCGTCAGTCCGAACGCGAGACCGCGCAACTATTCCCGGACGATCGCCTCTGCCCCGGGCACGAGATCTTCATCGGCGAGGACGACGCCGGCGCACGCGTCGGGCGGCTGTGGATGGCTCCGCGGGGCGGCGCACCGGACACGGCGTTCATCTACGACATCCAGGTCGAGCCCGCGGCACGCGGTAAAGGCTACGGCCGTGCCATCATGCAGGCCGCGGCACAGTGGGCGCGCGACAACGGCTATCGCGCGCTGTCGCTGCACGTCTTCGGCGGCAACGACATCGCGATCAACCTCTACGAGTCGCTCGGGTTCACCACCACGGACCGCTTCATGCAGCTCGAACTCTGACCACACCACCACCGAGCGGGGTACAACACGCCCGAGCGGGGTACATCCGTGGACCATTCCGGACCGTGGATGTACCCCGCTCGATGACGATGTACCCCGCTCGGCGAGTGCGCTCAGCGCCTGGTCGGCACCTCGCGGATCGCGCCGCGGTCCGCGGACGTCGCCATGGCGGCATACGCCTGCAGCGCCTTGGAGACCACGCGGTCACGCACCTTCGGCTGCCAAGGGTTCTCGGACGCCTCCATCTCAGCGCGACGGCGCTCGAGTTCGGCGTCGTCGATCTGCAATTGCAGCGTGCGGCTGATGACGTCGATCCGGATCGGGTCACCGTCGCGGACCAGCCCGATGGCGCCGCCGGAGGCCGCCTCCGGGGAGATGTGGCCGACGCACAGGCCGCTCGACCCGCCGGAGAACCGGCCGTCGGTGATCAGGGCGCACACCTTCCCCAGGCCGGTGCCCTTCAGGAATGCGGTCGGGTGCAGCATCTCCTGCATGCCCGGACCACCCGCGGGGCCCTCGTAGCGCACGACCAGCACCTCACCCGGCTGGACGACCTTGTTCAGGATGACCTCGACGGCCTCTTCCTGGGAGTCGACGACCCGGGCGGGCCCCTCGAAGTGCCACAACTCCTCCTCGACGCCGGCAGTCTTGATGACCGCGCCGTCGACGGCCAGGTTGCCGCGCAGGATGGCCAGCCCGCCCTCGGCGGTGTAGGCGTGCTCCTTGTCGTGGATGCAGCCGTTGGCGGCATCGGTGTCCAGACCGGACCAGCGGTTCTCCGTCGAGAACGGCTCGACCGTGCGCACCCCGCCGGGCGCGGCGTGGAACAACTCGATCGCCTCGTCGCTTGCCAAGCCCGAGCGGATGTCCCAGTCGTCGAGCCACTCCTCGAGCGTCGATGCGTGGACCGTGGTGACGTCGGCCTCCAAGAGGCCGGCTCGGCGCAACTCGCCCAGGATCGCGGGTATGCCGCCGGCCCGGTGCACGTCCTCCATGTGGAAGAACGAGTTGGGCGCCACCTTGGCGAGGCATGGCACCCGCCGGCTGATCTCGTCGATGACGGCCAGGTCGAAGTCCTTGACCTCGCCTTCCTGGGCGGCGGCCAGGATGTGCAGCACCGTGTTGGTCGAACCGCCCATCGCCACGTCCAGTGCCATGGCGTTGCGGAACGCCGCGGAGGTCGCGATGTTGCGCGGCAGTGCCGAGTGGTCGTCCTGCTCGTAGTAGCGCTTGGCCAGGTCGACCACGACGCGGCCGGCGCGCTCGAAGAGTGCGCGGCGTGCGGCGTGAGTGGCCAGGGTCGAGCCGTTGCCCGGCAGAGCGAGGCCGAGTGCCTCGGTCAGGCAGTTCATCGAGTTGGCTGTGAACATGCCCGAGCAGCTGCCGCAGGTCGGGCAGGCGCTCTCCTCGACCTTGGCGAGCGTCTCGTCGTCGACGTTGTCGTTGGCCGAGGCCGAGATCGAGGTGATCAGGTCGGAGGACGGGTGCACGACTCCATCGACCGAGACCGTCTTGCCAGCCTCCATCGGGCCGCCGGAGACGAACACGGTCGGGACGTTCAGCCGCATCGCGGCGTTCAGCATGCCCGGAGTGATCTTGTCGCAGTTGGAGATGCACACCAGCGCATCTGCGGTGTGCGCGTTGACCATGTATTCGACCGAGTCCGCGATGATCTCGCGACTCGGCAGGGAGTAGAGCATGCCGCCGTGCCCCATCGCGATGCCGTCGTCGACCGCGATCGTGTTGAACTCGCGCGGCACGCCACCGGCGGCACGAACACCTTCGGCGACGATCTCACCGACGTCCTTGAGATGGACGTGACCGGGCACGAACTGCGTGTAGGAGTTCGCGATCGCGACGATCGGCTTGCCGAAGTCGCCTTCCGTCATGCCGGTCGCACGCCACAGAGAGCGGGCGCCGGCCGCGGCACGGCCGAAAGTGGTGGTCCGGGACCTCAATGCTGGCATGGCCCCAGCGTACGGCGAATGTCCACGGAATGGGACGCCGGTCCCATCAATCGGACGATCGTGCTGTGTGGGTCGCCACCAGCCTGCCCGTGCCAGGTGCGAGGTCCTTCCACGGCACGTCGACCTCGATGATGGCCGCCGTGCAGGTCGGGAAGCCGTCGTCGAGGGCCGCATCGCCGCCGGTGAGCGTCGCGGCGAGACCGGGAACGCCGGGAGCGTGCCCGACCAGCGCGATGGAGCGAGCCGAGTGGCCGTCCTGCGCGACCACGCCCAGGAGCCGCTCGACGGACGCGTTGTAGATGCGAGGGTCGTGATCGACGAGGGCTCCGAGCCCACTGCTCTCGACGAGTTCGGCCCAGGTCTCCCGGGTGCGCACCGCAGTCGAGCAGAGCACCAGGTCGACCCGCACCCCCTGCCGCTTGAGCCAGTGGCCCATCGTGCGTGCATCGGCTCTGCCGCGCTCGGTGAGCGGGCGTTCGTGATCCGTGGCACTACTGGGATCGGCGGCCTTGGCGTGCCGGAGCAGCACCAACTGCCGGCTTGCGGCGTTCATAGCCACCCGTTCCCGGGCCGGGCTTCGTCATACCCGCGGGCCGGCAACGGCTCAGTACGTTCGCGCATGGTCTGCAGCATGTCACTTCGCGCCGGTCGCGACGGCGGTGCGCAACGTGCCGTCGCTCACGTATCCGGCGAGCGCGGTGCGCAGGAAGCGCAGCGCACGAGGTTCGAAGGCGGTGGTGGCCCCGCCGACGTGCGGCGTGATGAGGGCACCCTCGGTGGTCCACAGCGGGTGGTCCTCGGGCAGCGGCTCCGGGTCGGTGACGTCGAGCGCCGCGCGCACGTGACCCGCCCGACACGCCTCCACCAGCGCGTCCGTGTCGACGACGCCGCCGCGAGCAACGTTGACCAGCAACGAGTTCCGCGGCATGCGCGCCAGGAATGCGGCGTCGACGAGGTGCCGGGTCGCATCGGTGAGCGGCAGGATCAGGAAGACGACGTCGTGATCGGGCAGTAGCTCCGGCAACTCGTCGACGCCGTGCACGGCGTCGACGATGTCGTCCCCGCCGCGCGCGGTCGACGCAACAGCCGTGATCGAAACCTCCATCGGCTCGAGACGACGGGCGATCTGCGCGCCGATCGAGCCGTAGCCGATGATCAGTGCGTGCCGGTCGGCGAGCGACGGGAGGCCGGCCATGCGTTGCCACTCCCCGTGTTCCTGCGCACGCACAGCCTGCGGTATGCCGCGCTGCGCGGCGATGGCGAGCCCGACGGCGAGTTCGGCCGTGGACGTGTCGTGGATGCCGCGGCCGTTGGCGAGCACCACGCCGTCGGGCAGGTAGGGCAGTGCAGTCTCGAAACCGGCCGTCACCAGTTGCACGGCCCGCAGCTTGGGCACCTCGGCGAACCGGGCGAACCGCTCCGAAACGCCCATGTATGGCGGCACCACCACCTCGATGTCGTCTCGCGGCGGCGCGCTGCTCATGTCCCAGCAGACCAGCTCCACCCCGTCAAGATCCGCCAACTCGGCAACCCACCGCTCCTCGGGCAACGACACGACAGTCATGGCCCCGAACTTAGCCAGGCCTCCCCGCCCGCCGGACCGCGGGGCCACCCACCGATACGGCGGTGACCAACCCACGACGAAGCCGGCCGACCACGCCACGCACGGCGTCGGTTGCGTCGTCGGCCCGGGCCGATGCAGCGCAGCGGAGCGCTAGCGGAGCGAAGCGGAATGCGCCCGGGACGGCGGCGTAGCCGACGTCCAACCTCTGCGAGGGACGGTGCCGCCCCGCTCAGGAGGTCAGCTTGACGAGGATCAGCTCCCGTGCCTTGGCGGCGTCGGCCTGGCCCTTCAGCTCCTTCATCACCTGCCCGATCAGCGCGCCGGCCGCGTTGAGCTTGCCGTCGCGGACCTTGGCGGCGATCGCCTCGTTGGCCGCGATGACCTTGTCCACGGCGGCTTCGAGAGCACCGTCGTCCTTGACGAGTTCCAGCCCCCGTGCGTCGGCGACCTCGGTCGGTGAGCCCTCGCCGTCGATCACACCGTCGAGGACCTGGCGGGCCATCGAGTCGTTGAGCCGGCCGGCCTTGACCAGGCCGTCGAGCTCGGCGACATGTGCCGGGGTGACGTTGAATTCGTCGATCGCCTTGCCCTCGGCATTCGCGCGCCGGGCGAGCTCGCCGGTCCACCACTTGCGGGCACCGGCGGGTGACGCGCCGGCCGCGACCGACTCGTCGATCAGGTCGATCGCGCCGGCATTGATGACGTCGCGCATCTCCAGATCGCTGTAACCCCAGTCGGATTGGAGCCGCTTGCGACGCTGGGCCGGCGGCTCTGGCAACGTGCCACGTAACTCCTCGACGCGCTCGGCAGCCGGCGCGACGGGCACCAGGTCGGGCTCGGGGAAGTATCGGTAGTCGTCGGCGTCCGACTTGGGGCGGCCGGCCGTGGTGACGCCGGTGTCCTCGTGCCAGTGCCGGGTCTCCTGGGTGATGGAGCCGCCGTCGTCGAGAATCGCTGCCTGGCGGCTGATCTCGTAGCGCACCGCGCGCTCGATCGACCGCAGCGAGTTGACGTTCTTCGTCTCGGTACGGGTGCCGAGCTTCTCGGTGCCGATCGGACGCAGTGACACGTTGGCGTCGCAGCGCACCGACCCCTGCTCCATTTTCACGTCGCTGATGTCGAGGGCCTTGACCAGGTCGCGAAGCGTCGCGACATACGCCCGGGCGATCTCCGGCGCCCGATCTCCAGCGCCCTCAATGGGTTTCGTGACGATCTCGATGAGCGGTATGCCGGCGCGGTTGAAGTCGACCAGGGAATATTCGGCGCCCTGGATGCGGCCCGTGGCGCCACCGACGTGCAGCGACTTGCCGGTGTCCTCCTCCATGTGCGCTCGCTCGATCTCGACGCGGAACGTCTCGGTGCCGTCACCGGAGGCAGCCGGGATCTCCACGTCGAGGTAGCCGTCGAAGCAGATCGGCTCGTCATACTGGCTGGTCTGGAAGTTCTTCGGCATGTCCGGATAGAAGTAGTTCTTCCGGGCGAAGCGGCACCACTCGGCGATGCCGCAGTTGAGCGCCAAGCCGAGCCGGATCGCCGACTCGACCGCCTTGCCGTTGACCACCGGAAGCGCTCCGGGCAGGCCGAGGCACACCGGGCAGACGTGCGAATTCGGTTCTGCGCCAAAGACGGTCGCGCATCCGCAGAACATCTTGGTGTCGGTGTTGAGTTCGACGTGCACCTCGAAACCCATCACCGGGTCGTACCTGGTGAGCGCCTCGTCGTAGTCGACCACTGCGTCAGCCATCAGTTGTCCGCCTTCCCTGCGAGGGCCGGTGCTTGCGCCAGGATCGGGGCACCCCACGAATCGTGCAGGGCAGCCTCCAGGGCCGCCGCGACTTCGTAGAGCCGCTCGTCCTTGGTGGCCGGAGCCAGGATCTGGAACCCACTGGGCAGGCCGTCCTCGGCCGCGAGACCGTTGGGGATAGACATGCCGGGGATGCCGGCGAGGTTCGCCGGGATGGTGGCGACGTCGTTGAGGTACATCGCCATCGGGTCGTCCAGTTTCTCGCCGAGCTTGAACGCCGTGGTGGGCGCCGTCGGCGTGACGAGCACGTCGACCTTTTCGTATGCCGCGGCGAAGTCGCGCGCGATCAGCGTGCGGACCTTCTGCGCGTGCCCGTAGTAGGCGTCGTAGTAACCGGCCGACAACGCGTAGGTGCCCAGGATGATCCGGCGCTTGACCTCGTCACCGAAGCCGGCCTCGCGGGTGGCAGCCATGACCTGCTCGGCGCTGGGGTGCTCGACGCCCTCGGGACCGACCCGCAGGCCATAGCGCATCGCGTCGAAGCGGGCCAGATTGGAGCTCGCCTCGCTCGGCAGGATCAGGTAGTAGGCAGCCAGCCCCTTCTCGAAGCTGGGGCAAGTCACCTCGACGACCTCGGCGCCACGGGAGACGAGCAACTGCACCGACTCGTCGAAGAGCCGCTTGATGCCGGGCTGAAACCCCTCGCCCGAAATCTCTTTGATGACACCGATTTTCATGCCGGAGACGTCACCGCGCCGAGCCGCTTCGACCACCGGCGGCACCGGCGCGTCGATCGAGGTCGAGTCCATCAGGTCGTGGCCGCCCATCACCTCGTGCAGCAGCGCCGCGTCCAGGACGGAGCGGGTGCACGGACCGGCCTGGTCCAGCGAGCTGGCCAGCGCGATGATGCCGTAGCGCGACACCCCGCCATACGTCGGTTTGGTGCCGACCGTGCCGGTGACGGCGGCGGGTTGGCGGATCGAGCCGCCGGTGTCCGTGCCGATGGCGAGCGGCGCCTCGAACGCGGCGACCGCCGCGGCCGAGCCGCCGCCGGACCCGCCGGGGATGCGGTCGAGCGCCCACGGGTTGTGCGTCGGGCCGTATGCCGAGTGCTCGGTCGAGCTGCCCATGGCGAACTCGTCCATGTTGGTCTTGCCGAGGATCGGCATTCCGGCGGCGCGTAGCCGGGTGACGACGGTCGCGTCATACGGCGGAATCCAGCCGGCCAGGATCTTGCTGCCGGCAGTGGTCTCCAGGCCTCTGGTCGCCAATATGTCCTTGACCGCGATCGGCACGCCGGCGAGCAGACCAAGCGGCTCCCCGGCGGCGCGTGCCTCGTCGACGCCCTGGGCCGCCGCGAGCGCCCCCTCGGCATCGACCTGCAGGAAGGCGTGGATGGCGCCGTCGACCTCGGCGATGCGGTCCAGGTGCGCCTGCGTGACCTCGACTGAGGTCGTCTCGCCGGAGGCAAGGGCGTCGGCGAGCTGCGCCGCGGTCAGGCGGGTGTAGTCGGTCATGCGGTCCTCAGTCCTCGTCCAGGATGCGCGGCACGGCGAAGCGCTCGGCCTGCACCTTCGGCGCGGCGGCCAGCGCCTCCGCCGGGGTCAGGCTGGGGCGCACGACGTCGTCGCGCGTGACGTTCTCCAGCGGCAGCGGGTGCGACATGGGCGGTATGTCGGCGGCGGCGATCTCCCCGACCGTGGCCACGAAGCCGACGATCTGGTCCAACTGACCGGCGAGACGGTCGAGTTCGCCGTCGGTGAGCTGGATGCGGGCGAGCATGGCGACGTGGGCTACCTCGTCGCGGGAGAGCGCAGACATGCAGCGAAGTCTATTCGTGACCGCCTGGGCCCGATCTCAGCGGCCACCTCCAGACAGGACGATGATAGAAAGACGATGAAAGACTCCCCGTCAGTTAGGAGACCGTCATGCCTGGACTCACCATTTCTTCGCAGTATGGCGCGGGCGGCAACGTCATCGCGCCCCGCGTGGCGGAGGCGCTCGGCTTCCGGCTGCTGGACCGCACGATCGACGGCAAGGTCGCCGAGGAACTGCAGGTGTCGCTCGAGGAGGCCGAGAAGGGCGAACGCAAGCAGAGTTTTGCCGACCGGTTCTTCGCCGCCCTCGCTCCCCTCGCCGACACCGTGACGGGCGACCCCGAGATCCTCGCGTCCGCGCGGAGCGGCGCCACCGAGGAGTTCCGGGTCGAGGCGAGCAAACTGATGGAGGGCGCTCTCGCCGACGGTGCCGTCATCCTCGGCCGTGGTGGAGCGGCCGCGCTGCACGGCACCCACCCCGAGGTGTTGCGTGTGCGGCTGTATGGCGATCCGGAACTGCGTGTCATCGCCGCCGTGAAGTACTACGACGCCGACGAGGCGACCGCGCGCGAGCGCCAGCACCGCACCGACGAGGCCCGCGCGAAGTATGTCCAGCATCTCTACGGCCGGGACATCAACGACTCGAACCTCTACCACCTCGAACTCAACACTCCGTTGTTCGAACTCGACCAGTGCGTCGACGTGATCGTCGGCGCCTACCGGGCGTTCGCCGCAGCGTCCGCGGCCGCATGAGCGACGGTGAGTCGATTCATCTGAACAGGGCGCGTGCCGAGTCGTTCGGGGCGGTTGCGGCGGCGTACGACGAGTTGCGCCCGGCATACCCGCCCGCGCTGATCGGCGCACTGACGACGCGACCTGGACTACGTGTCCTCGATGTCGGTGCCGGCACCGGCATCGCGAGCCGCCAGCTGCGCGACGCGGGCGCGAATGTTCTTGCGGTCGAACCGGATCCGCAGATGGCTGCCGTTGCGCGCGCGTCCGGCATTGACGTGGAAGTCGCGGCCTTCGAGGAGTGGGAGCCGCGCGGGCGGACGTTCGAGCTGGTGTGTTTCGCGCAGTCGTTCCACTGGGTCGATCCGGAGGTTGCGGTAGCCAAGGTATGGCGAGTGCTTGCGCCGGGCGGCGGGCTGGCGCTGATCTGGAATCGTTTCGTCGAGACCGATCCGCCGCACGACCGGATAGCCGAGATCGACGACCGCTATCTCACCGACACGGTTCGCGGCCGGCCGTCCGAGCAGCGTGAACGCGCGGTCGACGCGCTGCTGACCGGCACCGGGTTCGAGGTCTCGCACTCCAGCTTCCGCGAAGAGCGGCGCTATTCCCGCGAGGACTGGCTCGACCTGCAGTTCACCTATTCGCGCTACGTCGTACTGGACGGCCCCACCCGCCAGGCGGTGCGCGCCGAACTGGCCGCGCTCGTCGGCCCCGACGGAGTGCGCATCGAGAACGACGCGCTGCTGGTGTTTGCCCGGAAACCGGGGGCGGACTCGCAGTAGATTCGGGAGGTGGCCGAACCGGCCGCGCTCCCACGCCCGAGAGGTCACCAGACGTCATGAGAGCCGAGCCCTCGCAGCGTCTACTGCCCACTCGGCGCGCGGCGCGGCGAATCTGTCGGTTGTCTGCCGCGCTCCTCGTCGGCACGGTGGCCCTGGCCGCGTGCGGTCACGGGTCCGCCGGGGCGAGGTCCGCGCCTGCCACGTCCGGGGCGAAGTCGACCTCGGCCATGTCTGGGCACGCGACCCCCGGTATCTCGGCGCGCATCAGGTTGCCCACCACCACCGTGCGCGCCGGCGACACGTGAACGCATGCCTCGACGGGAGTCACTTCCACCCACCACCACCGTGCGCGCCGGCGACACCCTGACGGCGTGGGTGGTCGTGGACAACGCATCCGGGCACGCGTTGCAGTTCCTCGGCTGTGGGCCGCCGTTCGACCTCCTCCTCGGCGATTCGAACTACCAGCAGCAGGCGGTCCAGCCACTGTGCGCGGAGCAGATCACGATCCCGACGGGCAATTCCTCCTACCGGACGTCGATCATGGCGAGCTACAGCACCTGCTCCCCCGAGTCCGACCAGGACACGCCCGCATGCGGCCCGGACGGGAACCCGCCGCCGCTGCCTGCCGGTCACTACACGGTATCGTCGGTCGCGGTCAGTCCGAAGCTTCCGGTGCCGCCGAGCGTGGCGCTCACCGTCATGGGGTAGGCCGCCGACAAATGGGTGCCGGTCAGCTGGGTCGCCTACCCTTGTTCGTATGGCGAGCAGGATCGCACCCAGCACTGTCATCTGCACGGCGCAGACCGAGCTCCTCGGCGACCGGATGATCGTCCGGCTCCCGGCCGAGGCGAGTGCCGCGCTACCCTCGCGCGGGCAGGTCGCCGCCACCGTGTGGCTCGACGGGCACACCTACTCAACGGTGGTCGAGCCGGACGGCCGTCGCGGCCACTGGCTGGCTATCGGCACCGGACTTCGCGACGAATTGCCGCTCGACGCAGGGCAATCCGTGCAGTTGCGGATCGCGGCGGTCGAGGACTGGCCGGAGCCGGATGTCCCCGACGACCTGGCCACGGCCCTGGCCGGAGCCGAGGACGTCACCGCGATCTGGCGGGACATCACCCCGATGGCCCGCTGGGAGTGGGTGCGCTGGATCAAGGCCACCAACAACCCGGCCACCCGCGCCCGGCGCGTCGACGTCGGGCTGTCCAAGATGCGCTCCGGCAAGCGCCGCCCGTGCTGCTTCGACCGTTCCTCCTGCACCGACCCCGAGGTCGCCAAGAGCGGCAAGCTCGTGCCGCCTGGCCGAGCGGGGTAGATACGCGCCGAGCGGGGTAAGAACCGGGCGTCCGGGGTCCCGTACCCGGTCGGCGGGCAGGTACCCTGCTCGGCGATCGATGGCTGGTTCTGGACGGCGTTGGCGGCTCAGGTGGTCTCGCGTCGTCGCCAAGTAGCCCGAGTGGGGAGTTACTGGCGGGTATCCCGTGCGTACTCGCTGGTAACTGCGTCGAGTGGGCACTTACTGGCGGGGTATAGGTTCCTGGGTGGCCGTCTCCATCGACATCCCAGCCGACGTTGCCGCAGCTGTGGATGCCCGTGTCCGGTCCGGCAGATATGCGAGCCAAGGCGACGTCGTCCGCGACGGGTTGCGCCTGCTGAGTGAGGAAGACGGCATCTTTCGTGATGCCGAGGTGGAGCACTGGCTGCGCACGACAGTTGTGCCGATCGCCGAGGCGACGGTCGCCGATCCATCGCGGTCACTCACCGCAGAAGAGGCACGCGCTCTCGTCGCTGCCAAGCGCGCCGCACGCGCGTGAACCGCACTTCAGGTTGTGTGCGCGTCCCGAGGCGCTCAGCTCGACCTGAGAAAGCGTTCGATCGCAGCCGCCCAGGCCACCGGCCTCTCGAACTGCGCCATGTGACCGGCTCCGGGAATCACTTCGAGCCGCGCACGTGGGAGCTCATCCGCGAGATCCATCGCCAGCTGCAGCGGACACGTCAGGTCGAACTCTCCGTGGAGCACCAGAGTCGGCACGCCCAGCTCGGCAAGCACCTTCGGCGCGTCGTCCGGCCGGCTCGGACCGAGCCCGCAAGTGACGAGTTCAGTGAGCCAATCGCCGGAGAATTTCACTGTGCCGAGCAATCTTCGGTATACCGCAAACAGCGACTCGTCCCACACATCGAGTGGAACCTGGTCGAGTGCCCAGTGCCGGGTCAGCGATGCCGGATCCTCGGGAACGCTCGCCGGCCACACCCGGCTCGGACACTGGGCAACGCGCGCACGCCACTGCTCGGACCGATGCTGGTGGCAACCTGTCGCTCCTCCGCGTACGAGGTCGACGCAAGCACAAGTGATCGCACGCGCTCTGGGTGACGTTGCACGAGCAGCTGGGCGAGCCCGCCGCCATACGAGAAACCCGAGGAGGTGGATCTGTGCTGCCTCGTAGGCGTCGGCGACCGCCAGGACGTCATCGACGACCTTGGCCGGCTGACAACTCCCGGCCGGCAAACCACGAGAGCTGGAACCACAACCGCGCAGATCCATCGCGAGCACCCGGCGGCTCGCAGCGAGCGGAGCGATGCCGGGTGGAAGGTAGTGGTGGTCCCAGTCGGGTCCGCCGTGGATAGCAAGAACCGGAGCGCCGGCCGGTCGGCTCGGTCCCAGCTCACGCACGAAGACCTGCCCGACGTCGATGGCGACTCTGCGGCCACTCACGCGATCACCGAGCACGCACGATGTCCGCAGTGATGTCGAGGTGTCCCCGATGCTGGGACAACTCTTCGTAGACGTGCATGAGTATGCCGCCCTGGGTCGGGACCTCGCCAGGGTCCAGATTGTCCTCACGCAGCGGTCCGCGCGGTGGCGCGGCACCGTCGAATCCGTCCAGATCGGAACGGAATTGCGCACGCTGCCGCTCCACCAGAGCGACCAGCTCCGCCACCGTCCCGGACGATGTGAACTCGGCTTCCCGGTCGCGCACTATCGGCCGGTTCGCCAGCACGGACCCACCCCAGAACTCCAGGACGCCGCAGCAGTGCCGCACGATCTGGTATGCCGTATTGCCTCCCGCCAGCCCGGTCTCGGCATTGGCCAGGTCGTCGCCAAGCTCGCGCAGGGTTGCCGTCATACCGTCCAGCGCGCGGTCGATATACGTGGTAACGACCACCAACGCGACGTGCCGACTCATCGCGAAAACCCCACTGATCCATATTGTTTCGTCGCTTCACGAGAAGGCGGCGGTCCCAAATGTGCTCCTCGTCGCTGGTCCACGGCCTGACGTCACAGGCCGTCATCCGCCTGGGTAGTGCTCGTACCTTAGACCCGGTCGCGCGTCAGGATGCGCGACTCAGGACGCGCCGAACACACCGCTCGACATCATGCGCGTCATCCGGCAAGCCGCCGGGACAGGTAATCTGCTGCTCGATATGGCGAGGAGAGCAGGGGTATGACGAGCGTCGGTGCGGACGATCTGAGACTGCGGCCGGTGGTGCGCGAGTCGACTGCCGTGATGATCGCCGATCAAGTGCGAGATGCCATCGAACGAGGAGACCTCCGACCCGGCGCACAGCTCGGGGAAGCCGAGCTCGCGCGCCAGCTCGGTGTCAGCCGAGGGCCGTTGCGCGAGGGGCTGCAGCGACTCACGCAAGAGGGCCTGTTGTTGTCGATTCGCAATCGCGGGCTGTTCGTCATCGAGATGACCCCGGATCGGGTGCGCGACATGTACACCGCCCGGCAGGCGGTCGAGCGCGCCGCAGCCGAGCAGATTCATCTGGCCGACCCGCACGAGGCCGGCACCGAGTTACTAACGATCGCCGACACCATGCAGGAGATGGTCGACGCCGACGACGCCACCGGAATGGGCGAGGCGGACATCGCCTTTCACGACCTGCTGGTGCGACTCGCGGGCAGTCCCCGGTTGTCCCGGATGCACCGCACTCTGCTCACCGAAACGCGCATGGGCATTCATGCACTTGGCCCAACCTACCGAGGCGACGATGCGCGCGTCGCCGAACATCGCGAGATCGCGCAGTCCTTTGTCGACAGAGATCCAGAGCGGACCGATCGGTTGCTTCGGTTGCACATGGCCGACGCAGTGACCCGATTGACACATGGCCGCAACGAATGATTCACCTGCCCACCATCGGTGGCAGGACCGGCACACGTACGACTATTCCGCGGTATATCCGCCATCGATCGGCAGGACCGCACCAGTGATGTAGACGAGGCGGATGATCCGAGGAAGTAGATCGCCTCGGCCACTTCGGCTGGCTGCGCCAGTCGCCGCATCGGGATGGGGGTCGCCTCACGCTCGGAGCGCTATCCGTCTGGCTGTGACAGGTTGGTTTGGCCCCACTGTGACGGTCTGATTTGGCCCCACGTGCGACTTGCCGGGGCGGTTATGACGGTTTGATCTGGCCCCACCCGAGCCTTGGCTTCATCTACTGGTTCGAGGATCGGGGTTGGGATGGAGTCACGGGTGGAGTTGTTCGCGGTGATCCGCCGGGACGCGCGGGTCGAGGGCCTGGGCGTCCGTGCGCTTGCCAAGCGGCACGGGGTGCACCGGCGCACGGTGCGGCAAGCGTTGGCGTCGGCGACGCCACCGGCACGCAAACGCCCGGATAGGTCGTCACCGCGGCTGGACCCGTTCAAGGACGCGATCGATGACATGCTGCGCTCCGACTTGGACGCGCCCCGCAAGCAGCGGCACACCGCCACCAGGATCCTTGCCCGGCTGGTCGAGGAACACGCCGCGACCAACCTGTCGTATTCGACGGTGCGGGACTACGTGCGGATCCGCCGCGCACAGATCGACCTGGAGGCCGGCCGCCGTGTCGAGGACGCGTTCGTCCCGCAGGAGCACGCACCGGGTCAGGAGGCCGAGGTCGACTTCGGCGAGGTCTATGTCGTCATCCAGGGCGTGAAGACGAAGTGCCAGATGTTCATCTACCGCCTGTCGTTCTCGGGGAAGGCAGTCCACCGGGTGTACCCAACGTGCGCGCAGGAAGCGTTCCTGGAAGGTCACATCGACGCATTCGAAACGTTGGGTGGGATCCCGACTCGCCATATCCGGTACGACAATCTGACGTCGGCGGTGCTGGCGGTGCTGCACGGTGGTGACCGCCGCCGCAAGGAGAACGACCGCTGGGTGCTGTTCAAATCGTTCTACGGGTTCGACTCCTTCTACTGCCAGCCCGGCATCGCCGGCGCACACGAGAAAGGCGGCGTGGAAGGGGAGGTCGGCTGGTTCCGCCGTAACCACCTGACCCCGATGCCGGAAGTCGAGTCCCTGGACGAGCTGAACGACAAGATCAAGGGCTGGGAGGCCGCCGACGATGCCCGGCGAATCACTGGCAAGCTCAACGCGATCGGCGCGGACTACGCCGCCGAGCGAGACTTGTTGGCACCGTTGCCGGTCGACCGCTTCGATCCCGGGCTGGTGCTGCACCCGCGCGTGGATCGGTCGGCGATGATCACCGTGCGGATGATGAAGTACTCCGTGCCCGCGCACCTGATCGGCCGCAAGGTCCGGGTCTCGTTGCGCACCTCTCACCTGGTCGTGTTCGACGGGCACACCGTGGTGGCCACGCATCCGCGGATCGCATCCCGCGGCGGGCATGTCGTCGACCTCGACCACTATCTCGAGTTGTTGAAACACAAGCCGGGCGCACTGCCCGGCTCGACCGCACTGGCATCGGCCCGCGCGTCGGGTGCGTTCACGGCGGCGCATGATGCGTTCTGGGCCGCGTCCCGCAAGGTCAACGGCGACACCGAGGGCACCAAGCAACTCATCGACGTCCTGCTACTGCACCGTTCGTTACCGACCGAGGCAGTGGTCGCAGGGATAGAGACTGCCCTGACCGTGGGTGCGGTCACTGCCGAGGTCGTCGCGGTCGAAGCCCGCCGCCACGCAACGACATTCGAACACGCCGCCCGTGGGGCCAACGCGGACCGTCACCGCGTTGCTCGTGACAACGTCCGTGAGCAACGCGTTGTCAGCCTCACACAACGACGTCTGACTGACCCGGCCGCGGTGATCGCATGCCTGCCTGCTGATACCCGGCCCTTGCCGTCCGTGGCTGCCTACGACGAACTCCTGTCACGCCGCCACTCCGTAGCTTCTGAACCTGACTTGTCGAAAGCGAGTACCAGCTGATGCCCACCGCGCCCGCGACCACCATCACCCCGACCCTGCGCCGCCGGCGTGGCCTGACTGAGGAAGCCGCCCTGGCTGCGGTCGACCAAGCCTGCCGCCGGCTCCGACTGCCCACGATCCGCGGGGTGCTCGACGAAGCCATCGGCGTGGCCAAGAAGGAGCAACTGTCCTACCCCGGGTTCCTGGCCGAACTACTCCTCGCCGAGGTCGACGACCGCGACCGCCGCTCCTCGGTCCGCCGGGTCAAAGCAGCCCAGTTCCCACGCTCCAAATGGTTGGGTGACTTCGACTTCGACGCCAACCCGGCCATCGAAGCCGCCACCATCCATCAACTGGCCAAGGGCGACTGGATCCGCAAAGGCGAACCCCTGTGCCTGATCGGGGACTCCGGCACCGGCAAGTCCCACTTGCTCATCGGGTTGGGCACCGCGGCCGCCGAACAAGGACACCGAGTCCGGTACACCCTGGCCACCAGGCTGGTCAACGAGCTCGTCGAAGCCGCCGACGAGAAGATCCTGGCGAAGACGATCGCCCGCTACGGCCGCGTCGACCTGCTCATCATTGATGAACTGGGGTACATGGAACTCGACCGCCGCGGGGCCGAGCTGCTGTTCCAAGTCCTCACCGAGCGCGAGGAAAAGAACAGCATCGCCATCGCCAGCAACCAGAGCTTCGGCGGGTGGACAGACACCTTCACCGACCCCAGGTTGTGCGCCGCGATCGTGGACCGGCTCACCTACCACGGCACCATCATCGAAACCGGCACCACCAGCTACCGGCTCGCCCATGCACGTGGTCAAGCTGCGAGTTGATCGCCCAGAGGTCGGTCGTCGGCAAGTGCGGGTCCTGCGCGACATCCGCCAGCTGATACCTGGCTACCGCTGGATAGTCCTCCGAGTGGCCGGTTGATCCGCGCAACCTCGATAGCCGAGCTGACGGGTCTGATGAACATTTTCTTGAAAGTAGTGCGCCGGTCAGCAACCTGCCCCTACAGTTGCGCCACCGCAGCAGAATTGCCGCGGCCGTTACCTCCTGAGTCGTGCCGGTTTAGTGTGTCGGCCAGGTGACGCCTGTCGCGGTGATGATTTCGGTCGCTTGGTCGGTGAGGGGGTCGGCGGCGGTGA
>NZ_RJJQ01000010.1 GCF_003724155.1 Flexivirga caeni | reverse complement strand
ACGCGGCGCTACAAGCCGTGGCGGGGACAGCGGATGGCCGGTCGCGGGGGCAGGTGATGGCCGACACGCTGACCGGGCGGGTGACGGGGCGGGTGGTGACCGGCCCGGTGGACGTGCACGTGGACCTGCTCATCGGGGTGGACACGTTGATCGGAGAGGAACCCGGGCAGGTGGCGGGGTTTGGTCCGGTGCCGGCGGACCTGGCGAGGGAGTGGGCGACCTCGGATCGGGTGCAGGTGCGCCGGCTGTTCACCTACCCCGAGACGGGTGACTTGGTCGGGATGGAGTCGAGGTCACGGTGTTACCGGGGTGGTTTGGCGAGGTTGGTCCGGGTTCGGGATCGGACGTGTCGGACGCCGTGGTGTGAGTCGGACGCCGTGGTGTGACGCGCCGGTGAAACAGACCGATCACATCACCTCCTACGCCCGGGGTGGGCCGACCAGTGAGCGGGACGGGCAAGGGTTATGCGAACGCTGCAACTATGTGAAAGAACACCCCGACTACCTGGTGGGTGGTGACGCCGGTCAAACGCATGTGGTCACCGGTGGCCTGGCCGCGTCCAGTCGGCCACCCGCCCCGCCGGGACACCCGCCACCCACCCGGTCCCCCATCCGCCGCACCCTGATGAACATCGAATGGCAACACGCACTCCGCTGCGACTGAGCCACGGACGAGGGTTCGGAATGCCGCCGTGCTGAGCCTGACGATCCAGAAGGCTGGCTGGGCAACCCTGCGCTTCGAGCAGCGGCAGCTGGCTGTCGCCGTGCGAGTGTCCTACCTCAGCGATGTCGTCGGAGCGTTGTGCGAGATCGCGATCCATGTCCGAGAAACGCCCGCGGAACCCCGCACCTGGTCATTCGCGCTCGAACCGGAAATCCTCGATGTGACGGTCTCCGTCGAGCGCGGAGAAGTCCGGATCGTCGCCGCCGCGCCGGGACTGGTTAACTTCACAGGCTGGTGTGAGCGCGACGCCCTGATCCACGACCTCCGCAAGACGTTGCAGGACATCGACCCCGAGTTCTACGCGGAGCAATGGGGCGAGCAGTGTCCGTTGGACCTAGACCTGATTCGATCCATCTGACGCTACCCGGTCGGCGCGGCCGCGCAGCCGTCATACCGGCGGCAAGTCGGCATCGCCCTGACCGGCCGGCCGGATGCGGGCATAGAGCGCTGCGGCCGGCGCGTAGAGAAGCGCGGACACGGTCATCGCGATGGGGATGGAGGTCCGGCTGGCGAGTACGCCGAGGGTCGGACCGCCGACGACCTGTCCCAAGGCATCGGCTTGGCTCGTCACCGAGATGGTGGTCGCACGCGCCTCGGAGCCGATGTTGCGGTTCAGCCACGCGGACTGCACCGGGTAGGAGAGGTTCCTCGCGGCATCGCGAATCCACATAGCTGCCAACGCCGGCCACAGCGCGCCGAAGCCGGCGAAGCAGATGATCCCGGTGACCTGGACGAGCACCAGCGACGCCAGGAGCTTGGTCGGATGGGTGGCGTTGATGCGGTCCCCGGCGATCCGGTTCGCGACGAGGCTCACCGCCAACGACAACAACGCGCCGATCAGCGCGTAGATCGTGAACCAGGTCGTCGCGCCGGAGAGCCCACCCACCGCAGGCAGCCGAAACGTGTCGATGACGTGTGCAGTCCAGAGCCGGTCGAAGACCTCGGAGGAGACACCGGCCAGGACCGCGATGGCCGTGAACGAACGCACGACACCGCGTCGGCGTGCGGCACGAACGGCGGTCAGAAAAGTGGCCCTCAGCTGATCCCAGTGCCGCTGCTCCTCCGCCGGGGTCGGCTTGAATCGCGTCTCCGGCATCAGCGGCGCCATCACGACGGCCAGCACCAGGTAACCGCCACCCGCGACCAGCATCGGGGTGCGCAGACCGAACTGCCCGAGGACGCCGGCGATCAATATGCCGACGAAGGTGAGGGCGAGGTGTTGCTGCTGGTACCGGGTGAACAACGTCTGGACGTGCTCGGCGCCGACCTCGTCGGTGATCCAGGCATCGACCGATCCGGAGATGAACGTGAACCCGATCCCCCAGACCACCTGAGCGAGCAGGATCGGCCAGAACGCGGGAAACAACCCCTGCACCAGGATGCCGACACCGACGACGACAGCGCCGATCAGCGCGGATAGACGCCGCGAATGCAGGTCGGCGACGATGCTGGTGGGGATCTCGAAGATGAAGCAGGTCGCCTCGAGCACGGCACCGACGAGGAGCAACTGGGCGGGATTCAGGTGGGCGGTCTGTGCCTGGTAGAGCAGGGTCAGTGTGAAGGCGATCGTTTGGAGCAGCGACCACGACCCTTCCCACCACAGATAGGCGGAGCGGGCTGAGATCGGGCGGGAGCCGACATACGAAGGCAACATCGGAAAGTCCTTGAGCAGCAAGGCGCGTCAGCGCGTGATCACGGGGGCGACCGGATCCCAGCGCAGGCATCAAGAAGCTGCGGTGGATCCGGTGGATCGACCGTGGAATTCGCGGGGCGGTGCACTCAAAGGCCCGCGGACGGTTAGCCGGCGGGGCTCACCTCATGGAGTGCACGGCTGCTCAAGCTGAACGACGCATGCGTCGAGGCTAGCAGCGCCCGGAGCGTGTCGTGGTGAACTGCCACGTGCCGGCCGTTCCATCGGTCCCCAGGCGCTCACACTCGGCGACGACCGATGCCGGAACGTTCGCGAGGACGTGCCCGAAGCCGGTGCCGGGTGTGGTCGCGTTGCCCAGGTTGCCTTCGCCACTGCGACAACGGTATCCGCCACGTGAGCGGCCAACTCGAGTGCGGACCTGCCGTCACCGCTTCGCGCATAGGGGTCGAACGGGTCCAGGTGCACCAGCGCAGGTGTCGCCGCCGGCACGAGGTGCTTCCACACCTCGCTCGGTCTGCCGAAGTGCTGGTTCACCATGCGGCCAGTATGGCGCGGCGGACCGATCTCATCCGCGCTCGACACTGTCCGGCGCGCTCGCGGCAGTCTTCGGCGTGCCTGGCAGCGCGAACGAAATCACCAGGCCGGCTGCAGTGAATCCGATGGCCCACCAAAAGGTTTCGCGGAAGGCTCCGGAAAGTGCGCCCGCCGAGGTGGCCGTCGCCGCGGCCCCGGTGAGTATGGCGGCCAGCACCGCGGTGCCGACCGATCCGCCGACCTGCTGCGCGATGCGGGTGATGATGGACGCGTCGGGCACCTCCTGGCGGGACAGGCCACGGAAGCCGAGTGCCATCAGAGGGACCATGACGATACCGAGACCCGCACCCCGCACGAGAAGTGCTGCCATCAGCCACCATTCGCTGGTGTGCTGGTCGGCGAACGCGAACGGCACGGTGCCCACGAGCACGATGAAGAAGCCGGCGATTGCCAGCCAGCGCGCGCCCATGGTGTCGGAGAGCCGGCCGGAGATCGATCGCGTGACGAGGGTCCCGATGCCTTGCGGGATCAGCAGGAGGCCGGCTTGCAGCACGGAGGTGCCGCGCAGCTGCTGGAAGTAGAGGGGGAGCAGCAGCATGGCGCCATACAGGGTGATGCCCGAGAGGAAGAGGAGCGCCGACGACGAGGCGAGCGGCCAGTGCTTCAGCAGCGTCACGTCCACGAGCGCCGGTCCGCGACCACGCAGCGCACGCACCGCGAATCCAGCGAGCAGCGCCAGCCCGGCAATCAGCGGCACGAGCACGTCCGCGCGGGTGAACGCTCCCGGCTTGCTGGAGTTGGACAGGCCGAACAGCACTCCCACCAGGCCGGGCGCCATCAGGGCGAGACCCGCGAGGTCCAGCCGCACGGACTGCACCGGACCGTCCTTCGGGAGGAAGATCGCGGAGAGAACAAGCCCGGCGACGCAGAACGGCACGTTGACCCAGAACATCCACGACCAGTGCAAGTGCTCCAGGATCAGGCCGCCGATGACCGGGCCGAGCACCGGGCCGACGGCAGTGGGCAGGCTCACCACAGACATGACCTTGCCGATGTTCCGGCCGCCCGCCGCCTGCATGACCAGTGTCGACATCAGCGGGAGCATGATCCCGCCGCCGACGCCTTGTACGACGCGGAAAGTGATCAAGCTGCCGGCATTCCACGACAGGCTCGACAGGACCGAACCGATCAGGAAGAAGGTGAGCGCGATCATCCACAGGCGTTTGCTGCCGAACACCCGCTGCGCCCATCCCGCGATCGGGATCGTCACGCCGAGCGCCAGCAGGTAGCCGGTGCTGACCCACTGGATGGTCGCTACCGATGTGTGCAGTTCAGTGGCCAGGGTGTGCAGTCCGACGGCAACGATCGTCGTGTCGAACAGCACGGCGAGCCCGCCCACGAGGACGGTCCCGACCGTGCGCCATACGGCCGGATCGATCTGCTGCTGCGGGGTCTCGGTGTCGAGCATGCCAGCTCCTTAAGAGGCAGTGTGTATCTTCACCGTAGATCGCAAGAGTTAGAAACGCAATGCCTCTTATTGGGTGACCAGGGGCAGCACAATCTCGTCGACGATGGAGGTGATCACCTCGCCCGGCACCGGCCGGAAGGTCATCAGCACCTCGTGGCGGTAGAGATCGAAGGCGAGCCCGCGGACCCGGGGCGTCGCCTTCGCGGGGTCCACCTCGCCGCGCTCGATGGCATGGTCGAAGACCACGTCGACACTGGATTCCCGTCCGCTCAGGAACACCTCGCGCAGGTCGGCAAAACTCTGCCCGGTTTCGATGAAGTAGGCGCCCAATCGGGCACTGAGCAGGATGCCGAGCTGCGCACGCGCGCGATTGGCTTGTCGCAGCAGGGTGATCAGATCGCTGCGCAGTGACCCGGTGTCGGGTGTGCGCACCGGCTGTTGCCGGCCGCGGTGCAGGATTGCAGCGGCCACCAGCTCCGGCTTTGAGGGCCAGCGGCGGTAGACCACCGCGCGACTGGTTTCTGCCCGTTCGGCGACCGCCTCGATGGTGAACGCGTCGTAGCCCTTGGCCATCACCTCCTCGAATGCGGCGTCGAGCAGGGCGTTTTCGAGCACCGCACCGCGCCTGCGCCGACCGGATGCCGGCGTGGGGGTCGCTGCGTCTTCCGCGGGCATCACGTCCTCCGTCGGCCGAAGTGCCGGTTCACCATGGCGTCATAGCCGCCGCGGGTCGATGCGCGTTTCGACCGCGGTGTCGCCGTCGCGCACCAGATGGTAGGCGCCGGCGCCGTCCAGCTCGGCCACTGCCTCCAGCAACTCCGTTCCGCGATAAAGCAATCCGACGCCATCATCGGAGCAGTAGGACTCGGGGAGTGTGCCGTCCGCAACCAGGCGCTGCATGAGCGGGCGGCGCCGCGCTTCGCCGTCGTAGTGGACGCCGTTGCCGTAGGGCAGCAGGGCCAGCCCGTTCGTCACCGGCTGCAGGTCCGCACCGAACGAGTCCGTGGTGCCGCCGGCGTGCCAGCAGATCGAGCCCGCACTGACCCCGGTGAGGATGACTCCGGCCTCCCACGCCGCGCGCATCGCGCGATCGAGACCGTGCACCCGCCACACGGCCAGCAGATTGGCGACCGACCCGCCCATCACCCAGATGACGTCCTGCGCCAGCAGATGCTCGGCCGGGTCCGCCACGTTGGGCATGCTGAACAACTGCAGATGGGAATGGTCATAGCCCGCGACCCGCGCGGCCTCCCCGAGCTCGTGCATCACGTGCGGGTTGTCCCCGCACGCCGTCGAGATCGTGCACACCCGTGGTGCGCGGCCGGTAACACCCGCGAGATCGACTGCAAATTGGGTCAATTCGCTGAACTCGAAGTAGGTGCGCTCGCCCGGGCGAAGCCCACCGGAGGTCGCGAGAATGGTGCGCTCGGTCGTCATACACCGACCGTAGCCCGTCGCGCCAGCGCTGGCACAATGGCTTTCATGGGTCCAGTGCTTGTCGTCGGCGGCGCGAACGTCGACGTCATTGCCCGCTCCACGGCCGCGTTCCGGCCCGGCACCAGCAACCCCGGCGCGACGCACAGCAGCGCAGGTGGCGTCGGCCGCAACATCGCCGCCAACCTCGGGCTGCTCGGTGTGCCGACGGCGCTCATCGCGGCCTTCGGCGACGACACCTTCGGGCAACGTATGGTGGACGAAACCCGCTCTGCCGGAGTCGATCTCCGTCATTCTGTGCAGTTGCCGATGCCCAGCGGGAGCTATCTGGCCATGCTCGACGCCGACGGCGAACTTGTGGGAGCCGTCTCCGACATGTCCGCCACGGAAGCGCTCGCTCCCGAGCACGTGCCGGACGAAGTGGTCGCCGCGGCGTCATACGTCGTCGCCGACACCAACCTCTCGACGGCCACGCTCGAGCACGTATGCCGCGCGGCCGCAGCTGCCGACGTGCCGGTGGTGCTAGACCCGGTGTCGGACCGGAAGGCACAGCGCCTGCTGCCGATGCTCGGCAGTGTCCCGATCCACACGCTCACTCCGACGCGGTCCGAGCTGGTCGCATTGTCCGGCCGGGAAGACGTCGAGGCCGGCGTGTGCACTTTGCACGAGGCGGGTGTTGCACGAGTCTGGGTGCGCGAAGGCGCCCGTGGGTCAACGCTTTTCGGCAGCGGCGCACCGATCAGCGTGCCGGCGATCCCGGCGCAGGTCCGCGACGTGACCGGCGCGGGAGACGCGATGTGCGCGGCATACGTGCACGGCCTGTGCGCCGGGCTGAGCGACGCGGACGCGGCAGCCCGAGGCGCCGCGGCCGCCTATCTGACCATCACCAGTGACTTCACCGTGCGGCCGGATCTGAGCGCCGCCCTGGTGGAGCAAGTCCTCCAGAAGGAGCGAATATGAGTCCCCACCCCCGCCTGCAGCTGACCGACGAAGTGCGGGAAGCGCTCGCCGACGGCCGCCCGGTCGTGGCGCTGGAGAGCACGATCATCAGCCATGGCATGCCCTATCCGGACAACGTCCGGATGGCCGGCGAGGTCGAGGATCTCATCCGGGCCGAAGGTGTCACACCCGCGACCATCGCTGTCCTCGACGGCGCGCCCCGTGTCGGACTGACTGCCGACGACCTCGAAATGCTCGGCAAGGCAGTCGAATCCGTCACCAAAGCAAGTGTGCGAGACCTCGGTTACGTTGTTGCCAAGGGCGTGCATGGCGCCACTACGGTCGCCGCCACGATGCGCCTGGCACACCTCGCGGGCATCGCGGTCTTTGCGACCGGCGGTCTCGGCGGCGTCCACCGTGGCGCCACCTCGAGCATGGACGTGTCGGCCGACCTCACCGAGCTGTCCCGCACCCCGGTCGCAGTCATCTCCGCCGGGGTGAAGTCGATCCTCGACATCGGCCTCACGCTGGAGGCGATGGAGACCCTGTCAATCCCGGTCATCGGCTACCAGACCGACGAATTCCCTTCGTTCTATTCACGATCCAGCGGGTATGCCGCGCCGATGCGTGCGGACTCGCCCGAGGAGCTGGCCGCCATCATGGCAGCTCAATGGGACCTCGGCGTGACCTCGGGCTTCGACATCGCCAGTCCCATTCCCGCCGCCGACGAGATCCCGGCCGACCAGATCGCGGGCATCATCACCCAGGCGCTCGCGGACATGGACGAGTTGGGTCTCACCGGCAAGGACACCACGCCATACCTGCTCGGCCGCGTCGTCGAACTCACCGGGGGCGCATCCCTCACGGCAAACATCGCGCTCGTCAAGAACAATGCGCTGCTCGGCGCCCGGCTGGCGAAGGCCTATGCGGCGCTGCGGCCCTGACACCACTGTTGCCGCAGTTCACAGGTAACGCCACAATCGGACCATGCGATTCGCGGGAAGGGTGCCGGTCGACGCACCGGATCCGAGAAGGGCACAGGAAGCGGAGTTGCGTCGGCTGCCGCTGACCGTCTTCGGGCTGGTCGAACAGTCGTCGCTGGAGGACACCGGCGCGCTGAACATCGCCCAGGGCAGCGATTCCGCCGGGCTCACCGACGTCGCGGTGAGCCTCACCTACACGCTGTGGCGCAACCCCGGCGACCGTTCGGACCCGGCCAACCTGGCCGATCTGGACGACGAGACCCGGGCCGCGCTCGACAGGGAGCCGCCATACCCTCGACCCCAGTGGTTGGTCGATCGGGTCCAGCAACTGCGCTACCCGCAACTGTGGGAGGCGGTCCGCACGACCTGGACGCGCGACCCGGGCCAGGACGACGACCCGGCCCAGGTGCTGACCGAGCATCTCGAAGACGTGCTGACCAACCGGTATGCCGAGGAGCGCGGCGCCGAGCTGATCGGGCAGCACACGACCGTCGAGGTCGACGACGCCACTGTCGATGCAGTCGAGATCAACACCCACCCGCTGCTCTATGCCGTCGGAGCACGAGTCGCTGCGGACACGGTCGTCACCGCCGTGCTGCCGCGCAGCGAACTGCCCTGCGTGGATGTCGCTTTCGCCACTCGGCGGGCGCCGGGGGCCGACGGCTGAAACCCGACGGCTGAGACCCGGCGGGCGACGGCGCAGGCGCTGAGGGCACAATGGCGGGGTGATCGCCGACCTCTCAGCAAAGCTCGACCAGACCGACGGGCACCCCATCGGCATCGGGCTCGGCTTCCTCGGCATCTGCGTCTTCATGATCCTGGCCTTCCTGCTGATCGTCTGGATCGGCAAGCAGTTCGACAAGCGCCGCAACGGCCCACGACAGACGCCGGAGCTGCCGCTGCTGATCAAGAAGGACGAGGAGCGTGAGCGGCGCAGGCAGGCCGGTCGCTGAGGCGACGGCGGCGCTGGACGCCGCCGTGGGGACGATCGTCCCCGGCGCCGTGGGTGTCTTCGCCGTCGGCGACGAGGTCCGCACCGTCCATGCCACCGGCTCCGCCGTGTTGTATGACGCCACGGGCGCGCTCCTGCCACCGGACGATCGCGTGGACATGCGCGCCGACACGGTGTTCGACCTCGCCTCGCTGACCAAACTCTTCACCGCCGCGGTCGCCATGCAGCAGGTGCAAGCGGGCCGGCTCGACCTGGACGCCACGGTCGCGAGCTACCTGCCCGAGTTCGCGGCAGGCGGCAAGGAACTGATCACCGTCCGCCAGTTGCTCACGCACACCAGCGGTTTGGAGTGGTGGCTGCCGCTGTGGCGTGACTGGCCGGACCGCGCGAGCCGGATCCGGGCGGCACTGACCAACCCCCCGGCGACCGCTGCCGGTGAGTTCGTCTACAGCGACCTCAACCTGATCACCGTCGGGGTGCTCCTCGAAACCCTCGGCGGCAAGACGCTCGACGTGCTCGTGCGCGACGGCATCACCGGCCCGCTCGGCATGGCGGACACCGGTTTCGTCACCCAGCTCGGGCACGTCGACCCGGAGCGCTTCGCGGCGACCGAGATCTCCGACGACACCGGCAGGGGGATGATCCGCGGCGCCGTGCATGACGAGAACGCCTGGTCGTTGGGCGGCGTCGCCGGACATGCAGGCGTCTTCTCGACCGGCCCCGACCTGGTGCGCTTCGCGCGGGTCTTCACCGCCGGGGACGAGCGAATCCTGAGCACTGACAGCGTGGTTGCGATGACCACTAACCTCAATCCGGACCTCCCGGACGACGCGCACGGCATCGGTTTCGAGATCGACCAGCCGCGCTACATGGGTGAGCTCAGCGGCCCGCGCACGATCGGGCACACCGGCTTCACCGGCACGTCGCTGGTGTCCGACCTCGGGCGAGGGGCCACCGCCATACTCCTGACGAACGCGGTGCATCCGCACCGCCCGGACCAGTCGATCAACCCACTGCGTGCGCGGTGGGCGACCGGCCTGGCGAGGTCATTGCGCTGAGCGTGCGCGCCGGATGATCGCGGCAGCGACCTCGTCGGCGTTCACTTCCGGGAGCCAGTGCCCGGCACCGTTAAGTTCGACGAATTCGTAGTCACCGGAGACGAATTCGGCTGACTTCTCGGCAGCAGTGCGGCCGAGCGCGAAGTCGCGCGTGCCCCAGACGTACGTCGTCGGCACGGCGACACGGTGTCCGGGGCTTCGGCGGCGCAGCGCGCGCGCTTGGTCGAGGAACATCGACCGATACCAGTTGAGCGGGCCGGTCAGCGACTGCGCGGTGCTGAAGCGGTCGGCATACTTCGCGGCGTCCTGGTCGGACATGCCGGTGCGGGTGTAGAGGTCCGGCAGGTTGCGCAACACGCCGCGCTCGGCCACCCACGGCAACTGGAAGAACGCCATGTAGCCGCTCTTGCGCCACTGGTCGCTGTGTCCGATCGCCCAGACGAGAGCGGCCGGATGCGGTGTCGACAGCACGGTGCAGGAGGCGACGCGGTCGGCGTGAGCCGAGGCGAGCTGCCACGCGACGGCGCCACCCCAGTCGTGTCCGACGATGTGTGCTGTCTCGGCGCCCGCCGCGTCGATCAGCGCCACGACGTCGGCAGCCAGCTCCCGCAAGCCGTATGACGAGCGACCGCGCGGTGTCGCGCCGGGGGAGTAGCCGCGCTGATCGGGTGCCAGCACCCGGAAGCCGGCCGCCACGAGTTGCGGCGTGACCTTGTCCCATGCCTGACGATCTTGCGGGAACCCGTGCAGCAGCACGATCACCGGCGCGTTCGCCGGTCCGGAGTCGGTGACGTCGAAAGTCAGCTCGCCGCGCGTGTAGCTCTCCATTGCTCGACGGTAGCGCCCGGAAGACGGTTGGACGCATGCCGAGACCATTTCGCGGTGCGCTCATGTTGCATCTATGGTGGATGCAACATGAGCGCAAGTGACAAGGCGTACGAACACGTCAAGACCGGAATCCTCGCCGGTGACATCCCACCGGGCACCTTCGTCACCGAGGGCCGGCTCGCCGAGGAGATCGGTGTCTCCCGCACCCCGGTCCGGGAGGCACTGCTGCGGCTGCAGGCCGAGGGAATGGTCGAGCTGTTCCCGAAGAAGGGCGCGCTGGTCACCGCTCCGACACCTCGTGAGACCCAGGAGATCTTCGAGGCGCGTGCGCTCATCGAGGAGTGGGCGGCGGCCCAGATGTGGCCGCGCCGCGCGGACGCCATACCGGCGCTCAGGGCACACCTGGACGAGATGGCCGACCTGATGCGCACCGGCGACGTCAGCGCGTTCAGCGCAGCCGACCGGGCCTTTCACGAGGTGATCGTCGACGCCGGCAGCAACTCGGTGATCTCCCGGCAGTATTCCCACCTGCGCGACCGGCAGATCGTCATCGTGGCGGGAAATTTGCGCGGCGACAAGCCCCGGATGACCGCGTCGCTGCGCCAGCACCGGGAGCTGCTGCACCTGCTCGAGTCGGGCACCAAATCGCAATTCGTGCGCGCGTGCCGCGAGCACGTCGACTACGCAGTCGGGCTGGCGGGCACTCGATGAACGCGCCCACCCAGACGGCCGGTCTGCCAAAGATCGTCGAATCTCCCACTGCCAGTTGGCCGCTCGGCGGTCGCCGGGCGTGGGCCGTCTTCGTGTCGGCGCTCCTGGTCTACATCCTGGCGATCTTCCACCGCACCTCGCTCGGCGTCGCCGGCGTGATGGCGGCGCAGCGCTTCCACATCAGCTCGGCGCAACTGGCGACCTTCGTGATGGTGCAGCTCTTCGTCTATGCCGCCATGCAGGTGCCGGTCGGCGCGTTGCTGGATCGCTTTGGCTCGAAGGTGCTGCTCGTCGCCGGAGTCACGACGATGACGCTCGCACAGTTCGGCTTCGCCTTCGCCGACACGTTCGCATGGGGAGTGCTGGCAAGGGTCTTCGTCGGCATGGGCGACGCCATGGTCTTCGTCTCGCTGCTGCGGATCGTCGCGCTGTGGTTCCCGCCGGCGCGTGCTCCGATGATGAGCCAGCTGTGCGGTGTCTTCGGGCAGCTGGGCGCGATCGCGGCGGCCGGGCCGCTGTCGGCGGCGTTGCACGGGCTCGGCTGGACGAAGTCCTACCTGCTCGCGTCGTCGGTCGGGGTCGTGCTCGGGGTCGTGCTGGTGCTCGTGGCGCGCGACTCGCCATACCCCAGCAAGCAGCGCACCCAGATCAAGCTGCGCGCGGTGGCCCGCGCGGTCTCCAGCGCGTGGCGCGAACCCGGCACGCGGCTCGGGCTGTGGTGCCACTTCACCTCGCAGTTCAGCGCCACCGTCTTCAGTCTGATGTGGGGATTCCCCTTCCTCACCAAGGCCGAGGGCCTGTCGTCCAGCACGGCGAGCCTGCTGCTGGAGATCATGGTGGTCGCGACGGTGACCGCCAGCCCGTTCTTCGGCGCGTTCACCGCGCGCTACCCCTACAACAGATCCACCCTCGTCCTCGGGACAGTGCTCGCGATCATGGCGATGTGGACCGTCGTGCTGCTCTGGCCGGGGCGAGCACCGCTGCCGATCCTGATCCTGCTGGTCGTCGTCACCGCCATCGGCGGCCCCGGCTCGATGATCGGCTTCGACCTTGCCCGCACGTTCAACCCGACCCAGCGGATCGGGTCCGCCTCCGGCATCGTCAACGTCGGCGGCTTCAGCGCGACACTGATCTCGGTCTTCGTCATCGGCGTGATCCTCGACCACGTCGCGCCCGGTGGTGCGGCGCACTACGACCTGCACGCCTTCCGGATCGCGCTCAGCGTGCAATACCTGGTGTGGGCGTTCGGGATCGTGCAGATCCTGCGATACCGGCGCCGCACCCGCCGGCTCGTCGCACGTGACGAGGATTACCGGCACCTGCGTGTCGGCGTCGGTATGGCGGGTAGCTGATCAACGCGCCGCAGCCGCTGCCCCGATCATCGAGAGTGCTGACTCAGTGCTGGTTGGGCGAGACCCAGCGCGCGGTGTCGACGCCCTGGTCCTTGGCACGCTGCAGCGCCTCGCCGACGATGCGCTCGGCCTCCTCGCGGGTGCCCCAGCTGGCGCCTTCCTCGACCGCCTTGCCCGGCTCGAGCACCTTGTAGCTCTCGAAGAAGTGCTGGATCTCATCGAGCAGGAACTTGTTGACGTCGCCGACGTCCTGGATGTGTTCCCACCGCGGGTCACCGGCGATGACCGCCAGGATCTTGTCGTCGCCGCCAGCCTCGTCGACCATCTTGAACACGCCGACGGGGCGCGCTTCGACGACGGCGCCAGGCACCACGGACTCGGTGAGCAGCAGCATCGAGTCCAGCGGGTCGCCATCCTCACCGAGGGTGTGCTCGATATAGCCGTAGTCGGTCGGGTACTGCATCGAGGTGAACAACCGGCGGTCCAGTCGAAGGCGACCGGTCTCGTGATCGATCTCGTACTTGTTGCGGCTGCCCTGCGGCACCTCGATGGTGACGTCGAACTCCATTGCCTCTCCAATCGCTTGCTGTCGTTGTGCTTGACTTACGCCTAGTTTGGCGCACCGACGGGTGCGCCGTCGTGCGAGGGGTCGCCATGGGTATGCGCAAGCGGATCGCCGTCGGTGCGTCCGCCGTCGTCGTGCTCGCCGTCGGCTACGGCGCCCTTGATGTGTATGACGTGGTGCCCGGCCCGCTGACCCGCTCCGCTGCGGCGACCAAACCGGTGCCCGAGCCAGGCAGGACCAGCGTCGGTCCATCGGTCGCGCCGCCGGTTCCCGCTAGCGCCACGCCGCTGCAGGCTGCCGATGGTCCGGCGCAGATGCCGGCGAAGGTGCAGGCACAGGTGGCGGCGGCCATGAAGAATCCCGACCTCGCCAAGAAGCTCGGCGCCATCGTGCTCGACGGCCAGACCGGACAGGTGCTTCTCCAGCACAATCCGAACACCCCGATGACACCGGCATCCACCACCAAGCTGCTCACCGCGTGGGTGATCGCCAACACGATGAACCTCGCGAAACCGCTGACCACCAAGGTGGTTTCGGGCAGCGCGGACAACCGGATCGTGCTCGTCGCGGGCGGTGACACCGCGCTCAACCCTGGCAAGGGGGACCCGTCGCAGGTCAACGGGCACGCCGGGCTGGCCGACCTCGCTGCCCAGGTGGCGACGTCGCTGAAGAAGTCGGGACGGACCTCGGTCTCGGTGGGCGTCGACACGTCGTACGCGCCAGGACCGCTCACCGCCAAGCACTGGGATCCCTCCGTGGTCGCCGCCGGATACACCGCCCGCATCGCGCAACTCGGGCTGTCGACCCAGCGCGCGAGTGACCCGGCGCGTCCTACTCCGGCCGACCCGGTGGCATCGACGCTGCAGGCGTTCGTCAAGGATCTGGCCGCGCAGGGCATCCACGCCACGTCGGGCGGCACGGTCACCGCGCCGTCCGGCGCGACCGAGCTGGGGCAGGTCGAGTCCGCGCCCCTGCTGGACGTGCTCGGCAATGCCCTGCAACTCAGCGACAACGCGATGATCGAGTCGCTTGCTCGCCAGGCCGCTTTCGCACACGGTGTCGGCGGGTCGACCGCAGATGTCACCGGCTTCATCGAAAGCACCTTGAAGAAGGCCGGATTCAACCTTGCGGGAGTGAAACTCGCTGATGCGTGCGGTCTTTCGGACGGCACGACGATCCCGCCGCGTCTGCTGGCCCAACTCCTGCTGTCCGGCACGGACGGCAAGAACAAGCCGTTCGCCCAAGTGCTCACCCGGCTGAGCGTCGGCGGGTATGACGGTACGCTCGACAACCGGTTCCAGTTGCCCGGCAACGCATCCGCGGCGGGAGATGTCCGCGCCAAGACCGGGTCGCTGATCGGTGTCGCCTCGCTGGCCGGCACGGTGATCACCAAGGACAACCGCGTGCTCGTCTTCGCGGTCATCAACAATGCGGCATTGTCGTGGGGTCCTTACGGCACGCGCGCCGCGATCGACGATTTTGTGGCGGCACTGCAGAAGTGCGGCTGCTCGGAGTAGGAGCTGGTTCCCTTGTCGGACAGCAGTTTTCCCGTGTCCCGCGACGCCTGGTTACAGTCCGAGGCGACGCTGCGGGTGCGCCTGCGGCAGGAGCTCGTCCGGCGACAGCTGGAGCATCATCTGAGCGATCCGCCGAGCACCGTGCTCGACCTCGGTGCAGGCCAGGGCGACAAGACGCTCGAACTTGCCGACCGGGGACACCAGGTGGTCGCGGCCGAACCGGACGGGCGGATGCGGGCGGTGCTGACCGAGCGCGTAGCTTCCGCGCCGCAGTCCGTCAGCGAGCGAATCACGGTGTCCTCAGCAGGTTTCGGGAGCCTCGGTGACGTCGCCGGCCGCACTTTCGACGCCGTGCTCGCGCTCGGCGTGCTGATGTATCTGCCCTCGGGCACCGCCGCGCTCGCCGAGGCAGCGGCTCTCGTCGCGCCCGGCGGCACACTCGCGGTGGCGGTGCGCCTCGACGTGTCGGCTGTATGGCGCCCGGCCCGCCGCCAGGACTGGACGGCTGCGCTCGCCGCGTTCGAGCAGTGGGACGAGGCGCGCGCGACCGGCTCGGATCTGCGCTATACCAACGAGATCGGCGCCCCGGCCCGCGCGGACTCCTTCGACCGGCTCGTGACCGCCGCAGCGGACGCGGGCCTCACGCTGGAGGAGTGGTACGGCATCCGCATCGCCTACGACCTGGAGGAGCGGAGCATCGACGCACCGCCGCCGAGCGACCCGGCCGAGTTCGCCGCACTGGTCGCCGTCGAGGAGCGGCTCGGCGCGATGGATCCCTACCGTTCGCTGGGTCAGCTCGCGCATCTGGTGTTCCGGCGGCGAGTGGTCGAGAGTTCGGCCAATTAGCAGCACTGCCAAGTGAACTCGATGTCCAACCCTCCCTCGCCGCGCTCACGCTGCATCCAGTAGAGAGTGCCGACGTCGCCCCACAGGAAATCTTCGTCGCTGTCGATCTGCAGCACGGGGCGCCACGCGCGCGCAAGGTCGTTGGTGCGTGGGTCGCCAGGTTCGATGCCCTCCGCCCAGACCGCCTCGAACTCGACCGGACCTTGCACCGGCATTGCCCAGCCGCCCAGCTGATGCCACGGTGCCTGGTTGCGCTCGCGGAGCGCCTCCCGGAAGGCGTCTGCGTTCACCGGATGGGTCTGGTAGAAGGCCGTCAAGTCTTCTCCCTCAGCAAACGTGTCGAACAGCACGGGTTGTTCGAGGTCCGGCGTGCTGAGGATTTGGCGACCAAAAAACCTACGTTCCGGGTAGCCCCAGTCTGGTAGCGGTGCCGTCCTGACTGCGCAGTCGTCCGCAGGTAGGTGCAGGAGCCGCGCCCCGGCTCGCGTGCTGCCCGGCTCGAAGTACCCCACGGTCTTCACGTGCTCACCAGTATTCGCGTCGCGAAACAACTCGACACTTCCGTCGAAGTAGAAGGCCAGCAATCGGCCCGTCGTGGGCAGCCGCACGCCCGGGTCCAGACCGGAGCGGGCAACCGCATCCAGGTCGATCTCACCGAGATAGGTCAGTGGGCCTTGCCCCGGCCATGTCGGCCACTCGACGTCGTCAGGCAGTCGGGGGAGGCCGCCGAAGGTCGCGATGGCCGGAGTCTCGCCGACGGTCTCTCCATTCAGTTCCTCCAGCCGGATGGCGGGCCGGCACAGCGCCAGCCAGCGATCCGCGACATCCGGGGACAGGTGCTGCCGGGCGATCTGCTCCACGACTTCCGCGTCAGTCATATCTGCGAGACTGCCACATGGCGCGCTGACATACCCTCGACACATGTCTGAGGCGTATGTCGACTGGGCGCTGGCCAAGCGCGCGGGTCGTCGATGGGTGTCCGACGGGCCGCAGACGTCGGCGGTGGAAGCTGCGGACGTGGTCGCCGAGCTGCGTGACGCCGCCCAGCGCGCCCTGCAGCCGGTGGCCGACACTGCCCGGCTGGACGCATCGGCCGGCGCGAAATCGCCGGTCTACGTGGTGGATCGCGCTACCTGGGTGGACATCAACGTCGACTCGATGGCGGGCCTGCTGGACCCCGTCGTCGACGCACTCACCGCCAAGCGCCGGTCCGGGCCGCGCGCCCGGGCGGTCGGCGCTCGGGTCACCGGCGCGGAGACCGGCGCGCTCATGGGTTTCGTCGCCAGCAAGGTGCTGGGGCAGTTCGACATGGCGCCGGCCGGCACCCCGAGCCTGCTGCTGGTTGCCCCCAACATCGTCGCGGCCGAGCGCCAGCTCGGGGTCGACCCGGCTGACTTCCGGCTCTGGGTGTGTCTGCACGAGGAGACGCACCGGGTGCAGTTCACCGCGGTGCCGTGGCTGCGGCAGCACCTGATCGAGCGGGTGCGCACGCTCGCGGTCGAACTGATGCCCGATCCGGAGCAGCTGCAACGGCGGTTGCAGTCGGTGGCCAAGGCACTCCCGGGAGCGCTGCGCGAAGGTGGCGGCGGACTCACCGACCTCGTGATCGATCAGGCACATCGCACCGAGCTCGCCGACCTCACCGCGATCATGTCGCTGCTCGAAGGGCACGCCGACGTCGTGATGGACGACGTCGGGCCGCAGATCGTGCCGACCGTGGAAGAGATCCGGCGCAAGTTCGACACCCGCCGCAAGGGTGCCGGCAGCCTGGACCGCATCGTGCGCCGGCTGATCGGGCTGGAGGCCAAGATGCGCCAATACCGCGACGGCGCCGCGTTCTGCCGCGCCGTGCAGGAGCGCGTCGGCGTCGACGGGTTCAACGCGGTCTGGGCCGACCCGGACAACCTGCCGACTGCGGATGAGATCTACGCGCCGGCGTCCTGGGTCGCCCGCGTGCACGGATAGGCACCATGACGGGGCCACATCCCGCCGTCGCAGCATGCCGCAGGCATGTGCGCACCTGCCTGTCCGACCTCCCGGAAAGCACTGTGCTCGTTGCTTGTTCAGGCGGCGCAGACTCGCTGGCGCTCGCGGCCGCGGTCGCCTTCGAGGCACCGAAGCTCGGCCTCGCAACGGTCGCGGTGGTGGTCGACCACCGGTTGCAAGAGGGTTCGGCAGCGATCGCGCAGCGGGCCGCGGCGCAGTGCCGGGCGCTCGGCATCGGCCGCGCAGAGGTCCGTGCGGTGGACGTGTCGGGCGCCGGTGGTCCCGAAGCAGCTGCCCGCGACGCCCGCTATGCGGCGTTGCGGGAGAGCGCCTCGGCATACGGTGCCGCGGTCGTGCTCCTTGGGCACACCCGGGACGATCAGGCCGAGACCGTGCTACTCGCCTTGACGCGGGGATCCGGGCCGCGCGCAGTGACCGGTATGGCGGCGGTCACCGACGCGTCGGGCGTCCGCTGGGTGCGGCCGCTGCTGGACGTGACGCGCGCGGAAACGCACGCGGCGTGCGCTGCGCTCGGCGTCGAGCCCTGGCACGACCCGCACAACGACGACCCGCGCTACCTGCGCGTCCGGATGCGCCGGGCGCTCGCCGACCTGGAGACGGACGTAGGACCGGGTGTCGTCGCCGGCCTGGCCCGCACGGCAGAGCTGGTCCGCGATGACCTGGACTTCCTGGACGAGTGGGCGCTGCGCCTCGCCGACGCACTCGGCGAATCCCCCTGGCCGGTCTCCGAACTCGCCGCCCTCGCCACCCCCATCCGGACGCGGGTATGGCGCGAGCTGCTCCGCCATGCCGGCGTGCCGGCGGCTGCCCTGAGCAAGGTGCACATCGACGCCGTGGATGCCCTGATCACCGGGTGGCATGGGCAGCGACCGGTCCACGTTCCCGGCGGGTTGCAGGTCCGCAGGGGTGGCGGACTGGTCGTGGCCGAACCGCGTCGGGTTGAATAGCCCCATGGATTCCAGCCATATGGGCAATGACCTGGACCACGTCCTGTTTACCGAGGAACAGATCCACGCGCGGCTCGACGAGCTCGGCGCCGAGATCTGGCGCGACTACCACGACAAGGACGTGCTGCTGGTGGGCGTGCTCAAGGGCGCGATCCTGGTGATGGCCGACTTGATGCGGGCGCTGCCCGGCTCGGTGCCGATGGACTGGATGGCGGTGTCGTCATACGGCTCGGGGACGAAGTCGAGCGGCGTCGTGCGCATCCTGAAAGACCTCGATACCGACATCAGCGGCCGCCACGTGCTGATCGTCGAGGACATCATCGACTCCGGGCTGACGCTCAACTGGATCCGCAGCAACCTGCTCTCCCGCGAGCCGGCGTCGCTGGAGATCTGCACGTTGCTGCGCAAACCCGACGCCGCGAAGGTGGAGATCGACTGCAAGTACGTCGGCTTCGAGATCCCGAACGAATTCGTCGTCGGCTACGGCCTGGACTACGACGAGCAATACCGCAACCTGCGCGACATCGGCACGCTCGCCGAACACGTCTATTCCTGACGCGAGCAGGTCGCACGTGACCAAGCCGACAGTCCGGATGGAACACCGCCGCCGCTCCGGTCGTTGATCCAGCCGGGACACCCCAGGAAATCGCTGATCTCCCGCGGTGTACGGTCAATTGGTCTGTCGTCGGGCTAGGCCCAACTGTGAGCAGGAGGATCGGGGCACGCCCCGCAGCTACATGAACTTCAAGCGCGTTCTTCGCAGCCCTGGACTTTGGGTTCTCCTCGTCGTCCTGATCGGCGTGCTCTGGCTCACCGTCGGAAACGTCGGCGGATACCAGAGTGTCGGCACCTCCCAGGCGGAGAAGCTCATCTCCAGCAAGGTGGTGGAGTCGGCGACGCTGACTCCCGACTCGGTCAAGCTGACCCTTAAGACCCCGCAGACGGTCGGTGATAAGAAAGATCTGACCAAGGTCGAGGCCAACTATGTCGACCCGCGCGGTGACCAGCTGGTCGACCTGCTGAGCAAGTACCCGCCGTCACATGGCTTCACCGACGACCCCCAGAAGCAGAGCGTCTGGCTGTCGATCCTGATCAGCATGGCGCCGTTCATCCTCTTCTTGCTGCTCTTCTGGTTCCTGATGAGCCAGGTGCAAGGCGGCGGCTCGCGGGTCATGCAGTTCGGCAAGTCCCGCGCGAAGCTGGCCAGCAAGGACATGCCCAAGGTCACCTTCGCGGACGTCGCCGGTGCCGACGAAGCGGTCGAGGAACTCCACGAGATCAAGGAGTTCCTGCAGTCGCCGAAGAAATTCCTCGACGTGGGCGCCAAGATCCCCAAGGGTGTGCTGCTCTACGGCCCGCCCGGCACCGGCAAGACACTGCTGGCGCGCGCCGTCGCCGGTGAGGCCGGCGTGCCGTTCTACTCCATCTCCGGCTCGGACTTCGTCGAGATGTTCGTCGGTGTCGGCGCCAGCCGGGTCCGCGACCTCTTCGAGCAGGCCAAGGCCAACGCGCCGGCGATCATCTTCGTGGACGAGATCGACGCCGTCGGTCGCCACCGCGGCGCCGGCCTCGGCGGCGGTCACGACGAGCGCGAGCAGACCCTCAACCAGTTGCTGGTCGAGATGGACGGCTTCGACGTCAAGACCAACGTCATCCTGATCGCCGCGACCAACCGTCCCGACATCCTCGACCCGGCGCTGCTGCGCCCCGGCCGGTTCGACCGGCAGATTGCCGTCGAGGCGCCCGACATGGCCGGACGTCACCACATTCTGCAGGTGCACGCCAAGGGCAAGCCGATGGCGAGCGACATCGACCTGCTGCAGGTGGCGCGTCGCACCCCCGGCTTCTCCGGCGCCGACCTGGCCAACGTGCTCAACGAGGCCGCACTGCTCACCGCGCGCTCCAACGCCCAGGTCATCGACAACCGTGCGCTCGACGAGGCGATCGACCGCGTCATGGCCGGCCCGCAGAAGCGCACCCGCGTCATGAGCGCCAAGGAGCGCAAGATCACCGCATACCACGAAGGCGGCCACGCCCTCGTCGCCGCGGCGCTCAACCACACCGACCCGGTCAGCAAGATCACCATCCTGCCGCGCGGCCGCGCCCTCGGCTACACGATGGTGCTGCCGGTGGACGACAAGTATTCGACCACCCGCAACGAGCTGCTCGACCAGCTCGCCTACGCGCTCGGTGGCCGCGTCGCTGAGGAGATCGTCTTCCACGACCCGAGCACCGGCGCCGCGAACGACATCGAGAAGGCCACCGGCCTCGCCCGCAAGATGGTCACGCAGTTCGGCATGAGCGAGCGAGTCGGCGCGATCAAGCTCGGTTCGGGCAACTCCGAAGTGTTCCTCGGCCGCGACATGGGCCACGAGCGCGACTACTCCGAGGAACTCGCCGGGGTCGTCGATGAAGAAGTGCGCCGGCTGATCGAGGCCGCACACGACGAGGCGTGGTACGCCCTCAACGACAACCGCGACATCCTGGACAACCTGGTCCTGGAGCTGCTCGAGAAGGAAACGCTCGACGTGCACCAGCTGGCCGAGGTCTTCAAGGATGTGCACAAGCGCCCGCAACGCAAGATCTGGCTGTCCAGCGACCGCCGCAACGTGAGCGACCGGCCGCCGGTGCTCACCCCGGCCGAGCGCAAGGCGCTCGCCAACGGCGTAGACCTGGGGAAGCAGGAGGCCCGCCAGCGGGCTGACGTGCACCCGCCCGAGGCAGTCATCGAGGTCCCGGACGGCGGCTATGTCGACCCGACCGACAGTTGATCTGGAACGAGCAGCGACCGCAGTCCGCGAGCTGCTGCTCGCCCTCGGCGAGGACCCTGACCGGGAAGGCCTGCGTGACACCCCCGCCCGGGTGGCGCGTGCGTATGCCGAGACGTTCGCCGGCATGTGGCAGACGCCCGAGGACGCACTTAGTCGCACCTTCGACGTTGACCACTCCGAGCTGGTCATCGTCCGCGACATCGAGGTCTACTCCACCTGCGAGCACCACCTGGTGCCGTTCCACGGCGTCGCACACGTCGGCTACATCCCGGCGCCCGACGGCCGGGTCACCGGATTGTCCAAGATCGCCCGGCTGGTCGACGTCTTCGCCAAGCGCCCGCAGGTCCAGGAGCGACTGACCACCCAGATCGCCGACGCGCTCGTCGATCACTTGCATGCACGGGGTGTGCTCGTCGTCGTGGAGTGCGAGCATCTGTGTATGTCGATGCGTGGCGTCCGCAAACCCGGTGCACTCACCATCACCTCCGCCGTCCGGGGGCAGCTCACCAATGCGGCCACCCGGGCGGAGGCGATGAGCCTGATCAACGCGCAAAGCCGGCGCTGATGACCGCGGCCGCATCCACCGTGTTGCCGCACCGCCCCGCCGATCGCCCGCTGGTCATGGGTGTGGTCAACGTGACCCCCGACTCGTTCTCCGACGGCGGGCTGTTCTTCGATGCGAGTGCTGCCGTCGCCCACGGGCACGAGTTGCTCGCGCAGGGCGCGGACATCATCGACATCGGTGGCGAGTCCACCCGGCCCGGCGCGCAGCGCCCCAGCGTCGAGGAAGAGTTGCGCCGCGTCATACCCGTCGTGGAGGGGCTGGCCGGCACCGGCGCCTGGATCTCGATCGACACCATGCGCTCGGAGGTCGCACGCGAGGCGGTCGCGGCCGGTGCGCGGATCATCAACGACGTCAGCGGCGGTCTCGCCGACCCGCGGATGGCGGACACGGCCGCGCAAACCGGGGCCGGGTTCGTGGTGATGCACTGGCGCGGTCACAGCCACGACATGCAGACGCGCGCCGTCTATGACGACGTGACCGCTGAGGTATGCCGGGAGCTCGCCGACCAGGTCGGCGCCGCGATGGATGCCGGTGTCTTGCGCGAGCAGATCGTGATTGACCCGGGGCTCGGCTTCGCCAAGACCGCCGAGCAGAACTGGGTGCTGTTGCGGCACCTGTCGGCGCTGCAGGACATGCAGCTGCCGGTGCTGGTCGGCGCGTCCCGCAAGTCATTCCTGTCGCGCGTGGGCAGCAGAGAGGGGCAGGCGGTGGCCGCCGAGCAGCGTGACTTCGCGACCGCCGCGGTCTCGGTGGTGCTCGCCCAGGCGCAGGTCTGGGCGATCCGGGTGCACGAGGTGCGCTCGACGTTCGCGGCGTGCGACGTGGTGAAGCACCTGCGGGGTGACTCGTGACCGACCGCATCTGCCTCACCCGGCTCGCCGTCACGACGCCGCACGGCGTGCTGGCACACGAAAAGCTTGAGCCGCAAAGGTTTTTCGTCGACATCACGATCGAGTGCGATGTCTCCCGAGCCGGGTCGAGTGACGACCTCGGTCACACGATCAGCTACGCCGAGATCGCCCAGGACGCCGAGCGGATCATGACCCAGCCGCCGGTCGACCTGATCGAGCACCTCGCCGAACAGGTTGCCGCGTCGGTGCTGCAGCGTGTCGCGGCGGAGGCCGTGGAGGTCACCGTGCACAAGCCGGACGCACCGGCCGGGGTGGCGTTCGCCGATTTCGGCCTCGCGGGCCCGTCGGTGTCGGTGCGCCGCGAGCAGCATCGGCCCGTCGTCATCGCGCTCGGCGCCAACCTGGGTCACCGGGTGCGCACCCTGGAGTCGGCGATGCGCGCACTCGGCCGCGTCGGCGGACTCGACCTGCTGGAGGTGAGCGGGCTCTTCGAGACCGCACCGGTCGGCGGACCCGCCCAGCCCGACTACCTCAACGCGGTCGCGGTCGGCACTACCCGGCTGGCGCCGTGGACGCTACTCGACCGGCTGCACGAGATCGAGGCCGGTCGCGGCCGCACCCGGGAGATTCGCTGGGGTGCAAGGACATTGGACCTCGACCTGATCCAGGTGGGTGACCCGGCGGCGGGTGACGACCTGCGCTTCCACACCGACGAGCTGACCCTGCCGCACCCGCGCGCCGCCGAGCGGGCCTTCGTGCTGCAACCGTGGCTGGACGCCGATCCGCAGGCACAACTGCGGGTCGGGCGACTGGTGGTGCCGGTGGCCGAGTTGCTGCGCGCCGCAGACACCACCGGCATACGGGTCGGCCCGCAGTGGAGGCCCCTGTGAGCGAGTCGGGAGTCACCTGGCGGCACGCGGCCGGTGTCGCAGTCGTGGTGGTGCTCGTCTGCTACGCCGTGCTGCGCTGGACGACCGCGCACGGTCACGCGCTGCCGAAGATGTCGTGGTTCATCCTGGTCACGCTCATCCTGCTCTCGGTCGCGGTGCTCGCGGCCGGCTGGGAGGTGCGCGCCTACCTGCACGGCCAGTCGACCCGGCCGCCCTCACCGCAGCGGGCCCGCCGCGCAGTGGTGGCCGCGCAGGCGTGGGTGCTCGCCGGCGCGGTCTTCGCGGGCTGGTTCGCGGCATACGCGCTGATCGAGCTCGGCCGGCTGGACGCCGCGGGCGCCACCGGCAAGATGGTGCAAGCGGCGGTGCTCTGCGCCGGCTCGGTCGGCGCCGTCGTCACCGGACTGGTCGTCCAGGACTGGTGCCGCATCCCCAAGGACCAGGACGATGACGACGACTCGCCCGGTGGTCCGCTGCGCGCCTGACCGCCCGTGCGCTTGACTGTAGACGTGACCGACCCCCTGCTGCACCTGCCACACGTCCCGGACGGAATGACGGCCACGGTGCCCGACACCCCGGATGTTCCGGACGTCATTGCGCTGCTCGCCGCGCACCAAGAGGCTGCCCACGGGTCCAGCTCTGTCGACCCCGCGATGGTCGCGTCGAACGTCGCGGGCATCGGCTCGTGGACCCGGCGTCAGGTGCTGATCCGGGACGAGCAGGGCGACGCGGTCGCCTGGGCGCTCGTGCATGATCGTGCCGCCGGCCGCACCGTCATCGAGATCTCCGCCCTGCCGTCGGTCACCGACCGGCTCGCCGGCGCGCTCTTCGACTGGGCAGAGGGCGTCGCCCGCTCGATCATGAGGGCGCGGGGGCTGACCCGGACCCAGCTCGACTCCGGGGCGTATGCCGACGACGGTCGCCAGCAGCGCTGGCTCGCGGCTGCCGGCTTCCACAAGGCACGCACCTGGCTGCAGATGAGCCGGCCGGTCACGAATATGGACGCGTCACTGCCCGGTCCACGCGAGGGGGTGAGCGTGCGCCGGATCGCGCTGCACGACGACGGCACGCCCGTCGCCTCGGACCTGCAGGCGGTGCACCTGGTGCTCGAGGAGTCGTTCGCCGATCACTACAACTCCTACCGGGAGAGCTTCCCGGAGTTCGTCCAGCGGCTGCGCGAGGACCCCGGACACCGCTGGGATCGCTGGTGGCTGGCCGAGGTGTCGGCCGAAGGGGCCTGGCTGCCCGGTGGCGCCGTCGTCGGCACGGTGCTCCCGCCGGACGAGTCCGGCGGGCCGGGCAGCTACATCGACTACATCGGCGTCCACCGTCGCTCGCGGGGTCGAGGCGTCGCGAAAGCGTTGCTGCATACCGTGATCCGCGACGCGCTCGACTCCGGCAGCAATCGTGTCGGGCTGGAGGTGGACGCCGATTCACCGACCGGTGCCGACGGGCTCTACACCTCGATGGGGTGGGTCACGTCATACCGGACGGAGAGCTGGCACCGCGATCTCGCGTGACGCGTCAGGCGTCGTGGGTGAGGCCGAACTGCGCGCCCGAAGAGTCGCGCACCACCGCGACGCGTCGGCTGCCGCCGACCGCCTTCGGCTCGTCCACGACGGATCCGCCTGCTTCGGTGATGGTCTCCATCGCCGCCTCCAGGTCGTCGACGTGCAGATACGCGACTACCGCTTCGCTGCCCGGGACGAGGCCGATGTGCTGGCCGTCCACGTCGAAGCCGACGTAGTAGTCGGAGTCGGCGCTCGGTTGCACGCCGAGCAGCTGGACGTAGAGCGCGCGTGAGGCGGCGAGGTCGTGGGTCGGCAGGAGGATGGTCTGGAAGTTGCCCATGGTGGATGTGCCTTTCGGATCGGTTGTATCACTAGGGTGACGAGCGAGCCGACGCAAGTGTGACCGCTGCGCATCCGCCCGGATGTGGTGAACTGTCTCGATGGACGACCAGACCGCCGCGTTCGAAGCGGAGCGGCCCCGCCTGACCCGGATTGGCGAGCGCGTGCTCGGTGATCACGCCGAGGCACAGGACGTTGTGCAGAACGCCTGGATCCGGTTGGCGGCCAACGAAACTCCCATCGACAACTTGTCCGGCTGGCTGACCACGGTGACCACACGCCTGTGCCTGGACCGCCTGCGCAGCAAGCTGCCGGTGCCGGATGAGGACATCGAGACAGATGACACGGCGCCAGATCCTGCGGACGGAGTGCTGCTCGCCGACAGTGTCGGTGACGCCCTGCAGGTGGTGCTCGACCGCCTCGGACCGGCCGAACGGGTGGCGTTCGTGCTGCACGACAGCTTCGCAGTTGATTTCCCGACCATCGCAGGCATCCTTGGCGTCACTCCGGTGTCGGCCCGCAAGCTTGCCTCGCGGGCGCGGGGGAAGCTGAAAATCGTTCTAGCCGAACCTGGTTCGGCTGGTATGGCGGAGCGGGCCGCCGTCGTCGACGCGTTCCTGTACGCAGCCAAGGGCGGTGACCTGCAGGCCCTGCTCGGTCTGCTCGCGCCGGATGTCGTGGTCGAGGGTGCGGACGCTGCGGCAGTCGCGCTCGGCACCCAGCGGCTGGTCGGACGCGACGAGGTTGTCAGCCTCGTGAACGGCGGGATGAAGACGGCGTTCCCGGTCTTCGTCGGGGACCGGCCCGGGCTCGCCTGGCTGCATCGCGGCGAATATCGCGTTGCCTTCGACTTCACCATCGAGGGCGGGATCGTGCAGCGCATCGATCTCCGGGCGGATCCCGCGGTGCTGGCAGCGGTCTGCAAGAGATAGGTTATGTACCCTTGTGGGTACGTAACTTATTGGGTATATTCAAGCCATGGACGCGGTGCTGCAAGCGTTGGCAGATCCGAGCCGACGCACCGTGCTGGAGATCCTGCGCGAACACCCGGCAACCGCCGGCGAACTCGCCGACGCGTTGCCCATTGCCCGGCCAGGAGTCTCCCGCCATCTGCGGGTGCTGCGCGAGGCGGGATTGGTCGACGTCCGCCAGGACGCCCAGCGCCGGATCTACAGTCTGCGGCCGGAAGCGCTTGTGCCGGTTGACGATTGGCTGCAGGACTACCGCGCCCTGTGGCAGAACAGGCTCGATGCGCTGCACACCGAGATAGCCCGAGGGAAGAAGAGGTGCCCATGAAAACCATTGCGACAACTCGCCCGCTCGACGCGACGCACGGTGCAGTCCGCGTCGAGGACGTCTATGACACCGACATCGAAGACCTGTGGGACGCCTGCACGAACCCGGAGCGACTGGCGCGCTGGATCGCGAAGGTCTCCGGTGAGCTGCGCGAAGGCGGGACGGTGCACACCACGTTCACCAGCACCTGGAGTGCGCCGGTGCGGATCGACGTCTGCGAGGCGCCGCACCACCTGGTGCTGACCTCGGAGCCGGGGACACCGGAGGAAGGTCGATTGGAGGCGTGGCTGACCGCGGAGGGGCCACGGACTCGGCTGACCATCGAGGACACCGGCATTCCAGTGGAGGAGTTGCACTTTCACGGTGCCGGCTGGCAGGTGCACCTGGAGGACCTCGGGCGATCCCTCGCATCCGGCGGACTCGTCCACCCGGACGGCTGGTCGGACCAGCAGGCTTCACCGCAATGGCACGCGCGGTGGCAGGAGCTCATTCCGGCATACCAGAGTGCCGACGCCTGAGGGTCGTTCAGCTGGCCGGAGGCGCGGCAGGCACGGTGGACTCCTCGCACTGACCGAGGTCCACTGGCCAGGCCGATCGATCCGGCGACTGGGCGACTTCGAGCAGTCGCACGATGTCGACGGGCCAGACGGGCTCCGCAGGGTCGACCGACTCGAGTTCCGCCCGGGTCCACCAGTGATGCTCGCTCATCGTCGCCTGTTCCTCGACAGTGTGCCCCGCGGTGCTGACGTCGAACGCCGGCACGGTGACCAGCCAGAAGACGTCGTGCTGCGTGGTCACCTGATCGCTGTACCCGTGCACGACCGTACGGCGGCCGACCGGACCGACGAGTTCGGCTGCCGTCACCTCGAGGCCGGTTTCCTCCCGGAGTTCGCGCAGCGCAGCCGTGACGTCGGACTCGCCCGAGCCGACGCCTCCTCCCGGGGTGATCCACCAGTGCGGCACCGGCGTAAGGCCTAGATCGCTGTCCCGGAAAAGCAGCAGCCGCTCCTGGTCGTCCATCAGCAGGACGCGCATCGCTCGCCGAATCCGGCGGGGTCGTGCGGCCGGATCTGCTGGGACGTCAACGTGATACGCGGGCATGGTGTCACCGTAACGGAAACCCCTCGGCGCGCAATTGCCGCCGAATCTCGCACGTCCCCCGCGCGCTCGCGGTTGGATGGTGACATCCGTTCCACCAACAGCGAGGTGTCCCATGTCCGACCAGCTCCCCGTCCTCGATCCTGCGAAAACCGCGGTAGTTTTGATCGAGTATCAGAACGACTTCACCAGTGAAGGCGGCGTGCTGCATGGTGCGGTCGCGGAGGTAATGGATGCCACCGGCATACTGGCCAACACCGCGCAGGTCGTAGACGCCGCGCGCGCTGCCGGCGTGACCGTCATGCACGCGCCGATCACGTTCGCGCCGGGGTATGGCGAGATCAGTCGCCACCCCTACGGCATTCTCAAGGGCGTCGTGGACGGCAATGCCTTCGTCAAGGGCACCTGGGGCGCGCAGATCGTCGACGAGCTCGCTCCGCAGGAGGGCGACATCGTCGTCGAGGGGAAGCGCGGGCTGGACACCTTCGCCAGCACAAACCTCGATTTCATGTTGCGCAGCAAGGGAATCGAGACGATCATCCTGGGCGGTTTCCTGACCAACTGCTGCGTCGAGTCGACCATGCGCAGCGGCTATGAGAACGGCTACCAGGTGATCACCCTGACCGACGCCGTCGCCGCGACGTCGGCCGCCGAGCACGAGAACGCCATCACCTACGACTACCCGATGTTCTCCACCCCGCTGACCAGTGCCGACGTGGTGCGAGCGCTGGAGTCCGCCGGCTCGTAGTCACTTCGTAGCGAAGCAGGCTACGATCGATATATGGCCACGACGATTCCGGCGCGAGAACTGCGCAACAACTACGCCCAGATCATCAAGCGGGTTCGTGCCGGGGAGCGCATTACCGTGGCGACCGACGGGGTGCCGGCGATCGACCTCGTGCCGCATGTCCCGAGGGTGACCCCACCGCGCTTCCGGCCGGCGGACCAGCTGCCGGTGTGGTCGCCGCTTGGCGATCAGGCATCCATGGCGTGGCTGGCCGATGTGCGCGAATTGGACCAGCAGTTCGACCAGACCGTCACGGACCCGTGGGAGCGCGGGTGACACCTGTCGCATTGGGGGTGCTCGATACCTCGGTCGTGATAGACCCTCCGGTGGACGTGTCGCGATACGCCCGGTTGGTCGGCGTTGCTGCCATCACGATGGGGGAGCTCGCCTATGGCCTGCACGTGGCTGACACGATCGAGTTGGCGGTGAGGGAAGGGCGCTACCGCGCCATCCTCGCCACCTACGATCCGATTCCGTATGACGCCGAGGCTGCCCACTGGTTCGGTGCTATTGCCGCGGCGGTGCGACAACGTGGACGAAACCCGCGCTCCCGCGTCGCCGATCTGTTGATCGCCGCGACCGCCAAGGCTTCCGGTGCCGCTGTTCTCACCCGGAACCCCGCTGATTTCAAGGGAATCGATGCGATCGTGGAGGTCATCGACGTTCACTGACGGGGCTCACATCGCGCAGCCCTCTGCGGCGCGGGCGAGTCGCCGTGCCCGGGTGCTGGCGGTCAGGGAGTCGACCGTCAGCAATACCAGCGCAATCCACACGATCGCGAAGCCGATCCAGCGTGCTGTGGGCATGTGCTCACCGAGCAGAAGGACACCGCAGAGCAGTTGCAGGATCGGCGTGATGAACTGCAGCATGCCGATCGTGACCAGCGGCAACCGGCTGGCCGCCGCGGCAAAGAGCAGCAGCGGCACCGCGGTGACGATGCCGGCGCTGAGCAGCAGTGCGAAGTGGCCGGGACCGTGTGAGGTGAAGGTGGCGTGGCCCGTCATACCGACGACGAACAGCATGATGATTGCGATCGGGGTGAGGGCGGCGCTCTCGGCCGTCAGGCTCTCGATGGCGGTGAGTGACCCGCCGATGCGGTTCTTCATCAGCCCGTAGCTGGCGAACGACAGCGCCAGGATGACCGAGATCCACGGCGGCCGGCCGTAGTCGACTGCCAGGTAGATGCACGCCAGCGCACCAACGCCGACGGCAACCCATTGCAGCGTCCGCAGCCGCTCGCGCAGCACCACGACGCCGAGAGCGACGGTGACCAGCGGGTTCAGAAAGTAGCCGAGTGCCGCCTCGACCGTGTGCCCGGAGACCACCGCCTGGATGTAGACGCCCCAGTTGACCGCGATCAGCAGACCGGCGAGTGTGGTCATGGCCAGTCGCCGCCGGTTCGCGAACATTCGCCGCAGGAAACCGAGGTTGCGCGTGACCGCGAGCGCCACCAGGCAGACGGCCAGGGTCCAGACGATGCGGTGCGCCAGCACCTCCCACGCACCGGCCGGTTTCAGCGCGTCGAAGTAGAGCGGGAACGCACCCCACAGGAAGTACGCGAGCAACCCGTATGCAGCACCGTTGCCCCGCATCGGGGGTGCGGTCGGTGCGGGCGGCTTCGCGATGCTGTCGTCCATCGGCTCTCAATCTAGGGCCCGGCGTGCAGCGCCGTCGGCCGGTCTTGCCCTCTGATCGAAAGGACCCGAAACCGATCGAGGGGACCCGAAAATGGGACCGGATTTCGGGTCCTCTCGATGCGCTTGGGGTCCTCTCGATCGAGGAGGCAGTTCAGCCCGTCACGGACCAGGTGTCGCCGCCGTGCAGCAGCGCGAGCAGCTCGTCGTCGGTGGCCGGGCCGTCCGGTGAGGCCGCCGCGACCTGGGCGCGCACACCGTCGTCATACGTCGGCCGGGCGACGTTGCGGAAGATGCCCATCGGGACGGTGGTCATGTCGGGGCCGTCGAAGCGGGACATCGCGAACGCGGCCGCCGGGTTCGGTGCGGACGCGTCGTGTACGACGACCCGTGCCGGGTCGGCTCCGGGTTCGGGGACCAGCTCCAACTCGCCGGCGTCAGTGCGGATGACGACGCGCGCGTCATCGCCCTCGCCGGCTCGCACCGGCTCACCGTCGACCAGCCGCAGCACCCGGGCGACGCTCTCCTGCGCATCCTTGAGCACGTCGAACGCGCCGTCGTTGAAGATCGGGCAGTTCTGGTAGATCTCCACGAGCGCGGACCCCCGGTGCTGGGCAGCGGCGCGCAGCACGTCCGTGAGGTGCTTGCGGTCCGAATCGATCGTGCGTGCAACGAAACTCGCTTCAGCGCCGAGTGCGAGCGAGATCGGGTTGAACGGCTGGTCGACCGACCCGAACGGCGTCGACTTGGTGACGGCGCCGACTTCCGACGTCGGGGAGTACTGCCCCTTGGTGAGCCCGTAGATCTTGTTGTTGAAGAGCAGGATCTTGAGGTTCACGTTGCGCCGCAGCGCGTGGATGAGGTGGTTGCCACCGATCGAGAGCGCGTCACCGTCGCCGGTGACGACCCACACCGACAGGTCGGGCCGGCTCGTCGCGAGACCGGTCGCGATCGCCGGCGCCCGCCCGTGGATCGAGTGCATCCCGTAGGTGTCCAGGTAGTACGGGAAACGGCTGGAGCAGCCGATGCCGGAGATGAAGACGATGTTCTCCCGGCGCAGGCCGAGCTCCGGCAGGAAGCTCTGCACGGCGTTCAGGATGATGTAGTCGCCGCACCCGGGACACCACCGCACCTCCTGGTCGGACGTGAAGTCGCGCTTGGTCTGCTGCTCGCCGTGGGCGAGCAGCGGGACTCCGGCGATGCCGGATGTCGGCATACCCAGATCGATGGTGCTCACGCTGTTCCCTCCTGGTCTCCGACGAGTCCGTCGAGCTTGTCGAGGTGCTCGTCGATGGCGGTGGCGATTTCGACTGCGGTGAAAGGCAGTCCGCGCACTGCGGTGTGGCTTCGTATGTCGACCAGATACTTCCCGCGCAACAGCAGGGCGAGTTGCCCGAGGTTCATCTCCGGCAGCAGCACCCGGTCGTAGGACCGCAGCACGTCGCCGAGGTTGGCGGGCAGCGGCGCGAGGTTGCGCAGGTGGGCGCGGGCGACCCTCGCGCCGGTGGCGCGGGCGAGCCGCACCCCGGCTGCGATCGGGCCGTATGTCGAACCCCAGCCCAGCACAAGCAGTTTCGCGTCTCCGGACGGGTCGTCGACAGCGAGGTCGGGCACGACGATGCCGTCGATCTTCGCCTGCCGGGTGCGCACCATGTGGTCGTGGTTGGCCGGGTCGTAGCTGATCTCACCGGTGCCGTCGGCCTTCTCGATGCCGCCCACCCGATGCTCCAGCCCGGGCGTGCCCGGCACCGCCCATGCGCGGGCCAGGGTTTCCGCGTCGCGGACGTAGGGGTGGAAGACGGGGTTGCCCTTGGCGTCCGTCGCGTTCGGCTCGCTGGCGAACTCCACTGACAGGTCGGGCAATTCATCGATCGAGGCCGGCAGTCGCCACGGCTGCGAACCGTTGGCGAGGTATCCGTCGGTGAGCAGGATGACCGGTGTGCGATAGGTCGTCGCAATGCGCACCGCGTCGACCGCGGCTTCGAAACAGTCGGCCGGCGAGTTTGCCGCGATGACTGCGACCGGTGACTCGCCGTTGCGGCCGAACATCGCTTGCAGCAGATCGGCCTGCTCGGTCTTGGTCGGCAGCCCGGTGGACGGGCCGCCGCGTTGCACGTCGATGACGACCAGTGGGAGTTCGAGTGCGACTGCGAGACCAATGGTTTCGGATTTCAGCGCGAGACCGGGACCGCTGGTGGTGGTGACGCCGATCGCGCCGCCGAAGGATGCGCCGAGCGCCGAGCCGACCGCCGCGATCTCGTCCTCCGCCTGGATGGTCGTGACGCCGAAGTGCTTGAGCCGCGACAGGTTGTGCAGCAGATCGGAGGCAGGCGTGATCGGGTAGCTGCCGAGCACGAGTGGAAGTTTCGCCCGGTGCGCGGCGGTCGCCAAACCGTATGCCGTGGCGACGTTTCCGGTGATGTTGCGATAGGTGCCCGGCTCCATCGGCGCAGGCGCCACGGCATACTGCACCGAGAATGCTTCGGTGGTTTCGCCATACGCATGACCGGCGCGAAGCGCCGTCAGGTTGGCCTCCAGGATGTCGGGCTGTTTCGCGAACTTGGTGCGCAGGAAGGCGTACGTGCCGTCGAGGGGTCGCGTGTACATCCAGGAGAGCAGGCCGAGCGTGAACATGTTCTTCGCGCGTTCCTTGTCCTTGCGGCCGAGATCGAAGTCGGCGAGCGCCTCGACGGTGATCGAGGTCAGCGGCACCGCATGCACCTGCCACGCCTCCAGCGAGTCGTCATCGAGCGGGCTGGTGGGGTAGCCGACCTTCGACAGATTGCGCTTGGTGAACTCGTCGCTGTTGACGATGATCGTCGAGCCGCGCGGCAGGTCGCCGAGGTTGGCTTTGAGCGCCGCCGGGTTCATCGCGACGAGCACATCGGGAGCATCGCCGGGCGTCAGCGCGCTGTGGTCGGCGAAGTGCAGCTGAAAGCTGGACACGCCGGGCAGCGTGCCCTGGGGCGCGCGGATCTCGGCGGGGAAGTTGGGTAGCGTCGACAGGTCGATGCCGAGCACTGCCGAGTCACTGGTGAAGCGGTCGCCGGTCAGCTGCATGCCGTCGCCGGAGTCTCCCGCGAAGCGCACGACGACGCTGTTGATCTGCTTCAGGTTGCTCACTGCTTCTCCCGCATTCGGTTCCTCGCGACAAATCTACGCGGGGGGATGGCAGTCATTGAATCGGGGGTGAGTGTCGATAACTATCAGTTATATATGTAGTGCACTCGAAGTTTGGGTCCAGATCCTGGTCTCGCGTTATCCGAGGTCGTCGAGGCGCTTACGCCAGTAGCCGGGGCGACGCTTCTCGTGCGCGTAGGCGACCACGATTACCTCGTTGTCGCGAACGAAGTAGATGATCCCGTATGGGAACGTCTCCACACTCTTGCGTCGGATGACCGGAACTCGCCGGCGTCCGGAATAGAGCGGAGCGGCATCTGGCCAGGACTGGATGAAGGAAACCTCGGCTCTTGCCGTAGCAAGCAGCCGGTCGCCAAGGCCGGTGTCCCGGTCGTCGTACCAGATTGCGGCATCGCGTAATTCGGCACGGGCAGCGGGATGATCGCGCCAGGGCAGGGGCGTCACGTGTCGTGCCGGCGGGCGGCTAGCTCGGCACGAATCATCCGGAAGGTCTCTTCGCCGTCGACCAGTTCGACCTTGCCGGACAGGATGTCGTCGACGCGGCGATCGATCTCCTCCTCCCAGGCGTCATCGATCGCGGCCTGCTCATCGTCCTCGACGTGTTGTAGCGCCAGGGCGGCAATCTCGCGCTCGTCGGCGTCGAGAGCTTTGCCGGCAGCGATTACTTCAGCCAGTTCTCGAGTCATGCCTTTCAGGGTACGGCGAGCCTCCGACAAGCGGCAGTTGTCGTGACGACCGGCTCAGCTCTTGTCATATGCAGCTGGACTGCATATTCTGGTCAGATGAGCACGAAACGCACGATGCACGAGGTCAGCTTCCTCATCCTGACTGCGTTGGCCGGTGGCACCCAGCACGGCTACGGCATCATCGCGGACGTCGAGGAGGTCTCCGGCGGGCGCGTCCGGCTCAAGGCGGGCACGCTCTACGCCGCGCTGGACCGGCTGGTCGGTGAGGGCCTCATCGAGCCGGATCGAGAGGAAGTGGTGGCGGGGCGGCTGCGCCGCTATTACGCAATCACCGGCGGCGGGCGCGAGCGCCTGGCGACGGAAGCGGAGCGGTTGCGCGCCAATTCGCGTGCTGCGCTACGACGGCTACGACCGGAGATGGGGACGTCATGAAGTCCGAAGGTTCGCTGGAACGCCGCTATCGCCGGTTGCCGAAGTGCTACCCCGCATCCTACCGGGCCGACCACGAAGAGGAGATGATCAGCGTGTTGATCGACGGAGCAGCATCCGGCCAGGAACATCCCAAACCGGCGGAGAGTGCGGACCTCGTGCGGCACGGACTGGGCGAGCGACTGGCTCGTCTCGGCGACCAGATCCCTGGTCCGTGGGAGCGCAAGCATGCGAAGGCGATGTTCCCGATCCGCCTCGGCATCGCGCTCTGGCTCTGTGTGCTCAGCGGCTTGCTGATCGGCTACCACCTTCAGTGGTGGCTCGTGCTGATCGTGCCCGCCATCGTGGCCCACATCTACCTCGCCTACCAATTGCGGCCCGGCGTCTGGCGGCCGAAGGCCTGACGCTCGGCGCGCGCGACGGATATCGTGCCTGGATGAGCATTGGACACGTCGTGGTGGGCTCCGGCCCCGTCCATCTGATCGCCCTGCATGGATGGTTCGGATCGGCCGAGGGCTGGGGTGAACTGCCGCAGCGCCTCGCCCGCAACCGCTACACCGTCGCATTCCTGGACTATCGCGGATATGGCAGTCGTCAGGATGAGACGGGCGATTACACGCTCGCCGAGATCAGCGCGGACACCCGCGCGCTCGCGGACGAACTCGGCTGGGATAGCTACGCACTGATCGGTCACTCGATGGGCGGCTCGGCGATGATGCGCACCCTCGCCGACGCGCCCGAGCGGGTCACCGGGCTGATCGGCGTGTCGCCGGTGCCACCGACCGGCCTGCCGTTCGACGACGACTCGTGGGCCCTCTTCGACGGCGCCGCCGAGAGCGACGAGAACCGCGCGGCGATCATCGGTTTCACGACCGGCAACGTGCAGCCGGACGCGTGGGTGCAGCAGATGGTGCGCTTCTCGGTTGCCAACTCGCGGCGGGACGCGTTCGGGGCCCACCTGACTTCCTGGGCCACGACCGACTTCCATGAGGAGGTGCCCGCGGTCGAGGTGCCGTTGCGGCTCATCGCCGGGGCGCGAGACCCGGCACTCGGTCCGCAGACGTGCGAGGCGACCTGGCTGCAGCTCTACCCCGGAGCCCGGTTGGACGTCATCGAGGACGCGGGGCACTACGCGATGTACGAGTCGCCGGACGCGTTCATGGGCGCTCTCGGTCACGACCTCGACGAACTCCCCTGAGCCGTATGCCGGTGGCGTCCACGGCAGTCCTGCACGACCCTGACACCTACACCCGGGGTGTGCCGTTCGAGCTGATCGAAGAGCTGCGTGCGCGTGGCCCGGTGCACTGGGTGGACGAGCCCGAACTCCCTGGGTTGCCAGCGGGTTCCGGCTATCACCTGGTGATCGATCATGCACTGGTCACCGAAATCGTGCGCGATCCGGCGACCTACTCGTCCGCGCTCGGCGGCACCCAGATCCGGGACCCGGCGACGCCGCAGGATCTGAACTATGTGCGCCGGATGCTGCTCAACATGGATCCGCCCGAGCACACGCGGCTGCGGAAGATGATCGCCGCGTCGTTCACGCCGAGGGCAGTGCGGGGGCTGGAGGACCGGATCGCCGGCCACGCGAAGGACATCGTCGACCGGATGCTGTCCGGGCCGGACGAATGCGACTTTGCCAAGGACGTCGCCGCCGACCTGCCGTTGCTGACGCTGGCGGACATCCTCGGGGTGCCTGCCGAGGACCGGGGGCTGATGTTCGACTGGTCCAATCGGGTCATCGGTTTCCTCGACCCCGACTACGCGAGTTCGGCGAGTTTCAATGCGGCCCAGGGCACTTCGATCGCCCGGGAGGCAGTCGCCCTGCGGCCGGCCCCGGACGCTTCCGGCCGGATGCCGGACCCGCGCGGACGCGAGGGTATGCCGGACCTCTACCGCTACGCACACCTGCTCGGCGACGCCAAGCGTGCCGACCCCGGTGACGACGTCATGTCGATCCTGCTGGCGCAGCGGGAGGAGGACGGCGGGCAACTGTCGGTCGAGGAGTTCGAGAACATGTTCTGGCTCTTCGCCGTCGCGGGCAACGAGACGCTGCGCAACGGTCTGCCGGGGGCGATGATTGCGCTCTTGTCGAACCCGGACGCGATGCATGCGCTGCGCGCGGACCCGTCACTGATTCCGACGGCGGTCGATGAGCTGCTGCGCTGGTGGACGCCGGTGATGACCTTCCGCCGGACCGCGACCCGGGACGTGACGCTGGGCGGCACGAGCGTGCGTGCCGGAGACAAGGTGGTCGTGTCCTACCTGGCAGCCAACCGCGACCCCGCGGTGTTCGACTGGCCGGGCGCGTTGCTCATCGACCGGAAACCCAACAATCACCGGGTGTTCGGCCACGGCCCGCACGTGTGCATCGGCGCGCATTTCGCCAGGGTGCAGATGGCGGATCTCTTCCGCGAGGTGCTCGGCCGGACGCACGACATACAGCTCGCCGGCGAGCCGGCGCTGCTGCGCTCGAACTTCCAGCGCGGCGTCAAGCGCCTGCCGATCCGCTGGGCAGCGTGAGCAGATGCTGATCTGGATCAATGGCGCCTTCGGCTCCGGCAAGACGCAGACGGCGCACGAGCTGCAGCGGCGCGTTGCCGACGCACACGTGGCTGATCCCGAGTTGCTCGGTTACGCCATCCGCAAGATGCTACCCGCGCCGGCGCGCGGTGACTTTCAGGACCCTCCGCAGTGGCGGGCCGCGGTGGTGGACACCCTCGAGCAGGCGGAGGCCGCCGCGAGCGGGCCGGTGCTGGTGCCGATGACCATCGTGCGCGACGACTACTTCGACGAGATCGTCGGCGGGCTCCGTGACCGCGGGGTCGATGTCCGACACTACACACTCGCCGCCACGCCGGAGACGCTGAAAAGACGCCTGAGATCACGGGTTTCGTCGCTCGGCGGCTGGCTGGTCGGCAGCAACGAGACGTGGGCGATCCAGCAGATTCCGCGGTGCGTCGCGGCGCTGGCGCAGGATCGCTACGCAACCCATGTGCCGACCGACGGCCTGTCGACCGACCAGGTCGTGGAGCGGATCGCGCGAGATGCGGGGCTGCAGCTGACCCGGCCACGGCTCGGCCGGGCGCGCTATCAGGCCCGGCGGGTCGCAGTCGGCATACGCCATATCCGGCTGTGACGCGGCGTCATGCATCACCGAGCGCGTCCCGCGCCTCGTACTGGTATGGAAGACAATCAAGCCATGACTGCCGAGGTCACGACCTACCGCTACCTCCGGTCCGCCCTGCTGGCATTGCTGCTCGCGCTGATCGTCTCGGTGGCGATCGAGACCGTACGCGGCGGCTGGCAGACGTCCCTCAGCGCCTACTACTACACGCCGGCAGGTCCGGTCTTCATCGCCGTCCTGGCCAGCGTGGGCGTGTGCCTCGTCGCACTGCACGGCTATACCGACGCGGAGAACGTCTGCCTCAAGCTCGCCGGCGTGAGCGCTCCGATGGTCGCGTTCGTGCCGACCCCGGAGCGAGCTCACGCTCCCGACGTGGATGCGATCACCAACAACGCGGCCACCTTCCTGACCGTGCTGGGCGTCGGATACCTCGTGGTGCTCGGGTTCGTATGGCGGCGGCTGCGTCGGCATGAGCGCGTATCTGTTTGGAGCGCAATAGGTTTGGCGTCAGTCGCGTTCGCCTGGCTGGTCGGTGTGGTGTGGCTGGCGACGGACCGGACCTCGTTCGCAGGTCATGCGCACGCGCTCGCGGCGACGTTCACCTTCGTGCCGTTCGCCGGGGTGGTCGCGCTCAACACCGACTGGGGTGTGCGGGTGATCGCCCGGCAGCCGGGGAACAGCCGGACGCGTTTCGACCGGGCATATTGGGTGGTCCTGATCGGGATGATCGCCGGCGCCGTGGTGATGATCGCCATGCAGAGCGTCTGGTCCTATTGGCTGCTGGTCCTGGAGATCGTGCTGCTCCTCCTCTTTGCCGCGTTCTGGGTCCTGCAGACGATCGATCTGATGGACCCGCGACGCGACGCAGCGGTCAGCGTGCCGGACCGATCAGCGCGTGATGATCGACCTTGAGGCAGCGGTCCATCACGACCGTCAGGCCGGCGGAAGTTGCTGTGGCTGCGGCGGTTTCGTCATACAGGCCGAGCTGGAACCACAAGGCGCCCGCGCCCCCACTGATCGCGTCGGCGGTCACTGAGGCGAGCTCGGCGGGGCGCCGGAAGACGTCGACGATGTCGGGGCGGCCGGGCAGCGCGGCCAGGTCGGGGTAGACCGGCCCGCCGAAGAGCTCGGTGAGACCCGGGTTGACCAGCCACACGTCGTAGCCGGTGCGTTCCACGAGGTATGCCGCCACCCCGTGGCTGGGTCGGGCCGGGTTGCCGGAGACGCCGACGACCGCGATCGTCCGGGAGGTCTGCAACAGGTCACGCAACTCGTCGGTGGTGGGTGGCGTCCAGCCGGGTGTGTCGGTCATGCCCACACAGTAGGCGCGTCAGAGCGATGCGCACTGCTGGTCTGCCCACTGCCGCCATACGGCGTGGATCTCAGAGTGATGCGCCTCGTCGACGATCGAGCGAGCCATCGCGCCTTCACCGGCGAGGTGCAGCACGGTGGCGTCGGGCGGACCCTCGGGCCGCCAGCCGGCAGCGGTCGCCGTGTCCAGCACGCGGGCGCCAAGAACGCCTGGCAGTGCGCGGGTATGCCGATCGAGCACGAGGTCCTCGGCCAACAGCGGCCGTCCGTCGTGCCAGATCCGAGTGCGGCAGGTCAGCTCGCCGCCCGCCTGCCCGGCCCGCCCGAGCACGACGGTGTCGCGCAGCAGCAACCGACCATGGCCGGCGACGTCGGCGTGCGTCTCTCGGTGCACCTGCGCGCCGTCGGAGAGCACCAGCGGCTCGGCATGCCACACCAGCCGCGCACTGGGGCCCACCTGAATCTCGTTGTCCCAGTGGCTAATCCGACCGCCGCCGGCGTACGCGACGGTGCCGGCCACATCACGCACCACGAGGCAGGTGCCGTCCTGGGCGCTCAGCTCGACCCGGAGGTGATCGCCGCCAAGCAGCGTCGCGCCGGTCGCGACGAGCGCGATCTCGACAGTGGTCCCGTGCTGCCGGACGACCCGTGGCGCCAGCAGGCCGGTGGCCAGCTCGACCTGTACCGACCCGTCGGCGGTGAGCCGGGCGAGCACGCGGGTGGTGCGGGCGGTCACTGCGTGTGACTGTGCGCGGCCATCGGTCCCGGGTCGTGCGCGGTGTGCGTGCCCGCGTCATACGACGCGAGCGTGGCGAGCACCCAATCACACACTGCCGACACGGACTTCGTATCCAGCCGGCTCAGCCCGATCACCGGCCGGCCGTCCCGTGCCGCCGTTCCTTCCTGCACCATGCGGGCGGCGTCGACGTCGACGTATGGCGCCAGGTCGGTCTTGTTGACGATCAGCAGATCGGCGCGGGCGATGCCCGGGCCGCCCTTGCGGACCACGTCTCCGCCGCCTGCGACGTCCAGCACGAAGATCTGCGCGTCGACAAGTGCCGGCGAGAAGGTCGCGGTCAGGTTGTCGCCACCGGACTCCACCAGCACCAGTTGCAGACCCGGGTAGTCGCGTTCCAGATCCTCGATGGCGATCGAGTTCATCGTGATGTCGTCACGGATCGCGGTATGCGGGCATGCTCCGGTCTCGACCGCGCGGATCCGGTCCGGGTCGAGCACCCCGGCGGAACGCAGCAGCCGGGCATCCTCGTCGGTGTAGATGTCGTTGGTGACCACGCCCAGCTGGAGCCGGTCGGTCAGCCGGCTGCACAGCAGCCCGATCAGCGACGACTTGCCAGTGCCGACCGGCCCGGCGATGCCGAGCCGCATGGCGCGAGTGGGGGTTTCAGGCACGGAAGAGCCTCCTTGATGCGTTGCCGTGTGCGTGCTGCCACAGTTCCATCTCCGGCGCCGCGGCAGCCGGTATGTCGTCCGGGTCGTCCAGCCCCTGCACTTCCGTGACGACCCGGTCCGCCTCGTCACCCGCCGCCACCGCCCACGACACCGTGTCGACCGGGTCGCACGGTGTCAGTTTGAGCGCGGCCGAGCAGACCGATTGGACGTCGTCGTGGCAGATGATTCTCGCCAGTTCGGCTGCGCTGAGGTCCCAGGAGTGCGCGAGGGCCGCGACGGCGAGCGGGCGGGGGAGCGCCGGGGTGGCTGTCGCGAACCCGGTCAATCGCTGGTGCAGGCGCAAATAACCGCGCCCGGCCTCGATCGACGCAGCCTGCACCACCTCGCTCGGTGTCCGCGCGCACCAGGCGTCGACCACCGGGTCGAGGGGCGCACCGGCATACAGCAGACGCAGTCCGACGACTGCGGTGCCGGCGTCGACCCGCACGCAGGTGCGCAGCCGGCTGACGATGAATCCCGGGATCGACGCGGGCGAAAGCCCGGTAAGCAGCGCGGGCTCCAGGCCTGCCGACTGCGTGTGCCCACCTGTCGGCAGCCGGGCATCGCCCAACAGCAGCGCACCTCCGGACATCATCAGAAGAGCGAATACAGTTGGGCCAGCGGCAGTTCCGTCGCGGGCTGCGGTTCGACCTCGGTGCCGTCGATGGCGATGCGGAAGGTCTCCGCATCGATGTCGATGCGCGGTGTTGCGGAGTTGTTGATCATCCCCGCCTTGGTCACCGCGCGGGTGTCGCGCACTGCGGCCAGGACACGCCGCAGACCGAGCCGGTCGGCCAGACCCGTCTCCAGCGCGAGCGGTGACACGAACGACATCGAGTGGTCCGCCCCGGCACCGGCGACCAGCGCGGGCCGCATCAGCACGGGCTGCGGGGTGGGGATCGATGCGTTGGGGTCGCCGAGCGCTGCCCAGACGATCGCACCGCCCTTGCACACCAGGGACGGCCGGACCCCGAAGAACCGCGGATCCCAGACGACCAGATCGGCCAGCCGGCCGGGTTCGACCGAACCGACGAGATGGTCGATGCCGTGCGCGATTGCAGGATTGACAGTGTATTTCGCGATGTAGCGCCTGGCTCGCTCGTTGTCGGCGGGCAGCGTCTTGCCGAGCGAGCCGAAGCGTTGCTTCATCACGTGCGCCACCTGCCAGGTGCGCGTGATCACCTCGCCGATGCGACCCATAGCCTGCGCGTCCGAGGAGGTGATCGACAGCGCACCCAGGTCGTGCAGCAGGTCTTCGGCGGCGATCGTCGTCGCCCGGATGCGGGACTCTGCGAAGGCCAGGTCCTCGGGCACCGACGGATTCAGGTGGTGGCACACCATCAGCATGTCCAGATGCTCGGCAACCGTGTTGATCGTGTGCGGCAGGGTCGGATTCGTCGATCCTGGAAGGACATTCGGACGCGACGCGATCGACAGGATGTCCGGTGCGTGACCGCCACCCGCGCCCTCGGTGTGGAAGGCGTGGATGCTGCGCCCGCCGATGGCGCGGAGCGTGGACTCGACATACCCCGCCTCGTTCAGTGAGTCGGAGTGCAAGGCGACCTGCAGACCGAACTCCTCGGCCGCGCGCAGCGCCGCGTCGATCGCCGCCGGTGTCGCGCCCCAGTCCTCGTGGACCTTGTATGCCGCGGCGCCCGCGAGCGCCTGCTCGCGCAAGCCCTCGGCGCTGACGGTGTTGCCCTTGCCCATCAGCAGCAGGTTCACCGGCAGGTCGTCGAGACCGCGTAGCACCGAGCGCAGATGCCACGGCCCGGGTGTCACGGTGGTCGCCCGGCTGCCCTCGGACGGCCCGGTCCCGCCGCCGCCGAGGGTGGTGAGGCCGGCGGCGAGTGCCTCGTGGACCTGCGAGGTCGACAGCAGGTGCACGTGCATGTCGATGCCGCCGGCGGTCACGATGCGGCCTTCGCCGGAGATGATGTCGGTGCTCGGGCCGATGTGCAGCTGCGGGTGCACGCTCTCGGTGATGTCCGGGTTGCCGGCTCGGCCGAGGGCGACGATGCGGCCGCCTGTGATGCCGATGTCGGCTCGCACGACACCCCAGTGGTCCAGGACGGTCGCGCCGGTGATGACGGTGTCGGGAGCGCCTTGCGCGCTGGTGGTGCTGCCCTGCGCCATCGACTCCCTGATCGACTTACCGCCGCCGAAGACGGCCTCATCGCCATACGACAGCACGGGATCGGCGCCATCGGCGGTGGTTCCCTCGGCCACCAGGTCGCGCTCGATCTGGATCCACAGATCAGTGTCGCCCAGGCGCACCTGGTCACCGACCGTCGGACCGTAGAGCGCGGCATATCGTGCGCGGTCGAGTTCAGCCATCGAGTGCACCGCCTGCCGGCTTGCCGAGCTGTATCCCGGGAACGATCCGGCGTCCCGCAATGCGCACGGCGTCGACCTGCCGGCTCACGCCCGGTTCCAGCCGCACAGACGTGCCCGACGGTATGTCGAGACGAAACCCGTGCGCAGCCTCGCGATCGAAGTCCAGCGCCGAGTTGGCGTCCGGCAGATGCAGATGCGAGCCGATCTGGATCGGCCGGTCGCCGGTGTTGAGCAGCACCAGGCTGATCCGGCCGCTGTCCGGGCGCGCGTTGAGCTCGATCAACCCGTCGGCGACGCGGATCTCGCCCGGCCCGGATGCGTTGGTGGTGCTCATGATTCGCCACCTGCTGCGCGTGGCTGGATCGGATGGTGCAGGGTGACCAGCTTGCGTCCATCAGGGAAGGTTGCCTCCACTTGCACGTCCTCCAGCAGCGCAGGGACACCGTCCATCACCTCGTCGGTGTGCAGCACGTCGCGGCCCGCCTCCATCACCTCGGCGACGGTAAGCTCGCCGTCCCGCGCGCGCTCGATGACCCAGGTGGCCAGCAGCGCAGCGGACTCGGGCTGGTTGAGCTTGACTCCGCGGCGCAGCCGGTCACGAGCGATCATGCCCGCCACCGAGAGCAACAGCTTCTCGGTGTCGGCCGGTGTGAGGTGCATGCGGGCCAGTGAAGCACCCGAATGTTGCGGTCAGGTTTCAGGCAGCGTCATGCGTGCTGTGCGTCGCGGCATCCTCGAGAACGGCGGCGATGATGTCGGCCACGTCGCTCACCGGCCGGATGTCGAGAGCGTCCCTCACCTCGTCCGGCACGTCGTCCAGGTCCGGCTCGTTCCGCTTGGGAATGAAAACCGTTGTCAGCCCAGCGCGCTGGGCGGCGAGCAGCTTCTGTTTGACGCCGCCGATCGGCAGCACACGACCGTTCAGCGTGACCTCTCCCGTCATGCCGACCTCGCTACGGACCGGGTGGCCGGTCGCCAGCGAGGCGAACGCGGTCACCATGGTGACGCCCGCAGAGGGACCGTCCTTCGGCGTCGCGCCCGCGGGCACGTGCAGGTGGATCGGGCCGGTCAGCGCCGAGGTGTCGATGCCGTGCTCGGAGCCGTGGGCGCGCAGGTAGGACAGTGCGATCTGTGCCGACTCCTTCATCACGTCGCCAAGTTGCCCGGTGAGGATGAGGTGTGGCTCGCCGGCCATGTCCTCGGAGCTGTCGGCTCTCGCGGCGGGCCGGGCTGCCTCGATGAAGAGCACGTCCCCGCCCATGCCGGTGACGGCGAGGCCGGTGGCGACGCCGGGCACCGCTGTGCGCTCGACGGATTCGGGTGTAAACCGCGGACGGCCGAGGTAGCCGACCAGATCGTCCTCGGTGACCTGCACGGGTGGCTCCGCCGTGCCGGTGGCGAGGTTGGTGGCGACCTTGCGCAGGATCTTGCCGATCAGCCGCTCCATCTGGCGCATGCCGGCTTCGCGGGTGTAGTCGCCCGCCATCTCGCGCAGCGCGGACTCATCGATCGTGACGTCCTCCGTAGTGAGTGCGGCACGTTCCAACTGCCTTGGCAGCAGGTGGGTTTCGGCGATGGCGACCTTCTCGTTGTCCGTGTATCCGTCGAGCGCCACCAACTCCATCCGGTCCAGCAGCGCGCTCGGCACTGTCTCGAGCGTGTTGGCGGTGGCGATGAAGACGACGTCGGACAGGTCGAGGTCGAGCTCGAGGTAGTGGTCGCGGAACGTGTGGTTCTGCGCGGGGTCGAGGACTTCCAGCAGCGCGGCCGCCGGGTCGCCCCGGAAGTCGGAGCCGACCTTGTCGATTTCGTCGAGCAGCACGACCGGGTTCATCGAGCCGGCTTCCTTGATAGCGCGCACGATTCGGCCGGGAAGGGCACCGACATACGTCCGCCGGTGGCCGCGGATCTCGGCCTCGTCGCGCACCCCGCCGAGGGCGACGCGCACGAACTTGCGGTCCAGTGCCCGGGCAACGCTCTCGCCGAGCGAGGTCTTGCCGACTCCGGGCGGCCCGACGAGCGCGAGCACCGCGCCGGAGCCGCGGCCGCCGATGACCTCCAGCCCGCGCTCGGCGCGACGGGCGCGCACGGCGAGGTATTCGACGATCCGGTCCTTCACGTCGTCCAGGCCGTAGTGGTCCGCGTCGAGTACTTCGCGCGCCGCTGTGATGTCGGTGCGGTCGGATGTCTTTTCGTTCCAGGGAAGTTCGAGGACGGTGTCGAGCCAGGTGCGGATCCAGCCACCTTCGGGGCTCTGCTCGCTGGAGCGCTCCAGTTTGCCCACCTCACGCAGTGCGGCCTCGCGGACGGTGTCCGGCAGGTCGGCAGCTTCGACGCGCGAGCGGTAGTCGTCGGCGCCTTCCGGCTCGTTCTCGCCGAGTTCCTTGCGGATCGCATCGAGTTGCTGGCGCAGCAGGAATTCGCGCTGGTTCTTCTCCATGCCCTCGCGGACGTCGGTGGCGATCTTGTCCGAAACCTCTTGTTCCGCAAGGTGATCGCCGGTCCACGTGATCAGCGTCTCCAGGCGCCGGTCGACGTCGGGCTCCGCAAGGAGCTGGTTGCGTTGCTGAGGGGTGAGGTATGGCGCCCACCCGGCCAGGTCGGCCAGCGCGTGCGGGTCGGTGGTCGACTCGACGTGGTCGATGACCTGCCAGGCGTTGCGCTGCTTGAGGGTCGCGACCACGAGTCGCTTGTAGTCAGTGGCGAGTTCGTGGGTGCGCTCGGTGGGTTCCGACGGCTCGATGACCTCGGCTTCGACCCACAGGGCGGCGCCTGGGCCGGCGACGCCGCGGCCGATGCGGGCACGGTCTGTGGCGCGCAGCACGGCGGCCGGTCCGCCATTGGGCATCCGGCCGACCTGTTCGATGGTGGCGATTGCGCCGACCGTCGGGTACGTGTCGTCGATGCGCGGCGCGAGCAGCAGCTGCTCCGAGCCGGCGGCGCGCGCGGCGTCGACCGCCGCGCGGGCTTCGTCGTCCAGCGCGATGGGCAGCGTCATACCGGGCGGCGCCACCTGGTCGTGCAGGAACAGAACGGGAAGTTCCAGTGGTGTGGTCATTGCACTCCTTGTGGGGCGTGTGGCGACGGGCCGGGCTCGCCGGCCGCGCCGACGACCCTGCTCGCGTCGACCGCGAAAGTTGAGTCTGCTTCACTCAAGGAGTTGGACGGGGGTTTTGTTCCCACCGACTCCGGCGATGATGTCCTCATGGCTGGACCCAACTGGACCGTTCCGGGCCTCGACGCCGCGTGGTGTGCCGCACCTGTGCTGGCCGACTCGCTGAGCGGGAGGCTCGTGGAGCAGCCGGTCAGCCCCGCCTCGGTGCTGAAGCTGCCGATCGCGCTGGCGGCTGAAGCTGCAATTGCGGCCGGTGACGTGGACGGGATGGCGCGGGTCACCTTGCGTCCGGAGCATCGCACTTCTGGTCCGGTGGGTATGTCGCTCATGGCCGACCCGGTCGAGATGAGTGTCCGGGATCTCGTGGTGCCGATGCTGACCATCAGCGACAACGTCGCCACGGATGCGTTGCTGAAGGTGGTTGGCGTCGACCGGATCAACAGCTTCACGACGGCTCTCGGACTGCCGCTGACGGCGGTCACCGGTGACCTTGCGATGACCCTCGACGGCGTCGCCCGCGACTGTGGGTTCTCCGGATACCCGCAGCTGGCCGCACACGATCCGGCCGTCGACGGTCCACCGAGCGAGTCGGACCTGCGGGCCGCCATCTACATGTCGGCCGCCCTCGACCCAGGACGTGGCTGGCGGACCACACCGGCGGAGATGGTGGCACTGCTGCGGTCGGTATGGCGCGACGAAGCGGCCGCGCCTGACGTCTGCGCGCGGGTGCGTTCACTGCTGGGACGGCAGCTGACCCGCAACCGGATCGCATCCGGATTCGGGCCGGGTTGGGCGGTCGCGGCCAAGAGCGGCGGCCTACTCGGCGTCGTGCGCAACGAGGTGGGGGTCATCACCGCTCCGGATGGCGAGAGCTTCGCCGTTGCGATCTTCACCAGGCGGCAACCTGATGCGACCCCGGACCCTGCCCGCACCGACGCCGCGATCGGCCGGCTCGCACGTGAACTGGTGGAGAGCCTGCGCCGCGCCCGCTGACGGTCGAAACACTCGATGACGGTGCTGCTGCGCCGTCACCGGCCGGTTCGGCCGTCAACCGTGACGCGTGTACTCGATGACGCGGAGCTGGTCGCGTCATCGGGTGTACGACTTGCGCCGAGTTCAGCTGAACTGATTGGCGATCTGTGTCAGTCTCCGGCAGTGTGCCGGCCAGTCTGAAGTTTCGGGGAGGTTGCTGTGTCCAGGTAGGAGACCCACTGCTCCATCGATTTGTTCGCGAAGGATGTCGGCGTGGCCGGCATGACGCTGCAGGTCAGCGGTCTTGTGCACCATGATCTCGTGAAGCGTCACCTGCTCGTCTCCCCAGTGCGCGACGTGTCCGATGGCTTCGAGGGGGAGGGTGTCGATGGTGGTGTCGGCAAACGCCTGCACGCGACGGTAGAGGTCGACGAGACCGTCGACCGTCTCGTCTTCCGTCGCGTACCAGCCGGCGCACGGGTCCGGATCATCAGGCGCGACAAGCTCGTTCGGGGTCGGCCACTCGCGTCCGAAGGTCGGCCCGAAGTAGATCACCTCAGTGTTGAGCGCGTGCTTGACCAGCCCCAGCAGGTTCGTGCCGGTGGCGGTTCGCGGTAAGCGAACATCGCGCTCGGACATTCCGTCGAGCTTCCAGATCAGCACGTCGCGTGCACCCTGCAGGTAGCTCTTCAGCGCGACCTTGGGGGTGGTGACCATGCTGCCAGCTTGTCACGGTGGCGAAACCCGGTGACGTGGGTGCCCGATGATGGTCTGGTGGACGGTATCGAGCGAGTGCGCGAGCTTGCGGTTGGTGCGGACGAGGGTGCGTCGCCGTGGTGGTACGAGCAGCTGTATGCCGAGGCACGAGTCGGTGCTTCGCGCGTCCCGTGGGATCACGGGGAGCCGACGCCATACCTGGTGGCCTGGCTGCGCGAGCGTTTCCCGTCCGGGCGCGGTTCCGGTCGCGCAGTGGTGGTCGGCTGCGCGTACGGCGACGATGCGGAGCTGGTGGCGTCCTACGGCTTCGCGGTGACGGCGTTCGACATCTCGGCGAGTGCGGTGGAGACCGCGCGTAGCAGGCACCCGGCTTCGGCGGTCGACTACCGGCAGGCCGACCTCCTCGGTCTGCCGGAGGATTGGCGCGGGGCCTTCGATCTGGTCGTCGAATGCACGACGCTGCAGAGTACGCCGGTGGCGCTGCACGAGCGAGGCGCTGTCAGTGTGGCGTCGTTGTGCGCTGTCGACGGCAAGATCCTTGTCATTGCTCGCTGTCCGGCGGATGGCGATCCGCCAGGGCCACCGTGGCTGCTGAGCGAGCGCGAGGTGTGGCAGGTCGCGGCCGGCGGGGTTCGGCTCAGCAGCCTGCAACGGATCAGCATGCGTGGTGGCGATCGCTGGGTGGGCGAGTTCGTCTGTGCGTGACAAGTCAGCTGCGCACGAAGAACGGACGGCACGCCTCGAATCCGGTGATTTCGACTGGGTAGTGAGAGCCGGCGTCGGACCAGTCGACTGCGGTGAGGGTCAGGTGCTGCAGGTCCACGATGCCGTGGCCGGTGTCGTGCGGTCGGATGCTCGCGTCCCGGTAGCCGAGACGGCGGCTCACTGCGAGAGATGCCTGGTTGGTGGTCACTGCCGAGGTGATCGCGGTTGTTGCGCCCAGGCACTCGAAGGCGAAGGCAAGCACCGCCGCGCGCGCGTGCCTGCCGAATCCGTTGCCCCGGCGTGGTTTTGCGATCCAGGACGCGCTGTCGACGGTGCGGTCCGCACGGAAGCTCGTGCCCTCGAGGGTCTGGATGCCGACGGGTTCCGCGTCCCGCCATACCCCGAAGTCCAGCGCCCACTCGTCAGGGGTCCAGCAGCCGCGGTGCCGCCAGATGCTTTGGATGAGCCGGCGTTCGCGGTCGGCTGCCGGCGCGAGGTCCGGCATCGGTGGATAGCCCGGATCGAGATCGAAGTCGTCCGGGAAGACCGCGAGCAGCGCGGGGAGGTCCTGGTCTCGCACCGGCCGGAGGGCGAGTTGTGATCCGGTGATGACCAGCCGGTCGAACGGCCACGGAGAAGTCATGCGGCAAGCCTGGCAGATGCTGCATTTGGCGGCTGTGGCGTATACGGATTGGGCTATCCGTATCTGACTGCTGGATGCGGGGGATACTCGGAAAAAACATCGAAATTGCGGGAAGTATCTCTTGTTATAGAACTAGAACACATGTATGATAACTGTAGTCGACAGCATCCACGGGTGCACCGACGTCGACCACGTCACCCTCTTCCCGGACGGACCCACCGCTGTCTGGAAACTGCAATGCCTGTGCCGCCACCACCGCGCCAAACACGAAACCGGCTGGAAAGTCACGATGACCCGCACCGGGGTCTGCACCTGGACCAGCCCCCTCCGGACGCGAACACGTCACCTGGCCCGGCGACTGACTCGCTAGCCGCGAGCGCCGAGATCCTCCCGCCATACCCGGTGGGTGATCGGCATCTGCTGCGCGAAGTGCTGCTCGATCTGGCTGGCGACCTCCCGGATCTCGTGCAACGCGTCGGGCGCGGTCCGTAAACCGAGGAAATGCATCAGGTTTCGCGGGTTCGTCGTCGCCCAGAAGCTCGTCATCAGGTTGACCGGCAGCACATCGCGCGCGACCTCGCGGGCGATGCCGGCATCGAGCAGCCGCCGGTATGCAGCATGTGCGCAGCGCGTCGACTCCGTGATGGTCTCCCGGACGAGGGCGACCTGCTGCTCGTCGCCCGGCTCGAACCGATAGGAACCCACCTTGCCCTCCTGCCGCAGCGGGCGATCCGCGGGCGGCAGATAGAACCTGTCCGGCAACTCGGTGTAACGGCCGCTGATCTCGTTGAAGGAGAACGTCCGGTGCCGCATGAATTCGCGCGCCACGAAGATCGGCGTCGTCACCACGAAAGTGAACTGCCCGTGCTCGAAAGGCGAGGTATGTCGATTGCGCCACAGAAAACGGATCAGTCCCTCGACCCGGCCCTCCTGCGCCTCCTTCGCATGCGCCGCGGCGTCCTGCGACACCCACGCCGCTCGGGCGACGTCCAGGTCGTTCGCGCTCGCCCGGTATAACTCCACGGTGGATGCAGAGGTGAACGTCGGTTCGCGTTTGGTGGGCATCGCCCCAGTATCAAGCACCGCGATGAGTCACGCTGGCGACGCGATCCCGCGTAGCAACAGGTCGGCGACCTGATCCGCGAACAGGCCCGCGTCGACGTCCGGATGATCCATCAGGTGACCGACCATCGTGTCAACCAAGCCCTGGTAGAGCACGGCGGTGGGCAGTGGGTCGAGATCCGCGCGAAAGGTGCCTTCGGTGACGCCGCGTTGGAAGATCTCTGCTTGCAGGCGGTGCGTTTCGTCGTATTCGCCGCCGCCGAGTCGCAGGCTGCCGTCGCCGGCGCGCAGATTGAGGGCTATATCCCGTAGTGCGCGCACCTCCCGCGGGTGGGTTGTCGGCAGCGTCGCCGCGCGGTGGATCGCGTCGCGGATCACTTCGTCCACCGGGCCGTCGAGATCGATCTTGCTGCCCACCGTACGGCGCAGCAGCACGAGCGTTTCGCGGGCGGCGTGTTCGAGCAGTGCATCCCGGTCATCGAAGTAGTGCCAAAGCAATCCCTTTGAAACGCCTGCCGTTTCGGCGATCGCGTCAGCCGTCGCGCCCGGGAACCCGGCCGTTGCGACGACCTCGATTGCGGCCCGCGCCAACTGCCCGCGCCGCTCGTCCGGGCTGAGGCGGCGGCGTGGTGGCGTCATAGCCGTTCCCGCACGACCAGGCCGATCGACACGAGCATCAGCAGCGCGATGACGATCATCTCGGTGCGCATCCAGACTGGAAACATCGAGAGCGTCGACTCAACGACGTTGACCATGAACAGGACCCCGCTGATGATGCCGATGGCGCGCAGCCCGGCGAGGCTGCCCCGCGAGGCGGCGCGGAGCCGCATCGGAAGCAGGATCGCGAACACAGCCACGATGATCGCATGCACCCACGCGTCTCGCGGTGCGTGATCGCTCGCGGTCGCGCTGAGCACGCCGAGAGCGACGATCGTGGCGAACACGACCACGGTGTAGGCGCCGATGACCAGGCTGAGGCGACGACGAGTGGTGGATGACAGTGCAAAAGATGTATTGACCATGGAGTCAATAGTAATGACTGGACGGTCAATAATGCAACCGTCGATGGCCGTCCCCGCCGACTGACGCAGCGCAGACCGAGTGACGCAGTTGCAATTGCGTCGCTCGGTGCCAAGTGCGTCAGTCGGTATGCCGTGGCAGGCTGGCGTCAGCGAGGTGAGCCGGATGACGCACTGGGTCCTCCATGTGGACATGGACCAGTTCCTCGCTGCCGTGGAGACCCAGCGACACCCCGAGCTCGCCGGCAAACCGGTGGTCGTAGGCGGGCGCGGCGATCCGAGCGAGCGGGCGGTCGTGTCCACCGCGTCATACGAAGCCCGTGAGTTCGGCATCCGGTCCGGGATGCCGTTGAAACTCGCCATCCGCAAGTGTCCCGAAGCGATCTTTCTGCCGGTGGATTTCCCTGTCTACGAATCGGTTTCGGCCACGGTGATGCAAACGCTGCGCGACTTCCCCGGCGCGACGGTCGAGCTGCTCGGCTGGGACGAGGCGTTCGTCGGCGTCGAGAGCGACGACCCTGTCGCGACAGCGCGGGCGATCCAGAGCGCCGTCCACGAAGCCACCGGGCTGCACTGCAGCGCCGGCATCGGCGACACGAAGGTGCGCGCCAAGAACGCCACCGACTTCGGCAAGCCGCGCGGCGTGTTCCGGCTGACGCGCGACAACTGGCTCGACGTCATGGGTGACAAGCCGGTCACGGCGCTCTGGGGCGTCGGTCCACAGACGTCGAAACGACTGGCAGCACACGGGATCCACACGGTGCGCGAACTTGCGACCGCGCCCGAGGAGATGCTCGCCGCCGAGTTCGGGCCCAACACCGGCCCGCACATCGGGCGGCTCGGACGCGGGACCGGGAGTGCCGTCGTCGACGACGCTCCGTGGGTTGCGCGAGCGCACGGGCGGGAGACCACCTACCAGCAGAATCTGGTCAGCCAGGACGAGGTCCAGGCCGCGCTGCAGGACCTCGCGATGCAGGTCGTCTCCGACATACGCGCCGAAGGCAGGGCATGCCAGCGGGTCCACCTGAAGATCCGCTTCGCGCCGTTCTTCACCTTCACCAGGGTGCGCAAACTGCCCGAGCCGACGTACGACGCCACAACCATCGCGGACACCGCATTCGCCCTCTACACAAGGCTTTCCGACGATCGTCCGGTCCGGTTGCTCGGTGTGCGCGCCGAGATGGTGCCGCCCGAGGGCGGGTATGACGCGCCACGCACGCATGGCCGCCGCGGTGGTCCCTGATCGGCATCGATGCCGCTGTCGGTGCTCGGACCTACAGTCGGGCAATGACGACGATCCAGGAACGCGCCGCACATTTCACCGCGCTGCACGACGACCTGCTGGTGCTGCCCAACTGCTGGGATGCCGGCTCGGCCGCCGTCATCGAGGCGACCGGGGCACCTGCGCTCGCGACCTCGAGTGCCGCCGTCGCCTGGGCGCTGGGCCGCCCCGACGGCAATCAGCTCGACCGGGACACCATGCTCGACGCGCTGCGGCGCATCTGCGCAGTCGCGACAGTGCCCGTCTCATGCGACATCGAGTCCGGGTTCGCATCCGACGACGCCGATCTGGCCGAGACGATCGCGCAGGTCATCGAGACGGGAGTGGTGGGGGTCAACCTCGAAGACCAGGTGGATGGCACGCTGCTGCCGATCGGCGACGCGGCCCGCCGGGTCAGGGTCGTCCGCGAAGCTGCCACCCGCGCAGGCGTGGACGCCTTCTACCTCAACGCTCGCACCGACAGCTACCTGCTCGGACGGGCCGACTTCGCCGACACCGTGGCCCGCGCCCACGCCTACCTCGACGCCGGCGCGAGCGGCATCTTCGTCCCAGGCACCGCTGACCCGGAGGTGGTAAAGCGGCTGACTGCTGCGATCCCGGCCCCGGTGAACGTGCTCGCCGGACCCGGCGCACCCAGTGTCGCGTGCTTGCGCGCAGCCGGCGCTCGCCGGATCTCGGCCGGCTCGTCGCTGGCTGGCGCGATCCTCGGACACCTCCGCCGGGCGACTCAGCAGCTGCTGACCGACGGAACCTACGACGAACTGGCGGGAGGTATGAGCTGGGCAGAACTCAATGCGCTGTTCGAGCAGTCCCCGCCGTCGCCGTGACGCGCATAGCCTGCAGACGTGATCGGGGCTGCGTTCGGGGTAGTGGTCGGTGTGGCGACCCTCGGGTGGGCCGTGCGACGGGTGGTTGGGTTGCTGTGCAACCTGTTACACCGTCCGGAGGCCGCGACCGGTGACCCGATACTGGCAGCGCTGCTCGACGAGCATACGTCGCGCCACACCCGCCGGCTGGGTGTCGCAGTGGTCGAATCGGCCGCTGACACGCCGGTTGGGGTCGCCACCGTCGCGGCGACCCCCGAATCCGTCTTCGAGATCGGCTCGATCAGCAAGGCGCTCACCGGCATGCTGATCGCCGACGCCGCGCAGCGCGGCGAGCTCGATCTCGCCGACCGCGTGGCGACACATCTGCCGGAGTTGGCGCGCCGCCCAGTTGGGGACTGCACGATCGGCGAGCTGGGCTCGCACACGAGCGGACTGCCCCGCCTGGCGCTCGGCCCTCGCGCGCTGCTGCAGGTGTTCGGACTCGTCGTCGTCGGGTTGAATCCGTATGCCGGACAAGGTGTCTCGTTCGTCATCCGGGGAGCCGCCAGGGCTCGGCTGCGCACTCGCGGGCGGAAGGCCTACTCCAACCTCGGCGCCGCCCTCGCCGGTGCCGTGCTGGAGCGGGCGACCGGCTCGTCATACCCAGACCTGGTGCGCGACCGCATCGTCAACCCGCTGGGCCTGACCCACACCTCGGCCGACCATCGCGCGCCCCGTGCAACCGGCCATACCAAGGCCGGCGAGTGGGCGCGACCCTGGCGGATGACCGGGTATGCCCCTGCAGGTGGCGTCACCAGCAGCCTCGCCGACCTCGCCACAGTCGCACGTGCCCTGCTGGCCGGAACGGCTCCCGGCATCGGATCGCTCGACCGCGACGACTGCTTCTGGGTGCGCGAGCGGGGCGCGGCCGGAGGGCCGGTCGTCTGGCACAACGGCGAGACCGGCGGCTATGCGGCATACCTCGGCCTTCGTCCGGAGGCTGGCCGCGCCGTGATCGTCCTCGCCGACGTCGCTGACATGTCGCTGATCATGCGGCTGACCCAGGCGATCGGCGCCCCGGCACGCTGACTCCGGTGGCGAATGCGGAGCCGGCCTTACCGGCGCCGGTACGAACCCGGCGTGACTCCGAGTGTGTGGGAGAAGGTGTCCACGAAGGCGCTCGTCGTCGCCCAGCCCGTCGCGTGTGCCGTGCTGGTGACGGAGTTGCCTTCGCTCAGCAGCACCATGGCGGTGAACAGTCTCGCCCGGGTTCGCCATTGCGGATACGACATGCCGAACTCTGTGCGGAACAGACGCGACAGGGTGCGCTCACCCGTGTTCACCCGTGCGGCCAGCCAGCCGATCGAGCGAGGGATCGACAAATCCGCCTCGATGATCCGGCAGGCGTCGGTGAGGCGCGGGTCTGTCGGCATCGGTAGCACGAATGGCTGCAGCGGCGCACGGTGCAGCCGATCAGAGATCACCGCACGCAGGTGATGTTCCTCCCGGGCAGGAGGTTTCTCTCCGGTCAGCGCCACGAGCGACTCGCGCAGTAGCGGGTCCACCGCGATCACGGTGGGTGCATCGGTGGGCAGCGGCCCCGATCCGGCACCGAACCCCACGGTGTGGAAGCTGCTGCGACCGTAGAACCTGTGCTCGTGCCAGGTGTGCGCCGGCACCCACAGCGCCCGGTCGCGGGACGCGACCCAGGCGCCGTGCGCGGTCCGGATCGCGACCACTCCCGAACTGACGTAGATCAGCTGGTGTTCGTCGTGGTGGTGCCGATCGATGACGTCACCGCCACGGTGCAGGAGTGTCGTGGTCGCCGCGATCGGCGTATGGCGGTTCTGCGACACAACTCGGCAGAATACTGGAAGCCCGCCGAGGCTGGTCGCGGCATCGTGGATATGTGACGTTGATCCCCGCCCCGCTCACGCACAGCCCGGGCGAAGACCAGCAGACGCCGTGGCGACGGATGCGGATCTGGGCGACGGCGCATGCAGTGGACGACTTCTTCCAGGGACTGGTGCCTGCGGCGATTCCCTACTTCGTGCTCGAACGACATTTCAGCTACGTCCAGGCGTCAGGGCTGGCGCTGGCAACCACGATCGGTAGTGCCCTGCCGCAGATCGTCATCGGCGTCCTCGCCGACCGTCGTCGCCTGCCGTGGATGGCACCCGCCGGAATGAGTCTCGCCGGGATTGGAGCCGGTCTGTCCGGTCTGGTGCCGTCCTATCCGGCCGTGTTCGGCCTGCTGCTCCTGGCCGGTCTCGGGATCGCGATGTTCCACCCGCCCGCAGGCCGCGACGCGCGCCGGGCCGCCGGCGCGAGCGCGACTGCGATGAGCTACTTCGCGGCCGGCGGCAGCGTCGGCTTCTTCGTCGGACCTGCGCTGGTCACCCCTGCATTGGACGGGCTGGGTATCGGCGCCACAGCGCTGTTCATCCCGCCCGCGGTGCTGATGGGCTTCATCCTGCTGCGACACAATCGCCGCTCGAGCGCGGCGAGCAGGCGCGTCACACCACGCGTCGGCGCTGACCGAGTCGGTCTCTTCGCCCTGCTGACGGCGGCCGAGATCATTCGCTCGGCAATCAGCAACGGCGTCAACACCTTCATCGCGCTCTACTGGATCAGGCATCTGGGCGCCTCCGGCACAGTCGGTGGTGCCGCCCTCACTCTGGAACTCGCCGGTGGTGTGGTCGGCACTCTGGTGGGCGGGCGCATAGCGGACCGAATCGGGCTGGTGCGCACGGTGCAGATCGGCAACGCCGCGTTGCTCCCCGCCATGTGGGCGCTGCTCGCATGTCACCAGCGGTACGGCGCGCTGCCTCTGGTGTTTCTGGTCGGATTGGTCACCAACATCCCGTTCGCGGTGCTGGTCAAGCTGGGACAGGATTACCTGCCGAGCCGCCCCGGCACGGCCGCGGGTGTCACCCTCGGTCTGGCGATCAGTGCCGGTGGGCTGTTCATGCCGCTGCTCGGAGTGGTTGCCGAGCACCACGGACCCGGAGGAGCGCTCGCTGTGCTGGCTACGGTTCCGATCGCCGCCGTGGTGTTGTCGTGCGCGTTGCGGGAGCCCGGCCGACCGGATGATGTGCCCGGCTGAACCACCTTCCGGGGGCGCCTCACTCATTCAGGCACCTTGGCTCGTTAGGCTTCCGGGGTGTCCTCGGGAGTAACCGGCTACTTGGTGCTGCTCGGCGTCGGTGTCGCCGGCGCCGTGCTTTTCGGTGCCGCCATGATCTCCCGGCGGCTGCTGGCGCCCCGCGCACCCGGCCTGGCGAAGCTGACGACGTACGAATCCGGTGTCGACCCGGTGCAGGGCGGCTGGGCGCAGACGCACTTCCGCTACATCACCTACGCCTTCCTCTACGTCATCTTCGCCGTCGACGCCGTCTACCTCTTCCCGTGGGCGCTGGTGCTGCGCGACCACAGCCTCGGCGTGGCGAGCCTGGTGGAGATGGCGATCTTCGTTGTCGTCGTCCTCGTCGGACTGCTGCATGCCGCTCGCCGCGGCCTGCTGACTTGGGGGACTCGCAGCGATGACCACTGATCTGCCGATGCCCAAGGTCGGCATGGCGCACGAAGTCGCGCCCAAACCGATGCGGGTGGTGCTCAACTGGGGCCGCCGCTACTCCCTGTGGGTCTTCAACTTCGGACTCGCCTGCTGCGCAATCGAATTCATCGCCGCCTCGATGGCCCGTCACGACTTCATCCGGCTAGGCGTCATACCGTTCGCACCCGGCCCGCGCCAGGCCGACCTGATGGTCGTCTCGGGCACGGTCACCGACAAGATGGCGCCAGCCGTCCGCCGCCTCTACGACCAGATGCCCGAGCCGAAATACGTGATCAGCTTCGGGGCGTGCAGCAACTCCGGCGGCCCCTACTGGGACTCCTACTGCGTCACCAAGGGCGTCGACCAGCTCATCCCGGTCGACGTCTACGTCCCCGGCTGCCCGCCGCGACCCGAAGGACTGCTGCACGGCATCCGGGTGCTGCAGGAGCAGATCGCCGCCGAGAAGCTGCAGGCGTCCGGGCTGCGCGCCAAGCTGACCGGGTATGCCGGCCGCAAGGTCACCGCCGCTGAGGCGACCCGGCCACTGGTGCAGCCGCCCGCCGAGGGAGCGTCATGACCGACGCGACCGCGCGCCTGCGGACCCTCGACTGCACGCCTGAGGATTGGCTGGATACCCTGCAGGAGCAGCGCGACGCAGGTTTCGCCTTCTTCGACTTCCTCACCGCCGTGGACAACACCGACGCTGGCGACGAGCCCGGTTTCGACGTCGTCGTTCACCTCTACGACCTGTCGCCCGGCGCGCTGCGCGAAGTGCTGGCGCAGACACACATCACCGACGGCGCCTCGCTGCCGAGTTGCACCCCGCTCTGGCCGGGCGCCGCCTGGCACGAGCGCGAAACCTTCGAGATGTTCGGCATCGGCTTCGACGGGTTCACCGAGACCGGCGGCGGAAAGCTGCGAAAACTGTTGCTGCCGGACGGTTTCGACGGCAACCCGCTCCGCAAGTCGTTCGTCCTCGCCTCCAGGGTCAGCAAGCCTTGGCCGGGCGCCAAGGAGCCCGGTGGCAGTGGCACTGATGGCAAGCCGGCGCGTGCCCCGCGCCGCCGGATGCAGCCCCCCGGCATACCCGACGAGAGCTGGGGACCGAGGTGAACGACTTCGTCGAGATCGTCATCCGGTCGGTCTGCGTGCTCGCCGCCTTCCTGGTGCTCCCGCTGCTGGTCGGCCAGACCGAGCACAAGGTCATGGGCCACATGCAGGGCCGCCTCGGCCCGATGGAGGCCGGCGGATTCCACGGCTGGGCCCAGCTGATTGCCGACGGCGTGAAGTTTGCCCAGAAGGAGGACATCGTCCCGCTCGCGGCCGACAAGCGCGTCTTCCGCATCGCCCCCGCGCTAGGCATCGTCGCCTACCTGCTCGCGCTCGCCGTCATACCCTTCGGTCCGCACTTCTACGGCGCGAACGTGCCGGGCAGCCTGGTCTGGCTGCTCGCCATCGGCGGCATCGGCACCCTCGGCACGCTCATGGCTGGCTGGTCCAGCGGCAACAAATACTCGCTGCTCGGCGGCATGCGCACCGCCGCCCAACTCGTCTCCTACGAGCTGCCGCTGATCCTGGTGTGCGCGTCGTTCGCGATCGCGGCCGGCTCGCTGTCGCTGGTCGGCATCGCCCATGCCTGGAACCCCTGGTGGCTGATCTGGCAGCTGCCGGGCGCCCTCGTCTTCCTCGTCGCCGCCACTGCCGAGCTGCAGCGCCCGCCGTTCGACATGCCGGTCGCCGACTCCGAACTGGTCATGGGCCCCTTCACCGAATACACCGGGCTGCGGTTCGCACTCTTCCTGCTCGCCGAGTATGCCGGCATCGTCGTGATGTCGTTCCTGCTCGCCGCGCTCTGGCTCGGTGCCTGGGCCGGCCCGCTGCCGGACTCGCTCGGCTGGCTCTGGATGTTGATCAAGGGAGGGATCTTCGCGTTCGTGATCATCTGGATCCGGGTTGCTTGGCCGCGGCTGCGCGAGGACCAGCTGCAGCGCGTCGCTTGGCTCGGTCTGGTCCCGATCGCGTTGCTACAGCTGGCAATAACCGCAGTCGGAGTGGTGGTGACTTCCCGATGAGCAAGTTCCTCGGCGGCCTCGCCAAGGGTATGGCGACCACGGCGCGCACCATGGTCACGCACGCGCACACCCAGCAATACCCGCATGTTCGGCCCGACCTGCCCGATCGCAGCCGCGGCGTGATCGCGCTGCTGGAGGAGAACTGCACCTCCTGCATGCTCTGCGCGCGCGAGTGCCCCGACTGGTGCATTTACATCGACTCGCACAAGGAGACCGTGCCGCCTGGACCGGAAGGCGGGCGTGCCCGGCAGCACAACATGCTCGATCGCTTCGCCATCGACTTCAGCCTGTGCATGTACTGCGGGATCTGCATCGACGTGTGCCCGTTCGACGCGCTCTTCTGGAGCCCCGAGTTCGAGTATGCCGACGGCGACATCCGGAACCTGTTGCACGAGAAGGAAAAGCTGGGGGAGTGGATGCGCACCGTGCCGCCGCCGGAGGCCGTGGAGGGTGACGTGTCGTGACGACATACGACGTGCTCTTCACTATCGCGGGCACGATCAGCGTCGCTGCCGCGCTGCTTGCGGTGAGCACCAAACACCTGGTGCACTCGGCGCTGTGGCTGATCGTCAGCCTGGCGTCGCTGTCGGGCTGCTATCTCGTGCTCGGCGCCGAATTCGTCGCGCTGGTGCAGTTATTGGTGTATGTCGGTGCCATCGTCGTGCTGGTGCTCTTCGCGCTCATGCTCACCCGCGCACCGATCGGGCGCAGCGCCGAGCACGATACGTCACGGGTGCAGCGCGCCGCCGCATTGGTTGTCGGTGCCGCGACCGCGGCACTGCTGGCCAGCGTGCTGATCAGCGCGTTCGGCAACGACAAGAAGCGCGTGAACGGCGGCGGCACGCACCTGCTGGCCGCGCGACTCTTCGGCAGCTGGGTGTGGCCGTTCGAGGTGCTGTCCGCGCTGCTGCTGGTGGCGCTCGTCGCCGCACTTGCCCTGGCACGGTTGCCGATCGGGCCACGGGGCGACGCCGACGGGGTGCCGCGATGATCCACCCCGTGCTGCCGATGATCCTCGTCGGACTGCTCTTCGGCATCGGCCTCTACGGCGTGCTCGCCCGGCGCAACGCCATCCTGGTGCTGATCGGAGTCGAGCTGATGCTCGCGGCCGCCGGGTTGCTCTTCGTGACGGTCGGTGCGCTGACCAGCGACACTCTGCGTGCCGGTCAAGTCATGACCATCTTCGTGATCACCATCGCGGCGGCCGAGATCAGCGTCGCCCTCGGCGTGATCCTTGCCGTCTTCCGCGCCCGGGGCAACATTGACCTGACCGAAGCGGGTGAATCCGAATGATGCTGGGCGACGGCCGCTTCGACAGCTCGACGCTCGCGCTGGACTTCGCGCTGCAGCCGAGTCACCTGGTCGTGCTGCTGCCCGCGGCGATCCCGGTGCTGGTGATCCTGCTGACCCGTCGCAGCGCGGCAGCGTTCGTGGTCTCCGCAACGCTGAGCTTCCTCGGTCTCGCCGCGGCAATCGCCCTGCTCGCGCAGCAAGCGCGCGGCGGCGCGGTCGCCTCGCCCGGCACGATCGGGCAGCTGCCCGTCGGGCCTGGCTTCAGCATCCCGCTGCACCTGCAGGTCGACCGGCTCTCCGTGCTGGTCGCGGTCGCCGTCGGGCTGGTCTCGTGGGCGGTGCAGCTCTTCACCCGGTGGTATCTCTACAGCGACCCGCGCTACCGCCAATTCGCCGCAACGGTGGGCCTTTTCACCGCCGCGATGCAGCTCGTGGTCCTGTCCGGGGACCTGCTGCTGACCCTCATCGGCTGGGAGCTGATGGGCTGGTGCTCCTACCTGCTCATCGGGCACGAGTCGGAGCGTTCGAAGGCCCGCCGGGCGGCATACAAGGCATTCCTGGTCACCCGGATCGCCGATACCCCGCTGGTCATCGGTCTGGCGATCCTCGCGCTCGGCGCCCGCAGCACCGACCTCGGCGTCGTCGTCACCCACTGGACCCATGCCGCCGCCCACCACCACACGGCACTCGCCGCCGCGCTGCTGTGCCTGATCTGCGCGGTCGCCGGCAAGTCGGCACAGGTGCCGTTCCAGGACTGGCTGCCCGACGCGATGGAAGGCCCGACCCCGGCCTCGGCGCTCATCCACGCGGCGACCATGGTCGCCGCGGGCACCGTCGTGCTCGGCAAGCTGGTCGCACTGCTCGAACTGTCCGATCCGGCGCGGCTGGTGCTCACGATCGTGGCGTCGGTCTCGATGGTCGGCGCCGGCGTCCTCGCCTTCCTGCAGCATGACCTGAAACGACTACTCGCCTGGTCGACCGTGTCCCAGGTCGCGCTGATGCTGCTCGGCCTCGCGGTCGTCACGCCGCGTGCCGGCGCCGATCTCGGCATCGCCCACCTGCTGTCGCACGCGATGTTCAAGGCGCTGCTCTTCCTGATGATGGGCTGGCTGTCGGTGCTGGTTGCGGGCACAACCGTCGAGCGGCTGTCCGGCGTGCTGAGCAAGTACCCGGGATGCCGCCGGATGGTCGGCATCGGTCTGCTCGCGCTTGCCGGTGTCCCGCCCTTCGCGGGTTTCGTGTCCAAGGACCTGATCATCGACCAGGCAGCCCGTGGCGGCATCGACGGAGACACGAGCGCGCGCATCGCCTTCGCCGCGCTGGCGTGCGTGGTGCTGCTGACCGCGGCGTACAGCATGCGGATGTGGCTGATCCTCATTCACCGCACCGGTGCCCAGCGAGTGCAGGCACTCGAAGTGGTCGAGGACAGCTACGCCGTGCAAGAGGTCGGCATCGTCGACATGCTCGTCGGACTGCCACCTGTCGACCAGCACGGCCGCCCGATCGATGGCGCCGTCGCGCAGCCCGCGCCGATCGCGGAGGTGGAAGAGGAGGATGACCTGCTGGTCCACCAGCAACCCGGCGGTGGTGCGCGCTTCGGGTTGCAGCTGCTCGCGCTGCTCTCGGTGGTCGGCGGGTTGCTGATCTTCTCCCCGATGCTCGACGTCGACTGGAAACATCCGAACGGCTGGCTGATCGGTGCCGGTCTGTTGCTGATGGGCGCGGTCGCGTTGCTCGTGCGGATGATGTCGGTCGGCACGGTGTATGGCGACGCCGCCGCGCGTGTGCCGGTCTTCGTGCGTGCTGCGGCGTCCCGGGGCTTCGACGTGGACCGCATCTACGTCGCGGTCGTCCGGCCGGTCGTCGGCCTGGCGCACGTGGTGACCCGGCTGGAGGGCCGACTGGATGCCGGAGTGCAGCGGCTTCCCGAGGCGTCGGCAGCGCTTGCTCGCCGCACCGCCCGGCTGCACACGCACCGTCCGACCACCGGACTGCTCGCGGTCTCGGTCGGGCTCGTGGCGGTCGGTCTGATGGGCGTGATCCTGTGGTAGCCGCACTCCTCGTCGCCCCGCTTGCGCCGATCGTCGCCGGTCTGGCACTGGTTGTCGGCGACCGCAGCGCCCGCGCGGTGAGCCGCCACACGGCATACATCGTCTCGCTGGTCGTGACCGTCCTCGCGTTGCTCGCGTGCGTGGTCATCGCTGTGCAGCGCCCGGTGCTCGACCGGCAGTGGGTGCCCGAGATCGGCATGCGCCTGCACCTGGCGGTCGACGGCATCAGCGTCCCGCTGCTGCTCATGACGGCTGCTGTCGGCGTGCTCGTCGTGCTGCATGCGCGGCATGAGCAGCCCGAAGGCGGCACTCCCGCAACGTTCTTCGGCTGTCTGTTGCTTGTGATCGGTGGCGGCATCGCCAGCTTCCTGGTGCAGGACGCGATCAGCTTCTTCGTCGCCTTCGAGGTCGTCCTGGTGCCCATGTGGGTGCTGATCGGCCGGTTCGGCGACCGGCGTGACGCCCGCGAAAGGTCCCGTGCCGCAAACACCTTCGTGCTCTACACGGTGCTCGGCTCGACGCTCATGCTCGTCGGGATCCTGACCATGACCTTCGCCGCAGGCACCAGTGACTTCGCCGGACTGGCAGCGCACCGACTGCCCGCCGGACAGCAGACCGCGGTCGCGCTGATCCTGCTCATCGGGCTCGGCATCAAGGTGCCGATGTGGCCGCTGCATTCCTGGCTGCCGCGAGCGCACACGGTCGCGCCGACCGCCGGCTCCATGCTGCTCGCGGCGGTGCTGCTCAAGATGGGCACCTACGGACTGGTCCGGCTGGTCATCGCGCCGCTGCCCGACGGCGTCCAGCGACTCGCCCCATATGTCGCGACGCTCGCGGTCATCGGCATCATCTGGGGCGGCCTGGTGTGTCTGGTCGAACGCAGCCTGAAGCGACTGGTGGCGTGGTCGTCGGTGGCGCACATGGGATTCGTGCTGCTCGGGCTGATGAGCGGCACCGCGATCGGGCTGCAAGCGGCGCTCTACGCCAACATCGCCCACGGGGTGATCTCTGCGTTGCTCTTCGCCGTGGTCGGCGGACTCAAACACCGCTGGGGCAGCGACGATCTGGACACGGTGCGCCGGTCACTGCGCGACATCTCCCCGCGGCTGAGCCTGGCCCTGGTGATCGGCTTCGCCGCGTCCATGGGGCTGCCCGGACTGGCGGGCTTCTGGGGTGAGGTACTGGCCATCTTCGGGGCGTGGAGCCCCGGCGGGGACCGGCCGCTGGGCTGGTTCCGGGTGCTGGCCGCGGTGGCGTCGGTGGGTGCGGTGCTCGCGGCCGCCTATGCGCTGCGCGTGCTGCGGATCGTCTGGCAGGGCCGCGCCGAGGGCGGAGCGCCGCCCGCCGCCGAGCCGGAAACCGATGCGCACGGCAACGAATGGCTGGTCGCCGGCGCCCTAAGTGTTGCCGCGATCGCGCTGGGCGTCGTACCCGTCGTGCTGCTGCACACCACCTCTGACGCAGTCACCCACCTGATGGCGGTGACCGGGCGATGAAGCTGACCTATCACTGGTGGCTGCTGGCGCCAGTGCTCATTCCGGCCGTTGGCTGCGTACTGCTGCTCGTGCTGGACGCGCTCCTGCCACGGCTGGGCCGGTCGCACTGGGCCATCGCCGCGGTGCTGCTGCTCGCCGGTGCGGCCGCCGCGGTGCCGGGGGTGCTGCCCTCCGCGGACGACCCGCGCGACACCCTGTGCCTGCCGCATGGGGGCGCCTGCCTCTACTCCGTCGATCACGTCGGCGCCGGGCTGCAACTCGCGGCACTGGTGAGCGGTGCGGTGATCGCGTTGCTGGCATTGCCGATCCGCGTGCCCGCAGAGCGGGCAGCCGTGCAGGCGACGCTGCTGCTCGCGGCGACCGCCGGTGCCACAGGCGTGGTCGCGTCGCGGGATCTCGGGTCGTGGCTGGTCATGCTCGAGCTCGCGACCCTGCCGGCGATCGCGCTGGTCGCGCTGCGCGCCCGCCGCGCCGCGGTCGACGGTGCGCTGGCGCTGCTGACGACCGCGCTCGTCAGCTTCGCGATCACCGCGATGGGCGCCGCGCTGTGGTTCGCCGCCACCGGGTCGGCATTGCTCAGCGGCGACGCCGTGCTGCACGCCGCACAGGATCCCGACTCGCGCCGGATCCTCGTGCTGGCAGTGGTTTTCATCCTCGCCGGGCTCGGTTTCAAACTCTCGCTCGTCCCGTTCCACGCCTGGACGCCGGAAGCCTTCAGCGGGGCGTCGGTGCCGATCGGCGGCTTCCTGGCGGTCACCTCCAAGATCGCCGCGCTCGCCGCGCTGCTGGTCATCTTCCGGGGGGTGACCGTGCTTGGCACCTCCGCGCTCGCCGCTGTCGGTGTCCTGGCTGCGGTCTCGATGACCCTCGGCAACGTGATGGCGCTGCGGGAACGCAATGCGCTGCGCTTCCTCGCCTGGTCGACCGTCTCCCAGGCCGGCTGGGTCGTGCTGCCGCTCGCCGCGGTGTCATCGCGGGCCGTCCGGTCGGCCGCCGCCTACCTCATGGTTTATGCGCTCGCAACCCTCGTCGTCTTCGCCGTGGTGACGGCGCTGGCGCATGCCGACGGTCGTGCGGACGCGACCGATCTGTCGTCATACGGGGGGCTGCTGCGACGCCGGCCGTTGCTCGCCGTCACCCTCGCGCTCGGGCTGCTGACCCTGATGGGCCTGCCGCCGGCCGTGATCGGCCTGGTCGCCAAGGTGGCTGCGATCGGCCCTGTGGCCGGTGGGCGCATGTGGATCCTGGCCGTGATCGCGGCGCTCAACGCGATGCTGGGAGTCGCCGTCTACCTGCGCTGGCTGCGCATCCTCTTCGGGGCGCGCAAGGACCCGGAGCACGCCGACGCGCTGCATCCGCTGCACCGGATCCTGGTCATCGTCGGCGCCGCCGCGCTCGCGGTGACCAGCATTGCGCCGCAGTGGCTGCTGCAGTTCGTCGGCCGCTGAGGCCGGAACAAACCGGGTGGTCAGGCGCGTTTGCCTGGTATGCACCGTCACTTCAACGGCCTCAAGACGGCCGCGTTGTTCGGCGGCATCTGGGTCATTCTGCTCGCGATCGGCGCGCTGGTCGCCGGGGGTCGCTACATCTGGATCTTCGCGCTGATCGGCGTCGCGACAACGGCGTACAGCTACTGGAACTCCGACAAGCTGGCCATCAAGGCGATGCGTGCCTATCCCGTCAGCGAGATCCAGGCGCCGGAGATGTACCGCATCGTGCGGGAGCTGTCGACCAAGGCGGGCAAGCCGATGCCGCAGCTGTTCATCTCGCCGACCGATGCACCGAACGCGTTCGCCACCGGCCGCAGCCCGCAGCACGCCGCCGTGTGCTGCACGCAGGGCATCCTCGACCTGCTCGACGAGCGGGAGCTACGCGGTGTGCTCGGCCACGAGCTGATGCACGTCTACAACCGCGACATCCTCACCTCGTCGATCGCCGCGGCGCTGGCCGGCATCATCACCTCGATCGCGCAGATGATGATGTGGTTCGGGATGTTCGGCGGCGGCAACAACGACGACGACCGGCCCAACCCGCTGGCAATGCTCGCGATGGCCTTCCTCGCCCCGGTCGCGGCCAGCATGATCCAGCTCGCCATCAGCCGCACGCGTGAGTACGACGCAGACGAGGACGGGTCCAAGCTCACCGGTGACCCGCTCGCGCTCGCGTCCGCGCTGCGCAAGCTTGAAGCCGGCACTGCCCGCACCCCGCTGGCGCCGGAGCCCAAGGTCGTCAACACCAGCCACATGATGATCGCCAATCCGTTTCGCGCACAGGACGTTTCCCGCCTGATGTCGACCCACCCCCCGACCGAGAAGCGCATCCAGCGGCTCGAGAACCAGGCCTACGGTCGCCAGATCCGTGGCGTCGGCTGACCGAGGTTCGTCCTCGCCGGCAGGCGCTGGGTCCAGTAGTTCGTGCGCAATGCCGCACTATCCACTGGACCTGGAGCGGGCTGCATGCCGGCGACCCGCCTCGATCCGTAGCGCATCGTAGGTATGACGCACCTGGAGCATGAATCGGTCCGGTACGAGACGCAGGCCGATGACCGGTATCCGCAGCATTCGCTCGCCCGCGGTGACTCGGTCGTTCTGGCGGAGCGCGTCATCGATGGGATTGAGTGCGAGCAGGTGATGTCCACCGTCCACCTCGACCACCAGGCCGACGTCGTCCCATGACACATCCAGATAGACCCGCCCGTGCGGCCCCTCACGCACCGCCTGATGTGACGGCGGTGGCAGTCCGGACTTCCGGGCCAGACGAGTGAAGTCGAGTTCGCCGAGGGACTGGGCGCCGTCCGTGACGTCGGTGATGACCGCATCGAGCAGTGTCCGCCGGGCAGATCGGTGAACGCTGCGCCACGCTAGCTGCAGTCTCGGCGCAGAGGTGAGGCGTTGCTGCATCGGCAGGCAGATGAGCAGTGCTGCCTGCCGGTCGGTTGCCGCCCACTGCGCGGCGTGGATCGTGGCGATCTCGGTCCCGACCCGTGGAATGCCGCTGCCTGTCACAGCCGGCGTGACTCGCGGCAGATGCCGGCGGACACCCTGGAGCGGATAGGTTCGGCTGGTTTTCGGCAGGGTGACGTCGATGACGGACGTCTCGAAGCTCGTCATACCGGCAGCCAACAGGGCGCTCGCGCCGTCGAGGCGCGCACCCGAGCCGCTCTCCCACACCGCCCGCCACCACTGAGCGACCACTCCGATCTCGGGCGACCCCACCGCAACGGTGTGTCGGCCGACCCTGAACCACCGCCCCGCCGCAACCTCGTTACGCACACCGAACCGGTCTATGCCGTGCTCTGCCAAGGTGGTCCGGTGCACCACACCACCGTGCTCGCCGGCCAGCGCTCGGGCCGTCGCGCGTCGTTCCGTGCCGCGAACCACTGGCCTGTCACACGCCGCTCCACGCATCAACCCTGCTTCCTGTGTCATCCGAGGATTCTGGGGTTGGATAGCCGTCCGCAGGCAGCACGGGGGGCTCCCTGTGGACGACCACGTCTCGGGCGCGGGGATGTGGGCCAGCGTCGCTGCCGCGCTGCCAGCCCAGTAGATGGTGCGCCATACCGCACGATCTACTGGATCGATCGGCATGACAAGCTCACTCCCATGGGTTCTTTGTTGCGCACCGAGGCGCAGGAGCGCGCCGGACTGATCGACGTCACCGGCTACGACCTCTCGCTCGACCTCGACCAGGGGGATGAGAACTTCGGGTCCGCCGTCACGATCACCTTCACCTGCCGACGGCCGGGCGCCGCGACCTTCCTGGACCTGCAGGCGGAGACCGTCACATCGATCGCGCTCAACGGGGTGGCGCTCGACCCCGCGTCGGTGACGGACGGACGCGTGATTCTGCCCGGTCTGCAGGGCGAGAACACCGTGCAGGTGGAGTCGGTGATGCGCTACCGGCACGATGGCGAGGGGCTGCACCGGGCGGTCGACCCCGCGGACGGGCGGCACTACGTCTACGGCATGTCGTTCCTGGACGCGGGGCCGTCCATCTACGCCTGCTTCGATCAGCCCGACCTGAAGGCGCCGTATGACGTGCGCGTGCGCGCCCCGCACGACTGGATCGTCGGCGGCAACGGTGCGGCGAAGCAGACCGCACCGGGCGAATGGACCCTCGCAACGACCCCGCCGATGTCGACCTACTTCGTCACCGTCTGCGCCGGGCCGTATGCCGCCGAGACCGACGAGCACGACGGCATCCCGCTCGGCATCTATGTGCGTGCTTCGCTCGCCCGGCAGTTGCGCGAGCAACGCGACGAGATTTTCGAGGTGACCAAGCAGTCCTTCGACTACTACCACCAGCTCTTCGGGATCCGTTATCCCTGGGGCAAATACGACCAGTTCTTCGTGCCGGAGTTCAACGCCGGCGCGATGGAAAACCCCGGTTGTGTGACGCTGCGCGACGAATACATCTTCCGTGGCGCGCACACTCGCACCCAATTGCTGACCCGCGCCAACACGATCGCGCACGAGATGGCGCACATGTGGTTCGGTGATCTGGTCACCATGCAGTGGTGGGACGACCTGTGGTTGAACGAGTCGTTCGCCGAATACATGGCGCACCGCACCTCGGCCGAGGCGACGCGGTATGCCGAGGCATGGGTCGACTTCGGCATCGCGCGCAAGACGTGGGGGTATGGCGTCGACCGCAGCCCGTCGACACACCCGGTTGCCGGGGCCTCCGCGCCGGATGCGAAGTCCGCGCTGACCAACTTCGACGGGATCTCTTACGCCAAGGGCGCCTCGGCGCTGCGTCAGCTCGCCCTCTATGTCGGGGACGGAGCCTTCGTCGCGGGAGTCCGGAAACACTTGACCGACAACAGTTTCGGCAATGCGACGATGGACGACTTCCTTGCCGCTGTCGAGCACGCCAGCGGCCGGTCGCTGGCCGAGTGGACGCGAGGCTGGCTGCGCAGCTCCGGGGTGGACGACATCAGGCTGGAGGTCGAGGAACATGACGGCGTCGTAGCCCGCGCCGAGCTGGTCGTGACGAGACCGGCCGGCTCGACGTCGTTCCGCTCCCACGTGCTGGATGTGGCGTCGATCAACGAGGGCGTCGCGATGGCGACGATCCGCGTGCATGCCGACCGACCTCGAACGGACCTGCCTGATCTCGCCGGGACAGCACGAGGTTACCTGCTGCTGCCGAACTCGTCCGATCTCACCTGGGCGACGACGCAGCTGGACGTGGAGTCGCTCGCAGCCGTGCCGGGGGAGCTGCTGGCGACCGATGACCCCCTGGTGCGGCTGGCCGTCTGGTCTGCACTGCTCGGGGGCGCCGACACCGGGCGGGTCGACCCGCAGCGTGTGGTTCATGTCTTCGCCGAATGCTGGCCGCACGAGGACACGACCTCACTCAGCGACATGTTGGCTGGTCTGGTGCGGGTGCTCTACCCCTATCGCCTTGTCCCGCAGGCAGATTCGGCACACGTGCAAGCCATGTTGGCGGACGCCGGGTTACGTCGACTTGATCTCGTCGAGGATCCACAAGCGGCGCTCACCCCCGCCCGGCTCGTCGCTGCCACGACGACCGACGCGGACCTGCTCGCGCGATGGGCAGCCGACGACGGCCGGCCGGGCTCAGCCGCCGGTGACACCGACTTCGGCTGGCAGGTCGTCCGGCGACAGGCAGCGCTGGGCCTGATCGACGCAGCCGCGATCGACACGGCACGGGCTCGGGACGACAGTCTCAGCGGTCATCTGTCCGCACTTTCCGCGCGCGCCGCGCGGCCGACCGACGAGGCCAAACGGTGGGCCTGGGACCAGCTGTATGGCGAGCGGGCACTTTCCAACTACGAGGCACTCTCGCTTGCCGAGGGCTTCTTCGCCGGGTACGGCGAGAACGGCGCCGATGAGTTGCTGCGAGGGTATGTCGACCGGTTCTTCGGCGAATTGCCCGCCGTGCCGAGGAAGCTGGGCGACATGGCTGCGGAGAAGTTCGTGATGGCCGCGTTCCCGCACCGCGCCGTCGAGCCGGCTGTGGCGGACGCGGCGCGCGCCGCTATTGCGAATCCGGACAACACCCCTGGGGTGCGTCGGGCGCTCGCAGACTCGCTGGACCGGCTCGACCGGGCACTGGTCGCCCACGAGAAGTTCGGCGGAACAGTATGAGCGTCCGGTGGAGCATCCTCGTCATACCCGTCGACGAGCCCGGCGCGAAGCCGTGGCTGGAGCAGTCGCCCGACCAGGTGTGCAAGACGGCGTCCGTGGGCAAGTTGCTGCTGCTCGCCGAGGTGGCGCGACGGATCGACACCGGTGAGCTGACCGCCGATCACCGGGTGACCAAGGACGGTGCGCGGTTCGTGCGCGACTCCGGCCTGTGGCGTGTGCTCGACCAGGCCGACCTGACCGTCGTCGACGCCTGTCGGCTGGTCGGTGCGGTGAGCGACAACCTCGCCACGAACGTGCTGCTGGATCTCGTCGGGCTGGATGCCGTTGCGGCATACGGCGATTCAACCGGTGCAGGCGCGATGGAGCTGCTTGACTACGTGCGCGGCGAGGCGCGCGACCTGTCGATCCCCGGCACGCCGCCCACGCTGTCACGTGCCAGCGCCGCATCGCTGGTCGCCTACGTCCGCCGGCTGTATGACGGTGCCGTCTCGCCCCGCGTCGAGGAATGGATGTCGCTCAGCACCGACCTGTCCATGGTCGCGTCCGCTTTCGCGGAAGATCCGCTGGCGCACAACACGATCGGCGACGAAGGGCATCCCGCACTGATCAACAAGACCGGCACCGACGACGGCATCCGGGCGGACGTCGGACTGGTCCGGCGCAGTGGCCGCGCGGTCGCCTATGCGGCGATCGCCAACTGGCCGACCGACGAGTCAGCCCCGGGGCTCGCCGCAGTCATGGACCGAATGCACCGCATCGGCGCAGAGATTCGCGACCGGCTCGCGCAGGGTTGACCGGCGCTCAGTCCAGCAGACCCCGTTGTCGCGCCAGGTCCGCGGCTTCGGTGCGGGTCGCTGCGCCCAGCTTTGCGAGGATGTTCGACACGTGCACACTCGCGGTCTTGGTGCTGATGAACAGTTTCGCGGCGAGTTGCCCGTTCGTCATACCGGCGGCGACAAGCTCGAGGACGTCGCGTTCGCGAGGGGTGAGCACCCCCTCCCGTGCCGGCGCATCATCGGCTCTCGCCCGGGTGCGCAGTTGCGCCACGAGGTGCGCGGCCCCGAGCCGGCGGGCCGTCGCCAATGCGCGATCGGCGACGGCGCGCGCTTGACTGTGCTCACCCGACGAGTGCAGGACACGCGACAGCAGCAGCTCGATGGTCGCCTGTTCGTACGGAAAGCCGGCGAGCTCGAAATCGGCTGCGGCCTGACGGTATTCATCGGCGGCAACTGAGTCGTCCCCGTCGAGGCGGGCGAGCTCGGCGCGAGCGCGCGCGAACCATGCGTGGGACTCGGAGCCGAGCGCGTCACGACTGCCACGCAGGGCCAGCACAGCAGTGAGATCCTCAGCGAGCCCCGACACTCGCGGCGCCCAGGCGGCAGCCTCTCGCGGCTTACCGGCCACTGCGTCGGCGATCGCCGTCAGCAGGAGCGCCGCCATCCGGATCTGGGCGTCGAACACTGCCAGCCGCCATACCTTCCGGACCGTCGCGGTTGCCTCGTCGTAGATCGCGACTGCCGCCGTCAGGTCGCCCGTTGCGGCAAGGGCCTCGATCGTCGCCGGAGCGTCCGTCACCACGGTGAACATGTCCTGGTGCCAGAGGGGGTGCACCTCCTCGTGCCCAGCAAGCACCCGGTCGAAGTCGCCGCGCGCCGCGGCGATCGTCTGCCGCACCGCAGACGCGGATGCCCTTGCCACCGAAGGCAATCCGTCCGCGCCGGCCAGCAACTCGTCGGCGTGCTGCCAGTCGCCGAGCTTCGCCGCGAGCACCGCGGCGAAGATGACCGAGTCGAGCCCGTAGAGCTCGGTGCGCGCATTGGCCTCGGCCGCTCGGCGCACGGCCTTCTCGTAGGTCGCCATCGCCAGCTCGTGCTGATCGGTGCGCGACTGCAGTCCGGCCAGTTGATGCAGAGCCCGCAGCTCTGCGCGGATGTCGCCGTCGGCGGCGGCTCGAGCGCGCACCTCGTCGAGTGTGGCGAGGGCCGTTCTGAGGTCCCCGGCGAGCCCGTCCAGTTTCGCCTGGGTCGTCATCGCGTCACTGACGATCGACGGTTCGTCCACGGCGCGACCGATCAGCAGTGCCTCGCCCGCGGTCACGGTGGCCTCGTCGAGCCGGCCGAATGCCAGCAGATAGTGGGCCTTCAGCGCCAGCAACTGACCGACCAGGATGTCGTCATCCGCCTCGCGTGCCCAGCCTGCCGCTGTGTCGAGAACGCGGTCGGCCTGGTCAGGCAGATCCGGTGCCGACAGGCTGACGTGCATCGTCGGGGGGTCGGTCAGCAGGAACGCGGATAGGTGCAGCCGGATCATCCGCCCCCGCTCGACCGGGCTGCCGTCGAAGGTGCGCAGCGCGTCCCGCATGAGTTTCGTCGCGCGCTGCGGGTCACCGGCCGCCAGCAGCGCTTCGGCCGCTCGCTGCGGCAGATCATCCGGGACGCCGGTGAGCCCCGCGTGCGCGGCCGCCAAGGCCATCGCGCCCTCGAAGTGACGGGCGGCATTGGCCGGCGCGGCGCGATCGAGAGCCTCCTGGGCGGCTGCCACCCGCGCCCGCAAGGCCTCGCCGAAGCGCGACGCCCGCTCGGCATGGACGGCGAGAGCGGCCGCGGTGCCCGGACCCCCACGCGCCAGCAGTAGGTCGGTCAGGCGATCGTGCAACTGCACGCGTTCGCCCGGCAGGAGGTCGTCATACATCGCCTCGGCGAGCAGCGCATGCCGGAAGTCGTAGCGGCCGCCGCCGTCGATGACGAGCACGTGCGCGTCGACCGCGGCACGCAGGGCTCGGTGCAGTCCGGTCGCGGACAACCCAGTCAGTTGCTGCAGTGTGTCCTCCGTCGTGCCGGTCCCCACGATCGAGACGGCGCGCAGCACTTGGCGGGTGTCGTCGTCGAGCGCGTCCGTCCGGACAAGGAGCAGGTCGGCGAGATCCGCGGGCAGCAGTTGGTCGTCGGTCTCGGAGCACGGCATCGATGCGGCCACGAGTTCCTCGGTGAAGAAGGGGTTTCCGCCGGATCGGCGAACGATCTGCCGCGCGGCGTCATCCGGCAGGTCGGGCCGCAGGTGGTGGACCAGCGCGCTGGCCGGATCAGTCTCGAGCGGCTCCAGCAGGAGCCGCCGGACGCGTGGTAGGCGGGACCATACGGCAAGGGAGGAGCGCAGCGGGTGGCGGCGATGTAGGTCGTCCGTGCGATAGGTCGCGACCAGGTGCACGCCCGGCGGCACACCGTGAGTCAGCAGGTAGGTCAACAGTTCTCGCGTCGACCGGTCCGCCCAGTGCACATCCTCCAGCACGACCAGCGCGGGTGCGACCTGTGCGAGGTCGTCGATGATCGTGGTGACCGCGTCGAAGAACTCGATCGGCCGCAGCCCCTCCGTGGGGGCGATCGCGGCGACGGACGCCAGCTCCGCGGTCGCCGGCAGCGCGCGCACTGCCCGGACGATATCGGTCACCGGCAGGTATGGCGCAGCACTCTCGCCCAGATCCAGGCAGCGCCCGACGAAGACGTGGCCACCAGCCTGCCTGCAAGCCTCGGCCACTTCTTGCAGGAGCCGGGTTTTGCCGATGCCCGCGTCGCCGCCGACCAGGGTGATCGACGACTGCGCGCGGTCCCCGAGCAACCGCGTGAAGTCGTCGACCTCCTCGGCGCGGCCGAAGATCGGCCCGGCGGGTGCGGAGTCGGAAATCATCCCGTCATTGTCCCCGGTTCGCTTCCACAGCGGGCCAGGACCGGGCACGACGGATGCGGTCATTACCAGCCGAGCCGGCCGGACACGACCCGGCCCGAGCCGGCGTGCGCGCCGCGGCGCTGCTGAGCCGGCGGTGTCCGTCGCCCGAACAGGCGACTGACACTCAACTCCCAGCCGTGCGCGACCGCGAAGTCGTGCGCGATCTGCTCTCTTCGGTAGGCGAGTTCGGCGTCGACGGTGGATGGGATGGTGGTGAACCTCATGGCGAGTTCCTCTCGATGTCGTGGCACCGGCTGCCTGGTGCTGCCCTGCCGTATGACGTCGAGATTGCTCGTCTGAGGTAGCCGCCCGCGTCGGGCGGATGCCCTATTTCCCTGCTGAGGCGGTGCCTCAGACGAGATACCGATCAGTCGTAGGGACCGCCAGCAACATACAGGACCTGGCCGCTGACGAAGCCGGCGGCTTCGCTGCAGAAGAAGGACGCGGCGTTGGCGATGTCAGCAGGCCGGCCGACCCGCTGCACGGGGATCTCCTTGGCGGCCAGCTGCTGGAACTCCTTGAAGTCGATGCCGACGCGCTCGGCCGTCGCCTTCGTCATGTCGGTGACGATGAAGCCCGGTGCGATCGCGTTGGCGGTGACGCCGAACTTGCCCAGCTCGATGGCGAGGGTCTTGGTGAAGCCCTGCAGGCCGGCCTTCGCCGCCGAATAATTGACCTGTCCGCGGTTGCCCTGTGCGGACGTGCTCGACAGGTTGACGATGCGGCCGAACTTCGCCTCGGTCATGTACTTCTGGGCCGCGCGGGTCATCAGGAAGCTACCGCGCAGGTGCACGTTCATGACGGTGTCCCAGTCGTCCACGGACATCTTGAAGATCAGGTTGTCGCGCAGCACTCCGGCATTGTTGACCAGCACGGTCGGCGCACCGAGCTCGGTGGCGACGCGCTCGACGGCCGCGCCAACCGACTGCTCATCGCTGACGTCGCAGCCGACGGCGAGCGCCGTGCCCCCGCCGGCAGTGATGCGCTCGACGACGGACAGGCACGCGCCTTCGTCGAGGTCGAGTACGGCGACGGCATATCCGTCGCTCGCGAGTCGCTCGGCGATGGCGGCGCCGATGCCCCGCGCCGAGCCCGTGACGATCGCGGTTCGTGTCTCCGGCATGGTTCTCCTTCGGTGATTTTGGTGGTTGTGGGGCGGTCCGGCCGTCACACTGTCGGGTGCCAGACCAGTCGGCCGATGCTGCGGCCGGCGGCCAGGCGAGTCAGCCCGTCCGGCAGTTCGTCAAAGGCCAGCCGGCCTGAGATCAGCGGCTCGATCTGTCCCTTGGCGGCCAGCGCGCTCAGGTGCTCATAGCCCTCGGCGATCACCTCAGGGCGCATGGTCTGGTAATAACCCCAGTGCAATCCGAGGACCGCGTAGTTCTTCAGCAACAGGTGATTGAGCGGTGGCGCCTGGATCCGGCCACCGCTGAAGCCGACGATCACGATGCGGCCCTCGAAGGCGACGCATCGGGCCAGCAGGTCGTAGGCGTCGCCGCCGACCGGGTCGAAGATGACGTCGGCGCCGTGCCCGCCGGTCACGTCCCTGACCCGGCTCACGACGTCGTCGGTGGTGCGGTCGATGACCACGTCGGCGCCGAGCTCGCGCGCCGCCTCGGCTTTCGCGGCGCCGCCAACGATGGCGATCACCGGATTGCCCGCGAGCTTCGCCAGTTGCACGGCCGCGGAGCCGACGCCGCCGGCTGCCGCTTGCACGAGCACCCATTCGCCGGGCTGCAGGCGCGCCCGGCGGAAGAGCGCAGCCCACGCCGTCTGGTAGGCGATGGTCAGCACGGCTGCCGCGTCGTCGTCGAGTTGTGCTGGAGCCAGCGCATTCTCGGCAGGCATCAGCGCCGACTCGGCGAACCCGCCATGCGGTATGGCGGACATCCCGATCACGCGATCGCCGATCGACCGGCCGGTGACACCCTCGCCGACGGCGGTGATCTCGCCGCACAACTCGACACCGGGTGTGAACGGCAAATCGGGCCGGACCTGGTAAAGCCCTTGGCACATCAGCACATCCGGGAAGTTCAGGGCGGCGCTCAACACGCGCACGGCGACCTGGTCCGGACCGGGCATTGGCTCCGGGAGCTCGGTGATCTGCACCGCGTGCGCCGGCTCGCCCAGTTCGCGCACCTGCCAGGCTCTCATCGTGCTGCTCCTTGTCCGTCGGCCCGTGCTTGCAACCGCTGCATGCCGCGCAGCCACCGGTCGGTGTCCGTGGCGCGCAGCGCGAAATAGTCGGCGACCTCGGGGTGCGGCAACACCAGGAAGTCGCCATGCGCCACGGCCTGCACCAATGCCTCGGCGACATCTGCCGGTTCGAGCGTGCCGTCGTGACCGATCGTGCCGGCCAGGGGGTCTTCACCCGGGCCGGGATACATGTCGGTGCGCACCCCCTGCGGGCAGATCGCGTGCACGTCGATGCCGCGGTGGCCGTAACTGGCGGCCAGCCATTCGGCGAAGGCCTCGGCACCGTGCTTGGTGACGGCGTATGCCGGCTGGCCGAGCACGGTCAGCAGTCCGGCTGCCGATGCGGTGACGATGAACCGGCCGGAGCCGCGCTCCAGCCAGCGCGGGACGAGCAGGCGCGCGGCGCGCACGTGCGCGAGCACGTTGACCTGCCAGGAGAGCTCCCAATCGGCGTCCGGCGCCGTCAGCCCGCTGCCGCGTGCCACCCCCGCGTTGCCGACCCAGACATCGATGTCACCCAACTGGGCGAGCGCGCCCTCGATCGCGTCGGACACGCCCTGCTCGGTGCCCAGGTCCACCGGAATCGACCGGATACCAAGCGTGTTCGCGGTCTCCTGGAGTGCGGCTTCGAGCAGATCGACCGCCACGACGTGTGCTCCGAGCTGGTGCAGGCGTTCGGCGATCGCGGCGCCGATGCCGCGCGCCGCGCCCGTGACGACCACCCGCTGGCCCTGCCACGAGGTGAGTGGTGTGGGCACAATCGCTCCTTCGGCATGGTGAGGATGCACGCTGACTAAGCGCTTGCTTAGCGTCGCATGCTGCGCCATGCTCGTCAATGCAATGGCGGCCCGCCGTTGCAGGCGAGGAAAGGCCCCATGACCGAGACCACGAGCGATGCCCAGCGCCGGTTGCTCGATGCGGCACGGAACTCCTTTGCTGCCAGGGGGTTTCATGGGACGACAACCCGTGACATTGCTGCCGCCGCGGGTATGTCGCCGGCCGCGGTCTACGTGCATTACCGGACCAAGGAGTCGCTGCTCTACGCGATCTCGCTCGCCGGGCACGAGTCGACGCTGCGTGCGCTGCGCGAAGCGCAGCGGTCCGCGGACGACCCGGCGGGCAGGCTGGCCGCGACCGTCCGGCGACTGGTGCTCGGTCACGTCACCGGGCACACCATGGCGCGGGTGGTCAACTACGAGCTTGCTGCGCTGAGCCCGGAGCACCGGGTGGTGATCGACGAATTGCGTTACGACATACAGCAAGTCATCCGGGGTGCGCTTGCCGACGGCACGGATTCCGGCGAATTCGACTGCGTCGACATCGGTATGACGACCAACGCGATCATGGGCATGTGCATCGACGTCGCGCGGTGGTATGACGAGCGCGATGCCTGGCTGCCCGAACGCATCGCCGACCACAGTGCCCGGATGGCGCTGCGCATGGCTGGGCACCGGGGCAGGAAGTGCTGACTCGGCGGCGGGTGGGGAGCCGGGCCACGCGAACGCCGCCGACGGACCTCAGCGGTAGTTGGTGAACTGCAGCGCCACATCCAGGTCGGCGCTCTTGAGCAGCCGCTGGACCTCCTGCAGGTCGTCGCGGGACTTGCTCGTGACGCGCAGCTCGTCGCCCTCGATGCGCGACTTGACCGACTTGGGGCCTTCGTCGCGGATGATCTTGGAGATCTTCTTGGCGTTCTCCTGGCTGATGCCGTCCTTGAGCGTCGCCTCCAGCCGGTAGTCCTTGCCGGACAGCTGTGGTTCGCCATCGTGCGAGAGCTCCAGCGACTTCAGCGAGACGCCGCGTTTGACCAGCTTGGTCTGGAAGACGTCCAGCACCGCGAGGGTGCGCTCGGCCGAGTTCGCCTTCATGAGGATCTTCTCGCCGGACCACTCCAGCACCGCGCCGACACCGCGGAAGTCGTAGCGCGTGGAGATCTCCTTGGCCGCCTGGTTCAGCGCGTTGCTGACCTCCTGCTTGTCCGTCTTGCTGACGATGTCGAACGACGAGTCGGCCATGATCTCTAGCTCCTTGGGGCGAGTGCGGTCTCCGCCAGAGTATGCCGCGCCGGCGCTCACCTGCCGCCCGCGGGACGCCGATTGGCCCGGGCACCGCGATGCTTGTTATCCTCATCCACGCACCACGCCAGGTTGCCCGAGCGGCCAATGGGAGCGGACTGTAAATCCGTCGCGAAAGCTACCTAGGTTCGAATCCTAGACCTGGCACCATGTGCACGAAGGGCCCCGGCACTGTCGGGGCCCTTCGTCATACCATTGCCGCAGTCGGCGAAATTCGATGGCCAGCAGTCGACCCCGTCGGTAGGTTCCTGTTCTCGTGAGCGAGACAGCCGACCATGGCCCGCGGCGCAGGGCCATCCGGCTGGACCTCAGTCCGTTGCGGCGCCCGGAGTTCCGGCGGCTGTTCAGCTCCGCGACCGTCGCCTATCTGGGCTCGATGGTCGGCTACGTCGCCATACCGTTCCAGCTGTACCGGCTGACCGGCTCGAACTTCGCGGTCGGGCTGGTCGCTGCGGTCGAACTTGTGCCGCTGGTCATCTTCGGGCTCTGGGGCGGCGCGCTCGCCGACCGTCTCGACCGCCGCACGATCATGCTGGCGACAGGTGGCGCCGAGGTGCTGCTGAGCGCGGTCCTGCTTGCCAACTCGCTGCTCGCGAAGCCGCAGATCTGGGCCATCTACGTCGTCGCCGGCCTGCTGGCCGTCGCCTCGTCGCTGCAGCGCCCGAGCCAGGAGGCGCTGATGCCGCGCACTGTGCCGCACGACCAGCTCACCCCAGCGGTGGCCGTGTGGTCGATGGCCTGGCAGCTCGGCTCATTGCTCGGGCCGAGCCTCGGTGGGCTGTTGATCGCCCGCTGCGGGGTGAGTTATGGGTATGCCGCCTGGGTCGTGGCCGCTCTCGTTTCGACGCTCCTGCTGCTGCGGCTCGGTCATTACCGGCCGACCGCCGAGGAGCATGAGGAACCCGGGTTCGCCTCGATCCGGACCGGCCTGCGCTACGCGCTGTCCCGCAAGGACCTGCTCGGCACCTACGTCATCGACATGGTCGGGATGTTCCTGGCGATGCCCATGGTGCTCTTCCCGGCGTTCGCGCTGCACAGCTTCGACCGGCCGGATCTGCTCGGGCTCTTCTACGCCTGCGAAGGCGTCGGGTCGGCGATCGCGACGATGACGAGCGGCTGGATGCAGCACGTGCACCGGCACGGTCGCGCGATCACCCTCGCCGCCATTGGCTGGGGTGCGGCGATCGGGCTCGCCGGGCTGGTGCCCGGGCACGGACCGTTCTGGGGCTCGGCCGGCGTGTGGATCGCCCTGGGCGTGCTTGCTGTCGCCGGTGCACTGGACCAGGTCAGCGGCACCTTCCGGTCCGTCCTGTGGAACCAGACCATCCCGGACGGGTTGCGCGGCCGGCTGGCCGGCATCGAGATGCTCTCCTACTCACTCGGGCCGCTCGGCGGCCAGTTGCGCTCGGGCGCGGTCGCCGACTGGCTGGGCGTGCGCACCGCCATCGTGTCCGGCGGCGCCCTGTGTATGGCGGGGGTCGGTGCCTCCGCTGCCGCGTTGCGCGGATTCTGGAGCTACGACAACCGCACCGACCCCCACGCCGTTGCCGCACGCGAGAGCCGCGCCGCCCAGTGACCGAAGTCCACCGGGCGGCGCGGAAACCGCTGCCGTCAGGACGTTTTCACTCCTGCAGGTAGCTGATCGAGAAGCTCTCGCCATCCGCGCCCAGCGCGCTGGTCTGGTCCTCGTACCCGTTGTCGTTCGACGCGTCCATCGCGATCGGGCTGTAGTTGCCCAGGGCGCTGCCGTTGACCGTCGACCCGCTGAAGTCGACCTCTCCGAAGTCCGGGTAGGAGCTGGTCGGCGACTCGATGACGAAGTCGGCGCTTGCGTTCGCACCGTCATACGACTTGGTGGTCGTCTGGGTCCAGCCCTGGGTGTTGTCGGTCAGGACCAGCGTGTAGGACGTGCCGCTGCGCGTCACCGTGGCGGTGATGGTGTCGCCCGCGCTCACCGGGTTGTCGTAGTAGACGGGAGCAGCCGGATAGACCTCGTACCAGCCCTGGTAGACCGGCGATCCGCTGGAGCAGTCGGTGGCGACGCCGGTCTGCTCGACCGAGCTGCTGCCGTAGCCGTCGATGCCGACCCACGGAGCCATCAGGTCATTGCTGGAGTTGCAGCTGACGCTCGGCTCGGTCCACGACGTGCTGGTCGAGCTGAAGCCGGAACCGGTCGCGACCATGCCCGACCAGTTGTAGCCGTTGACGTTGTAACCGTGGCGGGTCCCGGCCAGTGCGCGGGCCCGGGCGGTGCGGCCGAGGATCGGGTGCTCTGCCGGGGTGCCGATGTGCGCGCCGAACCGCGCGTGGGCCAGCCCGGGTGTCAGGGCGTGTCCGGTTGCGGCATGTGGCGCCGCGCTGGCACCGCTGAAGCCTGCGACAGCCGTGAGGGCGACCGCGCCGAGGGTGCCGGCGAGCAGACGGGCATTGATGCGTTGCATGGAATCTCCTGATGGTGTGAGCCGGGCAGCGGCGGTCGCCGCATCGCCCGTGCGGCACCGTATTCCTGTCGGCACGCGTCCAAAATGGTTGCAACACAACGATTTACGTTTGGCTGACCATCTTCTGACTCAGCTGCGTCCGGCCAGACCGAAGCGCAACGATCGCCATACCGAGTCTTGAATGCAGTGAGTTCGCAGGCGGTTTCCAGATCACGCCGCGATCAGCACGATCCCGGCCAGCACGACCACGACTCCGGCGAACTTGCGGGCCGGGGACGACTCGTGGAAGAGCTTCCATGCGAGGAGCGAGCCGACCACGATGCTCGACTCGCGCACTGGCGCCACCAGTGCGACCGGTGTCGTCGTCATGGCCTGTAGGACCAGCACGTAGGCCAGCGGCGACAGCAGTGCGACGCACAGGACCTCCGGCCAGTGTGCGCGCACGACCCGCGACAGCTCGGCGCCGCGGCCCCGCAGGCCGGGCACCATCAGCGCGGCCTGCCACACCGTGCTCATGGCGAAGTAGGGGATCGGCAGCAGTGCGAGGTCGGTCATCGAGTGGTCGTCCCACAGCGTGTATGCCGCAATCATCAAGCCGGTCAGCGCGCCCCACTGGACGCCCTTCCACACCGAGGCCGAGTGCGGCTGCGCCAGGCCCGCCGCACGAGCCGAGGCGACCACGGCGACGCCCACGACGATCACTAATCCGCCTGCAACCGCGAGGATTCCGGGGCGTTCGGCGAGCACGATGACGGCGAAGAGCATGGTGATCAGCGGCCCCGTGCCGCGGGCGACCGGATAGACGACGCTCAGGTCGGCCTTGCGATAGCCGCCCTGCAGGGCCAGGCCGTACAGGATGTGCAGCACTCCGGACAGGGCAGTGGCGCCGAGCATGGTCCAGCCGGCGCCTTTGTCGTGCATCGCCAGCACGATCACCCCGACCGGCAGCCAGATCACCGCCGACAGCAAGCCGTAGGCGAAGACGAAGACGTAACCACCGTTCTCGACCCGCTTGGCCGCGATGTTCCAGATCGCGTGGAGCACAGCTGCCGTGAGCACGAGGATCAGCGCGGTGGTGGACACCCCGACGACGCTATCGAAACCATCCGAGCGCCCGGTGAAATCACCGCGAAACCACGCTGAAAGTGGCCGCTTCTAGCGTTCGGTGCAGACCGATCACCCCGAACCTGCCCTGGAGGCCGTCATGACGAACGCCACGCTCACTCCCACGAAACCGCCTCAATCCCGAACGTATCCGTCGATCCGTGCCGCCTGGATCCCGCTCGCCGCACTCTGCCTGGCCTTCTTCGTCGAGATGGTCGACAACACGCTGCTGTCGATCGCCCTGCCAACCATCGGACGCCACCTCGGCAGTGACACCACCGCGCTGCAATGGGTCACCGGCGCGTATTCGCTGACCTTCGGCGGCCTTCTGCTGACCGCCGGATCGATCGCTGACCGCTTCGGTCGTCGCCGCGTGCTGCTCATCGGGCTCGCCGTCTTCGGCATTCTCAGTCTCGGTGTCGTATTCGTCCACACGACAGGCGAACTCATCGCGCTACGCGCCGCCCTGGGCATCGCCGCCGCAGCGATGGCGCCGATCACCAACTCGCTGGTCTTCCGGCTCTTCGACGACAAGCAGCTGCGGATGCGCGCGATGACGGTGATGATCGTCGTCGGCATGTCCGGTTTCATTCTCGGCCCGCTGCTCGGCGGCACTGCGCTGGCCCACATCAGCTGGCAGTGGCTGCTGCTGGTGAACGCGCCGGTCGCTCTGATCGCCTGCATCGGCGTATGGCGCGGCGTCGCTCCTGATCGCCGCGAAGACCTGACCGACGACACGCTCGACCTCGTCGGGGCGGCGTTGAGCATCGCGATGATCGGCCTGGCCTGCTGGTCGCTCACCAGCGGAGTGCAGCACGGCTGGCTGTCGCCGATCACGCTTGCCTCGATTGCCGGCGCCATCCTGGCCGCGGTCGCCTGGGTATGGCACGAGCGCACCGGCAAGGCACCGATGCTCGATCTGTCGATCCTTGCGGGCGGCACGGTCCGGGGCGCGCTCATCGCCCAGATCGGCACCGCAATCGCCATGGCAGCAGTGATGTTCGGGCTGATCCTGCACTTCCAGTACGCCTACGGATGGAGCCCGGTCCGGGCTGGTCTGGCCAACCTGCCGATGATCGTCACGATGCTGGTCGCCACCCCGTTGTCGGAGTGGCTCGGCAAGCGATTCGGCCACCGCGTCGCCTGCTTCGTCGGTGCCGCCTGTCTCACCATTTCCCTCGCCGGTATGGCGTGGGGCGTCGAGCACGGCTACCTCGCCATCGCCGCCAGCATGGTCGTGATGACGATCGGTCTGCGGACGGTCATGACGATCTGCGCGGTCGCTCTCGTCGAGGCGATGCCGGAGAACCGCACCTCGATGGGCACCGCGCTCAACGACACCGCGCAGGAGGTCGGCACGAGTATCGGCACCGCGCTCGTCGGCACGCTGATAGCGGCCCTGGTCACCACCGTCCTGCCGGCCGGCACCTGGAGCGACGCCCTGGTCGCGTCGTTCTTCCGCGGCGAGCGCATCACCTACGGCATCCTCGCCGTCGTCGTCGGCGCCATCGCCGCCTTCGGGGCACTGTCGCTCACCAACTCCCGCGACGTCGAGGAGCACTGAGCTTCCTCGCGTGCAACGCAGGATCAGGTAGCGCGGCACCTCCGCGGGCGGCTCGATCACCTCGGTCAGCTGCAGTCCCGAGCGGAGCACCGCGTTCAGGTAGGTGGCCAGCGTGCGGTGGTGAGCGCCGACGTGCCCGCGCACCCCGTCGCCGCCGGTCGTCCACCAGCCTTCCGAGGAGTAGCCCCGGTCGGGCGGCCAGCTCGACAGGGCACCGGCCGCCTCCAGTCCGGGAAAGCACGGATGCAGCAGCGAAATCAGCGCCCATCCTTGTGGATTCACCGTCGTTGCAATGGTGGCCAGCGCGGCGTCCAGGTCGCCGATGTCCATGAGCGCCATGTTGCAGACGACGCCGTCGAACACCTCGCCGTCCCACCAGCCGGTGTTCGTCGCGTCCCCGTGCAGCCATCGCACTCTGGTGCCATCGGCGTGCTGAAGCATCTGCGCGGATGCGTCGACAGCGGTCACCTCGGCGCCACGGTCCGCGAGCGCGCGGCTGACGGCGCCCACCCCGCACGCCAGGTCGAGCACCCGCTGGCCCGTCAGGTCATCGGGTAGATAGGGCACGCAGACGGGCACCCAGTCGTGGGTGGCCTCGGCATACCACGGAGCGATCGCGTCGTAGCGGGTCTTCACCGGGCCGAGCCTAATCCGCGGTGCCGGGTGGAGTCAGTCCCGATAACGGGGACCATAGGCGAACCAGCCAGCTGATCCTTGCTTCGCAGGGGACGGCCCGCCGCCCGAGTCCTGGGTCGACGGCTCGTCCGATCCGGATACTCCGTCCTCGCCGAGGCCGAGCAGCGAACGCGTCACCGACTGGGACTGGTCGAGCAGATCATCGAGCGCGGTGTGTATGTCGCTTGCCGTCACCTGCCGGGCACTACCGGTGGTGATGCCGGCCAGCACCGCGCGACGGATCAGTTCCTTCAGGAACGAGGCGGTGACCCCGTCGGTGCGGTCGACGACCTGCGCGAGGTCGTCGGCGCTCAGGTCATCGAGAACGCCGGCGCCATACAGCCGCAACAGTTTCAGCCGGGCGGACGCACCCGGGCGATCGATCTCGACCGCGACGTCGACCCGGCCGGGCCGTTGCACCAGGGCTCGTTCCAGGACCTCTGCACGGTTGGTCGTGAGCACGAAGAGCATGTCGCTGTCCGCGGCCGACCCGTCCATTGCTTCGAGCAGTGAGAACAAGATCGGGTTGTGCTGGCCGTAGGACCGGTCCGTTGCGACGAGGTCGACATCCTCCAGGACAACGACGCTCGGGGCGAGTTCGCGGGCAAGCACGGCGACCGCACCGACGGCCTGCAGTGCCTCCCCTTGCAGCAACAGGCGGGTTGCGTCGCGCCGGTGCTCGATCAGATAGCGCACGGTGTGGGTCTTGCCCGTCCCCGGGGGACCGAACAGCAGCAGGCCGCGCTTGAGGTGCTGTCCGGCAGCGCGAAGCTCCCGTGCGTGGGCGGTGATGTCCAGCGCGTGGCGGTCGATGCGGGCGAGCACCTCCTCCGGCAGGATCACGTCCTCGCGGGTCACCTTCGGGAGGTCCGCGAAGGACAGGACGAGGCCGCCCATCGGGTCGCTCTCAACGACCACGGCATGGCCGCGATACACATTGAGCTCACCTCTGAGCCGGTCGAATTCAGTCATCAGCCGCTGAGTGGGTCGCGTGTCCAGACCGGCGATCTCGATCCGCAGCGCCGGTGGCTCATGCCGCTGCGGACCGCTGACCAGCACCGCGTACTTCCCGTGCTCGTCGCGCACCAGCAGTAGCGCGCGCTTCCAGCAGGCAAGTGTCTGTCCTGGCCCGCTGGGCAGGTCGACGACGTCCGGTGCGCCGGTGCGCAGCGGCGGGAGTCCGTCGCCGGAAAGCAGTTCGCCCAGGTCGAACCCCGAATAGTTGGGCGGCGACGAGAGGCCGACAATCGTGACTTCGCGACCTGGTGCAACGATCCACTGGTCCAGTGCTCGTTGCAGATTGACGCGTTCGACGGCGGACCACTCGCGGCTGACGATGGGGAACTGGCTGCTGGTCAGGTGGTCCCGGAGCTGCTCGACCACCGGCAACCGGCGCCGGCCGACCACCTCCATCGACCAGTCCATGAACTGCCGAAAGTTACGCGCGAACTCCCGGGCTTGTGTCTCGGCGCTTTGCTCGTCCCCCGTCATTGCTGCAGCCTACTGACTGCGCCGCGCGGACCATCAGTCGTCGAGGTCGAACGCCGCGTGAAACGCATCGGCGTCAGATCGCGCTCCGGGCGAGCACTGGCACCGGGCGTGGCTTGTCGACTCCGGCCAGCCAGATGGGGTGGGTCATTCGAGTTCCGCGGAGCGGACGCGCGCGGCATTCTCTGCCAGCCATCGCGGGTACGGGTCGGACTCGCACACCGAGCGGGTGTCCCGCGAATCGGCGAGCTTGATGTAGCGAAACGGCGAGTTCGGTTTGGCGAATCAGCGAGTTGGCTACTGCGAATCGGCGAGTTCAGTTAGCCTGAGTGCGTGGCGGAGTTCATCGACAGGCATGCATCTGCGGTCGCAACCGAGCTGCTCGCGCACTTCCCGGGCCTTGTCATCGAGGGGGCGCGGCAGGTCGGCAAGAGCACCCTCGCAACACGGATCGCCGAGCCGGACGCGGTCATCCGGAACCTCGATCACGAGCAGACACGCGCGGCCGCAGCCGCTGATCCGGCCGGTCTGGTGGCCGAAGCAGGGGATCGACAGCTGGTCATCGACGAGATCCAGCGACTGCCAGAACTCACCCTTGCGGTCAAGGCGGCCATCGACGCGAACCGTCGGCCGGGCCGGTTCATCCTGACCGGCTCATCGAGCCTGTTGCGCGTCCGCGGGACTGCCGACAGCCTGGCGGGCCGCGTTGCTCGTCTTCCGCTGTACGGACTCAGTCAGGGCGAGGTGAAAGGTCACCGCGACGATTTCGCCGACGTAGTCACCCGTGCACCCGAGTCGATATCGACTGCCACCTCGACACTCGCCCGGACCGACTACGCGCAACTGCTCGCCATCGGCGCATACCCGGACCTACGCAACGCGTCGGAGCGGATCCGCAGCGCGTGGATCGACGGATATCTGCAAGGCATCATCGGTCGCGATCTCCCCGAACTCAGACGAGAGGTTCGGCCGGCGCGGACGATGTCCCTGCTGCGTACCCTCGCCGGACGTCAATCGGCCGAGCTCGTCAAAGCGAAGCTCGCCGAGGAAACTGCAGTACCGCCGCGCACCATTACCGGGTACCTCGACCTGCTCCAGGACGTCTGGCTGGTCGCCAGCATCCCGCCGTGGACGCCGAACATCGCCAAACGCGAGATCGGCCGGCCGAAAACGATCGTCATCGATTCGGCCGTCGCGATGTGGCTCGCCAGGCTCACCCCGGCTCAGCTGACCCGGCTCGAATACGGCGAGGCATTCGGTGCCCTGCTGGAGGCATTCGTCGCCGCCGAACTCCTGCGGCAGCACACCTGGTCAACCCGCCGCTTCGACGTATTCCACTACCGCGACAGGTCCGGGGACGAGGTCGATCTCGTCCTGGAATTCGATGACGGCTCCGTCGTGGGGGTCGAGGTGAAGTCGGCCATGGGCTTCACCGCCAAGCAGTTCCGCGGGCTGAGTCGGCTGCGGGACCGGCTCGGCGATCGATTCCTTGCCGGCGTCGTACTCAACACCGGATCAACTGGATACCGATATGCCGATCGGCTCTTTGGCGCACCGGTCTCCGCGCTGTGGGATCTCGGCGCAGGCACCTGAGCGACGTCAGTGCACGATGGGCGCAGTGATGAGTTCCGCCGGTATGCCGAGGGCGTCGACCAGCGTCGCCACCTGCGGGCGCAGCTCCTGGCACAGGTCGTTGATGGCGGAGGTGACTGCGCGGCTGCGCGCTGTCGTGAGCCGGCCGTGCTCGAGGAACCACGCCTTGTCCTCTTCGATCGAGCTGAGGGCATAGAGGATCAGGACTCGTTCGAGCAGGCCCTTCGCCGGTCCGTCAGGCATGCCCTGCTGCGCTTCGGCGGCAGCCTCCAGGACGCATCGGTCGATATGCGTGCGGGCCGCCAGCAGCACGTGGTCCTGGGCGCTGTTGAACAGCTCGAAAGCGTTGTCCTTGTTCGCCTTCCGCAGGCGACCCCCGAGCGTCTCCAGCACGTGGTTGGCGCGTTGCTCGAACATCGAGACCGCCCACGCCAGGCTGTCGGTCGCGGAGTCGTCGTCGCGGCGGGTCGCCACGTCGACGAGCCGCTGGATGCCCGCGCGGCCGGTCGTGCGCTCGACGATGCGCTCACCGACCTGACCCGCGACCTTGCCGACCATGCCGGGCACGTCGAGGTCACCCCACATCGCCTGATAGTCGGTCAGCAGCCCCTTGGCGGCCAGCTGCAGCAGGACGGTGTTGTCGCCTTCGAACGTCGTGAAGACGTCGACGTCGGCGCGTAGCTGGGTCAACTGGTTCTCGGCCAGGTACCCCGCTCCGCCACACGCCTCGCGGCACACCTGGATGGTGTCGAGCGCGTGCCACGTGGTGACGGCCTTCAGTCCCGCGACCCGGGACTCGAGTTCGCGCTGACCTTCCTGATCGCGCTCTGCGCCGGTGTCCCCCTGCAACTCCTGGAGTCGCTCCGTGACCGCGTTCTGCGCGAAGCTCAGTGCGATCGACTTCGCCAACCGGGGGAGCAGTTTGCGCTGGTGCGCAAGGTAATCCAGCACCACGATCTCGTCCTGCCCATCGGCAGCAGCGAACTGGCGACGGGCCGCGCCATACCGGAGGGCGATCGCGAGCGCCTTCTTCGCGGCGGCACCGGCTCCGCCACCGACGCAGACCCGGCCGCGCACCAGCGTGCCGAGCATGGTGAAGAACCGCCGGTTCGGGTTGTCGATCTCGGAGACGTAGCGCCCGTCGTCGCCGACGTCACCGAAAGCGTTCAGCAAGTTCGCTTTCGGCACGCGCACGTGGTCGAACGCGAAGGTCCCGTTGTCGACACCGGGCAGGCCGCCCTTGGGTCCGTTGTCGCCGATCGTCACACCGGGCAACGGTTTTCCCGCGTCGTCGCGGACCGGAACGAGGACGGCGTGCACCCCGTGGTCGCCGTCGTCCGTCGTCAGCTGGGCGAACACCACGGCTATCCGCGCGTCGCGTGCGGCGTTGCCGATGTAGGTCTTGACGGCGCTGTCGGATGGCGTGTCAATGACGAATTCGCGCGTCGAATCGTCATATGTGGCAGTGGTTTCGAGCGCTTGCACGTTGCTGCCGTGCCCGACCTCGGTCATCGCGAACGAGCCGAGCAGCCGCCCGGTCATGATGTCTTCGAGGTATGCCGCGTGGTGTCGCCGCGTGCCGAGTCGCGCGACGGCGCCACCGAAAAGACCGAACTGCACGCCGGTCTTGACCAGCAGCGAGAGGTCGCCATACGCCTGCATTTCGAAGAGCACGCACGAGGCGGCATAGTCGAGTTCGCCACCGAACTCGGCGGGGAACCCCACACGGCCGTAACCCATTCCGGCGATCGCCAGCAGCGAGTCGGTGGTCCGAGCGCGATGTTCCTCGAGGGACAGGCCGGGCGGGGCGAGCAGCACCTCGGCGGGGAGCTCGGCGCGAGCGCGGCGGCGCAACTCGATCCAGCGGCCGTCGAGGACATCGCGCAACTGGTCGGCGATCGGGTCGGTCATGAGATGCTCCTGCTGTCGAGGTTGAGTGCGCCGGACAAGCCGTACGTGGCGAACTCGGCGAGATGACGGACGACCACGGCGCGCGGCGGCCGGTCGGGATCGGCCAGCCACCGGTCGGCCGACTCGCGCACGAACCCGATCAGGCCGTGCGCCCAGATGTGGGCCGCGGTGGCCGGCTGGTCGGCCGCTTCGAGCGCCTCGGCGAAGATCGGCTCCAGCACCCCGGCGATGGTGTCGCTGATGCCGATCACCGGGTCGTCCTCGAGTGCGACGTTGAGCGCCGGTCGGCGGACGACGAAGCGGTAGACCTCCGGGTCGCGCTCGACCTGGGCGAAGTAGCTGTCGATAACCGCCTCGATCACCGCGCGCGGATCGTCCGCGAGTGGGCCGGAATTTGTTGCCTCGCCAGCAGATTGAAGCACCTGCCGCAGGTCGCCGAGCACGTTGTTGTCCACGCTGGCGCAGACCGACAGGTAGAGCCCGAGCCGGTCGCCGAAGTGGCGGTAGATGACGGTCTTGCTGGTGCCCGCCTGCGCTGCGATCTCGTCCATGCCGACGCTCGCGCCGTGCACCTGGATCGCCTTGATCGCCGCGTCGGTCAACTCGCGCCGCCGCTGCTCGCGGTGCGCGCTCCAGCGTGCGTCGCGACCGTCGATCCGGGTGTCGTTCGGGGACGTCATACCAGGGACGATACCCGAAACCGGCTGTACCTGCTACTCTCAGTACCGGTAATCGTTTCACTGTGATCCGGGAGCAGATCTTCATGACGAATCGTGGCGTCCGTGACGTCTATGTCCTTGGCGGGAACCGCATCCCGTTCGCGCGCTCCGGCGGCAAATACCTCAAGGCGTCCAACCAGGACATGCTGACCGCGGCACTGGACGGCCTCGTCGCCCGGTTCGGCCTGGCCGGCGAGCAATTGGGCGAGGTGGCCGCTGGCGCGGTGCTGAAGCACTCGCGCGACTTCAACCTGACCCGCGAGTCGGTGCTCGGCTCGCACCTGTCGCCCACCACCCCGGCATATGACGTCCAGCAGGCGTGCGGCACCGGGCTGGAGGCGACCGTCCTGGTCGCGAATAAGATCGCGCTCGGCCAGATCGATTCGGCAGTCGCCGGCGGAAGTGACACGACCTCGGATGCGCCTCTGGCAGTGAATGATTCGCTCCGGCGCACGCTGATGAAGGTCAACTACGCCAAGACCCCGCAGCAACGGATCTCCGCGCTGGCCAAGGTTCGGCCCGGCCAGCTGGCACCCGATCAGCCGAGCAACGGTGAACCGCGCACCGGCCTGTCGATGGGGGAGCACCAGGCGATCACCACCAAGGAGTGGGGCATCACCCGGGAGGCGCAGGACGAGCTCGCCGCGCGCAGTCATCAGCATCTCGCCGCGGCATACGCGCGCGGCTTCTTCGACGACCTGCTGACGCCATACCTCGGGGTCACCAAGGACACCAACCTGCGCCCGGACAGCACGCCGGAGAAGCTGGCCACACTGAAGCCCGCCTTCGGCAAGGGCGAGGGCGCGACCATGACGGCGGGCAACTCGACGCCGCTCACCGACGGTGCGTCGGTCGTGCTGCTCGGGTCGCGGGAGTGGGCGGACGCGCACCACATCACCCCGCTGGCGCGATTCGTCGACGCCGAGACCGCGGCCGTCGACTTCGTCACCGGCGACGAGGGGCTGCTGATGGCGCCGCCATACGCCATTGCCCGTCTCCTGCAGCGCAACAACCTGACGCTGCAGGACTTCGACTTCTACGAGATCCACGAGGCGTTCGCGTCGACCGTGCTCTGTCACCTCGCCGCGCTGGCGAGCAGGGAGTTCTGCGTGGAGAAGCTCGGCCTCGACGGGCCGCTCGGCGAGATCGACGTCGAGAAGCTGAACGTCAACGGCTCGTCGCTCGCCGCCGGGCACCCGTTCGCCGCGACGGGTGGTCGCATCGTGGCGACCACTGCAAAGATGTTGCACGAGAAGGGATCCGGGCGAGCCCTGATCTCCATCTGCGCCGCCGGCGGGCTCGGCGTCGTGGCGATCCTGGAGGCTGCGGAATGACGAAGGACAGCTACTCGAACCTGGTCAACACCAACCCGGTCGGCAAGAAGCTCGCCGGCCAGCTCGGGCTGCCCCGCCCGGCGATCCTGCGCCGCTACGAGGAGGGCCAGGACCTGCTGGTCGGGCCGGCGGCCGTCGCCGGCATCGGCGCGGCGCCGGTGCTCATCGCAGCGACCGCGATCCTCAAGGCGTCGGCCGCGGTCGTCATACCCGCCACACCCGAGACGTCGTATGACGCGCGCCTCGGCGCGATCGTCTTCGACGCCACCGCCGCGCGTAGCCTGGACCAGCTCGACGAGCTGCGCGCCACGGTGGCACCGGCGATCAAGAAGCTCGGTGCGTCCGCGCGACTGGTGATCATCGGCAGCACCCCGGCCGAGCTCGAGGACGCCGAGGCCGCCGCCACCCAGCAGGCGCTGGAGGGCATCACGCGCTCCATCGGCAAGGAACTCCTGCGCGGCAGCACCGCCAACCTGCTGTGGGTCGACCAGGCCGCGCAGGGCGACGCCTCGGTGCTCGCCGCACCGCTGCGCTTCCTGCTGTCGGCGCGGTCGGCATACGTCGACGGGCAGCCGATCCGGGTGCGGGCCGCGGACGTCCCCGAGGTGACCGACTGGCGCCACCCCCTGACCGGACGCGTCGCTGTGATCACCGGCGCCGCGCGCGGGATCGGTGCCCGGATCGCGAAGGTGTTCGCCCGGGCCGGCGCGACGCTGATCCTGGTCGACATCCCCGCTGCCGGTGACGCGTTGAGCAAGGTCGCCAACGACCTGGGCGCGACCGCGTTGCAGCTCGACGTGACCGCAGCCGATGCCGGGGCGAAGATCGCCGAAGCCGTGGCGCGCAAGAGCGACACGCTGGACGTGATGGTGCACAACGCTGGCATCACCCGCGACAAGCTTTTCGTCAACACCGACGAAAACCGTTGGGGCAGTGTGCTTGACGTCAATCTGCGGGCGCAGTTCCGGATCAATGCGACACTGCTCGATCCGTCGGTGCGCGGCGGCCTGGCCGATGGTGGTCGCATCGTCGCGGTCGCCTCGATCAGCGGCATCGGCGGCAACCGTGGGCAGGCCAACTACGCGGCCTCCAAGGCCGGTGTGATCGGCATGGTGCGGCAGCTGTCGCAGAACCTCGCCAGCCGGCAGATCACCGTCAACGCGGTGGCGCCCGGCTTCATCGAGACCGAGATGACGGCCCGGATCCCCTTCGCGACCCGTGAGGTGGGGCGCCGGCTCAACTCGCTGCTGCAGGGCGGTCAGCCCGGAGACGTCGGCGAGGCGATCGCGTTCTTCGCCGAGCCCGGGGCGGCAGGCGTCACCGGTCAGGTGTTGCGCGTCTGCGGCCAGAGTCAGCTCGGCGCATGAAAACCGTTGAGCTGCCAGGCTCCCCGAGCCTGCCGAAGGTCTTCGCGCGTGCCGTGGCGTCTTCCCGGGGGCGCGACGGGAAGGGCGGTCTCCCGGACTTGCAGGTCGTGCGACGCGGCGTGCCGATCGACACCGGCGCGCTCGCAGACTACGACCACGTGTGCGGTTATGCGCTGCGCGACGCGGTCCCGGCGACCTACCTGCACAACCTGGTGTTCCCGCTGCAAGTCACCCTCTTCGCCGACAAGTCCTACCCCTATCCGCTGGTGGGGTCGGTGCACCTGGACAACACGCTGACCCAGCACCGCCCGGTGCGGATCGGCGAGGAACTCGACCTGGCCACCTGGGCGACGAACGCGCGGCCGCACAAGCGAGGGGTTCAGGTCGACGTGGTGTCCCGTGCGCACGTCGGCGACGAACTGGTCTGGGAGGGGCTGGCGACATACCTCTATCGCGGGCAGCGGGTCGACGGGTCCGTGTCCGAGCAGCCGGCCGGGGCCGACGCCGTCGACGGTCCGGGGATGGTATGGCGGCTACCCGCAAACCTCGGTCGCCGGTTTGCCGCGGTGAGCGGGGACGTCAACCCGATCCACCTGAACTCGATCACCGCGAAGGCGATGGGATTCCCGACCACGATCGTCCACGGCATGTGGAGCCAGGCGCGCATGCTGGCCGCGATCGAGAACCGGCTGCCCGCGGCATTCGTGGCGATGGCGTCGTTCCGGCGGCCCGTGCTGATCCCCGGCACCGTGCGTTTCGTCGCGCGGCGGCAGGGATCGGACTGGGTGCTCGCACTGCGCGACAACAGCAAGGGGACGGTGCTCGTCCGTGGGGAGGTCTCGCCGATTTCGTGATCGAAGAGGCCGTGGGGTAGCCTTTTCGCTGCGCTGCCTGAGCAGGGCGACCACGTTGTCGCGCTCGGGACAGGCAGGCCCCTATAGCTCAGTCGGCAGAGCGTCTCCATGGTAAGGAGAAGGTCAACGGTTCGATTCCGTTTGGGGGCTCTGAGGTGGACAACCGTCCATCCGCCGAGGCGGGGTAGCTCAGCTGGTTAGAGCGCACGACTCATAATCGTGAGGTCGCGGGATCGAGCCCCGCCCCCGCTACAACGTCCGACATACGCACTACAGACCGAGAATTTCCGAGAGCAGGTTGCCGTGGCCAGCAAGAGCGCAGACATCCGTCCCAAGATCACCTTGGCGTGCACGGAGTGCAAAGAGCGCAACTACGTGACGAAGAAGAACCGTCGCAACAACCCCGACCGCGTGGAGTTCATGAAGTACTGCCCGCGGGAGAAGAAGCACACGCTGCACCGCGAGACCCGTTGACGGTCCGCGACCTACGCGTCGCAAGCGCCCCGGCCCCGCGTGGGTCCGGGGCGCTTCGCTGTCTCGCGCCTCCCAGTAGGCTGGCGCCCATGGCAGTCAACCCTGAGGTCGCGGGGCGGACCTACCCGCCGTCCGCGCCGTACGTCGTGTCCCGTGCCAAGATCGCCGAATTCGCCCGAGCGGTCGGCGCGACCGACCAGGTGCACTTCGACCCGGACGTCGCGCGCAGCCGCGGCTATGCCGATGTGATCGCGCCCCCCACCTTCGCGGTGATGATCACCCAGCAGGGCGATCGGCACGTGATGAACGACCCCGACGCCGGCATCGACTACAGCCGGCTGGTGCACGGCGAGCAGGGTTTCGAGCACCACCGCCCGCTGGTCGCCGGTGACGAGGTGCAGGCGACGACGACCATCGAGAAGGTGCGCCAGGCCGGCGGCCACTCGATGGTCACCATGGGCACCACCCTGACGACGCCGGACGGCGAAGTCGTGACGAGTTCGACCTCCGTCGTGGTGATCCGGGGTGACGAAGCATGAGCGGACAGATCGAGGCGGGCACCGTCATACCGTCGCGGACCATCCACGTCGACCGGGCGACCCTGGTGCGGTATGCCGGGGCGAGTGGCGACTTCAACACCATCCACTGGGACGAGCAGTTCGCCCGGTCGGTCGGCCTGCCCGACGTGATCGCGCACGGCATGTGGACCATGGGCGCTGCGATCCAGCCGGTCGTCGACTGGCTCGGCGACGCGGGACGGGTCACGGCATACAGCGTGCGCTTCAGCGCCCCCGTGCCGGTGCCGCATGACGGCGGCGCCGACATCGAAGTGGGCGCCGCGGTGACCTCGGTCGACGGCGACACGGCATCCATCGACATCACCGCGACCTGCGATGGCCGCAAGGTGCTCGCGAGGGCCCGGGCGACGGTGCGGCTCGCGCCCTCGCAGATCGCCTGATGCGGGAAGCTGCCGGAGTCGACCTCGCCCCGCTGACGACGATGCGGGTCGGCGGACCGGCCGGCAGGCTGGTCGTCGCCGAGACCACCGACGAGCTCGTCGACGTCGTGCGTGAGGTGGACGACGCGGACGAGCCGCTGCTGGTGCTGTCGGGCGGGTCCAACCTGGTGATCTCCGACGACGGGTTCGCCGGCACCGTGCTGCGCGTCGCGAACTCCGGCATCGAGGTCGAGTCGGCGGACGCGTGCGGCGGCGTCTACGTGCGGGTCGCGGCCGGTGAGGAATGGGACGACTTCGTGGCGCGCTGCTGCGCTGAGGGCTGGTCCGGGGTGGAGACGCTCTCCGGCATACCGGGTCTCGCGGGAGCGACGCCGGTGCAGAACGTCGGCGCCTACGGACAGGAAGTCGCGCAGACGATCGCGTCGGTGCGCACCTGGGACCGGCAGGAGCAACAAGTGCGGACGTTTGCGAGCGCCGAGTGCGAATTCGCTTACCGCCATTCGATATTCAAAGGGTCATCGTTCCGTGGTGGTGGCCGGTATGTCGTCCTCGACGTGCTCTTCGCGCTGCGCCCGACCGAGCTGTCACAGCCGGTCGCCTACGCGGCGCTCGCTCAGGGGCTCGGCGTCAAGATCGGCACGCGCGTGCCGCTGGACGAGGCGCGGGAAGCCGTGCTGGAGCAAAGGCGCCGGCGCGGCATGGTGCTCGACGCGGCCGATCACGACACCTGGTCGTGCGGGTCGTTCTTCACCAACCCGATCATCGGTGCTCGGGATTTCGCGGCGCTGGAGGCGACGACCGTCGAACGGTTCGGCGCGGACGTGACGCCGCCCGGCTGGCCCACAGACGAGTCCACCCCACGAAGTTCTCCTCCGCTACGCTCCCCCGATACTTCGCGGGGACCCCGGGGCACAGGCGTCAAGACGGCCGCCGCCTGGCTGATCCAGCACGCCGGCTTCGAGAAGGGGCACGGTCTGCCGGGTCCGGTGTCGCTCTCCACCAAGCACCCGCTGGCCATCACCAACCGCGGCGGCGCGACGGCGGCCGACGTTGTCGCCCTCGCACGCGAAGTGCGCGACGGGGTGCGGGCCGAGTTCGGGATCACGCTGGTCAACGAGCCGGTCTTCGTCGGCCACGACTTGTGACGGAACAGCACCCCGTCGTCGTCGTCCGCCGCGAGCTGGTCTGGTCGCGGATCCGCTGGGCGCTCTTCGCGGTCTATCTGGCCGCGATCGTGCTCTGGTCGGTGCGGCATCACGTAGAGACCGGTCGCGTCCAGCTGATGAGCATGGCCGTCGTCGGAGTCGGCATCAGCGTCATCGGGCGCGGCTGGCGGGCGGCTGGCCGGCTGCTGCTCGACTGGGTGCCATTCGCGCTGGTGCTGATGCTCTACGACGCCACTCGCGGATTGGTCACCACACTCGGCGTGCCCGTCCACGAAGCCGACTCCGCGCACGCGGAGGCGTGGCTTTTCGACGGCCACATACCGGCCGTCTGGTTGCAGCAGCAGCTCTACGACCCCGGCCAGGTGCACTGGTATGACGCACTGTGCACGCTGGTCTACACCTCTCACTTCATCGCGACGCCGGCGCTCGCCGCGGTGCTGTGGGTGCGCAACAGGGAGCGGTGGAAGGCGTTCGTCACCCGGGTGATCGTCTTGTCGCTCGCCGGTCTGATCACCTACACGGTCTTCCCCGAAGCGCCGCCGTGGATGGCCAGTCGCGACGGCTACATCGGCACTGTGCTGCGGCTCTCCGCGCGCGGCTGGGAGTACCTGCACGTCAACCAGTTCCATGAGCTGGTCAGTCGCGCACAGGGCCGCGGCTCCAACCCGGTCGCGGCCATGCCGTCGCTGCACCTGGCGTTCTCGGTGATCGTGGCGGTCGCGATCATGCGCGGGATCCGCTCCCGGCTGCGCTGGCTGCTCCTGCTCTATCCGGCCGTGATGGCGTTCACTCTCGTCTACACCGGCGAGCACTACGTGATCGACCTGATCGCGGGTGTTGTGTATGCCGCAGCTGTCGAGTTCAGCGTCCCTCGCGTGGAGCGCTGGCTGCGTCACCGACGCCAGTCGCCGCCACCCGGCGGAGGGTTTCCTGGTTAGCGGGTCGGGTGGATCATGGAAGTGGCCCTTGGGAGGTCGCGATGTGGCGTCTCGTCGAATACGCAGTGGTCTGTGTGGTCCCGGCGGCGATCCTGGTCGGGTGTGACAAGGCCGTGCGTGCCTGGATCAACCGCGATCATCCGCGGCGCGACACCGAGCCGGCTCCGGCTCCGCGCGACATCGCCCGGCTGTCGTCGGACTTGACCCGGCTGCATGTCGAACTCGAGGCGTTGCGCGTTTCGCGGGCCGCGGCGCGCGTGCACCGGCTGCGCGCGACCACCCTGGCGTATGACGACGTGCTCGAATCATGTTGCATCGCATTGCAAGTCACCGATGGGCTGCCGCCCCGGGAGTGGTCGTCGGTCGAACGCCTCGAGGTCGAGGCCACGCTGGAGGAAGCCGGGCTGCGCTGGTGACCGATGACGCGCAGCGCGGCGTGCGAGGATGCCGCGCATGCACTTCACCGAGTACGACACCCGCCTCGCGGCATACGGCCTGATCGTCCGGGACGAGCAGATCCTGCTCGCTTGGTACAACGGCAAGGGGCAGGGGAGGGCAGGCTGGACGCTGCCGGGCGGAGGCGTGGAGTTCGACGAGTCGATGGAATCTGCTGTCGCCCGTGAGGTTTTCGAGGAGACCGGCTACCGTGTCTCGGTCGGCGGCCCTATCGCCACGGACCACTTCGCCGTGACGATGGACGAGGTGCGCGGGCGTCCCTTCAAGTCTCAACGGGTGCTCTTCGACGCCACCATCACCGGCGGTGACCTGGGCACGACGGAGGTCGACGGCACCACCGACTTCGCCCGGTGGATTCCGCTGGATGAGACCGGCGCGATGGGCTATCGCTCACGCATCGTCGACATCGCGCTGGGGATCGTCGCCGGGCGCTGACGCCAGCCAGGCGTCGATGCCGGCGTATGCCGTGGCCCGCACCTCCGGCGGCGCGAACGACGCGTCGACTGATGAACGGGCCAGGGCGGCGAGCTCGGCATCGGTGAAACCGTGGTCCTCGCGGGCCGAACGGTATTGATCGGCAAGGCGATTGCCGAAGAGCAGTGGGTCGTCGGCGCCGAGCGCGACGGTGGCGCCGGCATCCACCAGGGTCCGCAACGGCACGTCGGCGGGCGAGCGGTAGACGCCGAGCGCGACGTTCGACCCGGGACACACCTCCAGGGCGACGCCGGAGTCGACCACCCGGTTCAGCACCGACCGGGATTCGACCGAACGCACGCCGTGGCCCAGCCGGTCCGGGTGCAGCGATCCGAGCGTCTCGGTCACCGCGTCCGGGCCGAGCAACTCTCCCGAGTGCGGGACGCTGGCGAGCCCGGCCCGCCGGGCGATCCGGAACGCCGGTGCGAAGTCGCTTGTCACACCTCGGCGTTCGTCGTTCGACAAGCCGAAGCCCAGCACCTCGCCGGGACGGTCACCGCGTGCCGCGCGGCGAGCCGGGCCAGGGCGCGCGCATCCATCGGGTGCTTCAGCCGCGACGCGGCGACGATGATGCCGACTCCGATCGGCAGCTCGGCGCTTGCGGCCTTCGCCTCGTCCAGCACGATCTCCAGTGCCGGGGTGATCCCGCCCAGCCGTGCGGCGTATGACGTGGGGTCGACCTGCAGTTCGAGCCACCGCGACCCTTCCGCGAGGTCGTCCTGTGCGGCCTCCCGCACCAGCCGCCGCAGGTCGGATTCGTCGCGCACGCACGCGCGGGCTGCGTCATACAGGCGCTGGAAGCGGAACCAGCCGCGCTCGTCCCGGGCCGACAGTTTCGGCGGCCACTGCGCCAGCAGTGCCTCGGGCAGCCGGACGCGGTGCTTGGCGGCCAGCTCGCGCAAGCTCGCGATCCGCAGTGACCCGGTGAAGTGGAGATGGAGATGCGCCTTGGGGAGCGTGGTCACCGGGCGGTCGGGCATGCCCAGAACCTACTGGACCCGGTCGAGTGGACCCCATCGGCAACGAGCGGACCCGATATGCGGTGCCAATGTCGGGTCCGCTCACTGCGTTGCGGGTCCCCTCGATCAGCCGACCGGAACGAAAGACAGCTCCTGGGTCGCCGGCTTGCGGGCGAAGCCGTTGCTCCCCTTCGGACCGGTCCAGTTGCGGTAGGGCTCGGTCCGGGCGAAGCTGCCGCTGCCGCCGCCCAGGTCCAGGACGAGCCCGCTGTAGCGGTTGACCAGCCGGAAGTCCCGCGTGCCCTTGTCGGTCGTCGCCTGGATGAACCACTGCTGCCCGGCGGTCGGACCCGACTTCGGGATCGCGGCCAGGTTGGTCGCCGCGCCCCACGCGCGGCCCGCGTTGCTGGTGTCGGTGACGCCGAGGGCGAGGCCGGAGAGCGTGTTCACGACCTCGTAGGAGCCGTCCCCGTTGGCCCGGAACGTCCACCGCGCGAACGGCGAGGTCCGGCTGGCCAGTGCCGTCCGCGTGCTGTGCCCCGAGGCCTGACCGAGGACTGCGCCCGAGCCGGACACCAGCAGGTAGTTGCGGCCGGTGCGTACCGGCGAGGTGGCGGGCGCGTTCGTGTCGACCGTGATGGTCGCGTAGTCGCCGTCGGACCCATTGGCGCACGCGATCGAGCAGTAGCTGTCGAACGTCCTGCCCACCGTCTGGCCCTGGGTCTTACTGACCGGGTCGATGAACCAGCGATACCAGGACTCGGTCTCGTATGCCGCGCCGGTGTCGCCGATGAGAGTCCACTTCGGGTGCGCGAGTGAGGTGGTGGCGTAGATGCGCTGCGGCTCGTTCGGCGTCAGATGCTCCGGTGTGCCGATGTACTTGCCGAGGTAGGCGTCATACGCGACGTTCAGGATGAACAGGTCGGAGTTCGCGGGGATGGTGCCCGCCGACTGCTGTTGCGCGATGCTGCCGGAGTTCCTGGGGTTGTATTGCTTGCCCGGTGCGACATACCCGGTGGCCGACCGCTGGGTGGAGACCAGGTCGCTCTCCTTGCCGCCGATGCCGGGCTGGTGCCAGGAGCCGTTGTAGTACTTCTGCCAGGTGCCGGTCGCCATCTTGCCGCTGATCGGAGCGCGTGCGACGTGCTCGGCGAAGCCGCCCCAGCTGCCGTTCTTGTCGACGATCCGTGAGCCGTAGTAGACGTAGAAGTAGCCCGATCGCATGTCGACGAACAGCCGCGGGTCGCCGTCGCCGTAGTAGTAGGTCTGCTGCGGGAAGGCTTTGGTGTCACCGCGTTTCGTGCTGTATGGCGAGGTGATCGCGTGCCCGGTGATCTTCCAGGTCTTGCCGTGGTCGGTGGACACGGCGTAGTCGATCGCGTCGTAGTGCAGCCCGTCGCCGAACGGTTGCGGCGTGAACTCGTTGTGCACGAGGCCGATCCAGTTGCCGGTGTCCGGGTCGACCCAGGTGCCGACCAGATCGCAGTAGTTCGCGAACGCATAGCCGGAAGGGGTCGGCGCCTGGGTCGCCTCACGACCGGTCGGGCCGTTGAGGCAGCGCCATACGGTGTTGTTGTTGGCATCCTGCGGGTTCGCCGGGTTGACGGCGTTCGACAGCGCCTTGTCCTCGGTCGCGGTGTCGATGTTCCGGCCGGTGTAGAAGTCCCACTCGTGCAGGTCGGTCGCGCCATACAGCGACGCGGACTCCTGGAAGTGGAAGGTGCCGTTGGCATCGATGAACGGCGACGCGGGCGTGTCCGTGGGGTAGTTGAAGGTGCCGATGCTCCCGACGCTGATCCGGTATGACGGTGCTGTCGCGGCATGCGCGCTCGGTGTGAAGGCGGTGGCACAGGCCAGGCCGGCGATCGCGACGGTGGCAATGCGCAGGGTGCTGGTGCGGTGCATGGGGACGACCTCGATTCTCTGCGGAACGGGCGGGGGAGTGCGCGCCCGACGCCATCGACGCTAGCCAATTTATGACGTTAAGCGATCGTTAGAGGTCGATTGATTCATCAATAATCATTCCAGCATGGGCTGCACCACCTTGGTGAACGCCGCACGGGTGCGCACGGGCGTGAAACCGACCGACGCGTAGAGCCGTCCCGCCCCGGTCGGGTTCGCGGTGTCGACCTCGAGGGTTGCCACGTCATACGAGCCGGACTCGATCGCCGCGTGAAGCGACGCGACCAGCACCCCCCGCGCGAGGCCGCGGCCTCGCGCTCGCTGCACGGTGCCGATCAGGCCGAAGTAGCACTCCCGCGCGACCCACTCCTCCACCAGTGCATAGGCCAGGACGGCGCCGTCGTCGTCGACCACGAGACGGGAGACCCCCGGGCGCAGGCCGCGCGAGCCGAGGTAGTCCTGCCACATCGCCGGCGTCTGTGCGGTCGAACCCCAATGCGTGGAGAAGGCGTCGTTCTGTGCCTGCCGCAGCGCCTCGCCGTGTTCGGCGGCCAGTGGCACCGTGTGTGCGGCCGCAGCCGGTAGTGCCTCGCCGGGAAGCGGCCGGCGCATGTCGGTGAACCACCGGGAGGGTGCGAAGCCACGCCGCGCGAACAGTGTTGCCGCGTCGCTGTCTTCGCGGGTCTGGGCCGGCCGCACCTGGATCGGCGCACCCGGATGGCGGGTGGCCGCCAGCCGGAGCGCCCGCGGCTCCATCCGGTCCAGCAACGCCGTGCCGATGCCGCGACCGCGCCACTCGGGGTGTACCCCGCCGTCGAGGCCGGCTCGCGCGAAACCGTCGGCGGTGAGCGAGCCGCTGACCCGCAGCTGCCCGTAGGCGACCAGCGTTTCGCCGTCCCAGACCGTCCAGCTGTCGGCCGCCGGCTCGAAGCCGTGCTCGGTGAGCTCTTCGGCCAGGTCCGCCGGCTCGTAGAACTCGCCGGTGTCGTCATACGCGGCGAGCAGGTTGGTCAGTTCGGCCCAGTGCGGCACGATCTGCGGGCTCAGGTGATCCCAGCGCAACATGGCTGCCAGGCTGCTGCATTGCCTGCCGGGCTGCAAGCGCGCCGCCGTCCGGAACCACGATCGGCCGGTCGTCGTTTTGTTGGGAGCGGGGCGCACCCCGTATGCTTGACCCACCGATCAATCTCAAGCTGATGCGGCATGCCCGGAAAACGGGCGCACCGCGGCGGTTTGAAGCTCGGAGGGCACTAGCTCAATTGGCAGAGCACCGGTCTCCAAAACCGGGGGTTGGGGGTTCAAGTCCCTCGTGCCCTGCAGGACAGGTCCATCAGCACCGACAAGGCAGGAACCATCGTGAGCACGAGCACCGCCTCCCCGCGTGGCTCGACCGAGGAGAAATCCCCGCGCGGGCTCGGGAAGATCTGGCTGTTCATCCGGCAGGTCATCGATGAGCTGCGCAAGGTCGTGCGGCCGACTCGGGACGAGCTGGTCAGCTACACGATCGCGCTGATCGTCTTCCTGGCGCTGATCATGGCCTACGTCCTCGGCTTGGACCAGCTGATGGAGCGCTTCGTCAGCTGGATCTTCGGCTGACAGGTGGCAGGTGCCGTCGCGACGAGTGACGGCCACCCGGTCCGACACGAACTTCAAGGAAAGCAGGGCAATGACTGGCGAGCTGAACCCGCAAGAGGCACAGGCCTTGGACGCGGTGCGCGCCGAGGGTGAGGCGTGGGACGCCGACACCGCGACCGAGGACGCACAGGACGTCGACGCACTCGACGACGCCCACCTGTCCGACGACGAGGCACCTGCGGACGACCTGCGGGAGACCTTTGAGGACGACCTCGACCTGGCCGACGGCGACAGTGACAGCGAGCAGACGCTGGCCAGCGCGCACGAGGGAGCCGACCCCGAGGACCCCGCGGAGATCGCCGCCATCCACCAGGACTATGACGGCGCGGACGGCGACGACGAGATCGACGCCGACGCCGACGAGGCCGGTGACGACCCCGAGATCGAGGCCGAGATCGCCGAGGCGGAGAGCGACGCTGCCGCCGAAGCCGACGCGGAGCGCGATGAGGAAGAGGTCGACGGAGCCGAGGGTTCCGGTGAGGCCGAGGCCGAGGTTGCCGCCGAGGGTGCGGACCTGGGCGAGGACGTCGCCGCCGACGAGTCGGCTGACGAGGACGAGGCCCCGGCGCTGAGTGTCGAGGAGCAGCGGGCGGCATACATCGCCGATCTCAAGATGCAGTTCGGCGAGTGGTATGTCGTGCACTCCTACGCGGGCTACGAGAAGCGGGTCAAGGCCAACCTCGAGACCCGTATGACGAGCCTGAACATGGAGGATTACATCTTCCAGGTCGAGGTGCCGATGGAGGAGTTCACCGAGATCAAGAACTCCCAGCGCAAGACCGGCACGCGGGTGCGGATGCCCGGATATGTGCTGGTTCGCATGGATCTGACCGACGAGAGCTGGGGTGCGGTGCGCCATACCCCCGGCGTGACGGGCTTCGTGGGCAACGCCCACCAGCCGTCGCCGCTGTCGATCGACGAGGTCGTCACCATGCTCAACCCGGTCTTCGAGGAGCCGGCCGGCACCGGCGACGCCGCTGCCCCCAGTGGTGGCACCGCGACACAACCGGGCAAGGCCGCGGCCGGCGCGGAGGTCGACTTCGAGGTCGGCGAATCCGTCACCGTCATGGAGGGCCCGTTCGAGACCCTGCCCGCGTCGATCTCCGAGATCAACACCGACACCCAGAAGCTCAAGGTGCTCGTGTCCATCTTCGGCCGGGAGACCCCGGTCGAGCTGTCCTTCAACCAGGTCGCCAAGATCTGAGTCGAGGCACGGCATACCGCCCGCGAGGAATGCTCGCCGGGCACAGCAACCGGGTCATCGCCCTGCGGCGTCGGCCCACCACCAGGAAGAGAACATCAGCATGCCTCCCAAGAAGAAGGTCTCCGGCTTCATCAAGCTGCAGATCCAGGCCGGCCAGGCAACGCCCGCCCCGCCGGTCGGTCCCGCGCTCGGTCAGCACGGCGTCAACATCATGGAGTTCGTCAAGGCGTACAACGACGCCACGGCGGACAAGCGCGGCAACGTCATCCCGGTCGAGATCACGGTCTACGAAGACCGCTCGTTCACCTTCATCACCAAGACCCCGCCGGCCGCCGAGCTGATCAAGAAGGCCGCCGGTGTCGCCAAGGGTTCCGGCGAACCGCACAAGACCAAGGTCGCGAAGCTGACCAAGGACCAGGTGCGCGAGATCGCCCAGGAGAAGATGGCCGATCTGAACGCGAACGACATCGAGATGGCCTCGCGGATCATCGCGGGGACGGCGCGCTCGATGGGTATTGACACCGAGCTCTGACGAAGGACGCAGCGGAGGTTGGCGCGAGCTTGTGAGTGCCGGCCGTAGCGGAGTCCGAGGAAGAGCGACAAAAGGTACTGAGTTCGGCGTAGTACCAACACACCGTGGATGGGCCCGCTTCGGCCCGGACAACCACACTCCCGAAGGAAGGATCGGCTGTGCCGATCGTTCCGATCAGATAGGACAGAACATGAAGCACAGCAAGAACTACCGCGCAGCGGCGGAGCAGATCGACAAGAGCACGGTCTACACCCCGCTGCAGGCGGTGCGCCTGGCCAAGTCGGGTGCGAAGACCAAGTACGACTCGACCGTGGAGGTCGCGTTCCGTCTCGGCGTCGACCCGCGTAAGGCCGACCAGATGGTGCGCGGCACTGTCAACCTGCCGAACGGCACCGGCAAGACCGCTCGGGTGCTGGTCTTCGCCAACGGTGACAAGGCCGCTGCAGCCGAGGCCGCGGGTGCGGACTTCGTCGGCTCGGACGAGTTGCTCGACAAGGTCGCCGGCGGCTGGACCGACTTCGACGCGGTCGTCGCCACCCCGGACCTGATGGGCAAGGTCGGCCGGCTCGGCAAGGTGCTCGGTCCGCGTGGCCTGATGCCGAACCCGAAGACCGGCACCGTCACGATGGACGTCGCCAAGGCGGTCACCGACATCAAGGGCGGCAAGATCGAGTTCCGTGTCGACAAGCACGGCAACCTGCACTTCATCATCGGCAAGGTCTCCTTCGACGAGAAGGCCCTGATCGAGAACTACGGTGCGGCGCTGGACGAGATCCTGCGACTGAAGCCGGCCGCGTCCAAGGGTCGCTACATCACCAAGGCGACCATGGCGACCACGATGGGCCCGGGCATCCCGCTCGACGCCTCGGTGACCCGCAACCTGATGGAAGAGGGCGCCGACGCCTGATCCGTCGCACGCACGAAGCGGCCGCTGCCCGGTGGGGCGGCGGCCGTTTTCGTCGTATGACGTGGGCGAGCCGGGCGAGACGATACGCTCCGGCTATGGGGATCTGTCATACTCGGCCGGCGCTTGCCTGCGCAGGCGTCGCCGTGGCCGTCGCGTTCGTCGGCGGTTGCAGCTCAGGGCATTCGGCCGGTGCCACGCACCCGGCCGGAGGTAGCCGGTCCACCACTTCGGCGGCGACAGCCAGCACGCCGGCCGCGCACCCTTCGGGATCGGCAACCACCAGTTCATCGCCGCGCCCGCCCACCAGTGGTTCGGGCTCGTCGGCGGCCGTCGTGCGGCTCACTGCGAAGGTCGGGGACCCGGTGCCAGGGGCGAAGCTCGCGGCGGCGGTCGAACGTGCCCGGAAGGGTAAGTCTGCCCAGATGACCCAGAGCGGTGCTGGCGGTGCCATGCGGTCCACGGGCATCGTGTCCTTCGCGCACGACGGCACCGCAGCGACCAAGCTGACCGAGCACGTCGGCTCCCAAGAGTTCGGAGTGGTCTATGTCGACAAGGTGCTCTATTTCAAGGTGGTGAGTGCCGGCACCGGCTGGCTCGCGATCCGTCAGGGTGCCTCTGACGCGCTTGCCAAGCAGTTCGGGCCGTTGGTGCAGGCGATGCAACAGAGTCAGCGTGGGGGGACGGCCGGATCTCCGGATGCGGTGTGGAAAGTGGTGGCGGTGACGCCGGCTGCCATCACCTACCGGACCCATGCGACACAGCGCCAGGTGGCGGCTGCGTTGGACAAGACGGGCATGTCGCAGGTCCAGGCACCGCCCGGTGGGGAGGACATTGTGGAGGCCATCGCGCCGAACGGGCTTGTCCGACAGGTTGACACGATCATCAATGGTGCCGTCACGCTGCAGGTGGACTACCGCGGGTGGGGTCCGGCGGTCACCATCAGCGCGCCCCCTGACTCGACCGACGCCTGACCTGGAAGCTGCCTGCACCGTCAGAAGTAGTCACAGATCTGGAAGGGCGTGCTGCACAGCGCATCCCACACCGGGTCATCGCCGGCGGGACCGTGCAGCAGCCCGGCGTGACGCAGGGCGGAGCAGCGTTGCGCCCCGCCATACAAGGCGGCGAGACCGCGCGCGGTGAAGACCGGTCCGTCGGCGGATGTGGTTGTACTGCAACGAAGTTCGCCGCCTTGGGCGACGAGTTCGTAGCCGCCGTCGACGCCCTTGGCGAAGCCGCCTTCGACCCGGAACGGCAAGGTCGCCGCGAGGCCGGGTATGCCGCGGCGCGCCCCGAATGCCGCGGACACGTCGAGCAGGGCGAGCATGCACCGGTGCTCGTGGACCGAAGGCGCGGGCTCGACAGGTAGCGCGGTCAATGCCTCGTCGCCGGACGGCAACTCAACGGTGATCCGGCCGCTGGTCGACGCGAAGCCGCCCAGGAGCCGCCACAGCGCACGGGTCGCCTCCGGGCTGACGCCGATGAGATCATCGACCTCGATCACCGAGGTCGCTGCATCGTCCCCGACTCCGCGAGTCCAGCGGACACTGCCGACAGGCCGGCCGGCTACGTCCAGCGCAAGCGTCACCTCCGCGGCGCCGGTGAGGTAGTCGGCGGTCAGCATCGGTTCGGCCGGGCCCGTGCGGGTCAGCGGGCCGAGGCGATCGGCCGCCCACTCGCCATACAGCCGCAGGAGCGCGGGTATGTCGGCCGGAGTCGCGCGGCGGAGCGTAATCCCTTGCGGCGCAGGGATTCTGGCGAGGTCAGCGGACGCGACCCTGCGTTGTTCGAGGCTGCCGACCACCTCGTAGCCGAACCGCCGGTAGATGCCGGCAGCGCTTGGGAAGAGGATGCTGATCGGTCGGCCTGCTTCCTGCGCGTCCCTGAGCCCGGTTCGCAGGAGTGGCGTGAGCAGGCCGCTGCCGCGCCATTCGGGCTGCACGGCAACCCCCGCGATGCCGCAGGCAGCGATGCGCCGGCCGCCGGGAAGGTGCACGTCGTAGTCGTGTAGCCGGATCTTGGCGACCGGCACGCCCTCGACGAGCGCGCCGAACACGCGACCGCCCTGCGGCGGCAACGTCGCGGGCTGCTGATCCTGCGGATAGCCGAATGCCTCCGCGCCGAGCCGGTGATTGGTCTCGCGGTCGGCGTCGGTCAGCTCCCGGATCTGTGGTTCCACCCGCTCGAGCCTACGAGGTGCCGGTGCTCGGCCTCCGCGCTATACAGAACGGGCGTCATACCGCGCGATCTGTATAGCGCCCGTTCCATACGCTGCCCGCGGGGCCGCCAACGCTCTTCACACCTTCGTCCACCTTCCCTTCGCGGCGACACACCGACATAAGGGCCCTGCGACCCCTGTCGCAATGCGTTAGCGCGGGAACTGGGCCGGCGCGTGCCGTGGCCGGCCGCTGTGAGACGGACGTCCCGCCGCCTGGCCGGTGCCCTCACCTGGTCTGGAGCCGCCCTCTGACATGACCTACGCCGATCACGCGACACGGGCCAATGATGCCCCGACAACAACGTGCAGGGCCCGCCGCCCCAGGTCAGATACTGACCTGGGTAGACCTGGGTTGACCTGGGTTGACCTTTCGTGGACGATAGAGGCGTAGCTAGTTCCACTGCGGTGAGAACTGGAAGTGAGCCTCAGGAGATCCTGCCGGATGACAGGGCCTGGGGCTTGCGTCGTGTACGGGTCAAATCTCCACGAGTTCGATCTTGCCCGCGAGCTGCTCGTAACAGAACGCGTTGTCCCATCGTGATTCCGATACCGCACCGCACACGGCGTCCGCGATCCACAGCATCGGGTCGCTGGGCCCGGGTGCGTGATCAAGGCGGATCGTGGCAGGCAACGCGCGCGTCCTGCGCAGGTGATCGAGCATCGCGCGGTCCCGTCTGTCGTCTGCGGGGCCTCGCGACTCCATGATCGCGTGACCGACATCCATCGACGTCAGCTCGAACAGGATCCGTTCAAGACACTTGCGACGGCGACGCTCAGGAGAGTCAGCACTATTGGTGGGCCGAGACCGAACCACCACGAGATGCTCGACCTGCAGACCGGCCACAACCTCAATCACGGCCCGGTGCCGCTTATCGTTGTCATCGCGCCAATGGATCTTCCGCTGGCCCTTGAGCGAAGCCTCCGACATCGCTGCGCGTGCCGTCTCGACGTTCTCCGCACGACAGATCGCAGCCGCCAGCATGTACGTATTCGGATCCAAGGCACTATTCGAACCTGATTCATCCAGCCAGGCGACGATAGGCGACGTCAACTGCACCGGGCCCACGGACGAATACGACACCTCGGAAGTGTGCCAGCCGCGGTCCGACACCCCAAGCGCACGTCTGGCTCACCCGGACGCGGCCGTGCGAGTACAGCCTGTCTTACAGCAAAAATTGAGAGTGGGCCGGTTCCCAGGAGCCACTGGCTCGCCGGTGGTGGAAGCCTCGATTTGGCGCCACCGCACGTTCGCCCCTACCATGGACAGACCGAAGACCGCCGGTTGTCACGTGGCAACACGTGACCGAAGGTTCCGCAGACGAGCGGGCGACCAGCGCAGGTGAACCTGGCAGCACGAATGTGCACGTCATACGGGTCGTATGACGTGCATCGTCTTGTGAGCCCCGGGCCATCTGCGCCGGGGCTCTTTTTCGTATGGCGAGCCGCGGCGATCTCTCGGGACGATCATTCACCGAACAAGGAGGTCCGCATGGCCACGTCCGACAAGTCGGCAGCCATCGCCGAGCTCACGGACAAGTTCCGTGACTCGGGTGCGGCCGTGCTGACGGAGTACCGCGGTCTGTCCGTGGCACAGCTCACCGAGCTGCGTAACTCTCTACGTGAGCACGCGACCTATTCCGTGGTGAAGAACACGCTGACCAAGCGCGCCGCCGCCGAAGCCGAAGTCACGGCATTCGACGGCCAGCTGCAGGGTCCGTCCGCGATCGCCTTCATCACCGGGGAACCGGTCGAGGCGGCCAAGGTGCTGCGTGACTTCGCCAAGGCAAACCCTCTCCTGGTGATCAAGGGCGGCGTGCTCGACGGCAAAGCCCTGTCATCGGAGGACATCACCAAGCTTGCGAGCCTCGAGTCTCGCGAGACCCTGCTCGCCAAGCTGGCCGGCGCGATGAACGCGTCGCTCAGCCAGGCGGTCTACCTCTTCGCCGCGCCGCTGTCGCAGACCGCACGGGTCGTCGACGCGCTGCGCGCCAAGGTCGAGACCGAGGGCCCGGTTGCCACCGACGCCCCGGCCGCTGCCGCCGAAGAGACCGCTGCCGAGGCTCCGGCCGAGGCTGCATCCGACGTCGCCGAGGGTGGCGACGAGAGCTGAGCCGCACGGCCCAGTTTGCTTAACGATCAACGCCACTCACGGCATACGGCCCGATCGGCCGTAGAAACGAACGAAAGGTTGCCACCATGGCAAAGCTCAGCACCGAAGAGCTCCTTGACCAGTTCAAGGAGATGACCCTGATCGAGCTCAGCGAGTTCGTCAAGGAGTTCGAGGACACCTTCAACGTCACCGCCGCGGCCCCGGTCGCCATCGCTGCCGCTGGTGGCGCTGCTGGTGGCGCCGCCGAAGAGGTCGAGGAGAAGTCGGAGTTCGACGTCGTCCTCACCGCTGCCGGTGACAAGAAGATCCAGGTCATCAAGGAGGTCCGCGCGCTGACCTCCCTCGGCCTAAAGGAAGCCAAGGACCTCGTGGACGGCGCCCCCAAGGCCGTTCTGGAGAACGTCGACAAGGACGCCGCCGAGAAGGCCAAGGAGCAGCTCGAGGGCGCCGGCGCCACCGTCGAGCTCAAGTGAGCTGACGCGTCACTGCTTCCCGAAAGGCCCCGATCCACTACGGATCGGGGCCTTTTCGCGTTCAGCAGTACAGGCTGAAGTCGGCGAAATCGAAGCCGGGAGAGACGACGCACGCCGCGAGCGTCGCGCGCTGTGGGTCGGCAGGTATGGCGCTCTGCCATTCGTCGGCCGCGACGACATGCTGGCCGCCGGGGCCGAGCGTCACGACGCCGGTCTCCTCAGGGCCCGCGCCTGTTCCGCCGAGGGTCAGGTGCACGGGCCCGCCGCCCTGCCAGATCCACAACTCCGCGGACCGCACGCGGTGCCAGGCGGAGATCTCTCCGGGGCGGAGCAGGAAGAGCACCGAGGTCGCGAGCGCCCTTGTGCCGTATGGCGTTTCGACCGTCTCGGGGTGCCGCCAGGTCTCGCGGAACCAGCCGCCTTCCGGGTGCGGTTGCAGTCCCAGCTCCTTCGGGTCTGCGGGGATCGGGTCGGACGGATAGGTGGGCACGGGTGTCTCCTCAGGCCGGCCAGTTCGCTGGATAGCTCACTGCGCGTTCGTCATGGTCGCTGCGCAACTGCCGCCGGGCCCTCTTCGACAGCCGGTCTCCCATCACGATGCCGTTGATGTGGTCGGTCTCGTGGTGCAGGCACCGTGCGATGTAGCCACGCCCGTGATCGTGACCGGCTGATCTTCGCGCAGCAACTGATCGAAGGGCATGACCCAGTTCTACCGCACCCGCTTTCCTCGAGACACAAGACCACTGAGGACCGGTCACCGTGCTGCATCATGATGCAGCACGGTGATTCTATGATGCGTCTGTGCGCACGACGGTGACCATTGATGATCAACTGCTCGCCGAAGCGAAGATGGCTGCGGCGCGTGACGGGCGATCGCTGGGCTCAGTGGTGGATGACGCGCTTCGGGTGCTGCTTCGTGGCCGAGCTCAGTCGCCGGATCAGGTCGACTGGACGTTTCCGACGAGCGGGGCAGGCGGACTCCAGCCCGGTGTCGATCTGAACGACAAGGATGCACTCGCAGACCTGTTGGACCGATGATCAGCCCCGACGTCAACGTCCTGCTCTATGCCTTCCGAGAAGACAGCGCCGACCATGAGCGCTACCGCGATTGGTTGCGTGCAGTGCTCACCGGTGCCGAACCGGTGGGCATGAGTGAACTCGTGCTCTCGGGAGGCGTGCGGATCGCGACTCATCATCGCGCCTACCGCCAGCCAAGTTCGGTTGCCGACGTACTTGCCTTCTGCGACGCGATGCTGAGCGCACCTTCGGTGGTGCCGATCCGCCCCGGAGCGCGACGCTTCGCCATCTTTGCGGAACTCTGCCGCATTGTCGGTCCGAGAGGGCACGTCGTTCCGGACGCCTACCACGCGGCGCTGGCAATCGAGCAGGGCGCGACGTGGATCACCACGGATCGCGGGTTCGCGCGGTTCCCGGGTCTCTCCTGGCGTCTTCCGGCGTAAGGCCGGGCCCTGCCATGGCATCCACCCACGCTTGGACGCTGCGTCCCGTGACGGACGGCGTCTACGGGACGCTGATGACGCCTGGCGCATCCGCGCCTGACGTCGGGGTTCTGCTGATCGGGGGATCGGGCGGCAACGAACCGTCATACCTGGCCGAACCGTTGGCCCGCAACGGGATTGCGGCGATGTCGGTCGCCTACTTCGGCCAGGAAGGTCTGCCCGCCGGACTTGGGAGGATTGAGCTCGGCTATTTCCGCACTGCTCTCGAACTCCTGCGCTCTACGCTCGATCGCCCGAATCTCCCGGTGGTGGTGCTGGGGCAGTCGCGCGGCAGCGAAGCGGCCGTGCTGGTCGCCGTGCACTTCGCCGAACTGGTCGACGCGGTGGTGGTGACGGTGCCGAGCAACATGGTGATCGGTGGGTACCCGATGGGCGGGCCAGCATGGCTGCTGAACGGTACGGCGCTGCCGTACAGCGACGAGTCCGGGCCGACGTGCGACGATCCTCGCGCGGTGCTGCCCGTGGAGCTGGTGCGCGGTCCAACGATGTTCGTCGCGGCGAGTGCCGATGAGGTCTGGCCATCTGGGCCCATGGCTACCGCTATGGCCACGCGACTCGTCGACAAGGGCATCTACAGCCACCGGTTGCTCACGTATGCCGATGCCACTCACGCGCTGGGTTACCTCCTCCCGGTGCTGCCCGACGGCCTCCTGCCCGAGAACATCGCCGACCCGCCGCAAACCCGTGCTGCCCGGGCTGATGCTTGGCCGAAGGTGGTGCAGTTCATCCGTTCGGTGGCCGAAGGGAGGTGACCTTGGCGTCGCGAGGGTTTGTTGCGACAAGCCGCGAGTTTGGTTGTCACGGTTTTGCGTCATCGTGTCGCCCGCCACGAGGGCTGTGGCACGTTGACAGTCATGGGAAGTGATCCAGGAGCGCGCGGGTCCAGTGGCTCATTGACCGGCGAGTTGGAAGGACGCGCGTTTCTCTCCACCGCGGTAGCCGGTCGCGTCCTGGTGCAGGGGAGCCGCATTCGGCTCGACTTCGGTGCCCGCGGACGGCTGAGAGCACACGCCGGCTGCAACCACCTCGCCGGTGAACTGCGGTGCGACGGGCAGCGGCTGACCGTCGAGGCGTTGTCAATGACCGAGATGAGTTGCGGGCCTGCGTTGGACGATCAGGACTCGTGGCTTCAGGATCTCTTGCAATCGGGTCTGGACGCGGAGCTGGATGGCTATGTCCTCACGCTGACCGGACGGGGAGTGCGATTGGAGCTTCTCGACCGTCGTGTCGCCGATCCGAACCGGCCGCTGGAGCGGACCGCCTGGATGCTGGACGGCCTGATCATCGGCACCGGGCCGACCAGGGCACTTACGTCGACACCATTCGAGGTGACTGCGTGGCTGGCGCTCGAGCACGGCCGGATGCGCTTCTTCGACGGAGCCCACGACTACGACAGCGCGGTGACTGTCGGCAGCGACGCCGTGCACCTACACGGGGAAGTCACGCGCCGTACGGCGGGGGACATGAGTGCGCACTCCGTCGACCTATCCGTACTTACCCGAGACTTCCGCTACCTGATCACCGGGCGCTATCTCACGGTGACGGGTGCCGGAGGGGCGGGGTTGATGTTCGTCGCGATCGACACAGCCTCGGTGTCGGTCACGTCCACGGGTATATGACGGGGCGGTCGCGGTTCGGTAGGTGACTCGGTATCGAGGGTGGCGCCTGCTGTGATTATCCGAAAATTTATCCGATAGAACCGTTGTGCTATCAGGATGCGTTCAGATGTCCTGCAGGTACGGCGAAACGCCCTGAGCGGTAAGGAGGTTCGGGTATGACGAGCAACAATCCGGACCCCTGCCGCCCGGCCCGGATGAAGGTTCGGCGACGCGTAGTGGTGACGTTTCCAGCGACCGATTGGTTCCCCCCGGTGGTGCCGGGTCGTGCTGCGGAGATCGTGGAGTTGGCTCGGGAGTTCCGGGCTGCCCTGGATGAGGTGCCGGGTGCGCTGTACCAGGTGGGTGAGGCCGGGTTGTCCGACCTGATGACCCAGCTGATGGGCGTGCATTTTCCCGTGCTGCGCAGGTGGCGACCGTGGTCGTGACGGAGGCGCATATCCGGGGTGAGGTGAATACGTCGGTGTCGGCATCGGCGGTGCAGTGGATCACCGCCCACGCGGCCGAAGCGGGCACGATGGTGGAACCACAGGACGCGAAGACGATGGCCGTGGTCGCCGAAGCCTACGGTGACCGCCGCAACGCGGTGGTGGCGGGCGCTGTGCGGGAGGGTTCGTGCACGTTGGCGGTGGCACTGGGACCTCACCCAGACCGGATGCCAACCCCCGGCGCAGCCTGACCTGGGGCCGGCGGAGCACCTGCCTCAGCGGCACCTGCCTCAGCGGCACCGGACCAGCGCGGCAAGCCTGGCCCCCGCGGCGCCTGATGCTGGCCGTCAGGATCACGTCTCATCGAACGGGGTAGAAGCCCACCGAGCGGGGTAGAACCACGCACGCTCAAGCCCCGGATATCTACCCCGCTCGACACCGAAGTACCCCGCTCGGCGCGAGGGCGCCGACCCGATGCGAGCGTCGCCCGCTTCGACCTCCGATGCGCTCCTCCGCCAGCTGACCGTCAACCGCCGCGGCGGCCGGGTCTCGGAAGCACTCCTCGGCGCCTTTCGGCACCGCTCCTCCACCTCTACTCGGCGGACGAGGTGCGCGGCGGGTGACCGGCGATCACTAAGCAAGCGCTTAGCGAGTGGGTTACTGTGAAGTAGCACACGCCGATCAACCGAAGGGTCGTTCGATCATGCACCTACACCTGTCCGAGGAGGATGCTGCCTTCCAGCAGCAGATGCGCGACTTCTTCACCACGCAGGTTCCTGCAGACTTGCGCGCCCGATGGGCCGCCGGGGGAGAACCCAGTGCCGACGACATGCGCGAGGCGCAGCGGCTGCTCAACGCCGCCGGGCTGGCGGTGCCGCACTGGCCGGTCGAGTGGGGCGGCAAGGACTGGACCCAGTTGCAGCGCCATATCTACCTGCAGGAGATGCAGGCGGCCAGCGTCCCGCCACCACTGGCCTTCAACGCGAACATGGTCGGCCCGGTGATCGCGACATTCGGCAGCCAGGAGCAGAAGGAGCGCTTCCTGCCGCCGACGGCCAACCTCAACATCTGGTGGTGCCAGGGCTTCTCGGAGCCAGGTGCCGGATCCGACCTGGCCGGTCTGCAGATCCGGGCGGTGCTGGACGGTGACGAGTGGGTGGTCAACGGTCAGAAGACCTGGACCACCCTTGGGCAGCACGCCGACTGGATCTTCGCGCTGGTGCGCACCGAGCCGGACGCACCCAAGAAGCAGCAGGGCATCTCGTTCCTGCTGATCGACATGACGACGCCCGGCATCACGGTGCGGCCCATCCAGCTCATCGACGGTGGCCACGAGGTCAACGAGGTCTTCTTCGACGACGTCCGGGTGCCGGCCGACCAGCTGGTCGGCGAGCGCGGCCAAGGCTGGACGATCGCGAAGTTCCTGCTCGGCAACGAGCGGGTGGGTGTTGCCCCAGTCGGGACCATCAAGCGCGCGCTCGCCAGCGCCAAACAGCACGCGGCCCAGATCGCCTCCGGCGACGGCACCCTGCTGCAGGAGCCACTGGTGGCGGCACGGTTCGCCGAACTCGAAACCCAGCTCGCCGCACTCGAACTCACGGTGCTGCGCGTCGCGGCCAACTCTCACGGCGACAAGCCCGAGCCCGCCTCCTCGATCCTCAAACTGCGGGGCTCCCAGCTGCAGCAGGACGTCTTCGAGTTCACCGCCGACATCGCCGGACCCGCGTCCCTGGAGTGGCACCAGCCGGACGACACCGACCTCGCGGCCTGGACCGCGCTGGCCACCAGGACCTACCTCAACTTCCGCAAGGCATCCATCTACGGCGGATCCAACGAGGTGCAGCGCAGCATCATCGCTTCCGGCATTCTCGGACTGAAAGGCTGAGCAGACATGGATTTCACCATCGACGACGACCAGAAGGCCCTGCAGGACGCTGTCCACGAGCTCGCCGCCCGGCACGCGCCCGCCGAAGCGCACGGCGACGTGCCCGTCGGCCCCGCTGCGCATGACCCGAAGACCTGGGCCGCGATCGCCGAGATGGGTCTGCTTGCGCTGCCCTTCGGTGAGGACGTCGGCGGCGCAGGTGCCTCGACCGTCGAAGTCGCCCTGGCAGCAACGGAACTCGGCAAAGCCAGAGTCGTCACGGCATACGCCGACGCACTCACCGCTGCCGGACTGATCGCCCATGGCGGCACCGCCGCCCAGCGCGACGACCTGCTGCCCGGGCTGCTGGACGGCAGCGTGCTGATCGTCCCGGGCCTCGCCGAACCGGGTCGGTCCTGGTCGCTCGAGGCGTATGACGTGACGGCCTCCGGAGCCGCCGGCGAGGTCACCCTGAGCGGCGCCAAGGAACCGGTGCCCTACGCCGACGCCGCCGACAAACTGGTGGTCACAGCACGCGCCGGGGACCGCACGGGGCTCTACCTCGTCGATGCCGCCGACGTCACGAGCACGCACGTCCGTTTCGACGGGACGCCCGCCGTCGCCCTCGGCAGCCTCGACGACGCGCCGCGCGCACTTCGGGCCGGTCTCAATCTCGGCATCCTCGCCGTCACTGCGGAGGCGCTCGGCGCGATGGACGCGGCACTGCCGATGACCGTCGAATACCTCAAGACCCGCAAGCAGTTCGGGGTGCCGCTGGCGGCGTTCCAGACGCTCACCCAGCGCGCTGCCGACATGTACGTCTCGCTGGAACTCGCGCGCAGCACCGTGCTCTACGCGGGTATGGCGCTCGCCGCCGACCCGGATGACGCCACCGCCGCGTCCCGGGCCAAGGTGGTCACGGGGCAGTCCGGCCGGCACATCGGCCAGGAGGCGATCCAGTTGCACGGCGGCATCGGCATGACCGCGGAGTATGCCGTGGGCCACTACACCGCCCGCCTCACCGCGATCGAGCACACCTTCGGCGACACCCGGTGGCACTTGGCCCGGCTCGCGGCGACACTCGACGACCACCAGCAGGTCGACGTGCTGGCCTGATCCCGAATGTTGCGCCCGTTTCTGCGGCGCGTCAACACTTGGTCAAGCCTCCGTCCAGCTTTGGCAAGGGTTGCCCCCTGATCATTGCGCCCGACTGCTCGACACACGAAAGTGGCTACGCCGCAAGCGCATTCGCGCTTGCGGCGGTCCCGATCCGTCACATCGAGAAGAAGGCAACCCCATGCGCAGCATCACCCGTCTCGCATTCGCAACCGCCGCGACGGCCGTCTTGGCCGCCACCGGCACCGCGTCGGCATCCGCCGCCACCCCGACCGGCGACGCCGTCAGCCCACACATCATCGGCGGCTCCAGCGGCACCTCGCCATACATCGTCCAGCTGGTCTTCGGGCAGAGCGACGGCACCTACGGCTGCACCGGCGAGGCGATCGCGCCCCACTGGGTGCTGACCGCCAAGCACTGCATCGACGGCACCCAGTGGATGGACGTCTACTACAGCAACTCGGTCACCAGCCCCGGCACCGCGATCGCCGCCGACCAGGTGGCCGGTTCGTCGTCCGGCGACGTCGCCCTCGTGCACCTGTCGAAGGCGAAGAAGCTCTCCGGCGGGTACGCGCCACTGGCGTCGTCATACACCCCGAAGTCCGGCACCAGCGGCACCATCTGGGGCTACGGGCTCACCGCCGGTGGTGCCCAGCCGAAGCACCTCAACAAGGCGACCGTCAACGTCCTCGGGTCCAGCACCGACGCGTATGGCGGCAAGGCCGTGCACGTGAAGGGCTCCAACGGCGCCTCCAACCACGGTGACTCCGGCGGCCCGCTCTTCGTCGGCGGTGTCATCGTCGGGGTCTGCTCCACCGGCGACGTGGCCGACCCGGGCAGTGACATCCATGCCGGTTCCAACTACGCCAACCTGACCGCGAGCCGGTCGTGGATCCGGTCCGTCGCGAGAGTATGACGGGCTGATTCGCGGCCCCGATCCGCCGGCGCCGCCGCACCTGATTCCTCCCCAGGAGGCGGCGGCGCCCGCGTCGTCCGACACGCCTACTTCTCCGTATCCCTTGACCCCGGTGTGCCGAAGGGTGCACTCTCATGGCGTCGGATCTCATCGCCGGGGGGCTTCTGGGACCCGACCGCTACCGCGTGTGGACACGCGGGTCCTTTTCGGGTATGGTGTTGCTTTGCGCTGCCCGTATCCAGCCAACCCACCTTTGACCTGCTGACATCGACGCGCCCGATTCGCCTCGGACGTGCACGAGCCAAGCACCTGTCGTCGCGCCGTGAGACGCGTCGAGGTCGCGATGGGAAAGCCAGGCTGCGGCTGCGTCATACGAATCGCCCGCTTTGAAATGCCTGTGGAAGGATCCATCCTTGGCTGCCTCGCGCACTGCGACCCAATCCCTCTCCTCGGCAAAGACGGCTTCCGGCCGTCTGTCGTTCGCCAAGATCCGCGAACCCCTGGAAGTCCCCGATCTGCTCGCCCTGCAGACCGACAGCTTCGACTGGCTGCTCGGGAACGAGCGTTGGCAGGCCCGCGTGGCCGACGCCAAGGCCGGCGGCAAGGTCGACGTCCCGGACCGCTCCGGTCTGGAGGAGATCTTCGAGGAGATCTCCCCGATCGAAGACTTCTCCGGGTCTATGAGCCTGTCCTTCCGCGACCACCGGTTCGAGGAAGTCAAGTACTCCATCGAGGAGTGCAAAGAGCGCGACATGACGTATGCCGCGCCGCTGTTCGTCACCGCGGAGTTCATGAACTCCGGCACCGGTGAGATCAAGAGCCAGACGGTCTTCATGGGCGACTTCCCGCTCATGACCGATCGCGGCACTTTCATCATCAACGGCACCGAGCGTGTCGTCGTCTCCCAGCTGGTCCGCAGCCCGGGGGTCTACTTCGAGCGGTCGCTCGACAAGACCTCGGACAAGGACATTTACACCGCCAAGATCATCCCGAGCCGTGGCGCGTGGCTAGAGTTCGAGATCGACAAGCGCGACCAGGTCGGCGTCCGCGTCGACCGCAAGCGCAAGCAGTCGGTGACCGTGCTGCTGAAGGCGCTGGGCTGGTCCGAGGCGCAGATCCTGGAGGAGTTCGGCGACTACGAGTCGATCCGGCAGACGCTGGAGAAGGACCACACCGCCACCCAGGACGAGGCACTGCTGGACATCTACCGCAAGCTGCGTCCGGGCGAGCCGCCGACCCGTGAGGCCGCCCAGAACCTGCTGGACAACCTCTACTTCAACGGCAAGCGCTACGACCTGGCCAAGGTCGGCCGCTACAAGGTCGACAAGAAGCTCGGCCTCGAGGCGTCGATCTCGCAGAGCACGCTGTCGGTCGACGACATCGTCGCCACCATCAAGTACCTCGTCGCGCTGCACGCCGGCGAGGAGACCATCGCCGGGCGCCGTGACGGCGACGAGGTGGAGCTGCGCGTCGAGGTCGACGACATCGACCACTTCGGCAACCGCCGCATCCGCAACGTCGGTGAGCTGATCCAGAACCAGGTCCGCACCGGCCTGTCCCGCATGGAGCGGGTGGTCCGCGAGCGGATGACGACCCAGGACGTCGAGGCGATCACGCCGCAGACCCTGATCAACATCCGGCCGGTCGTCGCCTCCATCAAGGAGTTCTTCGGCACCAGCCAGCTGTCGCAGTTCATGGACCAGAACAACCCGCTGTCGGGTCTGACCCACAAGCGGCGGCTCAACGCGCTCGGCCCCGGTGGTCTGTCGCGCGACCGCGCGGGCATGGAAGTCCGTGACGTGCACCCGAGCCACTACGGCCGCATGTGCCCGATCGAGACGCCGGAAGGCCCGAACATCGGTCTGATCGGGTCGCTCGCGTCATACGGGCGGATCAACGCGTTCGGTTTCATCGAGACGCCCTACCGCAAGGTCTCCGGCGGCCAGGTCACCGACGAGATCCACTACCTGTCCGCCGATGAGGAGGACAACTTCGTCATCGCGCAGGCCAACGCGGCACTGACCAGCGACAACCACTTCGCCGAGGACCGGGTGCTGGTCCGCACGCGCGGTGGTGAGGCGAGCGACGTGCCGGCCGACGAGGTCGACTACATGGACGTGTCCGCACGCCAGATGGTGTCGGCAGCGACGGCGCTGATCCCGTTCCTGGAGCACGACGACACCTCGCGTGCGCTCATGGGCGCCAACATGCAGCGTCAGGCCGTGCCGCTGGTGCAGTCCGAGGCGCCGCTGGTCGGCACCGGCATGGAGCAGCGCGCCGCGCTCGACTCCGGTGATGTCGTGCGTGCCGAGAAGGCCGGTGTCGTCACCGAGGTCTCGGCCGACCTGGTCACCGTCATGAACGACGACGGCACCCAGACGACCTACCGCATCAGCAAGTTCCTGCGCTCCAACGCGGGCAACTGCTACAACCACCGCGTGGTCGTCAACGGTGGCGACCGGGTCGAGCAGGGCGCGGTCATCGCCGACGGTCCCGCGACCGACGGTGGCGAGATGGCCCTCGGCAAGAACCTCCTCGTGGCGTTCATGTCGTGGGAGGGTCACAACTTCGAGGACGCGATCATCCTGTCCCAGCGCCTGGTGCAGGACGACACGCTGAGCTCGATCCACATCGAAGAGCACGAGATCGACGCCCGGGACACCAAGCTCGGCCCGGAGGAGATCACTCGCGACATACCCAACGTCAGCGAGGACGTGCTGGCCGACCTGGACGAGCGCGGCATCATCCGCATCGGGGCCGAGGTCCGCGACGGCGACCTGCTGGTCGGCAAGGTCACCCCGAAGGGCGAGACCGAGCTGACCCCGGAGGAGCGCCTGCTCCGTGCGATCTTCGGTGAGAAGGCGCGCGAGGTCCGCGACACCTCGATGAAGGTGCCGCACGGCGAGACCGGCACCGTCATCGGCGTCAAGGTCTTCGACCGCGAAGAGGGCGACGAGCTGCCGCCGGGTGTCAACCAGCTGGTCCGTGTGTATGTCGCGAACAAGCGCAAGATCACCGACGGCGACAAGCTGGCCGGACGCCACGGCAACAAGGGCGTCATCTCCAAGATCCTGCCCGTCGAGGACATGCCGTTCCTGGAGGACGGCACCCCGGTCGACGTCGTGCTCAACCCGCACGGCGTGCCGCGCCGGATGAACCTCGGCCAGATCCTGGAACTGCACCTGGGCTGGGCGGCGTCCCGTGGCTGGAAGATCGAGGGCAGCCCCGAGTTCGCCACGCAGATCGCGCCGGACGCGCAGGAAGCCCCCGCGGGCTCGCGCGTCGCGTCGCCGGTCTTCGACGGCGCGTCCGAGGACGTCATCACCGGTCTGCTCGACGCCACGCTGCCGACCCGCGACGGGGTGCGCCTGGTGGACCACACCGGCAAGACCCGGCTCTTCGACGGCCGCTCCGGCGAGCCGTTCCCGGAGCCGGTGTCGGTGGGCTACATGTACATCCTCAAGCTCCACCACCTGGTCGACGACAAGATCCACGCTCGCTCCACCGGCCCCTACTCGATGATCACCCAGCAGCCGCTCGGCGGTAAGGCCCAGTTCGGTGGCCAGCGCTTCGGTGAGATGGAGGTCTGGGCACTGGAGGCGTATGGCGCCGCCTACGCCCTGCAGGAGCTGCTGACGATCAAGTCGGACGACGTGACCGGCCGCGTGAAGGTCTACGAGGCCATCGTCAAGGGTGAGAACATCCCCGAGCCCGGCATCCCGGAGTCGTTCAAGGTCCTGATCAAGGAAATGCAGTCGCTGTGCCTCAATGTCGAGGTGCTCTCCAGCGACGGCACCCTGATCGACCTGCGCGACTCCGACCAGGAGGTCTTCCGCGCAGCGGAGGAGCTCGGCATCGACCTGAGCCGGCGTGAGCCGAGCTCGGTCGAGGAAGTCTGAGAACTTCATCACCGGTGCGGTATGCCGGGAGGCCTCTCGGCATACCGCACCAAAATCCTTGAACACCAGAACTTTTCAGACTTCGTAAGACACGAGAAGGAAGGCACAACGTGCTGGACGTCAACTTCTTCGACGAACTGCGTATCGGCCTCGCCACCGCTGACTCGATCCGTCAGTGGAGCCACGGTGAGGTGAAGAAGCCCGAAACCATCAACTACCGCACCCTCAAGCCGGAGAAGGACGGGCTCTTCTGCGAGAAGATCTTCGGTCCGACCCGCGACTGGGAGTGCTACTGCGGCAAGTACAAGCGCGTCCGCTTCAAGGGCATCATCTGCGAGCGCTGCGGCGTCGAGGTGACCCGTAGCTCGGTGCGCCGTGAGCGGATGGGCCACATCGAGCTGGCCGCACCGGTCACACACATCTGGTACTTCAAGGGTGTGCCGTCGCGCCTGGGCTACCTGCTCGACCTTGCCCCGAAGGACCTGGAGAAGGTCATCTACTTCGCGGCATACATGATCACCTCGGTGGACACCGAGCAGCGTCACAAGGACCTGCCGTCCCTGGAGGCGCAGATCGAGGTCGAGAAGAAGGAACTCGAGAACGCTCGCGACAACGCGGTCAACACGCGCGCTGCCAAGCTCGAAGCCGACCTGGCCGAGCTGGAGAAGGAAGGCGCGAAGGCCGACGCCCGTCGCAAGGTCCGCGAGTCCGCCGAGCGCGAGATGAACCAGATCCGCAAGCGCGCCGACCAGCAGATCGAGCGACTGGAGCAGGTCTGGGACCGCTTCAAGAACCTCAAGGTCCAGGACCTGGAGGGCGACGAGGTGCTCTACCGCGAGATGCGCGACCGCTTCGGCCTCTACTTCGAGGGCGGCATGGGCGCCGAGGCGCTGCAGAAGCGCCTGGAGACGTTCGACCTGGACGCCGAGTCCGAGTCGCTGCGCGAGATCATCGCGACCGGCAAGGGCCAGCGCAAGACGCGTGCCCTGAAGCGGCTGCGCGTGGTCACCGCGTTCCTGCAGACCAAGAACAACCCGAGCGGCATGGTGCTGGACTGCGTGCCAGTCATACCGCCGGACCTGCGCCCGATGGTGCAGCTGGACGGTGGCCGTTTCGCGACCTCCGACCTGAACGACCTCTACCGCCGGGTCATCAACCGCAACAACCGGTTGAAGCGGCTGCTGGACCTCGGTGCGCCCGAGATCATCGTCAACAACGAGAAGCGCATGCTGCAGGAAGCTGTCGACTCGCTGTTCGACAACGGCCGTCGTGGCCGCCCGGTGACCGGGCCGGGCAACCGCCCGCTGAAGTCGCTGTCCGACATGCTCAAGGGCAAGCAGGGCCGCTTCCGCCAGAACCTGCTCGGCAAGCGCGTCGACTACTCGGGCCGTTCGGTCATCGTCGTCGGCCCGCAGCTGAAGCTGCACCAGTGCGGTCTGCCCAAGCAGATGGCGCTGGAACTGTTTAAGCCGTTCGTGATGAAGCGGCTGGTCGACCTCGACCTCGCGCAGAACATCAAGTCGGCCAAGCGCATGGTCGAGCGCCAGCGCGCCGAGGTGTGGGACGTCCTCGAAGAGGTCATCACCGAGCACCCGGTGCTGCTGAACCGCGCGCCGACGCTGCACCGTCTCGGCATCCAGGCCTTCGAACCGCAACTGGTCGAGGGCAAGGCCATCCAGATCCACCCGCTCGTCTGCACCGCGTTCAACGCGGACTTCGACGGTGACCAGATGGCCGTCCACGTGCCGCTGTCCGCGGAGGCGCAGGCCGAGGCGCGCATCCTGATGCTGTCGAGCAACAACGTCCTCAAGCCGGCCGACGGCCGTCCTGTGACCATGCCCAGCCAGGACATGATCACCGGTCTCTACTTCCTGTCCGCGCAGGACGGCGAGGCGCGCGTCGACGACGAGCACCTGCGGGCGTTCTCGTCGCCCGCCGAGGCACGTATGGCGTTCGACCGTCACGAGATCAAGCTCGGCTCGCTGGTGACCATCCGGTTGCGCGACCAGGTGCCCCCGACCGGTTTCGCGCTGCCCGAGGGCGCCGAGCCGGACGAGCTCGGCCGCCTGGCGTCATTCGAGCTGGACACCACCCTCGGTCGCGTCCTGTTCAACCAGGCGCTGCCGGAGGACTACCCCTTCCTCAACCAGGACATCGACAAGAAGGCGCTCTCGGGCGTCGTCAACGACCTGGCCGAGCGCTACCCGAAGGTGCAGGTCGCTGCATCGCTGGACGCGCTGAAGGAAGCCGGCTTCCACTGGGCCACCCGTTCGGGCTGCACCGTCGCCATCAGCGACGTGCAGACGTCCTCGAACAAGTGGGGCATCCTGGCCGGCTACGAGGAGAAGGCCGCCAAGATCCAGACACAGTACGACCGTGGTCTGATCACCGACGACGAGCGCCGTCAGGAGCTCGTGGAGATCTGGACGCAGGCGACCAACGAGGTCGCCACGGACATGCAGCACAACTTCGACGCCAAGAACCCGATCTACCGGATGGTGTCCTCGGGCGCCGGCGGTAACTGGTTCCAGGTCCGGCAGATCGCCGGTGCGCGTGGGCTGATGGCCAACCCGAAGGGTGAGATCATCCCGCGCCCCATCAAGGCGAACTTCCGCGAGGGCCTGTCGGTGCTGGAGTTCTTCATCTCCACGCACGGTGCCCGTAAGGGTCTGGCCGACACCGCGCTGCGCACCGCCGACTCGGGATATCTGACCCGACGCCTGGTGGACGTGTCGCAGGACGTCATCATCCGCGAGGACGACTGCGGCACCGACCGCGGGCTGCTGCTGCCGATCGGGCAGCGTGGCTCCGAAGGTGGCCTGGTCGAGCACGAGAACGTCGAGACCTCGGTCTACGCGCGCACTCTCGCGACCGATGTGGTCGTCGACGGTGAGGTGCTCGCGCAGGCGGGCGCCGACCTGGGTGACGTCAACCTGGACAAGCTGCTCGCGGCCGGGGTCGAAGAGGTCAAGGTCCGCTCGGTGCTCACCTGTGAGTCCCGGGTCGGCACCTGCGCCATGTGCTACGGCCGTTCGCTGGCCACCGGCAAGCTGGTCGACATCGGTGAGGCCGTCGGCATCATCGCGGCCCAGTCGATCGGTGAGCCCGGCACCCAGCTGACGATGCGCACCTTCCACACCGGTGGTGCCGCGGGTGACGACATCACCCAGGGTCTGCCGCGTGTGGTCGAGCTCTTCGAGGCCCGCACCCCCAAGGGTGTCGCGCCGATCGCCGAGGCGACCGGCCGGGTGCAGATCGAGGAGACCGACAAGGCTCGGCGCATCCTGCTCACGCCGGACGACGGCTCGGAGGAGCACGCTTACCCGGTGAGCAAGCGCGGCCGGCTGCTGGTGCAGGACGGTCAGCACGTCGAGGTCGGCACGCTGCTCGTGCAGGGTGCCATCGACCCCAAGCAGGTGCTGCGCATCCAGGGTGCGCGCGACGTGCAGAAGCACCTCGTCGACGAGGTGCAGAACGTCTACCGCCAGCAGGGTGTGTCGATCCACGACAAGCACATCGAGGTCATCGTGCGGCAGATGCTGCGCCGGATCACGATCATCGAGGCGGGCGACACCGACCTGCTGCCCGGCGAGCTCGTCGAGCGCAGCCGCTTCGAGGACGCGTCCCGTCGGGCGCTGGCCGAAGGTGGTCGCCCGGCGTCCGGTCGCCCGGAGCTGATGGGCATCACCAAGGCGTCGCTGGCCACGGACTCGTGGCTGTCGGCGGCCTCCTTCCAGGAGACCACGCGAGTGCTCACCGAGGCTGCGATGCACGCCAAGAGCGACCCGCTGCTCGGCCTGAAGGAGAACGTCATCCTCGGCAAGCTGATCCCCGCCGGCACCGGCCTCCCGCGTTACCGCAACGTGAAGGTCGAGCCGACCGAGGAAGCCAAGGCTGCGCTCTACGCCCTGCCGGACTACCAGCCGTACGACTACCCGGTCTTCGGCCCGGGCTCCGGCGAGGCGGTCCGTCTGGACGACGCGTCGCTCGGGTTCGACAGCTGATCGACGATCGTTGAGGAAGGAAGCCCCCGGCCACTGCGGCCGGGGGCTTCCTCGCGTCCGGGCGCGGGTTTCGGCGGCCTCGACGGTCGAGGGTTCGGTATGGCGTGAGGCGTCATACGTGACGTAACCCTCGACGGTCGAAGCTTTGGGGACCGGACACCGCGCGGGGCGTCCCGAAGTCTCGACGGTCGAGGGTTGGGGACGGGAGACCGGGCTGGGGGTGTCCCGAAGTCTCGACGGTCGAGGGTTGGGGACGGGAGACCGGGCTGGGGGTGTCCCGAAGTCTCGACGGTCGAGGGTTGGGGACGGGAGACCGGGCTGGGGGTGTCCCGAAGTCTCGACGGTCGAGGGTTGGGGACGGGAGACCGGGCGGGACGGGAAATCCCCGTCAGTCACCCGGCTCGTCCGGCCCACCCCGGGGGCCGTGGTGCTCGGAGTCGTAGGCGACGTAGTAGCTGGGGCGCTGTTGCAGGGCCGAGTACGTGCGGCCGACATACTCCCCGAGTATGCCGAGGCACAGCAGTTGCAGCGCCGAGAAGACCGCCAGGATCACGACCGTCGATGCCCAGCCGGACGCGGTGCCGCCGGAGAGTTTGCTCCACACGCCATACACCAGCACCAGCGCGGCCACCACGAACCCGAGCAGGCTGAACCAGGTCGCGAACCGCAGCGGTGCCTGCGAGAAGCCGGTCACCGAGTCGAGTGTCAGCCCGACCATCTTGCGCAGCGGATATTTGGACTCTCCGGCAGCCCTGGCCTCCCGCTTGTAGTCGACCGTCGTGGACGGGAAACCGAGCGCCGGTACGACGAGCCGCAGCACCCGGCCCTGCTCGGGCAGCGCATTGATCGCGTCGACGGTCTCGCGCGACATCAGCCGGAAGTCGCCGGCGTCCTGGGAGATGTCCAGCTTGGCCAGGCGGCGCATCAGCCGGTAGAACGCGCCGGCCGTATGACGCTTGAACGCCGAGTCGGTCGTGCGGTCGCTGCGCACGCCATACACGACATCGACGTCCTGGGACACCGCGGCGGCATACATTCGCGCGATCGTCTCGGGCGGGTCCTGCAGGTCCGCGTCGATGGTGACCACCCAGTCGCCGCGCGAACGTTGCAATCCGGCGGAGATCGCCGCCTGGTGACCGGAGTTGGCCCGCAACCGGACCACCCGCAGCGCGGGCCATTCCCGCAACGCCCGCTGCAGCAGCACTGGTGTCGTGTCCGTCGAGCCGTCGTCGACGGCCAGCACTTCGTAGGGGACGGGAAGCTCGTCGAGCACCGGCCGCAGCCGGCGGACGAACAACGGAAGCACCGCCTCCTCGTTGAACATCGGGACGACGACCGTCAGCACGGGCCGGCCGGGTGGTTCGGATACCCTCACGGGCGCAAATCTGCCAGATCTGCGCGGCGGCGGTCGCGGCGCGGTGCCGGATTGCGCCGATTTTGCCGTCATACCACGGACAGGTAGGATTGTCATTCGTGCGTGGGCTCTGCCCTGCCCGCTGATCGGTCGCCGCTTTCGGGTGTATGACGGGTCGCGTGGCACCAGACCACCACACGCTCTCGCCGGGCAGCCTTTGGGAAGAGGAAGTGCGGGGGAGAGCGCCGGTCCGACACTCCCGAGCGCGGGGGTCGGCGGAGCGGGAAATCCAAGGAGTTGGCCCGGGGTGTGAACCCCTGCCGACAGACAAGAATCGATCAGTTAGGAAAGGCAGTAGGTTGCCTACAATCAACCAGCTCGTCCGCAAGGGGCGGCAGGACAAGGTCGCCAAGGTCAAGACGCCTGCCCTCAAGGGCAGCCCGCAGCGACGCGGTGTGTGCACCCGCGTCTACACCACGACCCCCAAGAAGCCGAACTCGGCGCTGCGCAAGGTCGCGCGTGTGCGCCTCACCTCGGGCATCGAGGTCACGGCATACATCCCCGGCGTGGGCCACAACCTGCAGGAGCACTCGATCGTGCTCGTGCGCGGCGGTCGTGTGAAGGACCTGCCGGGTGTGCGTTACAAGATCATCCGCGGCGCGCTCGACACCCAGGGTGTCAAGGGCCGCCAGCAGTCCCGCTCCCGGTACGGCGCGAAGAAGGAGAAGAAGTAATGCCTCGCAAGGGCCCCGCTCCCAAGCGCCCCCTCGTCGTCGACCCGGTCTACGGTTCCCCGCTGGTCACCCAGCTGGTCAACAAGATCCTGCTCGACGGCAAGAAGTCCATCGCCGAGCGCATCGTCTACGGCGCCCTGGAAGGCTGCCGTGAGAAGACCGGCACCGACCCGGTCGTCACGCTCAAGCGCGCACTCGACAACGTCAAGCCGAGCCTCGAGGTCAAGAGCCGCCGCGTCGGCGGTGCGACCTACCAGGTTCCGGTCGAGGTCAAGCCCGGCCGGGCGACCACGCTGTCGCTGCGCTGGCTGGTCGGCTACGCCCGGCAGCGTCGCGAGAAGACGATGACCGAGCGCCTGATGAACGAGATCCTCGACGCCAGCAACGGCCTGGGTGCCGCAGTGAAGCGCCGCGAGGACACGCACAAGATGGCCGAGTCCAACCGGGCCTTCGCGCACTACCGCTGGTGATGCGTGCCGCCGCCGGTGCAACTGCCCCGGCGGCGGGCCTCGGGCGGCATACGCCGTTCATGGGGCGCAGGGCGGCATATGCCGTTCGCTGGGCCCCAAGGCGGCATACGCCGTTCATTTGATACGAGTCGAAGGAAGAAGAAAACGTGGCACTCGACGTGCTGACCGACCTGAACAAGGTCCGCAACATCGGCATCATGGCGCACATCGATGCCGGTAAGACCACGACCACCGAGCGCATCCTGTTCTACACCGGCGTCAACCACAAGATGGGCGAGACCCACGACGGTGCGTCGACCACCGACTGGATGGAGCAGGAGAAGGAGCGGGGGATCACCATCACCTCCGCGGCCGTGACCAGCTTCTGGGACGGCAACCAGATCAACATCATCGACACCCCCGGCCACGTCGACTTCACCGTCGAGGTCGAGCGCTCGCTGCGCGTGCTGGACGGCGCGGTTGCGGTGTTCGACGGCAAGGAAGGCGTCGAGCCGCAGTCCGAGACCGTATGGCGCCAGGCCGACAAGTATGACGTCCCGCGCATCTGCTTCATCAACAAGATGGACAAGATGGGCGCCGACTTCTACTTCACCGTGCAGACCGTCATCGACCGCCTCGGCGCGGAGCCGCTCGTGCTCCAGCTGCCGATCGGCGCCGAGGCCGACTTCGTCGGTGTCGTCGACCTGCTGCTGATGAAGGCCCTGGTCTGGCCGGGCGACGCCAAGGGTGACGTGACCCTGGGCGCGAAGTACGAGGTCCAGGACATCCCGGCCGACCTGCTGGAGCAGGCGGAGGAATACCGCTCCAAGCTGGTCGAGCGGGTCGCCGAGGCCAACGACGCGCTGATGGAGAAGTACCTCGAGGGCGGCGAGCTGACCATCGACGAGCTGAAGGCCGGCATTCGCAAGCTGACCGTCAACTCCGAGGTCTACCCGATCCTGTGTGGCTCGGCGTTCAAGAACCGCGGTGTGCAGCCGATGCTCGACGCGGTCGTGGACTACCTGCCGTCGCCGGTCGACGTGCCGGCCATGGTCGGTCACAAGCCGGGCGACGAGACGATCGAGGTGCTGCGTCACCCGAGCACGGACGACCCGTTCTCCGCGCTCGCCTTCAAGATTGCCGCGCACCCCTTCTTCGGCACGCTGACCTTCATCCGGGTCTACTCGGGCAAGGTCTCCGCCGGCAGCCAGGTCTACAACACGACCAAGGGCAAGAAGGAGCGCATCGGCAAGCTCTTCCAGATGCACGCCAACAAGGAGAACCCGGTCGAGGAAGCTCTCGCCGGTCACATCTACGCGGCGATCGGTCTGAAGGAGACGACCACCGGCGACACCCTGTCGGACATGAACGACCAGGTCGTGCTGGAGTCGATGAGCTTCCCCGAGCCCGTCATCCACGTGGCGATCGAGCCGAAGACCAAGGGTGACCAGGAGAAGCTGGGCACCGCCATTCAGAAGCTCGCGCAGGAGGACCCGACGTTCTCGGTCCGCCTGGACGAGGAGACCGGCCAGACCGTCATCGGCGGCATGGGCGAGCTCCACCTCGACATCCTGGTCGACCGCATGCGGCGGGAGTTCAAGGTCGAGGCCAACGTCGGTGCGCCGCAGGTCGCCTACCGCGAGACGATCCGTCGTCCCGTCGAGAAGTACGACTACACGCACAAGAAGCAGACCGGTGGTTCGGGCCAGTTCGCGAAGGTCCAGCTGTCGATCGAGCCCCTGGACACCGAGGAAGGCGAGCTCTACGAGTTCGAGAACAAGGTGACCGGTGGCCGTGTGCCGCGCGAGTACATCCCGTCGGTCGACCAGGGCATCCAGGAAGCCATGCAGCTCGGCGTCCTGGCCGGTTACCCGCTCGTGGGTGTCAAGGCCACCCTGCTCGACGGTGCCTACCACGACGTCGACTCCTCGGAGATGGCGTTCAAGATCGCCGGTTCGATGGCGCTGAAGGAAATGGTCCGCAAGGCCGACCCCGCGCTGCTCGAGCCGATGATGGCCGTCGAGGTCCGCACGCCCGAGGACTACATGGGCGACGTGATCGGTGACCTCAACTCCCGCCGTGGCCAGATCCAGGCCATGGAGGACATCAGCGGCGCGAAGGTCGTCAAGGCCGTCGTCCCGCTGTCGGAGATGTTCGGGTATGTCGGTGACCTGCGGTCCAAGACCCAGGGTCGTGCCAACTACACGATGCAGTTCGACTCGTACGCCGAGGTTCCCAAGAACGTCGCGGACGAGATCATCAAGAAGATCCGGGGCGAGTGACGCGGGTGCTGCGGCATACCGAATTGATCCTGGTATGCCGCAGCGCCTATCGTCAGCCCGGTTTGAAAACACCACTCAACCATCCAGGCGCCGCCCCGGCGTCAGCAATTGTCCTTGAAGGAGGACCCCACAGTGGCTAAGGCCAAGTTCGAGCGGACCAAGCCGCACGTCAACATCGGAACGATCGGTCACGTCGACCACGGCAAGACCACGTTGACGGCCGCCATCACCAAGGTGCTTGCGGACAAGTACCCCGACCTGAACACCGCGGCTGCGTTTGCCGACATCGACAACGCACCCGAGGAGCGTCAGCGCGGTATCACGATCAACGTCTCCCACCAGGAGTACGAGACCGAGAAGCGTCACTACGCACACGTTGACGCTCCGGGTCACGCCGACTACGTCAAGAACATGATCACCGGCGCGGCGCAGATGGACGGCGCCATCCTCGTGGTCGCCGCCACCGACGGCCCGATGCCGCAGACCCGTGAGCACGTGCTCCTCGCGCGTCAGGTCGGCGTCCCCTACATCCTGGTGGCGCTGAACAAGGCCGACATGGTCGACGACGAGGAAATCCTCGAGCTCGTCGAGATGGAGGTCCGTGAGCTGCTGTCGAGCCAGGAGTTCGACGGCGACAACGCCCCGGTCGTGAAGGTCTCGGCGCTCAAGGCGCTCGAGGGCGACCCGGAGTGGACCAAGTCGATCGAGGAGCTCATGGACGCGGTCGACGAGTCGATCCCGGACCCGGTCCGCGACACCGACAAGCCGTTCCTGATGCCGATCGAGGACGTCTTCACGATCACCGGTCGTGGCACCGTCGTCACCGGCCGTATCGAGCGCGGTGTGCTCAACGTCAACGAAGAGGTCGAGATCGTGGGCATCCGCGAGGCCTCGCAGAAGACCACCGTCACCGGCATCGAGATGTTCCGTAAGCTGCTCGACGAGGGTCGTGCGGGCGAGAACGTCGGTCTGCTGCTGCGCGGCACCAAGCGCGAGGACGTCGAGCGCGGCCAGGTTGTCGTGAAGCCGGGCTCGATCACCCCGCACACCGAGTTCGAGGGCCAGGTCTACATCCTGGGCAAGGACGAGGGTGGCCGGCACACGCCGTTCTACGACAACTACCGCCCGCAGTTCTACTTCCGCACCACCGACGTGACCGGTGTCGTGAAGCTGCCTGAGGGCACCGAGATGGTCATGCCCGGTGACAACACCGAGATGACCGTCACGCTGATCCAGCCGATCGCCATGGAGGACGGCCTGCGCTTCGCCATCCGCGAGGGCGGCCGCACCGTCGGCGCCGGCCGGGTCACCAAGATCCTCAAGTGATCTCGGCGCCCGCCTGATCGAGCGGTACAGAACGCTCACGAGCGGCACAGCAAATCTTCGTGATTTGCTGTGCCGCTCGATGCGTTTGTGTGCCGTTCGATCGTGTGGGCTGCGCGGGCACGAGTGGAGTTATACAAGGGCTCTTGTGTATGACACGCGCGGCTCGCACGATATATCGCATGACTCGCAAGACGGCGGCCGAGCGCCATACCGACTCGGCACCCGCGGACGACGTGACCGGACAACCCGCCGGCGCCGCGCTGGTCGACGCGCTGCTCGCACTGCACCACCCAGTGCGGCGGCGCATCTACGAGGTGCTGACCAACGAAGGCCCGGCGACCGTGGGGCAATTGGCCGGCCGGCTGGAGCTCGCGGTCGGCTCGGTCAGCCACCACCTGAAGCCGCTGCACAAGAATGGGTTCATCGAGCCCGCGCCCGAACTCGCCCGTGACACGCGCGAGTCGTGGTGGCGCGGCATCAACCGCCGGCTGTCCTGGAGCGGCGACGACTACCCGGACGGCAGCTTCGCCCGGCAGGTGACCGATGCCGCCGAACGCGCCAACCTCGAATACCTCAACGCCGTGACGGTGCAGTGGCTGCGCACCCGAGACCAGCTCCCGGAGGTATGGCGGGAGAGCCTGGCGACCGACACGTTCGTCCCGGCGACCGTGCAGCAACTCAAGGACTTCGTGCGGCGGATCGACGCGGTACAGCAGGAGTGGTACCGCGAGGTGCGGGCGGATGCCGACCGGAACCCGTCCGCCGAGCGCCGTCCGGTGCGCTTTATCGCGCGCGTCTTCCCCGGCGACCCGGGTGCGGTGTGACGACCACCGCAGCCCCGACCCTCATCGCCGGCGAGCCACCCGCGGTCCGGCGCGACCGGATGGTGCAGATGTACGTCGTGGCGGCGCTGGTGTCGGCGGCTGGCGACACAGTCTTCTCGATCGGGCTGGCCTGGACCGCGGTGCACCTGCTGTCGCCGGGTATGGCGGGGCTCGTGCTCGGCATCGAGACTCTCCCGCAGGCGCTCTGCACGCTGCTCGGCGGGGTGATCGCGGACCGCTTCGACACCCGCCGGGTGATGGTGCTCGGCGAGCTCGCCCGGATCGTCGTGCTCGGGTTCGCAGCGGTGGCGTGGCAGAGTGGATTACACTCTGGCGCAGTGCTTTTCGCGGTCGCGATCTGCTTCGGCACAGCAGCCGGACTGAGCAGTCCGGCCGCCCGGACGCTGGTGCGCCAATTGGTGCGTGGCAGCGACCTGGTGACGGTCAGTGGCTGGACACAGGTCGGCTCCCGGCTTGCGCGGCTGCTCGGCGCGCCGCTCGGTGCGGTGATCATCCAGTGGGGGTTCGGGTTCTCCATGCTCCTCGACGCGCTGAGCTTCCTCGGGGTTGTCCTGGTGCTGTGGCTGGTGGTGCGCCCGCGCTTCCGGCTCCCGCGCCACGTCGACGAGTCGGTGCGCGCCTCGCTACGGTCCGGCTGGGATTACGTCCGCAGTTCCCAGGTGGTGCGCGTCTTTCTGCTCGGGCTCGCCGCTCTCAACGTCTTCCTCACACCGGTCTTCGCCGTCGGAGTAGCCCTCCGAGTGACCGAATCCCATTGGGGTTCGACGTGGTTGGGCGTCTCTGAAGCCACGTTCGCGATCGGTGCGATCCTTGGCTCGATCGCGGGGACACGATGGCAAGGCGATTACTTGCCACGACGGTCGTTCGTGGCGCTGGTGCTGCAAGGGATCGGCCTGGCCGCGGTCGGTTTGCCGACGCGCATCGGACTGGTCGCCGGTATGGCGCTCGTCGGTGTCACGGCGGGGCTCGCCTCGGTCTGGATCAGCGGATCATTCCAGCGGATCATCGCACCGAGCCACCTCGGCCGGGTCGGGTCGATCAGCAATCTCGGTGACCTCGTGCTCACCCCGGCGGTCACGCCGCTCTTCGGGCTGCTGGCCGCTGCCTCATCTGTACTGGTCGCGACGGCAGCATGCGGTGTGGCGATGAGTGCGTTGTGCGCGACGTTCGCGGCCAATCGCGAGATCCGCGGGCTGCGTTGACTTACGGTGCGGTGGTGAAGAGCCACGGTGTCGTCGGCTGCAGCGTGGCAGCGATGGCTCTCTGGTGGCGCGCGGCGTGCGGGATCTCCTGTGGCGCACCGGAATCCGGGTGCAGCACGTGATTGCCGAGGGCGACATACAGGCTGCGGAGCGTGTGCATGGCGTTGGTCGCTGCGCCGGCACCGGACCGGGTTCGCCGCCGGCGAACAGGTCGGCGACCGGATCCAGCAGCGGCTCCGGCCCGGCATTCGGATCACCGAGGAGTATGGCGCAGACGGCTCCCGCGACGCGGTCGTCCTCCTGATCGTGCCAGACGAATTCGGTGTGGGCAGTGAGGCGTTCGGCAATCACAGCCAAGAGACGATCGGCCGGCACGAGACCGGCCAGACCGAACGTGCCGATCGCATCGGCACCGTGCGCGACGGCGTGAATCCAGCCGAGCTCTCCGTCATACCCACGCAGGTCGGTCTCCGCCGGCCACCAGGCCAGGACGGCGTCGGACCACTCGCTCGGCCATCCGCCGTCGCCCGCCGGCCATGAGCCAGCCAGCACGGCGAAGATCAGCGGCGCGAACGACCGCGCGAATGCATCCGGGTGAGACAGTCTTTCGACCATCCGATCGCCGAGCCAGCGGCGCTGGGCCGTGGTGAGGTTCCCGCCGGAGATCGCATCCGCGAGCGCCGCGAAGGCGCCGTCGTCGCGGGTCGCCGGATCGGGGGAGGCGAGGTCGGTGACGTGCTGCTCGAGGGTGGCCTGGTCCATGTCTCACAGTGTGCCAAGGCCCGTCGGTCAAGCGGGTCAGCGTGCCCGCAGGCGGACCGCGAGATTCATGTGGCCGATCGCGACGGCGTCGAAGTCGAGGTCCGGCCGTGCGGCGAGAAACTCGGAGAACGCGCGGTGCTCGTGCTGCCGCCACCCGTGGTAGCCGAAGTATTCGTCGAAGATGACGACCGTGCCGGGGATGAACCGGTCGCCGAGAGCCTCGAAGACGGTCGTGGTCGAGCTGTAAAGGTCGGCATCCAGGTGGGCGAGCCGCAACGGCTCGGTCGTCGTCGCTGCGAAGGCGGGGACGGTGTCCTCGAACCAGCCCACGTGGAACTCCACGTTCGTGACGGGCAGCTGCGGTGGCTCGCCGCCGACGTCGAACGCGCCCGCGCCCTCCCGGCTGCCCGTCCAGGCCTCGGGCAGCCCCTCGAACGAGTCGAAGCCATGGACCAGCTGGTCAGGGAAGTGATCGGCCAGCAGCGTCAGGCTTGCGCCCTTGTGCACGCCGAACTCCGCGATCAGCCCGGCGAAATCCGGAGCCACGGAAGCGGCACGCAGCAGCGCCGCCGGGTTGTGCTGGTGCACCTGCGCGTCGGCGAACCGGCGATCCGCGCGGATGTGGTCGACCGAGTCCTGGACGGCAGCCTGCCGCAGGCCCAGTGCGGTCGAGGGCACCTCGCGGGTCGTGCGCACCTGCTTCACCAGCTGCCGCAGCAGCTCGTCGGTGGAACTCTCGGTCATCGCCTCCGGCCTTCCCAGGCCACGGAAAGGCCTGAACCCCAGGGAAATTAGCCCCTGGGGACAAACGTGAGGTGGACAGTCGATGACGGACCGGCGACAACCTCGCGCACGACCGTTGTGACGGTAATCGGGGCGCGTCTCGTGAGGTAACGTCGCCGGCGTTCAGTGTGTGCCCAGCCGCCACTCCGAAACGAAAGCAGTCAGCTTCACGTGACCTCCGTTGCTCAGCCGCCCGACCTGTCCGTGATCATCCCGATGTGCAATGCGGCAGCGACCGTCGGTGCGGTGCTCACGTCTTTCCTCGACGTCCCCGGCTATCGGACGGAGGTGATCGTCGTCGACGACGGTTCGACCGACGACTCCGTCCCCGTGGTGGAGGCGCTCGGCCGCGAGATCGATCTCGTCCGGCTGGCCGGCAACCACGGCGCCGGTCACGCGCGCAACGTCGGCTTCGGGCGGGCCACCGGCCGCTACACGATCTTCTTCGACGCCGACGACGAACTGCACCCGACGGCGCTGGCACACGCCATCGACGGACTCGACGGCGCGGATGCCGATGTCGCGATGATGCCCTACACCTACCGGCGCGGCTGGACCACCGACTACACCGGGATGAACTCGTTCGACGAGGTCGTCTGGGAGCGCTACCTCGCCGGTGCGGGCCGCCGTCTGGTGCGGCTTTCCGAGGTGCCCCGGTTGCTCGGCTTCTCCAACTACCCGTGGAACAAGGTGCTGCGCACTGCCCGCTTCCGTCGAACGGGCCTGCGGTTCAGCGAAACTCAGGTGCACAACGACATCCTCGGGCACTGGATGACCCTGCTCGACGGACGCACGATCCTGCTGCTCGACGAGGCCGTGTGCACCCACATCGTCGGCGACGGCGGCGGCAACCTCTCACATCGGATGGGCCGGGAGCGGCTGGCGCTCTTCGACGCGCTCGACGAGACGTATGACGTGCTGCAGGCCCGTGCCGAACTGCGCAACCGATACTCGCACCACTACTGGGACTTCGTGCTGCGCTCCTCGGGGTGGGCGCTGGACCGGCTCGCGCCCGAGGTCGCCGACGAAGGACGCCAGCGCCTGCAACAGCACCTGCTGCGGATCAACCTGGCCGACTACCTGCGGATCCGGGAGCGACGCGACCCGTCCCTCGCCGACCGCATCGTCCGCCGCTCGCTCGCCTGACCGGAGATCCTTCATGCCCACCGCAAGCATCATCGTCACGTCCTACAACATCGAGCCCTACATCGAGGAGTGCCTGGAAAGCGTTGCGGCGCAATCGCTTCAGGACATTGAAGTGCTGGTCGTCGACGACGGGTCGAGCGATGGAACACCCGACAAGATCCGTGAGTTCGCCTCGCGTGACTCACGATTCGTCCCTGTGCTGCTCGGCGAGAACAGCCCGGGCGGCGTCGCGACTGCGGCCAACGCGGGGCTGGAGCGCGCCACGGGGCGCTGGGTCGGCTTCGTCGACGGGGACGACTTCGTCGAGCGCGACATGTTCGAACGCCTCGTGCAGGCAGCCGAATCCGAGGGTGCCGAACTCGCCATGTGCAAGTATGCCGAGGTCGACGACGCCTCCGGACAGCGCAGCGAGCCGGCCGACGCGCACCGCTGGGCCGCGCTCGACCGCGCGTCATACGACCTCGACCCGACGACTCGGCAGCAGTTCCTGCGCTTCATCGCGGTGCCCTGGCGCAAGCTCTACCGCCGAACCCTCCTGGAACAGAACGCAATCCGCTTCCCGGTCGGCGACTACTTCTACGAGGACAACCCGTTCCACTGGTTCGCCCTCGTCAGCGCCCGCTCGATCGCCGTGGTGCCCACGGTGCTGGCCTATCACCGGGTAGCACGTGCGGGACAGACGATGTCCACGGCCGATGAACGCCTGTTCCGCATCTTCGCGCACCACGACACCATCCACGACTGGCTGGCCGCCCGGAACGTGCTGGAGATCTACCAGACCACGCTGCTGACCTGGGTAATCTCCCAACTGGAGTGGATCTCCCGGCGCACCCCGGAGCCGTTGCGCCCGGCGCTCTACGACACGGTGCGCCCGATCTTCGGGCACTACCCCGTCGGCACCGTCCAGCGGGCGCTGACGGAGGGCAGCAAGGGGGAGCAGACCCGCCGGCTGACCCTGGCTGTCGCCAAGGACAACCGGGCCGGCTTCCTGAAGGTGCTGTCCGGACGGCCGGCGACGGACAACAAGGTGCTCGTCGGCTGGCATCACCTGCGCTACTCCGGGGTGCGCGAGACAGCGTCGATGACCCGCAAGTACGCCCAGAACCGGCTGGAGGCGAATCCGCGGTTGCAGACGGTGGCACGACTGGGCGGCAGCAAGGCGCGCGTCGACCATGCCGACCTGTTCTTCGGGCTCGCGGTGCTGCAACAGCAGGTCGCCTGCCTGCAGGAGCAGGTCGCCCGGCTGGCGGAGGCACAGGATGCCGCCGCCGCGCCGGTCAATCCTGCAGTAGCGCCGGAAGTGGCCGGCCCGCGCTGATCGCCGATGTCAGCGCGTCGGCGGCGTGCAGCGCGTCGGCGATGGTGACGTCCATGTCGAGGTAGCGGTAGGTCCCCAGGCGTCCTAGGAACGTCACGCGTGGCTCCCGCCGGGCAGCGTCGAGGTACTGCTGCAGCAGGGTCTTGTCCTGTGCCATCCGGATCGGGTAGTAGGGGATGTCGTCCTCGCCGGCGAGCCGGGAGAACTCCCGGAAGCACACCGTGCTCTCGTGCTCCTCCCACGGCGCGAAGTGCTTGTGCTCCGAGATGCGGGTATAGGGCACGTCGATGTCGCCGTAGTTCATCACCGCGCAGCCCTGGTAGTCGCCGGTGGCGCGGATCTCCTCGAAGTCGAGCGTCCGGTAACCCAGCCGTCCGAAGCGGTGGCCGAACCAGGCGTCCAGTGGCCCGGTCCAGATCGAGTGGTCGAAACGGTCGTGGTCGGCGTGGGTGTATGGCGTGCCCAGCCGCACCTCGACGCCGGGATGGTCCAGGATCTGCTCGACCAGCGCCGTGTAACCGTCCCGCGGAATCGCCTGATAGGGATGCGCGAAATAAGAATCCTCGTAGCTGAAACGCAATGGAAGGCGACGCAGCACGGATGCGGGGATCTGGGTCGGCTCCAGTCCCCATTGCTTGCAGGTATATCCGTAAAAGAATGCTTCGTAGAGTTTGCGGCCCATCATCTTCAGGGCTTGTTCCTCGAAATTCTGCGGCTCGTCGATGGTCTGATCGGATTGCGATCCGATGAATTCGCGAGCCTGTGCCGGAGTGAGTGAGGTGCCGAAGAGCTGGTTGATGGTCAGCAGATTGACCGGCAAGGAATAGGTGCTCCCGCCGACGGTGCTGATCACTCTGTGCCGGTAGGGCTGCAGCACCCCGAATCGATTGACGTAGCGCCATACCCGCTCGTCGCCGGTGTGGAAGATGTGCGGTCCGTAGCGGTGGATCATGATGCCGGTCTCGGCGTCGCGCTCGGTGTGGCAGTTGCCCGCGACGTGGTCGCGGGTCTCGTGGACGACGACCTGATGGCCGGCCTCCGCCAGTTCGCGGGCGAGCACCGCGCCGGAGAATCCGGCACCAGCGATTCCGATCTGCATATCTCTTCCTGTCTTTACTCTGCTGTTCACTGTGCGCTTCCGAAACGGTTACCGGGCGCGCTTAATGTCGCGAATGTGATCGAGATGGGACGACACCTGAGCCGCAATGCCGACATGGTGCAGCGCGGGAGTGAACGCAGGGAGAAGCTGCGGTGGTCGGTCGTTGTACCGGTGCACAACTGTGCGCACTTCCTGCCCGAGACCCTTGCCGAGGTGGTCGAACAGCTCGGCGGGCGCGACGACGCGGAGATCATCGTGGTCGACGACGCCTCGACCGACGACGTCGCATCGGTGGTGCGGACGGTCGGCCGCGGCACCGTCCGCTATGAGCGCAACCCGGCCAACCTGGGTGCGGTCGCGACCTTCAACCGGTGCATCGAGGTGTCGCGCGGGGAGATCGTGCACATCCTGCACGGCGACGACACCGTGCTGCCGGGCTTCTACGTCGCGATGGAGCTGGCCCTCGAAGGCAGCCCCGCCCTCACCGCGATGTGCCGCACCCGGCACATCGACGGCGAGGGCCGGACGCTGCACGAAACGCGCCGTTACCGTGAAGGGACCGGCATCTGGGAGGGTGCCTTCGACGCGTTCGCGGTGTCCAACCGGGTCCGCGCGCCCGGCATGGTGGTGCGCCGGGCGGCATACGACGCCTTCGGCACGTTCCGCACCGACCTGCCGCACGCGGCGGACTGGGAGCTGTGGACGCGGATGGCGTCCCGCGGCCCGGTCGTCTTCGTCGACGAGATCCTGGCGGGCTATCGCAAACACGGGGAGTCCGACACCTCCCGCCGGATGACGAGCGGCGAGAACATCCGCGAACGGGTCACCGCGATCGGGCTGATCAGCGGGCACGTCCCGCCGCGGCGCCGGCGCGCCACGACCCGCAAGGCGCTCGCCTACTCGGTCGTGTATGCCGGCCGCAGCGCGCTCGACATGGCCCGGCGACGGGAGTGGCGGGCGGCGCTCGCGCAGACGAGGGAAGGCGCGCGCTGCGTGCTGCGTGCACCGTTCGGGGTCGGGTGCGACCCGAGGACCGACGCGCACTCCGGCGACGCGTCCGTCATCCGGTCCCGGACCGGGCGGTCGGTGCGGGTTTGAGAGACTGGGGTGACCGCTTCGGATACCCCTGAGGAGAACGCTCCCGTGTCCCCAACACGCCCGCTGCACGAGCTGTCCGCCGACGAGATCGCTGCCTTCCGGCAGGAGCAGCAGGCGGCATACGACAGGCTGTTGGCCAGCGGCCTGAAGCTCGACCTGACGCGTGGCAAGCCGTCCGCCGAGCAGCTGGACCTGTCCAATGCGCTGCTCGAACTTCCGACGACCTACCGGGACGCGGCCGGCACCGACACCCGCAACTACGGCGGGCTGCTCGGCCTCACCGGGCTGCGGGAGATCTTCGCCGAGGTGCTGCGGGTGGAGACCAGCCAGCTCATCGCCGGCGGCAACTCGAGCCTGACCATGATGAAGGACGTCCTGACCTACCTGCTGCTCTTCGGCGGCGTCGACTCGGCGCGCCCGTGGATCCAGGACGAGCAGCGCCGGTTCATCTGCCCGGTGCCCGGCTACGACCGGCACTTCCTGCTCACCGAGACCCTCGGCTTCGAGCCGGTGACCGTGCCGATGCGCGAGGACGGCCCGGACGCCGACGCGATCGCCGCGCTGGTGGCCGACGACCCGACCATCAAGGGCATGTGGCTGGTCCCCACCTACGCCAACCCGAGCGGTGACGTCTGCAGCCAGGAGGTCGCCGCGAAGCTCGCGTCGATGTCGACCGCCGCGCCCGACTTCAAGATCCTGTGGGACAACGCATATGCCGTGCACCACCTGACCGCGCAGGAGACCAAGAGCGCCGACATCCTCTCGCTCGCGGCGGCCTCCGGGCACCCGCATCGCCCGGTGCTGTTCGCGTCCACCTCGAAGATCACCTTCGCCGGCGCCGGCGTCGCCTTCCTCGCCGCGTCGCAGGAGCAGGTGGCGTGGTTCGTCAAGTACCTCGGCATCGGCTCGATCGGCCCCGACAAGGTCAACCAGTTGCGGCACCTCGAGTTCTTCGGCGACGCCGAGGGAGTGCTGGCGCACATGGCCAAGCACCGCGCGATCCTCGCGCCGAAATTCGCCGAGGTGCAGCGCATCCTGAACGAGCGGCTCGGTGGTCTCGGCGTCGCGAAGTGGACCGACCCGGTCGGTGGCTACTTCGTGAGCGTCGACGTGCTGCCCGGCACCGCGTCGCGAGTGGTCGAGCTCGCCAAGGAGGCCGGCATCGCGCTGACGCCGGCCGGCGCGGCATACCCCCAGGGCAACGACCCGGACGACACCAACCTGCGCCTGGCGCCGTCGTTCCCGGTGCTGGAGGAGGTCACGGCCGCGATGGATGCAGTCGCGACCTGCATGCTGCTCGCCGCCGCCGAGAAGCTCTCCGCCTGAATGCGCCCGCGATCGCCCGGCATGCGAGCCAGGTCACGTCGGCCCGCGGGCGTATGGCAGAGTTCGCCCTGTGGATCTCCCGGCTGAAACGCCTGCGACCCCGGTCTTCTTCGTGGCCGGTGGCACGGGAATTTCTGCCGAAACCCTCGGCAACATGATGCTCCAGCAGTTTCCGAGCGTGCGATTCGTGCGCGAGAAGCTGCCGTTCATCAAGACGCCCGAGCAGGCGCACGACGCCGTCGCGCAGATGGACGCCGCCAAGACGCAGGACGTGACGCCGCTGGTGTTCTCCACCGTGGCGGTCGAGGAGATCCGCGGGATCCTGTCCGGCACGCAGTGCGCGTTCATCGACCTTTTCGGCTCGCACCTGGACATGGTCGAGCGCGTGCTGCACGTCAATGCGGCGCACAACGCGAGCAGTGCACACGGAGTGCGGGACCTCGGGGAGTACGACGCCCGGATGAAAGCCGTCGAGTTCGCGATCGAGCACGACGACGGGCAGAGCCTGCGCCAGCTGGAACGCGCCGACCTGATCCTCACCGCGCCGTCGCGCTGCGGCAAGACCCCCACCACGATGTATCTCGCGCTGCAGTACGGCCTGCGCGTCGCCAACTACCCGTTGGTGGAGGAGGACTTCGAGCGTGGCGGGCTGCCCCGCCCGATCGCCCCGTATGCCGACAAGTGCTACGGCCTGCTGTCGACCGCGCAGCGCCTCAGCCAGGTCCGCTCGGAGCGGCGACCCGGCTCGCCATACGCGACCCTGGCGCAGTGCACCTACGAGTTGCGCCGGGCCGAAGCGCTGTTCCGCGCCCACCGCATCCCCTATATCAACTCCGCTGCCATGTCGGTGGAGGAGATGGCTGCAACGATCATGCAGACGCGCAAGCTGAGCGCCGGAGGCACTTCGAGCGCCGTTCGACGGTGACGTGAAAGTCACGTCATACGAAAGGAATTCCGACATGACGAACATCGAGTGGTTCGCCGATCTCGGCATGAACGACGTCGAGACCGTGGGTGGCAAGAACGCCTCGCTCGGTGAGATGGTGCAGCACCTGAGCAAGGCGGGGGTGCGGGTGCCGACCGGGTTTGCGACGACGGCGGACGCCTACCGGCGGTTCCTCACCGAGACCGGGCTGAAGGCTGAGATCGACGAATTGCTCGACGGGCTGGACGTGGACGACGTGCAGGAGCTGGCCCGCGTCGGCGCGAAGATCCGCGACGACATCGAGCAGCAGACCTTCCCGGAGGACCTCGCTGCCGACATCCGCTCGGCATACGAGCGGCTCACCGCGGAGCAAGGCGCCGACGCGACGTTCGCGGTGCGTTCGAGCGCGACTGCCGAGGACCTGCCGGACGCGTCGTTCGCCGGCCAGCAGGAGACGTTCCTCAACATCAGCGGCATCGACAACGTGCTACACGCCATCAAGCTGGTCTTCGCCTCGCTCTACAACGACCGGGCGATCGCCTACCGGGTGCACGCCGGCTATGACCACTCGCTCGTCGCGCTGTCCGCCGGCATTCAGCGGATGGTCCGTTCCGACATCGGCTCCTCGGGTGTCATGTTCACCATGGACACCGAATCCGGTTTCCGCGACGCGGTTTTCGTCACTTCCAGCTACGGCCTCGGGGAGGCCGTGGTGCAGGGTGCGGTCAACCCCGACGAGTTCTACGTCTACAAGCCGGCGCTGCGTGCCGGGCGTGCGGCGATCCTCAAGCGCGGTGTCGGTTCGAAGGCGACCAAGATGGTCTACACCGGCGACGACACGGTGGGGGAGACCATCCACTTCGTGCCGGTCGACGAGGCCGACCAGGCGCGGCTGTCCCTCACCGACGCGGAAGTCACCGAGCTGGCCACGCATGCGCTCGCGATCGAGGAGCACTACGGCCGCCCGATGGACATCGAGTGGGGCAAGGACGGTGTCGACGGTTTGCTCTACGTGCTGCAGGCGCGTCCGGAGACCGTGCAGTCACGCGCGAACACCTCGATGCTGCAACGCTTCCGGATCAAGGACCGCGGACCTGTCGTGGTCGAGGGCCGGGCCATCGGCCAGAAGATCGGTGCCGGTGCGGTGCGGACGCTCACGTCGATCGACGCCATGCATCAGTTCCAGCCCGGTGAGGTGCTGGTCGCCGACATGACCGACCCCGACTGGGAGCCGATCATGAAGCGCGCGTCGGCGATCGTGACCAACCGCGGCGGCCGCACCTGCCACGCGGCGATCATCGCGCGCGAGCTCGGCATACCCGCGGTCGTGGGCACCGGATCGGCGACCACCGACCTGGCCGACGGGCAGGAGGTGACGGTCTCGTGCGCCGAGGGTGACACCGGGTTCGTGTATGACGGCAAGCACGACTTCGACATCGAGGAGACCGCGCTCGATGAGATGCCCGAGGTGCCGGTCAAGATCATGATGAACGTCGGAACCCCCGACCAGGCATTCGAATTCAGCCGGCTGCCCAACAAGGGCATCGGGCTCGCGCGCCTGGAGTTCATCATCAACCGGCAGATCGGCATCCACCCGCGTGCCCTGCTGGAACTGGACGACCAGGAGCCGGAGCTGCAGGAGCAGATCCGGGCACTGATCGCGGCATACGACAGCCCGCGGGAGTTCTTCGTCAAGCGGGTCGCCGAAGGTGTCTCGACCCTCGCGGCGGCGTTCGCGCCCGAGCCGGTGATCGTGCGCATGTCGGACTTCAAGTCCAACGAGTATGCCGGGATGCTCGGCGGCGAGCGCTACGAGCCGCACGAGGAAAACCCGATGATCGGCTACCGCGGTGCATCTCGTTATCTGTCAAAGGATTTCGAGGACTGCTTCGCCATGGAGTGCGAGGCGCTGCGTTTCGTCCGCGAGGACATGGGGCTGACCAACGTCAAGGTGATGATCCCCTTCGTGCGCACCCTCGACGAGGCCGAGGGCGTCATCGCGCTGCTCGCCAAGCACGGCCTCAAGCGCGGTGAGAACGGGCTGCAGGTCGTCATGATGTGCGAGGTGCCGAGCAACGCAGTGATCGCCGAGCAGTTCCTGGAGCACTTCGACGGCTTCTCCATCGGCTCCAACGACATGACGCAGCTGACGCTCGGGCTGGACCGCGACTCCGGTTTGGTGGCAGCGGGTTTCGACGAGCGCAACCCCGCGGTCAAGGCCATGCTCGGTATGGCGATCAAGGCGTGTCGCGAGCAGGGCAAGTACGTCGGCATCTGCGGCCAGGGTCCATCCGATCACCCCGACCTGGCGGACTGGCTGCTCGACCAGGGCATCGAGTCGATGTCGCTCAACCCCGACACCGTCGTCGAGACCTGGCTCCGGCTGGCCAAGCGCGCTGAGGACGCCGGCGTCTGAGACTGGGTGCGGCGGCGCGGCTGCGAAACCCGGCCTGGAGCGTACGTAACTTTCGACGGTCGAGGGTTCGGTCGGCGCGGGTGCGATCCCTTCTCGTCATCCGGGCCGGCGTCTCGGCATACGGCCGACCGGGGATAGGTTCGGTAGGTGGGAGCGCGGGAGGAGTCGGGTGCGGCGAGCCCCTCCCGGACCCGCGGCAGCACCGCGCTGGTCGCGGTGGTGGGCGTCCTGTTGGTTGCCGCGAACCTGCGCCCGGCCGTCGTGTCGGTGTCGCCGGTCATCGACTCGATCACCGCCAGCTTCGGGTTCAGCAGCTTCGCCGCTGGGCTGCTGACCACACTGCCGGTCCTCTTCTTCGGCCTCAGCGCTCCGGTCGCGCCGCGGCTCGCGCACCGCTTCGGGATCGAGCGCACCATCTTCGGCTCGCTCGTGGTGCTGGTGGCCGGGATTGCGCTGCGGCTGATCCCGTCCGCGGCGGCGCTCTTCCTCGGCTCGGCGCTGATCGGCGTCGGCATCGGGATCTGCAATGTGGTCCTGCCCGCACTGATCAAGCGGGACTTCGCGCACCGGTCGGGGCTGATGACCGGGCTTTACTCGATGATGCTGTCCGGCGGCGCGGCGGTCGCGGCCGGACTCACCGTGCCCATCGACGACGCACTCGGCGGGAACTGGCGGCTGACCCTCGCGGCGTGGGGTCTGCTGGTCCTGGTGGCGATGGCGCAGTGGCTGCCGCAACTGCGGCGCGAGCACCGCATCGACCCCGCGAAGCCGTCAGGTGCCCTGTGGCGGGATCGCACCGCCTGGGCGATCACCATCTACATGGGCAGCCAGTCGCTGATCTTCTACACCTTCGGCGCCTGGCTGCCGAAGTTCCTGATGGACGAGCGCGGTATGTCGGCCGGCTCCGCCGGAGCGGTGCTTGCGGTCGGCCAGGTCGTCGGCCTGTGCTGTTCGCTGTGCGCGCCCATCCTCGCCGGCCGGAGCGCCGATCAACGCGCCATCACGCTTGGATCACTGGTCATCAGCGTGCTCGGCTTCGTCGGCCTGCTCGCCGGTCACGGGCCGGCGGTGCTCTGGGCCGGGCTGGTGATGGTCGGTCCGGGCTGCGGCATCGGGCTCGCCCTGCTCTTCATGGTGCTGCGCAGCAACTCCACCGCACAGTCCGGTCAGGTCTCCGGTATGGCGCAGTCCGTCGGCTACGGACTCGCCGCGATCGGGCCGATCCTCATCGGCGCGCTGCACGACAGCACCGGCTCCTGGACGGTCGCGATGACGGTCCTGGGCTGTTTCGCCATACCGCAGGGGATTGCGGCGCTGCGTGCCGCGCGTCCCGGGCGGATGGCCGACGAGCCTGCCGGCGGCTGAATGCCGGTCCCAGGTCGTATGCCGAGGATCGTCTCCATGATCGATCGTCGCGCCGCACTACGGCTGTCCGGTGTCGCACTCGGCACGTCCGCGCTCGCCGCCTGCTCCTCGGCCAAGCCTGCTGCGGCGAGCCCGTCCGCTGCGGCGAGCTCAGCCGACAGAGCGGGTTCGTCCCAGGTCCTCTACCTGATCCGGCATGCGGAGAAGCCGCAGGGCGGCGCGCCATACGGGGTGCAGGAGAGCGGGGAGCGGGACAAGCGCTCGCTGACGATTCGCGGGTGGACCCGGGCGGGCGCACTGATCGGGCTGTTCACCTCCGGTGAGCGCGGCATCACGCCCCCGCAGCACCTTGTCGCGGCGCGGCCGGTCCAGAGCAGGCGCCCGCTGGAAACCCTGACGCCGCTGTCCGGGAAGGCCGGGTTGCCCATCGACTCCGCCATCGACCCGGACGACATCGCGCAGCTGGCCGCCACACTCCGCCGGACTCCTGGAGTCACGCTGACGGCCTGGGAACACGAGCACCTGCCCGCGATCGCCGTTGCACTCGGCACGGTCACGCCCACGCCGCCCACGAAGTGGCCGGGCGACCGCTTCGACGTCGTCTGGGTCTTCCGCAGGAAGGCCGGCGCATCGACGTGGCAGTTCAGCCAGATTCCGCAGCTCCTGCTCGGCGGTGACCAGGACCGCGTGATCTGAGACCCGGCGCCGGTCAGCGCCCAGCGAGCCGGGTTTTCCCGTCGAGGAGTTCGCGGGCGATCTCCAGATGCCCCGAGTGCGTGGCCGTTTCCTCGATGAGGTGCAGCACGACGTCGCGCACGGTGCCCAGCTGGCTGGTCCCCGGTCCGCCGTGCCAGCCGCGCGGCGCCGCGTCGAGCGCCGTGCGTGCCAGCATCCGATCGGTCGCCGCGGCCTGGTCCCGGTAGTAGGCGAGGACCTTGGCGGACGGCCAGTCGATGACGAACGGCGCATCGGGGTCGTACGGTTCGTCGTCGCCGTCTTCATCGAAGGGGTGACCGGGGTCGTCGTCGAGGACAACCCCGCAGGTCCAGTGTCTTTCGGCGCCGCCGAGATGCGCCACCAGCCCGGCGGGCGTCCAGCCCGACGGGACCACCGACGTGTGCCAGTGCTCCTCCGGCATACCGGCCACGATCGCGCGCACCCCCGCGCGCTGCCGTTCCAGGCAGGCCAGCAGGGCGGCCCGGTCGGGCTCCCCGAAGGCTGAGGCGCCGTTCAGGGCGACGGCGCGGGACTCGTATGCCGGCAGCAGGGCGGTCCACCGTTGCTCGTCGTCGCCGCGGGGGAGTCCGGTCAGGTGAGCGGCGAGGTTCTCCAGGTGGATCTGGACTCCGGCGCCATATGCCGGCAGCAGTGGCGTCGGCAGTCCGCGCTCCTCGACGACCAGGATGGTGCCGTCGCCGTCCGGCGTGAGCGTCGCCTCGGTCACGGTCTCTTCCGGCTGGCCGGGCCGGGCGTCGGCGTCGAAGGTGCGCACCAGGAGCCGGCGCGGTGGCTGGCACGCATCCACTCGGCCGGTCGCCTCGATCGCGCCCGGGATGCGCAGCCGGTATTCCCCGCCGACCCGAAGGTCGCCCTCGACCTCGCCGAACCAGCGTGCGAGGCGTTCGGGATCGGTCAGCGCGGACCAGAGGTCCTCGATGCCGGTGTCGTAGCGTTCCTGCATCCGCACGACGCCCAACCCGTTCGTCGTGCGCAGCGTCCCGAGGATTCGAGTGCTGCCGGTGTCGTCGGTCATGGGTCACTCCTTTGTCGCGGCACCCGCACCTTGCTCGTATGTCGCTGGGTGGTTACGTACCGATACCGTTACATACGGTACGCTCGCGACTCCGCAGCGATCAACCCCTTGAATCCGGTCCGCGGTCGCCGCGCTATTCCTCGGAGATCGTCATCGACGCGAGCCGCTGGCCGGCCAGGGCGATGCCGACGGCGAACGCGACGAGGGCGCCCACCACGGCATACGTCAGCGGCACCGCGGGCTTGCCGTCGCCCGCCGCCGCCACGTGCTGGATGACGGCATTGCCCCACGCTCGCGCGGACAGCCACTTCACCGGCGAGAGCAGGGAGGAGATCGTCGACTCCCACAGCAGCCAGAAGAGCAGGCAGCCGATGATGCTGCGCTTCATCGTGGTTGCCAGTGCGGTGAAGATGCCGACGTAGGCGAGCGTCGACACCGCGCCGCCCAGCAGCGCCGCGACGGCGACGTCGTGCGAGCCGCCGGCCATCACCAGCCCGGCCAGCAGCATCGGCAGCGCCGCGAACACGACCCCCGCGCCGAAGACGACGATCGCCTTGCTCGCGATAATGCTCAGCCGCGAAATCGGTTTGGTGAGAAGGTAAATGATCGATCCGTCGTCGAACTCCGAATTGATCAGCGTCGTGGTCGCGACCAGGGCGACCACCGGCACGACGATGCCGACGCCGAAGACCCGCAGGAACGCCTCGGCGGACGACGCATCGTCCCCGCCGCTGGAGGTCCCTTTCACCACCGCTGAGAGCAGCAGCATGATCACCGGCAGCGCGACCATCAGCCAGACGCGGGCGCGGCCGAAGAGCGAGCGCAGCCCGAGGCGCAGGATCGGCCCGTTCAGCATGCGACAGCCCCGCTCATGAGTTCACCAGATAACTGAACACGCTCTCCAGCGACTCGTCCGTCGGCGTCAGCTCGAGGATGCGAATCCCGTTCTCCTGCGCCAGTTTCGGCACTGCATGGGTAAACGCTCCGAAGTCGTCCGCCTCCACCTCGAGCGCCTTCCCGCCGCGCAGCCGCACCCCGCGGACTGACGGCTCGGCGACCAGCAGGGTCGCGAGCCGGCGGTCGTCGGAGCTGCGCACGACATACTGATTGGGCCGGTCGGTCATCAGCCGGCGGATGGCCGCGAAGTCACCGCTGGCGGCGTGGCGCCCCGCGACGACCACCTCGACCTGGCGGGCGATCTGCTCGACCTCCTCCAGGATGTGCGAGCTGAAGACGATCGTGCGGCCCTGCGCGGCGAAGTGCGTGAGCAGCCCCATCATGTGCCGGCGCTGGATCGGGTCCATGCCGTTGAACGGCTCGTCGAGCAGCAGCACCTCCGGGTCGTGCACCAGTGCCGAGGCGACCTTGATGCGCTGCTTCATGCCCTTGCTGTACGTCGAGATCTTCCGGCTCGCGGCACCGGCCATGTCGACCAGGCCGATGGCGCGTTCGGTGGCCTTGTCCGGCTGGATGACCCGCTGCAGGTCGGCATTCAGCCGCACGAACTGCGCCCCGGTGAGGAAGTCGTAGAGCGACTCCTGCACCGGGACCAGCCCGATGCGCCGGTAGATCGCGACGTTGCCGCGGGTCGGCTGGCCGTCGATGGTCACCGTGCCACTGGACGGCGGAAGGAGGCCGGCCATCATCGACAACAGGGTCGACTTGCCCGCGCCGTTCGGGCCGAGCAGGCCGGTGATCCCCGGCCCGATCTGCATGTTGACGTCGTTGACCGCGACGACGTTGCCATACCAGCGGGACACGTCGGTCAGCATCAGATCGCTCATGAGGGTCTCCTCCTTCGTCGGAGACCCTCACTCGCCTGAGCCTTCGGTCGCTCGCTGCGCTCGCTCATAGCGACGCCGCCTTCCGGGTGCGCCGGATCAGCAGGTATGCCGAGCCGAACGCCCAGCACGCGATCGCCACGGCATACCCGATGGTCCAGCCGGTGCCCGGGTGCGGCATGGACGCAGAGGGCGTCGGCTGGTGGAACGCGCCGCTGACGAACTCCGCGACGACGGTGAACGGGTTGAAGAGCGCGGCCGTGAGACCAAGGCCGCGGTGGTGGCTGTCGTATGCCGCACCCTGCACCGACGTCACGACCCCCGAGGTCAGCATCAGTGCGACGATGACCGCGGTGACGGCGAGCCCGGAGCGGGTGGTGATCGCCGAGACCATGCCGGAGAATGTCGCCAGCACGATGGCGAGGATCGCGACGCCGACGATCGCGGCCAGGTAGTTCTTGGTGTGCTCGCTGTGGTCGACCTTCGTGCTGAGCGCCGCGGCATACCAGATCGTCAGCGGTATGGCGATGACGGCGAACAGTGCCGTGGTGAGTGCTGCGAGCCGCATGAGTACGTAGGCCGTGCGGGACAGCGGTCGCGCGAAGTAGAGCACGATCGTGCGGTAGCGCAGGTCGCGTGCGAACAGCACCGGTGCCTGCGCGGCGGCGAAGACGGTGATCAGCAGTTGGGTCCAGTAGGGGAAGCCGAAATAGTTCGCCAGGGGCCCGAAGAGGTCCGCCTGGCTGGACAGCGACATCTTGTTCAGCTGCAGCAGCAACCCGGCCAGCACGAGCGCCGGCACCAGGAGGACGGCAGCGATCAGCCAGGGCATCACCTTCGATTTGCCCGAACGTCCCAGCCCGAAGCAGTGCCGCAGCGAGGTGAGGTAGAGGGACCAGGCGATCGCGCCGGTGCCCTGTCGTTTTCCGGTGAACGGCCGGAAACCGATGTCGTGGATGACGCCACGACCCGCGGGAGTCGTCATCGTTGCCCACCTCCCTGGGCGAAGACTTCTTCGAGGCTGTGGTGGACCTCTTGCAACCGCACCAGGCCGAGACCGTGCCCGGCCACGAGGTCGCGGATCAGGTCGAGGGTCTCCGGGCGGTCGATCCGGACCTCGATGCGGTCACCGACCGGCCACGCCTGCACCCCGCGCTCGACGAGGGCCTGACCGATGCGCTGATCGCTGCCCGGGGGACCGAGCACCTCCACGAGCACGTTACCGGTCGTCTCGGTCAGGTCCTGGGTGCGCTCGGAGCGCAACAGGTGGCCGGCGTCGATGACGATGACGTGGTCGACGGTGCGCTCGAGCTCGCCCAGCAGGTGGCTGGTCACCATCACCGAGATGCCGAAGTCGTGTCCGATGCGGCCGATCAGGTCGAGCATGTCGTCGCGTGCGCGGGGGTCCAAGCCGTTGGTCGGCTCGTCGAGCAGCACGAGTTGCGGGCTGTGCACGATGGTCTGGGCGAGCTTGGCGCGCTGCTTCATGCCGGTGGAATAACCGCCCATCGGGCGGTGGCGTTCCTCGGCGAGACCCACGTGCCGCAGCGCGTCGGACGTGCGCTCCCGGGCTGCGGCCCGCGGCAGCCCGGACATCATGGCCATGTGCATCACGAAGTCCGCCGCTGACACGTCCGCAGGCAGCACGTCGTGCTCGGGCATGTAGCCGACGCGCGCGCGAATCGCCGAACCCTGCGTGGCCGGATCGAGGCCCAGCACGCGCACCGCGCCACCGGTCGGGCGCAGCAGCCCGAGCAGCACCTTGATCAAGGTGGACTTGCCGGCGCCGTTGACACCGATCACACCGGTGATCCCTTCCGGCACGCTCAGGGTGAGATCATCGAGCGCACGCACCTGCCGGTATTGCATCGTCAGATGCTGTGTGTCGGCGACCCCCATGGGTGTGGAGCTTAACCGTGGTGCACCTCACGCGGCTCGATTTGGACCCTGTGGCCGTGTCTGGCAGACTGTTCAAGTTGCTTGACGTGCAGTGATCAGGTGCGTCGCCATACGACTCGGAGTGATCTGAGGCGGGCGAGCCCCGGCACTGCCGCCCCGAAAGCGCCCCGTTCGTCGCCAGACGAGCCATGCGGGCGAGGTCGGGAAACGCGAGTTACAGGTGCGGGACCAGTGGTCCTCGCCCGGCCATCCACGCCAGAACTGTCGGCGTCGTGCTGCGAAGCACGCGCGACACACCCGAGCGCGGGGGTCGGAGGCGAGTGCTGGGAGTGCGCCAACAGACCTAGTAAGTAAACGAGTACGGCGAGAGAGAGACACGGGCGAATGGCGGGACAGAAGATCCGCATCCGACTGAAGTCGTATGACCACGAGGTCATCGACAGCTCGGCGCGCAAGATTGTCGACACGGTCACTCGTGCCGGTGCAACGGTGGTCGGCCCGGTGCCGCTGCCGACGGAGAAGAACGTGTACTGCGTCATCCGGTCACCGCACAAGTACAAGGACAGCCGCGAGCACTTCGAGATGCGCACCCACAAGCGGCTCATCGACATTGTTGACCCGACGCCGAAGGCCGTCGACTCGCTGATGCGGCTCGACCTGCCGGCCGACGTCAACATCGAGATCAAGCTCTGATCGGAAGGGTTGACTCGACATGACTCACACCACTGAGCGTTCCGTGAAGGGCCTGCTGGGCGAGAAGCTCGGCATGACCCAGGTATGGGACGAGAACGGCCGGCTGATCCCGGTCACCGTCGTCCAGGCCGGCCCGTGCGTCGTCACCGCTGTGCGCGGCGAGGACGAGGGTTACCACGCGGTGCAGATCGGCTACGGTGCGATCGACCCGCGCAAGGTCACTAAGCCGCTGACCGGACACTTCGAGAAGGCCGGCGTGACGCCGCGCCGTCACCTCGCGGAGATCCGCACCTCCGACGCCGCCAGCTACGAGCTCGGCCAGGAAGTCACCGTCGCTGCCTTCGAGGCCGGCCAGACGGTCGACGCCGTCGGCACCACCAAGGGCAAGGGCTTCGCCGGCGTCATGAAGCGGCACGGCTTCGCCGGCGTCAGCTCCTCGCACGGTGCGCACCGCAACCACCGCAAGCCGGGTTCGATCGGCGCGTGCGCCACCCCCGGCCGCGTCTTCAAGGGCGTGCGTATGGCGGGCCGCATGGGCGGCGTGCGCCAGACCACCCAGAACCTCACGATCCACGCGATCGACGCCGACAAGGGCCTGCTGCTGATCAAGGGTGCCGTTCCCGGCCCCCGCGGTCACATCGTGCTGGTCAAGACCGCGGCGAAGTCGTCCGTCAAGGAGGCCTGAGCCAGATGACGACCGTTGACATCACCAGCGCCTCGGGCGCGAAGGCAGGCAGCGTCGAGCTGCCGGCCGAGGTCTTCGACGTGCAGACCAACGTGCCGCTGATCCACCAGGTTGTGGTGGCGCAGCTGGCTGCCGCACGTCAGGGCACCCACTCCACCAAGACCCGCGGCGAGGTTCGCGGTGGTGGCCGCAAGCCGTACCGCCAGAAGGGCACCGGCCGCGCCCGTCAGGGTTCGACCCGCGCACCGCAGTTCGCCGGCGGTGGCATCGTGCACGGCCCGAAGCCGCGCGACTACGCGCAGCGGACCCCCAAGAAGATGAAGGCCGCCGCACTGCGTGGCGCTCTGTCCGACCGGGCCCGGCACGACCGCATCCACGTGCTGAGCAGCGTGGTCGAGGGTGACACCCCGTCCACCAAGGCCGCAGCCGGCCTGCTGGGCGGACTGACCGAGCGCAAGAACCTCCTCGTGGTCCTCGGCCGCGACGAGCAGACCGCGCTGCTGTCGGTGCGCAACCTCGCCGACGTGCACGTGCTCTTCGCCGACCAGCTCAACACCTACGACGTGCTGTGCGCCGACGACCTGGTCTTCACCCAGGCTGCGCTGGAGCGCTTCCTGGCCGGCCCGGCCGCCGCGCAGCAGAGCGACAAGGACAAGTGACCATGACGCAACTGGGCAAGAACCCGCGCGACATCCTGATCGCGCCGGTCGTCTCGGAGAAGTCCTACGCCCTGCTCGACGAGGGCAAGTACACCTTCCTCGTCGACCCGCGGGCGAACAAGACCGAGATCAAGATCGCCGTCGAAGAGATCTTCGACGTCAAGGTCTCCTCGGTCCACACGATGAATCGGCAGGGCAAGACGCGTCGGACCCGCTTCGGCACCGGCAAGCGCAAGGACACCAAGCGCGCCATCGTCTCGCTCAAGGAAGGCGCGATCGACATCTTCGGCTCGCAGAGCTGACGATCGACCGCCGCAGACAAGACTCCTAAGGACAGACAATGGCTATCCGCAAGTACAAGCCGACGACGCCGGGCCGTCGTGGCTCGAGCGTGGCCGACTTCGCCGAGGTCACCCGCACCACGCCCGAGAAGTCGCTGGTGCGTCCCCTGCCGAAGACCGGCGGTCGCAACGCCTCGGGTCGCATCACGACTCGCCACATCGGTGGCGGTCACAAGCGTGCCTACCGCGTGATCGACTTCCGCCGCCTCGACAAGGACGGCATCCCCGCGAAGGTCGCACACATCGAGTACGACCCCAACCGCACCGCTCGCATCGCGCTGCTGCACTACGCAGACGGTGAGAAGCGCTACATCATCGCGCCGAACCGCCTCAAGCAGGGCGACCCGATCGAGAACGGCCCCGGCGCCGACATCAAGCCCGGCAACAACCTGCCGCTGCGCAACATCCCGACCGGCACCGTCGTGCACTGCATCGAGCTGCGGCCTGGTGGCGGCGCGAAGATCGCCCGCTCGGCCGGCGCGCGCGTGCAACTCGTGGCCAAGGATGGCCCCTACGCCCAGCTGCGTATGCCGTCCGGCGAGATCCGCAACGTCGACGTCCGCTGCCGCGCGACGGTCGGCGAGGTCGGCAACGCCGAGCAGAGCAACATCAACTGGGGCAAGGCCGGCCGCATGCGCTGGAAGGGCAAGCGCCCGACCGTTCGTGGTGTCGCGATGAACCCGGTGGACCACCCGCACGGTGGTGGTGAGGGCAAGACCTCCGGTGGTCGTCACCCGGTCAGCCCGTGGGGTCAGGCCGAGGGCCGCACCCGTCGCCCGAAGAAGGAGAGCGACAAGCTCATCGTGCGTCGCCGTCGTACTGGAAAGAAGCGGTAAGAAATGCCCCGTTCACTGAAGAAGGGCCCCTTCGTCGACGACCACCTCCAGAAAAAGGTGGACGCCCAGAACGAAGCTGGCACCAAGAACGTCATCAAGACCTGGTCCCGCCGGTCGATGATCACTCCCGACATGCTCGGCCACACGCTGGCCGTGCACGACGGCCGCAAGCACGTCCCGGTCTTCGTGACCGAGTCGATGGTCGGCCACAAGCTCGGTGAGTTCGCCCCGACTCGCACCTTCAAGGGTCACGAGAAGGACGACCGGAAGGGTCGCCGCCGCTGAGGCGGCGGGGTGAACTGCCGATGGCAAACAAGACTGAAACGAACGAAGGAACGACTGTGGAAGCCAAGGCGCAGGCTCGGTTCGTCCGGGTGACGCCGACCAAGGCCCGCCGCGTTGTGGACCTGGTGCGTGGCAAGAACGCCCAGGAGGCGATCAACGTGCTCACCTTCGCGCCCCAGGGTGCGAGCGAGCAGGTCCTCAAGGTGCTCAACAGCGCCATCGCCAACGCCCGCCAGAAGGCGGACCAGGCGTCGGTCGCGTTCGACGAGCGGCTGCTGGTCGTCAGCGAGGCGTATGTCGACGAAGGGCCGACCATGAAGCGGTTCCGTCCGCGTGCGCAGGGTCGCGCCAGCCGCATCCTCAAGCGCACGAGCCACATCACGTTGCACGTTGCCCAGCCCGAGCGAAAGGACGGTGGCCGCTGATGGGTCAGAAGGTCAACCCGAACGGTTTCCGTCTCGGCATCACGACGGACCACAAGAGCCGCTGGTTCGCCGACTCGTCCAAGCCGGGTCAGCGCTACCGCGACTACGTCAAGGAAGACGTCGCGATCCGGGGTCTGATGTCGACCGGCATGGAGCGCGCCGGCATCAGCAAGGTCGAGATCGAGCGCACCCGTGACCGCGTGCGCGTCGACATCCACACGGCGCGCCCGGGCATCGTCATCGGCCGCCGCGGCGCCGAGGCCGACCGCCTGCGTGGCTCGCTGGAGAAGCTGACCGGCAAGCAGGTGCAGCTGAACATCCTCGAGGTCAAGAACCCCGAGATCGACGCTCAGCTGGTCGCCCAGGGCATCGCCGAGCAGCTGTCGGCTCGCGTGAACTTCCGTCGCGCCATGCGCAAGGGCATGCAGACGGCCGAGCGCGCCGGTGCCAAGGGCATCCGGGTCATGGTCTCCGGGCGGCTGAACGGCGCCGAGATGAGCCGCACCGAGTTCTACCGCGAAGGCCGGGTGCCGCTGCACACGCTGCGCGCGAACATCGATTACGGGTTCTACGAGGCCCGCACCACCTTCGGCCGCATCGGCGTGAAGGTCTGGATCTACAAGGGCGACCTGACCGCCAAGGAGCTGGCGCGCGAGCAGGCTGCGGCCCCGAGCCGTCCCGCACGTGGCCGTCGTGACGACCGTCGCGGCGGTGGCCGTGACGACCGTCGCGGTGGCACCCGTAGCCGTCGTGACGCAGCTGCTGAGGCCCCGGTCGCCGAAGACGCCGTCGTCGCGGCACCCGCCGCGACGACCGAGGGAGCTGAAGCCTGATGTTGATTCCCCGTCGTGTGAAGCACCGCAAGCAGCACCACCCCCGTCGCCGCGGTATGGCGAAGGGTGGCACCGCTGTGTCGTTCGGTGACTACGGCATCCAGGCACTGGAGCCGGCATACGTCACCAACCGGCAGATCGAGTCCGCTCGTATTGCCATGACCCGCTACATCAAGCGTGGCGGAAAGGTCTGGATCAACATCTACCCGGACCGTCCGCTCACCAAGAAGCCGGCCGAAACCCGCATGGGTTCCGGTAAGGGCTCGCCCGAGTGGTGGATCGCCAACGTGAAGCCGGGCCGGGTCATGTTCGAGCTGTCCGGTGTGTCCGAGGAAGTTGCTCGTGAGGCGATGCGCCTGGCGATGCACAAGCTGCCGATGAAGTGCCGCTTCGTCGCGCGTGAAGGTGGTGACATCTGATGGCAGTGGGTTCGAAGGAACTGCGCCCCGCAAAGCTGCGGGAGCTGGACGACGCAGCACTGGCCGACGAGCTGGGCAAGGCGAAGCAGGAGCTGTTCAACCTGCGCTTCCAGTCGGCGACCGGCCAGCTGGAGAACAACTCGCGGCTGCGTGCGGTCCGCAAGGACATCGCCCGCATCTACACCGAGCTGCGCGAGCGTGAGCTCGGCATCGGTCGCGCGCAGGAGAAGACCGAAGCATGAGTGACGAGAACAAGGAAGCAACTGTGACCGAGGCCAAGGAAGCGGGCGAGCGCAACTACCGCAAGACCCGCCAGGGCTACGTCGTCAGCGACAAGATGCAAAAGACCGTCGTGGTCGAGGTCGAGGACCGCGTCAAGCACGCCCTCTACGGCAAGGTGCAGCGCAAGACCGCACGGCTGAAGGCGCACGACGAGAACAACGAAGCCGGTGTCGGCGACCGCGTGCTGATCATGGAGACCCGTCCGCTGTCGGCGCAGAAGCGCTGGCGCGTCGTCGAGATCCTCGAGAAGGCCAAGTAAGAAGACCCACCAAGTTCCTCCCCCGCTTCGCTCCTCCGGATACTTGGCGGGGGCCCCGAACGAGGTACACATCGTTCGCGCGGCATGGACGGTTTCCGTTCCGGTCTCGCGCACCACCGCGGTGGCAACACCGCAACCAACATTGACCGTTCCACAAGGCTCGCTTCGGGCGAGAACCAGTGAGACGACAGGAGAAGAAACGTGATCCAGCAGGAGTCGCGACTGCGCGTCGCCGACAACACCGGTGCCAAGGAGATCTTGTGCATCCGGGTTCTCGGTGGCTCGGGACGTCGCTACGCCGGCATCGGTGACACCATCGTGGCGACCGTCAAGGACGCCATCCCGGGCGGCAACGTCAAGAAGGGCGATGTGGTCAAGGCCGTTGTCGTGCGCACCCGCAAGGAGAAGCGCCGCCCGGACGGCAGCTACATCAAGTTCGACGAGAACGCAGCGGTCATCCTCAAGAGCGACGGTGACCCGCGCGGCACCCGCATCTTCGGCCCGGTGGGCCGTGAGTTGCGCGACAAGAAGTTCATGAAGATCATCTCGCTGGCGCCGGAGGTGCTGTAGCCGATGGCAGGCAAACCGAAGCTGAAGATCAAGAAGAATGACCTGGTCCAGGTCATTTCCGGCAAGGACAAGGGCCTGCAGGGCAAGGTCATCTCGGTCGACCCTGAGCGCCAGCGCGTGCTGGTCGAGGGCGTCAACCGGATCACCAAGCACGTCAAGGCCGGTCAGCCGGGTGGCGGCGCTGGTGGCATCGAGGTCACCGAGGCGCCGATCCACGTGAGCAACGTGATGATCGTGGACCCGGAGACAGGCAAGCCGACCCGCATCCGCATCCGTGAGGACCAGGTGGAGCGTGACGGTCGGACCAAGACCGTGCGCACCCGCGTGGCGGTCAAGTCCGGAAAGGACCTCTGAAGATGACTGCGACCACCACCGAAAAGGTGGCGCCCCGCCTCAAGGCGCGCTACCAGTCCGAGATCAAGGGTCAGCTGCAGGACGAGTTCCAGTTCGCCAACGTCATGCAGGTGCCGACGGTGACCAAGGTTGTCGTCAACATGGGTGTCGGCGACGCCGCCCGTGACTCCAAGCTGATCGAGGGCGCCATCAAGGACCTCGCGGCGATCACCGGTCAGAAGCCGGCCGTCACCAAGGCCCGCAAGTCGATCGCGCAGTTCAAGCTGCGTGAGGGTATGCCGATCGGCGCGCACACCACGCTGCGCGGCGACCGCATGTGGGAGTTCCTGGACCGCCTGGTGTCGATCGCACTGCCGCGCATCCGCGACTTCCGCGGCCTGTCGCCCAAGCAGTTCGACGGCAACGGCAACTACACCTTCGGGCTGACCGAGCAGTCGGTGTTCTACGAGATCGACCAGGACAAGATCGACCGCGTGCGCGGTATGGACATCACGGTCGTCACCACCGCGAGCAACGACGACGAAGGCCGGGCGCTCCTGAAGCACCTCGGCTTCCCCTTCAAGGAGAACTGAGCATGGCCAAGAAAGCCCTGGTCAACAAGGCCGACAAGAAGCCGAAGTTCGCGGTGCGCGGCTACACCCGCTGCCAGCGCTGCGGCCGCCCGCACTCGGTCTACCGCAAGTTCGGCCTGTGCCGGATCTGCCTGCGCGAGATGGCGCACCGCGGCGAACTGCCCGGCGTCACCAAGTCCAGCTGGTGACATCACCCCACGAAGTTTCTCCTCCGCTTCGCTCCCCGAACACTACGCGGGGGCCTCGATGTGGAGCACGGATCTTCGTGAGGCGCGTCCCCAGCACATCCAGCAACACACCACGTACCAACGACACCGAAGGTCCGCACCGGCTCCGAGCCAGCAGAAACCACGGTGAGAAGGGCAAGTGCCCACGATGACCATGACCGACCCGATCGCGGACATGCTGACCCGCGTCCGGAACGCCAACTCGGCGCACCACGACTCGGCGACCATGCCGCACAGCAAGCTCAAGACGCACATCGCCGAAATCCTCCAGACGGAGGGTTACATCGCCGGTTTCCGCGTCGAGGGCGAGGGCGTCGACAAGACGCTCACGATCGACCTGAAGTACGGCCCCAACCGGGAGCGCTCCATCGCCGGCGTCCGCCGCGTGAGCAAGCCCGGCCTGCGGGTCTACGCCAAGTCCACCAACCTGCCCAAGGTGCTCGGTGGTCTCGGCGTTGCCATCCTGTCCACATCGTCCGGCCTGCTGACCGACAAGCAGGCGGCGAGCAAGGGTGTTGGCGGGGAAGTCCTCGCCTACGTCTGGTGACCCGGAACAGTTAAGGAGAGATTCAGATGTCGCGTATCGGACGTCTTCCCGTTCCGGTGCCCAGCGGTGTCGAGGTGAAGATCGACGGCCAGGCGGTCGCGGTCAAGGGCCCCAAGGGCCAGCTCGAGCTCACCGTGCCGGAGCCCATCAGCGTCGCCCAGGGCGACGACGGCGTGATCACTGTCACGCGCCCCAACGATGAGCGTGAATCGCGGTCGCGCCACGGCCTGACCCGGAGCCTCATCAACAACATGGTCGTCGGTGTGACCGACGGCTTCACCAAGAAGCTGGAGATCCACGGCACGGGTTACCGCGTGACCGCCAAGGGTTCGGACCTCGAGTTCGCCCTCGGTTACAGCCACCCGATCCTGGTCAAGGCTCCGCAGGGCATCACCTTCGCGGTCGAGAACCCCACCCGGTTCTCGGTCAGCGGTGTCGACAAGCAGCAGGTCGGCGAGGTTGCCGCCAACATCCGCAAGTTGCGCAAGCCCGACCCCTACAAGGCGAAGGGTGTCCGCTACGAGGGCGAGCACATCCGTCGCAAGGTCGGAAAGGCTGGTAAGTAAGCCATGGCAAAGATTGTGAAGCGTTCCACGAGCAAGGCCGCGGCCCGCGCTCGGCGCCACTTCCGGCTGCGCAAGCGCCTGTCGGGCACGGCCGAGCGTCCCCGCCTGGTCGTCAACCGCTCCTCCCGTCACGTGTTCGTGCAGGTCGTCGACGACACCGTCGGCAAGACCGTCGCGTCCGCGTCGACGATGGAGGCGGACCTGCGCGCGCTCGACGGTGACAAGACCGCCAAAGCCCGCAAGGTCGGCGAGCTCGTCGCCGAGCGCGCGAAGGCAGCCGGAGTCGACGCCGTCGTCTTCGACCGTGGCGGCAACAAGTACGCCGGTCGGGTCGCCGCCATCGCGGACGGCGCCCGGGAAGGCGGACTGACACTGTAATGGCAACGTTCAACGTCGAAATGAGGAAGCACTGATGCCTGGACCCCAGCGTCGAGGCGCTGCCGGCACCGGCAGCAGCTCGAACGACAACACCAGCAACGACCGTCGCGACAACCGTCGCGGGGGCCGGGACAACGACCGCGGCGGACGCCGTGGTGGTGACGACCGCAACCAGTACCTCGAGCGCGTCGTCACCATCAACCGGGTCGCCAAGGTCGTCCAGGGTGGCCGCCGCTTCAGCTTCACCGCGCTCGTGGTCGTCGGTGACGGCCAGGGCACCGTCGGTGTCGGATACGGCAAGGCCAAGGAAGTTCCCGCTGCGATCGCCAAGGGCGTCGAGGAAGCGAAGAAGTCGTTCTTCCGTGTCCCGATGATCGGCGGCACAATCCCTCACCCGGTCCAGGGTGAGGCCGCAGCCGGCGTCGTTCTGCTTCGCCCGGCCAGCCCCGGTACCGGTGTCATCGCCGGCGGTCCGGTGCGCGCCGTCCTGGAGTGCGCCGGCATCCACGACGTGCTGTCCAAGTCACTCGGCTCGGACAACGCGATCAACATCGTGCACGCGACCGTGACCGCGCTGAAGGAGCTGGAGCGCCCGGAGGCCGTCGCGGCTCGCCGTGGGCTGCCGCTCGACCAGGTCGTGCCGGCCCGCATGCAGCACGCCATGGCGGACGCTGCGGCGGCCGCGCAGGGCGAGAAGGCAGGTGCCTGATGGCCACGACACTCGTGGTGACCCAGATCCGTTCGGAGATCGGTGGCAAGCGCCAGCACCGGGAGACCCTGCGGTCCCTCGGTCTGAAGCGGATCGGCCACACGGTCGAGAAGCCGGACAGCCCGGAGGTCCGCGGCATGGTTCGTGCGGTCCGTCACCTGGTGACGGTCGAGGAGAAGTGAAGATGAGCGCCGACCTGAGTGAGGAAACGAGCGAAGCGGGGCCCGGAGCGAAGGAAAGAGGCGCGACGGAAAGTATGACTGAAGAGAAAACGCATGCACTGAAGGTGCACCACCTGCGTCCGGCCCCCGGAGCCAAGACCGCCAAGACCCGCGTGGGTCGCGGTGAAGGCTCCAAGGGCAAGACCGCCGGTCGTGGCACCAAGGGCACCAAGGCCCGCTACCAGGTGCCGGAGAGCTTCGAGGGTGGCCAGACGCCGCTGCACATGCGGCTGCCGAAGATGCGGGGCTTCAAGAACCCGTTCAAGGTGACCTTCCAGGTCGTCAACCTCGACAAGATCTCGGCGCTGTTCCCCGAAGGCGGCGACGTCGCCGTCGCGGACCTGGTCGCCAAGGGCGCGGTCCGCAAGGGCCAGCCGGTCAAGGTGCTTGGCACCGGCGAGATCACCGTCGCGGTGAACCTCACCGTGGACAAGTTCTCGGCCTCGGCCAAGGAAAAGGTCGAGGCAGCGGGCGGCTCGATCACCGCTGCGTGATCGTGGTCCTCGCGCCCCGGACGCCCCGAGGGAACGACGAGAGCGGCACTCTCGTTCTTCCCGCGGGGCGTTCGTGCGCTTCCGGTCCGGCGGCTGCGCCGGGGCCGGTCCGCCCAACTGCACTCCCCAACGGCTCGCGCCGCGAGTCGGCCAGGTAATCTCTGGCCAAGCCCAGCTGAAATTCCGGCCCGCCCGCCCATGACGCGGACCGGCCGGCCCGATGGTTCCGTCCACCCGGACGAGAGCCGCCGGGATCGTCACGGCGCCACACCTTCCCGAGCGGGCAGGTCGGCCCAGGAGGACTCACCTTGCTCAACGCTCTCGGCCGCGCGTTCCGCACGCCCGACCTGCGGAACAAGATCCTGTTCACGCTCGCGATCGTCGCCGTCTTCCGGCTGGGCTCTCACATTCCTGCGCCAGGCATCGACTACAAGCAGGTGCAGCTCTGTCAGCAGGGCTCCGGCGGGCAGCAGTCGCTGCTCGGCCTGGCCAACCTGTTCTCCGGCGGCGCGCTGCTGCAGCTGTCGATCTTCGCGCTCGGGATCATGCCCTACATCACCGCCACGATCATCGTGCAGCTGCTGACGGTCGTGATCCCCAAGTTCGAGCAGCTGAAGAAGGAGGGGCAGGCCGGTCAGACCAAGATGACGCAGTACACGCGCTATCTGACCATCGGCCTGGCCATCCTGCAGTCCTCGACGCTGGTGACCGCAGTGCACAACAACCCGCAGTCGATCCTGGGCAACGGTCCGGCCTGCGCCAACATCATGACCGACGGCGCCTGGCCGACCCTGGTCATCATGGTGCTGAGCTTCACCGCGGGCACCGGCCTGATCATGTGGCTCGGCGAGCAGGTCACCGAGAAGGGTGTCGGCCAGGGTATGTCGCTGCTGATCCTGGTCTCGGTCGCCGCGCGCGTGCCGTCCGAGATCTGGTCGATCCACACCCAGGGCTGGGGCAAGTTCTTCCTGGTCGTGGTGATGAGCCTGGTCATCCTGACCGTGGTGGTCTACGTCGAGAACTCCATCCGCCGCGTCCCGGTGCAATACGCCAAGCGGATGATCGGCCGCCGGATGTATGGCGGGACGTCCACCTACATCCCGCTCAAGGTCAACATGGCCAACGTGATCCCGATCATCTTCGCCAGCTCCCTGCTGTCGTTGCCGGTCATGGTCGCGCAGTTCACCAATCCGCAGACCAACCCGCATCAGGCGGCGTGGGCGACCTGGGTGTTCAACAACCTGGCCAAGAGCGACCACCCGTCATACATGATCGTCTACACCGTGCTGAACGTCTTCTTCACGTTCTTCTACGTGTCGATCACCTATCAGCCCGACGAGGTTGCGGACGGGCTGAAGCAGTCGGGCTCGTTCATCCCGGGGGTCCGCGCCGGCAAGGCGACGGCGAAGTACATCAACTATGTGCTGACCCGGATCACCGTTGGCGGTGCGATCTATCTGGCGATCATCGCGCTGATTCCGCTGATCGCGCTCGCCTTGGTGGGTACCAACCAGAACTTCCCGTTCGGTGGCGCATCCATCATCATCCTCGTAGGTGTCGGTCTCGATACCGTCAAGCAGGTTGACTCCAAGCTGCAGCAGCATCACTACGAAGGGTTCTTGAGATAATGCGCCTCATCATTCTGGGACCGCCGGGAGCCGGCAAGGGAACGCAGGCCGAGCACATCGCGCAGCGCTGCGGCATCCCGCACATCTCCACCGGAGACATCTTCCGCGACAACATCCGCCGCGAGACCGAGCTCGGCACCAGGGTGAGCAGCATCTTGGCCGCCGGTGGTTACGTGCCGGACGAGGTCACCAACGAGATCGTCGCTGACCGGCTCGCCCAGGATGATGCCCGCGAGGGGTTCCTCCTCGACGGCTACCCGCGCACCGTCGGGCAGGTCGAGGCGCTCGACACGCTGCTGTCCGGTTGGGGGCATGGCCTGGACGCGGTGCTGGAGTTGCAGGTGCCGGAGCAGGAGCTGGTCTCCCGGCTGCTCAAGCGTGCTGAAACCAGCGGCCGCAGCGACGACACCGAGGAAGTCATCCGCGAGCGTCAGCGCGTTTACCGCGCGGAAACCGAACCCCTGGTGCGCGTCTATACCGAGCGACGGCTGGTCGTCGAGATCGACGGTGTCGGCGAACTCGACGAAGTGACCGACCGGATCGCCGCCGCGCTGGACGCGTTGCCGCGGGCCTGATGTTCGGCCGGGAGAAGCTGCCGGTCAAGACGCCGCAGCAGATCCGGCTGATGCGGCGCGCCGGCGTGGTCGTCGGAGAGTGCCTGGAACTGCTCGCGGGCTCCGCCCGGGCGGGTATGACGACAGGGGCGCTGGACTCGCTCGCCGAGGAGTTCATCCGCGCCCAGGGCGGCATTCCGAGCTTCCTGGGCTATCACGGGTTTCCGGGCACGCTATGCGTGTCGGTCAACGACGAGGTCGTGCACGGCATACCGGGGTCGCGTGTCCTGGCCGACGGCGATTTGGTCTCGATCGACTGCGGCGCGATCGTCGAGGGCTGGCACGGCGATGCCGCGATCACGGTCGTGGTCGGCGGGGATGCCGCGGCTCGGCCGGAGGACCTGCAGTTGACCGCGGCGACCCGGCGGGCGCTGTGGGCCGGCATCGCCGCGCTGCGGCCGGGCATCGGCATCTATGAGCTCGGCGGTGTGATCGAGGATTCGGTGATGGCCAGCGGTCACGCCGACGGGCGCGATTACGGCATCCTGGACGGTTATACCGGGCACGGCATCGGCACCGAGATGCACATGGAGCCGACGGTCTACAACGAGCGGGTGCGGCCCACGGGTCCGGTGGTGCGGACCGGCGCGACGGTCGCCATCGAGCCGATGCTGACGCTCGGCACCTACGAGTCGCACGAGCTGGCCGACGAGTGGACGGTCGTGACCGAGGACGGATCGCGTGCCGCGCACTGGGAGCACACAGTCGCCGTCACCGATGGCGGGCTGTGGGTGCTGACCGCGCCGGACGGTGGCGCAGCCGACCTGGCTGCGGCCGGCGCGGCATACGCCCCGCTGGACTGATCGCGCTCACCGCGACCGGGAGTCGAACCATTCGGCCGGGTCGACTCGTTCGGCGATCGAGCCCATCCGGCGCTGATTGGCCGCGATCTCGCGCACGGCCTTGGTGATGGTGGACCGGTCGATCGGGGAGAGCCGGTCGAGCGCCATGACGTCGGTGGGGCGCAAATCGCCCGCGAGCTGGCGCAGCTGGTAACGCAGGCGGACCCGCTGGAGCACCTCGAACACGTCGATCAAGGTGGCGGCGTTCACTTCGGGCAGCATCAGCCCGCGGCCGCCGGCGTCGCGCAGCCGCGCGGTGGTCGGCAGCGCCGCCGACCCGGTGACCAGCGCCGCCCACCGGGCGATGTTGATGACCGGCACCAGCGCGTGCTCCTTGATGTCGAACGTCCCGGCCCGCCGGGCCAGGACAGCGCCGAGCGAATGCAGCCGGGCGCGCTTGGACAGCGACTCGCTGAGCAGCAGCCGCATGGTCGTGGGGTGTGCCCGTATGTCGGCGAAAACCTTGGTGACAGTGGACAATCCGGGGTCGCCGTGCACCGGTCGCGCGTCGACCATCAGCGACGTCATGATGGCGCCCTGCTCGGCCACCGGGTCGGCCATCCAGGTGCGGCTGGCCGCGCGCCACTGCGCGGTGGTGCGGGCGAACGGCGCGCGGGCAGCGGTCGCGCCGTGCGGATCCGAGGGTATGCCGGCCCGCTCGACCAGTTCCAGCACCTCCGCGAACGCGGCCCGGTAGGCGCCCTGCTGCTCGTCGTTCAGCTGGTGCCGGAAGGCGACGGCCGAGTCGAGGTCGGAGCTGAGCACCGCCTCGCCGCGTGCGGTGCCGCCGAGCACGAACCAGGTGAACGCGTCGAGGTCGAGCTGCGGGTGCCGCGCGAAGGTCAGCACCAGCGCGCGCCGGACCACCGCGTCGACGGTCGCCGAATAGACGGACGTCACCTTGCTGGTCGCCAGGCCGCGTTCGAGCAGGCCGTCGACCATGCAGGGCACGCCCTGGCTGCGGGCGACCAGTTCGTCGGCTGTCGGTGCCTGGGCGAGCTGCTGCCGCAGCGCGATGTCGCCGCTCGACCCGGAGACGGCGAAGTCGGCGGGTTCCACCGCGCCGCGCATCCGGCCGTCCTGGTCGAGCACGAGCAGGAACTGCGCTGAGCGGTCGAGCAGGGTGATCAGCGCGCCCGCCGCCGACTCGCCCAGGTGGGTGGTCGCCGCCGGGTGGTCCATGACCTGGGAGGCGGGCGCATCCATCGGCGCGCCGTCGACGATCACCCGGATGCGCAGCGACCGGTCCGTCACGATGCCCCAGCTGTCGTCCGGCAGCTGCACCGCGGCATATCGCACGCCGTGCTCGGTCATCCGGCGCGCGACCTCACGGGCCGGGGCGTCGGGGGTGACGATCAGCGGCGGGTTGACGATCAGGTCGTCGACGACCTGGTATGACGAGTCGTGCAAGGGCCCGCCGCCCTGCGACAGCGCGATCTGCTCGGCGAGGAACTTCGCACCCGAGGTCGTCGAGAACGCCGTCGTCACCTGCTCGGCCGGCACGAACGCCGTGCTGGACGGCGCCAGCGCGACCGCCTTCGGGCCGATCAGGCGTCCGGTGAGCATTGCCGAGAAGCCGAAAACCCCTCCGGCGCCGATGAGTTCCTGCGCGTCGTGGCCGAGCGCGTCGCGCGAGTTCCACAACCCGACACGTCCGGACAGCACCACGAAGAGACCTTCGGCAGGCTCACGGAAACCGTCGACGACGGTGTCGCCCACGGCATACGTGCGCTGGGTCGCCGCCTGCGCGATGGCGGCGACGGCCGCTTCGTCCAGAGCGTCGAATGGCGGGTTCTCGGCGAGGAAACTCGCCAGCTCATCCGGTGTCACGTCCGACATCGTGCCAGCGTCCGGCCTCGCGTGGTGTCCAGTGGGTGGTCAGGTGAGCGCAAAGCGCCCATCTGGGGCCCTGCTGCGCCATACTGCTCAGCATTCTCCCAGAGGGTCCGGGCCGTCCGGCGCGGACCGTTCGGAGGGGGAGGAAGGAGAACATCGATGACCGACACCGCGGAGGCTGCGAGCGGCAGCCTGGATGCCGAGCAAGTCGGCTACGAACAATCGCTGGGCAAACGCCAGGTGCAGATGATCGCCATCGGCGGCGCCATCGGCACTGGCCTCTTCCTGGGATCGGCGACCCGGCTGCACTCGGTCGGCCCGGCGCTGGTGGTCAGCTACGCCATTACCGGCATCATCGCCTACCTGCTGATGCGTGCGCTGGGGGAGCTGGTGCTGCACCGGGCCACCTCGGGGGCGTTCGTGTCCTACATGCGCGAATTCTTCGGTGAGCGCTGGGCGTTCATCACCGGCTGGATGTACTGGCTCAACTGGGCGCTGACCGGCATCGCCGAGCTCTCGGCGGTCGCCCTCTACGTCCAGCACTGGTGGCCGAGCTTCCCCAAGCCGGTCTCGGTGCTGATCGGCCTGGCCGTCGTGCTGGTCGTCAACCTGTTGTCCGCGGCGGCCTTCGGCGAGTTCGAGTTCTGGGCTGCGATCGCCAAGGTCGGCGCCATCGTCGTGTTCCTGGTGGTCGGTCTGGTGATGGTCATCGGTCAGTTCAAGATCGGTGACCACCGGGCGGGCATCAGCAACCTGTGGAGCAACGCCGGCGGGTTCTGGCCGTCACACGGCGGGCCGGACCTGACGTCGTCATACAACTGGTACGGTCCGCTGCTCGTCCTGTCCGGCGTGGTCTTCGCGTACGCCGCGATCGAGCTGGTCGGTGTCGCGGCCGGTGAGATGAAGGACGCCGCGACCGAGGTGCCCAAGGCGGTCAACGCGGTCATCTTCCGCATCGGCGTCTTCTACTGCGGGTCGATCCTGCTGCTGGCCTGCATGCTGCCGACCAGCGTCTACGGCACCAACCCCAAGACGGGTGACACCGAATCGCCGTTCGTCACGGTCTTCGGCAAGATGGGCATGAACTGGATGGGCGACGTGATCCAGATCGTGCTGATCATCGCGGCCATGAGCTCGCTCAACTCCGGTCTCTATTCGACCGGCCGCGTGCTGCGCAGCCTGGGGATGTCCAAGGAAGCTCCGAAGTTCACCCTCAAGATGAGCAAGTCCGGTGTTCCGTGGGCCGGCATCATGATGACCGCGGTCGTCTACGTCTTCGGTGCGGTGCTCAATCTCTTCGACGCGTCCGCGTTCGAGACGGCGCTCGGTGCGACCTCGATCTGCATCCTGTTCACCTGGGGCACGATCTTCGCCTGCCAGCTGCAGCTGCGACATCTGGTCAACAAGGGCGTGATCGAGCGAAGTCCGTTCCAGATGCCGGGACATCCGTGGACAAGCATCATCGGCCTGGCGTTCCTCGGATACGTGCTGATCGCACTGGCCATCTCGGGATGGCAGGAGAGCACGCAGTTCTGGAAGAAGACCGATTTCCTGGTGGTCGTCTTCGGACTCCCCGTCATCGTCGTGCTGCTCGCCATCGGGTGGACGGCGGTCCGCAAGGCTGTCAGCGCCGATCGCGGCGGGCAACTCGGGCCGTACTGGACCGAGGAGGGTCCCGCGCCAGGGATGGACCTGCCGAAGTCGGTGCTGGCGTCGGCTGAGCGTGCGGCCGGCACCGAGGGCCGGGCCGAGGAGGAGGAGTCATGAGAATCCGCGGTATGACGGCCGTAGCCGGCGTGATCGCGCTCGCGTTCGCCGCCGCCGGGTGCAGCAGCAGCTCGTCCGGCGGCGGTCCGGTGAAGCCGACCTACGTCTGCAAGCTGTCCGGCAAGGGCAAGACACTCAAGGTCGGCATCGACACCGACCAGCCGGGTCTGGGCTATCAGGACAGCCAGGAGATCCACGGCCTGGACGCCGACATCGCGCGCTGCGTTGCCGGCGAACTCGGTTATGGCTCAGTCGATTTCGTGCCGACCAACGCGCCAGACCGGGAGAAGGTGCTGGAGAACGGCACGGTGCAGATGGTGGCCGCGACGTTCAGTATGACGGCGGCGCGCGAGCAGCAGGTGAGCTTCGCCGGGCCCTACTTCGTCACGGGTCAGGCGGTGATGGTGCGCACCGAGTCACCGATCAAGGGCGTGCAGGACCTGGCCGGCAAGAAGGTCTGCTCGGTCACCGGCACCACCTCGGTGGACAACCTGTTGGCCAAGCAGCCGAAGCTGGTGCCCGAGAAGTACAACTCCTTCACGCGGTGCGCGCTCGACCTCGCCGACGGCAAGGTCGACGCCATGACGACCGACGAGGCGATCCTGGCCGGCTATTCCGCCCAGCAGCAGTACGCCGGCAAGTTCAAGATCGTCGGCTCGACGTTCAGCGTGGAGAAGTACGGCCTCGGGCTGAAACACGGCGATCCCGCTTGCCAGCAGACGGCCAAGGCGTTGCAGAAGGTCATCGACGACGGCACCTGGAAGAAGATCGTCAAGAACAACCTCGGCAACTTCGCCTACGACAAGAGCCAGAACCCGCCGAAGAAGGTCAGTTGCGTGTGAGCTGACGGCTCATCGCGGGACGACGACACATGCGTCGTCAACGATCCAGGCCTCCCAGCCCGGCTGGGGGGCCTGGCCGTGTCCTGGGTCGCAGCCGACGAGGCGCGCGCCGCTGGGCAGCGTGATCGTTTCGATCCCCGCACCAGTGTCGGCCCGCAGCGCCGCACCGAAGGCGTCGGTGCGCGGTCGCCCGGTGCGGAAGTCCGTGACGGAGGAGTGACCGTGCACCTGGTCGAACGGCATACCCGGCTCGCCCGACCACCAACTGCTCGCCACCTCCGATCCTGCCTCCGCCCAGAGCGGACCGGCGGCGGGGTCGGGTGCCCCGCCGCCGAGCATGGTGCCACTGCGGAAGAGCGCCTCGTGCGTCTGGCGGCCGAGTTGATGTAGAGCCTGTGCCGTATGGCGTGCGTCGCCGGATCCCAGCCACTCCCAATAGCCCCGGGTCAGTCCGGCATGGGTGGCCAGGATCGCGCGGTCCGGTGTCTCGATCACTGCAGCCGCAACCATTTTCGCGGTGTTCCACCAGCGCACCAGGGAGTTGGCCGGGCTGCCCACGAGGAGCTCGGGCCAGTCGAAGTCCGGCTCGCGCAGGTATTGCGCCTCGTGGTTGCCGGCCAGTTGCACCCAGCGGCCGGGCTGCTCCACCAGCAGGCGATCGACGAACTCCACGACACCGGGGGAGTCAGGTCCGCGATGCACGAGGTCACCGACCTGCACGATGATCAGCCCGGGCGGCACCTCCCACGTCCCGGGCGAAACCCCGAGGCGGACGAGCAGGTCCTGCAGCGGTCCCAGATGACCGCCGACATCCCCGATGACGGCGACGCGACTACGGTGCTCGCTCCGCTCGCTCATCGGGTCAGCCTCGCACGCCGCGGCTGCCTCGTGCTGCGCGGGTTATTCGTTTACCATCCGGCTCAGAGGCTTGTTCTGACGGATCAGTTGGTTCCGCGGTAGGGGGAGCGCATGGCATACCGGCCCGTCCCGGCAGCGAGTCCGGCCGGTCCGCCCGGCACCGGCACTCGCAACGCGCTGATCGCCGCCATCGTCGTGTTCGTCCTGATCATCGGCGGTGGCCTTGTCTACATCGTGCACCGACCGGCCGGAGCACCCAGGTCAGCCCGCCGACGAATTCGTCCACCAGCCGGACCACTCGCACGGGCGCGCCACGGCCGGCCACCAGCACACCGCAGAGCCCGGCGCCGCAGACCTCGCCCGCGTCGGACGTCGCACCGACACCGGGAGCGCCGTCACCGGCGCCGACCAGCGACGCGGAAGCGACCCAGCAACTGAACGCCTGGGCGGACGCCGACGAACGCCGCTCTCCGCACAACTCCAAGTGGCAGGTCGTGCTCGACTCGAAGTACGTCGGTGTCGCCGACCTGCAGCAGCAGGCGACTCCCTTCACCGCCCTGGACATTTGGCAGCAGTTCCAGGGATACCGCCAGCAGTTCGCCGCGGACTCCGGCAAGTTCCGGGTGCTGCGCAGCACCGACTACGGCAACCAGAGCCGGCTGGACCACACCTACTGGGTCGCGATGCTGATGTTCAACTTCGACACTCAGGGCGAAGCGTTGTCGTGGTGTCAGAAGCAGTTCCACCAGACCGGGATGGCGCTGCAGGAATACTGCATCGAGGCGCAGTACTCCGCACCGACCAGCTAGACGCCTCCGCGTCCAGCGCCGCCGTGGTCCGCCGATTTGGGGCGCTCGCAGGTCGGCGGTAGACTAGCCGTTCGGGTCTGGAGTGTCTGCATTGTGCGGCGGCCGGCCACCACCTCCTGGTTCGGGGTTCGCCCCAAGCAGTGGGGTCGGTGTGTGTCCGGATGTGGTGCGCGCAGCGTCATACCCACGCAATCAGGGGCGTTCTCAACCGGAGAATGCCTCGCCGAGAATCAGTTAGGAAGGCATGGCCAAGAAGGACGGTGTCATCGAGATCGAGGGCACGATCGTCGAGGCCCTCCCGAACGCAATGTTCCGGGTGGAGCTGACCAACGGTCACAAGGTGCTCGCGCACATCTCCGGCAAGATGCGACAGCACTACATCCGGATCCTCCCCGAGGACCGCGTGGTGGTGGAGCTCAGCCCGTATGACCTGACCCGCGGCCGGATCGTCTTCCGCTACCGCTGATTCTTTCGGCACGTTCGCAACTCGCTGCCGCCCGCGGCAGCCCGACTTCAAGACAAAAGGTGCGATGAAGGTCCAGCCGAGCGTCAAGAAGATCTGCGACAAGTGCAAGGTGATCCGCCGCAACGGGCGGGTCATGGTGATCTGCGAGAACGCTCGCCACAAGCAGCGTCAGGGCTGATCACCCGCACGACTCGCGTTCTTCGCCAGGACGCACAAGAGCACAACTGAACATTTCGATTCGCGTGACCCACACCTCCCGTCATCCGTATGACGGGAACGTCACCCCGGGTGTAGAGGCCCGGGACCCAGCAACCAGCCACTCCGGCTGACGCGGGAACGGCCACGCACCAGACCTCTACGAGACAACAGGAGAAATGCCTGATGGCACGTTTGATCGGTGTCGACCTGCCGCGCGAGAAGCGCGTCGAGGTCGCACTCACCTACATTTTCGGGGTCGGGAAGACCCGCGCCGACGAGACGCTGGCCGCAACCGGCGTCAACCCGGACACCCGTGTCCGTGACCTCTCCGAGGACGAAGTCGTCAAACTGCGTGACTACCTCGAGGGCAACTACCGCCTCGAAGGTGACCTGCGCCGTGAGATCGCCTCCGACATTCGCCGCAAGGTCGAAATCGGTTCCTACCAGGGCCTGCGCCACCGCCGGGGTCTGCCCGTGCACGGCCAGCGCACCAAGACCAACGCCCGCACCCGCAAGGGTCCGAAGCGCACGGTCGCCGGTAAGAAGAAGGCCAAGTAATCCCGTCGCCTCTGCGACAGGGACACCTCACACTCTTTCGTCTTTAGTTTTCAGGAGAATTCATGCCTCCCAAGAGCCGTCAGGCTGGCGCCAAGAAGGTGCGCCGCAAGGAGAAGAAGAACGTCGCTGCGGGTCACGCTTACATCCGCAGCACCTTCAACAACACCATCGTCTCGATCACCGACCCGAGTGGCGCCGTGATCTCGTGGGCGTCGGCCGGTCAGGTCGGCTTCAAGGGCTCGCGCAAGTCGACCCCATATGCCGCGCAGATGGCCGCCGAGGCCGCCGCGCGCCGCGCGATGGACCACGGCATGCGCAAGGTCGACGTGTTCGTCAAGGGCCCGGGTTCGGGCCGCGAGACCGCCATCCGTTCGCTGGCCGCTGCCGGCCTCGAGGTCGGCACCATCGCCGACGTCACCCCGCAGCCGCACAACGGTGTCCGCCAGCCCAAGCGTCGTAGCTGAGCGACCAGACTTTTTCACTAGGAGATTTGACTCATGGCCCGTTACACCGGCCCGATCACCAAGAAGTCGCGTCGCCTCAAGACCGACCTCGTCGGCGGCGACAAGAACTTCGAGATGCGTCCCTTCCCGCCCGGCCAGCACGGCCGCGGTCGGGTGCAGGAGAAGGAATACCTCACCCAGTTGCAGGAGAAGCAGAAGGCTCGCTTCACCTACGGCGTGATGGAGAAGCAGTTCGTCCGCTACTACAAGGAAGCGGCCCGTCGTCAGGGCAAGACCGGTGAGAACCTGCTGGTCATCCTTGAGTCGCGGCTGGACAGCGTCGTCTACCGCGCCGGCCTGGCCCGCACCCGCCGCGCCGCCCGCCAGATGGTGACCCACGGTCACTTCGAGGTCAACGGCAAGCGCGTCGACGTCCCGTCATACCGCGTCGAGCAGTACGACATCATCACCGTCCGCGAGCAGTCCCGGGAGAAGTTCCCGGTGCAGCTGGCCCGCGAGACCTTCGGTGACCGTCAGCCGCCGGCCTGGATGCACGTCGTCCCCGGCACGCTGCAGATCCTGATCCACTCGCTGCCCACCCGTGAGCAGATCGACATCCCGCTCACCGAGCAGCTGATTGTGGAGCTCTACTCCAAGAATTAGCCCTCGTTCCTCGGGCCAATTCTTGTCGCCGATGCATATCGGCTCCGCCTCCTCGCGGCCGGCTCGTCGTGTGGGCAGGTTGGTCCGGGCCGTGACGTCGGGTATGGCGAGTGACGGCTTCTTCGCCGAGTGACGGTGGAAACTCACCGTCACTCGAGCGAATGACCGTCACTCGTCAGAACTGGCACGGCATACAACTGAATAACGGTCGGCGCATACCGAGTCGCCCACCGGATTGCACTAGGCCTCATATAGCGGTGGCCAGTGGAAAGGAAAAGAAGAAGTGCTTATCGCACAGCGCCCCCAACTCAGCGAAGAGGTCGTCTCCGACAACCGTTCGCGTTTCGTCATCGAGCCGCTGGAGCCGGGCTTCGGCTACACGCTCGGCAACTCTCTGCGCCGCACCCTGCTCTCCAGCATCCCGGGTGCCGCCGTCACCAGCCTGCGCATCGACGGTGTGCAGCACGAGTTCTCCACGATCCCCGGGGTCAAGGAGGACGTCACCGAGATCATCCTGAACGTCAAGGGCCTGGTCGTCTCCTCCGAGCACGACGAGCCGGTCGTCATGTATCTGCGCAAGCAGGGCCCGGGTGAGATCACCGCCGCCGACATTGCGCCGCCGGCCGGTGTCGAGGTGCACAACCCCGACCTGCACATCGCGACCCTGAACGACAAGGGCAAGCTCGAGATGGAGCTGACCGTCGAGCGCGGTCGCGGCTACGTCTCGGCCCAGCAGAACAAGTCGGCCGACCACGAGATTGGCCGCATCCCGGTCGACTCGATCTACTCGCCGGTCCTCGCCGTGACCTACAAGGTCGAGGCGACCCGTGTCGAGCAGCGCACCGACTTCGACAAGCTGGTCGTCGACGTCGAGACCAAGAACGCGATCGCCCCGCGCGACGCGATGGCGTCCGCCGGCAAGACCCTGGTCGAGCTCTTCGGCCTGGCCCGCGAGCTCAACGTCGAGGCCGAGGGCATCGACATGGGCCCAAGCCCGACCGACGCCGCACTGGCGGCCGACCTGGCGCTGCCGATCGAGGATCTCGACCTGACCGTCCGCTCCTACAACTGCCTCAAGCGCGAGGGCATCCACACCGTGGGCGAACTCGTCGGGCGCAGCGAAGCCGACCTGCTCGACATCCGCAACTTCGGTGCCAAGTCGATCGACGAGGTCAAGGACAAGCTGGTCGAGATGGGCCTGCAGCTCAAGGACAGCCCTCCCGGGTTCGACGCGAGCGCGATCGCCGACCGGTATGACGACGAGGACGTCGACGGCGGCTTCGCCGAGGATGAGCAGTACTGAGCAACCGCCACCACAGTTCGCTGAGTCGCGTTGCACGGCAACGTGATTCGACATACAAGGAGAAGTAATGCCTACCCCAACAAAGGGTCCCCGTCTCGGTGGCGGCCCCGCGCATGAGCGGCTGATCCTGGCCAACCTGGCGCAGGCACTGTTCGAGCACGACCGGATCACGACGACCGAGGCCAAGGCCAAGCGCCTGCGCCCGCTCGCCGAGCGCCTGATCACCTTCGCCAAGCGTGGCGACCTGCACGCGCGGCGTCGCGTGATGACGGTCATCCGTGACAAGGGCGTCGTCCACCGTCTCTTCACCGAGATCGCGCCGGACATGGCCGACCGTCAGGGCGGCTACACCCGCATCACCAAGATCGGTCCCCGCAAGGGCGACAACGCGCCGATGGCCGTGATCGAGCTCGTTCGCGAGCCGGTCAATGCCAAGCCGAAGCGCGCCGTCGTCGCCGAGGCCGAGGCCGCCACCAAGCGTGCGGTCAAGGAAGAGGCTGCGGCGCCCGAGCTGGAGGCGACGGAGGAGGGCAAGTACGGCCCCGAGTCCGCTGCACCGGTCGACGGTGGCCTCTCGCCCGACGCCGAGAAGTTCCCGGTCAAGGGCAACGAGGACTCGATGAAGTACCACGTCCCCGGTTCGCGCTGGTATGACGCGACGGTCGCCGAGGTCTGGTTCACCACCCCCGAGGCTGCCGAGGCCGCAGGCTTCGAGCCGGCCGGTGGCGAGGACGCCCAGCAGGTCGAGGACGCTGACGCCGAAGCATCCGCCGACGAGGAGAACTCCGACAAGGAGTGACCCACCTCTGCGAGTGACGGCTTCCTCGCCGAGTGACGCGCCAATTGCACCGTCATTCGGCGAGCGGACCGTCACTCGCGGGAAAGCAGCATCCGTGGCCCGGATCCGCACCAGCGGGTCCGGGCCAGTGCCATGTCTGACGGGTGAGTCCGCGATTGACGCCCCAGTTCTCCATTGACGGTCGAGCCGGCGGCTGACGGCGCAGCAGCACCGTCAACGGCCGGTTCAGCCGTCAATGGCGAAGGTCGGCTTCGAGGTATGGCGCAGCAGGCGCGCACCTTCAGCCGGCCGCAAGCCTGCTCCGCTCGAAGCTGGCGGCCAGCGGGAACAGCGCGATCACCAGGACGATGGGCACGGCATACCCGAGTCGCAGCGAGCCGGTGCCGATCGCGCCGGTGAGCACCGAGCCGATCAGCGCGCCGGCGTAGTTGAACTGGTTGAAGCGCGCGATGACGGCGTCGGTTCGGGCGCGGGCTACCTCCGGATCGAGTGCGGCGCCGCCCGACCGGGTGAGGGTCGCCGCCGCGGAGAAGGACAGCGGCGCGACGACGGCGATGCCGGCGCCGAGGACGAGGAAGCCGAGCACGCCGACCGGCCAGTTCGGCGCGAGCACCACGACGACCAGGCCCGCGACTGCCACGACCGCGCCGGAGCGCAACAGCCGGGGTGCGCCGAACCGGTCGGTGAACCGGTCGCCCGCGATCCGGGCCGCGAAGGACGCCACCAGATAGGGCAGCGTCGCAAGCGCGACAAGACCACTCGGCGCGTGCAGCGTGTGGTCGAAGTAGACCGAGCCCCACGTCGTCGACGCCGTGTCGACTGTGTAGAAGATGACGCACGCGGCACCGACCACGAGGATCGGCCGCCATGGGATGCCGTGCGCCGACTCGGGTGTCGGGACGCTGCCGGAGCCGGGCAGGAAGCGCGCGCAGCCCACGACCACCGGCAGGATCGCCAGCGCGCTCGACAGCATCGCGACCGACTCGTGCGGGAGAGCCAGGGTGAGCAGCGTGCCGACGATTCCGCCCGCGGTCCACGAGCCGTGGAATGACGGCAGCACCGTGCGCTGTACCTGGTGTTCCAGCGACACGGCCTGCATATTGGTGCTCGCGTCGACCATGCCGAGTGCCACGCCATACACCGCCAGTCCGACGACCAGAACGGGCACGTTCGGGGAGTTGCCGCTGACGAGTAGGGCGACCCCGATGGCGAAGAGCCCGGCGCGCAGCACGATCGCGCTGCCGCGGCGTGGGGCGACCTTCTCCGCCAGGAGCGAGCCGGCGCCGGCCAGCAGGACGATCATCAGCATGATGAGTGTCAGGCCCAATTGGGACAGACCCCAATGGTCTTCGAGCTTCGGCAGTCGTGTCGTCAGGGACAGGAACACGCAGCCTTGCGCGAAGTAGCCGGCTGTGATCCCGGCCCGGGGCGAGTAGCTCACGTGGGGCATCTTGGCACGGTGCGGGACCGGCGCGGGGCCGAATTGGACGATTGACCATGTATGCCGGCAGCTAGGCTGGCCGGATGCGGTTGCGGATCGACTTTGGGTATGACGGCACCGATTTCTCCGGCTGGGCCGCGCAACCGGGGCGCCGCACCGTCGAGCAGAGCCTCGCCGAGGCACTGGGCACGATCCTGCGCTGCGATCCGCCGAAGCTGACGGTCGCGGGGCGCACTGACGCCGGGGTCCACGCGCGCGGCGCCGTCTGTCACGTCGACGTCGACGAGCAGTTGTATGCCGCCCTGCCGGGTCGCTCCACACGCTCGCCCGACGAGGCCGCGGTCACCCGGCTGGGCGGGGTGCTCCCGCCCGATGTGGTGGTGCACCGGGTGTCCGTTGCTCCCACCGGATTCGACGCCCGCTTCTCGGCGGTCTCCCGCCGCTACAGCTACCGCATCGTCGACGACCCGGCTGCGGCGGACCCCACACGCCGGCGGGACACGGTCGCCATCCGGGGGCCGCTCGATGTGTCCGCAATGGCTGATGCGTCACGAAAACTCTTGGGACTGAAGGATTTTGCGGCGTTCTGCAAGAAACGTGAGGGCGCGACCACGGTCCGCGCCCTGCTCGACTACGACTGGCACCGCGACGCCGGCGGTGTGCTGGTCGGCACCGTCGTCGCCGACGCCTTCTGCCACTCGATGGTGCGCTCGCTGGTCGGCGCCGTCGTGCCGGTTGGGCTGGGCCGGCGGCCGGTCGACTGGCCGCTGGAGGTCCTGACCGCCGGGCGCCGCGACCCGGGCGTGACGGTGATGCCGCCGCACGGTCTGTGCCTGGAGGAGGTCAGCTACCCGCCGGACGACGAGCTCGCGACACGCGCCGACGCGTCGCGCGCGGTGCGCGAACTCCCTTGAGCAAGGAGTGCGTGGCCGTGCGATGCTGCCGGGATGACGAATCACGGTGCGGAGCCCTTGCCGCCACGCGGCGCAACCATCCGTCGCGACACCGGCCGCGTCATACCCTTACGCCGCGCTGACGGGCGCTGTCTGCTGCTGCACGGCTGGGACCCGGACCACACCGATGAGCCGTTCTGGTTCACGATCGGTGGCGCCGTCGAGCCGGGGGAGGATCTGCGAGCGGCTGCGGTGCGTGAACTCGCGGAGGAGGTTGGTCTGGTTGCGTCGCCCGCTGACCTGCGGGGACCATTGACAACCAACGAGATTCGCTTCGATTGGGCCGGTCGGCATATCGTCCAGCAGCAGACGTTCTTCGCGCTCGACGTCGATGACTTCGTCGTGTCGTTCGACGGTCAGGACGGCCTGGAGGCCGGCACGATCGACGAGCACGGTTGGTTCACGTATGACGAGCTGGCCGCGGACGGCGCGACGTTTCCCGAGGTGCTGGAGGCGGTGTGGCTGGCGACCGCGACAAGGCGCCCCGGAGCGTGAATCGCACCGGCTGCCCCGGCGCGCACTGGGCAAGCCGGTCCAGGTCGGGCAGGTCGACGACGCCGATCACCGGGTAGCCGCCGGTGGTCGGGTGATCGGCGAGGAAGACGATCAGTTCGCCGCTCGGTGGCGCCTGCACGGCGCCGAGCGGCAGGGCCTCGCTCGCTCCGGTGCCGGGTGCCGGGTCGACGTCGAAACCATTGATGCGTATGCCGATCCGGTCGCTCGCCGAGTCGATATGGCCCACGTTGGTCACCAGGCGGCGGCGCGCGTCGGCGTCGATCGAGCCGGCCCGCGGGCCGGGGGTGAGCGTCAGCGTCAGGTCGCCGACTGGCCGGGTTGCGGGCGGCACCGCGACGGCCAACGGTGCTCCAGCAGTCTGCCGCCCGACCGGAAGTCTTATGCCCGCCTGCACCGGCGGCGGGCCGATGCCGCTGGAGGTGTCGGTGCTCCACGAGCCGGCGAATGCTCCGGCCGGAGCCAGGCCGCCGCGCACCGCCAGGTAGGAACGCAGCCCGTGCTCGGCCCGGCCGACGCGCAGCACCGACCTGGCCGGGACGGGCACGGGCGTGCCGAACTCGGCAGCCACGTCGTCGATGGAGACCGGGCACCACGCACCCGTGACGGCGACCAGCACGTCGCCGTCAGCGCGGAAGGTGACCTCACCCAGCAGCATCTCCAGGCCAGGCGCGTCGATCTCGTTGCCCACTAACAGGTTTGCCTGCCGGAGAGACCGGCGGTCGAGCGCGCCGGAGAGGGTCACGCCTTCACCGGCATGCCCCGGACGGCCCAGATCTTCGACCAGGCACTGCGGCCCGGTCGCCAGGATCTCGACCTCGGTCATCGGCCGGCCCGGAACTGCACGCTGTCGGTCGCGCGCAGCAGTGCGCCAGCGCCGGAGGGGTCGAAGAGCACCGTGTCGGTGTGGCCGATGAGCTGCCAGCCGCCGGGCGACGTGCCGGGGTAGATGCCGCAGTAGCTTCCGGCGAGACCGACTGACCCGGCCGGTATGACGCTGCGCGGCGACTCGCGCCGGGCGACTCGCTCGGCGTGATCGGGCCGGGTGAGATAGCCGAAACCCGGCATGAAACCGAGGAATTCGACCATCCAGGGTGTCGCCGTGTGCCAGTCGATGAACGCGTCGACGGACCCGCCGAACAGCTCGGCGACCTCGGCGAGATCAGGCCCGTGATACTGCACGTCGATCGTGACCGGCGTGCCGCCGCGCACCTCCTCGGGCGGCAGCGCGGCCAGATCGAGCGCGTCGACCATGCGCCGCGCGTCGGCGAGTAACGCCCTCGCCGCGTCGTCGGGCACCGCCGGGTCGGAGATGTCGAGCAGGATCGTCGACTCTGCGGGCACGACGTCGACACCGGGCACCGTGTGGTCCTGCAACGTCCGCGTCACCGCCCGGCGGGTGCGTGCGTCGGGCAGTTCGACGAGCATCGCGCGCCGGCCGTAGGGCAGCACCCGAAGGTCAGGCTCCATCGGCGAACGACCTGATTTCGACGCCCGCCGCGGCCAGTGCCGCGCGGACTGCGCTGGCCATGGCAACGGCACCAGGTGAGTCCCCATGCACACAGACGGATTCGGGCGCCACGTCGATGACCGTCCCGTCGATCGCGACGACCTGGTGGTCGCGCGCCATACGCACCGCGCGCTGCGCGATCGTCGCGGCGTCGTCCAACACGGCACCCGGCTCGGTGCGCGGCACCAGTGTGCCGGCCGGCGAATAGGCGCGATCGGCGAATCCTTCTGGTATGACGCGCAGTCCGGCCGCACTTGCCGCTGCGAGCAGCGCGGAGCCCGACAGCCCGAGCACCGGCAGTTCACGGCCGGTGGCGACGACGGCGGCAACGATCGCGGCGGCTTGTTCTTCGTGGTGCACGACGGCGTTGTAGAGCGCACCGTGCGGCTTCACGTAGCTCACCCGGCTACCGGTGCTGCGCGCGATCTGGTCGAGCGCGCCGATCTGGTAGAGCACATCGGCATACAGGTCATCGGGTGTGACGTCGATGAAGCGGCGGCCGAAGCCGGCCAGGTCGCGATAGGAGACCTGCGCGCCGATCCGCACCCCCTGCGCTGCTGCGGCCGCACACGTCCGCACCAGCGTCGCTGGATCGCCGGCGTGGAAACCGCACGCGACGTTGGCCGAGGAGACCAGTGGCAGCAGCGCCTCGTCGTCGCCGAGGCGCCACCGGCCGAAGGATTCGCCGAGGTCGGCGTTCAGGTCGACGCGCACGACCTCAGCGTAGAACCGAAGCCTACGGGCCGGCTCAGAACGGGCTCCCCGGCGGCGGACCGCCGCCCCGGTTGTGGATCTGGTTCATCGCCGTCGCCTGCTGCTCCGAGGGGTGATCACGAGGATCGTTTCGCAGCCCGGGGATCGCGCCCATCCCGTGCCTGCGGTAGGCGGTCAGGGCGATCAGGCCGCCACAGAAGACGGCCACCACGATCAAGAAGTAGATCCAGAACATTGTTCCTCCTGCGACGGTTGGTAGTCAGTAGACCACCTGACAGCGGCATCCGGTTGTCATTGGCTGGATCGAAACCAAGATGACGCCGGACCGGTCGGTGCGTGATGCTTGACGGTCGTGGGCCATATCGACGTGAACAGCGTGCACTATTTCCTCCCCGACGGGCGTCCGCTGCTTGGTGGCGTCAGCCTGCGGGTGGGGGAGGGCGCGAAGGTCGCGCTGGTCGGGCCGAACGGCACGGGCAAGACGACGCTGCTGCGGATCATCTCCGGCGAGTTGGATGCGCATGAGGGCGCGATCACCCGATCCGGCGGTCTGGCGGTGATGCCGCAGTTCATCGGGCGCGGCCGCGCCGAAGGCGACGAGTTCACCGTCCGCGACCTGCTGCTCACGGTCGCACCGGAGCCGATCCGCCGGGCGGCGAAGACGGTGGACGACTCCGAGCTGGCGATCATGGAGCGCGACGACGAACCCGCCCAGCTCGCCTACGCTCAGGCGCTCGCGGACTGGGCGGAGATCGGCGGCTATGAGTGGGAGACGTTGTGGGATGTCTGCACGGTCGCGGCCATCGGCATTCCGTATGAACGGGCTCAGTTCCGTGACGTGTCAACGCTTTCCGGTGGCGAGCAAAAGCGCATCGTGCTGGAGGCGCTGCTGCGCGGCCCCGAGGAGGTGCTGCTGCTCGACGAGCCGGACAACTCACTCGACGTGCCGACGAAACGGTGGCTGGAGGAGCAGATCGTCGCCTCGGCCAAGACGGTGTTGTTCATTAGCCACGACCGCGAGATGCTGGCGAATGTCGCGACCCGCATCGCGACCCTGGAGCCGGCGGCGGCCGGAGCCAACGCCTGGGTGCATCCGGGCAGTTTCACGACCTACCACCAGGCGCGCATCGACCGCATCAACAAGCTGGAGGAGCAGCGCCGGCGCTGGGACGAGGAGCACGCGAAGCTCAAGCAACTGGTGCAGATGTACAAGATCAAGGCGGCATTCAACTCCGACATGGCCGCTCGCTACCGCGCTGCGCAGACCCGGCTGGCGCGCTTCGAGGACGCCGGGCCGCCCGAGGTGGTGCCGTTCGAGCAACACGTCAGCATGCGCCTCGCCGGCGGTCGCACCGCCAAGCGGGCCGTCGTCTGCGACGGACTCGAACTGACCGGGCTGATGCAGCCGTTCGACCTCGAGGTCTGGTATGGCGAGCGCGTCGCGGTGCTGGGCTCCAACGGGTCGGGCAAGTCGCACTTCCTGCGACTGCTCGCACGCGGCGGTTCCGACCCGGACATCGAGCACCGGCCGGTCGGGGACAACCCGCCGAGACCGGTGGCGCACCAAGGGATTGCGCGCCTCGGCTCCCGAGTGCGGCCGGGCTGGTTCGCCCAGTCCGCGCAGGCGGGCAGCACCGGCGCGTGGGACAAGCGGACCCTGCTGGAGATCCTGCACCGGGGCGACGAGCACCGCGACGGGATGGCGCGGGAGCAGGCTTCCCGCGCACTGGACCGCTACGAGCTGGCCCGCTCCGCCGAGCAGACCTTCGGCTCGCTGTCAGGCGGGCAGCAGGCGCGCTTCCAGATTCTCCTGCTGGAACTGTCCGGCGCGACGTTGCTGCTCCTGGACGAGCCGACCGACAACCTCGACCTGCACTCGGCCGAGGCGCTGGAAGCCGGGCTCGACGCGTTCGACGGCACCGTAGTCGCGGTGACCCACGACCGTTGGTTCGCAAGGGGATTCGACCGTTTCCTGGTCTTCGGATCTGACGGCAAGGTACGCGAGGCGCCGGAGCCGGTGTGGGACGAGGAGCGCGTGGATCGCGCGCGGTGACGACGTCATACCGTGGAAGGCACGCACCACCGCCGACAAGGAGAAGAGCATGCCCATCGAACACGTGCCGGCCGGCTCCGGCGACGGAGAGTTCATCCGCACCCCGAGCGGCGCGCTGGTGCCCGCGGTGATCGACCCGTTCCACCGCGCGCTGCACCACGTCGCGCCGTCCGGGTTGGTGGGCGACACCGGCCAGACGACGGGCATGCGGCGGCTGGAGGCGATCAGCGGCAAGACGGTGGGCGCGAAGAGTCTCTGGATGGGTCAGACCCATGTGCCCGCGTCCACCGCGTCCGCGAACCATCACCATGGTGCGTCGGAGACGGCCATCTACGTCGTGTCCGGGCATCCACGCTTCGTCTTCCTGGATGTCGAGGGCGGTGAACCGCGCGAGCAGGTGGTCGAAACCGGTCCTGGCGACTACGTGTTCGTCCCGCCATACGTGCCGCATCGCGAGGAGAACCCGGATCCGGACGTCGAGGCCGTTGTGGTGATCGCCCGCACCACCCAGGAAGCGATTGTCGTCAACCTGGACGACCTGGACTGGTCACAGGTGACGATCACCGGCTGACGTAGCAGAACTCAGCGGGATGAAAGCCCATCGAAGGCAGCCGGTTCAGGATCTGCCTGCCGAACGGTTTGGGACACATTCGTCGGGGGCGGCACTTCCAGCTCAGGACATTTTCGTCCCGCACTCGGCGCAGAACTTCGCGCCGGGGGGGCCAGCTCACTGTTGCACGACGAGCACTGGGTGTGTGCCGCGACGGGGGCGCCGCACTCCATGCAGAACTTGGCGCCGGGTGTCGTGCGCGCACCGCACGACGGGCAGCCGTGCCGGTTGTCGGCGGTGACGTCGACTCCGGTCAGCAGGTCCGTGGATTCCAGCTTGGTGCGGATCTGCTCCCGCTGGGCGTCGTGCTGCAGCCGGCTCAACTCGTCATCGAGGAGCGGCGCGCAGTTCACGCACTGGCCGAGGCGGTCATTCCAGCACCGGCCCGCTCCTAGCTCGCCGGGCAGGATATCCCTACTCGGTGGAAGGGGTTGCGGGACTGCCCATGCTCAGCGGGCCGGCGGCGGATCGATCGGCAACAAGGCGGTGTATGCCGCAACCCGTCGCGCGCCGGGAGTCCCAGCACCCGCGCGGCGGTAGCGCTCCAGCACCTCGGCGAGCTCGGCGGCGAGCGCGGTCAGTTGCTCGGGCGTGACCAGCACCGGGTGGTCGGTGAGACCGCAGTCGGCCCGCCAGCTGCCGGGCCAGTCGGCGGACGCGTCGACCCAGGCATTGGCACGTTCGGCAAAGTGCTCGACGTAGTCGTGCTGCAGCCACTGCGCAGCCGCCAGGTCGTCCTCGTCGAGCAGCTCCGGCTCCTCGGCTCGGTCCTGCTGGGCGGCGGCCGCCCAGACCCGGCGCTTGCCGACGCCCGTGCCGGTGCCCTCGATCAAGCCGGCCTCGGCCAGCCGGCGCAGGTGGTAGCTGGTGGCGCCGGTGTGCGTGCCGAGCGCAGCGGCCAGCTGGGTAGCGGTCGCGCTGCCGTGCACCCGCAGCTGGGCCAGCAGCCGGGAGCGCATCGGGTGGGCGAGTGCGCGCAGCCGGTCGGACGCGGCGGAGCGGGGGGCGGGTGCTGGCGGCATACGTGCACAATACTTGTGCACACTTCGGCTGTAAAGACGTGCAACTAGCCCGCCCAACCGCTGAAAAGCGTTGCGGGGCAGGGTTATCCGCACGATTTGGGCCGTATGGTGCAGCCCCGTAGACTTGATAACCGTTGTGCTTCGCGTGCAACCACCGACTCGTTGGGCGGCCCGCCGGTCGCCTTCAGTTCACGAACGACAAGAAAAGGCAGACTCGTGCGTACCTTCACGCCCAAGCCGGCGCAGGTCCAGCAGGACCGCGTGTGGCACGTCATCGACGCGACCGACGTCGTCCTCGGCCGCCTGGCTTCCCAGGCCGCCATCCTGCTGCGCGGCAAGCACAAGCCGACCTTCGCGCCGCACGTCGACACCGGTGACTTCGTCATCATCGTCAACGCCGACAAGGTCGCGCTGACCGGCGCCAAGCTGGAGAAGAAGAAGGCCTACCGCCACTCCGGTTTCCCGGGCGGGCTGAAGGTCACGTCATACACCGACCTGATGGCCAAGGACCCGGCCAAGGCCGTGGAGAAGGCGATCCGCGGGATGCTCCCGCACAACTCGCTCGCGCGCCAGCAGCTGACCAAGCTGAAGGTCTACGCCGGCCCGGAGCACCCGCACGCGGCGCAGCAGCCGCAGCCGTTCGAGATCACCCAGGTCGCGCAGTAAGCGCCCGCCGGACTTCCAAGGAGAAAGCAAAGATGACCGACCAGACTCAGGTCGACGTCCTGGAGGACGACGAGCCGCAGCTGACCAGCTACACCTCCGAGTCGAGCACCGCGCCGACCGGTGAGCCCGCCGCCCGTCCGAGCGCTTCGGCGCCCGGCGCCGGCACCGGCCGCCGCAAGCAGGCCATCGCCCGCGTGCGCATCGTGCCCGGCACCGGTGAGTGGAAGATCAACGGCCGCACGCTGGAGGAGTACTTCCCCAACAAGGTGCACCAGCAGATCGTCAATGAGCCGCTGAAGGTGCTCGAGCTCGACGGCGCGTATGACGTCCTCGTCCGCGTCCACGGTGGTGGACCCTCCGGCCAGGCCGGCGCCGTCCGCCTCGGCGTCGCCCGCTCGCTGAACGGTGTGGACCCCGAACTCAACCGCCCCGCGCTGAAGAAGGCGGGTTTCCTGACCCGCGACGCGCGCGTCCCCGAGCGCAAGAAGGCCGGTCTGAAGAAGGCCCGCAAGGCTCCGCAGTACTCGAAGCGCTGAGTCGCACCCGCAGCACACAGAACGGCCCCGAGCGCACGGTTCGCTCGGGGCCGTTCTGCGTATGCCGGGGCCGGGAAGTTTCCCGGAGGCGCGACGGTCGCGCTTTCGGGACGCGAAACCGGGGTGGGGCGTCCCGGAGTCGCGACGGTCGGGCTTTCGGGACGCGAAACCGGGGTGGGGCGTCCCGGAGTCGCGACGGTCGCGAGTTGGGGACGGCTGCGGCGGCTGGATTGGCGGTGACTGTCCCGAGTGGGCAGTTACTGGTGGAATCCGCCCGCGTGTACTTGGTAGTAAGTGCCCACTCGGGCGTCACGACGCTGCGGGACCAGCAGCCTGCGGGCGAGAATCCGGGCGCGGCGTACATTTCCGGCAACGGTCGCCGTTTCGGGACGCAATGTCACGTCGAACCTGTGCCTAACCGGCGACGGTCGCGTTTTCGGGACGCGAATGCGGCGGAAAGCTGTCCCGGAGTCGCGACCGTCGAGCCTTTGGGACGCGAATGCGGCGGAAAGCTGTCCCGGGGTCGCGACCGTCGAGCCTTTGGGACGCGAATGCGGCGGAAAGCTGTCCCGGGGTCGCGACCGTCGAGCCTTTGGGACGCGAATGCCGCCGAAAGCTGTCCCGTGGTCGCGACCGTCGAGCTTTTGGGACGCGAAAGCCCCGGCAGACGCGAAGCTCCGACATACCCGCACCGCTGACCTATCCTGAACGGTGTACCGGGGACGTGCGGCCGGCGCGCGATTCACGGCCGCCGCCCACTGTCGCTTACCCTGCTTTGGGCCGTTCCACGGCTGCCGGCGCGCACTCGCGTTCGGTCTGACGAGAGTTTGAGGTGATCCATGGCGCGCTTGTTCGGCACCGATGGTGTGCGCGGGCTGGCCAATCGGGACATCACGGCCGAGCTCGCGCTCGATCTGTCCGTCGCCGCGGCGCGGGTGCTGGCCGAGGAGGGCGAGTTTGCCGGGCATCGGCCCACCGCCGTCGTCGGGCGGGACCCGCGGGCGTCCGGGGAGTTCCTGGCCGCGGCGACGATTGCCGGCCTCGCGTCCGCAGGCGTGGACGTCTGGGACGCCGGGGTGCTGCCGACGCCGGCCATCGCGTTCCTCACGGCGGCGTCCGGTGCCGACCTCGGGGCGATGCTGTCCGCGTCCCACAACCCCATGCCCGACAACGGGATCAAGTTCTTCTCGCGCGGGGGACACAAGCTGCCCGACACGACCGAGGACGCCATCGAGCAGCACTTGCGCGGCGATTGGGAGCGCCCCACGGGCGCCGACGTCGGCCGGGTCAAGCAGTATGACGAAGGTGCCGAACGCTATATCGAGCACCTGCTCGGCGCGCTGCCGCACCGGCTGGACGGGCTGCACGTCGTGCTCGACACCGCCGACGGCGCGGCGAGTGGCATCGCCCCGCGCGCGTTCGAGCGTGCGGGAGCGAAAGTCACGCTGATCGGGGCGGAGCCCAACGGCCTGAACATCAACGACGGCGTCGGCTCGACCCACTTGGAGGGCCTCTGCGCGCTGGTGCCGCAGGTCGGTGCCGACTTCGGGCTGGCCTTCGACGGCGACGCCGACCGGTGCCTCGCGGTCGACGCCGCCGGCACACCGGTCGACGGCGACCAGATCATGGCGATCCTGGCGATCGACCTGCACCAGCGCGACGAGCTCGCTGCGGACACGCTCGTTGCGACGGTCATGAGCAACGAGGGCCTGCTGCAGGCGATGGCCCGCGAGGGGATCACCGTGCTGCGCACCGACGTGGGCGATCGCTACGTCCTGGAGGAGATGCGCCGGGGCGGCTACTCCCTGGGCGGCGAGCAGTCGGGCCACGTCATCATGCTGGAGCACGGGACGACCGGTGACGGGGTGCTGACCGGCTTGCTGCTCGCCGCTCGCGTCGCGAGAACCCGCCAGCCGCTCGCCGCACTCGCCGGCTGTATGACGCGCCTGCCGCAATTCCTGCTCAACGTTCCCGGCGTCGACAAGGACGCCGTGGACGGCCACCCCGTGGTCCAGTCCGCGGTGGCGGACGCCGAACGCGATCTCGCCGGGGCCGGACGAGTGCTGTTGCGCAAGTCCGGCACCGAGCCCGTGGTGCGCGTCATGGTCGAGGCCCCGTCCGCGGAGCGGGCCGAGCAGGTGGCGCAGCAGCTCGCGGCCGTCGTGGCCAGCGAGCTGGCACTCGCGCCGGCGTAGACTTCAGGCTGCCGCGGTGGCGGTGGCGGCCTTGACCAGCGCACCAACCGTGCTGCGCAGGGCGCTGTTCACCGGCTCGTGGCTGGCGAGGTCGACACCGTCCAGCTCGCCGAGCGCGAAGGTGGCGCTTGCATCCGCGAGCGGTTGCGCGCCGGCGATCGTCACGGCCAGGTGGGTGTGGTCGACGACCGTCGAGGTGTTGTGCGCTGCCGACGAGACCGCGATTGGCTTGCCACTCAGCGACGACTGGCCGTAAGGCCGCGACGCCCAGTCGATGGCGTTCTTCAGCACAGCGGACAGCGTGCCGTTGTTGGCCGGCGAGAGCAGCAGCACGGCGTCGGCGCCGGCGAGCTCGTCGCGCAGGCGCTGCACGGGCTCCGGAGCGATCTCGGTGTCGAGGTCCTCGTTGTAGAAGGGCAGTGCGGCCAGGTAGTCCACGATGGCGACCTGCGTGTCTGCGGGGGCGACGTGCGCGGCGACGTCAGCGAGCCGGCGGTGGATCGAGGCGGCGCGGGGGCTGCCGACCAGGATGGCGAGCTTGGTGGTCATGTCGGGTGCCTTTCACGATGTTGGTTACGACGATATAAACGGACCGTAGTCCGTTTTCCTTCCGGATGGCAAGCCCGGAACGGGGTAGGGAGGAGAATGTGGCCATGACCACACGCCGTGCACTGCCGCTCGCGGGCCCGCCGGTTCGGGTGCGTCGCGATGCGGTGGCCAATGCGGACCGCATCCTGTGCGCGGCACGCTGCGTCGTGGATGCTGACGGCGCCGACGCGCTGACCATGGACCGGCTCGCTGCCGAGGCGGGAGTCGGCAAGGGCACCGTCTTCCGGGCGTTCGGCAGCCGCGCGGGCGTGTTCGCGGCGTTGACCGACGACTTCGAACGGAATTTCCAGGCGGCATACCTCTCCGGCCCGCCGCCCCTGGGGCCTGGTGCCGAACCCCTCGACCGCTTGCTGGCGTATGGCGCAGGCCGGATCCAGCTGAATGGCATGCATGCCGCCCTGCTGCGTGCGGGCGCCCGGGCGCCGGACGGAAAATTCGAGGTGCCCGCGCGCAAGGTCTCCGCGATGCACGTGCGAATGCTGTTGCGGCAGTGCGGTGTCGAGGCAGACCTCGAGGTGCTGACCGAGGCTCTGCTGGCTCCGCTGGACGCCGACCTCGTGCACTACCTCACCTCCGAGCGGGGCCTGACACAGGACGATCTCGTCTCCGGCTGGAAAGCTCTGGTGCAGTCGGTCGCGGGCTGATCTCGGGTCGAGCGAAGTGAGGTCGTACTGTGAAGATCCCGCGACCGAGAAAGGCACCACGATGACCGACACAATCACCGACGCGCTCTACACCTCCGAGGCAACCTCAACAGGCGGACGCGAAGGCACCGTCAAGAGCGCCGACGGTGTCATCGACCTGGCGCTCGGCAAGCCGGGCAGCCAGGCCAATCCGAAGGCGAACCCGGAGACCCTCTTCGCCGCCGGCTATTCCGCCTGCTTCGGCGGTGCGCTCGCTGTAGTTGCCGGCAAGCAGGACGTCGATGTCAGCGAGTCGACCGTCACCGCCGACGTGACTCTCGGCACCAACGACGGCGGCTTCTTGCTCGCCGTGAAGCTCACCGCCAAGATCCCCGGCGTCGACGCGGCCAAGGCGCAGGAACTCGCCGACGCCGCGCATCAGGTCTGCCCTTACTCCAAGGCGACCCGCGGCAACATCGAGGTCACCGTCGTCGGCGAATCCGCCTGACCCATCAGTCGGTTCGCGCCACCACCTGATCCCCGACCCGGATCTCACCCTCGGTGTCGGGGATCAGGTGATGGCAGAACCATGTCTTGCCGTCCCACTTGCGATGCCGGCTGAGGGTGCGGATCGGCTCCTTGTTCTTGCGTGTCAGGTCGCTGGCGTCGACCAGCATCATCGCGCACCGGTCGACCGGTTTGGCTGCCCGGAACCCCACGTCCCCGATCTGCACCGACTGCCAGGCGTCCTCGGCGAACGCCACCTCACCGTCGATGACGATATTCGGCCGGAAGCGGTCGACCTGCACCGGCTCGCCACCACCCTCGACGATCCATGCGTTCAACTGATTCAGCGAGGCCAGCGACGCGACCGTGACCGGGTAGCCGTCCTGGAACGCCGCGTGATCGGCCGGCTGGGAGAAGTCCGGATTGAGTTGCCGGTCAGCCGGATTCGCACACCACACCAGCCGCAGTCCGCTCTGGCCAGTCACCTCCTCCAGCCAGGCCGCCGCATCTGGCGCCATCTCGCGGACCGCCAGTGGTGGTCGGCCGAACATGGTGGCTGGAACGTCGTCGCCGCTCGCGGCCACTTGGTATGGCGGCAAGCCCTCCGCCGTCAGCAGCACCGACCCGCCGGGTTCCTGCGGTACTGCTCGGATCGTGAAAAGCCGGGGCAGTTCACGCGCCGACACCATGGCGCCGTCGCTGTCGACCACCATCCATTCCCGGTCGCCCCGCAGCCCGGCCCTGCCGACATACGCATTCGAAACCCGCGTGATGGCAGTACTTTTCACCGGATGAATGCGAAGCGAGACGACCTGCATGTCACTCGGCCGGATCAGTGCCGGTGGTGAACGTCGAGGTGATCACCGAGGCCAGGCCGTCGCTGAGCGTGTAGGTCGCGCCCACGATGCCCAGCTCGCCGCGTTCGACGGCGTCGTGCACGATGCGCGAACGTTCGAGCAGCAGATCCGCCGTCGCGCGCACGTGCCGTGAGCCGACCTCGGCCGGCGTGCACGCGCCCGCAGCCTGGGCCGCGGCGACGCTCGGCAGCACCTCGACCACGATGTCCCGCACGTAACCCGGTGGCATCTTTCCGGATTCGGCGGCGTCGATCGCCGCAGCCACGGCGCCGCACGACTGGTGGCCGAGGATCACGATTAGCGGCACATCGAGCACGGCGACACCGAATTCGATCGAGCCCAGCACGGCGTCGTCGACGATATGGCCGGCCGTGCGCACCACGAAGATGTCGCCCAGACCCTGGTCGAAGATGATCTCGGACGCGACCCGGCTGTCGCCGCAGCCGAAGAGCACCGCGGTCGGGCGCTGGCCCGACTCCAGCAGGTGGCGTCGTTGCAGATCCTGATTGGGGTGCAGAGCGTCTCCGGAGACGAAACGTGCGTTGCCCTGGACCAGTTGGTCCCACGCCTGCTGCGGCGTGATGCCCACGGCCATCACAGGCCTGGCCGGGTGCTGATCGTGAAGGCGGTCGGCTTCGCGGTGGCGGCGAAGAAGTCGTCGCCTTTGTCGTCGACGACGATGAACGCCGGGAAGTCCTCGACCTCGATCTTCCAGATCGCCTCCATGCCGAGCTCCGGATATTCAAGAACCTCAACGTGTTTGATGCAGTCCTTGGCAAGTCGGGCGGCGGGCCCGCCGATCGAGCCCAGGTAGAAGCCGCCGTGCGCCCGGCAGGCGTCGGTCACCTGCTTGCTGCGATTTCCCTTTGCCAGCATCACCATCGAGCCGCCGGCGGCCTGGAATTGCTCGACGTAGGAGTCCATCCGGCCGGCAGTTGTCGGGCCGAACGATCCGGACGCATAGCCTTCGGGCGTCTTCGCCGGTCCGGCGTAGTAGACCGCGTGATCCTTCAGATACTGCGGCATGTCCTCGCCGGTGTCGAGGCGCTCCTTGATCTTCGCGTGCGCGATGTCGCGAGCGACAACCAGCGGACCGGTAAGCGAAAGTCGAGTCTTGACAGGGTGTTTGGTGAGTTCGGCGCGGATCTCGTCCATCGGCCGATTGAGGTCGATCTCGACCACGTCACCCGATTCGGCCAGGTCCGCGTGCGTCGTGTCGGGCAAGAAGCGCGCCGGGTCGGTCTCCAGTTGCTCGATGAAGACGCCGTCGGCGGTGATCTTGCCGAGGCACTGGCGGTCGGCCGAGCAGCTGACCGCGATCGCCACCGGCAGCGACGCACCGTGCCGGGGGAGTCGCACGACGCGCACGTCGTGGCAGAAGTATTTTCCGCCGAACTGCGCGCCGATGCCGAAGCCGCGGGTCAGCTCCAGGACCCGCTCCTCCAGCTCGATGTCGCGGAAGCCATGTGCGGTTGCGGCGTCGCCGGAAGTGGGGAGCTCGTCAAGGTACTTCGCGCTCGCGTATTTAGCTGTCTTCAAAGCAAATTCGGCACTCGTGCCGCCGATCACGATCGCGAGATGGTATGGCGGGCAGGCGGCGGTCCCGAGAGAGCGCAGTTTCTCGTCGAGGAAGCGCAGCATCGAGTCGGGATTCAGGATCGCCTTCGTCTCCTGGTAGAGGAAGGACTTGTTGGCCGAGCCGCCACCCTTGGCCATGAAGAGGAACTTGTAGGCATTCTCGTGCCCGGGAGCGGTGTCGGCATACAACTCGATCTGCGCGGGTAGGTTGGAGCCGGTGTTCTTCTCCTCCCAAGTCGTGATCGGAGCCATCTGCGAATAGCGCAGGTTGAGGCGTGTGTAGGCGTCATACACACCGCGGGCGATGGACTCCTCATCCGGAGCTCCACCGTCGACCAGGACCTGGGATCCCTTCTTGCCCATGACTATTGCCGTGCCGGTGTCCTGGCACATCGGCAACACTCCGGCGGCGGCGATGCCGGCGTTCTTCAGCAGGTCGAGTGCGACGAACTTGTCGTTGTTGCTTGCCTGTTCGTCGTCGAGGATCTTGCGCAGGAACGCCAGGTGCGCAGGTCGCAGGTAGTGCGCGATGTCGTGCATGGCCGTCTCGGTGAGCAACCGCAGCGCGTCCGGGTCGACTTCGAGGAAGGTGCGCCCGCCCGGGCCTTCGACAGTGCGCACGCCGTCGCCGGTGAGCTTGCGGTAGGTGGTGAGATCCGCGCCGATCGGCAGCAGGTCCTCATAGGCGAATTCGGCCATGGTGCTCGGCAATCTCCTTGTTCCGGGGTGTCTGAAGCGACGTCTCAGCGTAGTCCCGGAGGCCCGGCCGGCGCGGGGGTGGCGGTGCGGCGCCGAGTGTTTCGGCATGGCAACGTTCTGGATTCTCTGCCCGCAATGCGAGACAAGCAGCGCGATCTGGTGTAGACACCAAAGACGTGTAACTGCCCGACCCCTGACGGAGCGATACATATGAAACGTCTCAGGCCACCTCGTCGTGGCATAGCAATCTCCGCCGTGATGGTGATGGCGGCAACCGGACTCGCCGCGTGTGGTAGCAGCAGTGGCAGCAGTTCCGGGCCGGCTCACCTCACCTGGTACATCAACCCGGACGTCGGAAACGCCGACCCCAGCAAGGGCGGCCAGGCCACACTTGCCAAGGAGTGCTCGGACGCCTCCGGCGGGAAGTACAAGATCAAGGTGCAGCTGCTGCCGAACTCGGCCAGCGACCAGCGGATCCAGTTGCTCCGGCGCCTCGCCGGCGGCGACAAGACCATGGACCTGATGAGCGTCGACCCGGCGTTCGTCAGCGAGTTCGCCGCGGCCGGCTACTTCGCGCCGATGCCGCAGAACATGGTGAAGGAATTCACTGCGGACCGCGTCCAGTCGTCGATCGACGCCTCGACGTATGACGGCAAGCTGATGTCGGTGCCGTTCTGGTCCAACACCCAGTTGCTCTGGTACAAGAAGTCGGTCGCCCAGAAGGCCGGGCTGGACATGAGCAAGCCGGTCACCTGGGACCAGCTCATCGCGGCCGCGCAGAAGACCAAGATGCAGATCGGCGTGCAGGCCGCGCTCTACGAGGGCTACTCGGTCTGGATCAACGCGCTGATCGCCGGCGCGGGCGGGGAGATCGTCAAGAACCCGAACGCCACCTACGACAAGATCCAGCTCGGGCTCGACTCGGCCGCCGGCCGGGACGCCGCACGGATCATCAAGAAGGTCGCGTCGACCGGCGTCGGCGGCCCCGCGATGGGATCGTCGGAGGAGACGCAGTCGCTGAACCTCTTCATGAGCCCGCAGGGCGGGTTCCTGGTCAACTGGCCCTACACCTACGGCGCCTATACGGCCAAGGACAAGTCCGACGTGGCGGCCACGATGTACCCCGAGACCGTTGCCGGCAAGGCGGCGCGTCCGCCATACGGCGGCATCCAGCTCGCCGTCGGCAAGGACAGTCGGCACCCGGCGCTCGCCTACCAGGCGGCGGCGTGCATCACCAGCGTCAAGCACCAGGCGGACTACATGGCGGCGTCCGGCAACCCCGCCAGCAGCAAGGCCGCGTACGACACTGCCGAGGTCAAGAAGGCGTTCCCGAACGGCATCGCCGACCTGATCCGCAAGTCGCTGGACGTGGCCGCAGCCCGGCCGCTGACGCCATACTGGGGTGACATCTCGACGGCCTTGCAGCAGCGGTTCAGCCCGCCGAACTCCGTCAACCAGAATACTCCGAAGTCGACCCAGTCCTTCATTCTGAGGGTCCTGAACGGGAAGGCGCTGCTATGACCGCCGTTGCGGAAACGAACAAGGGAAAGCTCACCGCGGAAGAAAAGGCGCACCTGTCCGACCGGGCAAAGGGTGAGCGCAACCTTGGCTGGCGGCTCGCCGGCCCGGCGTTCGTCATCATGCTGCTGGTCACGCTCTACCCGATCTGCTACGCGGTCTACCTGTCGCTGTTCAACTACCGGCTGACCGACCCGGCGGGCCGCAAACTCGTCTGGCTGCAGAACTACATCACCGCGTTGTCCGACCCACTCTTCTGGCAGGCGTTCACCACGACGTTGATCATCGTCGTGGTGACCCTGGTCTTCGAGCTGGTCATCGGTATGGCGATCGCCATGGTGATGAACCGGGTGGTCTGGCCCCGCAAGACATTGCGCACCATCGTGCTGATCCCCTACGCGATCGTCACTGTGGTGTCCGGTTTCTCGTGGTTGTATGCCGCCCAGATCAGCACCGGTTTCTTCAACCGCTGGCTGCACTTCTTCACCTTCGGCGGGTTCAGCGAGAACTACAACTGGTTCGGCGGCAGGTGGTCCTCCCTGACCATCATCTGCCTGTCGGAGATCTGGAAGACGACGCCGTTCATGTCGCTGCTGCTGCTCGCCGGGCTGGCTCAGGTCGACTCGGCGCAGGAGGAGGCAGCCAAGGTCGACGGCGCCACGTGGTGGCAGCGCTTCACCAAGGTGATCCTGCCCAACATGAAGGCCGCGCTGATGGTGGCGCTGTTGTTCCGGACCCTGGATGCCGTTCGTATCTATGACAATCCGTATGTCATGACCGGCGGCGCGAACAAGACGGAGACGTTATCGATGCTCGTCGGCACCGAGACGGTCAGCCGGGTCGAGATCGGCATGGGTTCCGCGCTGGCGGTGATCCTCTTCGTGATCGTGCTGATCATCGCGTTCATCTTCGTCAAACTCTTCAAGGTCGATCTCACGACGAGCGGAAGGAGCTGACCCATGGAAACCACAATGAGCACCAAGGCGAAGAACGGTCTCGGCGTCGTCTCGATCGTCATCATGATCTGGACGCTGATCCCGCTGCTGTGGATCATCGCCACGTCGCTGAAGAGCACGGCCGCGCTCGCCGATCCGAGCCAGAACCTCTTCGGCAACTTCTGGCCGAAGCACATCAGCTGGGACAACTACAAGCTGATCTTCTCCGGCGGGGCGTCCGACCTCTTCCTCCCGGCGTTGTGGCACTCGATCGTCGTCTGTGTCGTCTCGACCTTCATCAGCGTGGTGCTGGCGACGTTCTGCGCCTACGCGATCTCGCGGCTGAACTTCCCGGGCAAGAAGCTGATTCTCACGACCTCGCTCGCGGTGTCGTTCTTCCCGGTCATCGCCATGGTGACGCCGCTGTTCAACCTATGGCGGCAGATCGGCCTCTTCGACACCATCCCCGGCCTGATCATCCCCTACCTCGCGCTGACGCTGCCACTGTCCATCTGGATCTTGTCGGCGTTCTTCCAGCAGATCCCGTGGGAGATGGAGCAGGCGGCACAGGTGGACGGTGCCACCAGCTGGCAGGCCTTCATCAAGGTGATCGCGCCGCTCGCGGCACCGGGTGTGTTCACCACGGCGATCATCGCGTTCTTCACGGCGTGGAACGACTTCGTCTTCAGCTCGAACCTCACCGCGCAGAGCGCGCAGACGGTGCCGGCGGCGCTGAACTTCTTCACCGGCGCCAGCCAGTTCGTCCAGCCGACGGGTGCTATCTGTGCCGCAGCCGTCGTCGTCACCATCCCCGTCGTGATCCTCGTCCTGGTCTTCCAGAAGCGGATCGTCGCCGGCCTGACGTCCGGCGCGGTCAAGGGATGACGGGCTGACGCCCCTCGCCATACGACTTGGTCATTAGGAGAAAACAATGTCGAGCATCGAGCTCAAGCACATAGTCAAGAAGTACGGCGACGGCTTCCCGGCCGTCAACGACGTCAACCTGGACATCAAGGATGGCGAGTTCGTCATCCTGGTCGGCCCGTCGGGCTGCGGCAAGTCGACCTTGCTGCGAATGATCGTCGGGCTGGAGGACATCACCTCCGGTGAGCTGGACATCGACGGCAAGCGGGTCAATGACCTGGCGCCGCGCGATCGCAACCTGGCGATGGTGTTCCAGAACTACGCGCTCTATCCGCACCTGACGGTTTACGAGAACATCGCCTTCCCGCTGCGGCTGCAGAAGGGCAAGCACAGCGACGCCGAGATCGATCAGAAGGTCCGTCAGGCGTCCGACATGCTGGAGCTGGACGAGCACCTGCAGCGCAAGCCGGGCAATTTGTCCGGTGGCCAGCGGCAGCGGGTGGCGATGGGGCGTGCGATCGTCCGCGAGGCGGACGCGTTCCTCTTCGACGAGCCGTTGTCCAACCTGGACGCGAAGCTGCGCGGTCAGATGCGCACCGAGATTGCGCGCATGCAGCGCCGCCTGGGCATCACGACGATCTACGTCACCCACGACCAGACCGAGGCGATGACGCTCGGTGACCGGGTCTGCGTGCTGAAACGTGGTGTGCTGCAACAGGTTGCCTCCCCGCGGGAGCTCTACGAACAGCCGGTCAACTTGTTCGTCGCCGGCTTCATCGGCTCGCCGCCGATGAACTTCCTTCCGGCGCGGGTGGACGGCAACAGGCTCAAGCTGCCCTTTGTCGACGTGCCCGTCGATGGCGAGCTCGCCGAGAAGGTGAAGGGCAAGGACGTCGTCATCGTCGGGTTGCGCCCGGAGCATCTCAAGGACTCCACCGTCGAGACGGCACCGGAGCACTCGGTGAAGTTCAACGCGGTCGTCGACCAGACCGAGTGGCTGGGCAACGAGCAGTACGCCTACATCCCCTACGAGGCGGATGGCGCGGTGCGCAAGCAACTCGAGGACCTCGACCGTGATCTCGACGGAGAGGGCCTGCGCACCCAGATGATCGTCAACCTCGACCCGCGCTCGCGCGTCATCGAGGGAGACGAGGCGCGCCTTGCGTTCGACCCGGCCGCGATGCACGTCTTCGACCCGCACACCGGCGCCAACCTCACGCGCGATGACGACAAGGCTGCGCAGATCGCCGCCGAGTCGGAAAAGCTGCGCAAGGCTGCCCTGGCACGGGCGCACAAGCGGGAGGTTGAGCAGGCGGAGAAGTCCGCCTGACCGGTCCGGGCGGCGGGTCGTGTCTAGGGTTTCACTCATGAACCAGACACGACCCGCCGTCATGATCACCGGTGCGACACGAGGCATCGGCCGCGCCGTCGCCGACGCGCTCGCTACCGACCACGAGCTGCTGATCGGTGGCCGGCAGCGCGCCGACGTCGAGGCGGTGTGCGCGCAACTGCCGCACGCGCGGCCGTTCGTCGCCGACCTCGCGGACGAGCAGAGCACTGCGGAAGCCGTCGCCGGGCTGGACCTGCAACGGCTGGACGCACTGGTGCACTCGGCCGGCATGAGCGTCGGCGTACCGACTGCCGAATCCTCCCGCGCCGTATGGCGAAAAATATTGGAGCTCAACGTGATTGCCGTCTCGGACCTGACCCGGCTGCTGCTCCCAGCGCTGGTCGAGGCGGCGGGTACGATCGTGATGATCAACTCCGGGTCGGGGCTGCGCGCTTCGGGCGCAGGCGGTCACTACCCGGCGTCGAAGTTCGCTCTCACCGCGTTGACCGACGTGCTGCGCGAAGAGCTGCGACCGGACGGAGTGCGCGTGGTCTCGGTGCACCCGGGGCGCGTGAACACCGACATGCAACGAGAACTCGTCGCTCGCGAAGGCCGCGAGTACGACCCGCTGGAGTTCCTCCGCCCCGAGTCGGTCGCGACCGCCGTGCGCACCGCGCTGACGGCCACGCCCGATGCAACCTACGAGACGATCTCCATCCGCCCGGCGCCGGCCGCCACGAACCGCCGGGCGGACTGACGGCGCCCCCGCGTGGGGTGCGTAGCCTTCGACGGTCGAGGTTTGCGCACGCGAGACCGCCGCGTGGGGTGCGTAGCCTTCGACGGTCGAGGTTTGCGGCAGACGGCAGGTGTGGCGTCAGGCGAGCTCGGCGCGCGTGGGTGGGTTGGCGCCGGCTCGGCTGACCGTGATCGCGGAGGCGGCAATCGCCCGGTCGACGGCCGGTCGCAACTCCGCAAGGCTCGCCCGGCGCAACCGGTCTCGGGCGGCGGCGGAGCCGAGCAACCCGGCATCAAGTAGTGCCGAGACCAGGCCGGACTGGAACGAGTCACCCGCACCCACCGTGTCGACGACGGAAACCCTTCTGCCGGAGACGGTTTCGGTCTGCCCAGTCGCGGAAACATGCATCAGGGCGCCGTCGCCACCACAGGTGAGAACCACCAGCGACGGGCCGAGACGCCCCCAGAGCGTCGCGATCTCGGTGAGGCCGACGCTCCCGCCATACAGCCAGGCGACGTCCTCCTCGCTCGCCTTCACGACATCGGAGAAGCCGATCAGCTGCTCGATGTGCGAACGCACTTCGTAGGCCGCGCCGATCAGCGACGGCCGCAGGTTCGGGTCGAACGACACCGTCGCGTGTGATCGGGCGGCGAGCATCGCGTCGGAGACCTTGGTCGCCCCGGGCTGCAGCGCCGCGGCGATCGAACCGGTGTGAAAGTGCCCGATGTCGTCCGGCAGGGGATAGGGGACATCCCATGCCAGGTTGAAGTCGTATGACGCAGAGCCTGTTTCGTCCAGCACAGCCAGCGCCGTCGGGGTCCGCGGTGCCGTCAGGCTGCCGTCGACAAGGGGCACCCCGTCGGCCGCAAGCTGCCGCTCGATCATCCGGCCATACGCGTCGTCGGCGAGGTATGCCGCCAGGCGCACGCGGTGTTCCAGGCGGGCCAGCCCGATCGCGACGTTGAGCGGGCTGCCGCCGACGTGCTCGGTCGCCGGGGCGTCCACCGGCTGCACGATGTCGATCAGTGCCTCGCCGACGACCAGGGTGTCGACCATCGAATCTCCTTGCGCCTCAGGCATTGAGTAGGCCGGCATTCAGTTGTTGCAGCTTGGCCATCGGGTGCACGGCCTCGATCGTGCGGATGGTGCCGCTCTTGGACCGCATCACCAGCGACTGTGTGGTGCAACCGCCGCCGCGGTAGCGCACCCCGCGCAACAACTCTCCGTCGGTGATGCCGGTCGCCACGAAGAAGCAGTTGTCGGAGCGGACCAGGTCGTCGGTGGTGAGCACCGCGTCCAGGTCGTGGCCGGCATCGATCGCGCGCTGCCGCTCGGCATCGTCCTTGGGCCACAGCCTGCCCTGCAGGACGCCACCCACACACTTCATCGCGCACGCGGTGATGATCGCCTCGGGGGTGCCGCCGACGCCGAGCAGCAGGTCGATGCCGGTATCGGGCCGCGCGGCCATGATCGCGCCGGCGACGTCACCGTCGGAGATGTAGCGGATGCGGGCGCCCGCTGCGCGGATCTGCTCGGCCAGCGCCACATGGCGGGGGCGGTCGAGCAGCACGACCGTCACGTCGGACACGCTGCCGTGCTTGGCCTTGGCGACACGCCGGATGTTCTCGGCGACCGGCAGGCGGATGTCGACCACGTCCGCGGCTTCGGGACCGGTGGCGAGCTTGTCCATGTAGAACACAGCGCTCGGGTCGTACATCGAGCCGCGCTCGCTGACCGCCATGACGGACACGGCGTTCGTCATACCCTTCGCGGTCAGCGTGGTGCCGTCGATCGGGTCGACGGCCACGTCGACGTCGGGCCCGGTGCCGTCTCCGACGTGCTCGCCGTTGAACAGCATCGGCGCCTCGTCCTTCTCGCCTTCGCCGATGACCACCTCGCCGTTCATCGAGACGGACGCGACCAGGTGCCGCATCGCGGCCACCGCGGCCCCGTCCGCGGCGTTCTTGTCACCGCGGCCGACCCAGCGGCCACCCGCCATCGCGGCGGCCTCCGTGACACGCACCAGCTCCAGCGCGAGGTTTCGGTCCGGGGCTTCCGGGGTGGCGGCGTCGGACGGCATGAGATCTCCTCGGAGCATTCACGAAAGTGGGTGCGTCCAGACTCTATCGGTCGCCGGGCACAGCCCGGGCCACCGCGGGCGGGAACCGGTTTGGGACCATGGTCGGCGTGAACGACACGAGCACCCCCACCGGCCTGCCGAGCGCGACGCCCGAGCCGGCTGCGGGACCCCCGCCGCGTCGTCGTGGGATGGGTTCGACGCGCAGCATGGTCATCTCCATGGTGATCGTGGCGTTCGCCGTGGTGGGGTGGTGGGCGTTCGTGCCGCGATCCACCCCGACGGCCCAGCCCGTCGCGGACGTTGCGGGCATCGCTCGCGAGATCGGCATCAGCCGGCACTGGGATCCCGCCGTCGCCGACGGGCTGCCGTCCACCTGGTCGCCGGTCAACGTGCGGCTGGTGACGCTCTCGGACCAGCCGCCGACCTGGCAGGCGGGGTATGACGTCCCGGGCGGCAAGTACATCCGTGTGCTGCAGACGGCGAACGGCAACACGTCGTGGGTGCAGGCACAGACCGGCAACGGTGCGGCGAAGGGCATCGTCACCATCGGCGGCGTGGTCTGGTCGAAGGTGGAGCGCGCCGACGGCGGCGAGCGGAGCCTGATCCGCTCCGCGCCGCTGGGCGGTCTCTCGACCGTGGTCGACGGCACCGGCAGCTGGTCGCAGCTCATCCAGTTTGCGGCGTCGGTGAAACCGCTCAGCAAGAGCGCACTGGCGACCAAGGGCCCGACGACCGCGCCGAGCAGTTAGTCCTCGGCCGTCATCGCGTCGATCTTCTGCTGGGCGCCGTTCAGCCAGCTCTCGCAGTGCGCCGCCAGCGCCTCACCGCGCTCCCAGAGCCGCATCGACTCCTCCAGCGTCTCCGTGCCGCCTTCGAGCCGGGCAACGATGGCCGCCAGCTCGTCACGGGCCTGCTCGTAGCCGAGCTCGGCGACGTCGGCGTTGGCATCGTTCGCGGACGCGGCATCCTCGGTCGGCTTCTTCGGCATACCGGCACTGTACGAGATGCCACCGACGACGCGGCGCCCCGCGATCAGGACACTGGTGTCACCGCGAAGTCGCCGGTGGCGACGGTCACGCGGAGCAGTTCGTCTGGGGCGACCGTCGCGACGTCGGTGACCACCTGTCCGTCGGTATGCCGCACCACGGCGTACCCTCGCTCCAGCGTCTGCAGCGGCGACAGCGCACGCAACTGCCCGCGCAGGTGCACCACCTGGTCGTGCGCGCGCTCGAGGCGGTGGGTCATCCGGGAACGGGACCTGTCGCGCAGCACCTCGACGGCGGCCCTGCGGGTCGCGACCATCGTCTCCGGCGCGACCAGCACCGGGCGACCGCGCAACTGCTCGAGGTGGCGGCGTTCGACGACCAGCCGCCGCTGCAGCCCGGCGGCGCCGCGGTGCCGCAGCTGCGCCAGACCGGCAAGCTCGTCGGCGAGGTCGGGCACGATCCGCTTCGCGGCGTCGGTCGGGGTCGAGGCGCGCACGTCGGCAACGAAGTCGAGCAGCGGGGTGTCCTCGTCGTGCCCGATGGCGCTGACGACCGGGGTGCGGGCCGTGGCGACGGCACGGACCAGCGTCTCGTTGCTGAACGGCAGCAGGTCCTCGAAACCCCCGCCGCCACGCGTAATGACGATGACGTCGACGTGCGCTGCGGCATCCAGCTCGGCCAGCGCCTCGATGACCTGTGGCACGGTGTCCTGTCCTTGCACGGCGACCTGGCGAATCTCGAATTGCGTTGCCGGCCAGCGGCGCCGGGCGTTCTCGACCACGTCCTTCTCTGCCGCGCTGGCCCGCCCGCAGATCAGCCCGACGGTGCGCGGTAGGAACGGCAGCCCCTTCTTGCGTGCCGGCTCGAAGAGGCCCTCACTGCGCAGCAGTTGCTTGAGGTGCTCCAGCCGCGCGAGCAGCTCGCCGACCCCGACCGGCCGCATCTGCCGGGCATCGAGGTGCAGTGTGCCGCGCTTGGTCCAGAAGGTCGGCTTGGCGTGCACCACGACGCGCGCGCCCTGCTGCAGGCCGGGCCCCATCGCGTCGAGGGTGTTGACGTGCACGGTCACCGACAACGACATGTCGACCTCGGCGTCCCGCAGCGTGACGTATGCCGTGGGCGCCCCCGGCCGGCGGTTGAGCTGCACGATCTGCCCCTCGACCCACAGCGGCGACATCTTGTCGACGTAGTCGCTGATCTTCACCGACAGGGTGCGCACCGGCCACGGCTGTTCTGCCGTGGTGTCGGCGGCCCGCTCCGGCAGAGGGCTGCTCACGGTCGTCGCGCTGGTTGCTCGGGCATGCCGACAGCGTATGACGTGCCGGTGACGCCCTGACTGCGCGAGGATAGCGGGTATGCCGATGGCCGCTCCCGAACCGCCGGCGTGCGTGGTGTGGTGCTGGCGCGGGGCCGCGACACCGGACGCGGCCGGCGCCGTGCTCACTGCCGCAGAGCGCGACCGTGCCCGGCAGCATCGGCGCGCCGTTGACCGGGCGGGTTCGGCGACGGCCGCCGGGCTGCTCCGGCTCGCGGTCGCCGATCACCTCACATCGCGGCCCGGCCGGCTGCGGCAGACCGCGCGCGAGCTGGTCGTGGACCGGACTTGCGCGAGGTGTGGCGGCCAGCACGGCAAGCCCGACGTCGGGGTCCGCGGTCTGCACGTGTCGGTCGCGCACAGCGGTATCGACGACACGTCGGTGGTCGTCGTCGCGATCACCACGGCCGGACCAGTGGGCGTCGACGCCGAGATGATCACCGATCGGGACTTCGCGCCGCTGGCGTCGCTGGTGCTTGCACCCAAGGAAGCCGCTCGGCCGCCGCGCACCCCGCGCGACTGGTTCGCCACCTGGTGCCGCAAGGAGGCCGTGCTCAAGGCGACGGGTGACGGACTGCGCACCCCGATGTCAGAGGTCGCGCTGACGGGACGATCCGACGCGCCCGGGATCGCCTCCTACTCCGGCCGGCCACTCGACTGCGACCTGCAGGATCTCGACCTCGGCGACGACATCGCGGCTGCCGTCGCCGTGCTCGGCCCGCGGACTCCCGTTTCCGTGCGGGTGGTCGAACTATCCTGAGTCGTATGACGATCCGCGATGCGGGCGAGAACTCGACGACGGCGCACTGGCTGGCTGAAACCTTCTCATTGGGACGGGCCCTCGACCTGAAGCGTGTCGCGCGTGGCGCGATGGGGGAGGTCTGTCAACTGATCACGACCTCGGGCAGGTACGCCGCGAAGCGCTACTACTGGCCAGACGGCCTGCCGCACGCCGAGTTCTCCGAGGTGTTTGCCGAACGCTGTCGCGGACTGGGCGTCCCGGTGCCCGAGGTGCACCGGGATCGGTCAGGTGCACTCTTGGTGCAGGCCAAAGGCGGCGCCTGGTGGCAGCTTGCAGACTGGGTGTCCGGATCGAAACCGGTTGCCGGAGATGCTGATTCGGCTCGGTGGTTGGTGCGTCAGACGGCGCGAATTCACAGCATCGGGCAACGGCCGGACTGGGATGCGCATCTCGATCCCTTCTATGCCTCATGTGCCGTGGATTGGTCGGCACTCGCCGCCCGCGCGCGGTGTGCCGGAGCCGACTGGGCGGGGCAGCTCACCGAAAGAGTTGAGGAGTTCACTCAACTCGGTGCGTGGGCGAGTTCAGTGCCAGTCGGGGAGTTACGGATCTCGCACAACGACCTGACCCTGGACAATGTGCTCGTCAGCGGCGGGAGTCGCTGGTTGATCGATTGGGACAACGTCGGCCCTCAGGATCCGATCCGGGAGCTCGGCGTCCAGCTTGCCGCTGTGCTGTCCGATCCGGACCTAGTGCGTGACCTCGTGCGGATCTACTGTGCCGCGGGCGGTGCCGAATTCCGTTGGAGCGAGGGCATTTTCGCATCAGCATTCGTCATTCGCCTGAACTACCTGGCCGTGCAGATCGAGACGTTGCTGGACGCTGCACAACTCGAGCACCACGACTTCGCCCGCACACAGGTGGTCCCTCTGCTTCGCGACGTCCCGAGCATGTCGGGACTCGACGAGCAACTCGCGGCGGTCGAACTACCCTGAGTCGTATGACGATCCGCATCCCCGGCCTCGCGCTGACCGATCACACGCTGCAGCTTCCGCTCGATCACTCCGACCCGGGCGGTGCGACGATCGAGGTATTTGGTCGCGAGGCCGTGGCGGTCGACAAGGCCGACCAGGATCTGCCGTGGCTGGTCTTTCTGCAGGGTGGCCCGGGTGGGGAGAGTCCGCGACCGATGCGCGCCGACGGCTGGCTGGCGCACATCACCAAGACGTACCGGGTGCTGCTGCTGGACCAACGGGGCTGTGGCCGGTCGACCCCCGTCACCGCGAAGTCGACGGAGGGAATGAGTGCGGCGCAGTTCGCGGCATACCTGCGCCACTTCCGGGCCGACAGCATCGTCGCGGACGCGGAGGCTTTCCGGCAGCAGATCGCCGGTGGCAAGCCGTGGACGACCCTTGGACAGAGTTACGGCGGCTTCATCACACTCACCTACCTGTCGCAGGCGCCGGAAGGGCTCGTCGGCTGCCTGGTCACCGGCGGGCTGGCGGGCGTCGAGGCGGACTCCGTGGACGTCTATGCGCGCACCTTCCCGCGGATCGCTCGCAAGAACGCCGCCTACTACGAGCGATATCCCGACGACGCTGCCGCGGTGCGCCGGATCGCCGACCACCTCACGGTGCACCGGGTGGCGCTGCCGGACGGTTCGCCGCTGACGCCCGAGCGGTTTCGGTTGATCGGCAGCATCTTCGGGATGAGCTACGGCTATGAACACGTGCACTGGCTGCTCGACACGGCGTGGGACGGCGACCAGTTGGCCGACCGCTTCCTGGAGACGGTGCTGACAGAGACGTCATACACCCAGGGTCCGATCTATGCACTGCAGGAATATTGCTACGGCGCTCCCGGCGTGCCGACCGGCTGGGCGGCCGATCGCGAGATCGCCCGGCGTCCGGAGTTCGCCGCCGACGCCGACCCGTTGCTCTTCACCGGTGAGACAATGTTCCGCTGGATGTTCGACCAGATCACGCTATTGCGGCCGTTCGCCGAGGCGGCCGATCTGCTTGCGGCAGTTGATGATTGGCCGCCCCTCTACGACCTGGACCGGCTCGCTTCCAACAAGGTGCCGGTCGTCGCCGCTGTCTACTTCGACGACATGTATGTCGATGCGGAGCTCTCGCTCGACACCGCGCGCCGGGTCGGCAACGTCCGGCCGTGGGTCACCAACGAATACGAGCACGACGGTCTGCGCACCGGCGCCGTCGTCGAGCGGCTGACCGACATGCTCGCGGGGAAGGTATGACGCGCCGGCCTCAGAAGGTGATCAGCGGCTTGATGATGTCGTCCTGTTTGTTCGCCATCATCTGGAAGGCATGCTCGACCTGATCGAAAGCGAAGCGGTGCGTCGTCATCGGCGTCGGGTCGACCCGGCCGGAGCTCATCAGACTGAACAACCGGCGCATGCGGTCGCTGCCGCCGGAGCACAGCCCGGTGCGGATGGACTTGTCGCCCATACCCAGCCCGAACGCCATCAGGTCGAGCTGAAGAGGGGCCGGGTTCTCGCCGTGGTAGCCGATGTTGGACAGCGTCCCGCCCGCCTTGAGACACGCCAGTGCGGCTTCGAAGGTCTGTGGAGCGCCGAGGGCCTCGATCGAGGCGTCGGCTCCGACGCCGTCGGTCAGGTCCATGATCTGTTCCACCGGGTCGCCCTGGGTGAAGTCCACGACGTCGTCGGCACCGAACCGCTTGGCCATCGCCATCCTGTTCGGCAACGACTCGACAGCGATGATCCGGCCCGCGCCACGCAACCCGGCGCCGATGGTCGCGCACAACCCGACGGCGCCTTGCGCGAAGACGACAACCGTGTCGCCGATCTGGATCTCGGCGTGCTCGGCCCCCATCAGGCCGGTGCTGAGCATGTCGCACGCGTAAGCGGCGGCTTCGTCGGTGAGGTCGTCGGGGATCGGCGCGAGGTTCCCCTTGGCGGCGGGCACCAGGAAGTACTCAGCCATGTTGCCGTCGACTTGTGCGGTGTATTTGTAGCCGCCCAGCAGCCCACCGCACTGGCTGGTGAAACCCCGCTGGCAGTAATTGCATTCGAAGCATGGCGTGACGGCGTTCACCGCCACTCGCTGTCCTTCCTGGAACCCGGTGACCGATGATCCCAACGCCGCGATGACCCCGACGGATTCGTGGCCGAGCGTGCGGCCGTTCTCCACCGGCAGCGCTCCGTTCACGGTGTGCACATCCGACGTGCAGATGAGTGCAGCAGTGGTCTTCACCAGTGCTTCGTCCGGTCCTGGCTCGGGGATCGGCTTTTCAACCACCTCGGTCTTCCCGACCTCGATCATGCTGAAGGTTTTCATCAGTTCGGGCACGGTTCCGTCTCCTCTGGTCGGTGGGACGGGCGGCAACCGGCCGGTTGCTCATGCTGTCAGGACCGCCCGTCCCCTGCATGTGGCGCAGGTCATATACGTGAATTGTCGCCTCGTTCCCTGCTGGTGTGCTGTCCCGAATTGACACACCGCGACGCGCTCGACCGGGGCAGTGGGTCGCGCCGCGTCGGCCGGGACCCGGCGTCCCGCTTAGCATGGACGCATGACTTCGACCGCCCCGACCGACACCGACCCGGCAGTCGCCGAGCAGACCAGGCGAGTGCTGCTCGCGGCTCCGCGGGGTTACTGCGCGGGAGTCGACCGTGCCGTGGTGACGGTGGAGAAGGCGCTGGATCTCTATGGCCCGCCGGTCTACGTGCGCAAGCAGATCGTCCACAACAAGCACGTCGTCGCGACATTGGAGAAGCGTGGCGCGATCTTCGTGGACGAGACGTACGAGGTCCCCGAAGGTGCCACTGTCATCTTTTCGGCGCACGGCATCGCACCCGAGGTCCGCGACCAGGCCAGAGAGCTGTCGCTGAAGACCATCGATGCGACGTGCCCGCTGGTCACCAAGGTGCACCGTGAGGCGCGGCGCTTCGCATCCGACGAATACGACATCCTGCTCATCGGGCACGAGGGGCATGAGGAAGTGATCGGCACCGCGGGTGAGGCTCCCGACAACATCGTGCTGGTCCAGTCGCCCGAGCATGCGGACACGGTCCAGGTCAGGCATCCCGACAAACTCGTCTGGTTGTCGCAGACCACCTTGTCGGTGGACGAAACGATGGAGACGGTGCGCCGGCTCAAGCAGCGCTTCCCCAAGTTGCAGGATCCGCCGTCGGACGACATCTGCTACGCCACGCAGAACCGCCAGCTGGCGGTGAAGCAGATGGCGCCGCGCACCGATCTGATGATCGTCGTGGGCAGCCGCAACTCGTCCAACTCGGTGCGGCTGGTCGAGGTCGCACTGGAGCATGGCGCGCGCGCCGGACATCTGGTCGACTACGCCGACGAGATTGAGGAGTGCTGGCTCGACGGCGTCACCACAGTCGGTGTGACGTCGGGAGCCTCGGTGCCGGAGGTGCTGGTGCGTGATGTGCTCGGCTACCTCGCGGAGCGTGGGTATGGCGAGGTTGAGACGATCACCGCTGCCGAGGAGAGTCTGCTGTTTGCCCTGCCCACCGAACTGCGCCGGGAGTTGAAGGCGCGTGGTCAGGGCGACTCGGGCAAGATCCAGCACGACGCCGGCTCGCTGCACTGAGCGCTTCGGCGACAGACCGGCGCTCGGGCGGTCGCGGCCGTGCCACCGTGGCGGTCATCCGGTTTCGGCGATGCCATCTCGCGGCGGTGGCGGTGTCTCGAAATCCAGTGCCGGTCGTGCCACCTCCTCGTCCAGCGCGTCGATCAGTTCGTGCGCGGTGAGCGGCCGGGTGGCCAGCTCGACCGGGCGCAGCTCCTGCGGGGGCTCGTCGTGCGCGAGCCCGAGATTGTGCAGCTGACGGGCCGTGACGAGCACGCGTGACTCCAGGGTGCCGACCATGGCGTTGTAGGCCTCGACTGATCTGGTGAGTGATTGACCCACGCGCGCCGTATGCCGGCTCATCGTGCCGAGCCGGTCATAGAGTGTCTGGCCGAGTTGCAGCAAGTCGCGGGCGCCGCGGGTGAGTGAGTCCTGCTGCCAGGCCGCGGCGGTGGTGCGCAGTAGGGCAAGCAGGGTGCTGGGGGAGACAGGCACGACCTGGCGACTCATCGCGCGGTCGAGCAACGCGGGGTCCTGGCGCAGGGCAGCGGCCAGCATGGCGTCGGCCGGGACGAAGCAGACGACCAGCTGCGGTGACTGGTCGAACGCGCTCCAATATTCTTTTGCGGCAAGGGAATCCACGTGCCGCACCAGTGCTTTCGCATGCTGGTCGAGCAGTCGATCGCGGTCCTGTGGTGGAATCCCGTCGGCTTGCGCGTCGAGGAACGCGCGCACAGGTGCCTTGCTGTCGATGACGAGCACCCGCTCGCCCGGCAGCCGCACCACGACGTCGGGCCGCACGCGTGCGTCGTGCCGGCTGACCGCAGTGACCTGCTCCTCGAAGTCGCAGTGGGCGATCATCCCGGCGTGCTCCAGCACGCGGCGCAGTTGGACTTCACCCCAGGTGCCGCCGGTCGACGTCGCCCGCAGAGCTCCCGCCAGTTGAGTCGTCTCCTGGTGCAGCGCGCCGGTCACCCGGCCGACTTCGGCCAGTCGGGCGCCGAGCTCGCCGAACTGCTCCACCCGGTCGCGCTCCAGCACGGCCACCTGTTGCTCAACCCGACTCAGCGTGGCACTCAACGGCGCGAGCACGGCGACCGCCTGCTGGTCGTCGGCGACCGTCGACTCCAGGTCGATCACGCGCTCGCGCAACAGGTTTCGCTCAGTGACGAGGGCCGCGCCGCGCGCGATGTGCGACTGGCGCAGCAGCGCCCAGGTGAGCGCCGCGGCGAAGACTGCGCCGATGAGGAGGCCGATCAGGAATCCGGTCATGGATGCACTCTGGCATCGGGCACTGACAGACGTGTTCGGCCGTGGTGCGGCTGACGGTCGCCACGACGTCGGTGGGCGCCGACGCGGAGTTGGGCGTGTACCCAGCTCGGTTGGCCCGGACTGGGCTGAGCTGGAGCCAGGGCGGCCACGTGGCCGCGAAAGTACGAGGGGTTGTCCACATCCCCTTGGGTTGGGGTGGGGGGTTGTGGATAAGGTTGTTCGTGAAAAGTGTTGCACCACAACGGGTTCCGTGGGTATACACGAACACATGGACGACGATGTGGCGGTCATCTTCGGGGACACTGCACCCCGCTGGGATGATGCTGCGGTCGCGTCGGTGCACCGGATGCTGACTGACGCGGTGGTCGGCGAGTCGGACGGCCTGGCGCAGATCCGGGTGTTGGAGGAGTTGAAGGGCGCGATTTGTGCCCGGCAAGCTAAGGTCACGGTCGCGGTGCATGAGCGGCAACGGGCTGCGGACGCGGCGCGGGGGTTGGACCGGGGG
>NZ_RJJQ01000001.1 GCF_003724155.1 Flexivirga caeni | reverse complement strand
CGATACGCCAAACGCGCCGCCTACTACGCCGCCGAAGTCACCATCGCTGGCATCATCCTCTGGCTACGCAACGATTCACAGGACACGCCCTAGTAGCGTGTCGCTCCCCAAACTCTGAGGCACCCATACCCACAACATTAGATGCGACGGTCTACTAGGAGCGGCCGACGTGAGGCGGGCCGGGTGACCTGGCCGGCTCACCGCGTCGCTCATGCCGACCGTCGTCGCAGCCCGGAAGACTCGGCGAATTCATGACGGTCGATGGCGCCATTCCGGAGAGTTGGACCGCTCGGATCGGGGAAGGTGGCGTGCTGGAACTCGCCCCAGCCGCGTGGCTCGCCCTTGGAATCTGGGAGGCCTACTACGACGGAGACCCGACTGCGGTCGACGCCGTGGAGTCGGAGCTTCAAGCGCTTCGGTGACCGGTCCAGCCCGCGGCGTTCGTCAGCCGAGCTCGGAGCACCGGCGGACCGCCTGAGCGCTCCGGCAGAAGGACGGACCTTCGACTCAGAGCACCACCACCGACCGCAGCACAGTGCCGTCGTGCATGCGGTCGAAAGCCTCCTCGACCTGGTCGAGCGCGATCTCCTCGGTGACGAACGCGTCGAGGTCGAGGCGCCCGCGCTGGTAGAGGTCGATCAGCATCGGGAAGTCACGACTGGGCAGGCAGTCGCCATACCAGCTGGACTTCAGTGCGCCCCCGCGTCCGAAGACGTCGATCAGCGGCAGCTCGGGCAGTGTGAGGTCCGGCGTCGGGACGCCGACGAGCACCAGGGTGCCGGCGAGGTCGCGGGCGTAGAAACCCTGCTTCCAGGTCTCCGGACGGCCGACCGCCTCCACGACGATGTCGGCGCCCTCGGCGCCCGGGTAGGTCTCGGCACAGATCTGCTTGATCTGCTCCACCGGGTCGCCCGCGGACGAGTCAATGGTGTGCATGGCGCCGGCAGCCCTGGCAGCAGCCAGTTTTCGCGCATCAATGTCAACCGCGATCACCGGGGACGAGCCGGCCAGGACCGCGCCCGCGACTGCTGCGACACCCACGCCGCCGCAGCCAATGACGGCTACCGACCGGCCGCGCGTTGCGCCACCGGTGTTGATCGCGGCACCCAGGCCGGCCATCACACCGCAGCCGAGCAACCCGGCCGCCGCCGGCCGCGCCGACGGGTCGACCTTGGTGCACTGTCCGGCAGCCACGAGGGTCTTCTCGGCGAACGCGCCGATGCCGAGCGCCGGGCTGAGCGCGGTGCCGTCCCCCAGCGTCATCTGCTGCTTCGCGTTGTGCGTGGCGAAGCAATATTGCGCCTCTCCGCGCTTGCACGCACGACACTCACCGCACACAGCGCGCCAGTTGAGGATCACGAAATCGCCTGGTGCCACATCGCTGACGTCCGGGCCGACCGACTCGACGATGCCGGACGCCTCGTGACCGAGCAGGAAGGGGAAGTCGTCGCTGATGCCGCCTTCGCGGTAGTGCAGGTCGGTGTGGCACACCCCGCACGCCAGAATCTTGACCAGCGCCTCACCCGGGCCGGGGTCGGGCACGTTCACCGTCGCAATGCTGACCGGCTCGCCCTTCGCCGTGGCGACAACGGCTTTCACCTGTTGCATGGTCTCTCCTGTCATTGCTACGCGTTGCTGGGGTCTCGCACGTGTGCATCATCGCGGTGAGGCATACGAACGAAGTCGATGGACGGTGCGAGGCATCCTGGCTCGGTAGGTGTGCGGCTCGGCCAGCGGGCTTGACGTCACAGTGCCACAGTCGCAGATCACGTGCTGCATCGTCTCGCACTCGAGGGTTACGCGACCACGCGGATTGTCGGATCGCGCAGTGACGTCGGCCCCAGCAGTGCGAGCGCCTCGCGGTGGGCTCGATCACGAGGGCTGTGCCGAAGGGCATCCGCGGCACGGTCGTCGCAGCTTCGAGATTGCCCGGCACGTCAGCGGGCCGAGGCCGGATGTACGAGGGTTCGGCCGTCCGCGGCCAGCGCTGCCAGGCTCGGCACACCCAGTAGCTGCATGGCACGGCGCAGCTCGTCACCGAGTATACCGATCGCGGCACGCACCCCGGCCTCACCGGCAGCACCCAACCCGTAGAGATACGGCCGGCCGACGAGGCAACCAGTTGCGCCGCGTGCAACGGCGATTGCCACGTCAGAGCCGCGTCGTATGCCGGAGTCGACGAGGATGTCAACAGAATCGCTCACGATCTCACGGATCTCGCTGACCAGGTCGATCGGCGGGACGGACTGATCCAGTTGCCGTCCACCGTGATTGGACAACGCGATTGCGTCCACGCCGAGGTCGACGGCACGCCGGACGTCGTCCGGTTGCGCCAGCCCCTTGACAATCATGGGTCTCCTCCACAGCTCGCGGATCTCGGCAAGATCGTCCCAGCTGACCGTCGGATCGAACTGTGCCGCTGCGAACTCCATGACCCCAGCCGGATCCGCTTGGTGGCCAGGGATATTGGCGAAGGTGATCTGCTTCGCTGCCAGCATGCGCGCGCACCAGGCTGGGTGTGCGGCCATGCCGAGAATCGTCGACGGGCTCAGCTGCGGCGGGATGGTGAAACCAGTGCGACTGTCGCGCAGCCGCAGGCCGGTTACCGGAGTGTCCACGGTCAGCATGAGGACCTGGTAGTCGCTGGCCGCTGCACGTGCGATCAGGTCTCTCATCAGCCCGCGATCGCGCCAGACGTACAGCTGGAACCACAGGTTGCCTGCTGACACGGCACGCACATCCTCGACGCTCGTGGTTGCCATTGTGGACAGTGTGTAGGGGATCCCGAGCGGGGCAGCCGCGCGGGCGACTGCCGACTCGCCCCGCTCGTGCATCATCCGGGTGTAGCCGGTCGGGCCGAGCGCGATGGGCAGCGCGCTGCGCATTCCGAGCAGGTTGGCCGTCGTGTCGACGTCGGACACATCCTGAAGAGTGCGCGGTAAGAATGAGTGCCGCTCGTAGGCATCGCGATTGCGTTGCAAGCTGACCTCGCCGTCGGCTCCGCCTTCGACGTAGTCGCGCACTCCCGGAGGCCATCTGCGGTGTGCGGCCCGTCGCAGATCCTCGATCGTCCGTGAGCGCTCCAGGACACGCTGCGTGGGGCGCGGCTGCGGCTTTCGGAGCTTGACGAGCGCTCCGATTTCCTGTGGTTTCACAGTAGATGGTCCTCTACGTCAGATGGCCTTGCCCGGGTTGAGTATTTTGTGCGGGTCGAGTGTCTGCTTGATCGCTCGTTGCACGTCGACGGTGTCCGCACCGAGTTCGAGCTCCAGCCACCGCTGTTTCAGCAGACCGACGCCGTGTTCGCCGGTCAGTGTTCCTCCCAGGGTAAGGGTCGCACGGAAGATCTCGTCGGCCGCCGCCCACACTTGCGGGGGCGCGTCGCCGGACTCGGTGGGCTCGAAAACAAATGTGGGATGCGTGTTTCCGTCGCCGGCGTGCGCGACGGTCAGGATCGTCACGCTGTGTCGATTCCCGGTCTGCTCGATGGTCTCCAGCAGCTGCGGAAGACGGGAGCGCGGCACGCCGACATCCTCCACCAGGGTGTGGCCGAGGCGCTCGGCTGCGGGATAGGCGAGCCGCCGCACCTCCAGCAGCTGCGCGGCCTCGGCCTCGTCGGAGGAGATCGCGACCGTGTCCGAGCCGTTCCTGGCGAAGATCGATTCGATCTCGTCGACCCGTTCGTCGGCATCGGATCCGTCCACCTGAGCGATCAGCATCGCCTCGGTTCCGTCGAGCCCCAGGTGCTTCCACTCGTCGATGGACCGTAGTGTGGGGCCGTCCAGCAGCTCCAAGAGGCTCGGGTCGACCCCGTCTCGGATGATGTTGGCGACCGCGTCACCGGCAGCCCGCAGCGTGTCGAATCCACCGACGACCGTCACCGGCGGATGCCTCGGTCGCGGTCTCAACCGCACGGTCACCGCAGTGATGATGCCCAGCGTGCCCTCTGACCCGACGAAGAGCGACGTCAGATCCAGACCCGTCACGCCTTTGACGGTCTGCCGGCCGGTCAGGATGACGCGGCCATCGGCCAGCACCACTTCCAGTCCGAGAACGGCATCGCGAGTAACGCCGTACTTCACGCACCGTAGGCCGCCCGCGTTGGTCGCCACGTTGCCGCCGACGGTGCAGATCTCGTGGCTGGAGGGATCCGGCGCGTACATCAGTCCGTGCCTCGCGGCCGCCCGGTCCAGATCAGCGGTGACCACCCCCGCCTCTACGACCGCGAGCTCGTCCTCCGCCCGAAGCTCGCGGATGGCGGTCATCTTTGCCAGTGAGATCACCAGCCCGCCGTCCGCTGCTGCCGCACCTCCCGCCAGGCTGGTGCCCGCCCCGCGCGGAGTGACCGGTATGCCACACCGGTCTGCCCAGCGCAAGGCGGCCGCGACATCCTGGGTGGACTCCGCGACCAGCACGGCGACGGGATGGCCGGGCTCGACCACGAGGGTTTGGTCCCGCCGGTATGCCTCGATGACGTCGGGATCCACGATCAACCGGCTCCCGGCCAACTCCTCCCGCAGATCAGTGAGATCGATGGTCTTCGTCACAGGTCCAGCACCAGCTTCTCAGAGAGTGCCCGCCCGACGCAGATCATCATCGTGCCGCCTTCGGCACGCTCCTCGTCGGACAGCAGGCTGTCACGGTGGTCGGGCGTCCCGGCGAGCACTTTTGTCTCGCAGGTGCCGCATATGCCCTCCCGGCAGGAGGTGAGCGGTTCGATCCCGGCATTCTCGAGCGCTTCGAGCACGCTCATACCGGACGGCACGGCGAGTGTGGTGCCGGACCGTTCGAGCACCACCTCGAAAGCTTGTTCCTCGTCGGGGTCGTGGGGCGCCTGCTGCTTGGGTTTGAATCGCTCCAAGTGCAAGGTCCTATCCGGCCACGAGTCGCACTGCTGCTCGACGGCTGCCAGCAGCCCTTCCGGTCCGCAGCAGTAGATGCCGACACCGTCGCGCGGCCGTCCGAGGAAGGCGTCCAGATCCAGCAACCCATGCTCGTCCTGCGGCCAGACTGTCACCTTCGAGCCATGCCGTTCGAGCTCGGCGACGAACGCCATCGTCCGGCGTGACCTGCCGCCGTACATCAGGCGCCATGGAGCTGCGGCGCGCTCGACCGACTCGATCATCGGCAAGATGGGCGTGATCCCTACTCCACCGGCGATGAACAGGTATTCGTCGGCGTCATGTAGCTCGAAGTTGTTGCGGGGACCCACTACGTCGAGGATGTCCCCGGGTCGTAGCCGGTCGTGCACATACTCCGAACCACCGCCGCCTTCCGGCTCCCGTAACACGGTCACCCGCCAGTGGGAGCGGTCCTCGGGGGCGCCGGACAAGGAGAACTGGCGGATCAACACTCGTTCGGAGGTGGCGTCGGCAGGCAGGTGCAAGTCGATGTGAGCACCCGGTCGCCAGGACGGCAGCAACGATTCGTCGAGGGCCCGGAGACACACCGAGAGGACCGACTCCGACTCCCAGGACATCGACTGGACGCGCAGCCGCAGGTCTTCTTCGACGTGTTCGAAGAGCATGGTTCTTCGTGCCTCGCTTCGGGGCCAGGGCGCCGGTCAGGGCACCCAGCTGATGGGCTTGGTCGTGGTGGATCGCAGGCGGACCAGTCCGACCGGGACCTCGTGGGTCTCGTCCTCGCCGGGCGCGATCTCGAAGGAGATCGGGTCGTCGCCTTCGAGGACGAGCGCATCGAGCTCGTGAAGTCGGTGACGGCCTTCCACCAGAACGGACTGACGTCCCACGATGAGTACGGCGATTTCTTCCGTGTCGCGGGTGACCTTCATTGGTTCGTGCACCGTGAGCAACTCGGTCGTCGTTGTGATCGACTTGCCGTGCGCGAGCACGTCCAGCACGGCGGATGATCCACGACACGGCAGGCCGATCCGGTCGCGCGACCGATCGGCCGGCACTGGTTCACCGTCGAGGATTCGATCCAGGACACGCACCTGCCAGAGCCATGGTTCGCGGTCCGGTGTGTCCGGTGACGCGGCGATCTCGATCCCGTCGACGACCGCACGGTGCACGGCCTGGCGCAGCAGCAGCCTCACGACGCGCGCTGCGGCTCGCGGGAGGCGCTGTCGTCGGCACCCGCCGGCTCCGACTCGGCCTTCAGCAGCTGGGCCAGCAGCCGACGAGCCTTGGCGACGCCCGCGTCCTGACCGATGAGCACGTCGGGCGCGGACTGTGGCCGCTTTTCCATTCGAGTCTGTTGCAACGCAAGGGCATTCGCATCCTCATCGAGTACCTGTCCGAGGCTGGTGCTGAGCAGGTCGTTGAGATCCTGATCGCCGACGTTGAAATTGCGGCAGAAACCGTAGAAATACCAGGATGTCGACTCGGTCTGCGGTGTAATGGCATTGAGTACTTCGAGCAGGTGACCGTCGGCCCGGTCGCCGCCCGGCTCCACCACGCCGGCATGGATCGTGTGCAGGCTGGGCAGTTGGAAATCGGTTGTATGCCACCGGTCGACCACCTGCAGCCCGGTTGCCTTCTCGAACAACGGGGATGGGTGACAATGGGGCATCCAGCGGTCGACGCTGATGCGACCCGGACTCGCCTCCACCGTGACGCCGTTCTCGAAGACGGAATCGTCTCCGATCGACGACTCGTGCAGGAATGACTCGTGCGTCAGATCGAGCAGGTTGTCGTGGATCAGCTCCGCGCTCGACTCGATAAGCCGCGTATGAGTGACGCGGTCCCATGCGGGGTCGGTCATCCAGTGATTGTCGGGCACCGGGGTGCTGTTGGCCTTCTCTGCGTCTCCCATGAAGATCCATACCCAGCGGTGCGCTTCATGGACCGGATAGCTCGTGACAACTGCGCGTTGCGGGATGCGTTCTTGCGCAGGCACTTTCACGCAGATCCCGGAGCAGTCGTACTCGAACCCGTGATAGCCGCACTGGATGTTGTCACCGATGACACGGCCTGCCGACAGAGGATAGGCGCGATGCGCGCACCGGTCGGCGAGTGCGACGGGCTTACCGTCCTGCGTGCGGTAGAGCATCACTTCTTCACCCAGAACGGTGCGGGCGAGCGGCTCGCGGGTGACTTCTTCGGACCAGGCGACGACATACCAGGCGTTTTTGATGAACATCGTGGAGACCCTTTCTAGTGGGAGCTGAGGACAGGCGGAGTGGAAGCGTCCGGCAATCCGAGCGCCTTCCGCAGGAGTTGCAGGCCACCCGCTGATGGAACGCTGACCCGGACGGTCCCCGGCAAACCGAGAGAACTGCCGGGACGTACGGAGACGCCGTGCTCCGAGAGGCGGTCGACCAGGCCGGACTCGTCTGCTGCGAGAGCCAGGACGAAGTTGGCCTGCGAGGGCACGATCTCGAGCCCGGCTTCGCGGAGCGCGTCCTGGACCTGCGATCGCAGCGCGCGTGTATGGGCCTGGGACCGACTCTTGTGTGCCGGATCCTGCAGCGCCGCAAGGGCACCCGCCTGAGCGAGCGTGCCGACGGAGAACGGCGCGCGGATCTTGCGCAAGGTCGTGATCACGTCGGCGTGGGCGACGAGATAGCCGATCCGGAGACCGGCTACTCCGTGCACCTTGGAGAAGGTCCGCAGCACGGCAGCTTCCCCGGAGCGGGCGAGTGGCATGGCGGTGATCGAGTCGGGGTCGTCGGCGAAGTCGACGTATGCTTCGTCCACGACCACGAGTTGCGATCGGCAGGTATGCACGAACTCGGAGATCTCTTGGAAGCGGTGCGTGGTGCCTGTCGGGTTGTGCGGATTGACGACGTAGCCGATTTCGGCGGGCACATCGCGCATGGTGTCCAGGTCGTGCTTCCAGTCTTTCAATGGCACTTGTGTCACGCGACCGCCGACGATGAGCGTGCTGATCTTGTCGATGAGGTATGCGGGGTCCGCGCACACGGCGTGGCCGCGTTGGGCGAGGAACGCAATCGCCAGCAGGAAGATGAGTTCGTCCGAGCCATTGCCGACCAGGATCTGATCGGGGTCGACGTTGTGTTCGATGGCCAGGGCGTGCCGCAGAGAGTCCGCGAGCGGATCGGGGTATCGGTGGATGTGACTGATCTCGTGGGTGATCGCAGCGGCAACGTTCGAACTCACCTGAAACGGTGACTCGTTCGATGCCATCGAGCCGTCTTCGGTGAGCGCCTTGCGGCCCGGACGGTATGGCGGGACTTGATCGAGCCAGGTGCGGGCATCGATACTCATGGCGTCCTTCCCCCGAGGATCGATGATGCGCGCGCGGCGGCGTGCATGACCTCGGCCGCCACGGCGTCGGCGTCCAGGTCGGCGTCGCGCAGGTAGCTGACGCCGATGGCGCCGCATGGGCCGGTCATGTCGAAGACCGGCGAGGCGACGCAGCGGATGCCGGCGGCCGTGATCGCGTCGTCCGTGGAGTAGCCAGCGGCGCGAACCCTGGCCATCTCCGCGCTGATGCCCTTGACATCGTCGTGCGATCCGGCGGACAGAATGGTCGCGAGGTCGTCCTGTGACAGCCAGGCAAGACAGCTCTTGCCAACGGCTGTGGTCGGTGCGGGCAACCGGGCTCCAAGTGAGCTGGCCAGCTGGATAGCTCGCCCGGGTGGATCCTCCTTGCAGAGGTAGACCACGTCGGCGTCGTCGAGCACTGCCCAGTGGGAGGTGATGTCAAGCGTCCGGGTGACCCGTGCCAGCTCGGGCGCGACAACACTGATCGTACTGCGGCCACGCAAATGTGCGGAGCCGATCTCGAACGCAGCCAGGCCGATCGAATATGTCGTCGTCTCCGAGACGTCAACGAAGCCTGCCTGCACCAGCGAGCCAAGGATGTTGTGTGCCGTGCTCTTGGGTATGCCGAGTTCGGCGGTCATCTGGGACAACGACAGCGGCTTGCCCGACTCGGCCAGCAGGCGCAGGATATGGGTGGCTCGTGTGACGGAGTTGCTCACGTGGTTCCCCTCAACCGAGACGACTCAGGAAACTCTGAGTCCGTGGATGTTGTGGATTGGTTAGGACGTCGCGCGGATGCCCTGATTCGACGACTCTGCCGCCGTCCACGAAGACCAGTGCGTCGCCGACATCACGGGCGAAGGCCATCTCGTGGGTGACGACCACCATCGTCATGCCGTCTTCGGCCAGGCTGCGCATCACCTGTAGGACATCCCCGACGAGTTCTGGGTCGAGCGCAGACGTCGGTTCATCGAAGAGCATCAACTTGGGCTGCATGGCCAGTGCACGTGCGATCGCGACGCGCTGTTGCTGGCCACCGGACAGCTGGGACGGGTAATTGTCCCGGCGATCGGCCAGGCCGACCCGGTCCAGCAGCGCGAGGGCACGCTCCAGCGCGATTGTCCGGCTCTCCTTGCGCACTCGGATCGGCGCTTCCATGACGTTCTGCAGCGCGGTCATATGTGGAAAGAGGTTGAAGCGTTGGAAGACCATCCCTATTTCCGCGCGCTTGCGCGCAATCTTCTTCTCCGGCAACGCGTGCAACACATTTCCGTGTTGCTCGAAACCGACGAGGTCACCATCGACGCGCAAGTTGCCGGCGTCGATCGTCTCCAAGTGGTTGATGCAGCGCAGGAAGGTCGACTTGCCCGAACCGGACGGACCGATGAGGCAGAAGACCTCCCCTGCGGCGACTTCGAGGTCGATGCCGCGGAGCACTTCGACATGTCCGAACCGCTTGTGGATGTCGACTGCCTCGATCATAGGGCCGGACCCACGTGTGGAGCCGGTGTCATGGTGCTTCGTGACCGTCGTCATCGGCGGAACCTCATAAGATTGACGGCCAAGCGTCGGCCGATGCCTTCGGTCGGTCGGGTGTGCCCGCGTCCGACGCGGCGTTCGAGTATCTGCTGGAACACGGTGAAGACGGTGGTCAGCAGGATATACCAGATGGAGACCGTAAAGAGCAATTCGATCACCTTGAAGTTGGTCGTGTAGATCTTGTTGGCCGACTGCAGTAGTTCGGTGTAGGAGATGGTGTAGGCGAGGGACGAATACTTCAGCAGGGCGATGAACTCGTTGCCGAGCGGTGGCACGATAACGCGGAGCGCTTGTGGCAGTACGACCCGTCGCATAGTGAGCGATTGCGGCATACCGAGTGCAGCAGCTGCCTCGGACTGGCCGTCATCGACGGAGATGATGCCACTGCGAACGATCTCGGCGATGTAGGCGCCCTCGTTGACGCCGAGACCGAGGAGCGCGGCGACGAACGGGGTCATCAGCGTGTTCATCGGTGTGGAGTAGAGTCCGAAGAAACTCAGGTTCTTGAAAACGATCGATAAGTTGAACCAAATCAATAGCTGCACCAATAACGGAGTACCTCTGAATAGCCACGTGTAGCCAAGCGCGACACCGCGTAACACAGGATTGTGCGTTTGCCGCATGACTGCCGTCATAACACCGAGAGCAAGCCCGACAGCCATTGCCAACAAGGTGAGTTCAAGCGTATGCGCGACTCCCGTCAGGATCGATCGGTTGACCAGATACCCTGGAATTAGGGAATATTCGATATTGGCCCGGGCAAACGCGCGCACGACGAAGGCGAGGACAGCGAGCACGGCGAGGCCGAGCGCCCAGGTCCCATAGCGCCGCACCGCCACAACCTTGACCGGCACGCTGACGTCGTTCGTCTTCCCAGTCAGCGCGGTTGGCTGGCCGAAGTGCTCCTCGTCTGCTAAAATCATGGGTTTGCTCCTGCCTCCGGTCGACCGATTGCTCATTTTCCTGCGGCGACGGCATTGATGAGCGGCTTGTCGAGCCCGACGTCGGCGAGCCCCCACTCCATGAGTACCTTCCGATAGGAGCCATCGGAGATGATCGCCTGCCACGCTTTCATCAGAGCATCACGCAGCTTCGTGCTTGACTTCGGCACAACCATGCCGAAATACTGCTTCTCAACCTGCAGGCCTGGAACCAGCTCCAGGATCCCGTTCGATTTCTGGGCAAAGTAGACGGCCGTGGGGTAGTTCTCGAGAAGCGCATCTGCCTTGCCCTCGCGAACAGCGAGCTGCTCCTCGGCGTTCCCTGTGAACACCATCGGCGTCAGTGGCGCCTTGCCATGTGCCGTGCAGTCTTTGGATTTGCTTGCCAAGTACTGCGCTTGTATTCCGCCGCGGACCGCAGCGATAGTCTTACCGCATAGATCATCGACCGACTTGATTTTCTTTGGGTTTCCCTTCAAGACATCAAACCCTTGAGAGGAGCGCAGATAGTCGACAAAATTGAAGCTCTGCTCACGTTCTTTTGTGTCGTTAGTCGCGCCATAGACGATGTCGTAACGACCCGATTTCAAGGCGCTGAAGAGCGTGTCGAAACTAGCGTTATTCCAGGTGAACGTAACACCCAACTGCTTCTCGAGCAGGCTGGCGAGGGCAGGCTCGAAACCGTCTAGCGTTTTTCCATCCGCCTTGTAGAACTCGAACGGTGGATAGTCGACCGATGAACCGAGCTGGATCGTCTTGTCCTTCTGAATGTTTGGTGGGAGTTGTGCGAACAGCGGCGCCTTGGCACCGATCGCCTGCGTGCCATTGCCGCCGGCGCCCGAGTGGGCCGAGCGGCCGGAAGATTGAGAACTACTACCACACCCTGCAACCACCGCAACAGCGATGACAGGCAGGGCGGCAACCACTGCGCGGCGATGAAAGCGGCGAACGTGTTCAACCATGGGGGGCTCCGTTGTTGTCCGTATATATGAACGGCGTTCATGAATATGGAAAGGCTAGGGCGGTGATCGGTGGACCGTCAATGGCCTTCGTGAACTAGTAACGCCGATCTCAGAATGTGAGATCGGCGAAATGGGTTGCGCACCAGGACTCGAGATTGCCCAACCGCACCACGGATCGCTCGCGTCGGGTCGGCCACGGCTCCCGGAGCGCGGACTGTTGTTTGCACGACCTCCACCGACGCGTCGAAGACCGGCGTCGCCCCGCCCTCATCGATCGAGCCTCCTCTGAGGCAGTAGGGGTCGAACGATGAGAATCTTTGCCGGGGCAGTGGCGATGTTGTCAACGTCACCGATTCGACAGGTAAAACGCAGACCGGGCACCTCCTCGACTCAACCGGCGCCCAGAGTCTCGACCGGGTGCCGCAAGACCACAGGTCGTGCTCAAATCAATTCCGCGTACTCGGCATTGATTTGGGATATCCATCCCGCCAATCAGGTGGACGAACCAGGCTTGTCGTCTGGCCCGCTCTGCGGGCCCTGACAGGAACGTTACCTGCCGGGCGCCTGCCGTCACTGGTGCTCCCGGAGAATCGCCCGCAGATGCGCCACCGCGGTGGCGACCTCGACGAAACTCGTTGACAGCGGCGACATCCCGGCGCGCAGCCCGCGCGGACGCCGGAAGTCGGGTATCACGCCGCGCTGCCACAACTGCGCGATCACACTCTGCATCGCATCGTGCTCGAGCGTGACGTGACCGCCGCGAACAACCGGGTCGCGCGGTGACGCGACGGTGACCCCCAGCGGCGCGAGAGTGTCATCGGCGAGGTCGATCACGAACTCGGTCAGCCGGATCGACTTCTCCCGGATCGCGTCGGTGCCCGCACGCTCGACCAGCGAGAGCATGTCCTGCATGGGCAGCATGCCGAGCACCGGGGGGGTGCCGCTGATGAAGCGACGCATCCCGTCCGACGGACGGAATGACGGACCCATCGTGAACGGTTCAGCGTGTCCCATCCAGCCCTGGATCGGCTGAGTCACCTTGTCCTGCAACGCCGTTGCGACATACCCGAAGGCGGGCGCGCCCGGCCCGCCGTTCAGATACTTGTAGGTGCAGCCCACCGCGAGATCGGCGCCCGCGTCGTCCAAGCCGATCGGCAGCAGGCCCACGGAGTGGCACAGGTCCCACATCGCCAGGGCACCGGCCGCGTGCACGACCTCGGTGATGCGCGGCAGGTCCGCGATGTATGCCGACTTGTAGGCGACATGACTCAGCAGGACGACCGCGGTCCGTTCGGAGACCGCAGTCTCGACCTCCTCGACCGTGACACCGGCCGCCGGATTGGGGCCGATCCACGTCACGGTGAGACCGAGCTCGGCCGCAATGCCTTGCACGACATAGCGATCCGTGGGGAAGTTCTCGGTGTCGGCGACAATCTCGGTGCGTCCGGGGCGGGCGGTCAAGGCCGCGCGCAACAGTTTGTAGAGCAGCACCGTGGTGGAGTCGGCGACGACCGTCTGCCCGGGCGCGGCACCGAGCGTGACCCGGCCGATGCGGTCGCCGAGCTGCAACGGCAGGTCCATCCACTGCTCGTCCCAGGAACGGATCAGCCGCTCACCCCAGTCGGCGTCGACGAAGCCCGCCAGCCGGTCGCGCGTGGTTGCCAGCGGACGGCCGAGCGAGTTGCCGTCGAGGTAGGCGACGACGCCCTCGGGCAGCACGAACTCGTCGCGGTATGCCGCAAGCGGGTCACCAGCGTCCAGCGATTTCGCTTCCGCGACAAGACGATCCGGGAGTTGGGTGAGGATGTCGGAGTCCATGTCAGTTGCCGATCTCGGTGCGGACCGAATAGAGCTCGGGGAAGAACGTCAGGTCCAGCGCACGGCGCAGGAAGCCGACGCCCGAACTTCCGCCGGTGCCCTTCTTGTAGCCGATGGTGCGTTGCACGGTGCGCAGGTGCCGGAAGCGCCAGAACTGGAACGCGTCCTCCAGGTCGACCAGGTCCTCGCACATCGCATACTCCGCCCAGTGCGCGTCCGGCGCTTCGTAGATAGCGGTGAAAACCGGCACCAGCTCTGGGTGTTCGACCCATGCCTTGGTGACATCGCGTTGCAGGATCTCGGCGGGCACGTCGTGTCCGCGAGCCGCGAGGCAGCGCAGGAAGGCGTCATACACGGTCGGGGACTCCAGCAGCGAACGCAGCCCGCCGTAGTGCTCGGGGCTGGCCTCGAAGACCTTCAGCATGCCGGCGTTCTTGTTGCCGAGCACGAATTCGACGCAACGGTATTGGTAGGACTGGAAACCGGAGGCGGAGCCGAGGAAGCCACGGAACTCGGCATACTCGCTCGGCGTGAGCGTCGCGAGCACCGACCACTGCTCGGCAAGGGTGCGGAAGATGTGCTTCACCCGGGCGATTCCCTTCCGGGCCCGGCTGATGTCGCCCTCCTGGAGCTGGGTGCGCACGGCCTCCAGCTCGTGCAGCACCAGCTTGAACCACAGCTCGGTGGTCTGGTGCTGAATGATGAAGAGCAGCTCGTCGGGATGCACGGGCTCGCTCACCGGGTGCTGGGCGTCCAGCAACTTGTCCAGGTCGAGGTAGCCGCCGTAGTTCATCCGCGAGCGGAAATCGGTGCGCACACCCTCTTCGATCGGCCGCTCGCCGTCTGCGATGGACACAGTCCCGATCCCCTTTCGTTGTCGGTGCCAGTCTGGCAGTGGTCGATCCGTTCCGTCCTGGGGGTGCGGTCTGCCAGCATGCTGAGATGACGGAATCCGGCAAGTGGAGCGTGCAGGTCGTCAGCGACCCGGAGAGTGCGATCGAGGCCGCGGCGGCTCTGGTAGCGGCGAACCCCGTGTCCTATTCGGTGTTTTCGACCGTCACAGCGTCGCTGGTGAGCGAGCCGAGCCGGTATGCCGACCCGCGTTGGTGGGTCGTGAGCGCCGCAGGTGGGCAGCCGGTGCTGGTCGCGATGTGCACACCGCCGCACCCGATCAACTTGCCGCAACACGTACCGAGCGCGATCGCGGCGCTCGCCGGCGAGCTGATCGCAACGGCGGTGACTGTTCCGGGCGTCACCGGTCCGAAGAAGGCCGTCGAGGAGTTCCTCGACCACTATCTTCCGGCCGGCGGTAGGCGGGTGCGCGGACGGGAAGCGATGGGCGTGTACGACCTGCCGGTGGCGGTCCACCTACCGTGGCCGGTCGCCGGTCAGCGACGGGCAGCGCACGAGCCGGACGTCGAACTGGTCGCATCCTGGGTGGCGGCATTCCTGCTCGAAACCGGTGACGGCGAAAGCGATGCGGTGGCAACGGCGCGCAGGCAGATCGATCTCGGCAACGTGAGTCTCTGGGTCGTCGACGGCGAACCGGTCGCGATGTGCTGGGCGAGCATGCCGTTCGGCGGTGTCGTGCGGGTCTCCGGCGTCTACACGCCGCGGGCGCACCGTGGCCACGGTTACGCGAGCGCGATCGTCGCAGCCGCGAGTGCCCGCGAGCAGCGCCGCGGGCACACCTGCATGCTTTACACCGATCTGGCCAATCCGACATCGAACAAGATCTACCGCGCACTCGGCTACCGCTACCTGGGCGAAGACCTGCGCGTCACCTTCGCCTGACCCGGTCAGCGATCGAAAACGCCTGCCATAGCGCACTTCTCGATCACGAAGTCGAGCGGCACTGCGTGCTTGACGTGCCCGTCGGCCCCCTGCGTGGTGGTCGCGAGGAAGAGCGAGTCGAGCAGCGCCTCCTCGGTGGCTTCCTGCGCTGCGAAGAAGATCGGGTTGAGCTTCGTGTCGGGTATGTCGGAGGCTGCTCCGACGTCGAAGGCGATCGCGTAGTCGCCGCTGCCCTGCGCGAAATCGGAGCCGACTCGCGCCATACCGAATACGGCGCGGGCAGCGACCCGGCGCAGCTGTCGTGCGTCGAGACCGGCATCGACAGCGACCACGAGCATGCATGAATTCCCGCGCGGGACAGCGTGATCCGCGTCCGCTCCCAACGCCTCCTGGGCATCGATCGGCACCCCGGCCACGGTGAGCGTGCCCGAGAAATTGGACTGCACGAGCACTCCGACGGTGCACGAGCCCCGATCGCCCAGGTCGACCTGCCGGGAGGCGCTGCCGATGCCACCCTTGAAACCGAGCGCGGCAGTGCCGGTGCCGGCGCCAACGCAGCCCTGCGCCACCGGGGCGCTCGTCGCAGTGCGCAACGCCTCCAGGACATGCTCCTCGGTGATCGGCCGACTGCGTATGTCGGAGAGATGACCGTCGTTGGTCTCGCCGACGACCGGATTGAGCGACTCGACACGCTCGTTGCCGGGCAGCGCCAGGACGTAGGAGACCAGCGCGTCGGCAGCGCGAAAGGCAGACAGCGTGCCGGTCAGCAGAATCGGCGTCTCGATCTCGCCGAGCTCCACCAATTGGGTTGCGCCGACGAGCTTTCCGTAGCCATTGCCGACGAAGAGACCGGCCGGCAACCGGCCTCCGGCTCGGTCCACCGTGTCCGGGACGATCGCGGTGACCCCGGTGTGCAGTCGCGTGCCCTCGTGCAGCGACACCTGCCCGACACGCACGGACGGCACGTCGACGATCGAGTTCGTCGGTCCGGGTGTGCCCCCGCCCGGCGCAAGCCCGAGGTCTCGTGCACGGGAACTGGGGCCGATGGGCATGCCAGCCACCCTAGATTGACCGGCACACAAACGCATTGACCGGCACAGACGATGGGGCCGATTGTGTGTGCCGGTCGATGCGTTTGTGTGCCGCTCGATCAGCAGTTGCCGCTCCGTCGGCTGGCAGGCGGGACAAGGCGTCGGTTGCCAGGCTCGGCAGGCGCTACAGGAGGGGAGCGCGAGTTGTGAGAATGGACGTATGACGACCGCCTCGACCAGCACCGAGTTGCCCACCCACATCGGGATCATCATGGACGGCAACCGTCGCTGGGCGAAGGCGGCCGGATTCGCCCAGGCGAGCGTCGGGCATCGCTACGGCGCGGACCACCTGGAGGACATGCTCGGGTGGCTGACGGCTCGCGGCATACGGCACGCGAGTGTGTACGTGCTGTCCGCCGACAACATTCGCAAGCGATCGGGTGAAGAAGTCGACTACCTGTTCCGCCTCATCAAGGAGGTGGTGCCGCAGAAGGTGCAGAACACGGGTGAGTGGCAGTTGCACATAGCCGGCGACCTCGGTCTGCTGCCGGACCAGTCCGCTGCCGCATTGCGCAAAGCCGTTGCCGCGACTGCAGCTCGGCGTAGCCACCTGACGCTGGCGATCGGTTACGACCCCAAGCAGGAGATGGTCGATGCGGTGCGCGCGATGCTGGCAGTGGGAGAGCGGCCCGATGACGCCAGTCTCGAAACTGCGATCACCGAGCACTTGTCGGGCGGGCCGATCAAGGACATCGATCTCGTGATCCGCACCAGTGGCGAGCGACGGATCTCCGGCTTCTTCCCCTGGCAGAGCCAGCGCGCCGAGATCGTCTTCTGCGACAAGCTGTGGCCAGCCTTCGATGAGCGCGATCTCGACGATGCGCTGGCGGAGTTCGCGCGGCGCCGTGCATCGCAGGGGTAGCGCAATGCGGGCGTCAGTGCTTACGCTGGAGTAACCACTACACCTGTCGTAAACCCGGAGGCATGCATGCGGCCCACTGATCAGGTCAAGCGCGGCGTCCGCTGGGGTCTGGGCCACGGCCTGCCCGGCCAACTGATGCGATCGGCGGCCCGGCGCGGCGACCTCCAGGGGCGTATGACGATGGCCGCCACGCGTGGCACGACCGAGGAGCTGATGCCGCTCATCGAGGAGATCCGCAACGCCGGTCCGCTGGCGAAATGGCGGCTTGGGCGGATCACTGTCGACCACGAAGCTGTGCGAGAAACGTTGAGCAGCAACGACGTTCACACCGGTTTCCTCTTCGAGGCCGACACTGCCCCGGGACGCATTGGCAAGTGGTCACGCCGCGACGGGATGCACCCGGTCGAGCCGCCGTCCCTGCTCGCCGTCGAGCCGCCGGACCATACCCGTTACCGCCGGCTGGTCACTCGGGTCTTCACGGCGCGAGCGGTGGAGAAGCTGCGCGACCGCACCGAGGAGATCGCGGCCGACCTGCTCGACCGGATCCCGGACGGCCGGCCCGTGGACCTGGTGGAGTCGTACTGCGCGCAGTTGCCGGTCGAGGTGATCGCCGAGGTGCTCGGCGTGCCGGAGCGGGACCGCGCGATGGTGCTCGATCTCGGCACGCTCGCCGCGCCGAGCCTCGACCTCGGTCTGCCGTGGCGTGACTTCCGACGGGTCGAGAAGGCGCTGGACGCGTTCGACGCGTGGCTCGGGCAGCATCTCGATCAGTTGCGGCGGCACCCAGGAGATGATCTCTTCAGCCAACTCGTGCAGGCCAGTGACGAGGGCACTCAGTTGAACGAGCGGGAACTCAAGGCGACCGCGGGTCTGGTGCTCGTCGCCGGCTTCGAGACCACGGTCAACTTGCTGGGCAACGGGATTCGCCTGCTCGACGAGCACCCGAATCAGCTGCGATCCCTGCGGGCCGAGCCCGGCCTCTGGCCCAACGCAGTTGACGAGATCCTGCGCTTCGACCCGCCCGTCCTGCTCACCGGCCGCCAAGTGGGCCGCGACACCGAGATCGTCGGACAGCAGGTGGACGCCGACGAGCTGATCATCACGGTGCTAGCCGGCGCCAACCGCGATCCCAAGGTCTTCGAGAACCCGCACCGTTTCGACATACGACGGCCGAACGCGCGTGACCACCTGTCGTTCTCGTCCGGGCGGCACTTCTGCCTCGGCGCCGCGCTCGCGCGCATGGAGGGCGAGGTCGGCCTGCGCGCGTTCTACGACCGCTTCGGCGACGTCGAACTCCTGCCGGGCGCCCACCGACGGCCCACCCGCGTGCTGCGGGGCTGGGAACACCTGCCCGCTCGACTCACTCTTGCCGCCGACCGCTCCAGCATGCCGGACACCGTCAGCGCTGCATCCTGAGACCGCATCCGTCGGGTGCGTGCGGCGGCCGAACACCGAGCAGGGTGCGAGTGCTCCAACCGACCGGCATACGGTGGAGGACATGGAGTTTCGTTACCTCGGCAATTCTGGCCTGAAGATCTCGGAGATCACCTACGGCAACTGGCTGACCCACGGGTCGCAGGTCGAGAACGACGCGGCGATCGCCTGCGTGCGCGCGGCGCTGGACGCCGGCATCACGACCTTCGACACCGCTGACGTCTACGCCAATACGGCTGCGGAGACCGTGCTGGGCGAGGCGTTGCAGGGTCAGCGGCGCGAGAGCCTGGAGATCTTCACCAAGGTCTACTTCCCGACCGGCCCCGGGGGTCACAACGACACCGGCCTGTCCCGCAAGCACATCCACGAGTCGATCAATGGTTCGCTGCGTCGTCTCGGCACCGACTACGTCGACCTCTACCAGGCGCACCGCTACGACTACGAGACGCCGCTGGAGGAGACCATGCAGGCGTTCGCCGACCTGGTCCGCCAGGGCAAGGTGCTGTATGTCGGCGTCAGCGAGTGGACCGCCGAGCAGCTGCGCGCCGGGCATGCACTCGCGAAAGAGCTTGGTGTCCAGCTGATTTCGAACCAGCCGCAGTATTCGATGCTCTGGCGGGTGATCGAGTCCGAGGTCGTTCCCGCGAGTGAGGAGCTCGGCATCTCGCAGATCGTCTGGTCCCCGGTCGCGCAGGGCATCCTGACCGGGAAATACCGGCCGGGTGAGCAGCCGCCGGCCGGCAGTCGCGCGACCGACGACAAGGGCGGCGCGAACATGATCGCGCACTTCCTGAACGACGAAACCCTCACGGCCGTGCAGCAGCTCGCACCGATTGCGGCAGATGCGGGGCTGACCATGGCGCAGCTCGCGGTGGCCTGGGTGCTGCAGAACGATAACGTCGCGAGCGCGCTCATCGGAGCCTCCCGGCCCGAGCAGGTCACCGAGAACGTCGCGGCCTCCGGCGTGCACCTGGACGCGGACGTGCTCACGCGGATCGACGAAGCGATCGGCGCCTTGGCGCAACGCGACCCGTCCCTGACGAAGTCACCCCCGCACCGGGTCGCGTGACCTACCTGCTCGCCCATTGACGGCTGGAGCAGCCGCTGACCCCGCAGCTGCGGGGTCAGCGGCCGTTTCGACCGTCAACGGCGGCGAATCACCGCGAGTCCCCGGTATGCGGGGCGACGAGCGCGAGGGCAGGGTGGGTCTGCGGCGAGGCCAGCAGGTATTCCCGCTGCCAACGCGGCGTGATCTCCTGCGCGCTCGGCGTCACCAACCAGCAGCGACTGTGCTTGGTAGGCGCTGAGGCCCGGCGCAGCGTTCGGCGTGCGTAACCTTCGACGGTCGAGGTTTGCGTCGGGTATGGCGCGCGGTATGACGCAGATGCGACCCGTCAGTGGCGGTTTCTGCGCGGCTTGAGGCGCACCGGCGGCAACTCGGGGGCGGGAATGCGGGCGACCGCACCGTCATACCCCTCGACCTGACCGAATCTGCCTGAGTCTGCTTGCCATTCGTCGCGCGCGGCGACGATCTCCTCATAGGTGCGAGCGACGAAGTTCCACCACATCATCAGTTCTTCGTGTAGTGGGGCGCCGCCGATGAGCACGGCGCGGACTGGCTCGTCACTGCTCATGAAGCGGATGTGTTCGCGGCCCGCTTCGATGATGCCGAGCTCGGCCGGCTGCAGGGCGAGGGCTTCCTCCTCCATCGCATCGCCTGGTGCGATGGTGAGGGCGCCGCTGTCGAGCAGCACGCCGTGCTCGAACGTGCGATCCACCGCCAGGTCCAGCGCGGTGCCGGGGCTGAGCTGCAGTTCGGCGCCGACGAGCGGGGAGAACGTCCGCACCGGAGAGGACACGCCCTCCAGGGCGCCGACGAACACGCGAGCCGTCGCCGTGCCGGACATCACCGGCAGTTCGGTCACCGGGGTGACGAAGTGGTCGAACCCCGCGACGCCGTCCCGGCCGGCATTCGGCTGGGCGACCCACAGCTGTATGCCGTGGACCGTCTCCCCGCGGGAGACCTCGGAGTGGCTGATGCCGTGCCCGGCGGTCATCAGATTGACCTCACCCGGCCGGATCAGCTGCACGTTGCCCGCGCTGTCGCGATGCTCCACCTCCCCGTCGAAGATCCAGGTCACGGTCTGCAGGCCGCAGTGCGGATGCGGCGCCACGTCCATCGGGGTCGTGGTCGGGCCGAAATGGTCGACGAAGCACCAGGCGCCGATCGTCGTCCGGTCGCGGTGCGGAAGAGTGCGACGCACCTGAATGGCGCGCACGCCCCCGAGCGGCACCTCGCGCGGCTCGAGACGGTCCAGGGTGGTCACGCCATACACGATAACGTCTCAAATTTGAAGTTAGGGTGGGCAGGTGGGCGGTTCACGCGTGCGCATGTGGCGCTCCTACTTCGAGTCGAGTGTGCTGCTCCAGCAGGCGCTCGACGACCGGCTGCGCGAGGCTTCGGGCCTGTCGCTCCCCGAATACAACGTGCTCCTGCTGCTCAGCGAAGCGCCCGAACGCCGGTTGCGGATGGGCGCCCTCGCGCGCGCGATGGTCTTCTCCAGCAGCCGGCTGAGTTATCAGATCGACGTGCTCGAGCGTCGTGGGCTGGTATGCCGGGAGCGTGACGAGAGCGACGCTCGCGTCATACATGCCTGCCTGACCGACGCCGGGGCGCGGAAGTTTGACGCCGCGGCGCGGGCGCACCTGACCGCGGTGCGCGAGTTGTTTCTCGACGACCTGGACGCTGACGAGGTGACCGCGCTTGATGGCGTCTTCACCCGCCTGCGCACCGCATTGCGCGTGCCCTCCGGCGAGCCGGATTGACCAGCCGGGGGAGAATGGCTGCGGAACTACTACCTACCGTAGTACGCTGACCTACGACAGTTCGTAGTAGCCAACGTAGGAGGCGGCGTGGACGCCCTCGATCTTGCCCGGTGGCAGTTCGCCATCACCACCGTCTATCACTTCCTCTTCGTGCCGATCACGATCGGCTTGTCGGCGATGGTGGCGGGTTTCCAGACGTGGTACATGCGCTCGAAAAATCCCGAATTGCTCCGGCTGGCAAAATTTTTCGGCAAGCTCTTCACCATTAACTTCGCGCTCGGCCTGGTCACCGGCATCGTGCAGGAGTTCCAGTTCGGGATGAACTGGTCGGACTACAGCAAGTTCGTCGGTGACATCTTCGGGGCGCCGCTGGCGTTCGAGGCACTGCTCGCGTTCTTCATGGAGTCGACCTTCCTCGGCCTGTGGATCTTCGGCTGGGGGCGCATCCCCGAGAAGCTGCACGTCGCGTGCATCTGGCTGGTGCACATCGGGACGGTGCTGTCGGCATACTTCATCCTCGCCGCCAACTCCTTCATGCAGCACCCGGTCGGCTACAAGTACAACCCGAAGACCGGCCGCGCCGAGCTGACCGACTTCATTGCGGTGCTCACCAACAAGGTGCAGCTCGTCACCTTCCCGCACGTGCTCACCGCGGCATACCTGTGCGGCGGAGCGATGGTGATGGGCGTCGGGCTGTGGTCGATGCGCAAGCACGAGCACGAGAAGGGGATGTATCGCAAGGCCGCGCGTGCCGGCGCCGTCGTGACGCTCATCGCGGGCGTCCTGGTCGCGATCACCGGTGACGCGCAGGGCAAGGTGATGACCGACGTCCAACCGATGAAAATGGCTGCGGCAGAAGCGCTCTACAACACCAAGGACAGCTGCGCGGAGTTCTCCCTGTTCACCGTCGGCTCGCTGAACGGAGAGCACGAGAAGTTCGCGGTCACCGTGCCGTGCGTGCTCAGTTTCCTGGCCACCGGCTCGTTCAGCGGCAAGGTGCAAGGGGTCAATCAGCTGAAACGTGAGCTGCCCCAGCAGATTTCGCAGGAAGCGGCGGCGCGCGGCGAGCCAGCACTCTATGTCCAGCCGGCCGACGCGGTCTTCACACCCAACATCCCGCTCGCCTACTGGTCCTTCCGGCTGATGATCGGCATCGGCATGCTGGCCGTGCTCATCTCCCTTGCGGTCCTCTGGCTGACCCGCAAGGGCCGCGGGGAAATTCCGCGCTGGCTGGTCGTTGCCGGCATCGCCGTGCCGCTGCTTCCGGTGTTCGGCAACAGTTTTGGCTGGATCTTCACCGAGACGGGTCGTCAGCCCTGGCTGGTGTATGGCGTGATGACCACCTCGACCGGTGTCTCCCCGGGTGTGTCGGCCGGCACGGTCATCACCTCGATGGTCGTCTTCACACTGCTGTATGCCGTCCTCGCGGTCATCGAGATCAAGCTCTTCCTCGACTACACCAGACGTGGCGCGGAGCCGTACGAACCGACCACGCAGACCGCGGACGACGAGCCGCTGGCCTTCTCGTACTAAGGGCCTAGGAGATTCACGATGTCACTGGAAACGTTCTGGTTCATAATCATCGGCCTCCTGTGGGCCGGCTACCTGGTGCTCGAAGGCTTCGACTTCGGTGTGGGCATGCTGCTCGCGGTGATCGGCCGCGGCGGCACGAAGGAAGAGACCAACACGCGGCGCCGGACGATGCTGACCACCATCGGCCCGTTCTGGGACGGCAACGAGGTGTGGCTGCTGACCGCCGGCGGTGCGACGTTCGCGGCCTTCCCCGCCTGGTACGCAACGATGTTCAGCGGTTTCTACCTTGCGATGCTGCTGCTCCTGGTCGCGCTGATCGTGCGCAACATGGGGCTGGACTACCGCTACAAGCGCGACAGCGACAAGTGGCGTGCCGGCTGGGACACCACGATCATCATCGGATCGATCTTGCCGCCGCTGCTCGTCGGTGTCGCACTGACCAACCTGATCCACGGGGTGCCCGTCGACCGGGCGGGCAACTTCACCGGCAACTTCTTCACACTGCTCAACCCGATGAGCCTGCTCGGCGGCGTGACACTGGTCGCGGTATGCCTCGTGCATGGTGCGTTCTTCCTGGCGCTGAAGACCTCCGGGTCGATCCGGGACGACGCTCGGGCCGTCGCCCGGCGGGTCGCACCCGTCACCGCGGTGCTGGCAGTCGCGCTGCTGGTCTGGGTCAACGTGCACACCGGCACGGTGTGGTCGTGGGTGGTCGCGGCGATCGGCGTGATCTTCTTCCTTGGGGCGCTCGTGGCGGATCGGGCCGGTCGTGACGGGCTGGCCTTCGCGGGCACCTTCGCCACGATCGCGGCGACGGTCGCGTGCTACTTCCTCGCGGCATACCCGGATGTGATGCCGAGCACGACCAACGCGGCGTTCAGCCTGACGGTGCACAACGCGGCGAGCTCGCACCTGACACTGCAGATCATGACCGGTGCGGCGATCGTCTTCACGCCGATCATGCTGGTCTACTCGGCGTGGAATTACTGGGTCTTCCGCAAGCGGATCAGCACGGATCACATTGCGCCGCAAAGTGATCCGCTCGCCGAGGTCGAAGTCGGCAGATGAAGCCCTTCGATCCGGCCCTGGTCCGCTCCGAGCCCGCCGTGCGACGCCCGCTCGGCGCACTCGGGGTGCTCGGGGTCGTGCAGGGAGCGCTCGCGATCGCCCAGGCGATCGTGGTCGCCGGCCTGGTGGTGGCCGTGGTCGATGGCCACCACCTGCTTGGACCGGTCGTGGCCGTCCTGGTTGTCTTCGTGGTGCGCGGCGTCGTCTCCGGAGCCGCCGAACGTGTTGCGGCGTGGGCGGGTTCGTGTGTCTCGCGGGTGCTCCGCCGCCGCGCCGTCGAAGGCTGGCTGGCGCGCCCGGTCGACGAACGACCGAGCGAGACCGTCATGCTCAGCCGGTCGACGCTGGGCGCCGAGGCCGTCGAACCGTATGTCGCCCGCTACCTCCCCGCACTCGTGGCCGCCGCGGTCGTGCCCGCGCTCGCGCTGGTCGCGCTGGCACTTACGGATTGGGTCAGCGCGCTCATCGTCGTGCTGACCGTGCCGCTGCTCCCGGTCTTCGCGGCGCTGATCGGCATGCACACCAAGGCGGAGACCGCCGCGCGGTGGGATGAAACCGACCGGCTGACAGGGCATTTCCTCGACGTGATGCGCGGGCTGCCGACACTGGTCAACTACCAGCGGGCCGAGCACCAGGTGGGGGTCGTGCGCGCGGTCGGAGAGAAGCTGCGTCGCGCCACAGTGCGCACCCTGCGCACCGCCTTCCTCAGCTCGGCCGCTCTGGAGCTGCTCGCGACGATCTCGGTGGCGATCGTTGCCGTCTCCGTCGGGCTGCGGCTGGTGCATGGGGAGGTGTCCCTGCATGTGGGGCTCATCGCCATACTGCTGGCGCCGGAGGCGTACTGGCCGATCCGGCGGGTGGGTCAGGAGTTTCACGCGGCCGCCGACGGTGCGCAGGCGATCGCCGAGTTGCGTGAGCAGGCAACGCCGTTCGAGCACACCCCCATTTCCGGCGACCTGCTTGCGGCCGGGGTCAGCTACCGCTATCCCGGGACCGATACCATGGTCGTGCGCGACCTGGACGTCGCGCGCCGGACCGGGCTGACCGTGCTCGTCGGCGAGTCGGGAGCGGGCAAGACGACCGTGCTCGATCTGCTGGCCGGGTTGCGTGCCCCGACAGCGGGCGTGGTGCACGACGCCGGCGTCCACTACGCCATGCAGCGGCCCTTCTTGCTACCCGGCACGCTGGCCGACAACCTGGCGCTCGGGACGCAGCTGCCGGCCGGGACGCGGTGGCTGCCCGAGCCGCTGCGCCGGCTACCTGCCGGCCTCGAAACACCGATCGGTGACGACGGATTCGGACTTTCGGCCGGCCAGCGGGCGCTGCTTGCCCTCACTCGTGCGCGCCTGTCGTCTGCCCCGGTGGTGCTGCTCGACGAGCCGACTGCGCACCTCGACCCGCAGATGCAGGAGCTGGCGGAGTCGCTGATCCTCGACCTGGCTGCGGAGCGCGCCGTCGTCGTCGCGACGCACAGCGACTCGCTGATCGCGTTGGCGGAGAACGTCATCCGGCTCGATCCGGTAGGTCCGGAGCCGGCTGCTCCACGCCCCGCCGCGGTGCGCCGCGGCACCTCGGCGCCGACGTCACTCCCCGTTGACCCTGTGCCGACGGAACCGCACACAACCACCTCGGTATGGCGCCCGGCGCCGGGCGTGTTACGTGCCGCCGTCGTGGGAGCGCTCGCCTCCACCTGCGGCGTCGCCCTGACCGCGACGTCCGGGTGGCTGATTGTGCAGGCATCGACCCGGCCGCCGGTGCTGACCCTGCTGGTCGCGATCGTCTGCGTGCGCGCCTTCGGGATCGGGCGTCCGGTGCTGCGCTACGTCGAGCGAATCCTCTCGCACGACGCGGCGCTCGGCGATCTGGTGTCGCGCCGGGCCACGCTCTACGAGCGGCTGATCCCGCTGACGCCGGCGCGCCTCGGCCGGCGGCGCCGCGCCGATGTGCTGACGGCTGCCGTCGCCGACCTGGACGACGAAGTGGATCTGCAGGTGCGCAGCCTCGTCCCGCTGGTGGGTGCCGCGCTGACCGCGCTGCTTGCGCTCGTGGTCGCCTCGATCCTGCATCCGCTCAGTGGTCTGGTTCTCGCCGGTGTGGTGCTGGCCGCGTGCGCGGTTGCCTGGTGGGACTACCGGGTGGAGCTGTCGACGCAGCGTCATACCCTCCGGGCGCGAGCGGCGGTCAACCGCGAAGCGCAGCTCATCACGACGAACTTGACCGCAGTGCAGGCGATTTCGCTGGGGCAGCGACTGCTCGCCCGGCTGGACCACGCAGGAGAGGCCGCGCAGCGTGCGGTCGGGCGAGGAGCCCGGGGTCGTGCTCTGGGCACCGGCCTGACCACAGTGATCGCCGGGCTCGGCGTGGTGGCCATGGCGCTTGTCGCGCAGGCTGCCGTCCTGCACCGAGAAGTCGCTGCACCGATTGCCGCGCTGCTGGTGCTCGGACCACTCGCGCTGACCGTCGTGCTCGGCGAACTGCCGGACGCGGTCGGTGCGGCGGCCCGTGGGGTCCAGGCGCGCGATCGGCTGGACGAGCTGGTCGGCCAGGAGCCAGCGGTGCACGACGCGAGTCCGCACGCGACCGGCGAACCGGCCGCGGCGTCGGGGATGCGGTTGCGCGACATACAGGCCTCGTGGACCGGTGTGCACGACGACCTACGCCTGGACGAGCTGACGTTGCGCCCCGGCGAGCGGGTCAGCGTCAGCGGGCCGAACGGCGCCGGCAAGTCGACGCTGCTCGCGGTGCTGGCGCGACACCTCGACGCGAGCAGCGGCAGCTATGAGTTCGGCGGGCGCAACACGCGCGATCAATCGCTGTATGCCGTGCGTTCGCGCATTGCCGTCGTCGACGACGAGCCGCACGTCTTCCGGGGTTCGGTGCGGGCGAACCTCCTGCTGGCGCAGCCGGGGGCAGGTGATGCCGCGGTCGCGGGGGCCCTGGTGGATGCGGGGCTCGGCCGGTGGCTGGCGTCGTTGCCGCGTGGTCTCGACACCGAACTCGGCGACGGCCGGGCGATCAGCGGCGGAGAGCGCACGCGGCTGGCGATCGCGCGAGCGGTGCTCGCGAACCGGCCGGTGCTGCTGCTGGACGAGCCGGTTGCGCACTTGGACGGGCCGACGGCCCGGACGGTATTGGCCGATCTGCGCGCCGCGACCGCGGGCGCGACGATGGTCGCGGTGTCGCACCAGGCGGTGACCGAGCTGGCGCCGGACCGTGCGCTCGCGCTGGCCCCGGACGCTGCGGCGGTCCTCGAGCCGGCGGAGGCTGGCGCGGCGGGCACAGCTAGCGGGTCTACGGTGTCGCCGTGGTGAGGCAAGCACGGTCCGGGCTCGGTGACTTGGAAGGCGCCGTGATGGAGCAGTTGTGGGCGCTTCCCGAGGACGGCTGGCTCTCGGTGCGCGAGGTGCTGGAGCGGCTCACCGACCGGGATCTGGCGTATACGACGGTGATGACCGTGCTCGACCGGCTGGCCAAGAAGCACCTTGTCAGTCGTGAGCGGGTGGGCCGGGCCTGGCGTTATCGCGCGGCGTCCGGGCGTGACGAGCTCACCGCGGAGGTGCTGCAGTCCAGCCTGGATCCGCTCGAGCCGGGGGACCGGAAGGCGGCCTTGTTGCACTTCCTGGACAACGCATCGGCCGAGGACCTCGACGTGCTGCGGGCCGGGCTCGCGGAGGTCGAGCGCAAGCAGTCGCGCTGAGCCGTCGGGTCAGGCGAGGCCTAGCAGCGCGCCCCAGGCGAGGCACCCGGTCACGCAGAGCACCAGGACGGCCGCGGTCGCGACGGCCGTTGCCAGCCCCCGATGCGCGTCGGTGTCGCCGAGCAGTTCCATGCGGCGTTGCGCCGCGCCCGCCATACCCAAGGTGGCGCCTGGGTGGTTCGCACCGGCGAGTTGCAACAACGCACGTGCCACCGGCACCGGGCCGACTGCGCGACAGGCGGACTCGTCGGCGAGGGCTTCGATCAGCAGCCGCACCTCTCGCAGGGCGAGATCGCTGCGTATGGCGGGGGGCACCGTCGTGTGCAGCACGGTGAAGAACTCGAGCACGAGGTCGTGACGCAGCCGCAGGTGGGCGCGTTCGTGCGCGAGCACCGCGCTGAGTTCATCGGCCGGGAGTGACCGAATCGTGCTGTCGGTCAACACGACCCGGTGCCGGCGGCCAGGGATGCAGTATGCCGTGGGCGTCGGGTGTGCCAGCACGGTGATGGATTCGTCACCACCCTCGGGGTCGGGACTCACCCCGAGCAGGTCGACGAGTTCGGCGTGCTCGCGCCGGGCGATGCGCAGGTCGCGTCCGATGCGGTGCCCTTGCAGCAAGAGGCGGGCGATGACCAGCCCGGAGATGACCAGGCCGATGGCGAGCATCGGATAGTTCGCGGCCGGCGCCGGGATCTCCCGCCCGTGCCGAACCGTCTGCAGGATCGCCATCGGGGCGAGGCTGACGGCGGCAAAGATGGCGGAGAGGGCGACCGCCTGCCAGAGCAGCAGGGTTGCGCCGGGGACGTGTTCGAGCAGCGTGAGGCGCGGCAGCAGTCGCGGCACCGGCCAGGTGAGCAGGACCGCGACCACGAGCAATCCGACGGTCAGCACGGTGTCATTGTTGCCCAGGCCGGCCGCACGTGCCCGGTGACCTGGTGAGGTTGAGCGCTTGGTCGCCTTGTGGGTGATCTTGCGCTGCGTGCCGGCGCCGGGATCGCTACACCAGTGCCAGTGCCGAAATGGCCCGCTCGATCCGGATCGTCGTCTCTTCACATTCCTCCGCGAGACAGCGCGGAAGAAACGCCGGCTCGCTTGTCAATCGGGGATGCACTCACGCGATCGATTGAGTCCACTCGATGCGCGTTCGCCACGGCAGCGAGTAGTGGTCGGAGGTGAGCTTCGATTGCAGTTCCTTGAGGAGCGGCAGCCGTTCGGTGTCGGGCAAGTTTGCGATCCACCCCATGGAGCCGAAGAACGCGACCAGGCCTTCAGGGTCAACGCTTTGAGGGTTCGCAAAGTGCGCAGTGCGGATGTCGCTGAACGTTGCCCGGGCGTATGGAAGCTTCCAGCAGGTCGGGCTCCAGTCGCCGCGCAACATGTCCAGCGGGAAGCCGAACTCGTCCGGCCACATCGGCGCGAGCAACTCCAGGACGGGCGAGATGTCCGGTGTCACCTCTCCCGTCGCGACGTTCCATGCCACTAGCACGACCCCGCCTGGGTGCAGAACCCGCGCGAACTCGGCCAACGTCGCCTCGTTGTCGAACCAATGGAAGGCCTGGGCCACGAACACTGCGTCAACCGAATCGTCCGCGACCGGCAGGCGATCCGCGCTGCCCGTGAGGCACACCGCTTCGGGACACGCGACCGTGAGCATGTGCCGCATCTCGTGGTCCGGCTCGACGGCAACGACACGCCTGAACCGTGCTGCCAGTAGCTGCGTGAACTTCCCCGTGCCAGCCGCGACGTCCAGCACCGCCGCAGTTGGTGCGAGGTCGACCAGGTCAAGGACCGCGTTCGGGTAACCGGGTCGCCCGCGCTCGTAGTTCTTGTACCAATGGCCGGGCATTACGTCGGTCGCCATCAGGCAACCCTCGCCCACGAGAGCCCGAGTGCGCACCTGAGTTTCGTCCCCGGTCTGTCTCGCGCGAGTCCGCTGCGCGCCGAACTATTGAGCACGTAGCTCAGCTGGCTTCTCGGTAGATGTCCTGGATCCAGATGAAGTCGATGAGGGTGCGTTCGGTGTGTGACGGGTGGGTGGGGGTAGCCCGGGCGGGCTGGGTGGGTGGCTGGTTGCGACGAGGCTGCCGGTGGAGGTGGTGGTTTCGCCGGCATCGCCGGTGACGGTGTAGTCGGGGTGTTCTTTGAGGTAGTTGCAGCGTGCGCAGAGTCCTTGGCCGTCGCGTTCGGTGGTTTCGCCGCCGGTGGCGTGGGGGCGGATGTGGTCGATGTGCCGGATCGTCACGATGCAGAACGGCGTGCGGCAGGTGTGGTCACGCAGTTTGATGAGGTGGGCGAGGAGCCCGGGGTAGGTGCGGGCCCTCGATTCCATGCCGATGAGGTCGCCGGTGCCGGGGTGGGTGAACAGGCGCCGCACCTGCACCCGGGCTGCCTTGTTGGTGCCTTTGCTGCTGGTGCCGATGGCCGTTCTACCCCGCTCGGTGCGGAACTACCCCGCTCGGCGCTCGAACGCCGGCCGTTCGACAACCCAGCCCGTCACTCCGCAGACGGCGTGACGGGCACGGCATACAGGGTCGTCTCATTGGCGACCGAGCCGGCGCAGAAGGCGAGCTGCGCGGTGCCGCCGCGGGGGACGATCACCTGGCCGCCGGTCTCCTTCGCGGGGCCGAGATATTTGCCCGTGTCGTCCGCGGTGAGGATGCTCTCCCCGGACTTGCTCCAGGTGTTGTGCGCCGAGATCGCGATGGGCGACCAGCGAGCGGTGATCAGCCGGGTATCGCCGGTGGCCATGTTGATCCAGGTGTTGCTGCCGACCGCCCAGCTCTCGTCCGGCGCGAGCATGAAGGTGCTCGGGAAGACCGCAGGTTCGATGGCGGCCGTGGTCATCCGCGGGGTGAGATCGGGCAGGCTGAACGACCGCAGCATCGAGGCGGTCGGCCGGTCACGCGGCACGAACGCGGTGATCAGCTGGTTCTGGGTGGCAGCGACGAAGGTCCCCGGAACAGTCCCCTTCGGCGCCTGCAGGGTGGTCGGCTTCGGCGCCTTCGTCCCGTCGGCCGACAGCCACACGTGACCGTGCAAGTCGGTCGTCACCACGGTGCCGTCGCGCAGCACGGCCACGGGATTGGTGCCTTTCTCGACGGCCCGCCGGGTCAGGGTGTCGTGGAGCAGGACGTACGCATTCTCCGGGTCTCCCGGCTTGGTCACGATCACCCCGCTCGGTGTGATTGGGGCGTTCCAATTGTGTTGTAACGGCCACGTTTTCGGGTCTCCACCGCCCAGCGGGTAGGCCATGATCTGGTTCTGGCTGACCAGCAGGATAGAGGTGGAGCCATCGATCGGGCACAGCGTCGGACCCCCCGCGAGGATCGCGTCGAGTGGCAGGTCGGCCTTCCACTGCGCCTTGCCGCTCGTGGCATCCAGCGACACCAGCTGGGTGCCTCCGGTCGTGTCGTTGTCAACCGTGCAGATCAGCTGCGAGCCCGTCACCGCCAGGCGCGGCGCGATGTCGGAGAGATTGACCACCAACCAGAGATAACTCGCGGGCAGTCCCGCCGGCGGCTGCAAGCCGTCCGGCAGCGGCGACCCCGTGGCAGCGGTCGGCGATGACTTCGGAGTGCTGCTGTTGCCGCGCAGCGTCACGTACCCTGCGGTCGCCGCGCCCGCGAGCACGACCACGCCGGCGCCCCCGAGCAGCAGCCGCCGGCGTGACAGGCTGCCCGGCTCGCCCTGGTCGTATGCCGGGGCGGATCCTGCCGTGGCGGTCGCCGGTGCAGGTGGGGCAGCGTCATACACCGGCAGCACCGAGGCACGAGTGGTTGTCCGGATCGGGCGGCCGAGGTCGTCGGTCAGGGTGCTCATGGCAGCTGTGCGTGCCGCGGGTTCCGGCACGTCGGCAGTCGGAGCCTCCTCGTCGTCGGGCTCGGCGTATGCCGCCTGTGGCGCCGGCTCGTCGGCGACCGGCGGTGCCGCTTCGCCAGCCTCCTCGGCCTTCGCCACTGCTGCCGGATCGACCGGGCGGAACGCGTTGACAGCTGCAGGCGCCGGGGCGGCCGCGGTCTCCGTTGGTGCGGGCGGCTGCGACGACTCGGGCGGCGGCAGGATGCTCTGCGTGCCGTCGGCGGCCAGTGCGATCTGCCACTCCCTGCCATCCGGAGTGCGGCCGAGCACCCGGACGGTGCGCCCGGCGGCATACCGGTCCGCGCGGCGGCGCGCCTCGTGCAGCAACTGCTCGTAAGGGTCCTCGCCCGGCACGAGCGGCACCGGCTCGTCGTCGACGAGGCCAACCAGCCGGCCGTCCCGCTCCTGCAACTGCGCGACGTGCGAGATTTCGTCGGGCACGGATTGCGGATCGTCCTGCTGCGGTGGGGGCACCTCCCAGGCGGCGCCGTCGGGGCCGATGCCCAGATGGAAGACCGCGCCGTCCGGAGTCACCCCCATCACCCGGATCGTGCTGCCCGGCTGAGTGCGGTCCGCGCGGCTGCGCGCCGCACGGATCAGCGCCCGGTGGATGCTGACGCCCGGAGGCGGAATCACCTGCTCGTCGTCCAGCCAGCCGGTCTCGGCACCCGATGCGCCCGCCCGCACGCGGAGCACGAACGCCGGGCGTGCCGGGAGGTCGTGATCAGGCTCGGTCATCTGGGTGCGTCGTCTTTCCTGGTGGCGGTGCAGCTGCCGGGTGGTGCTGCCCGCGCCTGCTCATCGTCGTACCGCCCGAGTCTGACACGATCAGCGGCCGATCCGGCCATCGAGAAGGCCGGTGAGACTGCTTCGTGACCTTCACCCGGATCGATCACCGGGTGCGCGCCGCCAGGTGGCGATCGGCGACTATGTGGATATCTTCGGAAATAACTAGATGACCCTAGCGAAGCACATCGACTGCCGGCTCCCGGTGTGCCGGAGCGAGACTGGTGGAACGGTCCCCGATACGCTCCTGCGATGCCGTTGGACCAGGAGAGCGTCGCCCGCGTGCTGGGCGTCGAGGTGCCCCCGCTGGCGGGGCCGATCGTCGCCGTCACGCACGACTCCCGCACCGTCGTGCCCGGCGGGGCGTTCGTCGCCATCAACGGATTCACGTCACGCGGCGCCGACTTCGTGCCGCAGGCGCTGGAGCGCGGGGCGACGCTGATCGTCGCCGAACAGCCAGTTCCCGGGGTTCCGACCGCGGTGGTGCCTAGCGACCGCATCGCGCTCGCGGCGCTGGCGACCGAGCTGGCCGGGCATCCCTCGGACGACCTGACCGTCTATGGCGTGACCGGGACCAACGGGAAGACCACCACGTCATACGTGCTGCACGCGATCCTCAGCGCTGCGTATGGCGAGGCGGCCACCGGCCTGATGACGACCGCGGAGGTCATCGTCGGCTCCGAGCACGAGCTGGCGGTGCGCACCACGGGCGAGGCGACCAGTGTCCAGGCGAACCTCGCGCGGATGCGCGATGCCGGTGTGCAGCACGTGGTGCTCGAGACCAGCTCACACGGCATACATCTGCATCGAGTTGACGGAACATGTTATGCCGCAGCTATTTTCACCAATCTGACCCGAGATCACCTCGATCTGCACGGCACCATGGAGAACTACTACCGCACCAAGCGGAAGCTCTTCGAATGGACGGCTGGGCCCAAGCTCGCCAACGCCGACGACGCGTGGGGCGCCCGGCTGGCCCGCGAGATCGACGGCACGCTGACGTTCGGCACCGACGCGAACGCCGACTATCGCATCGAGCACGAGCGCCGCGACGGCGCCGGCACCGTCTTCGACCTGGTGACGCCCGGACACGGCTCGCTCGCCGTGCGTATGCCGCTGCTCGGCGGCTACAACGTACACAACGTCGCCGGGGCGGCCGGCATCGCGCTCGAGATGGGCATGACGCCGGACGTGCTCACCCGCGCGGTGCTCGAAATGGGCCAAGTGCCAGGGCGATTCGAGCGCGTCCCAGCTGCGTTCGAGCGCGGGTTCGAGGTCGTCGTCGACTACGCACACACCGACGTCGGACTGCGCGCGGTGCTCGAGGTCGCGCGCGAGGTCGCGGGGGACGGCCGCGTGCTGTGCGTGTATGGCGCGGCGGGTGCGCGCGATCGCGACAAGCGGCCGAAGATGGGCGCTGTCGCGTCCGAGCTCGCGGACGTCGCCATCATCACCACCGACGACACCTATTACGAGGACGCACAGGACATCGCCAGCGAAGTGCTGGCGGGCGCCGACCCGGCCAACACCCGTGTCGTGCCCGACCGGCGCGAGGCGATCGACACCGCGCTGCGCGAGGCGCGTCCCGGCGACGTCGTGGTCGTCGCAGGGAAGGGGCACGAGCGGGTGCAGCACCTCGCGTCCGGGGACGTCCCCTTCCACGACGCCACCGTGGTGACCGAACTGCTCGCCGCTCGCTGACCGGGTGCCGCGATCCGCGGCGCCGGACGACTCTTTCCGCGGGTCGCCGACGCGTCCGGCAACGACCCTGCAACGATGTTCCCGTGCGCACAATCGGCTCACCGCTCGGTGGCGGCCCGCCCAAGGTCATCGCTCACCGCGGCTCCAGTCACGACAACCCCGAACACACCCTCGGTGCCTACGAGCGAGCCATCGCCGAAGGCGCCGACGGCCTCGAATGCGACGTGCGGCTGACCGCCGACCGGCACCTGGTCTGCGTGCATGACCGCCGGGTCAACCGCACCTCCGACGGCCGCGGCGTGGTCTCCGCACTGGAGCTCGCGCAACTGGAGGGAATGGACTGGGGCAGCTGGAAAGTCGCCCATGCCGGCGACGCCGAGCAGCCGGACCGGCATCACGCCAAGATCCTCACGCTGCGGCAGCTGATCCGCTCGGCTCTTGCCAGCGAACGCAAGCCCGACCTGGTCATCGAGACCAAGCACCCCACCCGGTATGCCGGGGAGGTCGAGCGCCGGCTCGTCGACGTGCTGGCCGAGTTCGACTTGTTGCGGCCTGCGCCGGACAAGCCCGTCGTGCGGGTGATGTCCTTCTCCTCCATGGCCATCCAGCGGATTGCCAGGCTGGCGCCGCATCTGCAACGGGTGCAGCTGATCGAGGTGAGCACCTCGCCCCTCTTCCGGGACGGGCTGCCGCCCAATGTCGCCATCGTGGGACCGTGGCTGGGGATCATCCGGCGCAACCCGGAATTCGTTGCGCGGCAACATCATTACGGCCACCAGGTGCATGTGTGGACCGTCGACGCAGAGCCGGACATCGAGCTGTGCCTGCGGCTGGGTGTCGATGCGATCATCTCCAACCGTCCCGGTCTTGCCCGGCAGATGGTGGACGACGCGTATGCCGACCGGTGACGTCAAGCAAGCCGATGCCGAGAGGTGACACCGGTCGGGCATGATGTCGGGCGTGAGTGAGAAGAAGGCCGATCCCTGGGTGCGAACGGTCCGGCTGCCGTGGACCATCGACTCGGTGCCGCAAGTCCGCGCCGAGATCGTCGCGGATCTCCACGCCGGCGACCTGCCCGAATCCGTCGTCGAGGAGGCCGAGACGGTGGTCGCCGAACTCGTCGCGAACGCGATCCTGCACGGGCGGCCGATGCCGGACGGCACGGTCCGCGCGCGATGGCGCGCTCGCCCGCCACGGGTCGAAATCGAAGTGACCGATGGCGGTTCGGGCAAACAGCCGAAGCCGAAACCACAGGCCGACTGGGCGCCGAGCGGCCGGGGGCTGCGCATCGTGCGCTCGCTCGCCTATGAGTGGGGAGTCTCGGACGACGACGGCCACACCATGGTGTGGGCGGCCCTCGGTGGCGCCTCCCGGCGCCGGATCTGAGAGCGGACGGACCCTCGTGCCGATCCCCGTCGACGGAGTGAAGGTCGGGCACTGGACCGACGCAACGTCCCGAACCGGTTGCACCGTGGTCGAATTCCCGCCTGGGACTGTCGCGTCATACGAGTGCAGGGGCGGAGCCCCGGCTGCCCGCGAGCTGACTCCGCTCGAACCCGACAAGACGGTGAGCAGCATCGACGCGCTGCTGCTCACCGGCGGTTCGGCGTTCGGGCTCGCGGCTGCCGACGGGGTGATGCGGCGCATGGAGGAACTCGGCCGTGGCGTTCCCACGCCGGGCGGGGCGGTCCCGATCGTGCCCGCGCTCGGCCTCTTCGACCTGGCCGTCGGCGCCGCCGACGTCCGTCCCGGCCCCGAGCAGGGGTATGCCGCGGCACTTGCCGCAGCAGCCGACGACCCGGCGACCGGGCAGGTCGGTGCGGGCACCGGCGCCTACGTCAGCCATTGGCGCGGCCCGGACGGCGCCCAGCCCGGCGGCGTGCGCGTCGCGACCCGGCAGCTGGGCGATGTCGTGGTGTGGGCACTGGTGGTGCTCAACGCTTTCGGCGACGTCGACCTGGGATCCGTGGATGTCGATCTCGCCTCGGCGGAGCGGTTGCAGCAGGTCTTCGGCGCGGACCGTACGCACACCACGATCGGGCTGGTCGCCACGAACGCCCGGCTGGACAAGACCGGCTGCCGCATCGTCGCGCAGGGCGCGCACGACGGGCTGGCCCGCACGATCACCCCGCCGCACACGCGTTTCGACGGGGACGCCTTCGTCGCCGCTGCGACCGGCCGGATCGACGCGCCCGTCGACGTCATCCGGCTGCTCGCCCTCGCGGCCGTGACAGACGCGATCCGCGGCACGGTGCATACCTAACCTTCGACGGTCGAGGTCTCGGGCGGGCTCGTCGTGCGTAAGGTGGACCCTTATGGGTAAGGCATCGCGCCGCAAGGGCGCTCATCAGAAGCCGGCGCGAGTTCCGTTTGCCGCCAGGCCGTTCGACGGGTTGCCCGGCGAGACCGGCTGGGTCGCCATGCGGGAGTTGCTGCCGGCCGCCACCGCACGCCTCACCTTCACGTATGACGGAGCCGAGCACGCGGCAACTGTTGCAACGGTGCTTCCCCTCGCCTGGGCCGGCCTGCACCGCGCCGACGGCGAGCGTTTCGTCGCCACGCAGTCCGGCGGCGGCTCGGGCGACCTGTCGCGTGACCTGGCGGCGGCCCTGATCGCCACCCTGCAGTCCGAGCCCGGTACGCCGCTGCCCACGACGCCGCCGGTGACCGCCGAGACGCCGCGGCTGCAGGATCTGGTCACCGACGAGGCGATCGAGCCGCAGTTGCATGACGGGTTCGACTTCTGGGTCGAGCAGGACGCGCTCGACGACTCGGTCGCCGCGTCCCTGGAGCAGGCAAACGCCGCGATCTCTCCGACCGAAGCGCTGCCGTCGACGCCCTCGGCATACTGGTGCAAGATCGGCGAACGCACTTACGTCCGTTGGGTTTTGCCGCACGCGGAGGACGAGGCGACAGCCGCGCTCGCCCGATTGCACGCTGCCGGCAGCGACGGTCTGAGCGACGGCCGGCTGCTCGGCGCGTTCCGCACCTGCGGACTGCTGGTGCCGGTCTGGGAGGTTGACCCGGGGAGCGACGCTGCGTCATACGACGAGGGGATGGGGGCACTCGCCAGCCGCTTCGATGAGGCCCTCGCGTCGGTGCGTGCCGGCGATGCCCTGACCGACGCCGAACGCCGGGCCCGCGCCGGCCTGGTGTCGCGGCAGATCACGATTCGCTAAACCCCACGAAGTTCTCCGCTCCTTCGTCGCTGCGATACTTCGCGGGGACCCCGGATCGGAATGCTTACTCCGAGTCGGCTGCCGGATCCTCCCGCGTGCGGGGATGCGCCAGCGTGCCGCGTAGCCGCTCCCGGATGTATGGCGTGGCCGTCGGCGAGGCCGCCAGCACGATGAGCAGCGGTGCGAGCAGCAGCAATCCGGTGGGCGGGATCGACACGCCGGAGTCGTTGCTGACGAAGCCGATGAACCAGAAGACCACGATGGCCGCGATGCCCTCGCCGAGCAACGGCACCCGCCTGACCAGTGGCATCAGCAATCGTCCGGGCCAGTGGTTCGGGGTGAGCATCACGGCGAACGACAGCAGCAGGATCAGCGGCACGATCGCGGTCAAGACGTTGCTGCTGAGCATGTTCCAGTTGGCGGTCACGATCGGCTCGAGGCCGGAGAAGTTACGGTGCCAGCGAATCTGGGCGACGAAATCGCCCAGATGCGTGCGGTATTTCGGCGGTCGTAGATAGTCGAGTACCGCGAAGACGCCGACCACGCCGACCGCGGTGCCGCAGATGAGCGCCGCGCGCCGCCAGGTCAGCGCCAGCCCGCCCGCGTTCAGCGCGAGGTAGGCGAACGCCGGGAACATCGCCAGCGGCCCGCCGCCGTCCGCGCCCCACGTCGGGGTGCCGTCGATCACCAGCGTAGCCAGGCCGATCAGGATGACGGTGGCTGCTGCGAGCCTGGGGTTTCCCTTGCCGCGCAGCACACCGGCGAGCAGCGCGGCGATGAGCAGTGCCGACGTCGCCATGAGCGAGTCGCCGACGTTCCCCATGCCGTAGAAGCGCCCGCCATACACCGGCTGCAGGCCCATGACCGACACGAACTGCAATGGCGTGCCGTGTATGACGTCCAGCAACAGCACCGACAGCGTCACCGTCGCCACGAAGACCGGCGGTCCGACCGGGTGGCGGCGCCACGGGCCCAGCAGGGCGAGCGCCGCGATCAGCGCAGCGAAGCCGACGATGCCCCAGGCGAGGGCGGTCCGCGGATTGGCCGCGTTCCACCACGGGACCAGTCCGATCAGCCAAGTGCTGACCGGCATCGAGGCGGTGAGTGCGGCCGACCCGCTGACGAACCACCGCAGCAGCGTTCCCGATCCGACCGGCTGGCCGGCGCGGGCGCGCCGCCGCCGGACCAGCCACCACACGCCGCCGGCGCCGAGCAGCACCGCCATCGTCACGACATAGCGAGTGAGGAAGTCACCGGACAGGGCGTGCTCGACCTGCAGCTGCATGGCGACCATCGACGCGTCGGTGATCGCGCTGGTGCCGGTCGGGCGAGGCTGCACCATCGGGGAACGGCCCTCGGGTAGCTGCGGTGCAGCGGCGCCGAGCCGGGCCAGCACGAATGCGCTCAGGTCGGTGAGCTGCACGACCCCCGGCTGCTGGGTGGAGTATGACGTGAGCAGTCCGTGCGGCACGCCCGGGCCGCTCACGACAACCGTGTGCAGCAACTCGGGACCTTTGCCGTCCGCAAAGCCGGCGACGACGATGGTCGCGTCGGCGGGAGCCCGGGCGAGCAGCCGGCCAAGTTGCGCATCGTCTCGCTTCGCCAGGCTGACGAAGGTGACCGGGCACGAGGTCAGGTCGACGGTGGACGGGTCGGCGACGTAGTGCTCGACGCGCCCGGTCGAGGTGGCCGCAGCCAGTGGCGCGTAGCGACCGGCTGCGGTGATGCACTGGCCGGCCCGGGTCAGCCGGGTCGTGAGATTGGACGGGTCGGCCGGGACCGAGCGGGACAGCGTGCGAGTGCGCAGCTTGGCCCAGTTGGTGTAGATCGCCGGCGCTCCGGCGCCCGTGGCCGGCGTCGCGGCCAGCAGGGCGGGGTATGGCGGTCCCGGGCACCGAGCCGGCCGCTTGCCGGGCGGCGTCATCGCAACGACCGGGCCGTAGCTCGTGCGTTTCGCAGCGCCGAACGTCAGCCACGACTGGTAGTCGCAGCTGTGCGAACTGAGGCTGCGTGTCGTCAGCGACCCGGATGCGCCGTCACGGGCGAGCCGCCACAGGTTGGGCGTGCGTTCGGGGCTGACCTGATCCCAGGCGAGCGCGGGTTCGCTGATCACGATGATCGGTCCGGGCTGCTGAATCGCCTTGGCCGCCGGCCACTGGGTCAGGTAGGAGATCAGAAACGACCCGGCCACGGCGACGACCGAGAGGCCCACCACCCATGCCAGCCACCGTCGGAACATCAGCCACAGCGTACGGGACCGAGCATTCGGCGCCGGTGCTCATTCGGCTGGTGGTATGGCGGACGGCGCCTGGCGTGTGGTGTGTGGTGTGTGGTGTCCCGGAGGCGCGACGGTCGCGAGTGCGGGACGGCCGCGGCGCCCACAACTGCGACGACTGTCCCGAGTGGGCAGTTACTTCCGGGTAACCACGCCATACTCGCCAGTAAGTTCCCACTCGGGCGTGAAGATCGCGCGAGACCAGCAGCTTGCGGGCGAAAATCCGGGCGCGGGCGTACATTTCCGGCAACGGTTGCCGTTTCGGCATGCGATTTCGCGTGAAACCTGTACCTAACCGGCGACGGTCGCGCGTTAGGGACGGGATTCGGCGCGGAAGGTGTCCCGGAGGCGCGACGGTCGCGAGTTGGGGACGCGAAATCGGTGGTATGGCGTCCCGGAGGCGCGACGGTCGCGACAACGGGACGGAACCACAGAACGCTGTCCACGCAGTGACCGGGCTGTCCGGCATGCGGCACATTCCGTAGGCTTCGCGGGTGATCCAACCTCGACGCATCGCCTATCAGGGCGAACCCGGCTCCAACTCGCACACGGTGTGCGAACGCGAATATCCGCAGCTGGAAGCAGTGCCGTGTGCGTCGTTCGAGGACGTCTTCGCCACGGTCGAGCGCACCGACTCCGGCGGTCCGGAAGCCGACCTGGCGCTGATCCCGATCGACAACTCGCTGGCGGGACGCGTCTCCGACATACACCACTTCCTGCCGGCCAGCCGGTTGCACATCGTGGCCGAACACTTCCACCGGGTCCGGTTCGCGCTGATGGCCGTGCCGGGTGTGTCGACCGGCCAGCTGCGCACGGTGCACAGTCATGTACACGCGCTGGGGCAGTGCCGCAAGGTGATCCGCGAACTCGGTCTGGAGCCGGTGATCTCCGGTGACACCGCGGGCGCGGCGCGTGAGGTGGCCGAGGCCGGCGACCTGACGATGGCGGCGATCAGCCCGCCGCTCGCCGCGTCCATCTACGGGCTGGAGGTGCTGCGGGACGACATCGAGGACGAGGACCACAACACGACCCGGTTCGTCGTGCTGTCGCGCGATTTCGTGGTGCCGCCGGTGGGTTCGGGACCCATGGTGACCAGTTTCATCTTCAACGTCCGCAACATCCCGGCCGCTCTCTACAAGGCGCTCGGAGGCTTCGCGACCAACGGCATCAATATGACCAAGCTGGAGTCCTACATGGTCGGCGGGAGGTTCGCGGCCACTCAGTTCCTCAGTGAGGTCGACGGCCACCCGGATGAGCCTGCGCTCGCGCGGGCGCTGGACGAGTTGCGCTTCTTCACCACCGACGTGAAGATCCTCGGCGTCTACCCGGCAGCTCCCGAGCGCGTCTGACCGGCCGGATAGGCGAGGTCGCTACGCCATCGGCTTGGCCCACACCACGAAGTTGTTCAGGTGGTGACCGGCGATCATCGGTGACTTGATGTCACAGGTGACCAACGTGACCACCGGGGTCGCGCTGGCACCCCAGACCCGCTGGTCGGTGGTCAGGGCCGGCTTCGGGATCGACTGCATGCCGGTGACGGTCAGCTTGACCACCTTGGCGTTCGCGCAGGTGATGGTGACGCGGGTGCCGACCTCGACATTGCGCAGGTTGTAGAAGTTGTCGGGGCCGTCATATGTGACGTGACCGGCGATCACGGCGATGCCGTCCTGCCCGGGTTGCGCCGAGCGGTCGTACCACAGGGTCGTGTGCGGGGGCGGATAGATCTGGCCCTGCGCGTTGGTGCCCATCGGCACCACGGACTCGTCGATGCCCACTCCCGCGACGTTGAGGTTGCGCGGAATGCACGGCGCCCCAGCGGGATTCGCGATTGGCACCCGGGTGCTGTGGCCGGTTGGGTTGGGGAGGGCGGTCAGGTGGGTCTTGCCGTGTGTGCCGCTGGCGCTGCCCGACTTCGACGCCGACGAGGAGTGTGCGGAGATTCCACCCGAGCTGAGGGTGCCGGCGGACTCCGCCGCGGCCGCGCCGGCGGAGTCGTGGTGCAGCGCGGTCGCGAGCGTGACGCCACCTGCGATCAGCACGACGACGCCGGCTGCGATCGCCGCCCCCGCGACTTTGCGGGACCGACGCTTCGATCTGCGGGTCTCCATGCGAATCCTCGGTCATCGGGTGTGCGGACCGGATCGACCCCCACGTGGCGTGTCGATTATGACCGTTTCAGCTGTGTCTCGGCGCCCGGCCCTCGGCCGCGTCAGCGAGCCGGCGCATCCCGCTGCGCATCATGAACCAGTGGTTGGCCAGCAGCACCGGTCGCGAGAGTGGCAGCGCGCCCAGTCTCGCCGCCACACCCGACGGTGCGAAGTCCACCTCCTGGGTGTATTTCAGGATCGTGGTGGCCGCGCCTGCCGCGCGCAGCTCGAATTGCGACCAGCCCACCAAGTCGCCGGCCAATTCGGCTCGTAACACACCGGATTCGCGATCCGCGAGCTCGGAGGTCAGCTCCACGTGCAGGGTCAGTGGCAGCACGCTGCGGATCTGCGCCGCCCCGTGGGCGTCGTCATACCGGGTGATCGACCGGATCTGCGGCCACCACTGCGGCCAGCGCTCCGCGTCGGCGAGTATGTCGAAGACCGCGTCACGTGGCGCGCAGAGCCGATGGGTGCTGGCAAACCGGAAACGTCGGTTCATCACCTGGGCAGCCGCACGGTCAGCGCGCCGCGGTCCGCGCGGAAGCGTGCAGCACGAGCCGTGCCGATCACGTCGCCGTCGACCTCGACGCGCTCCGGCCGAGGCACCTGCACGACGATCTCGGCGCACTGCGCCCGGCGGAAATGCGTCGAGTCGGTGCGGGAGCGACTGAGCACCTTGCCGAAGACGGGCACCCAGTGCAGTCCGCTGCCGCGCACGACGACGGCGTCCAGCAGTCCGTCGTCCACGACGGCGTCCGGCATCAGCCGCATGCCACCTTGCAGCAGTCCGCAGTTGCCGGCGAGCACGGCGGAGACCTCGCGGGTGAAGGGCGGCTGGTCGTCGAAGCCGATGGTCGCCGGGATCAGCTCGTGGCTGAATTGCCGCAGCCCGGCCACGAGGTATGCCGCCCAGCTGATCCGGGACTTCAGCCGCTCGGTCGTGTCGGCCATGATGTCTGCGTCCCGGCCGATGCCGCCCATGACCAGGCCCATGTGGTGGTCGTCGAACTCGCCGGAACCCGTGGTGTCCAGGTCGATCCGGATGGCGTCGATCGGTGTGTCCACGCCGGCCAGGCCGATGCGCAGGGCGTCTGCATACCGGCCGACCGGCAGCCCCAGCTGGCGGGCGAACAGGTTGCCGGTGCCCCCGGCGAGGACCGCGAGAGGGACGCCCGTGCCGAGCAGCGCGGCCGCCACGCACCGCACGGTGCCGTCTCCGCCGAGCGCGACGAGCAGATCGGCGTGCTGGGCGAGGGCGTCATACGCCTGAGCGGTGCCCGGTTCGTCACCCGTCGTCTCGAACCAGAGCGGAGCCGCCCAGCCGTCGCCGCGGAACACCGCCGTCAGGTGGTCGCGCACCGAGCGCAGGTCCTTGACCTTGGTGGGGTTGACGACGATCGCGCCACGTTTCACCGCCGCCACCTTTCTCCTGTGCCCGTGTTAGAGGTCGGGGGTGACGTTATCGGGTTGCACGCGGCACCCGGGCGCCGCGTAGCCTTGCCTGTCGTGATCGACATTTTGCTAGTGCGTGAGAACCCCGACCTGGTGCGTGCCAGCCAGCGAGCTCGCGGCGCCGACGAGTCCCTGGTCGACCAGGTGCTCGCCGCCGACGAGAAGCGCCGCGCTTCCATCACCGAGTTCGAGAGCCTGCGGGCGCAGCAGAAGTCGGTCAGCAAGTCGGTGGGCGCGGCGATGGGCAAGCTCGCCGGCGCCAGGAAGTCCGGCTCGGGTGACGTCGAGACGCTCCAGCAGGAGGCCGACGAGGCGCGCACACGCGCCGCGGAGCTCGCGGCGAAGGTGAAGCAGCGGGAGGCGGCCGCCGACCAGGAGGACAAGGAGTTTGCCGCGCTGATCCGCGAGCTGGACAACATCGTCATCGACGGGGTGCCGGCCGGCGGCGAGGACGACTTCGTCACACTCGAAACCGTCGGCGAGCCAAGGGAGTTCGACTTCGAGCCGCTCGACCACCTGACGCTCGGCGAGCGGCTCGGCGCGATCGACATGGAGCGCGGGGCGAAAGTCAGCGGGTCGCGTTTTTATTTCCTCAAGGGCGCGGGTGCCCGGCTGTCGAACGCGCTGATGGCTTACGCCCAGAGCATCGCGGTCGAGGAGGGCTTCACTCCGCTGGTGGTCCCGACTCTGGTCAGCCCGGCAACCATGGGCGGCACGGGCTACCTCGACGCGCACGAGGACGTCTACCACCTGGAGTCGGCAGATCTCTACCTCACCGGCACCAGTGAGGTGGCGCTCGCCGGCTACCACACCGACGAGATCATCGATCTGTCCGCCGGGCCGTTGCGGTACACCGCGACGTCGACGTGTTACCGCCGTGAGGCAGGTTCCTACGGCAAGGACACCCGTGGCATCTTCCGGGTCCATCAGTTCACCAAGACCGAGATGTTCATCTACTGCACGCCGGAGGAAGCGGTCGCCGAGCACCAGAACCTGCTGCGCATCGAGCGCCGCCTGCTGGACGGTCTCGAGTTGCCCTACCGGGTGATCGACGTCGCCGCCGGTGACCTCGGCGGCTCGGCCGCGCGCAAGTTTGACTGTGAGGCGTGGGTGCCGACGCAGGGGAAATACCGCGAGCTGACCTCGACCTCGAACTGCACGACGTACCAGGCGCGCCGGCTGAACATCCGCCAGCGTGGGGACGACGGCAAGACCTCGTTCGTCGCGACGCTGAACGGCACGATGCTCACCGACACCCGCCCGATCGTCGCGCTGCTGGAAAATCACCAGCAGGCCGACGGCTCTGTGCGCGTGCCGCGGGCGCTGCAGCCGTTCCTGGGCACGGACGTCATACGCCCCGCGTGACCTGAGCGCGCTTCCCCGCCCGGTCGTCGCCCCCATCTCGCGAATGACGGCTTCCTCGCCGAGTGACGCCGAAATCACACCGTCACTCGGCGAAGCCGCCGTCACTCACGATCTCCGTCCCACGACGGATGAGCTGCCGGACACCGAAACTCCGCCGCGCGCCGGATCCGGTGGGCACAGCCTGCGCCATACCGTGGGGCACGTCAGGGACGGTGCGACGGAAGGAGGCTGCTGATGCTGCAGGTCGAGCAACTCACCCGGTGCTTCGGCGATGCCCTGGCGGTCGACGAGGTGAGCTTCGAGGTGCCGGACGGGCACCTGGTCGGGTTTGTCGGAGGCAACGGCGCCGGCAAGACGACCATCATGCGGATGATCATGGGCGTGCTCGCGCAAAGCTCCGGCTCGATGCGGTGGGAGGGGCAGGAACTCACCGCAAGCGACCGCCGCGATTTCGGCTACATGCCCGAGGAGCGCGGTCTCTATCCGAAGCAGTCGATCGTGGAGCAACTTGCCTATCTCGCGCAACTGCACGGGGTTTCGCGGCCGGAGGCACGTGATCGAGCGCACGAGCTGCTGTCCCGCTTCAGCCTCGCCGAGCGGGCGAAGGACAAGCTGGAGACCTTGTCGCTGGGCAATCAGCAGCGCGTCCAGATCATTGCCGCGGTGATCTCCCGGCCGACGATGCTCATCCTCGACGAGCCGTTCTCCGGGCTCGATCCGGCTGCCGTGGACGACATGGTCGTGCTGCTGCGGGAGTTCACCGCGGCCGGTGTCCCGGTGCTCTTCTCCTCCCACCAGCTCGACCTGGTCGAGCGGCTCTGCGATCGCATCGTGATCCTCGCGCGCGGCCGGGTGGTTGCGGACGGCGACGCGGAGCAGCTCCGCCGCAGCGGAACGATCCGCCACCGGCTGGTCGCCGGCACCGATGTCGGCTGGGTCCGGGACCTGGACTGGTTGCAGGCCATCGACGTGTCCGGCAACACAGCCATCGTGCAGTTGGCGTCCGAAGCCGACACCGACCGGCTGCTCACCGAAGCGATGCGACGCGGCTCGGTGCGTGAACTCGCCGAACTCGTGCCCTCCGTCGCCGACATCTACCGCGAGGTGACCCGATGACCGCCCACGACCTGGCTGCTCCGGCCCGCACTGCCGCTGACTCCACCGGCTCGGTATGGCGGCTGGTCGCCGCGCGTGAGATCAGGGTCAAGCTGCGCGATCGCAATTTCCTGGTGTCGACCGCGCTGATGCTGGTCCTGGTGATGGCAGTGCTCGGCATCCAATTCGCCTTCTCCGGGCACACGTCGACCAAGAAGATCGCCGTCCAGGGCCCGGCCGCGACTGCTGTCGTCACCTCTGCGTCGAGTATGGCGCAAGCGGCCGACGCCAAGCTGAAACTCGTTCCTGTGCCGGCAAATTCACCGGCAAACGTTGAAGCCGAGGTGATCTCGGGGAAGGCCGACGCGGGCCTGCTGCGCGCCGGCGACGGCTGGCGGCTGGTGTCGAAGTCCGACCGTGACGCCCAGCTCGCGACGTATCTGGGGCAGGCCGTGCAGGAGGATGCCGTGCGACGCAACGCCGCTGCGGCCGGGACCTCACTGCCGGCCCTGCAGCGTGGCGCTCACTTGCCCTACGGCCTGCTGCAGCCGAACGGGCACGACGTGAAGGCGGCGCGCATCGGCGGAGTCGTCTTCGGCATGCTCTTCTATCTGGCGGCCTTGCTCTTCGGTATGGCGATCGCCAACAGCGTCGTCGAGGAGAAGCAGAACCGCATCGTGGAGATCATTGCCGCGGCAATCCCGTTGCGGCAGCTGCTGATCGGCAAGATCGTCGGCAACACCGTGCTGGCCATGGCGCAGGTGGTGCTGCTTGCGCTGGTCGGCGTCGGCGGGCTGCTGGTCACCGGCAATAGCAGTCTGCTCGGCCAGCTGGCCGGCGGCATCGGCTGGTTCGTGCCGTTCTTCCTGGTCGGCTTCCTGGCGCTGGCGGCGCTCTGGGCGGTCGTCGGCGCGCTCGCGACCCGGTCGGAGGACGTGCAGTCGACATCGGCGCCGATGACGGCGCTCGTGGCGATCGTCTTCTTCGGCGGCATCTTCGTCACGGGCACCGCGCAGGCCGTGCTCTCCTTCGTGCCGGTCTTCTCCACCATCGCGATGCCCGCACGTGTGCTGACCGGACACGCCACCTGGTGGGAACCGTTGGTATCCCTGGTGATTGCGCTTGCCGGGGCCCACGCGATCCTGCGGGTGGCTGAACGCATGTATCGGCGCGCGCTGCTGCAGACCTCGCGCAAGCTGAGCCTGCGCGAGGCGTTCACCGGCCGCGACGCCGAGCAGCCGTCGCGCGGCTAACGCCCGGGCCGTTCCGCAGGAAGGCTGCGGCCAGCCGACCAGTGTCAAGCTCGGCGGGGTCGCGTCCGCTCAGCACCCAGAAGAACACCGGACCGACCAGCTCGGCCGTCGCCTCGGGCAGCCGCATTTCGTGGCCGGGCAGCGCGCGCTCGATCACCTCTGCCGCGCTCTGGCCGACCGGGTCGGTATCACGCAGCAACTCGGCGACCTTCGCGTCGTGCTGCGCTTCGCCGACGAGCGCCCGGTAGGCCGTGCCGGCGTCCGACGTGCTGAGGAATGCGAGCAGCGCGTCGAGGTAGGCGACCACATCCTCGGCGGGCGTCTCGTGTGCCGGAACCTGCAGCTCCTGGCGCGCGTCGATGGCGCTTGCTTCGAGCAGGATCTCGGCCTTCGTCGACCACCACCGGTAGATCGTCTGCCGCGACACTCCGGCGCGTTCCGCGATGCCTTTGAGAGTGACTGCGCCATAACCGGATTCGACGACGAGATCGTCCACCGCGTGCAGGATCGCAGCCCGCGCCTGCTCGCTGCGGGGGCGCCCGACCTGCTGGCGCTCGATCATCGACGACCCTTCTGTGGAGTTGCCACCGTCATACGCACACAGTACGAGACAGCCTGCCCCGCAATCGCCACTTATTAGACATCGCGCCTCGAAACTGCTAATTTCAATACATAGTGTCTCGTAAAAGTCGGCGATGCGCCGGCGCAGTGCCCGCAGGGGCAGAAGGGAGATCGCGGGATGCGCATCTTCGTCACAGGTTCCACCGGCTGGATCGGCTCGGCGACGGTGGACGAACTCCTCCGCAGCGGGTACGAGGTCTCCGGGCTCGCCCGTTCCGATGCAGCGGCCGCCGCACTCGAGGCCAAGGGTGCCCAGGTCGTCCGCGGTGACCTGGATCAGCCGGACGCACTGCGAGAGGCCGCACGTGCAGCAGACGGAGTCGTCCACCTGGCCAACAAGCACGACTGGGCCGACGAGGAAGGGAACAACCGCACCGAGCGCGCGGCGGTGATGGCGCTCCTCGCCGGGCTCGAAGGCTCGGGCAAGCCGGTTGTCGTCGCGAACGGGCTTTCCGGCATCGTCAAAGGACGGGCCGTGCTGGAGTCCGACTCATCTCCCGCCGTTGGTCCGGGCTCGGATCGGGGCGGCAGCGAGAACCTCGCGCTCGAAGCGAGCAGCCGCCTCATCCGGTCGATCGCGGTGCGGTTCGCACCGAGCGTGCACGGCTGCGGCGACTGGGGATTCGTCAACTGGCTGACCGCCGCTGCACGACGCAATGGCGTCTCCGGTTACATCGACGACGGAGCGGCCGCCTGGTCGGCAGTGCACGTCACCGACGCCGCACGGCTGATCCGGCTCGCGCTGGAGGAAGCTCCTGGGGGCACTCGCGTGCACGCGGTTGCCGAGGAGTCGGTGCTCACCAGGCAGATAGCCGAAGAAGTCGGGATGGCCCTCGGCCTGCCGGTCGTGCGCGTCGCGGCGGCGGACGCGGCCCGGCACTTCGGCGTCGTCGGGCACTTCTTCGGGCAGACGATGACGGGTTCCAGCGCGGCGACCCGCGAACTGCTCGGCTGGCAGCCGACCGGCCCGACGCTGCTCGACGACATCCGCTCCGGTGCCTACACCCAGGAGCTGCCCACCTCATGATCACGAAATCAGCTGCTCTGCAACAAGATCCGCGACTGGAGCGGGAGCGCGACCGGCACGAGCGGCTCACCCTGATCGCGACCTCGGCCTGCACCGTCCTCGTGGTGGGCTTCGTCGCAGCCGTCAACCTTGCCGTGCCGTTGCTGGCGAGCAGCCGGCTGCGACCGGACTCCTCACAGCTGCTGTGGATCGTGGACGCGTACGTGATCGTGTTTGCGTGTCTCGTCATACCGGCTGGTGCGCTGGGTGACCGGGTGGGCCGCAAGGGCTGCGTCATGGCCGGCCTGGCGGTTTTCGCCGCTGGTTTGGTGACCTGCGCCCTGGCGACGAGCGTGCCGGCCATGCTGACCGGGCGGATCGTCTCCGGGTTCGGCGCGGCGCTCGTGCTGCCCAACTGCGTCGGGGTGCTGGTGCATGCGACGCAGCCCGAGCGGCGCAAGCGGGCGCTGGGCATGTGGGGAGCGATCTCCGGACTGGGCGGCGTCGTGGGCAATCTGGCCGGCGGCGCGTTGCTGAACACGGGCTCCTGGCAGGCGTTGTTCTGGGGAGCGGTCCCGGTGACGCTGCTGTGCGGTGTCGCAATCGGCCTCGGCGCGACGCGCAGCGCCCGGGTGTTCCGCAGCATTGACGTGCCCGGCACCGCCTTGCTGGTCGCGGCCACGTTCCTGCTGTTCGGCGGCATCATCGAGGGTCCGCAACACGGCTGGCACAGCGCGCTGGTCCTCGGAGCATTCGTGCTGGGCGTCCTGCTTTCGGTCGCGTGGGTCCTGGTCGAACTGCGCATCGAACACCCCCTGCTCGATCCGCGACTCTTCCGTGCGCAACTGCTGACGGGCTCCAGTGTGGGCATGGTGACGCTGTGGTTCGGCAGCTTCGGCTTCTTCTATCTCAACGCCTCGCTGATGCAGTACAGCCGCGGGTTCTCCGTGCTCCAGGCCGGCCTGGCGACACTGCCGCTGACCGTTCCGATGGTGTTGCTGGGCCGGCTCGTCCCCGCACTCGCCGCCCGGGTTGGCGTCTGGCCCACGCTCGCGGGAGGTTTCGTCGCTATCGGCGCCGGGTTGCTGGGGTTGTCGACGGCCACGCATTCGCCGTTCGCCGGTTACGCGGCCTGGCAGGTCGTCCTGGGCGTCGGATTCGCCCTTGCCCTGCCGGTGCTCACGGCGGAGCTGACCAGCAGCCTGCCCGCCGTGCAGGCCGGTGTGGCGGGCGGCCTGCAGTCCGCGACTCGGGAGTTCGGCAGTGCGCTGGGCGTCGCCGTCGCGGGCACGATCACCGTCGCCGGCTTCGCTGCGCATCTGCCGACGTCGTTGCAATCCCATCACCCGGTGCCGCGCACGGTCGCCGGCGCGCTGGCGCTCGACCCAGGGGCTCACGCCGGCATCGCCGACGCCTTCGTCTCGGGCGCGAACACCGCGCTGCGTGCGGGTGCCGTGGTTACCCTGCTCGCCGGCGTGCTGGTCGTCCTGGTGACCCGGCGTGCCTCCCGCGCCCGTGCGCACTAGCCTCCATAGGCTTGCGGCGTGCAGAAGAAACTGGTCGCTCTCGACATCGACGGCACCCTGCTCCATCACGACGGACATCTCAGCGACGAGGTTCGCGACGCGGTCCAGGCGGTGGCCGACGCCGGTCATCATGTGGTCATCGCCACCGGGCGCAGCATTCTCGGAGCCGCTCCGGTCATCGAACTCCTCTCCCTGACAAGGGGATTCGCTGTGACTTCCAACGGCGCGGTCACAGCCCAGCTGTATGGCACGGAGTGGGAGATCGTCGACAAGGTCACCTTCGATGTGACGCCGGTACTCCGCGTGCTGAAGGACGCCTGGCCGGATGCCGTTGTCGCAGTGGAGGATCCAGGCGTCGGCACGAAGGTCAGCGCACCTTTCCCGGACGGCGAGCTGATCGGCCCGGTCGAGGTGCTGCCATGGGACGAGCTCGGGAAGGAGCCGACGACCCGGCTCACCTTCCGGTCGCCGAGCGGCACCGCAGAGGACTTCGTGCAGCTGGTCGATCGCCTCGGGCTGCACGGCGTCAACTATGCGGTCGGCTACACCGCCTGGCTGGACGTGAACCCCGAAGGGGTCTCGAAAGCCTCTGCGCTGGAGCAGGTCCGGCGTGCGCTGCAGGTCGAGCCTGCCGACACCGTCGCGGTCGGCGACCACACCAACGATCTGGAGATGCTGCGCTGGGCCGCCCGTGGTGTCGCGATGGGCCAGGCGCCCGACGAGGTGCGCGCTGCCGCCGACGAGGTGACGCTCCCGGTCGAGGACGACGGCGTCGCCGTCATACTCCGTCAGCTGGTATGACGTGAGCGACCAGACGATCACGTCGGCGGCGAACCCACGGTTGAAGGCGCTCGTCGCGCTGCGCCGCCGCCGCACGAGGGACGAGACCGGCCGCACCTTGCTCGAGGGGTATGACGAACTCGCGCTCGCACTGTCGGCCGGCGTGCGACCCCATGAACTCTTCGTGTGTCCCGAACTCATGGCCGACCCACGAGCTCAGGACGACGTCGTGCGGGCCGCCCGTGCCGCGCACGCGCAGGTGGTCCGGCTGAGCCGGCCGGCATTCGAGAAGGTCGCTTACCGGGAGGGCGCGGACGGGTTCCTCGCGGTCGTGCCCGCGGTCGGTGCGACTCCGCGCGAGCTGCTGTTGCCGGCGGCGCCACTGGTGCTGATCGCCGAAAGCGTCGAGAAACCGGGCAATCTCGGCGCAATGCTGCGCACCGCGGACGCCGCCGGGGTGGATGCCGTCGTCGCCGCCGACCCGGTCACCGACTGGGGCAATCCGAACGTCGTACGCAGCTCCAAGGGCACGGTCTTCTCCGTGCCGGTTGCGACTGCGACGACGGCGGAAACCCTGGCGTGGGCACGCGATCGAGGCATCCAGGTGGTCGCGGCGACGCCGGCAGCGACCGCGCTGCACACAGACGTCGACCTGACCGGACCCATCGCCATCGCGGTCGGCACGGAGAAGGAGGGGCTGTCTCGCGAGGTGCTCGACGTCGCCGATGTGCAGGTGCGCATCCCGATGGGTGGCAAGGCAAACTCGCTGAACGTGGCCACTTCCGCCGCGATCGTGCTCTACGAGGCGGTGCGGCAGCGCGGACCCGCTGCACGCTGATCCGGAGCACAATGGCACGATCGGTTCATGCGAGTTGATCATCTGGTTTTTGCCGCAGAGCCCGACGGAATGGTCGCGACGGCGAAGCGGCTGGGCGATCTGCTGGGCGTCGAGCCGGTCGACGGCGGGTTGCACCCACGCTTCGGCACTCGCAACTCGATCATCCCGCTGACCGACCACCGCTTCGTCGAGGTCGTGGAGGTGCTCGACCACCCGGCGTCCGACAAGGCGCCGTTCGGTCAGGCGGTCCGCGCCCGTTCGGCCGCGGGAGGCGGCTGGCTGGGCTGGGTCGTCGAGGTCGAGGACATGTCCATCCCCGAGCGACTGCTCGGTCGCAGCGCCGTTCCGGGCAACCGGCACCGCCCCGACGGGGTCGAGATCTGCTGGAAGCAGATCGGCATACGCGGCCTGATGGCCGACCCGCAGGTGCCGTTCTTCATCGAGTGGCAGTCGACCGAGTACCACCCGTCGGCCGAGGGGCCGACGACCGCCACGCTCGCGGGCCTGCAGATCGCCGGGTCGCCCGACCGGGTCCGCGAATGGCTCGGTCTCGTCGGCGAGCCCGGTGTGGACCGCGACGAGTGGGAGCCGGAAATCGACTTCGACTTCGCAGCACCGCACGGCACCCCTGGCGTCATGTCGGTGAAGTTCACCTGCGCCAACGGCGAAGTCAGCATCTGACCCTGACGACAATGACGCGGCGCGGACCCTTCGGTCCGCGCCGCGCCATCGTTGTAGTGTTTCAGCCGACCACCTGATAGCCGGCCTCGTCGACGGCGTCCACGACGGCCTGCGCGTCGAGTTCGCGCTCGCTCGTGATGACGACCGGCGAATCGCCGCCCTCGTGCAGGTCGATCTGCACCTCCTGCACGCCGTCGATCGCCTTGAGTTCCTCGGTCACCGCGCTGACGCAGTGGCCGCAGGTCATTCCGTGCACGAGGATCGCCGTCTGGGTCATGGAGAACTCCTTCTTCGATGGTGGCGTTGCGGGCGGGGTCAGCTGCGGACCAGGCGCGCGATCGCGTCGGACGCCTCGCGGACTTTCGCGGCGGCGGCCTCGTCGGACTCGCGCGCGGCGTCGACCACGCAGTGCCCGACGTGGTCCTCCAGCAGGCCGAGGCTGACGTTCTGCAACGCCTTGGTCACCGCGCTGACCTGCGTCAGCACGTCGATGCAGTAGGTGTCTTCCTCGACCATGCGCTGAATCCCGCGCACCTGCCCCTCGATGCGGCGCAGTCGCTTCAGGTAGTCGTCCTTGGTCCCCGTGTAGCCCGCCATACGGCGAGCATACCCCACTGGGGTATCCCTAGCCGCGAGTGACGGCTTCCTCCGCGAGCGACGGCGTCATACCGCCGTCATTCGGCGAGGAAGCCGTCACTCGGCGAAGCAACCTTTCCGGACCCGTCTGCGTAGGAGACTGCGACAGGGAGGTGGCGTATGACGGGACGCGACCCGCGGGCGGACTTCGCGGACTTCGTCCGTGAAGCGACCCCGGCGCTCCTGCGCACCGCGTGGCTGATCACCGGACGTGTCGACCAGTCACAGGACCTCGTGCAGGCCGCGTTCGTGAAGGCCTATGTAGCCTGGCCGCGCATTCGCCGGGCCGAGGCGCTCGCCTATGTGCGGCGCATCGTGGTCAACGAGCACACCGACTCCTGGCGCCGCACCCGTCGAGAAGTGCCGACTGGGGAGATCGAGGCACGGCAGCTCGCGGCGGTCGGGAAGACATCGGACGTCGATCACCGTGACGAGATCGTGCGACTGCTCCGCCACCTGCCGGAGCAGCAGCGAAAAGTGGTCGTGCTGCGTTACTACGCCGATCTTTCGGAGCGACAGGTCGCCGACGCCCTCGGAATCTCGCTCGGGGCTGTCAAGTCGGCGGCTTCCCGCGGCCTGGCAGCGCTGCGGGACCTGACAACCCTGACAGGAGATGACCGGCGATGACCATGCCTGCGGACGATGCCTCGGTGGAGCGGCGGTTGCGCGAGTCGATGGCGCACGTGACGCTTCCGCCCACCCTGACGGTGCAGCTCGACGACATCGTGCGCGCCGGGGACTCGATCCTGCGACGCCGGCAACTGCGGCGGCGTTCGGCTATCGGAGTGGCCGCCGCGGCTGTGCTTGGTGCCGCGGCGGTGCCGGTTGCGCGCCACCTGGCGGCCTCGACCACCCCCGCGAAACGGCCCGCGGACACGCCGGCAACCGAGTATGTCGGGCCGGGGATCGCAGCGCTCATGGCAACCTTCCCCAGCGGCGCGCACCGCATGATCTCCATCAGCGACGTTGGTCGGCCGGCCACGGCATACCGGATCGGGTCGGTTGACGCTCGCGGTCCTGAGCCCGTCACGGTCGCCATGCCCCAAGCGGGCCAGATCGTCACCGGACACTTCGGCGGCGCCCTCTTCCTGATCGCCGGTGCGGAGGTGAACGGCTACGGCCTCCGGCTGGTCTTCCCGCCGGACCGTCAGCCGGCAACGAGCGTCGAGCTGCAATGGGGGACTCTCGTGGGAGCTACCTTGCTGTGGCCCGATGCTGTTGCACTGCAAGGGTTTACGCCGATCGGTCTCGTATTCGTGGATTCGAATGCCGGCACGTATGACGCGCTCGTCATGCCCAGTCCTCCCGCGGCGGTCGCGACGCTCGTGTTCCGGACTCAGCCGTCGCCGGACGACCCGCATGCGGATCAGCTGTTGCTGGTGCGCAGCGGCGACCGGCTGCAACTCAACAAGCCCGGCGCGTCACCGCCGCCGCAGCCGATCGGGCAGGAGCTGGCCGGTATCAGCGGTGGTGCAGAGGCGCCGCGAGTCGCCTACGGCTGGGCTCCGGCTGCCATCAGCGCACATGCGCCGGGGCAGCGGAAACTGGTCGTCACCCAGCGTCCCGCAGCAACCGGCGGCGTCCTGTATGCCGTGACCGCCGCTCCCGCCATACCGAAGTCGATCGAGCCGCTGGTGGTGACGGTGACCTGCGGGCACTCGTCGGTCCGGGTGCCGATGGCGCAGCCGTAGCACCCCGCGCACCCCCGCCGCCACGCAGCAGCTACAGAAAGCGCACCAGCTGGGGAGCCAGTCCGACATACGTCTCGGGCGTGAGCTCGAGAAACCGCGCCTCGACGGTGTTCGGCAACCCGAGACCGCGCACGAACTCGCGCAGGTCCGCCTCGCTGATCCGCCGCCCCCGGGTGAGCTCCTTGAGCCGCTCGTAGGGCTGCTCCATGCCGGGCACGCCGCGGGCGCCGAGTGCGCGCATCGCCGACTGGATCGGCTCGCCGAGCACCTCCCAGTTGGCGTCGAGATCGGCCGCCATCTTGGCCGGCACCGCGTCGAGCCCGGCCAGGCCGCGCGAGACGTTGTCGATCGCCAGCAGCGAGTGCCCGTATGCCGTGCCGATGTTGCGCTGCATCGAGGAATCGGTGAGGTCTCGCTGCAACCGGGAGTTGACCAGGGTGCGGCACAGCACGTCGAAGATGCCGTTGCTCAGCTCGAGATTGGCCTCGGCGTTCTCGAAGCGGATCGGGTTGACCTTGTGCGGCATCGTGCTCGACCCGACGGTGCCCTGGCCGCGCGACTGAGCGAAGTAGCCCATCGAGATGTAGGTCCACACGTCGGTCGCGAGGTTGTGCAGGATCGAGTTGAACCGCGCGATGTCGCTGTAGATCTCCGACTGCCAGTCGTGGCTCTCGATCTGCGTCGTCAGCGGATTCCATTGCAGCCCAAGGCCTTCCACAAAAAGCTGGGAGACCTCGACCCAGTCCGTGGTCGGCACGGCGGCGACGTGTGCGCCATACGTGCCGGTGGCGCCGTTGATCTTGCCGAGATATTCCGCCCGCTCGATGCGCTGCAGCTGCCGCCGCAGCCGGTAGGCGAGCACGGCCAGCTCCTTGCCCATGGTCGTCGGCGTCGCCGGCTGGCCGTGGGTGTGCGCGAGCAGTGGCACGTCGGCGAGTTCGCGGGCCATGGTGGCGATCTGCTCGACCAGCGCCGACGCCTTCGGCAGCCAGACCCGGCGGGTGGCGCCCTGCACCATCAGCGCGTAGGACAGGTTGTTGATGTCCTCGCTGGTGCAGGCGAAATGCACCAGCTCGGACAGGCCGGGCGCGTCGGCGGTGCCGACGATCTGCGGCAGCCGCCGCTTCAGGTAGTACTCGACCGCCTTCACGTCGTGCACGGTCTCGTGTTCGATGTCGGCAAGCTCGGCGATGTCGGCGACGTCGAACTGCACCGGAATGTCGCGCAGCTGCCGGATCTCCTCGTCGGTGAGCCGCCGCACGCCGGGCACGGCGCCCTGCCGGGTCAGGTGGATCAGCCACTCGACCTCGACGTGCACCCGCTCCCGGTTGAGAGCGGCCTCGGAGAGGAAGTCGACGAGCGGGGCGACGGCGGCGCGGTAGCGCCCGTCGAGGGGGCCGAGCGCGATCGGCGGGTGGGCAGCAGCAAGCGAACGCATGCCGATCAGTGTCCCAGAGCGGGCGGACGCGTCGAGCCACCCGTCCACCGCCCGGGCCCGGGTATGACGCGGGTCACTCGCGCGGAGTCACTCCTGCGGTGGGTCGGCCAGCGCGATCACCGAGAAGATCTCGCCGTGTTTGCCCTGCAGCAGCGCCTCGGGTCCGTATGCCGTGTCCATCGTCATCAGGATCTGCGCGCCGAGTTCCTGGGCGATCTGCGCCGAGGAGTCACGATCGGCGACCGCGAAGTGCACCAGCCAGCTCGGCGGTGCCTCGTCGGGCAGCTGCGCCGCCTGGTGTATGCCGCAGACGGTCCGCCCGGTCGGCAGTTTCGCGACGACGTAGGCGTCGCCCATGTCGTCATACGTGTAGCCGAAAACGCTGGCATAGAACGCTTTCGAGCCCTCGAGGTCGCGGGTCATCAGGTCGTTCCAGGTGACCGCGCCAGGTTCGTTGACCAGGCCGGCCCCGAGCAGCCCGGCCGCCTGCCACAACCCGAAGAATGCGCCGCTCGAGTCGGCGCAGTAGGCGCTGCGGCCGAGCCCGGGCAGGTCGAAAGGCTCGGTCAGGACCTGACCGCCGGCGGCCGTGACCGCGGCGCACGTCGCCTCGACGTCTTCGGTCGCGAAGTAGGTCGTCCAGTACGGCGGTGCCTCCCCGCCGTACTGGTGCTGCAGCCCGGCGACCGGCTGGTCGTCCTTGCGGCAGACGAGGTAGTCCTCGTCGGTCTGGTCGCGGCGCACGTCCCAGCCGAAGAGCTTCTCGTAGAAGTCTTGAGCGTGGTGCATGCCGCGGTGTGCCGGTGCGAAGGAGCAGTCGACCCAGCAGGGCGTGCCGGCCGGCCAGGGCGTGGAGCGAGTAACCATGAGGCGAGCTTATGCGGCAGGTTCGGCCGAGGTCTGGGTCCGTGTCCGGATCGTCAGGAAATCGCCAAAGTTTCACCAAGCAGGGCGCGCGCGCCCTGCGACGGCCCTACCGTTGACGGCGAGGGACGAAGAGGGTGGGAGGTGCTGGGATGACTGATGATCCACGGGACACGCAGCGGTTCCAGGTGTCACAAGAGGCGGCGTCGGCGTTGCTCGGCGACGCCGACGGGCTGCGCATGCTGCTGGTGTATGCCGAGACGGTGCTGCGCTCACGCGGCATCGACATCGCGACGCGCATTCACCTGGACATTGCCGAAGCGATCATCGACGCGCATATCGAAGAACTCACCGAGCCCGGGTTGTCCGATGCGGCCGCCCAGGCGCTGCGCACCGACCCACGGTGCGCCGTGGTGGTGGCAGCCGTGCACTACGCCACGGCACGCGAGTGCCCGACCTGCCTGGCGGGCGACGAACCGGATGCCGCACAGGTGCTGCGCTGGGCGACCGACTTCGCCCGGGGCGCCGCGCCGGTCGCGTGAGTCAGCCCAGCTCGCGCCGCATTTCGGCGACCAGCCCCCGGCAGGCCAGTTCGATCTCGTGTCGGCAGCGGTCGAAGTCGCTGGCGTTGCCGAAGTAGGGGTCGTCCAGCTCGAGTTCGCCCGCCGCGGCGGCGTCGGTGTCGAATTCGCGCACCAGCCGCGTTTCGGCCCGGACCTCGTGTCCGTCGGCCAGTTGCAGCAAGTCGCGCAAGTGGCCGCGGTCGGCGGCCAGGATCAGGTCGCGATCGTCCAGGTATGACGCCTCGAACTGCCGGGCGACGTGGGCCGATCCGTCATACCCGCCGCGCTCCAGGGCGGCGACGGTGCGCGGGTCGGCGCCCTGCCCGACGTGCCAGTCGCCGATGCCGGCGGAGTCGACGCTGACCTCGTCGGCCAGCCCCGCGTCGTCGAGCATCGCGCGCAGGATCACCTCGCCCATGGGTGAGCGGCAGATGTTGCCCGAACACACGAAACAGACTGCGTAGGTCACCCGCACGACCCTACGTCACCGGACGCGCGCGGCACCCCCGCTCGCTACGCCTTCGAAGACGGACGGTGTCGCGAAGCCACCCGCGGCGGCTGCGGCGACACAGGCTTGCGCCACCGTCTCGGACCGTTCGCGGTCGACGAGTGCGATGACCGAGCCGCCGAAGCCGCCACCGGTCATCCGCGCCCCGTATGCGCCGGCCGCGACCGCCGCCTCCTGCAGCGCGTCGACGCTCGGTGCGGTGATCTCGAAGTCGTCGCGCATGGAGGCGTGCGATGCGTTGAGCAGAGAGCCGATCCGGCGTGGGTCGTCGCCGGAGGTCAGCAGCGCCGCCACCTCCTCGACGCGCGCGGAGTCGGTGATCACGTGACGTGCGCGCCGGCGCAGCAGCGGCGGCAGCTTGTCGAGGGTGGTCGCCAGGTCCGCCACGGGCACCTCCCGCAACTCGTGCACCCCGAGCTGCAGCGCGGCCTCCTGGCACGAGTGCCGGCGTTCGGCGTATTCGCCTCCGGCGTGGGTGTGCTGGGTATGCGAATCGATGACCAGCAGGGAGAGCCCGGCCGCTGGCAGATCGAAGGGGATCTGCTTGATGGTGACCGCGTGGGTGTCGATCTGCATGGCGTGCGCGGGACGCCCGCACACCGAGGCCAGCTGGTCCATCAGCCCGGTGGGCGCTCCGGCGATCTCGTTCTCCGCATCGCGCCCGAGATCGGCCACGGTCTCCTGGTCCAGCGCCCAGCCGGACAGATCCGACCAGGCGCGCGCGGTGCCGCACGAGATCGCCGCCGACGACGAGAGTCCTGCGCCGACAGGCACGTTCGAGTCGAGCGCAAGGTCGATTCCCGTGACGTCCAGGCCGCGGCGGCGGGCCGCCCACCCCACCCCGACGAGGTATGACGCCCAGCCGTAGTCACCACCGGGGGTCACCTCGCCGAGCGACACGGTGATCGGCTCGTCGTGGTTCATCGACGTCGAGGCGACGCGCACGAGGTCGTCCTCGCGACGCCGGACGGCGACGGCCGTGTGTTGCGCGAGTGCGATCGGCAGCACGAATCCGCCGTTGTAGTCGGTGTGTTCGCCGATCAGGTTGACCCGGCCCGGTGCGGCCCACAGGCCGTCGGGCGCCGCGCCATACAGCTTCCGGAAGCGGGCCGTCAGCGCGTTGAAGTCGACCTCGGCGGGGGTCTGCACGATCGCCGTCACTTCGCGTCCTGCAAGCGCTGGGCGACATCCTCGGGGGAGCCGTCGTTGACGAACGCGCCCTGGCCGGACTCGGATCCGGCGAGGTACTTCACCTTGTCCGCCGCCCGGCGGAAAGAGAAGAGCTCCAGGTGCAACCAGGCGTCGTCGCGATGCCGGCGCGCGGGCGCCTGCTGCCACGCGGCGATGTAGCCGGTCGGATCGTCATACAGCAGGTCGAAACGCTGCAGCACGTCTAGGTAGACCTCCACGAATCCGTCGCGGGCCACATCGTCGAGTGCAGGTAGGTCGGGCACCTGCCGCGTGGGGTAGAGGTGGACCTCGACCGGCCAGCGGGCGGCGAACGGCACGAACGCGATCCACTCGTCGTTCCGGGCGATCACCCGGGTGCCGTCCGTGGCCTCGCGCTCGATGATGTCGCCGAAGAGGCTGCGCCCGTGCTGCTCGCGATAGGCCCGCGCGCGTTCCAGCTCGATTGTGGCCCGTGGAGGCAGGAACGGGTAGGCGTAGATCTGCCCGTGCGGGTGCTGCAGGGTGACGCCGATCTCCTTGCCGCGGTTCTCGAACGGAAAGACGTATTCGATGCCGTCGATCGCGTTCAGCGCGGTGGTGCGGTCGGCCCAGGTGTCGACCACCAGGCGGGCATGCTCGGGAGACAGCGCCGCGAAGGTGGAGCTGTGGTCGCTGGTGAAGCAGACCACCTCGCAGCGGCCGCGACCGGCGCGGCTCTGCTCGATGCCGTCGCTCTTCGCCTCGGGCGCCTCGGCGTTGAGTTCGTATGACGGGAAACGGTTTTCGAACGCGACCACCTGATATTCGGCGGACGGGATCTCCGACAGGTGATCGCGAGAGGGGCACAGGGGGCATTCCTGGGCGGGAGGCATGAAGGTGCGGCTCTGCCGATGCGATGCGATGCCGATCCACTGGCCGGTCAGCGGATCGAGCCGCAGCTGTGAGCCGGTGACCGTGGTGGGCAGATCGCGCCGGTCGGGCACGGCGGTGCGGTGGGTGCCGTCGGCGTCATACCAGATGATCTGCCGTCCGTCGGCGAGCCGACCCTCGGTGCGCTCCATCCCGACTCCTTGGGGGTCCCGAAGAAACTTCAACGTTTGAAAATGTGCGTTTACGTTGTATCACGACTTGGTGACGTCTGGTCGGGAGTGGGTTGGAGCCCGGGGACACGCAGCGGCCCGCGTCTCCGGCAGGAGGCGCGGGCCGCAGTCGCATGCGCGGGTTGTCAGTCCTTCGAGCGCCGCGCGATGCGCGTCACGTTGACGGCAAGTTCGAGGAGCACGCGGACGACCGCGATGATGACCACGAGCCAGGCGAGGTCGGCGAGCGAGTGGAAGATCGCGGCGATGGTGCTCATGTGCTTGACGTGCGTGCCGCCGAAGTCTTCGCTGCCGAAGTTGTAGATCAGGTTGCTGATGAAGTTGATCGCGGCCCAGACGATGACGATCAGGTAGGTGAGCCCGGCGATCCGCTCGGTCAGCGACTTCTTGAACTGCAGGTCGGAGAGCAGCTCACCGATGCCCTCGCCGGCACCGGAGGCGATCTGGCCGGCGTCGGAGGCCCACTGCTGGCCGGCCTGCTGGGCTTGCCCGCCGAAGTTGCCGTGCTGGCCCTGTGCCTGCTGCCCGTAACCCTGCTGTCCGTAGTTCGGCTGCTGGCCGTAGTCGGGCTGCTGCGCCTGCTGGCCGTAGTCGGGCTGGTGGCCATAGCCCTGCTGCTGGCCGTAGTCGGGCTGCTGGGGCGCCTGTTGTGGTGCGGCCTGCTGCTGGCCGTAGTCCGGCTGCGCTTGCTGCTGGGCCGGCTCGGGCTGTTGTGGCGCGGCCTGGGTCTGGTCGCTCTCGGGCTGCTGCTGAGCGGACTGCTGCTGCCCGAAACCCTGACCGAGGCTCTGGCTCTGGTAGCGCTGTCCCCCCTGCGGCGCGCCTTCGTCGCCCTGTTCGTTGTTCCACGAGCCACCTGTGGGCGTCGACATAGATTCCTCCTGGTGATGGGGAGGCCCGGCGTGCTGGGCCGCTGTCGCCACCCATCCAACCTGGTGATCGGCGAGGCGTCCAACTTCCGCACCGAGAAATCCGGCGATCCGCGGCCTCTCAGCCCGCCAGGCCGTGCTCGTAGGCATAGCGGACCAGCGCGGCGCGCCCGGTGCAGCCGGTCTTGGCCAGGACGTGATTGATGTGCGTCTTCACGGTGCTGACCGACACGAAGAGCTCACGCGCGATCTGCGGGTTGGCCAGGCCGGACGCGACCAGCCGCAGCACGTCGACTTCCCGCTCGGTGAGCCCGTCGGGTGGTTCGTATGCCGTGGGCGTCGCCTCGCCCGGCCGCTGCAGCATCGCCCGGGTGGCCTTGGCGTCCAGCAGTGACCGGCCGCTCGCCGCGGCTCGGATCGCGTCCGCAATGGTGGCCGGGTCGGCGTCCTTGTTGAGGAAACCGAGCGCCCCGGCCGAGAGGGCTTCGACGATGGTGGCGTCGTCGTCATACGTCGTCAGAGCGACGGCCTGGGTGCGCGAACGGCCGCCGCGCAGCCGGCGAATGCCTTCGACGCCGCCGATCCCGGGCATCCGCAGGTCGGTGAGCAGCACGTCCGGGTCGGTCTGCCCGACCAGTTCCAGTGCCGTCTCGGCGTCGGCCGCGACCCCGACCACGTCGATGCCCTCGATCAGCCCGAGCAGCGAGCGCAGGCCTTCGCGCACCACCGTCTGGTCGTCGGCCAGCACCACACGCACCGTCATCCGTCCTCCCATCGCGCGATCACGAGCCAGCCGGCCGCCGTCGCGCCCGCCTCGAACCGTCCTCCCTGCGCCTGCACCCGCCGGCGCAGCCCGGCGAGTCCGTGTCTGCCGCTGACCTGATCGGTCTGCGGCAGGTCCGTGGGGTCGCCGGCCGTGAGCACCCGGATCTCCCGCGCTGTCAACGAGATCCGCACGGGGAGCCCGGGCGCGTGGCGCAGTGAGTTGGTGATGCCCTCCCGCAGGACGGCCCGAGCCGTCTCCTGCCGGTCGGCCGGTATGACGCAGGCGTCGCCCTCGACGCTGATGTCGGCGTCCGACGCGGTGTGCAGCCGGTCGACGGTCTGTGCCAGCCACTCGGCGAGCGGTGTGGCTTCGGCCCGGTTGGCTGCACCTTGGAGTGCCTCGACTGCTTGGCGGGCGCCCCGTAACCCGTCCTTCGCGAGGTCCGCGGCAGCCGAAAGTCGTTGCTGCAGCTCGATGCTCGCGCCCTCTTGGCGCGCCTGCAGTTCCGCGGTCTGCACCGACACGACCAGCCCGGACAGAGTGTGTGCGAGCACGTCGTGCAACTGGGCGGCGATCTCTCGCTGCCCTTCCGCGGTCGCCGACCGGGCGCGCTCCTGGACGATCACCTGCTGCTGTGCGGCATACAGTTCGGCGGCCTCCACCTGCCGCCTGCGCTGTTGCAGGATGGCAATGATCGCTGCCGCGATCGCGAGGCTGAGCAGGACACCGCTCAGTGGGTTCGGATGGCGCGCCTGCAGCCATACCAGCCCCGCAGCGGGCGCGGCCGCGTAGCCGAGTGCTTGGGGCAGGTCGCAGGCCCGGGCGGCGATCATGATCGGCAGGAACGGCATCCAGGACAGGCTGTCGTAGGGCAACGCCACCGCGACTGCGGCGGCGCCGAGGGACAACGCCCACAGTTGCCCCGCTCGCCACCTCGTCCGCTCGGCGCCGGCGGCCTCCGGCAGCCACCAGGAGCCGCCGACCAGGAACGCCAGCACGGTCAGGATTCCGGCGGCCGACCCGACAGCGATCGCGGCTGGTCCGGGATGGCGGTTGCTGGTCACTCCTGTCGCGGAGAGCAGCGATGCGGTGAACGACGCGGCGACGACCACCCGGATGACCGCGCGGTCCAGCCGGATGTCGTCGAGGCGGAGCGCTCGTATCTGCACGGCGCCAACCTACGACGCACCCGGTGTTGTCCACCCGCTGCGCGGCCGGATCTCCACCCGGTTTCCACCCGTGGGTTGAGGCGTCACGAGACCGCGACCGCGAGAGTGGATGACATGAACACCGCGATCATCGTCCTCGAAGTCCTGCTCGTCATCGGCCTGATCCTGGCCCGCCAGCTGCGGACCCAGCGCATCAAGGACAACCTGCTGAAGATGCCCGCAATCCTCGCCGTGATCGGCCTGGTCGAGGCGTCGCGCTTCGCCGGAAATCACTCGGTGACGACCGGCCAGGTCGCGGGTGTGGTTGCCGGGCTCGTGGTTGCGGCGGCGGTGGCGTGGCCGCGGGCGCATTCGATGAAGGTATGGCGCGACGCGGACGGCACCTGGCTGCGGAAGGGCAACCTGCGCACCATGGGCTGGTGGGCGGTCGCGATCGTCGGGCACATCGCGACGGCGTGGGCCGGACCGGTCGTGTTCGGCGAAACCTCGCACGGGTTCGGCGGATTCGACTCCGCCACGATGCTGGTCTACCTGGGTGTGAGCCTCGGCGCCCAAGGCCTGTTCCTGGAGCAGCGCTTGCGGCGTACCTTCCCCGGCCAGCGCACCGGCGGGCCGGCGGTGCTGTCCAAGTGAGCGTTATCACGCGGCGTGAATTTGCACTCTAGACATCGAAAGGGCAAAGTTGTGGAACGTGCGAAACACCACTTCGACCCCCGTGCCGGCGCGGCTGCGCATTGTCGGGCCGATGGCACCGAAGCGGGCGCTCACCTCGCACCGGATCACTTCGGCCGCTCAGCAACTCGCCGTCGAGAAGGGGTATGACGACTTCACCCTTGACGAATTGGCCGAGCGCGCCGGTGTCTCGCGGCGCACGTTGTTCAACTACTTCGACAGCAAGCTCGAAGCGACGATCGGTGGCGGCCCGCAGTTGCAGCAGTCCGACGTCGACACGTTCCTGTCCGGTGGCCCCACGGGGGAGTTCATCGACGACGTGGCGACGTTGGTGCTGGCCATCCTGCGGGCCAGCGCCGAGTTGACACGCGAGGACTGGCGCACCATGCGGCGGTGTTTCGAACTCAACCCGAAGCTCGTGATCGCGGCGCACGGAGCGTTCTCGGAGTTCGTGGAGGGCGTGCAGGAGTTGCTCGCCCAGCGCAGCGACATACCTGGGGAGGACCCCCGCGGGCAGGTGCTGGTGGCGATCTTCGGAGCCGTCTTCGACGTCTCGCTGCGCGACTTCATCACCGAGGACGACGAGCGCGACCTGGCCACCATCTTTCTCCACAATCTTTCCGTCGCACGACGGATCCTCCACTGAATTCACGTAATTCATCTCCACGGATAGGACTTCCATGGCTTCCCTCCTCTACCGGCTCGGGCACACCGCCTATCGCCGGTGGCCGCTCTTCATCGCCGGCTGGATCATCGTGCTCGTCGGGTTCGGTGCCGTCGCAGTCGGCGTCAGCAAACCGATGGCTGACACGTTCAGCATTCCGGGCATCCCGTCGCTCGCGGCGCAGAGCATGCAGCAGAAACTCTTCCCGGGCACCGCGGACGCGCAGGACGAGGCGAGCGCCACGGTCGTCGTCGCCGCTCCGAAGGGACACACCCTGAAGGAGGCGAAGTACACGGGCGCGGTCAACACGCTGATCACCAAGCTGGACGCCGTACCGCAGATGCCGACCGACGCCAAGGCCAAACCGGTCAACCCGGTCGTGGCCGCGGCGGCACAGCAGAAGGCAATCCTCGCCGCAGCCGGCAAGACCGCGCAGGAGCAGGCCACCGCGAAGGCGAATGCCCAAGCGGTCTCGCCGCTTTCGGCCGACGGCCGCACCGGCACGATCACCTGGACCTTCGCGACGAAGACGGTCCAGGACGTGAAGGCGAGCACGCAGGATGACGTGCTGAAGGCGGTCGCCCAGGCTCGGGCGAGCGGGCTGGAGGCGCAGGTCAATGGCTCCGGGATGCAGGCGATGGTCAGCACCGGAGGCAGTAGCGAACTGCTCGGCGTGCTCGTTGCGGCATTCGTGCTGTTCATCACCTTCGGCTCGCTCGTCGCGGCCGGCATGCCGATCATTTCCGCCGGTGTCGGCGTCATGATGGGCGAGCTCGCGATCCAGTTCGCGACCGGCTTCACGACCATCGGCACGACCACGCCGATCCTGGCCACCATGATCGGCCTGGCGGTCGGCATCGACTACACCCTGTTCATCCTGGCTCGCTATCGCACCGAGCTACGGGAGACGGAGGACCGGGCGCACGCGGCCGGCCTGGCCGTCGGAAAGGCAGGTAGCGCAGTCGTCTTCGCCGGCCTGACGGTGCTCATCGCACTGTGCGCCCTGTCGGTCGTCGGCATCCCGTTCCTGACCTCGATGGGCCTGGCCGCAGCCGGCTCGGTGTTCTTCGCGGTGTGCGTCGCGCTGACCCTGCTGCCGGCGGTGCTAGGTCTGCTGAAGTCGAAGGTGTTCGCGGCCCAGCTGCGCAAGCGCGAGGACAAACTCGGCGCGGACGGCCGCACCATCAACAACGGTGTGCGCTGGGCTAAGCTGCTGGGCAAGCGTCCGGCGATCTTCGTGGCCATGGTCGTGGTGGTGCTGGGCGGACTCGCCATACCGATGAAGAGCCTGCACTTGGCGCTGCCGAGCGACTCGACGGCAGCCAAGTCCACGACACAGCGCCAGGCCGCGGACATGATCTCCGAGGCGTTCGGGGCCGGTCGGCAAGCGCCGTTCATCGCTGTCGTCGACGCGACCGGCATCTCCGACTCCCAGCAGCGGCTGGCCGCCTTCGGGCAGGTGATGGGTTGGGCCGGCTCGCAGAAGGACGTCGTGAACTCGCAGATCATCAAGGTCAACGCGGACAAGACGGGCGCGACCATCCTGATCACTCCCAAGGACGGTGCGGACGCACAGTCCACGCTGACCCTGCTGGATCACCTGCGCAGCGGACAGTCCGGCATCGAGAAGAAGACGGGCGCAACGGTGGGCATCACCGGCACGACCGCCATTCAGACGGATGTGTCGACTCAGCTGACCAGTGCGCTGCCGAAGTATCTGGCGGTCGTCATCGGACTGGCGTTCATCCTGCTGATGGTCGTCTTCCGGTCCGTGCTGGTGCCGCTGATGGCGACGCTGGGCTTCCTGCTGTCGGTGCTCGCGACACTGGGCGCGACGGTGGCGGTGTTCCAGAACGGCCTGTTCGGTCTGGTCGAAGGGCAGCCGATCGTCAGCTTCATGCCGATCATCCTGATCGGGATCGTCTTCGGACTGGCCATGGATTATCAGGTCTTCCTCGTGACGCGAATGCGGGAGGCCTACGTGCACGGGGCGAGCGCCCGCGAGTCCATCGTGGACGGCTTCCGGCACGGCGCCCGGGTGGTCACGGCCGCCGCGACCATCATGATCTCGGTGTTTGCGGCGTTCATGCTGCAGAGCAACAGCCTGATCCAGTCGATGGGCTTCGCGCTCGCGGCGGCGGTGTTCTTCGACGCCTTCGTGGTCCGGATGACGCTGATCCCCGCGATCATGTACCTGCTGGGCGACAAGGCCTGGTGGCTGCCGAAGTGGCTGGACAAGATCCTGCCGCGGGTCGACGTCGAGGGTGAGAAGCTGGGCAAGAAGCTTGCGAAGGCTCCTGAGTCCGAAGAGGATTCGGTCCTGGCGAACGCCTGAGCGGCATACCGACGGAGGGCCCGGCGAACAGCGCGCTCGCCGGGCCCTTCGCTGTGCCTGGGCGGTCAGTTGCCCATCGAGCTGGGCGCGCTGATCGCGCCGGGCGGCACCGTCAGGGTGGGCTGCTGGTTCCAGCCGGTCAGGGTGACCTTGCCCTTGGTCTTGCTCGTGCCCTGTTCGCCATCGAACTGCAGGACGTACTTCGTGGCCGCGTCAAGGGTGATGGTGTTGCCCGTCTTGGCGTCCGTGATGACGTAGGCGGGCTTGCCGTCGAAGGTCGTCGTCCTGGTCGTTGCCTTGGCGAGTTCCGCGTCGGTGATGTTGCCCGGCCCGATGCTCTCGTCCAGGAAACTGCGAATGGTCAGGCCGGAGAGGCTGTCCGCCATACTGCCGGGTGCCTTGACCCACTTGCCCGCGAGCAACAGCGCGGTCGCCTCGGGCGCCTTCGTGGTCGAGATCCAGAAGGCCTTGTCGCCCTTGACGAAGTATCCGCCGTCGACGGTCCGCACCGTGGCGGAACCGTCGGCGCCGCGGGAGACGCTGAGGTCCTGGTTCGAGCCGTCCAGGGTGCCGGTCAGGTCGGTCTTCTGCCGGATGCCGTCGTTCACAGTGTCGGTCTGCAGCGCCGCCGACTTCGCCGTCTTGTATGCCGCGCGCGCCTCGTGGATGAGGGTTGTCGCGTCGGGAGTCGCGGAGTTGCTGCCAGCTGTGGCGGACGTGCTGGACGAGGTCGAGGGGCTGGGTGTGGATGACGAGGTGGCTGCGGCACTCGACGTCGAGGAGCGGCTGGCGATCGCCGAACTGCTGGAGCTGGAGCTCGATCCGCAGGCGGCGAGGGTCAGGCCGAGAGCAGCGACGGCGGCGGCCGGGGCAACACGGGTGACGGTACGCATGCGTCCACACGCTACGTGACCGGGCTTCCGGCGGCTCGGCTGCCCGCACCGTGGAAGGCTTGTGGCGTCAGGTCGTGGTGCCGTCCTGTCCGGACAGGTTGAGGTAGCCCTGCGGCACAGTCACGACGGCCTGGGTGTTCCAGCCGTCGAAGTTCGCGGTGCCGTCCGACCCGTCGGTCGACGCACCGGTGACCTGGACGACGTTGTGCGGATCGGCGGCGAGCACCTTCAGCGTGTCGACGCTCGCCGTCGCGCTCCTCGATATGGCCACGAACAGGTTCACGCCCGCTTGGCTCGCCGCGCTGGTGGTCATCTGGGCGGTGTCCGAATCTCCGATGGCGGCCGGCCCGATCATGTCGTCGAGCACGTGCCGGATGGTCAGCTTCGCGAAGTCCGCGGAGGAGTCGTTCGGTGCGAGCACCCATCGGTTGGCGAGGAGTGCCGTCGTCGCGTCGCTGTGCCCCTTGGCAGCGGTCTTCCAGAACGTCTTGTCGCCCTTGACGTAGTACTTGCCGTCCACGGTCCGTACCGTTGCGTCGCCTTGGCCCGGATCGTCCAGCGTGAGTTGCTGGTTGGTGCCGTCGAGCGTCCCCCGGATGTCGATCGTCTGGGTGACGCCGTCGGAGGTGAGCGTCGCGTGCAGATGAGCCGACTTCGCTGACCGGTATGCCGAGCGTGCCTCGTGCACCAGGGTCGTGGCGTCCGGGACCGCGCCGGTGGCGACGGACGCGCTGCCGGTGCTCGTGGTGTGCGTGGCCGCCGACGTCGTGCCGGCCGAGGTGGGCGGGGTGACGGTGACGGTGCCCCCGGTTGCGCAGGCACTGAGCCCGGCCGCCAGGACAACGGCGACCGCGCCGCCGACGATGCCGCGTTCCGCCCTCATAAGCGGCATCGTAGTTGTCCCGGAGGGGTCCGCAGCGGCGCCCGGCAATCGATTGGTCCAAGGCCAGGGGCACGCCATACCCTACGTGGTATGACGGACCCCGCTCTCGCCCTGACCACCCGTGTCCAGCAGGCGCTCGCCGACGCCTTCGGACCGCAGTGGCGCGAGGCGGACCCGGTGATCCGGCCCGCGAACAAGCGGCAGAGTGACGCCGACTTCCAGGCCAACGCGGCGATGGCGCTCGCCAAGCAGCTCGGCCGGCCACCGCGGGAGATCGCGCAGGACGTCGCCGACCAGATCGCGCCGGATGACGGGCTGATCGCGTCGGTCGAGGTAGCCGGTCCCGGCTTCCTCAACCTGACGTTGCGCACCGAGTGGATTGCCGCTGCCGCGACGCACCAGCTCGCGGACGACCGGCTCGGCATACCGACCCCCGGGCGGGAGATCGTCGTCGTCGACTACTCCTCGGTGAACGCGGCCAAGGAGATGCTCGTCCACCACCTCCGCACGACCGTCGTGGGCGACGCGCTGGCGCGCACCCTGCAGGCGCTCGGCCATGACGTCATCCGGCAGAACCACCTGGGCGACTGGGGCACCGCGTTCGGCATGCTCATCGAGCATCTGCTCGAGGTCGGCGAGGACAGCGACGAGGCGAAGCTGCTGGAGACCGACCCCAACGCGTTCTATCAGGCCGCGCGGGCGAAGTTCGATGCGTCGGACAAGGCCGAACCGGCCGGATCTGCAGGCGATTTCGCTACGCGGGCGCGCAAGCGGGTCGCGACGCTGCAGAGCGGCGACGCGGAGAGCTTGCGGCTGTGGGACAAGATCATGGCGTTCACGCGGACGTACATCAACCGGGTCTATGCCGAACTCGGTGTGCTGCTCACCGACGACGACATCCGTGGCGAGTCGTCATACAATGACGAGCTCGCGGGCGTGTGCGACGAGCTGGAGGCCCAGGGCATCGCGGTGCTGAGCGACGGCGCGCTGTGCGTCTTCTCCGACGAGTTCATCGGCCGGGACGACAAGCCGGTGCCGCTGATCGTTCGCAAGTCGGACGGTGGATACGGTTACGCGACAACGGATTTGGCTACGATCCGGCACCGGTCGCTCGACCTGCACGCCGATCGTGCGCTGTATGTCGTGGGCGCCCCGCAGAACCTGCACTTCCGGATGGTCTGGGCGGCGGCCGACCGCGCCGGCTGGATCAAGGGCACCGAGCCGATCCACGTGCAGATCGGCAACGTGGTCGGCGCCGACGGCAAGATCCTGCGCACCCGCTCGGGCGACGTGGTGTCGTTGCAGTCGCTCGTCGACGACGCGCTGGCACGCGCTGCTGAGGTCGTCGCCCAGTCGCGCCCGGACCTGGATGAGGAGACCCGGGCGACCATCGCACACCAGGTCGGCATCGGCGCGATCAAGTATGCCGACCTGTCGGTGTCGCATGACTCGGGTTACACCTTCGATCTGGACCGGATGCTCGCGCTGCAGGGCAACACCGGTCCGTACCTGCAGTACGCGACCGCTCGCATCCGGTCGATCCTGGGACGGGCGGATGCTGTGGATCCCGACGGTCCCATTCTGTTGGTGGAACCGGCTGAGCGAGCGCTTGCCCTGCGGTTGCTCGACTTCGGTGGAGTGGTTGCCGAGGTCGGGGAGTCGCTGGAGCCGCATCGGTTGGCGGCATACCTCTATGACGTGGCGACGACGTTCACGGCGTTCTACGAGCACTGTCCGGTGCTCAAGGCCGAGGACGCGGCGACCCGCGACAGCCGGCTCGCGCTGTGTGCGCTGACCGGCAGGGTGCTGGTCACGGGCCTCGGCCTGCTCGGCATTGAGTCGCCCGACCAGATGTAGCCCTCTCCCGATCGAGAGGACCCCTTCCGCATTGAGCGGACCCGATATCCCCCTGCGATATCGGGTCCGCTCGATCAGTTGTGGGTCCGCTCAATCACGCATGCGTGCCGCCGAAGATGTCGCCGACCAGCTTGCCGAGCAGCTTCAGGATCGTCTCGCCGAGGCTGTCCGACTGATGCGGCGGCGTCGGTGACGTGGGCTGTCCGGCGTTCGGCGCGGGGCCGGTGACCTGGGTGCCGACCGGGTAGACCTTGCTGTCACCCGGCAGCGGCAACCCCTGGCAGACCGAATCATGCTGCAACTGCTTGCCGTTCATCAGGAACCCGTAGACCGCGTTCGTCACGCAGGTGTTCTTGCTGCCGAGCACCGCGCCGTGGAAGCCCTGGTTGTTGACCGTGAGCAGGACAGTGTTGGGCGACAACTTGTGCGCTGCCAGTGCGCCTTCGTAGGGCGTGGCCGGGTCGAGGGTGTTGTCGACCATGAGGATCTTCGGGGCCTTCGACAGGTTGACCCGCAGGTTCTTGGCCTCGTACGGCCAGTAGGCGCACTGGTTGACAGCCTGGTTGTAACCCAGCAACGGATACTTCGGGCCGAGACTGCGTGCCTGGCTGACGTAGTAAGAGGGGGACTTACTCCACGAGGTGTCGTTGCAGGTGATGGCCATGAAGGTGGTGGCCTCGCGGTTGTCCGTGTAGCTGTCCGAGCCGCCGGAAAGCAGCGAGAACGCCTGGTAGAGCGCGAGCTTGTCGCCCCGGCGCGCCTCGTCGAGGAAGCCGAGGAACTTCGCCGACGTGACGAGCCCCTGGTCGGTGTACATCTGCTGGGTCAGCACATTGTCGACGACGTTCGCTGAGAAGAAGCCGAGCTGGCCGGCGACCGCGGCTTGCCGCACCTGGTTGTATGTCGTGTTCACCGCGGCAGCGGTCGAGCCGAGGTGGTAGGTGGAGTCGTGTCGGGCCGCCCACGGCTCGAACTGGTCGGAGAAACGCCGCTGGAAACCCATCGGCTGGTAGCTGAAGCTGGTCTGGAAGTTCGAGGTGAAGTCGGTGTTGCTGTCCAGCACGAACCGGCCCACATGCGTGGGGAACATCGTCGCGTAGTAGGCGCCGAGCCAGGTTCCTGCCGAAACACCGTAGTAGTCGATGGTGTTCGCGCCGAGCAGTTGCCGCACCAGATCCTGGTCGCGTGCGGTGTTCTCCGTCGTGATGTACGGCAGGTAGTTGCCGTGCTGTGCCACGCACTGGTCGACCGAAGCCTTGACGGCGGCCTGCGTCGCGCTGAGCTGTGCGGCGGTCATGTGGTGGTTGTCCTTGATCGCGGTCTTCGGCTGGGCGCAGCTGACCGGCGTGCTCTCACCCGTTCCCCGCGGGTCGACCCCGATCACGGTTTCTGTCTGGCCCATCGGGCTCAACGCGGCGACGATGACCGAGAAGCGGGCATCCGGGGCGCCGGGTCCCCCCGGGTTGGTGAAGACGAATCGGCTCTGACCGGAAGACTTTTCGGGTGCCGTGCGGGTGACCATCAATGAGATGTTGCCCTTGCTCGGGTCGGCGTAGTCCATCGGTGCCGTCACGCGGGCACACTCCGTGCGCGCGGCAGCCTTCCCGAGCGTGCGCACCTCCTGCGGGCACACCGCTGCGCTCCACGTCAGGTGCTGGGAGGTGTATTTCGAGAGGTTCGCGTGGGTGGGCGACAGATCGTCGGACTGAGCGACAGCGTGAGCGGGAGCGGCGACGAACGCTGCTCCGCTGGCTGCGAGGGTGAGGGCCACGGCACTGACGGTGAGCGCGTGCGACAGGCGACGGCGCATGATTCGAACTCCTTCGTCGTCCCCTGCGCCCTTTCGCACTCCGAGCGGTGAGCGGAGACCTTGGTGGTTGCTTTCGTGAGGGTTGACGCGGCGAACCGTGGCACGGGTTCCCGCCGATCGCACGGGTTCGGCGAAACGCCTGCACTCGCGGCACCCATGAGCCACACTGGTCTTTGGTTGATACCTCGGGGGCTTGGTCGCAGCTGGGAGGCGTCGCGATGTCCGGCATACCGGACACAGAGCTCTATTTCGTGCTGATCGGTCGAGTCGGCCGGTGCACCGTCTGGCCCTGTGCCACCCCGATTCCCGCCGAATGGCAGGTTGCCTTCGGACCCGACACTCGCGCGCAGTGCACGGCATACGTCCGCCGCCATCGCAGTGACGCGCCGAAGCTCGTCAGCCATCACCGCTGACCTCGAAGGTCGGGAGACTCAGTCCGGGAAGCCGTCCGGGTTGTCCGACTGCCAGCGCCAGGTGTCGGCGCACATCTCGTCGATGGATCGCGTGGCGTGCCAGCCAAGTTCGGTGTTGGCCCGGGTCGGCTCGGCCCAGTATGCCGGCAGGTCGCCGGCACGCCGCGGCCCGATCTCGTAGGGGAGTTCGTGCCCGACGGCACGCTCGAAGGCGTGCAGCAGGTCGAGCACTGAACTGCCTTCTCCGGTGCCGAGATTGAACGCACGGACCGGCTCCCCCATGGCAGGCAGATGTTCGAGTGCCGCAACGTGGCCGGCGGCCAGGTCCATCACGTGGATGTAGTCGCGCTCGCAGGTGCCGTCGCGGGTCGGGTAGTCGTCGCCGAAGATCGTCAGCTTGTCGCGCCGGCCGACCGCCACCTGTGCGATGAACGGCATCAGATTGTTGGGGATGCCTTGCGGATCCTCACCGATCCGGCCCGACGGGTGCGCGCCGACGGGGTTGAAGTAGCGCAGCAGGGCGACCTTGAAATCGTCGGTGATGTTGGCGACGTCGGTGATGACGCGTTCGATCATCACCTTGGTCCGGCCGTATGGCGAAGACGCCGAAAGCGGTTCGTAATCCTCGTGATAGGGGACGGGCGCATTGTCGCCATACACCGTCGCGGAGGAGGAGAAGACGAGGTTGTCCACCCCGTGCCGGGTCATCGCCCGCAGGAGGGAGAAGGTGCTGTCGAGGTTGTTGCGGTAGTAGTCCAGTGGCCGCTGCACGCTTTCGCCGACCGCCTTGAGGCCGGCGAAATGGATCACGGCGTCGAACTTCTCCTGACCGAAGAGCTGCTCCGTCTTGTCGGCGTCGGTCAGGTCGAACGCATGCAGTGGGATGTCCTTGCCGGACAGTGCTTCCAGGCGCCCGAGCACCGTCGGTTTGCTGTTGGCGAAATCGTCGACGATGACGACGCTGTGCCCGCGTTCGAGGAGCGCGAGGACGGTGTGCGATCCGATGTAACCGGCGCCGCCGGAGACGAGTACCTGCATGGGCAACCAGGTTACGGTGCAAGGATGGAGCGTGTGGCGAGGACCCGGTGGACACCTGATCACATCAGCCGCATCGAGAAGCCGATGCTGTCGTTGCAACCGCGCGGTGGCTACGTCGTCGCTGACGTCAAGCGCCAGCTCGACCGCGTCGCCTCACTGATGAGGGCGGGGCAGCCTGTTCCGCCGATCAGCACGGCCGGCTTGCGTCAGGCGCGGTTCCGCGAAGGCTACTCGCCCGAGTCCGTCAAGGCACTCTTCGACAACGTCGCCGAGTGGCAGCGCCAGCTCAGCCAGCAGCAGGAGGCTGTGGAGGTCGCGGCCGGCGAACGACCGGCACCCGAACGCGCCGGCCTGACCTGGTCTCGTGAACAACAGGTGTGGGTGCGTGAGATCACTTTCGTGTCAACGCGATTCGGCTCGTCATACGAAACCGATCAAGTGGACGACTTCCTCGACAACGTGCTGCGCGCCATGGCGAACGGCGAACCGCTGCCCGACATCCGCAGCGCGCAGTTCCACATGGCGCGCCCGGGCAGGGGCGGGTATGACGCCGCCGCAGTCGACCACTTCCTCGACCAGCTGGAACGCATCCGGCCGCTGAGTTGATTGGCTCGGCTCCTCGCGGTGACACTGGCTCGGCTCCTTGCAGGGCAGGTGGAGCAACGGCTCGCAAGCTCGCCCGTCGCTCCCCCTGACCTGGTCGTCGCCTCGCGGGCGTCCGCTGATCGTTCACCCGGGTTGCGCGTGCCTGCCGCCAGGGCGACCGAGTGGCTCGGGGAGCGTCCCGCTGGCTGGCCGCGTATCGAGACCGGCGGGCGTATCGAGGTCCGCGGCTACTTCGGGCGGTTGTCGACGATCCGGCGCGCCTTGCCGATGGATCGCTCGATGCCACCGACGGGCAGCACGGTGACCCGCGCGGAAGTGCCGATCCGTTCCTTGATGTCGCGGCTGAGGCGTTCCTCGACGACACTCCACTGCTCTTGCGGAAAGCCCTCTGCTGCTTCGACATTCACGGTCAACTCGTCCATCCGTCCTGGCCGGCTCAGCACGCACTGGAAGTATGGCGACAGCCCGTCATACTCCAGGGTCAGCTCTTCGATCTGTGTCGGAAACACGTTGACGCCTCGCACGATCATCAGGTCGTCGCTGCGTCCGGTGATCTTGGCGATCCGGCGGAACGCCGGTCGCGCCGTGCCGGGCAGCAGACGCGTCAGGTCGCGGGTGCGGTAGCGCAGCACCGGCATCGCCTGCCTGCTCAGCGTGGTGAACACCAGCTCGCCTTCTGCACCGTCCTCGACGGGTTCGCCGGTGATCGGGTCGATGATCTCCGGCAGGAAGTGGTCCTCCCAGATCGTCGGACCGTCCTTGGTCTCCACGCACTCCATCGCTACGCCGGGGCCCATGACCTCGGACAGGCCGTAGATGTCGACGGCGTCGATGCCGGCGCGTTGCTCGATCTCGGTGCGCATCGCGTCGGTCCACGGTTCGGCGCCGAAAACGCCGATCTGCAACGGAAGCCCGGCAGGGTCGATCCCTTGGACGGCCATCTCGTCGAGGATGGACAGGAAGTATGACGGCGTGACCATGATCGCCCGCGCGCCGAAGTCGCGCAGCAGCTGCACCTGCTTGGCGGTCTGACCTCCGGACATCGGCACGACCGTGCAGCCGAGACGTTCTGCTCCGTAATGCGCGCCGAGTCCGCCGGTGAACAGGCCGTATCCGTAGGCGACGTGGCAGACGTCGCTCGGTCGCACTCCGCCGGCGCGCAACGACCGCGCGACCAGGTCGGCCCAGGTGTCGATGTCGGCCTGGGTGTACCCGACGACGGTGGGCGTGCCGGTCGTGCCGCTGCTCGCGTGCACCCGGACGACCTGGGGGCGGGGCACCGCGAACATCCCGAACGGATAATTGTCGCGCAGGTCGGCCTTGCCCGTGAACGGCAGCAGGCGCACGTCCGCGAGGTCACGGATGTCCTCGGGGTGCACCCCGGCCGAGTCCAGCGCGTTGCGATAGTGCGGCACATTGGCGTATGCCGCGGCGACCGTCTCCCGCAGCTGCTTCAGCTGGTGTGCGCGCAACTCGTCGAGCGACCACTTCTCGGCGTCGTCCAGCTGTGCCCCGGTCATTTCAATCTCCTTGATCTGCCACGGAATTCAGCGATCACTGCATTGTCGGACTCGCGGCGCACCGTCACGTCGGTGATGCCGGACCGGCCGTAGGTGAGCCGCTCGGTAGCTTCGGCGACCAGGACGTCGCCGAGCCGTCCGGCGGTGATGAAGGAGATGTCGCCTCCGGACCCGACCGTGGTGTGACCGCCGGCGTTGCAGGCGAGCGCGAATGCCGAGTCGGCGAGGAGGAAGATGTGCCCGCCGTGCGCGATGCCGTGCCCGTTGACCTGTTGCTCGGCCAGGCGCATGCGGGCACGGGCGTAGCCGAGGCCCTTGTCATCCACTCCGACGTCGACCAACTCGATGCCCTGTGCCGCCGACGCGCGATCCTCCCGCCACATCGCGTGCACATGATCCAGTGAGCTCATACCGACCGGCTCGTGCCTCGGCGCTCGGCATTCGCCCGGTGCCTTCTGGATCGCTCGCTGCGCTCGCTCATGTCCTCAGCATCGCATCGTCGACTCGTCCGCGCGAGAAAAACTGATCAACCGGTCAGTATTTGGTCGGATGGTGAGAGGAGATCGGCTGAAACTCTCCAGATCGTTCCGGCCGGACGACCCGTCATGCTCGGATAGGTTGGCGCGCGAAGCGAGCGGAAGCGGGGAAACCGATGTTGCGGCAGTTGCAGGGTCTGCGGTCATTCGTGTCGGTGGCACGGTGGGGGAGCGTGCGCGACGCAGCGCGGCGGCAGCACTACGACCCCTCGACGATCCGGTCGCACGTGCGCGGGCTGGAGCGCCAGCTGGGGTTGCGACTGCTGCGCCGGGGTAGCGGAGGCGTGGATGGTGGGCTGACCGCTGACGGTGAGCGACTGGCGCCGAAGGCCGAGCGTGCGGTCGAGGCGGTCGACGAGGTGGAGTCGCAGGCTGCGCGCTTAGCAGGAGTAGCACAAGGGCACGGGGGAACTCCGCCCGTTCCCGCTCTGTGAGCGCACACGGAGGGCGAACGCGGGCAGACTGCTCAACGTCGACCGAAACATAGGGATCACAAAGACGTGGTTGCGGAGGAGTTCGGTCATGGTCTCAAAGGGGAGTCTGGTATGCGCAACGTGCCGTGCCGTTCAGTACTGGTTGCTGCAGTGTCCGTCGGGTTGATCGCAACGACGGGGGTATGTATGTCGTCTCCAGCGCGGGCAGCGCGCAGGTGTCTCCGGTGTTGACGGGAGCGCGGCAGTCCGCGACCCGAGTGCCGTTCACGGTCAGCCCCCAGGTTTCGGCGTCGGTCGACGTGGGTACAGGCAATCTCATGGTGACGACAACCGATCACCTGATCGGGGCATTGAATGGCCAGTTGCAGTCGTTAGGGCTGACCTACAACTCGTTGACTCTGGGGTCGGGTTCGGCGGTGAGCAGCGGAGAGGGCGGTCGGGGCTGGTTCATGCCTTTCGGTGCGGACACCCGGCTCGTCAAGAACGACGATGGTTTGGTGCTGTTTCTGGGCATGGACTCCGAGCAGGGACTATTCAAGCCGGCCAGCGGAGGGGGCTACGTGGCGCCGGCGACGATGAACAAGACGCTGACTCGTAACAGTGACGGCACGTGGACGGTTTTGGACGTGCCCTCCTTGACAAAGCTGCATTTCACCACGGGTGGCAGGCTGGACACGATCACCGATCGCAACGGCAATGTCACGACGTTCACGTACACCAGCGGGGAGGTGTCTTCGATCCAGTCTGCGGCCAACTTCTACGTCCAAGTCAGTCATTACGACGATGGCAGGATTGCCGGCATCACCGATTGGGACGGCCCGGATAGCAAGCAAAGCGGCGGCGTGCCGCCTGGTGTCGAATACCTGTATGACGGTTCGGGACGGTTGGCCTCGATCCGGCAGGTTCCAGCGCACTTTGCCCCGAGCCCGGTGATACCAAGCACCCTGGAGGCGTCGTTCGCCTGGACGTCGGGCGGGGATCTGGCCTCGATCACCGATGGCGACGGGGACACGACCGCGTTCACCTATGACTCTTCGCATCGGGTCACCTCGGTGTCGCAGGGTGTAGGGTCGGATCAGGCAGTGACTCGGTTCGGTTACGTGTCGTCGACCGAGACCGACGTTGCCGGACCGGACACCAATCAGTTGAGCGCGGTTGGCTCGGTGCCGCACACGACGTATGCCCTGAATCCGACTACCGAGCTTGTGTCCAAGGCGACTGATCCATTGGGGCATTCGCAATCAGCCACCTATACGCCGTTCAACGATGTCGCGTCCGCGACGAATGGCGTCGGTGGCACGATGACGAACAGTTACTCATCGGGTGTCAACAGTGGCCACTCGGTGACGCAGTCCACGTCACCGACCGGAGCGTTTGCGAAGTGGTCGTACGGGTCGGGTAACAGGGGCCTTGCCCCCGGTTCTTGGACACGGGGGTTGATTACGCTGCGTCCGGCAGCGTAGTGGTGTGGGCGGCTTCGTAGTCGTTGGGTGCCTTGTATCGGCACCAGGAGTGCCGCCGTTTGGTGTTGTACCGGGTAAGCCATCGGAAGACTTGCCGACGGCAGGTCAGCTCATCACTCCAGCACTTGGCGTCTTGCAGCACCTCGCGTTTCATCGTCGCGTTGAACGACTCGGCCATCGCGTTGTCCGCGCTGGTACCGACCGCGCCCATCGACTGAGTAACACCGAGATCCTTGCATGTCATGGCGAAATCCTTTGAGGTGTAAACAGATCCGTGATCGGAGTGGAAGACCGCACCGGCCAGGCCGCCACGGGTCGCGGCAGCATCGGCCAGCGCGTCTTGCACCAGCGACGTGCGCATGTGGTCCGCGACTGCCCACCCGGTCAGGCGGCGGGAGTAGCAGTCGATCACCGTGGCCAGGTACAGGTTCGTGCCGTCCGCCAGCGGCAAGTAGGTGATATCGCCGACATAGCGGAGGTTGGGCGCCTCAGCGGTAAAGTCCCGCCCCAGCAGGTCAGGAACCTTCTGATCGGCCGGTTCCGGCACGGTGGTGCGCACCCGGCGTTTCTTGACGTAGCTGGCGATCCCGGCAGCACGCATCACCCGAGCGACCCGCTTGTGATTCACCCGCTCGGCTTCGGGCACACCATCGTTGAGTTCGGCAGTGACTCGCGGCGCGCCGACGGTGGTGTCGTCGTCGTGGACCTTGCGGATTCGCGTCACCAACTCGGCATCTTCAGCCGCCTTCTTCGCCCGCGCGGGTGCTGCTGCCTGCCAGGCGTAGAACGATGAGCGCGTCACCTCGACGAGCTCGCACAGTCGCTTCACCGGGTAGGTGGCACAGTTGTCGGCGACGAACTGGAAGCGACTCACCAGCGCGTCTCCCCGGCGAAATATTTGGCCGCCCGCTGCAAGATCTCCCGCTCGGTGGTCAGCTTCACCGTCTCGGCGCGCAGCGCCGCGTTCTCCGCCTGTAACCGGGAAATCGTCTGCTGCGGCGACTCATCCCTCGGCACAGGATCAGGGGCCGCTCGGGACTGCAGTGGGCTGGTGGTCAAGCTCCCGTCAGCGCCGGTCTTCTTCCCAGTCCCGTAGACCTCGAGCCATCCGCGTAACGTGCCGCGCACAATCCCGAGGTCCTCGGCGATGCCACGGACCGTGGCACCCGGCGTCGACTCGTACAAGTCCACCGCCCGACGACGAAACTCCTCGCCATAATTCTTCCTAGCCATGATGCGTCGATCATCTCGCTTCCCCAGCAGATGCTGGATTCAGCGTGTCCAAGAACCAGGGTCAGGGCCCGTCGGCTTGGTGGCCGGTTCGGTTCTGATCGGTAGTGTTGCCGGGTGTGGGAGTTCGTCGGGGAGCAGCCACGCCGGTGGTAGCTCGTCGAAGGGCGGCAGTTCGCCGACCGGCCCCGGCTCGTCGGCCAGTGCGAGTTCGTCGAGCAGCGGCAGCCCGTCCGGGACAAGTTCCTCGCCATCGAAGCCGGGCAGTTCCGGCACGTCGTTCGCACACCTCAGCCCCGCCAAGCTGCCTGGGGCGCTGCTGACGACCGCCGATGTCAAGCCAGTGTTGGGCGTTGTCTCCAGCAAGTCGACGTCCGGCACTCAGGCTGGGTCGGAAAGTCCGCGGCTGAAATTGACCGGCTCTGGCGGTACCTGCTCGAAGCTGGCGGCAGCCGCGACCTCGGAGGGAATCATCAGCGGGAAGCCTTCGGCGCGAGCGGCAGTCGCGTTCGTCAAGACCGGGTCGCCCACTGGCAAGGACTCGGCGACGACCGAGACGGTCCAGCAATTTTCCTCCGGCGCGACACCGGCCGCCCAACTGGCGAAACTTCAGCAATGGGTGTCGGGTTACCATGCGCCCCTGAAGGACGCCGCTGCGGGCGTGAGTGTGACGGTGAAACTTGCGAACGGCGCTTCGCCATACGGAGACAAAACGGTGATAGTGACTGAGACTGAAAGCAAGAGCGGCGTGACGGTTGTCACCACCCTCGTCGGTATCGCCGCCGGCAAGAACTATCTGCAGATCAACACGCTCGGCGCGAGCAGCACGCAGGTACGAGAACTGGCGGCCGCAGCGTGGAAGCAGGCCAACCATCCTCGGTCAGGCAGCTCTGGGGCGAGCGTGTAGGAGGCTGGACCCGCCCGTCGCACCTAGCCGGCCACCGGGGCCTGACCACGTCCGGAACAGCCCCATTGGGTGAAATGCAGGTTGGCAGTGGACAATGCCGAGCGACGCCTGCCCGGGGGATGGGCGGCGCCAGGTGACGGTCGAGACAGAGAAGCGCGGGTATGACGCAGCCAGGTAGGCATCGCCGGGGGTCGGGTCCGCTCGGCGGCGTCGGCACGGTGATCGTGGGGGTCATCGCCGGATTCGTGGTCGTGGCGCTGCTGGTTGTCATGGGCGCAGAGGTCTTCGGCCAGAACGGCCACAAAAAGCCGCCGGCCAAGGCCGTCGCTCCGCCGACGCAGAGCACGACGACCACTCCCGTCATACCTGTCCCGCATGTGTCGCAAGCGGTGCTCGACAAGCTTCCGCTGGCGACCACCGAGGGCAAGGTGCCCAAGGCGGTGATCAACCTGACGGCGCCCAGCGGCGGGCGGACCCTCGAGATATCGCGGAACATGCCGGGGTTTGCCAGGCCCGGCGCCGATCCGATCGTGTTGATTCCCAACAAGCAGATCGGCATGACGACCTGGCTGCCGGTGATCCACACGCGAGCAGGCTGGGCGCAGGTGCGGCTCCCGGCCCGGCCGAACGGCGCCACGGCATGGGTGCCGATGGCCGGCCTCAACGAAGCGCGCACCGACTGGTCGGTCCTCGTGAACCTCAGCGCGGGCACCCTGACCGTGCGCAAAGCCGGTCACGTGCAGGGGAGTTGGTCGGTCGGGCAGGGTCAGCGCGCGACGCCGACACCGACCGGGCAGACGTTCCTGCTCAGCGGATTCGTTGACCCGACACAGACCTTCTCACCGATCATCTACGCGCTCGGAGCACACTCCAACACCCTTGATTCGTTTGGCGGCGGCCCCGGCACGGTGGCCGTACACGGCTGGCCCACTGCTGCCGGTCGGCATGGTTATGTGTCGCACGGCTGCGTGCGGGTGCCGGCTGCGGCGCTGAAGATGTTTGCCAAGCTGCCGACCGGCACCCCGGTCGACATCGTGACCTGACCGGTCCGCGAGACAGTTCAGGGACCTCACAGGTGGGATCGGTAGCCAACTACATAGGCCCGCTGTAGGTTAGCCAGGCCACATTTCAAACCCCGATCTATCACATAAGAATCAGGCATGAATCTACTGGGAGGACTTTCGATGAAGCGTCGTCACATTGCGGCGGGGGCCGTCGCACTGACAACGGCCATCGCGATGGCAGGGGCGGGTGCTGGAATGGCGCACGCGGCCGGTAACATCAACGACAGTGTCCGTCTGGCCAACTCGGGCCGCACCGCGTTGCCCAGCAGTCAGCAACTGCGCACCCTCGGCAGCGCATCCGTTGGCACCACCATGAGCCTGACACTGGCAGTGCCGCTACGTAATCAGGCACTGCTCGACTCGATGCTCGCCAAGGGCACTGTCATCTCGCCGGCCGAATACACCCGTTTGTTCGGCGCCTCGCCGGCCTCGCTGAAAAGGGTGGCCGATTGGGCGAGGCAGCAGGGCCTGAAGGTTACGTCAAGCGACTCAGCAAGCGGTCTGGTCAGCGCGAGTGCTCCGGTGCGGACGGTCAACAAGGCGTTCTCGCTGCAGATGCAGCGGGTCGCGCTCGGCGTTCACACCGGACTGGCTCCGAACGTCAGCCCGCAGGTGCCGAAGAAGCTGGGCATCAGCAGCATCGTGGGGCTGAACACGGTCACGACCCGCCAGACCGGTCCGATCCGCAACACGGTGCCCACCCACGCGGTGTCATTGCAGCGCAGGACACTGCTGCCCACCTCCCCGGTCCGCAAGCACTCGGTTCCCCTCGGTAAGTCTCGCGTGACGGCTGCGGCGGCCCAAGGTGGTTGTGCGCCGTACTGGGGTGAGCGTCTCGCGGTGACCGCGAAGAAGTTCACCAACATGTCCAACATCCAGTGCGGCTACACCCCGCGGCAAACTGCCGACCTCTACAACGCACAGAAGGCAGCGACGGTCAGTCCCAAGATCGGCGTTCTGTTGTGGTGCGCGGACAAGCAGGTCCAGACGAAGACCAATACGATCTCAGCGGCATACGACTACCCGACGCTGAAGCACTACTACGACGAGTCGGTCGCCTCGAACCCGAGCTTCTGCTCGGGAGCCGGCCTGGCCGACGCCAACGGCGAGCAGGACATGGACGTCCAGATGTCGCACTACATTTCGCCGAACGCGTCGATCTATTACTACGGCGCGTCGGCGCCGACCGACGCCGCGCTGGTGAGCATGTTCCAGAAGGCCGTCACTCAGCACACGGTGAGCACGATCTCCATGTCCTGGGGTGGCGACGAGGAGAAGGGCTCGTTCCAGCAGCAGTTCGACCGCCTCGCCGCGCAGGCGTCTGTCACCGGCATCAGTCTGTTCGCCAGCAGCGGCGACATGGGCGACGGCAGCATCGCGATCAATCCGACCACGGGCAAGGTATACCACCGAGCAAAGACGCCGCAGTATCCGGCGACTTCTCCGTACTTCACGGCGGTCGGCGGCACCGCGGTTGGCGAGAACTCCTCCGGCGGGCGCAAGTTCACCACCGGCTGGTCCAACACCCTGTGGGACCAGCCGAATGGTGCCTCGTTGAGCGGGATCAAGCAGTACCCCTTCTTCCAGAACTCTGTGGGCGCCAGTGGCGGGGTCAGCAACATGTATGCCCAGCCGGCCTGGCAGAAGGGCAAGGTCACCGGCTCGACCACCAAGCGCGTCTTCCCGGATGTCAGCGCTATCGCGGACCCGGCAACAGGCGTCCTCCTGTCCTTCGACGGCCAGACTGCAACGACCAGCGGTGGCACCAGCCAGTCCTCCCCGCTTGTCGCGTCGCTCGTCGCCGCGTCCAAGGCGCTGACCGGCCGGAAGATCGGCAACGCCGCGCCGTACTTCTACAAGCTGAAGGGCACGTCTGCCATCACTGACGTCAAGCCGCTCCCTGGGACCTGGGGTGTCTGGCTGGGTCAGCTCAACGCGGCACCGCATGACAACATCCTGGAAGGCCTGCAGGAGCCGGCCGACTCGCTGCGCATCACGGCCGGCTGGGATGACGTCACCGGGCTCGGCGAGCCGAGCGGGAACTTCCTGACTGCCTTCGGCGGCTGACGCTCCGAAGCAACGCTTCACCAGCGGCGCGGGCTCAGATCCCGTGATCACGGCCCGCGTCGCTGGCCCAAAGACTGAATTGGAATAGAAGATGGGGAGCAAGATCATGAAACGCAACACGGCGTTGTTCGGCGCCTCGCTGGTGGTGGGCATTGGTGCTGCTGCTGGTTTGGTGGCGGCGGGCACTTCGAGTTCGGCTGCCTCCGGTGCCACGTATTACGGGGTGGCCTGGGGCGATGGGACCACCGGACAGACGTCCGGTGGCTGGACGTCCGGTGCGTACTCCGATCCCTACGGCCTCGAGTTCTCCGGCTCGGCTGCTGCAGGTTCCGGCACGTTCAAGACCGCGGTCGGCGGCACGCTGACCGTGTCGGCCAAGTGTGACGGCACGAAGCTGGTCACCACGGCCGATGGCAAGACCTACCAGCCAGGAACGAGTACGAGCCTCGCGTCGCTGGTCGGCGGGGGTGCGGTCGGCACGGTTACCTTCGGTTCGCAGATGGTCGGCGGCCACACGGTAGGCGCCTACATCAACATGGCGCCGGGCCTGGATGGCACCTGGGTGGCGCTGACGGGCGCGAGCTGCTCCGGTTCGACGACCACCCCAACGTCACCGACTTCGAAGCCGACGTCCCCGACGTCGAAGCCGACCTCGCCGACCACGAAGCCGACGTCCCCGACCGGCTCACCGACGGGTTCGCCCACGACGACCCCCACGGAGCCGCCAACCCCGACCCCGACGACCACGACTCTCCCGGTCACCGGCTGACGTCGGTCGTTCGACCACGCAACACCAGGTGCCCCCACTCGCCATCCGGCGGTGGGGGCACCTGATGCTGCGGTGATACGTGCGCGAACCCGCTCGATCGAGACGTGAAAGGCTGGTCGTATGACGCAGGAGCCCCGCCCCGCACCGACTCTGGGGGACGGCCGCACGCTTCGTCGACTCGCTGCCGCGGACCTGCCCGACCCGGTGGGCGAGGACGTGCCGGCGTGGGCGCGCGACGACCGGGCTCTGGGCTTCGCGATCACCGAGGTTGGCGAGCAGGCTGGCTTCGTCGCTCTCCGATTGCCCGAATATGACGGCGGCGCAGGGCAACTCGCCTGGCAGCTGGAACCGCGCTTCCGCGGGCACGGGCTGGCGGGAGCGGCCCTTCGCGCGGTCATTGAGCACGCTTTCACGCACGTCGGCTTGCGGCGGGTCGAAGCGTTCGTCGACCAGCGCAATCGATCCGCGTTCCGGACCGCCGCTGCCGCGGGGATGCGCGTCGAGGGAGTGCTGCGTGGTTACCGCGACGGCGTGGATGCCGTCGTGCTAGGCCGGCTGTCGACGGACCCGGGGCCGGGAACGCGCGACGCGTTCACCGCCTGGCTGAACAGCTCGCTGCCGACCAAGCGGGCGATCGCGCAGGCCCTGGTGCGGGACGAGTCCGGCCGGGTGCTGCTCTGCGAACTTGTCTACAAGCAGCCGTGGGACCTTCCCGGTGGGGTGGTGGACCCTGCCGAGTCACCGGCGCACGCCGTCATCCGCGAACTGCGTGAAGAACTCGGCGTGACCGCACGGATCCGTTCGCTCGCCGCGGTGAGCTGGTTGCCGGCCTGGCGCGGGTGGGACGACGCGACGCTGTTCGTCTTCGACGTGACCGTGCCGGCGGAGCAGCTTGGCGCCATACGGCTGCAACCGCGGGAGATCCGGGCCGTGCACTGGTGCGACACCACCGACCTCGCGGCACACGCGGCCGACTACACCGTCCGCGTCGCCGAGCAAACGATTGCCGCGCTCGACGCCGGTGCGGTTCCGGTCTACCTGGAGGACGGCCGACCGCCCACCTTCGATTGAGCGGACCCCTTATGCATCGAGCGGACCCAATATCTGACCCGGCTATCGGGTCCGCTCGATGCGGATTGGGTCCTCTCGATCAGCGCTGCTCGAGGTGGTCCGGGAGCAGCAGGTTGATCAGCATGCTGACGAACGACACGACGAGCGCGCCGAGGATCGCGGTCCAGAAGAAGTCGTTGATGTGGAACGCCAGTCCCAGCGTGTCGGAGAGCCAGGACAGGATCTGCAGCATGAACGCGTTGACCACGAACGTGAACAGCCCGAGCGTCAGGATGATGAGCGGGAACGAGAAGAAGTTCGCGATCGGCTTCACGACCGCGTTGATCACCCCGAAGACGGCGGCGATGACGATGATCGTCAGCACCTTGGCGCCGGTGGTCTTGCTGTCCTGAGCGAGGGTGATGCCGGGCACGACGATTGCCGCGATCCACAGGGCGACCGCGTTGATGCCGGTTTTGATCAGGAAGTTCCGCATGCGTTCTAGCTTGACACGTCTGAGCAGGTATCGCGGCCTCGATCAGCGGTGCTGGCCTCGATACGCTCCTCCACTCCGACCGACTGACTGGCAGCCAGGCGTCCTAAGCTGCGGAAGTATGACCGACACCACATCAGGGACCGTGCGACTGCGAGCGACCCTCGAGTCCGTCCCCCGGTACGTCGCGGGCAAGCCGGCAACCGAGCAGCCTGGCCGGACGACCTACAAGATCAGCAGCAACGAGAACCCCTACCCGCCGCTGCCGTCGGTGCTCGACGTCGTGCGCGACGCGATGCAGACGATGAACCGCTACCCGGACATGGGCACCGTCGAGCTGCGCGACGCGATCGCCGAACGCTTCGGCGTGCACCCCGACGAGATCGCGACCGGCACCGGAAGCGTCGGCCTGCTCGGGACGCTCTTGCAAATCACCTGCGAGCCGGGCGACGAGGTCGTCTACGCGTGGCGGTCCTTCGAGGCATACCCGATCGTGGTCGGGCTGTCCGGCGCGACCGGCGTGCAGGTGCCGCTGGACGGCGAGGCGCGGCACGACTTGTCGGCGATGGCCGACGCGATCACCGAACGCACCCGCCTGATCGTCGTGTGCACGCCGAACAACCCGACGGGGCCGGCCGTGCACGCAGCGGAACTCGACGAGTTCCTCGCCCACGTGCCGCGCGACGTGCTCGTTCTCCTCGACGAGGCCTACCTGGAGTTCAACCGCGACGCGGATGCCGCCGACGCCCTGGCCGTATGGCGCAAACACCCCAACGTCGCTGTGCTGCGCACGTTTTCGAAGGCATACGGTCTCGCGGGTCTGCGCGTGGGCTACTGCATCGCGCACGAACAGGTTGCCTCCGCGTTGCGGACCGCCGCCGTCCCGTTCGGGGTCTCGCACATCGCGCAACGCGCGGCGATCGCGAGCCTCGCGGCATACGACGAACTCGAGGAGCGGGTCGTGGCACTGGTCGCCGAGCGCGACCGGCTGCTCATCGGGCTGCGCGACCTGGGCTACGCCGTGCCGGACACGCAGGCGAACTTCGTCTGGTTGCCGCTCGGTGACCGGACCCTCGACTTCGCGGCGGCCGCGGAGGAAGCGGGCGTGGTCGTGCGCCCGTTTGCCGGCGACGGCGTGCGCTGCAGCGTGGGAGAGGTCGAAGCGACCGACCGGCTGCTCGAGGTCGCAGCGGCATTCACAGCTACCGGTCGGTAACAAGGCCGGGTTCGAACCGTGCTCGGGTGCGCGGGTAACCTTCCCCGAGTAGGCACTTGTGAGCCGCGTCATACCCCTCGCGCCACGTTCGCGAGCCGTATGACGAGCCGGCTCGGCACCGCCCGGAGACCCCGGACGCGGTGCACGATCCGTCGCGGCACACCCCTGGCCGCGGCCGCCCGATAAGGAGAACGTATGTCCGACGATGGGATGGAGCAGGCGTCAGCGGCGCCGGCTACTGTGCGACATCACGAGACGGTGGTGTCAGGTCCGGTGGAGCACGACATCACCGACGGCGGCCCCGACATGGTGCAGTTCGTCGACGGGGACGGCAATCGCCTGCCGACGTCCCCGTCGAACGCCGACTACGCGCAGATCGTCGAGGACCTCACTCCCGAGGACGGCCGGTCGATGTACCGCGACCTGGTGCTGGTGCGCCGGATGGACGCGGAGGGGCACGCGCTGCAGCGCCAGGGTGAGCTCGGGCTCTGGCCGTCGCTACTCGGCCAGGAGGCCGCCCAGGTCGGCGCTGGTCGCGCGATGCGGAGGCAGGACTACGCCTTCCCGGGTTATCGCGAGCACGGGGTGGCCTGGTGCCGTGACGTGCCGCCGGAGAACCTGCTCGGTCTCTTCCGTGGCGTCAACCACGGCGGCTGGGACAGCAACGCCAACAACTTCCACCTCTATACGATCGTCATCGGCAACCAGATGCTGCACGCGACCGGCTACGCGATGGGCATCCAGCGCGACGGCGACGTCGGCACGGGCGACCTCGACCGGGACGCGGCCGTCATGGCGTTCACCGGCGACGGCGGCACCGCCCAGGGTGACTTCAACGAGGCGCTCGTCTTCGCCGGCGTCGCGAACGCGCCGATGGTCTTCTTCGTCCAGAACAACCAGTGGGCGATCAGCGAGCCCAACTACAAACAGTTCCGGATCCCGCCATACCAGCGCGCCCGCGGCTTCGGCTTCCCGGGCGTGCGCGTCGACGGCAACGACGTGCTCGCGGTCTATGCCGTGACGAAGGCGGCGCTCGACGCCGCCCGGGCCGGCCAGGGCCCGACCCTGATCGAGGCGTTCACCTACCGGATGGGTGCACACACCACATCCGACGACCCGACGAAATACCGTATCGCCGCCGAGGTCGACATCTGGCGGGAGAAGGACCCGATCGCCCGGATGCGTGGCTTCCTGGCGAGCAAGGGGTACGCCGACGAGGCGTTCTTCGACGCGGTGGACAAGGAAGCCGACGAGCTGGCCGCGCGCATCCGCACGGCCTGTCACGAGATGCCCGACCCGCCCAAACCGGCGATGTTCGACAACATCTACGTCGATCCGCACCCCGTGGTGGAGCGGGAGAAGGCGGAGTTCGTGGCTTACCAGGAGTCGTTCGCCGGGACGGAGGCTGGGCAGTGAAGCTCTCTCTCGCCAAGGGATTGAACGCCGGCTTGCGCAAGGCCATGGAGGACGACCCCAAGGTCGTCCTGATGGGCGAGGACGTCGGCAAGCTCGGCGGCGTCTTCCGCATCACCGAGGGTCTGCAGAAGGATTTCGGCGAAGACCGGGTCGTCGACACGCCGCTGGCCGAGTCCGGCATCGTCGGCACGGCGATCGGTATGGCGCTGCGCGGCTACCGGCCGGTGGTCGAGATCCAGTTCGACGGGTTCATCTACCCGGCGTTCGACCAGATCATCAGCCAACTCGCCAAGATGCACGCCCGGTCCCTTGGGCATTTGAAACTGCCGATCGTGATCCGCGTGCCGTTCGGCGGCGGGATCGGTGCCGTCGAGCACCACTCCGAGTCCAACGAGGCCTATTTCGCGCACACGGCCGGCCTGCGGGTCGTCGCGTGCGCAGACCCGGCGGACGCCTACTGGATGATCCAGCAGGCGATCGCCAGCGACGACCCGGTGATGTTCTACGAGCCGAAGCGCCGCTATCACGAGCGTGCGGAGGTCGAGCTCGACGAAGCGGCCGGTGCGCCGCTGCCATTGCACAGCGCACGCGTCGCACGTCCGGGTGACGACGTCACCGTGCTTGCCTACGGCCCGATGGTGAAGACGTGCCTGGACGCCGCGGGCGCCGCGCAGGCTGAGGGCAAGTCGCTGGAAGTCATTGACCTGCGGTCACTTTCGCCGTTGGACACCGACACGATCTTCGCTTCGGTCCGCAAGACCGGCCGGTGCGTGGTCGTGCACGAGGCATCGACCTTCCTCGGCATGGGAGCTGAACTCGCCGCGCAGGTGCAGCGGGAGTGCTTCTACTCGCTGGAGGCGCCGGTGTTGCGGGTCGGCGGGTACAACATCCCCTACCCGCCGTCGCGTTTCGAGGAGGACTTCTTGCCCGACCTCGACCGCATCCTCGACAGCGTCGACCAAGCGCTCGGTTTCTGAAGGAGATACGCAACATGGGCGTGAAGCAGTTCAAGCTGCCCGATCCCGGCGAGGGCCTGGTCGAGGCCGACATCGTCACCTGGAAGGTGAAGCCGGGCGATGCGGTGAAGGTCAATGACATCGTCGTCGAGATCGAGACCGCGAAGTCACTCGTCGAGTTGCCCATCCCGTGGGAGGGCAGCGTCGTGGAATTGCTCGTCGCCGAGGGCGACACCGTGGAAGTCGGCGCACCGATCGTGTCGATCGAGGTCGCGGGGGCCGAGGACGACGCGCCCTCCGGCCCGGCGGACGCGGAACCCGCTGCGGCTGCTGACGATTCGGAGGAGCGAGTCGCCAACCTGGTGGGCTACGGGTCGGTGTCCGGTGCCACCACGCGGCGTGCCCGCCGGGCGTTCGAAGGCAATCAGGGCCCGAGCTCTCAGGGTGACCCGCTGCCCGCTCCGGACCTGCACGTGCACGTCGCCACCGACGCACTGCCCAGCGCGCCGGCACCTCGGGACGACGCACCGGCGCCGTCCCGCAGCAGGTCCGCTGGCGTCACCCGCCCGGAGTCCGGAGCGAAGGTGCTGGCGAAGCCGCCGGTGCGAAAGTTCGCCAAGGACAACGGGATCGACCTGGCACTGATTGTCCCGACCCGCGCGGACGGAGTGATCAGCCGGGCCGACGTGGAGTCGTTCATCGAGGCGGGCGGAGCGGCACAGGCCGCACAGGCCGCACCGGTCGCGGCGCCCGCGTCATACGACGGAGCGCGGGAGACCCGCATCCCGGTCAAGGGCGTCCGGAAGATGACCGCACAGGCGATGGTCGGATCGGCGTTCACCGCGCCGCACGTGACGGAGTTCGTGGCCGTCGACATGACGCGCACGATGGAGCTGGTCGAAAGGCTGAAGTCCGACCGCGACTTCCGCGATGTCAAGGTCACGCCACTGCTGGTGCTGGCGAAGGCGCTTTGCGTTGCGATCAGACGCAATCCGGGCGTCAACGCGACCTGGGACGAGGCCGCCCAGGAGATCGTCGTCAAGCATTATGTGAATCTCGGCATCGCGGCCGCCACCCCGCGGGGCCTGGTCGTGCCTAACATCAAGGACGCCGACCGGATGTCGATGCGCGAGCTCGGCGAAGCACTCGGCGCGCTCGTCGGCACGGCTCGCGAGGGGCGCACGCCGCCCGCGGACATGGCGGGCGGCACGATCACCATCACCAATGTGGGCGTCTTCGGCGTCGACACTGGCACGCCGATCATCAACCCGGGGGAGTCGGCGATCCTTGCCTTCGGTCAGGTGCGCAAGCAGCCGTGGGTGGTGACCGACGAGCACGGTGTCGACCAGATCGTCCCGCGTCAGGTCACCCAGCTCGGCTTGTCCTTCGACCACCGGCTGATCGACGGCGACCTCGGCTCGCGCTTCCTCGCCGACATCGCTGCGCTGCTCGAAGACCCGGCCAAGGCGCTCGTCTGGGGCTGACGAGCGGCGTCTTCGGGCAAGGGGTCGCCGACATCAGAATCCGCAGGAGGAAAAGTGACCGGTGAGGGTTTCGACTGGCTAGGTCTGTTGCGCGCCCATACCGACAGGTTCGCCGACCTCATCGCTGATGCCGACCTCGACGTGCCGGTGACCTTCTGCCCGAACTGGTCGTTGCGCGATCTCGTGATCCACCTCGGCGGAGTTCATCGTTGGGCGGCCCACGCCGTTGTCGAAGGCAACCCGGATCTCCGGCCGGAACATTTCGACGGCGGACGCTCGGAGCTGGTGGCGTGGTACCGGCAGCATGCCTCCCGTCTCATCGCAGTGCTCGCCGACACGCCCGCGGATGCGCCAGCATGGACCATGGACCAGCGTGATCGCACCGCTGGGTTCTGGCGACGACGCCAGGTCCACGAGACGGTGATGCACGTATGGGACGCGGAGCAAGCGCTCGGAGAAACCCGGCCGATCGATCCCCTGCTCGCATGGAACGGCGTGCTCGAAGTCAGCGAAGTCTTCTACCCCAGACAGGTTCGCCTCGCCCGCATCCGCCCACTACCGACCGCGGTGCGCCTGGTCGCTACTGACGTGCCCGGTGACGTGACGATCGGCGACGGCGAAGCTGCTGCCATGGTCAGGGAGAGGGCAGAGGTGCTCCTGCGCCTGCTCTGGCATCGGGTCGACGCCGATGCGGAGACGACTGACCCAAGGGCGGCAAGAGTGCTCACGTCAGTGGCAGTCACCCCATGATGGGGCGACGGCGTCACAGATCCGTGGTTGCGCCGGCATGGAGTGTCTTCAACTCCAGGTAGATACGGGCGTTCTGGCGGATGCGGTCCTGATCGGTCTCGGTCAGCTGCCGGCGCACCCGGCCGGGGACACCGGCGACCAGCGAGCCGGGCGGGATCTTGGTGCCTTCGGGCACCAGGGCACCCGCGGCGATCAGGCTGCCGGCGCCGATCCGGGCGCCGTTCAGCACGGTCGCGCCCATGCCGACCAGCACGTCGTCCTTGACGGTGCAGCCGTGCAGGATCGCGTTGTGCCCCACCGAAACTCCGGTGCCGACGGTGAGCGGGAAGCGCGGGTCGGCGTGGAGCGCGCACCCGTCCTGGATGTTGCTGTTGGCGCCGATCACGATCGGCGCCAGGTCGGCGCGGATCACCGTGCCGTACCAGATGCCGACCTGCGGCCCGAGCCGGACCTGACCGATCAGCGTCGCGGTGGGCGCCACCCACGCGTCCTCGCCGAGTTCGGGGGTGTGGCCGTCGAGAGAGATCAGCATGGTGGTTCCTTCGGTCCGGTTGGTCTGCTGGTCACGATAGTGCGGTCACGGATCCGCTCCAGGAGTCGGCGTCGGAGCCCCTCGGTCCGGTAGCTTCGGCGCATGGGTTCTACAGGCGGCGGCTCCGACTCGTTCCATTTCGGAGCGTTCTTCGTCCTTCTGAGCATCATCTGGCTCGCGCTGGCGATCGTGATGATCATCGCGTGGGTCAAGATCATCAGCCGCGAGGGTTACTCCGGCGCGTGGGTGCTGATCGCGCTGGTGCCGCTGCTCAACGTGGTCATGTTCCTGGTCTTCGCCTTCAAGGAGAGCCCGGCGCAGCGTGAGCTGAAGCAGCTGCGCGCCTGGGCGGCTTCCGCAGGGCCTCCGGGGCCGCCGATGTATGGCGGAGGGTCAGCCGGCTATCGCTGAGCCGGTCACCTTGCGTTGTCGGCGCTGCGGGCAAGCAGTTGCGCCAGGTGTATGCCGTCAGCTCCCGCCAGGTCGTGCAACTGGGTGCGGCAGGAGAAGCCGTCGGCGAGGATGACGTCACCCGCTTGGGCAGCGCGCACGGCGGGCAGCAGGTGGGTCTCCGCGACCGCGACAGACACCTCGTAGTGGCCCTGCTCGACGCCGAAATTGCCTGCCAGCCCGCAACATCCGCCGACTCGCGTGACGTCCGCGCCTGCCGCCCGCAGCAACTGCTCGTCGGCAGCCCAGTTCATCACCGCGTGATGGTGGCAGTGCGGCTGGGCGATGACCCGGGTCCTGGACAGGTCCGGCGGCTGCCAGCCCTTCGTGCGGCTCAGCAGCTCGGCGAGCGTGGCCGTCGCGTCCGCGACCGCGCGCGCTCCGGCGTCGGCGGGCAGCAACTCCCGCAGATCGTGCCGTAGCACCGCAGTGCACGAGGGCTCGACACCGACGATCGGCACGCCGTCATTCGCCGCTGGGGCGAGTGTCGAAACCAGCGCGCGCAGAGTCGCTTTCGCGGCATCGAGCTGTCCGGTCGAGATGAGTGTCAGCCCGCAGCACACCGAGCGTGGAGGCAGCACCGGCTGATAGCCGGCGTCCCGCAGCACCGTCACCATCGCCGCGCCGATCTCCGGGGTGAACTGGTCGGTGAAAGTGTCGACCCACAGCAGTGCCGGATTGTCAGTGACGCCGGGGAGGTAGGGCCGCAGTCCGTGCTCGGTGGCCCACTCGGCGAACGACACCGGTCCGATCACCGGGATGGACCGGCGTGGGTCAACCCCCGCCATCCGTTTGGCGAGTCCGACCCGGTCGCCGAAACGCATTGCCAGCCGGGAGACTCGGGGCGTACGCCGGGCAAGTCGCAGCCACTGCGGCAGCCGGCCCAGCGTGTAGTGCGAGACCGGGCGGCGGCGCCCGGCATACGCCTGCTGCAGCACCTCCGACTTCAGCGATGCCATGTCGACACCGGTCGGGCAATCGGACAGGCAGCCCTTGCAGGACAGGCACAGATCGAGCGCCTCGTGCACCTCCGGCGCCCGCCAATCCGGTTGCACGACAGTGCCGTTGATCATCTCTTGCAGCACTCGCGACCGTCCCCGGGTGGAGTCCTTCTCCTCCCGCGTCGCCTGGTATGACGGGCACATCACGGCGTCGGGACCGGTGCCCACCGCGCGGCACTTCCCCACCCCGGTGCAGCGGTGCACCGCCTGCGACAGGTCACCGCCGTCAGACGCCCAGGCGAGAGCGAGTTGCCGTCCGCGGGTCGAGGCCGGTGCGGCAGGTGCCGGGAATCTCAGATCAGCATCGATCGGCGCTGGATCGACGAGAACGCCCGGATTCAAAAGGTTTTCGGGATCGCACACCCGCTTCACGGCGGCGAAAAGAGCGAGGGATTCGGCGTCATACATGTGGGGGAGCAGCTCGCTGCGCGCCCGCCCGTCGCCGTGCTCACCGGACAGCGACCCGCCATACCGCCCGACGAGCTCGGCGGCGTCGGTCATGAATGACCGCAACACCGTGCCCGCGTCCGGGCGCTGCAGCGGCAGGTCGAGCCGGACGTGCATGCACCCGTCGCCGAAGTGCCCGAACGGCGCGGACGTCAGCCCATGGGAAGCGACCAGTTCGTCGAAATCGCGCAGGTAGTCGCCGAGCCGCTCGGGTGGCACTGCGGCATCCTCCCAGCCTGGCCAGGCCGGCTCACCCGCAGGCGACCGCCCGGCCAGCCCGGCGCCGTCGGCCCGGATCCGCCACAGCTGCGCCGTCTCAGCGGCGGAGGTGACCACCCGCGAATCCACAGCTCCGAGAGCCGAATCCGCGGCAACTGCGGACGCCCGAGCCTCCACCTCCGCAGCGTCGTCTCCGCTCACCTCCACGAAGAGCCACGCCCCACCGCGCGGCAGGTCCGGGACGGCGTCGGCACCGCGCCGGTCGCGCAGCACGTCGGTCAGCCGCGCATCGAGCCCCTCGCACGCTGTCGGCCGGTGCGCCAGCACGGCGGGTGCTGCCGTGCCCGCCGCGACGATGTCGGCGAACCCGAGGGCGATCATCCGCCGGTGCGCGGGGTCGGGCACCAGCCGCACGGTGGCCTCGGTGACGACGCCGAGCGTTCCCTCGGAGCCGACCAGGAAGCGCGCCACGTCGGCGCCTCGCTCGGGCAGCAAGTGCTCCATCGCATAGCCGGACACCTGCCGCCCGAACCGGCCGAACTGCGTCCGGATGAGCGCGAGGCAAGCGGCGGCGAGCGCGCGCAACGCGGTCGCCTCCGCCGAGGCGATCGCGTCATCCGACTCGGAGACAACTGCGAATTCCGTTGTGGTGCCGAAGAACCCGCGCAGCGCAAGGACGTTGTCCGCAGTCCGGCCGTAGCCCAGGCTGCGCGATCCGCAGGCATTGTTCCCGATCATGCCGCCGATGGTGCAGCGGGTCGATGTCGACGGGTCCGGCCCGAAGCGCAACCCGTATGGCGCGGCAGCTCGCTGCAGCTGGTCCTGCACCACGCCCGGCTCGACGCGCGCGGTGCCTGCCTCGGCGTCGATCTCCAGCACCCGGTTGAAGTGCCGCGACAGGTCCGCCACGACGCCGGGGCCGACGGCATTCCCCGCGACCGAGGTGCCGGCGCCGCGCGTGGTGAAGGTCGCACCCGCGTCGCGCGCCACGGCATACGCGGTGGTGAGTTCCTCGGCGGAGCGCGGGAATACGACGACCGCGGGCGGCACCCGATAGAGCGAGGCGTCCGAGCTGTATGCCGCGCGTGTAGTTGCGTCATCGCGGACCTCGAGTCCGGCGGAGCGCAGCGCCACGGGGAGAGACATAGGTAACATGTTACCCATGTCCTTGGCGGAAACCGCCGCGGCTCAGGTCCGCGGCTGGCTGTATGACGGCACGATCGGCCACGACACCTTCCACTCGGTGCCCGGGATCGCCCACCGTCTCGGCATGTCCCGCAGTCCCGTCCGGGAGGGCCTGCTCTCGCTCGCGGAAGCCGGTCTGATCGAGTTCGTGCCACAGCGCGGATTCCGGGCGGTGCGTCCGAGCGGGCAGGACGTCGCGGAAATCTTCGCCCTGCGGCTCGCCCTCGAGCCCGGTGCGGCGGCGACGGCCGCACGCCACGCCACAGCTGCCCTCGGAGAGGAGCTGCGCGAGCAGCTCGCCGCCATGCGTCACGCCGCGAAGGCAGGCGACGACCCCGGATTCGCTGCGGCGGACGAGCGGCTGCACACCGCGATCCTGGCCGCAGGCGGAAACACGCGCCTGGTCTCGCTCATCGCGGGTCTGCGTGACACGACCCGGCTGATCGGGGCGTCGACCGCAGGCCGCTCGCGTTCGCTGGCGCAGATCCTCGCCGAGCACGAGCCGGTCGTCACCGCGATCGAGGCGCGCGACGCCGAGCAGGCAGCCGCCGAGATGCGCGCGCACCTGCTGACCACCGGCCGGCTGCTGATCGCGCAGGCCCACGCGGACGGTGACGCGCAGGCCGAGCAGGCGTGGGAGCGCCTGGTCAGCGGGTAGCGGTCCACCATACGGCCGAAGGGCGCCCGGCATACGCCGAGCGCCCTTCGGGCTATCTGAAATTCAGTCCGCGCTGTGCCTCGGCTGCCGCGACTCGTCGACCTCGCTCAGGGTGCTGCCGTCCGTGGGTTCGTGCCTGCCCGGGACACCGATGCCCGCCGCGACCGGTTCGGCCGACTCGTGCACCGCGTCGAAGGACGCCCCTTCGGCCTGCACGGCTTCGGCGGCCGCTGCCTGCATCGCCGACTGGCTCCGCAGGGTGATCTTCGGCATCAGCCAAGTCACCAGGAACGCCACGAACATCAGCACGGCGGCGCAGAGGAAGACCAGCACCATGGACTTGGAGAAGCCGACCTTGAACGGGTGCGTGACTTCGGCGGGGTAGTTGTTGAGCACGTCGGAGTTGCTGAGCACCTGTGCGCCGATGAGCTTGAAGTCCGCTGCGTGCGTGGCCAGTGACGGGTCCTGATGGATCGCCGACGCGATCGACGACTGGATCTTGCCGGCCACCGTCGAGAACAGGATGGACAGGAAGATCGCGACACCCAGGGTGCCACCGGTGGACCGGAAGAAGGTGGCGGCCGAGGTGGCCACTCCGATCTCGGCGGGCGGCACCGCATTCTGCACGATCAGGGTCAGCGGCTGCATACACAGCCCGATCCCGACGCCGACGACGAACATGTCGACCATGACCAGGCCGAGGCTGGTGTCCGCACCGATCTGCCACAGCAGCAGGAACCCGACCGTGGCGATGAAGGTGCCGATCGTCGGCAGCCGGCGCAGCCGGCCGGTGCGAGCGGTGATCTGGCCGGAGACGATGCCGGAGAGCATCATGCCGACGACCATGGGCAGCATCATCAGCCCGGACTTCATCGGTGACGCCTCGTGCACGATCTGCATGTAGAGAGGCAGCATGGTGATGCCGCCGAACATCGCCATACCGACGATGACCGAGGCGATGATGGTGACGGTCGCGGCCCGCAGCTTGAAGATCCGCAGCGGGATCAGCGCGTCGTTGCCCATCTTGGCCTCGACCGCGATGAAGCTGATCAGGCCGATGGCTGCGATGACGTAGCAGACGATCGACTTGCCGGCGCCCCAGCCCCAGGTCTGGCCCTGGTCGGCCACGGTCAGCGCGGGCACCAGACAGACCACCAGGGTGATGGCGCCCCACCAGTCGATGCGCGCCTCGCGCCGGATGTGTGGCAGGTGCAGCGTCTTGACGACGACGAAGAACGCCACGATGCCGATCGGCACGTTCACCAGGAAGACCCAGCGCCACCCGGTGATGCTCAGGATCGAGTGACTCTCGGCGAGGAATCCGCCCACGACCGGGCCGAGCACCGACGAGGTGCCGAAGACGGCCATGAAATAACCGGTGTACTTGGCTCGCTCCCGCGGCGGCACGATGTCGCCGATGATCGCCAGGGCGAGGCTCATCAGGCCACCGGCGCCGATGCCCTGGAAGGCGCGGAACGCGGCCAGTTCGTACATCGAGGTCACAAACGAACACGCCAGGGATCCGATCACGAAGACCGTGATCGAGAAGAGGAAGAGCTTCTTGCGGCCGTAGAGGTCGCCCAGCTTGCCGTAGATCGGCGTGCTGATCGTGGACGTGATCAGGTATGCCGTGGTCACCCAGGCCTGGATCGACAGACCGTGCAGGTCGTCGGAGATGGTGCGGATTGCCGTGCTGACGATCGTCTGGTCGAGCGCGGCGAGGAACATGCCGAGCATCAGACCCATCAGGATCGTCAGGACCTGCCGGTGGGTGTATTCACCGTCCGAGGGGGCAGTCTTGGCCGCCGTAGAGGCGCTCACGAAGCATCCTTTCGAGTTGTGGGGGCCGTGGGGTAGTCGAGGTCGACGGACTGCCCGCGGGAGCGGTCGAGTTCCCCGCCCAGTGCGGTGGACAGCCGGTGCAATTGGTTCGCGAAGGTGATCGCTTCGTCGTTCGTCCAGTCCGAGAGCAGGCCCTGGATCCAGGCCACGCGCAGGTCCTGCAGGCGCGCGATGAGGGCGTCGCCGTCGGAGGTGAGTGCCACTCGTTGGGCGCGACCGTCGTCGGGGTCTGAGACCTTCGCGACCAGCCCCTGAGTGACCAGGCTGGTCACCTGGCGGCTGACCGTGGACACGTCCGAGTGCACGTGCTCGGCCAGGGCGGACACCCTGGCCGGTCCCCGGTGCAGGTCGAACAGCACCGGGTATGACGAAGCCTCCACGTCGGCTTGCCGCTTGGCGTGCAGCCGGCGGGCTTCGATCTTCTTGACCAGGTGGATGAGCTCGACGGAGAGCTCGCTCGCAATTGCGTGATCGACGGACATGGGGTCTTCCTGAGGTTCGGGCCGGTCGAGGAGGTCGGGCCGGCAGCCGGGCGGCTGCTTGGTCCATGGCCCGGCAGAAGTCCGCGGGTCTGCTCATTTGTTTGCAACAAGCAACTATATGCATTGGGGGCCGATGTTCCAAATCGAAACGCTGTGAGGGGTGTCACGCGGCGCCCCGAGCGGGCGGCGCGACCGAGTCAGCAGGCGGCGCAGCGACGCCGCGGGCGGCATACAGCCCGGGGCTCAGGGGGTGACGGCCAGGCGGTTCAGGACGGCGGCGGCGACGGACGGGTCGCCGTCAACCGTGTAGCGCAGGTCTGCGGTCGGCACCCGGCCCGCTCCGCGCCGGGTGAGTGCCTCAGTGGTCAGCCGGATCGTGGTGATCGAGCCCTTCGGCACGATGATGACTTCGCCGGTGGTTTCGTCCGTCTCGTCGACGTGCGCCTGCCCCGAGAAGAGCGACTCGCCCCACAGCGTGCCGTCCGGTTTCGGGGTGATGCGCACGCCCTCCCGCGCGAGCACCGGCCCGGTGGACTCGATGATCACCGAGGTGCCCGGCTGCAGTCCGGCCTTGGCGGCCCGGGCCGGGAACGCCTGCAGCACGGTGTTCACGAAGGCTGCCGCGGCCGGCGAGTCGAGGTTGCCCGGGCGGCCGAGCGCCTCGCGCAGGTCCTGTTCGTGGCACCAGATGTCGATGATGCGCACCGGCAGCTGCTCCCCGAGAGTGGCGAGTCCGCCGAGCACCGGGGTGACGGGAGTGTCCAGGGTGTTGCCAGGATCGCGCAGCGCCCGCAACCGGCGGGGCAGCACGTGTGCGAGCTCCTGGACGACCTCGTGGCCGGTGCGGGAGCGGCGCTCCTCCACCGCCTGCTCCATGAAACGCCCGAAATCGCTGCGGATCCACGGATATTCGGGCACCTCCACCTGGTTGAACTCGCCGGTTACGAAGCCGGACTCCAGCCCGACGACGTGCGAGATCTGATCCTTGACGGTCCATCCGGGACACTGGGTCGGCTTGCCGAAGTCTTCGGGCCGGCAGGTGAGGCCGAGGTCGAGCACGGCCTGCGCCGTGCCGGCATACGCCGCCACCAGTTCGTCGAGGGTTTCCGGTGGGAGCGGTCGTGTCGACATACCGACCAAGGTAGCCGCTACCCGCCGCTGCACCGACCGGATCGACCACAGGCTGCGGGACTTAACCTTCTCGGGTGACCAGTCAGCCCAGCGCCCGTCCGACGTCGACCGGCCGGCCGATCGCCATCGCCGCGCTTGCCGGGCTGATCGCCTGCGCCGCCGCGCTGCAGTTCACCGGAGCGGCCGACAAGCTGCAACTGCTCGACCCCGGCGCGACCGTGCGCTGGGGGCTGCCGCTCGCCACGATGCTCTTCGAGCTGTCGATCGCGCTAACCGTCGGGTTGCTGCTGCTCGGCGGGCTGTTGATGCCCGAGGGCGCCAAGACCGCGCGTCGTTTCCGCGTCGGCCGGTATGCCGCCTGGTCGGCCCTCTCCTGGGCCTTTTTCGGTGTCGTGAGCGTCGTGCTCGGGTATGCCGACGACGCCGGGGTGCGCGTCGGGTCCAGCGGTTTCTGGACCGGAGTATGGCGCTGGACCTGGCAACTCGAACTCCTGCGCAACCCGGCGATCACCGCGCTGGTGGGGCTGGCCATCGCGATCGCGTGCTTCGCGGGAGCCGGCCGTGACGGGCAGGCGTGGCTTTTCTTCGGCGCGCTCGTCTCGCTGTGGCCGCTCGCGTTGGTCGGGCACGCCGCCGGCAGCAACGACCACGACGCGGCCGTCAACTCGCTGGCGTTCCACCTGCTCGGCGTGGCGCTGTGGGTGGGCGGGCTGCTCGCCATACTCCTGATGTGGCCGCGGCTCGGCAAGGGCGCACCCGACGTGGTCGCGCGGTTCTCGGCGATCGCGACCTGGTGCTATGCGATCGTGGGCCTCTCCGGCCTGCTCAACGCGTGGATCCGGCTGGGCGGTTTCGGCGGGCTGGACTCGCGGTACTCCGTGATCGCGCTGGCCAAGGTCGCGGCGCTGCTCGCGCTCGGCGTGCTCGGCTGGTTCCAGCGGCACCGGGTGGTCGACCGGCTCCGGGTCGACAGTTCGTCGAAGACGGGTCGGGCGGCCTTCGGGCGACTGGCGGCACTCGAAGGGCTGGTGATGGTGGTCGCCATCGGCCTCGGCGCGGCATTGTCGCGCTCGCAGCCGCCCGTGTCCGGCCAATCACCGCTGCAGAAAACCGATATCGCGTTCTCGCTGACCGATTTCCCGACGCCTGCGCCGCTGGTGACCAGCAGCTGGTTCGCGGCCTGGCGGGTCGAGTGGCTGTTCACCGCGGTCGCCGTGATCGCGCTCGGGGTCTATCTGCACTGGGTATGGCGGCTGCACCGCCGTGGCGACAAGTGGCCGGTCGCCCGCACCGTCTGGTGGATCTGCGGGTGGGCGTGCTTCGTTTACTTCGTCGACGGTGCCCCCGCGATCTACGGCCACGTCGTGTTCTCCATGCACATGCTGATGCACATGGGCGTGTCCATGCTGGTGCCGATCTGCCTGGTGCGCGGCGGCATCGTGACCCTTGCGATGCGCGCCCTGCCGAAGCGCTCCGACGGCACGCTCGGCCCGCGGGAGATCCTGCTGGCGGTCATGCACTCACGGATCTTCGGGTTCTTCGCCAACCCGGTCATCGCCGCGACGCTCTCCTTCGGCACGCTGATCGCGTTCTACTACTCGCCGTGGTTCTACCTCTCGCTCACCACGCACACCGGGCACGTGCTGATGGTGACCCACTTCATGATCACCGGCTACGTCTATGCCTACTCGCTCGTCGGCATCGACCCCGGGCCGAAGCGCTGGGCGCCGCCGATCCGGATGCTCGTCCTGCTGATCGCGATCGCCTTCCACGCGTTCTTCGGCGTCGCGATGATGACGGGCACCACGCTGCTGGCGCCCGACTTCTTCTCGGTGCTGCACCTGTCCTGGGTGCCGAACCCGCTGGTCGACCAGCAGCGCGCGGGCACCGTCGCGTGGGGCGCAGGGGAGTTCCCGACGTTCATGTTCGCCATGCTGATCGCCTCCGAGTGGTATCGCAGCGATCGCGCCGCGGGCGAGCGAGCCGAGCGCCAGGCTGCTCGTGACGGCGACGCGGAGTTGAATGCGTACAACGACTATCTCGCGGCGCGTGCTCGTGCTGAGGCCACCGGAAGCCGGACTACCGAAAGGGATTGATCGCCATGCGAATTGCCGTCGTCCAGTTGGCGTATGACGACACGGAGTCGGTCGCCGAGCGCACCGCGCGGGTGACCGGGCTGGTGCATGCCGAGAGTGGCGCAGACCTCGTGGTGCTTCCTGAGCTGTGGTCGGCCGGCGGGTTCTCCTACCGAGACTGGCCACAGCGGTCGCAGGACCTGGGCGGCCCGGTCATCGCGGCGCTCGCGGACGCTGCCCGCGACGCCGGCGTCTGGCTGCACGGCGGTTCGATCGCGGAGCACCCGTCGTCCGGCGAGACCGGGCCCGAAGGGAAGTCGTTGTGGAACACGTCGGTGCTGATCGCGCCGGATGGGAGGGTCGCCGCGACCTACCGCAAGATCCACCGTTTCGGTTTCGGGGGCGGCGAACCCAAGCTGATGGAGGCCGGCGAGGACGTCGTCGTCACCGACCTCGCCGGGGTGCAGGCGGGCCTGTCGACCTGCTACGACCTGCGGTTTCCCGAGCTCTACCGAGCACAGGTGGATCGCGGGGCGGCGCTCTTCGTCATACCTGCTGCGTGGCCGGCAGCACGGGTCGAGGCGTGGTCGTTGCTGCTGCGGGCCCGGGCGATCGAGGACCAGTGCTTCGTGATCGGCTGCAACACCGCGGGCACGCACGCAGGCACCGAGATGGGCGGCCACAGCGCGGTCATCGCGCCCACCGGCGAGGTGCTGGCTGAGGCGGGCACCGGCCCGGAAGTGCTGCGCGTCGACATCGACCCGGCTGCGGTGGCGGAGTTCCGCGACGCTTTCCCAGTGCTGCGCGACCGCCGGCTGTAGGCCACGCGCCGCCCGCGGTCCGTCCCTAAGTCTCGACGGTCGAGGTTTCGGGACGGTCGGGGGCGAGTTTCGCGTCCCTAAGTCTCGACGGTCGCGCCTTCGGGGCGCCATACCGCCGGTTTCGCGTCCCTAAGTCTCGACGGTCGCGCCTTCGGGACGCCCCAGGCCCGCCGCGCAGCGACCCGACCCGAAACTCAGCTCGATTCGGCGACGAGCGCGCCGGCAAAGCCGAGCATCACGACACCGGTGGCGCCTTCGATGGAGCGTCGGACGGTGACTCGCTGCAGCACGCGCGACGCGATGCCGGCAATCGCGACGAGGGCGACGAGCACGACGGAACCCACTGCGGCGAGGGTCATCGCATAGGTGAGCAGCGTTGCCACGCTTGCGTGTTCGCCGACGAACTGCGGCAGCACCGCGATGTTGAAGGCCAGCACCTTCGGGTTGGTGATGTTGCACAGGAAGCCCTGCCGGGCGGCCGACCACGGGCTGCGCCGCATCGCGGCACCGGTCACCACCGCGGCTTCCCCGGACTGCATCCGCCAGGCAGCCCGGATCGCGAGGAACCCGAGATAGGCGAGGTATGCCGCGCCGACCCACTTGATGATCCGGAAGACGGTCTCGGCGTGCACCAGGATCGCACCGAGCCCGGACGCCGCGAGGACGCCTTGCACGATGTTGGCGACGAGGATGCCGACTGCTGTCCACGCTCCACGTCGCCGGCCACCGATCAGCGTGCTGCGCAGGGTCAGCAGCGAGTCAGGGCCGGGAGCGATGGCCAGCACGATGGCGAGCGCGACGAACGAGAGGTACTGCGTCATACGCGAAATGGTATGACGGTGCCCGGCATACGGACACCGCCGTCCCACCAGCTGACCGCCGGAACGGACCCTGCAGCTACCGTCTGCATCGCAGACCCACCGGACGTGAAGGACACCAGATGAAGGTCGTGGCACCGAACGGCGAGAAGTACCGCGTGCGCCGCAAGTGGCTGCCGTGGCGACGCAAGGCGAAGGCGAGGGATCTGGACTGGATCAACATCCCGGACATCGGCGACGATCCGATCAGCTTGATCATCCTCGGGATCATCCTGGTGCCGATGATCGTGATCCTCGTGATCTTCCTCGGTGAGTTTCTGCTGTTGCTCCTGTTCTTCCCGCTCGTGATGATTGCGCGGTCGATCTTCGGCAAACCGTGGACCATCGAGGTCACACAGCGCGGCCGGTTGCAAGCGGCGGAGCAGGTCAAGGGCTGGGGTCCGTCGCGCGAGCGCATCCCGCAGATCGCGAAGCTGATCGCGAGCGGCGGCCTGCCCGCGCTCCACCGGTCACGGCCGGACTACCCGACCACGCGGGGCCGCGTGCGGTAGCGGCTCACCGCCGCGCGACCATGGGCGTATGACGAGACTGCGCGTGCGCGCACCCGAGCTGATCGGCCGCGGCTGGCTTAACACCGGCGGCGCCGATGTCCGGTTGTCCGACCTGCAGGGCCAGGTTGTGGTGCTCGACTTCTGGACTTTCTGCTGCGTCAACTGCTTGCACGTCCTGGACGAATTGCGCCCGCTGGAAACCGAATTCGCCGATCAACTGGTCCTGATCGGCGTCCACTCGCCGAAGTTCGAGCACGAAGCCGACCCGGCTGCGCTCCGGCAGGCCGTCGAGCGCTACGCCGTGCACCACCCGGTCCTGGACGACCCGGAATTGCGCACCTGGGATGCCTTCGGGGCTCGCGCGTGGCCGACGCTCGTCGTGATCGACCCTGAGGGTTACGTCGTCGGCCAGTTCTCCGGAGAGGGACACGCGTACGGCCTCGAGGTGCTGATCCGCGAGCTGCTGGACGAGCACGCAGCGAAAGGGACGCTGCGCTCCGGGTCCAGGCCGTATGTCGAGCCCGCCACACCCGTCACCGCACTGCGCTTTCCGGGCAAGCTCGCTGCCGTCGGCGATGGCAGCTACCTGGTGTCCGACACCGCGCACCATCAGGTGGTGCAGTTGGAGGCAGACCTGGAGACCGAGCGTGCGCGATTCGGGGACGCGTCGGTCTTCGACTCACCTCATGGCGTGCTCGTGCTGCCGGCCGATACGGCTGAACGCCTCGGGTACGACGCGGTGGTGGCGGACAGCGTACGGCATCAGATCTTCTCTATTCGCCTGTCGGACGGGAAGATTCGGCTACAAGCCGGCACCGGAGAGCAGCTGCGCGAGCGTTCCGGCAGCGGCGCTGCACTGACCCAGCCGCTCTCGACGCCATGGGATCTCGCGTGGTGGATCGACCGAGTCGTCGTCGCCATGGCCGGCACGCATCAACTATGGGCGCTGCATCTCGCGACCGACCCGAAGGACAACTCGGTCGCAGTGCTCGCCGGCACAAGTCAGGAGGGGTTGCTCGACGATGGCGCCTATGACGCCCTGCTTGCGCAGCCATCCGGCTTGGCGGCGAGTGCGGATGGTTCGCGAGTTTGGTTTGCCGACTCCGAGACGTCGGCGCTGCGTTGGATCGACCTGTCCGACAACGGCTTTCAGATTCACACTGCCATCGGCAAGGGTCTCTTCGACTTCGGCCACGTCGACGGTCCGGCGAGTGAGGCGCTGCTGCAGCACCCGCTCGGGCTCGCCGAACTGCCCGACGGCAGCGTCGCCATCGCCGACACCTACAACGGTGCTGTGCGGCGATACGACCCCGGCACGAACGAAGTCGCCACGCTCGCAACGGGATTGGCTGAGCCGAGTGACCTGATTGTCGAGGACGGCCCGGACGGTGCCCAGCTGATCGTCGTCGAGTCGGCTGCCCATGCAGTGGTTCGGGTCGCCATACCTGTTGCTGCGGCACGGGTTTCGGGTGCTGCGCTGCAGACACAGCGTCCGGCGACAGAGCTCGCCTCCGGGCCGGTGCGCGTCGTCGTCGATTTCGTGCCGCCAACCGGCCAGAAGCTCGACAAGCGTTATGGCGACCCGACCCAGCTCACCGTCACGGCCGCCCCCGAGGCGCTGCTGCGATCCGGAGCCGGCGCTGCGCAGGGTCTGGAGCGGACCCTGCAGCTTGCCGGCGACGTCCGCGAAGGCGTCCTGCACATCTCGGTGCGAGCGGCTGCCTGTGACGGCGATCCGATCACCGGCGAGCTGCCCGAGCATGCGGCATGCCATGTCTACCAACAGGATTGGGGCATTCCGGTCCGACTGGTCGATGGCGCGCCCGCGGAGCTGCGGCTTGCGCTGCGTGCGGCGGGCGGGTGACGTTCCGTCATACCGGCTCGCGGACGACCATAATGGGCGCATGACGCGCTCGACGATCGCCGTGCTCAACGGCCCGAACCTCAACCTGCTCGGTACCCGTGAGCCCGGGTTGTATGGCGCGACGACTCTCGCGGACGTCGAGCGGCGCTGCACCGAGGTGGCGGCCGAGCTCGACCTGGACCTCGAGTTCTTCCAGAGCAACCACGAGGGCGCCCTGGTCGACGAGATTCAGCGGCGGCGGGACGACGCGGGCATCGTGCTCAACGCCGGCGCCTACACTCACACGTCTGTGGCGATCCGCGACGCGCTGGCCGCGGGGCTGGTGCCGTTCGTCGAGGTGCACGTCTCGAATGTCTTCGCCCGCGAGGCATTCCGGCACCATTCCTACCTCTCGGACCTCGCGTCGGGCGTCATCGTCGGCTGCGGTGCCGACGGCTACGAGTTCGCGCTCCGCCGGCTCGCTGCCCTCACCCAGCGCTGAGCGGACGCGGCGCCGCCCCACCTCCGTTCAATCAGAAGGACTCCTCCGGCAACTCCATCAGCGCCAGGTCGGTGGCTTCCGCGATGGCACGCTCGGCGGCGATCTTCGGCAGCACGTTCGCCGCGTAGAACCGCGCTGCAGCGACCTTGCCCTGGTAGAACGCAGTGTCCGCGCCAGCGTCGCCGGAGTCCAGCCGAGCCTGCGCGACCTCGGCGCCGCGCAGCAGCAGCCAGCCGATCACCAGGTCGCCGGCAGCCAGCAGGAAGCGCGAGGTGTTGAGGCCGACCTTGTAGATCTCCGTCGCCTTCCCCTCCTCGAGCGCCGACATCGCCGTGGTGGCAAGCCATTCGGCGATGCCCTGCACGTCCGCCAGCGCCGTGCCGAGCAGTTCGCGCTCGCGGTGCAGCCCATCGTGTCCGTCGCCGCCCTTGACCGTCTCGGTGATCTGGCCGGCGAGGTACATCAGGGAAGCGAACTGGTCCTTGACGATCTTGCGGAAGAAGAAGTCCTGGCCCTGTATGGCGGTGGTGCCCTCGTAGAGAGTGTCGATCTTCGCGTCACGCACGTATTGCTCAATCGGGTAGTCCTGCAGGAAGCCGGACCCGCCATACGTCTGCAGTGACTCGGTGCCGAGCAGCACCCAAGCGCGTTCGGACCCGACGCCCTTGACGATCGGCAGCAGGAGGTCGTTCAGTCTGCCGGCCATCTCGGCGGGCGAACCCGGCTCGGGCTGCTCGGAACCGGTGCGCAGGAACTCCGCGTCCACGATGTCCTGTTGCGACGCGGTGTAAAGCACCAGCGAGCGAAGGCCCTCGGCGTACGCCTTCTGCAGCATGAGGCTGCGGCGCACGTCCGGGTGGTGGGTGATCGTGACGCGCGGCGCGTCCTTGGCCGGCGTCGTCATGTCGGCGCCCTGCACGCGCTGCTTGGCGTAGTCGAGTGCGTTCAGATATCCGGTCGACAAGGTCGCAATTGCCTTGGTGCCCACCAGCATTCGCGCGTGCTCGATGACGCGGAACATCTGCGCGATGCCGTCGTGGACGTCGCCGAGCAACGTCCCCACGGCCGGCGCACCGTCGCCGAAGGTCAGCTCGCAGGTGGTCGAGACCTTCAGGCCCATCTTGTGCTCGACGTTGGTCACGTAGACGCCGTTGCGTTCGCCCAGCTCGCCGGTTTCCAGGTCGACGTGGAACTTCGGCACGATGAAGAGCGACAACCCCTTGGTGCCGGCGCCCGCGCCCTCGGGACGCGCCAGCACGAAGTGCACGATGTTGTCGGTCATGTCCTGCTCGGCGGAGGTGATGAAGCGCTTCACACCGGTGATGTGCCAGGTGCCGTCCGGCTGTTGCACGGCCTTGGTGCGCCCGGCGCCGACATCGGAGCCCGCGTCCGGCTCGGTGAGCACCATGGTGCCGCCCCACGCGCCCTCCGCCATCCACTTGGCCAGCTTCTTCTGATCGTCGGTGCCGAGGATGAACAGCAGCCGGGCAAACGCGAAGGTCGCGGCATACATGCCGATGGCGGGGTTGGCGCCCAGGATGAGCTCGTTCATTGCCCACTTCAGCGACGGCGGCACGACGGTGCCGTCAAGCTCCTCGGGCAGGTCGACGGCGGTGAAGCCGGAGTCGAGGTATGCCTGGTAGGACTTCTTGAAGCCCTCCGGCAGGGTCGCGCTCTTGGTCTGCGGGTCGTAGACCGGCGGGTTGCGGTCGGAGTCGAGCAGGCTGTCCGCGAGCTCGTTCTCGGCCAGCTGCGCCAGCTGTTTGAGCATCTCGCGCGCGGTCTCGGCGTCAACCGCGTCGTACGGGCCCGAGCCGAGCACCTCGCTGCGGCCGAGCACCTCGAAGAGATTGAACTCCAGGTCACGCACATTGCTCTTGTAATGGGACATGGTTCCTCCAGGTGGCCCTACTCATCAGTAACTTCATTGTGCTACTGACGAGTAAGGCTTGCGCACCCGGGGTCGGTATGGCGGGAGCGTCGCCGCACGTCGGCCGCGAAACCGGTTGAGCGGAAACATCATCCGGTAGATCCCACCGATGTGATCACTCCAGGTGGTGCGCCACCATCCGAGCGACACCCTCGGCCGGTGGCACCTGCGCCCGCCAGCCGAGTGACTCCAGCCGGGAGCTGTCGAGGCCCTGGCCGGGCGACGGCTGATAGGACCGTGAGTCGTCCGGGTTGGTGAACTCCAGCTGCAGGTCGAGACCCGGCCGCGACCGGGCGAACAGCTCCGCCAGCTCACGGATCGAGATCAGGCCGGACTTGTCGGCGATGTTGTAGGCCAGGTCGGCACCCCCGCGCAGCCAGGCGGTGAAAAGCCCGGCAATGGCGTCCGAGACGTAGGTGTAGGTGCGCACGGCCGTGCCCGCGCTGTTCAGCACGATGTTGCGACCGGCGACGGCGGCAGCAGCGAAGTCGGCCTGGACCCGGCCGTCGTCGAGCGCCATACCGGGACCGTAGATGTGCCCAAAGCGGCAGATGCGCACGCCCAGGCCGTATTGCGCGCGGTAACACGCGCAATAGGTCTCGGCAGCCCGTTTGCCCTCGGAGTAGCACGCACGCGGATTCAGTATGTCGAAACCGCCAAAGTCGTTCTCCCCGATGAGTTTCCGGTCGGCTGGCTGTGCACCGTAGACCTCTGCGGACGACATGGTGAGGAACATCGTGGCGCCGCGGTCGACCGCCAGCTGCAGCATGTTCCTAGTGCCGTCGACGTTGGCGCGGATGGTGCCGATGGGGTTGCTTGCGTGCAATGCGGGACGCGCTGGACTCGCACCGTGGATGACGGCGTCGAGCGGACCGTCGATGAGAGCCGGGTCCAGGTCTGAGACATCGCCCTGCACCAGGGTCAGGTCTGTGCGGTCCGCTGCCGCCCCGAAAGTCGGTGTCGCCGCTGCGATGTCGCGCACCAGGGCCACGACCTCGATGCCGGCCGCCGACCGGTCGTTGAGGCCGAGCAGGGTGCGCCATACATAGGAACCGAGCATTCCGCGCGCGCCGGTGACCAGCACCCGCCGGCCCGCGAGGTCTCCCCAGGGCAGGTCACTGCCCAGGATCCGCTCGACATCGCCGTCGATCACCCGGTTGCCGGGATCGGTCCCGCTCACAGCCCGGTCACCTGCCGATTCTCGATCAGCTCGAAGAACGTGCGGCAGATGTAGAAGTCCTCCGCCGTGGTGATCTTGATGTTGGACCGCGGACCTTCGACCCGGTGCACCTCGTGGCCGTAACGGAACATCAGGGACAGCGAGTCGATGGAGTCGTGCTCGCCCTCGCTCACCGCGCGGTCGTAGGCGCTGAGCACCTCGTCGAGCTGGAAGGTCTGCGGTGCCTGCGCGGAGTAGATGGTGTCTCGCGGGATGATGTCCACGATCACCTCGGACGGGGACGAGGCGATCGTCTCGTTAAATTTCGTGCAGGTCGTCGCCGCGCCGTGCTCGCGTGCAGCGGCGATGTTCGCCGATATCAGCTCGGCGTCGATGAGCGGGCGCACGCCGTCGTGCAGCAGCACGATCGTGTCGCCCTCGAAGTCGGCCGAGACCGCCTTGAGCGCGTTGTGCCGCGACTCCTGCCCGGTGGCGCCGCCATCGACCACCCAGCGCACTTTGGACAGGTCGTACCAGCGCACGAGTCGCTCGAGCTGGTCACGCATCTCGGGCAGAATCGCGATGGCGATGGCGTCGATCTCCGGGTGATCCTGGAAGTGTTCCAGGGTGTGCACGATGATCGGCTTGCCATGGATCTCCAGGAACTGCTTCGGCACCGCCGCCTTGCCCATCCGGGAGCCGACGCCCCCGGCGAAGATCACGGCGACGCTCGCCGGCCTGCTCTGCTCACCCTGGGCGCTCATGGTGTCCTTTCGCTGACGATCGCGTCGGGCGAGATCTCGCCGGATGCCTGGTCGACGCTGGTGTGCGGGTCCGCTGCGGTCTCGAGCTGTCGCTCCTGCGGCCGGCCGAGGATCAGCCAGTCGATGACACGGTCGGACGAGTGGGTGTCGACATGGTCGAAGTTCTCCCGGCGGAAGCCCGCGACCTTCCAGGTGTCGAAGTCGTTCTCGACGAGAGCACGCACCAGTCCGGCGGAGTCTGCGACGATCTTGCCCGGTGCGGTCAGCGCGTAGTCGCGGTGGAAGCCGCGGGTGACCGAGTAGATCTCCTGGTCGTAGGCGAAGAACACCATGGGCCTGTTGAGCAGGGAGAACTCGTAGATGATCGAGGAATAGTCGGTGATCAGCACGTCGACGCTGTGCAGCAGGTCGTTGGTGTCCGGGTAGTCGCCCACATTGAAGAGCCGGTCGGCATACTGTGCCGGGATCGGCGGCGCCTGGTGGATGAAATGATGCATCCGGAAGAGGAAGACCGAATCGTCTCCCATCGCCTCGTGGATCGCGCCGAGGTCCAGCCGGTCGTAGTCGTAATAGCCGTCCTTGATCCCGCGGCCGCGGAAGGTCGGCGCGAAGAGAATGACTCGCTTGCCGACGAAACCAGGGTAACGAGAAGCGAACTCGGCCTTCACGCGCGCGGTGCGCTCAGGGTCGAGGAAGACGTCGATGCGCGGCAGCCCGGTCGGTATGACGGCGTTCTCCTCGATGCCGAACGCCTCGGCATACACGCCGGTGAGGTGGGTCGACCCGCAGATGGCGTAGGTGTAGGTGCGGTGTGAATTCGTCAGCTTGGGCGACCCGTACCGGCCGAACCGGCTGAAGCCGATCGTCTTGAAGCCGCTGCCGGCGTGCCACAGTTGCACCAGCACGGTCCGCGGATCGAGCTTGAGCCCGAGCAGCATGCTGAAGTAGTCGTCGATCAGCACGTAGTCGGACGTGGCGATCAGCCAGATGGTGCGTGCGGTGCCGAGTTTGGTCGCGGTCTGGGGGATGCGGAAGGAGTAGCGGAACTCGTATTCCTGGTCCAGGCCGCGCTCGACCATCCGGTCCCGGACCTGCAGCAGGTTGCCGCCGATCGCGGTGCGTGCCTCCGAGGCGAAGAGGATCCGCTTGCCGTTGGGGGGCCGGACGGCGCGCGCCACGCGATAGAGGTTGTTGGCCAGCTTGACCCGGGTGTCATGACCGGTGACCTTCTGCTGCAGCTTGCGCAACGGGTTGCGCGTCTTCTTGCCGGCGCCGCGGCCGAAGGCATAGCAGCGCACCAGGAACTCGGGCCGGACGTCGTCCTCGGTGACGTCGAACTTGACGACGTATGCCGAGAGATTCTTGTTGTAGAGGTAGCTGCGCGATGCCGGCTCAAGTTCCTCGAACCGGTTCAGCGGGAAGGTCGCGCCGGGGCCGACGGCGACTCCACCGTAGGTCGGCACGAGCTTCCAGGAGCCGTTCGGCACTGCCTTGCGCTTGTGGAAATTGGTGATGTTGATGGTGATCCGGTAGCTGCCGTCGTTATCGATCTCGACGGGGACCTCAAGCATCCGGATGCCGTCCCGGAGCGCGAAACCCAGCTGCGGTGCGAGCGCCGCGCGGTCGGCTGGGGGTTCCGGCGGCACGAAATCCTGCGGCGCGATGCAGTCGAGCACCTGGTCGACCGGAGCGTCGAACGGCTCGGCGATCAGGAGGGGTTCGGGCTCGGCGAGCGGGTCGGCCGGTGCCGGTGCGGGAGCAGCGGCCGGATCGATGTCGTCGATCCGGATCAGCAGGCCAAGGTGCACCCGGTCCCAGGCGATCTCGCTGACCGTTGTCTTCACGCGCACCCGTTGGATCCTCTCGACGAAATCAGGCGACTTCGAACCTTACCGGGCAGCGGTCTGCCCACACGGATGGTAGTCGGAGTTCGTCCGGGCGGCCGCGAGGCGGCGGGGCGGTCGTCGCGGAGCGTCGCGGGCACCGAAGTTTATTGTGCGAAGATTGACCACGACATGGTCGGCGCGCACGGGCCGTTTTCCGCGCCCGTTTCGCGCGGGAGCTGGACCGGTCGGGCTGCCACGGGACGGTTTGGGGCAGGAGGTGTGCGATGCGCCAGAGCGAGGATTCCCCCGCAGTGGCCGAAGCGGTGCAGTTGCTGCGCGCCAAGGGCGAGCGGGTCACAGTGGCCCGGCGCGCCGTGCTCCAGGTGCTCGACGGAGCCAACGGGCACCTGTGCGCTGAGGAGATTGCCGCGTGCGTGGACGATGCGGAGCCGGGGGTGCATCGCGCGACGGTCTACCGCTCGCTGCAGTCCCTGGCCGAGCTCGGCATCGTGGCGCACACCCACGTCCCGAACAGCGCCACGATCTACCACCTACGGCACTCGGCGGGCGCTCCGGTCGGCCACGCCCATCTGCAGTGCGCGACGTGCGAGCGGTTCTTCGACATACCTGCCGACTGGCTGGCACCGCTGGCGCAGCGGGTCCGCGACGGCCTCGGCTTCGAGCTCGAGGCGCAGCACGCGGCGTTGCTCGGCACCTGTGCCGACTGCCGGGCGCGCTAGCTACTCCTTGGCGACGAGCGTCAGCACGTCGTATGTCGCGACCGGCTCGCCGTCCTGGTTGCTCACCAGGCAGTCCCAGCGCACCTCGCCGTAGTCGGCGGACTGCCGCGGCGTGATCTGCTTCGCGGTAAGCAGCACGCTGATCGAGTCGCCCGCCCGCACGGGAGTCAGGAAGCGCAGGTTGTCGATGCCGAAGTTCGCGAGCACCGGACCCGGGCTGGGCTCGACAAAGAGCCCAGCCGCCAGCGACACGACGAGGTAACCGTGCGCGACGATGCCGCCGAAGATCGGGTTGCGCGCGGCCGCTTCGGGGTCGGTGTGCGCATAGAACGTGTCGCCGGTCTTCGCGGCGAAGTCGTCGATGTCGGTGAGGGTGACCGTGCGGCTGGCCGTCGCGATCGTGTCGCCGATCCGCAACTGCGCCAACGACTTCCGGAAGGGATGCATGCCGGTGGCGTCCCGGGCGGAGCCGGTCGTCCAGCGACCGGTGATCGCGGTCAGCATGTCGGGCGACCCTTGGATGGCGGTGCGCTGCAGGTGGTGCAGGATGCCGCGGACCCCACCGAGTTCTTCGCCACCACCCGCCCGGCCCGGACCGCCGTGCACCAGCACCGGAAGCGGCGAACCGTGGCCGGTCGACTCCTTCGCGTCGTCGCGGTCCAGCACGAGGATGCGGCCGTGCCACGGCGCGAGTCCTTGCACGAGCTCGCGGGCCACGTCGGGGTCGTGCGTGACTACCGAACCGACCAGACTGCCCTTGCCGCGAGCGGCCAATTCCACCGCGTCCGAGGTAGATCCGTATCCGACGACTGATGCCACCGGTCCGAAGGGTTCGACGTCGTGCATCTGGGTCGAACCGGGGTGGGTGCGCAGCAGCACCGGCCCGAGGAATGCGCCGCGGGCGTCGCCGAGAGCCGCGTTGGGGTCGCCATACACGACGTCGGCGCTCGATCGCAGCGCCTCGATCGCCTTGCGGACCTCGTCCCGCTGGGCGAGAGATGAGAGCGGACCCATACGGGTCGCCTCGTCGCGCGGGTCACCGACGGTGATCCGGTCGAGCCGGGCGCTGATCGCGTCGATCACCGGCTGCACCATCGGCTCGGGCACGATGACCCGGCGGATGGCGGTGCACTTCTGCCCTGCCTTGACCGTCATCTCGGCGACGACGCCGCGCACGAAGAGGTCGAACTCGGGGTCGTCCGCGGTGACGTCGGCACCGAGCACCGAGCAGTTCAGCGAATCCGCTTCCACCCCAAGGGAAACGCCGCCCGACACGACGGACTCGTGCCGTCGCAGCACACCCGCTGTGTGGGCGGATCCGGTGAAGGCGACCGAGTCCTGCACGGTGAGTTCGTCGAGCAGGGTGCCGGCGCTGCCGCACAGCAGTTGCAGCGTGCCCTCGGGCAGGATGCCGGACTCGATGATCCGGCGGACGGTGAGCTCGGTGAGGTACGCCGTCTGGCTGGCCGGTTTGACGATGCTCGGCAGTCCGGCGATGAAGGCCGGTGCGAGCTTTTCGAGCATGCCCCAGACCGGGAAGTTGAAGGCGTTGATCTCCACCGCGACGCCCGGGCGCGAGGTGAAGACGTGCTGCCCGAGGAAGGTGCCGCCCTTGCCGAGCGGCTCCGGTGGGCCGTCGGGGGCAATGGTGGAGTTGGGTAGTTCGCGGCGGGCCTTGCCCGAGTAGCTGAAGACCGTGCCGATGCCGCCGTCGATGTCGATCCACGAATCCTTCGTGGTCGCACCGGTTCTGAAGGACACGTCATACAGCTCGTCCTTGATCTCCGGCCGCGAGAGGTAGGTCGCGACGTCCTTCATCAGCAGCGCGCGCTGGTGGAAGGTGAGTGCGCGCACGGCCGGGCCGCCGACCTGCTTGGCGTGCCGCACCATTGCGGCCAGGTCGAGGCCACTGCTGCTGATCCGCGCCACGGTCTCGCCGGTCGTGGCGTCGGCCAGGGGCTGTCCCTCGGCGTCGGACCGGAACCAGGATCCGGCTGCGTAGCTCTCCAGCGTGCGTGCGTCTGTCACGGGCACTCCCTTGTCGTTGCCATCGGCGCCATCACATGCCAGACTAATAACTGACCATTCGGTCTGTAAATAGGAGGATGTCGTGCAGGTGGACGAGGCGCCGCTTGAGAAGGCCTTCGACGCGACCATCGGCGCGGGCGACCGCATCGAGCCGCGCGACTGGATGCCGGAGAAGTATCGCCAGACGCTGATCCGGCAGGTTGCGCAGCATGCGCATTCGGAGATCATCGGCATGCAGCCGGAGGGCAACTGGATCACCCGCGCGCCGTCGCTGCGTCGCAAGGCGGTGCTCTTGGCGAAGGTGCAGGACGAGGCCGGGCACGGGCTCTACCTCTATTCGGCGACCGAGACGCTCGGGGTCTCGCGCGACGAGCTGACCCGGCGGCTGATCGAGGGGAAGCAGAAGTATTCCTCGATCTTCAACTACCCGACCCTGACGTATGCAGACGTCGGCTCCATCGGCTGGCTGGTCGACGGTGCCGCGATCTGCAACCAGGTGCCGCTCTGCCGGACGTCATACGGGCCGTACGGCCGGGCGATGATCCGGATCTGCAAGGAGGAGTCGTTCCACCAGCGGCAGGGGTATGAGCTGCTGATGACGATGATGCGCGGCACCGACGAGCAACGCGCCATGGTGCAGGAGTCGGTCAACCGCTTCTGGTGGCCGGCGCTGATGATGTTCGGTCCGCCCGACGGCGACTCGCCGAACACCGCGCAGTCGATGGAGTGGGGCATCAAACGGCACACGAATGACGAACTGCGCCAACGGTTTGTCGACATGTCGGTGCCGCAGGCCGAAGCGCTCGGGGTGACCTTCCCCGACCCGGAGCTGCAGTGGAACGAGGAGCGCGGTTCCTACGACTTCGGCGAGCCCGACTGGGACGAGTTCTGGCAGGTCGTCAAGGGCAACGGCCCCTGCAACACGCAGCGGATCGCGCACCGCAAGGCGGCGTATGACGACGGCGCCTGGGTCCGCGAGGCTGCCCTGGCGTTCGCGGCGAAGGCGAGGGCGGACGAGAATGACTGAGAACCAAGCAGAATGGCCGCTTTACGAGGTTTTCATCCGCAGCAAGCGCGGCCTGAACCACGTGCATGTTGGCTCGCTGCACGCGCCGGACGCCGAGCTCGCATTGCGTCATGCGCGGGACGTCTACACCCGGCGCAACGAGGGCGTGTCGATCTGGGTGGTGCCGTCGGCCGACATCACCGCTTCCAGCCCGCAGGAGAAGGACCCGCTCTTCGCGCCCAGCGGTGACAAGGTCTACCGGCATCCGACGTTCTACGACATCCCTTCCAACGTCCCTCACATGTGACCCACCCCACGAAGTTCTCCTCCGCTTCGCCGGGGACCCCGGGTTCGATGCTCGGTAGATCTCAAGGAACCTTATGAACGACATCCACATCCAGCAGGACGCTGAGGACGCGCACGACAACGCGTATGCCGGGCTGCTCAGCAACGACGCGCACTGGGCGTTCGGCACGGACTTCGAGGACCCGCTTGCCGGGGTCGACACGACCATCCCCGACGGGCTCGACGCAGCCGAATTGGCGCAGTATTGCCTGATGTTGGGCGATGACGCGCTGGTTTACGCGCACCGCTTGTCGGAGTGGACGAGCCGTGCGCCGGACCTCGAAGAGGACATCGCGATCGCCAATCTGGCGCTCGACCTGGTCGGACAGGCGCGGCTGCTGCTGGCCCGGGCGGCTGCCGCTGATTCGTCGATTGTGCCCGTGCTGCCGGAGGGGTCGCCGGTGCCGGACGAGGACCGGCTGGCGTTCTTCCGCGAGGCCGGAGACTTCCGCAACGTGCGGCTGGCCGAGACTCCGAACGGCGACTTCGCTGAGCTGGTGACCCGGCTGCTGGTGCTGTCGACGTGGCGCCTGGCGATCTTCGAGCGGCTGGTCGGTCACCCGGACGCGGTGGTGTCGGCGATCGCGGCGAAGGGCGTGAAAGAACTTGCCTATCATCGGGATTTCGCGGGTCGGTGGTTCGTGACCCTGGCCGGTGGCACGTCGGAGTCGCGCCGCCGGCTGACTGACGCCATGCGCGCGGTCTGGCCGCTGATCCCTGAGCTGGGGGAGGGCACGGACACCGAACGCACCGTCGGCGTCGACCCTGCCGCGGTCGCACTGGAGGTCGGCGTCGTGCTCGATCAGGTGCTGGCCGTCGGCGGTATGACGGCCCCGGACGTCCCTGGGCTGGCACGTGTCCGGGGGAGGGCCGGACGGCAGGGTATGCACTCCGAGGCGCTCTCCCGGATGCTCGCGGAGATGCAGGTCGTCGCCCGCGCCCACCCGAGGGGCCGGTGGTGACGCTGATGGTGGCGACGCTGAAAGGCACTGACCTGCAACGTGTTTGGGCGATCGCATCCGAAGTGACCGATCCGGAGTTGCCGATGCTGACCCTGGCCGACTTGGGCGTGCTGCGCAATGTCGAGCAGGACGCGGTCGGCGCCATCGTAGTCTCGATCACCCCGACCTACACCGGGTGCCCTGCGATGGCGGCGATGCGTGATGATCTGGTGCGCCGGCTGACCGAGGCGGGCATCGCGCCGGTGCGGGTGCGGGTCCAGCTCAGCCCACCGTGGACCTCCGACTGGATCAGTGACGAAGGGCGGAAAGCGTTGCGGGAGAACGGCATTTCCCCACCTGGGACGTCCTCCCGCGGCCCGATTGCGTTGACTCTGAAACCGAAGCGCCGCGCCATACAGTGCCCGCAGTGCGGGTCCGGCGACACGGAGGTGACCAGCGAGTTCGGCAGCACCGCGTGCAAGGCGCTCTATCGGTGTCGCGCGTGCGGTGAGCCCTTCGACCACCTGAAAGAGCACTAATCATGACCGTGACCACAGAGACCGGCATCAACTCCCGCACGGCGCCGTTCCGCCCGCTGGTGGTGCGTGACGTGGAGCAGTTGACCGACGATTCCGTGGCGGTGACGTTCGACGTGCCGGAAGAGCTGGCCGACGAATTCGCTTTTGCCGCAGGGCAAGCGCTGACCCTGCGTCGCATCGTGGACGGGGTCGAGCACCGCCGCACCTATTCGATCAGTTCCCCGGTCGGGAGCCTGCCGCGGATCGGGGTGCGCGAGATCCCGGACGGTCTGTTCTCGCGGTGGCTGGTGCGCGAGGTGCGGCCCGGCGACATCGTGGAGGTGCAGCGTCCGAGCGGCAGCTTCCGGGCCGACCCCGACCGTGCCGCCCAGCACCTGTGCATCGCGGCCGGCTCAGGCATCACGCCGATGCTGTCGATCGCGAGTTCGGTTGTGGGCAATCCGGATTCATCCGTGACGGTGCTCTATGGCAACCGGACGACGAACACGGTGATGTTCGCCGAGGAACTCGCGGACCTGAAGAACGCGAATCATCAGCGGTTCGACCTGATTCACGTGCTCTCCCGGGAGGCGCGCGACGTCGAGCTGTTCTCCGGTCGGCTTGAAGGCGATCGGTTGCGGACCATCCTGCGGGAGCTGGTGCCGCTGGACACGGTCGACCATGTCTGGCTGTGCGGTCCGATGGAGATGCTGCAGGAGTGCCGGACGGTGCTGGCGGAGTTGGGCGTCGCGGCGGAGCGCATCCACTACGAACTCTTCTATGTCGACGCGCCGCCGCCACAGCTGCGCCACGCCGACGCGGTCATCGAGGGTGAAACCGCTGCGTTGACAGTGGTGCTCGATGGTCGCAACACCACCTTCGCAGCTCCGAAGACCACGACGGTGCTCGACTCAGCGCAGAGCAAGCGACCGGACATGCCGTTCGCGTGCAAGGGCGGCGTCTGCGGCACCTGCCGCGCGAGAGTCACCTCCGGCGAGGTCGAGATGGCCCGCAACTACGCCCTGGAGGACGCCGAGGTCGAGCAGGGTTTCGTGCTCACCTGCCAGAGCTTCCCGATCAGCGACGAGGTCACCGTCGACTACGACGCCTGAGCCCGCCCCGGTCGCCGAGTGGACAGTAGTTGCGGCGAGAAAACCCGGCTCATCGCAACGACTGTCCACTCGGCGGGCGAAGTCGAAGCTACGCGCCCGGCCTGCGCCAAATCCCCTGAGCGACCCCCGTCACTGCGTCGGCTCCGGACTGGCTGGGCCTGCGGGGACAGCCGGGCGCCGATCCGGGTCGGGCGCGTCGGCGGGATCTGCCTCGTCCGGCGGCGCGGGGCGCTGCGGTGACCAGGCGCTGACCAACGGGATGAAGAGCATGCCGAGGAACAGTTGTGCGGCCGTGTAGCGGTAGAGCTGCGCGGGGTTCGCGGCGATCACGGTGAGCTGGTTGGCCAGCAGCGGAAGCCCGGCGAGGATCAGCATCTTCCAGCGGTTGCGGAAGGCGGCGATGAGGATCGCCAGGTACGTCAGATAGGTCCATCCAGGTGCTCGGGAGAAGAGCAACTGCAACAGCGGATCCCGGGCGATCGCCCTTCGCGAGTCGGCAGCCTTGAGGTAGAGCTGCTTGTTGATCGGGTGCGGGCGCAGCCGGGGGATGAGGTAGCTCGGCAGCGGAGGGTAGTTGGTGTAGCCGAGGATGAGCGCCTTGGTGTAAAGGTTGTGGTTCGTGACTCTCGGCAACCCACTGAAGCGCCAGGTCGGGGGCACCCGCCAGGCGATGGCGGCACGGCACAGGTGGCCCCTGATGAGTTGCTCCGGTGCTCGCTTGAGCAACGAGAACCAGATCTCGGCGAGCTGGTGCCGGTGTGCGGCGGCTCGGTCGGTGCTGAAGTGCTTGCTGGCGAAAAGGTGGTCCGACGACAGGCAGTCGTTGGAGGACCGCCAGGTCTTCAGCGGTGCGACCTTCTTCATGGTGGACAGCTCGCCGGCGGTGAATGCCGACGGGCGTTCGCTGTAGACCAGCGCGATGTCTCCGTAGAAGACACCATACGACTCCGAGGAGCCGGCCGACTTGATGCCGGCCGCTGGATAGACGACGATGCTGGCGAATTCGAAGATCACGAAGGTCGCCACGACCGCCGCGATCACTTTTCGCCGTGAGCTTTTCAGCGCTATCAGCAACCCGATCGCGATGAAGGCGACGACCACGAAGCCGTTGTTCCGGAACAGGGTTATGGCGGTGAGTTCCACCGCCATGATGACCGTTGTCCGCACCGTCATCGGCAGCCGCGCACGCCGGTCGGCGATGACCTTCAGCAGCGTCGCCGCGAAGAACAGGTTGGCCGCGGTGAACGGAACGTCCTTCCAGAGCATGCTGGTGAAGGACCCGAACGACGGCACCAGGACGATCAGCATGCAGGGCAGTGCCGCCCAGCGCCACCGCACGCCCATCCGGTGCACCGCGGCCGCGATCACCGCCAGCACCACCGCATACACGATGGTCTGCAGGAACACGATCAGCCACACGTTGTCGGTGAGCTTCAGCGAGCACAGGATGAAGAAGTCGTAAAGCACCGAGTGGTCGGCGATCCACGGTCCGACCGTCACGTGCCGGATGTAGGTCGTGGAATCTGCCGTCAGCTGCGCCGGGAAGTTGATCGCCCACCAGCCAAGCAGCACCAGCTGCGCCCAGCCGTAGACCAGCAGCGGCACAGCGTGTCGCTTAGCCTCCTCGATCACCCGGTACACTGCCGCGTGTGCGCTGAGGTCGCGTTTCACTGCTTGGTGGCGCGTAGACAGAATTCGTTGTACGCGAACGCCTTACCTATCGCTCGCGGGAACGGGAAGCTGCGCACCCGTCCTGGTGTCAGCCCGACCTGCTCGCACAGGGCGCGCAGCTTCGGGCCGTCCATGAACTCCACGTGCGTCTCATCGGTGGCGAACCCGCGCTCCTGCGGGCAGATGATGAACACGGTGCCGCCGTGCCGCAGGTAGGGCAGGTAGCCCTCCACCAGCTCGACACCGGTCGCCGCGTCCATGTGCTCCAGGATGTGCGCGAAGAGCAGGCCGTCGAACGACTCGTGCGGCAGTTGCGCTTCGGCGAACTCGTCCAGCGTGTATGCCGTGAACCCGGCCTCCCGGGCGATCTTGATGGACGTCTCGTTGTGGTCGACACCGACCGAACCTGCTTCCAGCACACCGAGATTGCGCCCGATGCCACAGCCGACATCCAGTGTCCGGCCGAGGTGCTGCCGCCGCAGATTCGCCTGGTATGGCGCCTGCACATGCAGGACTTGTTTCCATTTCGCGAACTGCAACGTCCGCAGTCGCTGGGCATACGTCGCGTCGTCGGTTCGCACGGATGGCAGTGTAGACCGGGATTCTGCCGGCTGGTTCGAGCGGTGGGAGTCCCCGGCCGGCTCCGTGCCGGGCTTCACAGCTCTTCGCCCTCTCGTCGCGCGCCCGGCGCGAGCGCCCCGGAGGCCGGCTCGGCGGGTGGGGTGGCCCCTTTCATGGACTCGATCTGCCGGCGCTGGTTCTCGACCTCCAGCCGGAGGATGGCGACGTCCTCGGCCAGTGCCCGGGTGCGATAGGTCAGAGTGCTGGCTTCGACCGACAGCTGCAGACAGACCAGCATCATTGCCACGTCGGCGAAGACGAAGAGCAGGTTCATGCCCTGATGGATGCCGAGGGCGCGTGCGATCCCGTTGATGATCGGCGGGTAGACGGCCACGACGAGGGTGACCAGCCCGGCGAACAACCACACCAGGGTGTATTTCTCCTTCAGCCACCCGCGGCGGATCAACAGGTACATCAGCACCAGGGTGATCACCCCGAGGGCGGCTCCGAACAGTTGCGCTGTCACGGCGACTCCTCTACAGCAGGCAGTTCGTGTTTCAGCCGGGCCGGCACGAGGAACGCGGGCACCAGCCGCAGGACGTGGATGGCAGACCGGGCGGAGGTCTGGCTGGCAGCACCACCCTGCCGGGGACGCATCGCCACGCCGACCTGGCGCACCTTCAGGCCGTGCCGGGTCGCGATGAGCAGCGCTTCGACCGTGTCGCCCAGGTATTCGGCCGGGTAGTGAGCGGCGAAGAGGGACAACGCGCGCGGCCCGAACGCCCGGAACCCCGAGGTGACATCCGTGAGTGTCGTGTCGCTGTGCCGGCTCACCGAGCGAGCCAGGGCACGCATCACCAGCCGGCGTACGAGCCCGACCTCATAGTCGTCCTCCTCGTCGGCAAACCGCGCACCGATGACCAGGTCGGCTCCGGACAGCTCGGCGAGCAGCGTGTGCGCGGTCGCCGGGTCGTGCTGGCCGTCCCCGTCGATCTGCAGCGCGACGCGATAGCCGTGGCGGATCGCGTAGCGGAAGCCGGTCCGCAGTGCTCCGCCGACGCCGAGGTTGAACGGCAGCGTGACCACCCGGGCACCCGCGGCTATGGCAACGGGACGGGTGTGGTCGGTCGATCCGTCGTCGACGACAAGGACATCGGCGTTCGGCAGGCACGCCCGGACCTCGTGCAGCACGGCGCCGATGGTCTCGGACTCGTTGTAGCAGGGGATGATCACCAGGAGCCGGTCGTCGTCTAGAGCCACAGGTTCACCAGCTTCCGGTATGTCGTGGACAGGGCGTTGACCGCGGTGATCGCCCCCGGCACGGGCACGTTGGCCGGGTCGAGCGTCGCCGTGAATCGCTGCATCACCTCTCGGTCGGGCCGGCTGCGCTCGGCTTGCAGCTGCCGGTGCCGGTCGAGCAGTTGGCGCCGGTGCCTTAGCAGCCAGCCGTAGCCGGCGAGTTTCTTGCCCAGCCAGCCCTGGCTGGCCGACATCGCCAGCAGGCCGACCTCCTGACCGAGCAGGGCGGGCGCGAGCAGGCCGAGCGTGCGGCCGCTGTATGTGGTCAGCAGCGTCATCAGCCGGTTGCGCTCGAGCAGATAGAGCTTGCCCGGGTTGCGGCTGAACTCGTAGTGGTGGGTCGCCACGGCACCTGGGACGTAGACGACGGTGCGGCCCCGCTGCCAGGTGCGGATGGAGAGCTCGACGTCCTCGTGGTAGGCGAAATAGCTCGCGTCGAAGCCGCCCAGCTCGTCCCACCACGCACGCGTCAGTGCGCAGCATGCGCCGCTGGCGCTGGAGACCGGTCCGGCTTCGGTATGCCGGTCGGCGGGCTCGCCATACCCGCCCGCCCAAGCGAGGCCGAGGTAGTGGACCGGGTTGCCGACGCTGTTGATCACCTCGGGGTCGTCGGCGAGCCGCAGGCTCGCGGTCGCGATGCCGACCTGCGGGTCCGACACCGCGTCGACGAGTGCCCGGATGGTGTCCGGGCGGACGGCCGCGTCGCAGTTGAGCAGCACGACGACCTCGGCGTCGGTCGACTGCACCCCCAGATTGCAGCCGGCGCCGAAGCCCAGGTTGTCTCCGGCGGACAGCACGGTCACGCCGTCCAGTGTTCGCACGGCCTCGATGGCAGCAGGCTCGGCACCGTTGTCCACGATGACCACCTGTATGGCGACACCGGTGGAGGCCAGGGCCGACCGGACGGCTTCGTTCAGGTCGGGCTGTGGGCCGTAGGCGACCATGACGACGCAGGCCGTGTCTAGGTGAGCCACGTGTTGATTCCGTCCTGTGAAGTGGTGGCGCCCGCCCGGGCCCGGGCGAAGAGGGCGAGCAGCTGTCCGGCGAGAGCTGCGATCCCCCCAGCCACGTAGGACAACTCCAAGCGTAAGAATAGCGATCCGGGCATCAATACGACGACTGCGACCAGCACGACGACCGACAGTGTCCACGCTCCCGCGGACAGGGCGGCCGAGCCGACGGCGACGACGGCGTTGCCCGCGACGATGGCCAGCATCGCGACTGCGGTGCCGGCCGCCATCAGGGTCAGGTCGCCGCGGCCCATCCCGTAGCCGTGCCCGTACATCGCACCGACCAGCGTCGGCCCGAAGATCGCCAGGAGGCCGGTGAACAGGCCCATGCCCGCGCCGACCAGCGCGAAGAGGTTGCCGAGTTGCCGTCGCAATGCCCGGCGGTCGCCGTCGGCAACGGTGTGCGCCAGCCCGGGCAGTAGCGCGGCCTGCACGGCGGCGAAGACGAAGAGGGGGAGCCGCGCCACCATCAGCCCGCCCAGGTAGCGCCCGGCCACGCCGGGCGACTGGCCGGGTGCGGCCTTGGCGATGACCGGGGCGATGTTGACCAGGATCTGCATGGCGAGGGCCCCGACGATCAGCCAGGCCAGGATGGTCAGCTGGGTGCGGCGCCCCGGGTCCTCCTCGGTCACCGTGACGTCGAATTCGCGCTGATGCCCGCCGCGGGTCGGTCCGAGCGTCACGATCACCGAGATCACGAGCGCGAGCGCCATACCCAGGGTGAAGCCGGCGAGTGACCAGGCCAGGGCGACCGCCGCCACGCCGACGACCATCCGGATCACGCCTTCGATGGCGAGTTGGGCGCCGTAGGCGGCATACGTGTCGTGGCCGGCGAAGATGCCCCGTGTCACGTACGCGCCCCACATGCCGACCGTTGCGATGAGGAGAGCGGCGTATGTCGCTTCGGAGCCGTCGAAGAGCCGGTCGACCAGCACTCCGTGGAGGGCGACGGCGATCACGAGGAGTATGGCGAGCGCGACCGTGGAGGTCCGGATCAAGGTCCGCACCACCGCGCGCTCCTGTGCGGGATCCGCGCGGTGCACCGCGATGGCGCGCCCGATCGCCTGCTCGAACGGTAGGAAAACTCCGGGACCACCGGTGTAGATCAGCACCCACAGCGTCGACAGCACGGCGAATTTCTCCGGGCCCAGATGGCGCGCGCCGATGGCCAGGAACACGTAGGAACTGAGGCCGAACAGGCCCAGTCCGAGACCGACTTGAACGGTGCCGGCGGGCAATCGTGCGGTCAGCGAAGTCCACCGTGCACGTTGCACGCCATACCACCCTTCCCCGTTGTCGAGTCCCGAGACTACAGACGACGGGGACCGGCCGGGCAGCGGGAGGGTGGACGTCGCCGCCGTCACCGAGCGGACAGGTGTTGCGGTGAAAGGGCGCGGCTCGTCGCAACTACTGACCACTCGGCGGGCGAACGCTCCCGTCAGAAGAGCCCTTCCGCGAGCGGGGTCGGCGACCCGAACCGGTGGGCGGTGACGGCGATGGCCTGCTCGTGCAGGAACGGCAGCAACTCGATGCGGCCGGCCTCGACGACCGGTTGCGCATAGAGCGCGACGTCCGCCCGGCCCGCGCTGGCCGTTGCGAACGCGGCACGGCTGCCACCGATCAGCCGCACCCGGTGCGGAGCGCCCGAGCCCTGCAGGCGCGCAGCCCAGGCGGTTTCGTCCTCGCTCACCACGCGCGCGCCGGCTGCCGTCAGCGCGCGAGTCAGCGACTCATCGAGGGACACCCCGAGTGACACCGTCACCGGCGCCCCAGCCGTGACACCGGCAGCGACAACCCGCGTCACCATGGCGGGCTCATCGGCCTCGACCCGGACAGTGACCGGGACCGGCAGGTAGCGGAAGGCGTTCTTCTCGGCGAGCAGCGCGGAAACGTCCTTGACCGTGCTGAATTCGTCGCGCCACGCCGCGGCGTCGGAGCCTGTGGCCCGGCGCAGAAAGTCGGCGTCGTCGCCGGTGCACCCCGACGCGTCGAGCAGCCGCTGCACCTTTGCCGTGACCGGCGCCGCCTGTGTTGCCTCGCGCGGCGACCAATCAGTCAGTCCCACAAGGTAATTGGTGCCACCGGCCTTTGTGCCTGCACCGACCGCCGACTTCTTCCAGCCGCCGAACGGTTGCCGCCGAACGATCGCGCCAACGGTCGTGCGGTTGATGTAGGCGTTGCCCGCCTCGACCCGCCCGATCCACGTCTCCAGCTCGGCACGCTCCAGCGAGTGCAGGCCGGCGGTGAGGCCGTAGTCGGTCTCGTTCTGTATGGCGATGGCCTCGTCGAGATCCGCAGCCTCGATCAGACCGAGCACCGGCCCGAAGTATTCGGTGAGGTGGTATGCCGAGCCGCGTCGCACCCCGGTCTTCACGCCGGGCGACCACAACCGGCCCTCCGCATCCAGCTGTTTCGGCTCCACCAGCCACGATTCGCCGGCATCCAGCGTTGTCAGCGCGGTGCGCAGTTTGCCGCTTGCCGGCTCGATGATCGGTCCCATCTGGGTGGTGGGGTCGCTCGGGAGGCCGACCTTCAGCGACCGCACCGCGTCGACCAGCTGGCCGTGGAAGCGCTCCGAGCGGGCCACCGAGCCGACCAGGATGCCGAGCGACGCAGCCGAACACTTCTGTCCCGCGTGCCCGAACGCTGAGTTGACCAGATCCTTGACTGCCAGGTCGAGGTCGGCGTTCGGCGTGATGATGATCGAGTTCTTCCCGGACGTCTCGGCCAGCAGCGGCAGGTCCGGCCGGAACGTGCGGAAGAGTGCGGCCGTGTCAAAGGCCCCGGTGAGGATCAGCCGGTCGACCTTCGGCGACGCGACCAAAGCACGACCGACCTCGTTCTCCGGCACGTGCACCAAGCGCAGCACATCCTGAGGAACGCCTGCGGCCCAAAGAGTTTGGACCAGCAGCGAACCGCACCGGGCGGCCTGCGGTGCCGGCTTGACGAGCACCGCAGAGCCGGCGGCGAGGGCTGCCGCCATACCCCCCGTCGGTATGGCGAGGGGGAAGTTCCACGGTGGCACGACCAGCGTCAGTTGCACCGGCACCGGCGCGGCGCCGTCCACCAACTCCAGTCCCTCGGCGAGATCGGCGTAGTAGTTGAGGAAGTCGATCGCTTCGGAGACCTCGGGGTCGCTCTGGTCGAGGGTCTTGCCGCACTCGGACCCGGCGACCTCAAGCAACTCAGCACGTCGCTTCTCGAATTCGATGGCGGCAGTGCGCAATACGGCCGCGCGCTCAGCGGCGGGTCGCGCACCCCGGGCGGCACCGGCCGCGTGCGTCTCGTCGATGATCGTCTCGACGGCAGCCACGTCGTCGACCGTGTGCGCGGTCACCAGGTCAGTCCCCAGCGTGGAGTCCGCGATGCGCGCGATGATGCCGGCACCCCACTCCCGGTTACCCGCAAGTGACGGGTCGGTGTCCGGCGTATTCGCAAACCGTGTGAGCGGTTCGTCGGAGACGGTTGCCCGCCGGTCCTGCACCCGGTTCGATGCCGGCACCTCGCCGGTCACCGCGCCCAGCGATGCGACGAAGCGCTCCTTCTCCCGCCGATAGAGCGCCTCGCTGTCGTGCAGCTCGAACACCGCGGACATGAAGTTGTCCTGGCTGGCGCCCTCCTCGAGCCGGCGCACCAGGTAGGAGATGGCGACATCGAAGTCCTTGGGGTGCACCACCGGCACGTAGAGGAGCAGGTCGCCCACGGTTTTCCGCACGGCCTCGGCCTGGCCCTCCGCCATACCGAGCAGCATCTCGAACTCGACCCCATCGCGAACGCCGTTGTGGCCGGCCAGGATCCAGGCATACGCGACGTCGAAGAGGTTGTGCCCGGCGACGCCGACACGAACGTTCGCCGTGCGCTCCGGCTGGAACGCGTACTGCAGCACGCTCAGGTATGACGTGTCCGTCTCCTGCTTGCTGCCCCACGTGGCGAGCGGCCAGCCGAAGAGCGAGCTCTGCACCCGCTCCATCGGCAGGTTCGCACCCTTGACCAGGCGCACCTTGATCGCGGCCCCGCCGCGCGCCCGCCTGGCCGCCGACCACTCCTGCAGCCGGATCATCGCCGACAGTGCGTCGGGCAGGTAGGCCTGCAGCACGATCCCGGCTTCCAGGCCGAGCAGTTCGGGGCGGTCCAGGATCTGCGTGAAGACGTCGATCGTCACGTCGAGATCGTGGAACTCCTCCATATCCAAATTGATAAATTTCGCTGAACCGGAAGCGGATTGGGCCGCGGCATACTGATAGAGCGGCATCAGCCGGTCGACGACGTCGGCCACCGTCTCGTCATGCGACCAGGGGGAGTGCGGCGCCACACACGCGGAAGCCTTGATCGAGACGTAGTCGACATCGGGCCGTTCGAGCAGCCGCCGGGTGCCTTCCAGGCGCCGGTTCGCCTCGGCCTCACCGAGCACCGCCTCGCCGAGGAGGTTGATGTTGAGCTTGACGCCGCGCTTCTTGATGCGACTGATCTGCGCGCCGAGTTTGGAGTCGGTGGCGTCGATCAGCAGGTGGCCGACCATGTGCCGCAGCACCCTCCGCGCGACGGGGATCACGACACCCGGTGCGGCGGTGGACAGCGTCGCACCGGTCCGCAAGGCCGCTCGCTGGTATGCCAGCAGGAATTGTGGTGTCTCCTGGACGATTTCGCGCAATGCCTGTGCCGCGACCGCCAGGTCTTCGGGCCGGATGACCCGGTCCACGAAACCGACGGTGAAGTCCAGGCCGTGCGGGTCTTTCAGCACCTCAGCGAGCCGTTTCGCCGAGGAGTGGACCGGCTGCGCAGCGGCTGCGTCGAGCCAGGCACGCACCTGCTTCTCGACGTCGGCGACGAGCTGCGGGTCGACGGTGGTGCCGGTCACGGGGTTCTCCTCGGGGTGTGCGGGACAGAGTGCTTCAGCACGAGTATCGAGCCAACCATCCATTCGGGTAAAGCGATGTTTTCTGATGGATTCGCTTCGGATAATCTGAAGCATGCTCGAGGTGCGACGACTGCGCTTGCTGCGCGAGCTCAGCGGCCGAGGCACGATCGCCGAGGTGGCCGACGCGCTGCACCTGAGCCCGTCTTCGGTGTCGCAGCAGCTCAGCCAGCTGGAGCGCGAGGTCGGCGTGCCGCTGCTGCGCAAAGTCGGCCGCCGGCTCGAACTCACCCCGTCCGCCGAGGTCCTGGTCGAGCACACCGAGCGGATCCTCAGTGAGCTGGAGGAGGCCGAGAGCGCGGCGGTCGGGGTCTCCGGTGAGGCATCCGGCACGGTGCGCATCGCGGTCTTCCAGTCGGCGGCCGTCGCGTTCATGCCGCGCCTGCTCGCCGAGCTGGCGGAGGCACACCCCAGGCTGCGGGTCACCATGTCGCAACGCGAGCCGGAGGAGGGCATGCGGGAGACCGCGGCACACGAGTTCGACCTGGTCATCGCCGAGCAGTACCCCCACCATGCCGCCCCGCGCTACCCGTCGCTGGACCGGGTGCCGCTCACCGCCGACACGCTGCACCTCGCGGTCCCGCTGACCGGCGAGCGCTTCGCGGCCGTACATTCCATCGCACAGGCGTGGGACCTCCCGTGGGTGATGGAGCCGGGTGGGGCAGCTTCTCGGCATTGGGCCGAACAGCTGTGCCGGCAAGCGGGATTCGAGCCCGACATACGTTTCGAGACCGACGACCTGCAGGCTCATCTCGCCCTGATCGAGTCCGGCAACGCGGTCGCCGTGCTGCCGGATCTGATGCTGGTGCCGCGGCGCCCCGCCGCGCGGCTGATCGACCTGCCCGGTGATCCGAAGCGCTCCGTCTTTACCTGCGTGCGCACGTCGAGCGCCCGCACGCCGGCCGTTGTCGCCTGCCGCGCGGTGCTCGCGGAGGTCTTCCCAGAGGCGGTGCGGCTCGAGTGAGCGTCAGGGCGCGAGCAGCCCCTCGAACGCGATGGCGGTCAGTGCCTCGGCGATCGCCTCTGGGCTGGTCCGGCCGCTCGGGCGCACCCATTCGGACAGCGAGTTGACCATCCCGAAGAGCAGCCGGCTGATCAGATCCGGCGGTATGTCGGTGCGTATGCCGCCCTCGGCTGCGGCCTGCGCGACCAGCTCCGCCAGGGCCGCATCCAGCTCACGGCGGCGCGCCAGCGCGGCGAGTTCGGCGGGGCTGTTGCCGCGCACCCGCAGCAGCAGGGTCACGGCCGGAAGGTGCTCGATGAGCGTGTCCACGCTGCCTCGGACCGCGTGGCGCAGCCGCTCGATCGCCGTCGCGTCCGTCTCGGAGCGAGCCGCGGCGACCACCGTCGCAAGGCTGTCCAGCGCCTCGTCCAGCGCCTGTTGCAGCAGGTGTTCCTTGCTCGGAACATGGTGGTAGAGAGCAGATTTGGTGAATCCGAGGCGAGCAGCGAGGTCGCCCATGCTCGTGGCGTCATATCCCTGTAGGTTGAACAGCTCAATCGCTTCGCGCAAGACCGTCGCCTGATCATTGCCTGGGCGGCCGCGGCGACGCGGCGCCGGCTGCGCGGCTTCGGATGTCATGCCCCGAGACTGTCACAGATTTGCGGCCGGGATCCCCGGCATGCGTCAACCACTCACCAGCGGTATGGCGAGCAGCCCCAGGTCCAGTGCGACGACGGCGGCGATGATGGACCAGCTGCACGCGGCGAAGCCACGCCGGCTGGCCCGGCTGCCCATGACCGAGCGCGACGAGGTCAGCCGCACCAGCGGAATGAGCGCGAACGGCAGACCGAGTGCCAGCACCACCTGTGACCAGACCAGCAGGCTGACCGGAGCTGTGCCGAGTGCGAGCAGCGCGACCGCAGGTATGACGGCACCGGCCCGCCGGGCCAGCACCGGGATCCGTCGGTGCAGCAGGCCAGACATGACGACCTCACCGGACTGGATGCCGACCGTTGTCGAGGCGAGTCCGCTGACGAGCAGCGCGAGCGCGAAGGCGGTCTCCGCGCCGTCGCCGATCCGGGTGCCGAGTGAATGCGCGATCGCGCTGAAGTCCTGGTCGGTGTTCCCGCGGAGCGCAGTCGCGCCGAGCACCAGCATGCAGACGTTGACCGACCCGGCCAGCACCATCGCGAGCACCACGTCGATGCGGTTGGTGCGCAACCGCTTCCGCAGCGTGCCGCCTTGCTGGGTGGTCAGCGACGAGTGCAGATAGATCGCGTGCGGCATGACGGTGGCGCCGACGATGCCGGTCGCGAGCAGCACCATCTGCTGATCATGCAGTTGCGGGCGCAGATCCACGCCGGCGGGCGCCGGACCCATGGCGACACCGAGCACGAATCCGGCTCCGATCAGGGCGAGTCCACCGATCATGACCAGCTGGAAGCATCGGTCGCCGGCCCGGTCCCGGACGATCAGGAGCGCACCGCCCACGACGGCCGTGACGATCGCGCCCTGCCACATCGGCATGCCGAAGAGCAGATGCAGCGCAATGGCCGCGCCGACGACCTCGGCGAGGTCGGTGGCGATGATGACTGCTTCGGCCTGCAACCAGTAGAGGAACCGGCTCGCCGGCGACATACGGGCACCGAGTAGTTCTGGCAGCGAACTGCCGGTGATGGCACCGAGTTTCGCCGACAGATACTGCACCGGGCCGGCGACCGCGATCGCCAGGACGACGACCCATGCCAGGCCGAAGCCGTACTGCGCGCCGGCCGTGGTGTTGGTGGCGACGTTGCCGGGATCGACATACGCGATCGCGGCGACGAACGCCGGGCCCAGCCGCACGAGGTGCGCACCCCGAGCGGCCGGACCCGTCCTGCGGCCGGCGCGGTATGCCGGGACGTCTCCGACCGACTCCGCGCTCACGGTCAGGACCCTGCTTGTGCGTCCACCTCGTAGCTGGTGTTGATCGACTCGAAGAAGTTGACCAGCTCGAGAGTGTCGTTGGCGGTCGCCATCCATTTCGCGGGATTGCTGACGCCCCAGTGTGGTCCGAAGCCGAGTTCCTCGAGCCTGCGGTCGGCCAGGTAGCGCACGTAGGTGTTGATGTAGTCGGCGTTCAGCCCGAGAATCCCGCGTGGCAACAGGTCGCGGTTGTACTGCTCCTCCATCTCCACCGCGTCCAGGATCATCTGCCGGATCTCGTCGGCGAACTCCTGGGTCTGCAGGTCCGGGTTCTCCTCCAGCACGGTCAGGATGAGATTCATCCCGAACTTCAGGTGCAACGACTCGTCGCGCACGATCCAGTCGATCAGCGAGCCGAAGTTGCGCAGCAGGTTGCGCTGCCGGAAGCTCAGTGCCACCATGAAGCCGCTGTAGAACCAAATCCCTTCCAGCACAACGTTGTACGCGACCAGGTTGCGCACGAAGTCCCGCTTACCCTCGGTCGTGGAGATGTCGAGCGTCTGCTCCGCCATCCGCTGGATGTAGCGGACCTCGAACTCCTCCTTCGCGGCCATCGACGGTATGTCGATGTGCGCGGCGTACGCCTCGGCGCGGTCGATCGGGAAGGTCTCCAGCACGTACTCGAACGCCATGCAGTGGTTCGCCTCCTCCCACATCTGCTTGGCGAGGTACAGGTGCGCCTCGGCCGCGCCGACGTAGGGGTAGACACCGAACGCGAGCGCCTTGTTGACGAGCAGCTCGTTGGGGTTGAAGTAGCTCATCAGGAACGTGACCGCGTGCCGTTCCTCGTCGGTCATCCGCTCGAAGTCGGCCAGATCCTCGCCGAGCTGGATCTCGTGCGGGAACCAGGTGTTGGCGACGGCCTGGTTGTAGAGGTCGTACGCCCACTGGTAGCGGATCGGTTTCAGCAGCAGTGCGTCTTGGATGCCGGCGCCGAGGATCGAGCTGCTGTGCACAGGGGTGGTGGATGTCATTGGCATGCCTCGCAGTTCAAGAGTTCCTGGGGGTCCGTGGGACAGGTGAAGCCCTCGGCGAAGACGACCTCCGGAGCTGCCGTCGGTGCCTGTTCGGCCATCGGATCGGCCGGTGTGACGGCGATGGATCCCTTGTCGCTGGCTGGCTGAGTAGCCGAAGCGAACCCATCCGGTGTGGCTGGCTGAGTAGCCGAGGAGCGAAGCGGGGGAGCGTATCGAAGCCCGCTGTCCTCAGCCCCCTCCGCAATGGTTGTTGCTATGGCCGAGGGTGCCGCTGCTCGTCGCGCAAACCCGAATCCACCTCCGGCCCGGCCGGTTTCGGCTGCCTTGTTAACCTTCACCGTCGACTGCTCGGCCTTGTGCCGCGGCTTCATGTGCAGGTAGTAGGTCGTCTTGACACCCTTGCGCCACGCATCTACATACAGGTCGCTCATGCCGCCGATGTCGCGCGACTCGAGGTAGATGTTGCGGCTGATCGCCTGGTCGATCCACTTCTGCGCGCGCGAGGCGACCTGCAGGTATGCCGTGGGCGGCAACTGGAACGAGGTCTGGAAGACCTCCAGCAGGTCCTCCGGCACACCGTGCACGACCGAGAGGTCGCCGTGGGAGCGCAGCAACTCGTCGCGCACCGAGTCCCAGATGCCGCGTTCTTGCAGGGCGGCAACGAGATTGCGGTTGACCTCGAGGAACTTTCCGGAGGAGGTGGTGCGTGAGAACAGCTGGGAGAACTGTGGATCCAGACCGGGCGTGGTGCCGGCGACCAGGCCGATGGACGCGGTCGGGGCGATCGCCATCAGCGTCGCGTTGCGCACGCCGTCCTTGACGCGGTTGCGCAGTGCATCCCAGTCCAGCTTCGAGGTGCGCGGCACGTCGACCTCGACCCCGCGTCGCTGCTGCAGCGTCTCGAGGGTGTCGATCGGGACGAGTCCGCGCGACCAGCCCGACCCCTCGAAGTTGGCGTAGGCGCCGCGTTCCTGGGCCAGATCGCACGAGGTGTCGATCGCGTGCCAGCTGATGAACTCGGCCAGTTCGTCGATCAGATCGGCGGCCTCCTCGGAGGCGTAGGAGAGGCCAAGCTTCTCGACGACGTCGGTGAAGCCCATGAACCCCAGGCCGATTGCGCGGTTCTGGTCGTTGGAGTGCTCCGACTCGGGCACCGACGAGCGCGTAATGTCGATCAGGTTGTCCAGCTGCCGCACGGCGAGGCGCACCGACTCGGCGAGTCGGTCCCAGTCCCAGGTGCCGTCGTCGCTGAGATGGCGAGAGAGATTGATGGACGCCAGGTTGCAGACGGACACGTTGTCGCGGTCCTGCGGCAGGGTGATCTCGGTGCACAGGTTGGACAGGTGGATCGTGCCGGTGTTGTCGTTAAGTGCCCGCTGGTTGATCGTGTCCTTCCAGGTCAGCCAGGGGTGCGACGTGGTCTGCAGGGAGACGAGGATCGCCTTCCACTGCGCGCGGGCGCGAATCTTCTTGAACGAGCGTAGTTTTCCGGTCTCGGCCAGGGCGACATACTCCTTGTACCTGCGGGAGAAGTCGTCACCGACGAGTTCGACCAGGTCGGGGGTCTCCAGCGGGTCGAAGAGGTACCAGTCGTCGTCGGCGACGACGCGCTTCATGAACTCGTCGGACAGCCAGACGGCGGTGTTGGCCGTGCGGGTGCGCCGGTAGGGGTCGCCGGCGTTCTGTCGCAGGTCGAGGAACTGCGGGAAGTCCAGGTGCCAGTTCTCCATGTAGAAGCACAGCGCACCGAATTTCTTCCCGCCGCGGGAGACTGCGCGCAGGATCGAGTCGATGGTGTGCATGAAGGGGATCGGGCCGGTGGAGGACGTGTTGTTGCTGCGGATCGGACTGCCCTCGGAACGCAGCTTCGACACCGAAAGCCCAATGCCACCAGTGCCTTTGGTGAGCCACATGACGTCGCGCATGGACTTGGCGATGTGCTCGATGTCGTCGTCCATCTGCATCACGAAGCAGTTGGACAGCTGTGGCGTGTTGGTGCCCGCGTTGACCAGTGTCGATCCGGCCGCGAGGTAGTCGAGGGAGGCCATCTTGCGGTAGAAGCCGATCGCTGCCTGGGTCGGGTCCTTCTCGTTCACCGACATGCCCATGGCGACACGCATCCAGAAGTATGCCGGCACCTCGAGCGGCTTCCGCCGCGAATCCGTTGCCATGTAACGGTTTCGGAGGGTCACGATGCCGATGTAGCGCAGACCGTCGTCGAGGTGGTGGTCGAGCGCGGCGGCCAGCTGTTCGAGGTTGAACGCGGAGGCGAGGCGCGCGTCGAAGAGGCCGTCCTCGACCGCTTCGCGGATGTACCCGGGGAACCGGGCCTGGTGCAGCAGCGCGAGCTCCGTCTGGGTCTCGAAGTCGCCGAGGACCTTCTTGTAGATGGTCTTGAGCAGCAGGCGCGAGGCGACGACGTCGAAGTCGGGATCGTCCTTGACGTTCTGCACGGCGACCGAGATCGCAGCCTCGTCGAGCTGTTCAGTGGTGATGCCGTCGAAGAGCGTGATCGCCAGTTCCGAGGCGATCTGCATCGTCATCGACATGGCGTTCGGCAGGCCGGCTGCGGCCCGTTCGATCGCGCGGTTGATGCGGTCTGCGTCATACGGCTCCCGTGAACCGTCGCGCTTGGTCACGTTGATGGCCACGTGCGGTGTCTCCCGTCGTCCCTCGCTGGCCCGGTGGGAAGACGGCGAAGCGGGCAGGACAGCTGGCTGCCCGCTCGTTCGTCAGCCCTTCCCTCGCGGGCTGCGGTCGGTCCCGTCCGCGGGTGCGCGGGCGGGGCAGTGGCAGGTCTTCGGACTCGTGACTCCGTGCGCTCGCGCGCACACCTACTGGTCGTCGCTTCCCAGGCTCATGGCCCAGTGCTGATGACGACGGTCGTCCTCACTCACCGCTGCGGGGGCAGTGCCGGACTCTCACCGGCTTCCCTCTTTCGTCGGCTGTTGCGGTCACCTCCTACGGTGGCCGCAACAGCCGAACCAGCTGCGAGAGACACATTATCTAGTGGTTGCCTGTTTGCCAAGCCCCTAGATGCTGTAGTTGCAACGCTGTAATTTCAGCGATGTCAAATCGGCGGAATGGCGCGGGTATGGCGAGGGCCCGCACTGCGGGGAGGGTGTCCCGAAGTCGCGACGGTCGAGAGTTGGGGACGGGAAACCGGGCTGAGAGCGTCCCGAAGTCGCGACCGTCGAGAGTTCGGGACGGGAAACCGGGCTGAGACCGTCCCGAAGTCGCGACGGTCGAGAGTTCGGGACGGGAAGAGCAGGAAGGGAAAGCTCCGAAGAGCGAGTGACGAGAATCGAACTCGCGTATTCAGCTTGGGAAGCTGATGTTCTACCATTGAACTACACTCGCGCGCTGCGAGCGGCGGGACAGCTCCCGTGCTCGAGACGGCAGGAGTCTAACCCACCGGCTGAGCCACCGAGCATCAGCCCGGCCGGTACCGTGACCACTGTGCTGCTCTCCGACCGCGACATCCGTGCCCAGATCGACGCCGGCCGTGTGCGCCTCGAACCGTATGACGAGGCGATGATCCAGCCCTCGAGCATCGACTTCCGGCTCGATCGCTATTTCCGGCTCTTCGACAACCACAAGTACCCCTTCATCGACCCGTCCGCGGAGCAGGACGAGCTGACCCGGCTGATCGAGACCGATCCCGGCGAGCCGTTCGTGCTGCACCCCGGCGAGTTCGTGCTCGGGTCTACCTACGAGCAGGTGACGCTGCCCGACGACGTCGCCGCACGGGTGGAGGGCAAGTCGAGCCTGGGGCGGCTCGGTCTGCTCACACACGCAACCGCAGGGTTCGTCGATCCGGGTTTCTCCGGCCACGTGACGCTGGAGTTGTCCAACGTCGCGACCCTGCCGATCAAACTCTGGCCGGGGATGAAGATCGGCCAGCTGTGTTTCTTCCAGCTCAGCAGTCCCGCCGAAAACCCTTACGGGAGCGAGAAATACGGTTCCCACTACCAGGGGCAGCGAGGCCCGACCGCGAGCCGGTCGCACGTCAACTTCAACCGGGCGCAGGTCTGACCGGTGTCCCGCTTCGAAGTCGGCCCGGCCCACGACGGGGCGCACCCGTTCCTCGCCCTGCCTGACGGACGGCGTGAGGTCGAGGCGGTCGCGCTGCTCTTGCACGGTGGTGCCGAGCAGGGAATGCAGCCGACGACCAAACACAGCCCTCCAGTGCTGCGGATGGTCGCCGTCGGACGCGGCATCGAGCGCGGCACCGGTGGCCGGGTAGCGGTCGCAACGCTGCGTGACGCTGTGCGCGGCTACAACGACGAGGCGCGGTCACCGGTCGTGGACGCGCGATGGGCGGTGTCGCGGCTGCGTGAGCTTTACCCCGGCCGGCCGGTCGCGCTCGTGGGGCACTCGATGGGTGGCCGGGTGGCACTCGAGCTCGCCGGCGAGGACGGCGTGACCTCTGTGGTCGGCCTGGCCCCCTGGATTCCCGAGCAGTATGACGTAAGCCCCTTCCTCACCCGGCACACCTTGCTGCTGCACGGAAGCAAGGACTTCGTCACCTCGCCGCGGGAGACCGCCGAGCTGGCCGAACGCATCAGTGCTGCCGGTGGTGACGTGCGCATCGTGCTGCTGCCCGACTGGCACGCGATGCTGCTGCAGGCGCGCGCCTGGCACCGGCATACGACCAAGTTCCTGCAGGAGACCCTCCTGTCCTGAGCGCGCAGGCATGACCTGCCGTCCGCGGGGTAGAACAATCGGCGTGCGTCGTCCGGAACAGGTTGTCAGTAGTCCTTGTTACGTTGGTTGGCCGATGCGCGAACTTCGCGAGCGCCAACCGAGGTGGGATCCGAGTTGTGACCGGACCGAAGGACAGGACGTGATGGGCGCATGATCCGCTTCGAGCAGGTGGTCAAGATCTATGCCGGTGGGCAGACCGCGGTCGACGACCTGACCTTCGAGGCGCCGACCGGCCAGATCACGGTGCTCGTCGGGCCGTCCGGGTGTGGCAAGACGACGTCGCTGCGGATGATCAACCGGATGATCGAGCCCACGAGCGGGCACATCTCCATCGACGACGAAGACGTGCAGTCGGTCAACGCAGCGCGACTTCGCCGCGGCATCGGCTACGTCATTCAGAACGCCGGTCTCTTCCCCAACAAGCGGGTGGTCGACAACGTCGCCACGGTGCCGATCCTGCTCGGCGCACCGAGATCACAGGCCCGCACGCGCGCTCGCGAAGTCCTCGAACTCGTCGGATTGCCCGGAGATTTCGCCGATCGCTGGCCGTCGCAACTGTCCGGCGGCCAGCAGCAGCGCGTCGGTGTCGCGCGTGCGCTGGCCGCTGACCCGCCGGTAATGCTGATGGATGAGCCGTTCAGTGCGGTCGATCCGGTGGTGCGCGAGCAACTCCAGGACGAATTCCTGCGGCTGCAGCGAGAGCTGGGCAAGACCATCGTCTTCGTCACCCACGACATCGACGAAGCCCTCAAGCTCGGCGACCAGATCGCGGTGATGCGCGTGGGCGGCAAGCTCGCGCAACTGGCCGACCCGGCATACCTGCTCGCACACCCCATCGACGACTTCGTGGCCGGATTCGTCGGCCGCGACCGGGGTTACCGCGCGCTGACCTTTGCCCAGACCCCTGCGCTGCCGCTGGCAGCCGAGCCGACCGTCCCGCTCGGCACCACCCCGCAGGAGGCGCGCGCCGCAACCCGGGACGGCTGGCTGCTCGTCGCAGACCACGGTCGCCCGGTCGGCTGGGTGGAGCCGGAGCACATTACCGCCGCCATCGAGCCGGCGATGCTGCACCGCGGCGGCACCGTCGCCCGGGCCACCGGCCCGCTGCGCGCGGCCCTGGACGCTGCCCTCTCCTCCCCGAGTCGCAGGGGAGTCATCACTGACGACGACGGCATCCTGCTCGGGACCGTGCGCGCGCATCAGGTGCTGGAGGCGATCGAGGCCACCGACCGGCCCGAAGTGGACGAGGCCGACATTGCCCCGGCCGGTCCGACGTCGCGGGCCGACAGGTAGCGACCATGCTCTCCTTCATCCATGGCCACTGGTCGGACATCCTCAGCCGGGCGATCGACCATGCCTGGCTGGCCGGTCTGCCGCTGCTCCTCGGCCTCGCGATCTCGCTGCCGCTCGGCTGGCTGGCTCGCCGTGCCTCGTGGCTGCGGGTGATCCTGGTCGGCGGGTCGAGCCTGCTCTACACCATTCCCTCGCTGGCGCTCTTCGTGCTGATGCCGATCGTCGTCAAGACCACGATCACCGATCCGGTCAACGTGATCATTGCGATGACGATCTACACCGTGGCACTGCTCGTGCGGACGGTGGCAGACGCGCTGGGCGCGGTTTCCGACGAGACCAGACAAGCTGCAATCGCCATGGGTTACACGCCCATCCGACGCTTTTTCGGGGTCGAGCTGCCGCTCGCCGTGCCGGTCATCTCCGCCGGCCTGCGCGTCGCGGCCGTCAGCAATGTCGCCATCGTCAGCGTCGCTGCCCTGCTCGGCATCCGGCAGCTGGGCTTCTACCTGACCGACGGCTACCAGCTCAACTACTGGGCCGAGGTCTGGACCGGCATCGTCGCGTGCCTGGTGCTGGCGTTGATCTTCGACGTGCTGATCCAGGCGATCACGCGCGTGATCACCCCCTGGCAGCGGGCGGTGGCGTCGTGATCGCCCAGGTATGGCGGTGGCTTGTCGACGGCGCGCACTGGCAAGGCGGCACCGGCATCGCCCAGCGGTTGCTCGAGCACCTGGAGTATTCCGGCATGAGTGTGCTCATCGCTGCGATCATCGCGCTGCCGATCGGCGCATTCATCGGGCACGCGGGCCGAGCGAAGTGGATCATCGCTGTTGCCAATGCCTTTCGCGCGATCCCCAGCCTCGGCCTGCTTTTCGTGGTGGCCATGTGGTTCGTGTCGCGGTTGCAGGGCGATGCGGCATACCTCGTGCCGACGATCATCGTGCTGGTCATCCTGGCGATGCCCCCGTTGCTGGCCGGCGCCTACAGCGGTGTCAGCGAGGTCGACCCGGCGGCGCGCGACGCGGCATACGGCATGGGTATGACGCACCGCCAGGTGCTCACCCGCGTCGAACTACCGTGCGCGTTGCCGCTGATCTTCTCCGGGCTGCGCAGTGCGGCACTGCAGGTGATCGCGACCGCCACGATTGCGGCCTCCATCAGCGTCGGCGGTCTCGGGCGATATCTCATCGACGGGCTCGCGAACAGCGACTACACCGAGATGGCCGGCGGAGCGGTCCTGGTCGCAGCGCTGGCTCTCGTCGTCGACGGTGTGCTCGCCGCGCTGCAACGACTCGTGGTGCCGGGCGGACTGCGCACGGCACGTTCGGCACGTCGCAGACGGCGTGCCTCCGCGGTGACACAGGCGTCACCGACTGGCTGAAAACCTCGACCCCACAATGAAATTGAGGAAAACCATCATGAAGCGCACCATGTCAGTTGCGGCATTGACCCTCACCGCGACGTTGGCGCTCGCCGCGTGCGGCGGAGGCAGCAGCAACCCGCTCAGCAAGAACTCCAGCACCGGAAAGGCCCCGGCCGGCACTGCTGCGGCGGGTGCCATCCGAGTCGGCGCGGCCAACTTCCCCGAGTCTCAACTGATTGCGGCGATCTACGCGGCGGCACTTAACGCGAAGGGCGTCAAGGCGACGACAGGTGACCCGATCGGCGCGCGCGAGGTCTACCTGAAGGCGCTGCAGCAAGGGTCGATCGACCTCGTGCCTGAATATGCCTACTCGCTGCTCACCTACTACCAACCGTCCGCCACCCAAACGGCGCCGGCCGCGGTGCGCGCCGCGGTGATCAAGAAGTTGCCGGCAACCGAGATGCTGCTCAACGCGGCGGCCGCGGAGGACTCCAACACTGTCACGGTCACCAAGCAGACCGCTGACAAATGGGACCTGAAGACCATCGCGGATCTGGCCAAGCACTCCAGTCAGGTCACCTTCGCCGCGCCGCCGGAGTTCCAGGGCCGTGAACAGGGTCTGAAGGGGCTGAAGGAGAAGTACAACCTGGTGCCGAAGTCCTTCCGGGCACTGCAGGGCACGGCGATCGCGCAGGCGTTGAAGAACAACCAGGCGCAGGCCGCGAACATCTTCTCCACCGACCCGTCGATCAAGACCGACGGGTTCGTGGTGCTGCAGGACCCGAAGCACGTCTTCGGCACCGACAACGTGGTGCCGCTGATCACCAAGGCGAAGGCGACCAAGCAGGTGCAGACGATCCTCGACGCGGTCCAGGCCAAGTTGACGACCGACAACCTCGCCGAGATGGACAAGGAAGTGCAGGTCGACCACAAGGACATCGCCACCGTCGCGAAACAATTCATCTCCGACAACGGTCTGGGCTGACGCTCGGTCCGGCGGGTTGACGTTTCGGCCTGCCGGAACCCAGCACAGTGAGTGAGCACTCACTCACTGTGCTAAGTTCACCTCCCGTGAGCACTGCACGCAAGCAGACCGCGACCGGCCGGGCGGCACCGCTGCCGCTGCCCGAGCGACGGGAGGCGTTGATCGTGACGGCGATCGCGTTGATCCGGGAGCGTCATATGCTGCCCACGACGCGCGAGATCGCGCAGGCCGCCGGGGTCGCGGAGGGCACCATCTTCCGGGCGTTCGCCACCAAGGACGAGCTCTTCGACGCCGTGCTGGACCGCACCTTCGAGGCGGGGCCGTTCTTCGACAGGCTGGCGAAAATCGATGGCGCGGCCGGTCTCGAACAGGTGATGATCGACATCGTCAGCCAGCTGCAGGCCCGGTTCGTGCAACTCTTCGAGGTGATGGGCGCGTTCAGCCTGATGGGTCCGCCGGAACGATTCCGCGACCCGAAAGCGCAGCGCGAGCAGGAGGAACATGGCGCCGCACTGATCCACGGACTGCTCGAGCCGTATGCCGGTGAGTTGCGCCTTCCCGTCAATAGGGTCGCGCAGCTGATGCGGCTGCTCACCTTCAGCGGCAGTCACCAGCGCATCAACGACGGCGAGATCCTCGCACCGGAGGAGATCGTGCACACGATCCTCTTCGGAGTGACGACCGACGTCCGGATCCACCACGAACCCGAGGGGAACTGATGCTTCTGAAGCTCGTGCGGAAGCGGCTGGCGCCATACGGACGATTGCTGCTCGGCCTCGTGGTGCTGCAGCTGATCAACGTCGGCGCCAACCTCTACCTGCCGACGCTGAACGCGGACATCATCGACAACGGCGTGAGCAAGGGAAACACCGGATACATCTGGGACACCGGCGGACTCATGCTCGGCGTGACCCTGGTCCAGGCGATCGGCTCGATCGGTGCCGCCTTCCTGGGCGCGAAGATCGCCATGTCCTTCGGCCGCGACACCCGCGCCTCGATCTTCCGTGCCGTCGGTCGGTTCTCCGGCCGGGAGATGGGCCAGTTCGGGGCGCCGTCGCTGATCACCCGCAGCACCAACGACGTCCAGCAGGTGCAGTTGCTCGTGCTGATGGGCTGCACGCTGATGGTGACGGCGCCGTTCATGATGGTGGGCGGCGTGATCATGGCGCTGCGTCAGGACGCCGGACTGTCCTGGCTGGTGCTGCTCGCCGTCGTGGTGCTCGGGGTCTCGGTCGGCCTCATCGTCCGCTTGATGGTGCCCGCCTTCCGCCTCGTGCAGCGACGCATCGACCGCGTGAACCGGGTGATGCGCGAACACCTTTCGGGCGTCCGCGTGATCCGCGCATTCACCCGCGAGGGCTACGAGCAGAGCCGGTTCGACATCGCCACCGACGATCTAACCGACGTCCAGCTCCGGGTCGGCCGGCTGATGATGCTGATGTTCCCCCTGGTCTTCACGGTGATGAACGTGTCGACGATCGGGGTGTGGTGGTTCGGGGCGCACCAGGTCGCGGACGGGCACATCGAGATCGGCTCGCTGTCGGCATACATGACCTATCTGATCCAGATCCTGATGTCGGTGATGATGGCGACGTTCATGTTCATGATGATCCCGCGGGCGTCGGTCGCCGCCGAGCGCATCACCGACGTGGTGACCACGGAGGCGTCGGTGCGTCCGCCAGAGCATCCGGTGACACCCGACCGGCTGCGCGGAATAGTCGAACTGCGGCGGGCGAGCATGCAATACCCCGGCGCCGACGAGCCCGTGCTGCGCGATGTCGGCCTGCGCGCCGAGCCGGGACAGACGGTGGCGATCATCGGGTCGACAGGTTCCGGCAAGTCGACGCTGTTGTCATTGATCGCAAGGTTTTTCGACACCACGTCGGGCGCCGTGCTGGTCGACGGGGTCGACGTGAAGGAGCTGGACCCGCAGCAACTATGGGGCCATATCGGCATCGTGCCGCAGAAGGCGTATCTCTTCTCCGGCACCGTGGCGAGCAACCTGCGCTACGGCAACCCGGATGCCACCGAGAGCGACCTGTGGGAGGCGCTGGAGGTGGCTCAGGCACGCGATTTCGTGCAGCGCATGGACGGCGGGCTGGAGGCCGCGATCACCCAGGGCGGCACCAATGTCTCCGGTGGCCAGCGGCAGCGGCTGTGCATCGCGCGAGCCCTGGTGGCCCGGCCCCGGATCTATCTCTTCGACGACTCGTTCTCGGCACTGGACCTGGCGACCGACCAGCGGCTGCGCGCCGCGCTCGCTCCACATGTGCGGGAGTCGACGGTATTCATTGTGGCGCAACGTGTTTCGACGATCCGCACAGCCGACTCGATCATCGTTCTCGATGACGGGGTCGTGGTCGGGCAGGGCACGCACGACGAACTGCTCGCGGAGTGCCCCGAATATCAGGAGATCGTCGCGTCGCAACACGGTGCGGACGAGGAGGTCGCGTGATGGCCCGCCGCAAGGAAGCGACACCGGCTCCCGCAGTGCCTGCGGGCGACCGGGCGGCCAAACCGGTTCGTCGCGGCGGTGGACCCGGCATGGGCATCGGTATGGCGGAGAAGTCCAAGGACTTCTCCGGATCAGCTCGCCGGCTGCTCGGGCGGCTTGCGCCATACCGGCTGACCCTTGGCACGATTCTGGTCCTGACCATCGCCTCGGTGACGCTCAATGTGCTCGGCCCCAAGGTGCTCGGCCAGGCGGTCGACAAGATCTTCGCCGGATCGGTCGGTGCCCTGTTGCCGCACGGGCAGAGCAAGGCGGCGGTCGTCGCTGCCTTGCGCGCCCACGGCGAGAACACCCGGGCCGACATGCTGGCCGGAATGGATGTGGTGCCCGGCGTCGGCATCAACTTCGACACGGTCGGCCGCATCTTGCTGACGGTGCTGGCGCTCTACGTGTGCGCCGGGGTCTTCCAGGTGATCCAGGCACGGCTGCTCAACAACGTCGTGCAGCGGTCGATGAACACGTTGCGCAAGGACGTCGAGGCGAAGATCAACAAGGTGCCGCTGAGCTACCTGGACGGCCAGCCGCGCGGTGAACTGCTTTCCCGGGTCACCAACGACATCGACAACATCGGCCAGTCGATGCAGCAGACGCTCAGCCAGCTGCTGGTCAACGGACTGACCGTCATCGGCGTCATCGTGATGATGTTCACCATCTCGTGGTGGCTGACGATGGTCGCGATGGTCGCCATCCCGGTCGTCATGGTCGTCACCGGGCAGGTGATGAAGCGCTCGCAGAAGCTCTTCGTCGCGCAGTGGGGCCACACCGGCCGGCTCAACGGCCAGATCGAGGAGACCTTCACCGGGCACGATCTGGTCAAGGTGTTCGGGCGCGAACGCGAGGTGGAGGCCGAGTTCGACACGACGAATGAGGCGCTGGCCGACGTCAGCTGGCGCGCGCAGTTCGTCAGCGGCCTGGTCATGCCGATCATGATGTTCGTCGGCAACCTGCAATATGTCGTGGTCTGCGTACTGGGCGGGCTGCAAGTTGCCAACGGCAGTATGTCGCTCGGAAACGTAACCGCTTTCGTGCAGTATTCGCGGCAATTCACCCAGCCGCTCACCCAGCTCGCGTCGATGGTCAACCTCATGCAGTCGGGGGTGGCCAGCGCGGAGCGAGTGTTCGAGGTCCTCGATGCCCCTGAGCAGGAGCCCGAAGGGGACGCGAAACTCCCGCCGACACGCGGCGCGGTGGAGTTCGACGACGTGGGTTTCGGCTATGCCCCGGACACGCCGCTCATCCAGGAGCTCAGCCTGCGGGTCGAGCCCGGGCAGACGGTGGCGATCGTCGGCCCGACCGGCGCCGGCAAGACGACCCTGGTCAACCTGCTGATGCGCTTCTACGAGCTGGACTCCGGCCGGATCCTGGTGGACGGCGTCGACATCCGCACCGTGCCGCGCGGCGACTTACGCTCCCGGATCGGCATGGTGCTGCAGGACGCGTGGCTCTTCCATGGCACCATCCGCGAGAACATCGCCTACGGTCAGCTGAACGCCACCGAGGACCAGATCCGCGCCGCGGCGCGGGCAACGTTCGTTGACCGTTTCGTGCACTCCCTGCCGGAGGGATATGACACGGTGATTGACGAAGAGGGTTCCGGCGTGTCGGCGGGCGAACGCCAGCTGATCACCATCGCGCGGGCATTCCTGGCCGATCCGGCGATGCTCATCTTGGACGAAGCGACCTCCTCCGTCGACACGCGCACCGAGGTGATGCTGCAGGAAGCGATGGCTGCGTTGCGTTCGGACCGCACGAGTTTCGTGATTGCCCACCGGCTTTCGACGATCCGGGATGCCGACACCATCCTGGTCATGGAGGACGGGCGCATCGTCGAACAGGGTGACCACTCTGAGCTGCTGGCTGCAGGTGGTGCCTACTACCGGCTCTACATGTCGCAGTTCGAGGGGGCCATGACCGAGGCAGACCCGAACGCCCTGGCACCGGCCCCGTGAGCGGGCCCGGCCGGGGCTGCGCGGCGCTCATGGTCGTCGCAACTGGAACTCGTAGTCGGTCTCCCGGCCGGTCAGGAACTTCCCGTTGCGGTCGTACCACTGCTGCAGGGTCTCATCGCTGTCGGCGGTGAGTTCGCGGGCTTGCCGCACATAGCGTGACGCGTCGTGTGCGTCGGTGATCTGGCGCACGTGCTCGCTGCTGGGCGCTGCGCAGCCGACGTCCACCCGGTTGATTGCATCCGGGGCTGGGCGCCCGTCGACGCGCGGGATGATGTCGTGGGTGTTCTCGAGGGACAGGACGTTGACGTCCGGCGGCACCTTCATCCGGTCGATCGGTGAGCCGGCCGTGACCACCTCCCGCACGTTGTAGGTCGACCGGAAGGTGTCGTCGACCGCGAGCCGGGTCGCCACGATGCCGCCTTGACTGTGCCCGGTGAGCAGCACCGGCTCGGCACCGGGCTGCACCCCGGACTCCTTCATCGCCGTGGCGAGTGCGTTGCCGATCGCCGGGTAGAGCGATGACGGTTGTCCGGTCATCGTCACCAGGTTGGCGGTGGCGTCGGACGGGCCATTGTCGGTGTATGCCGACCAGTGCGTGGTGCCGGGAATGACCACGATCCAGGCGCCTTTGCCGTCGGCGCCGACGACCCGACGGACGGACAGCACCGACTTGGCCTTGTCAGAACGATGCTCGACGTCGGCCGAAGCCTGCACCAGGTCGGCGAGGTCGCGTGTCGTGACGGGTGACGTGCGTGCAGCGGTTTGCGTGACGCTCAGCGGCTGAGTGTCGTTGAAGAAGCCGAACATTCGGCCCGAGGCGAGCAGCCAGCCGATCTGGTCCTCGAAGTTCCCGGGGAGTGGCGGGGGCGTCAGGTGGCGCCCCGACGCGAAGCTGGCCGCGCCGAACTGTCCTGCGGCGAGGGTGGAGCCTCCCACCCAGACGCCCGCTTCGAGCCAGGGGACCAGACCGTCGGCCAACCCTGGGTCCGCGGTCACCTCTTCGTTGAGTTCGTCGCTGAACGACTCCGTCCACGGGCGCAGATCGCCGCCACCGAGCATCGAGAGTGTCATCGGATGCCTGGACCAGGCGTGGATGGCCGCAGTTCCGACGTCGTTGCCGAGCCGCGCGGGGGCGGTCAGGACATTGATGCCGGACAGCAGCCTGCGCTGTGCCTCGTCAGTGAGTTCGTAGGCGGTCGCGCTCCAGCGCAACGTCCGCGCAACGAACTCCATCCGCACCCCGAGGGCACCCAGGTTGATCGACAGGCCGGCGACGAGCTCGGCGATGCGCATTGCGGAGCCCGGCGAGAGCAGCGCGCTCTTGGCCGGGACCGAGGCGCCGATGCCGAGCGCCGACGCGCACAGGTCTCCGGCATCGCCGCCGTAGGTGTCCAGGCGCCCCGCGGCCGTGCGCATGTCGGTGAGCTTTGCTTGCGTCGATGCGGCACCGCCGGAGACGCGACACCGCCAGGACGATCCGTCGGTCATGCGGCACACTCCACGAGCCGGGCCGCGAACGCGCCGAGGCGGCCCTGCACCTCGACCGTCGACATGGGCCGGAACGCCAGGTCATCGTCGGTGCCCGCGTGCAGACAACCCCATCCGGACGGCAGCAGGTGGACGACGGATGCGAACTGCGGGTTGTCGTCAATCGTCATCGTCATGGACAGCAGGGCCTCCGCTCCCCACGCGAATTGCGTGATCCACCAAGGGATCCCCGCGAGGCCGAGATCCTCGCATGCCATGTGGATGCGCTCGGAGTCGCCGGTGCGCACCAGCTCGGCGAGCGCCAGCACCTCGCCCGGCCCGAGGGCTGTGGACGGTCGGGGATGTGCGGGCGGCGGGTCCACCTCCGGCCGGGTGACGGTCAGCGTCTCGAGTTCGGCAGGCAGGCCGACGAGCTCACCGGGCAGCCGCTGCGTGTGCCCGGTGGTCAGGGTCCAGCCGGTCCGGGACTGCCGCAACACGCGGAACTCGTCGTGACCGGCGGTCACGAGCGTCAGCCAGGCGCGCGTGCGGGTGGCCGCGAAGATGCTGCCGTAGCTGCCCGACGTCATACTCTCCCCGACCGCGAGCACGGTGTCGCCGTCGAGCGCCTCGCGTCGTACGCCCGAATGCCCGGTCATGAGAACAGCCGCAGCGGGTCGATGACCTTGCCGGCGCCGTCCATCACCGTGCCGATCGCGCGTTCGTGATCTTCCACGTGGCGGGCGTGGCTATAGAGCAGGCGGCTCAGTTCGTCGAAGTCGCCGGCGCGATGCCGGAACTCGGCGGCACGTTCGCTGAGCTTGCTGCGGTAGCGGTCGGCACCACTGCTGTGCCATTGGATCGACGTGTTGCTCGTCACGGCCGTGGCCGCCTGGCGGGCTTCGGCTGCGAGTCGGGCGGCGCGCCTGGCCTGCGCTCGGATCTGCTCTGGGTCATCGGACATGCCCAGGACGATAGGTTTCTCGCTCGCCCGTCGTCCGTCGCGATGCCCGGCGTTGTGGACGGCGCCCGTAATCGCCGGTGTTGTGGACGGGTCCTTGGGGGTAGATCACATAATGGGCACACCTTCGCGGAAATCCGCGTCCTGAGCTGGCCCGGGCCCTACGCTGTCCCGGGACAGCCCAGCTGCGTGGGTCTACTGCGCATGACTGAGCATTCTCCTGCCGGAAGGAACCTGGTCATGGCATTGAAGCGCACCCTAACCATCGCGAGCGCGGTCGCGCTCGCCGCCTCGCTCGGCGCGTGCAGCTCGAGTTCCGGCGGTTCGAAGAACGGTGGCTCCGAATCTGGCGCGCCGGCAAAGGCGACCACAGCGAAATATGGCAACTGCAAGATCACCAGCAAGCCCGACAGCATCAAGATTAAGCCGGTCGTTCCTGACACGCTGACCGTGGAGACGACACTGCCGGCGCAGGGCTGGTGGAACGGCACGACCGCCGACTCCATCAAGGATGGCTACGAATACTGCATGGCAGCCGAGTTGGCCAATATGGCCGGATTGAAGAAGCTGTCGATCAAGAACGTGTCTTTCGACCAGCTCGTCGCCGGCCACACCAACAACTTCGACATCGCACTCGCGGAGATCTCTATCACGCCCGAGCGGGCCAAGGTCGTCGAATTCTCCAAGCCGTACTTCGACTCCAACATTGGGGTGCTGACCAAGAAGGGCGCGGGTGTCACCGCCGATAACATCACCAGCAAACGCTGTGCGGCATACTCAGGCACGACGTCGGTAGACTTCTTGAAGACGAAGCTGAAGTGCAAGTCGCAGAAGATCTACCCGGATTCCCAGACCCTTTACCAGGCCGTGCTCTCCGGGCAGACCGATGTCGCGCTGCTGGACACCGCAATCGTGCTGGCCGAGGCCAAGCAGACCGGCAACAAGCTCGAGGTGCCGGGCCAATACAAGACCGGTGAGAAGTACGGCGCGATCTATCCCAAGGGTTCGGCGAATGCTGCCGAGCTCGACAAGGGCATCACGACGTTGCAGGCCGACGGCGTCCTGAAATACTTGTCGAAGACCTATCTCGGTCCTGCCTTCGGTGGCGACCCGTCGTCGGTGCCGGTGTGGTCGCTGAAGTGATCCGATTCATATTGGATGAGGTTGGGGGTCGGCCCCGATGACAAGCGCGCCGGGGCTCGTCCGGGACGACCTCCAGCCTGCCCCGGAGCCAAGCCCTCCGCAGCAGGTAGCAAACCTCGCCGTCTTCGCGCTGGTCGTCGACCTCTTCGGCATCGCGCTCGTCGTGTACGGCGCGAAGCTGCTGCGGGACTATAACCATGGCCATGTGCTGGCCACCTTGGTGGGCGCGCTCCTGGTCCTGATCTCGCTCTACCCGTTGTGGCCGACGATCCAGGGCTTCTCCGGCGCGCGAAAGAGGTCCGGCCTGCTAGGTGGCGGGCAGTTGGTTGCTGCCCGGCGGGCCGCCGCCCGTGGACGTGAGGACGCTTCGATCGGCCTCGGGTACGGCGTAGCCGCAATCATCGTCGGCTGCTTGATGTGGCTGGCGCTGACCAACCAGGGCGCGGTCGCCGACACCTTCTTCCGGGTCAACGCATGGAGCCAGTCGTTCTCCCAGGCGATCCAGGGATTCTGGATCAACATCTGGGTGGCGGTCGTGTCGTTCGTGCTGGTGTTGATCTTCGGCCTGGTGTTAGCGATCATGCGCATGCTGCCAGGTCGCGCCGGTGCGCCGTTGCGGCTGATCGCGACTGTCTATTGCGACGTCTTCCGGGCCATCCCGGCCATCGTGACGGTTCTGTTGGTCGTCTTCGGTGTGCCATTGGCGTTCACCTTCACCCAGACGTGGAACTCCGCATACCTGGGTGTCGTCGCGCTGACGCTGACCTACTCGGCATACGTCGCAGAGGTGTACCGGGCGGGTCTGGCGTCCATCCACCCGAGCCAGACTGCGGCGGCCCGGTCCCTTGGCCTCGGGTATGCGCAGACACTGCGGGCGGTGCTGGTGCCACAGGCGGTGCGCCGGATGGTGCCGCCGCTGCTGAACGATTTCATCAGCCTGCAGAAGGACACCGCACTCTTGTCGATCGCGGCAATTCCGGAGGTTCTCACAGTCACCAAATTGTGGGAGAGCAAGTTGTTCACGCTGGCGCCGGTCACCTTGGCGGCGGTGTTCTTCATCATCATCACCATCCCGCAGGCCCGGTTCGTCGACTACTTGGTCAACAAGGACGCAGCGAAACGGGCGGGTGGCTGAGATGGCATTCCTGGAGATCAAGGACGTTCGCAAATCGTATGGAGATTTCGAGGTGCTCAAGGGCGTCTCGATCAACGTCGAGCGTCACGAGGTGGTCTGCCTGATCGGCGCCTCCGGGTCCGGCAAGTCGACGTTGTTGCGTTGTGTCAACCAGCTCGAGGAGGTCAACGGCGGGGAGATCCTTATCGACGGCGACACGGTGACCGGTGCGGGCGTCGACCTCAACCGGTTGCGCCGTGACGTCGGCATCGTCTTCCAGAGCTACAACCTCTTCCCGCACATGTCGGTGCTGAAGAACGTCATGCTCGCGCCGACGATGGTCGCCGGGGTCAACGGCAAGGAGGCCAAGGAGAAGGCGATGGCCCTTCTCGAGTCGGTCGGTATGGCGGAAAAGGCAGGCTCCTACCCGGACATGCTCTCCGGCGGTCAGCAGCAGCGGGTCGCGATCGTGCGCGCGCTCGCCATGGAGCCGCGCATCATGCTGCTCGACGAGATCACGGCTGCGCTCGACCCGGAACTGGTCGGCGACGTCCTGGAGATCGTGCGCCAGCTGGCCCACGACGGACTGACCATGTTGCTGGCAACCCACGAGATGGGCTTCGCCAAGGAGGTCGCCAGCAAGGTGTGCTTCCTGGAGCAGGGCGCCATCCTCGAGATGGGTCCCCCGAAGGACATCTTCGAGAACCCGCAGGAAGAACGAACCCAGCAATTCCTCAGCCGGGTGGTGAAATCAGGCCGGTTGTAACGCACTTCGACACCGAGCGGCCCGCGAGATGGAGACATTTCGCGGGCCGCTCAGTGTTGTTACGTCCGAGTGCCCCGCCCGGCTACTCCGCCGCGGCCGGCTCTGGCTCGGCGCCGCGACGCACGGCGGCGAGCAGCATGTTCGCCACATCTACGACCTCGACGTCCTCGCCGGCGCGCCCGTCGGACTGCTCGGCGGTCAGGCCGTCGGTGAGCATGACCCGGCAGAACGGGCAGCCGACGGCGATGCGCTCGGCGCCGGTCGCGACGGCCTCCTGGGTGCGATTGAGGTTGATGCGCGAGCCGAGCTTCTCCTCCATCCACATGCGGGCACCGCCGGCGCCGCAGCAGAACGAGCGGATCCCGGAGCGCTCCATCTCGCGGTATTCGACGCCGGGCAGCGCGCCGAGCAACTCGCGTGGCGGGGCGTAGACGCCGTTGTGCCGGCCCAGGTAGCACGGGTCGTGATAGGTCACCGATGCGCCGGTGGACATGGCACTGTTGGTGATCTCCGCTTCGTCCGGGCGGGCGACCGGCACGAGTCGCTTCTCGCGGACCAGCCGGTTGAGCAACTGGGTGTGGTGCACGACCTCGTAATTGCCGCCCAGTTGCGGGTATTCGTTCTTCAGGGTGTTGAAGCAGTGCGCGCACGTCACAACGATCTTGGTCGCGCCCGCTTCGTTCAGCGTCTCGACGTTCTGCGCAGCGAGCGCCTGGAAGAGCATCTCGTTGCCTGCGCGGCGTGCCGAGTCACCGGTGCACGCTTCACCGTCGCCGAGCACCGCGAACGAAACCCCAGCAGTGTCAAGGAGTTCCGCGACCGCCCGGGTGGTCTTCTTCGCGCGGTCCTCGTAGGCGCCGGCGCAACCGACCCAGAAGAGGTAGTCGACCTCGGTGAGCGACTCGACGTCCTGTCCGAAGACCAAGACGTCGAAGGGCAGCCCCTTGGCCCAGTCGAGGCGGGCGCGGGGCGCCATACCCCACGGGTTTTGTTTGCCTTCAAGGTTTTTGAAGAGTCCGCCGAGTTCGGACGGGAACGCCGACTCGATCAGCGTCTGGTAGCGGCGCATGTCGACGATGTGGTCGACATGCTCGATGTCCACCGGGCACTGCTCGACGCAGGCACCGCAGGTCGTGCATGACCAGAGCACGTCTGCGTCGATAACAGCGTCCGCGTCGCCGCCGGGGTTGTATGCCGTCAGCGGCGCGATCTCGTCATACCCGGTCGCCCCGATGAGCGGGATCTCCATGATCGGGTTCTCTGCCGTTGCCGGGCCGGTGCCCGCTGCGACCTGCGCCGCCTGCAGGTATGGCGCCTTGGCGTGCGCGTGCTCGCGCAGCGTCATCATCAGCAGTTTGGGCGACAGTGGCTTGTCGGTGTTCCACGCCGGGCACTGGCTCTGACAGCGGCCGCACTCGGTGCAGGTGGAGAAGTCCAGCAGGCCCTTCCAGGTGAACTCCTCGACCGCGCCGACACCGAAGGTCGCGTCCTCGTCGAGTTCCTCCAGCGACTCCAGTGTCACCGCCTTGCCGTCGACCGTCATCGGCTGCAGAGCACCCAGGGACGTGCGGCCGTCCGCGTGCCGCTTGAAGAAGATGTTGAAGAACGCCAGGAAGCGGTGCCAGGCGACACCCATGGTGATGTTGCGCGCGATGACGATCAGCCAGGTCATCGCGGTCACGATCTTGATCGTCGACACGACCACGATCAGCGCCTTGACGTTGCCGAGCGACATATGGTGCAGCCACTGGCCGTACCACGCGGTGAGCGGGTAGTGCAGGCCGTTCGCGGTGCCCTCGCCCTCGTAGCGCCCGATGGCGTATTCCAGGCCGCGCAGCGTGAGCACGCAGATGATCTCGACGAGGATGACGATCTCGACGAAGTAGGCCTGCCAGAACATCGAGCCGAAGAACCGCGAGCGGCGGCCGTCCTGGCCCTCGGCGCGAGCCGGATGCTTGTCGCGGCGGTTCCAGATCAGCCAGCAGATGCCGAAAAGCCCTGTCCAGCCGAGGAATTCGACCAGCCACTCGAAGAGGAAGAAGTGGCCGATGATCGGCAGCGCGAAGGTCGGGTTCCACACCTGGAAGTAGGACGCGAGCACCGCCAGCGACAGCACGATGAACGAGGTCATCGTGAGCCAGTGGGCGACGGCGACAATGGGCAGTCGCGACATCCGGGTGTGGCCGAAGATCTCGCGCGCGACGGTCCCGAAGCGCCGGCCCTTGCGGTCGCCGCGGTCTTCCGGGCGGCCGAGCTGGAAGGTGGCGATGAACGCCCGGATCGCGGGTATGGCGAGCGCGCCACCGACGGCAGTGATGCCGAGAGTGATCACCGCGGCGATGATCTGCAGGGCTGACATAGATATAGTCTAGCGATTGTTACTCGTGAGTAACTTTCCGCATGGCGCTGGACCGCTCACTGTTCGTTTGCGCGAACGATAACGACCTGTTGGAATATGGATAATCGGTCCGGGGTTGGACCGTCCATGCCCCGAGTGAATGCACTCGGCGTAACCGCGCGACAGCTCAGACGAAAGGCAACGACGTGCCCATCCTCGACGACGTCACCCAGGCGATCGGCAACACGCCGCTCGTGCGCATCAACCGCATCGTCGACTCCGCCGAAGGGACGACCGTCGCCGCCAAGCTCGAGTTCAACAACCCGGCCGCGTCGGTCAAGGACCGCATCGGCGCCGCGATCATCAAGGCCGCGGAGGAGTCCGGCGAGCTCAAGCCGGGCGGCACCATTGTCGAGGCGACCAGCGGCAACACGGGCATCGCGCTCGCGATGGTGGGTGCTGCCAAGCGCTACAACGTCGTGCTGGCCATGCCCGAGACCATGTCGGCCGAACGCAAGGCCCTGCTCAAGGCATTCGGCGCCGAGCTCGTGCTGACGCCGGGTTCGGAGGGCATGAAGGGAGCCGTTGCCAAGTCCGAGGAGATCGCGGCGGAACGGGGCGGCATACTCGCTCGGCAGTTCGCGAACGCGGCGAACCCGCAGATCCACCGCGAGACGACCGCGGAGGAGATCTGGCGGGACACCGACGGCAAGGTCGACATCCTCGTCGCCGGCATCGGCACCGGAGGCACCATCACCGGTGTCGGCCAGGTCCTCAAGGAGCGCAACCCCGACGTGCGCATCGTCGCGGTCGAGCCCGCCGAGTCCCCGATCCTCAACGGGGGCCAGCCCGGCCCGCACAAGATCCAGGGCCTGGGCGCCAACTTCGTTCCGGAGATCCTGGACACCAGCGTGTATGACGAGGTCATCGACGTCGACGCGCCGACCGCGGTCGAGTGGGCACGCAAGGCTGCCACGCAGGAGGGCCTACTGGTCGGAATCTCTTCGGGCGCAGCGCTTTCCGCGGCGGCACAGGTTGCTGCCCGGCCGGAGTCCGCAGGGAAGACGATCGTGGTGATCATCCCGAGCTTCGGCGAGCGCTACCTGTCGACGATCCTCTTCGAGGGCCTGGTCGACTGAACCAGCATGGCACACAGCACCTTGTTGACCACCGGTCACCGGCGCACGCCGTTGACCCAGTCGGTTCGTGCCGCCGTCGCGTCGATCCGTGAGGATCTCGACGCCGCGATCGAGCGGGACCCGGCGACGACCTCGCGCCTGGAGATGGCGCTTGCGTCGCCAGGGCTGCACGCGGTGTGGGCACACCGGCTAACGCACTCGATGTGGCGCAAGGGCAGCCGGTGGCGGCTGCCTGCGCGGCTGGTCTCGCAGGTCGCGCGCGCCGCGACCGGCGTCGAGATCCACCCCGGTGCGCAGATCGGCAAACGCTTCTTCATCGACCATGGCATGGGTGTCGTGATCGGTGAGACTGCCGAAGTCGGTGACGACGTGATGATCTATCACGGCGTCACCCTCGGCGGGCGGTCGCTCGACCGGGTCAAGCGGCACCCGACGGTCGGCAACAAGGTGACCATCGGGGCAGGCGCACGGATCCTCGGGCCGGTCACGATCGGCGACGACGCGCAGATCGGGGCGAACGCGGTGGTCGTGCACGACGTGCCGGATGCGAGTGTTGCCGTCGGCGTGCCGGCGAAGATCCGGCGCCCGCAACCCGTTGCCGTGCAACCGGATCCGTATGCCGACCCGGCACTGTTCATCTGAGCCGGGCGGTCTCTAAGCTCGGTCTATGACCGAGGAAGCCGTGACCCGGGACGAGTTGCGCCAGGTCGCTGTGGTGACGGGTGCCGGCAGTGGCATCGGGCGGGCGGTCGCGATCGGCCTGGCACGCGCCGGATTCGTCGTCGCGCTGGCCGGGCGACGCGAAGCGGCTCTCGCCGAAACCGCTTCGCGCATCGGGGCGGATGCCGGCATGCCGATCCCGACCGACATCACCGACGAAGCCGCGGTCGCACGGCTCTTCGACCGGGCCGCGCAGCGCTTCGGGCGGGTGGATGTGCTTTTCAACAACGCCGGGGTGTCTTCCTTCACCACGCCGTTCGACGAGATCACGCTCGCCGACTGGCAGTCGGTGATCGACGTCAACCTCACGGGAATGTTCCTCGCTGCGCGAGAAGCGTTCCGGCACATGCGGCTTCAGCGCCCAGTCGGTGGGATCATTATCAACAACGGTTCCATCTCGGCACACGTGCCCCGGCCGCAGGCCGCGCCATACACCGTCAGCAAGCATGCGATCACCGGGCTGACCAAGCAGATCGCTCTCGACGGACGGTCGCACCGGGTGCGGTGCGGGCAGATCGACATCGGCAACGCCGCGTCCGCGATGACGGCTGGTATGGCGACCGGCATGCTCCAAGCCGACGGTTCCACCCGCCCCGAGCCCACGATGGCTGTCGAGTCCGTGGTGCGCGCGGTCGTGCTGATGGCGACCATGCCGGAGGATGCCGCGGTCTTCGACCTGACGGTCGCCGCGGCGGACATGCCGTTCGTGGGACGTGGCTGAACCGTGGAGCTTTCCGAGTGCCGACGGGCCGGTGGCGTACACGACCACGTGGGTTCAATCCTGGACTGAGCGTGACCGCTCGTACCTGCTGCCGTCCGCGGATCTGAGCAGATGACCGTGGTCGACGAGGGCACGACGAAGTGTCGAGACGTCAGGGTAGATCGGGCGCAGGAGGTTGTTGACCTCCGTCTCGGACATCGTCAGGTTCGCGGGCAGCTGAGCGGCGACAGCGGCATACAGAGTGGCGGCGATCGCCGGACGCCGTGGGATGCGGGTGAGTTCGCCGTCTCGCACGAAAGACTCCAGCCGCGGTTCGCGGTGCACGATGGCGTCGAGCGGGGTGGGCATGAGATCCAGTAGAGCACCAGGAGTCGCGAGACGCAGGTCATATAGCGAAGGGTGTGCTGACCGGGCGGTCAGCACACCCTTCGGGTATGTCGCAGGAGGTCACTCGCCCTTGGCGGCGGCCTTCAGCTTGGAGCCCACGGTCACCTTGGCGGCCTTGGACGCCGGGATCTGGATCTCTTCGCGGGTGCGCGGGTTGCGGCCGGTGCGGGCGGCGCGGTCGACGCGCTCGATGGTCAGCAGGCCCGGGAGCTGGACCTTCTCGCCGCGGCCGATCGCCTCGAGGATGACGTCGTTGAGGCCGCCGATGACGGCGTTGGCGTCCTTGACGCTGACACCGGTGCGCTGGGCGATGGTGCTGGCAAGGTCAGTGCGGTTCATGAATAGGGTCCTATTCCTTGTCTTGGGGGACCGGTGTGATCCGGTCCGTCGATCATGGTGCGCCGCCGTGGTGCCGGCGACAGTCGGGTCCGCCCACGCCATACGCCCGGATATTCCGCGCCATTGCAAGGGTGTGACCCGCGCACCACGGTAGACGCACAGTGCGACAAGGTCCAAGACGCCCCGTCTTCGGCGCGTTCAGCGCGTCGCGTCGACCGGTTCCGACGTCGTGGGCGTCGTGCGGTCTGCTGCCTGGGACGGGGCTGCCGGCTCCTGAAGTTCGCCGTTCACCACCGGACCCGGGCGGCGCCCGACGGCGGCCTGAAACCCTGCAGTGGCAGCACTTTTCGCGGCCTGTCCCATGCCCTTGACAGCTGCTTGCCCGGCCGCGGCGGCCACCTCCGGACCGCGCTCCTTGATCTGCGCGGTCGTCTTCTGGCGCTGCTCGGCAACTGCGGGGTGGTTCCAGGCCCGGCCAGCGAGTTGCTTGATCTGCTCGTAGCGACCCCGGCCCGCGCGGGCGCCCAGCACGTAACCGGCGGCGATGCCGACGGCGAAGGTCAGCTTGCTCATCACGGTTCCTTTCGTCGATTTCGTCCGACCCTACCTGCCGTGGCTGTTTGCCGGTCCGGGCGCGACTGTCGTGGTCCTGCCGGTTGGGTGCGCCGCCCGGGCGCGCTTAGGATGGTGCGCGCTTGCGCTGCCGTGGCACCGCAAGCGATGGAGGGCTCGCATAGTGGCCTAGTGCGGCGGTCTTGAAAACCGCTATGGGTTTACGCCCATCGAGGGTTCGAATCCCTCGCCCTCCGCTCACCGAACGGAGTGAGGTCTCTGAGGGCCGCTCATGAGGGACGCTCAGCGTCGCAGTCGCAGTCGCCGCCGCAGTCCGAAACCGGCGAGCACCATGCCCACGGCGCACGCGGCGCCGCCCAGCAGGAGGGAGGCATTGTCTCCTGCGGCGCTGCTGGGTCCGTCGGTCACGATCGGCGGGCCGGTGACGGTGCTGCTCGTGGACGGTGCGGATGGGGTGGTGGTCGGTGCGGGCGGCGTGGAGGAGGGTGTCGGCGTCGTGCAGTTCTGCGGCACGGTGAGCTGCGCGATGCTGAACAGGGTCCCGTCGTCGGACGGCGCGTAGAGGTAGTCCCCTCTCGCGAGCTTGGTCGTGATCCGGACCGTGGCACCCGGTGCGATCCTCGGGAAGTACTTCTCCGGCGCCGATGCGCCGGGCGCTTGCCAGGCGAAGCCGATGTCATACGTCGCCTTGTTGGTGACCGTGAACCCGCCACAGTGCACCGCAATGTGGGGCGCGACGCATTCGGGCGCCTGCGCATCGAAGCTCCAGGAAGTTCGTCCGCCCAGGACGTACCCAGGGAGCGGCCTCGCAGCCACCGCCAGCTTCGTGGGGTTGTCGCCGAACTGGTAGATCCCGTATTCGCCCGTCGGCGTGACCACGCCGTTGACGAGATACTCCACGCCGGTCACACCTGGGATCGTGAGCACGTTGTCCACCCCGCCACAGCCGACGGTCTTCCAGGTCGGCGCGACAGCAGTCACCTGTTTCCCGGCGGGTGACGAAGTCACGGCAGCGGTGGGACCGCCACCAGGACTCGACGGGTCCGCCACTGCGCGTCCGGCCGTCGAGAACAGCACGAAGATTGCGAGGAGCATCGCGAACCCCACCGCCGGGAGAGTTCGTCTGCCGCCATTTCCGGTGATCCCCATGGGTGTGCCTTCCTGCCGTCTGAATGCTCCGCGTGGCCACCCGGGGCAGGGACAGGCTACTCACAGGTTGCAAGGGGAGGGGCCAGAGTTGCGAAAGTCGTGGACAAGGCGAGCCAATTCACTGGCCGGAGTCAGGGTGATCTCGCGAGGCTTGTGCCGTCAGCTCGGCCCGACCCCGTTGAGCTTGTCCACGACTTTCAGCAGGTCACCCTCACTGGCGTAGTTGACGGCCACGAAGTTCGGGATCTGTCCGCGTTCCCGCTGGCACCGGGATGCATAGGGCCACAGCACGTCGAACTTGTTGATAGTGCGGGCATCCGTCACCAGGCTGTCGAAGTTGGCCAGCCAGTAGTTGAGCATGAACAGATCGTCCGTCTTCGAACCGCGATTGAGCCGGCAGGTCAACGAGGCTTGTGTCGGATTGGTGTATGGCGTGTCCTGCACCCAGTCGAATCCTTGCAGTAGCCAAGGGAATTCGCTGCCGCCGCCGTGACGCTCCATCAGCACGACCAGGCGGTGGCCGGAGTCGATCATCGAGCCGAGCGTCGGCCACGGCTTGCCGTCCTGTGGCGTGTAGACGTACGGCAGAAGCCCGGCGGCGCGGAAAACCTTTGCCGTGTCGGCGGGGGAGACGGTGTCTTCCACGAAGAACGTGATCACTTCGCGCGGGTGGGCTGCCAGCCAGGTGCGCACCTGCGCCATCACTGGCTCCCACTGCGTGGCACCCAACTCGCACAAGCCGTGGCAGAGGTATTCGCTGACCGGTCCGACAGGGGCCGAGGTGACGGAGTTCCTCAGCCGCGTTGCGCTCGCGACCACGTCCGGTCCGAAGTCCTTGGTGGCTGCCGCGATCGCCTCGGCGCGGCTGGCCGGGGCGGTGATGACCAGGCCCTTCTTCTTCGAGCGCTGGCCGTAGTAGCTGTCGACGAGGAGCACGCGGATGCCGGCGTTGAGGTCGCCGATGATGCCGGTCGACTGTTCGGCGGCATACCAACCACTTTCGTCGGCGGCCGACATTGCGTTGTGCGCGGCGGGAAACGCCACCTCGTCATACCGCCTGTCACACAACTGGACGTAGCCGTTGCACGCATCTGCGGCCGTGGTGGTGCCCTTGGCGACAGCGTCCGCCGAGTTGGTCGGCGGACTTGAGGGCAGGGCCGTCACGGCTACGACGACGGCGACGATCGCGGCGAGGGTCGCCAATGCGATGCGCGTTCCCATCGAACGCCGTGCGGGTAGTTTGGCGTTCGCAGCCGGTTGTTGCGGCCGGAACCCGGCTGCGAACGTCAGTTCGGCAATGCCGGAGACCAGTGCGACGATGCCGACAAGACCGGCCAGGACACCGAAGGTGAGACCTGGCCGGAAGACCGCTCCGGATCCGAGGACGACCAACAGCGCGCCGCGGGCTGCGATGCCCCAGCGGCCCTCCGGGCGGCGGTTGATCAGGTGCCACGAGCGGGCTGCGAGCATGCCGAGGTCGGCATCGGGCAGGCGTGCCGAGCCGGCCGAGGCGATCACCAGCCCGATGAGCACGGCCAGGGCCGCGCACCACCACAGCTGCGGCGCCAGAACGTGCCATCCGGCAGCGATCAGAGCGCCCGTCAGGGTGCCCCTGTCCTGCGCGGAGGCGACGGTCGATCCGGCGACCGCCACCAGACCGATCGTCCCACCGCACAACGTGATTCCCCACCCGGTGCGCACGACAGAGCGCTGCCTGCTGGGAGCCAGCAGGATGCCGGCTGCGAAGAACAGGACGGCGAGCAGGGGTAGCAGCCAGCTGAACAGACCACTGAGCCGCACCAACTGGATCAGCCGTCCGGACATGGAGTGGTTGCTGACGTGCGCGAGTGTCACCGACATGTCGGGCGAGATGTGCTCGGCGGCCTGCGGGGAGACCGACGGCAGGACTCCGGTTAGCACGGTGCCGACGTCCAGCAGCCGCAGTGCGACATCGCCGGACCGCTGCCCGCTCAGGGACTGGTGGAGCACGGCGGCGGAATGCCGGACGACCGGACCGAGCGCCGAACTACCCGCGACCGAGATGGATAGACCCTCCACCGCGGGGCGCGCGACGATCAGGTCCGGGTAGGCATTGATCGCCTGCTGGGCGATGCGCTCGCCGACGGCATGGGCGACGGCCAGGTCCTGGCGCACCGTGTTGACGTTCCGTGCGAACCGTTGCTCGTCGAGCACGTTGTGGTTGACGACCGCAGCGAACACACCGAGCAGAAGCAATAGCGCCGCCAGAGCGGTGCATCCCGCCGACCAGCGTCTCATGGCGGGACACTAGCAGCGGGCTGCCCGCCTCGGCAGTGTGCTCAGAACACCGACCACCCGGTAAGCGTCGTGAAGCGGTCCAGAGCGGCCACGCCTGCGACCGAGTTGCCACGATTGTCCAGGCCCGGTCCCCAGACGGCGATGGAGCACCGTCCGGGCACAGTTGCGAGGATCCCGCCGCCAACCCCGCTCTTGCCGGGCAGGCCGACGCGGTAGGCGAATTCGCCGGCGGCATCATACGTTCCGCAGGTCAGCATGACTGCGTTGATGCGCTTCGTCTGGCTCGGCGACAGCATGCGCGATCCGTCGCGCCGCAACCCGTGCCGGGCGAGGAAGAGGCCGGCCAGCGCCAGATCGCGGCAGCTGATCGCGATGGCGCACTGGCGGACGTATTCGTCGACGACGGTCGGGACGTCGCCGCGCAGGTTGCCGTATGACGCGAGGAAGTGCGCGAGTGCCAGCGTCCGGTCGGCGTGCGCGGTCTCCGACTCCGCCACCTGGAGGTCGTAGCCTATGTCCGGATTGCCGGACTCGATGCGCAGCAACTGCAGCACGGCGTCGGCCGCGCAGTCGACGACACCGCTCAAGTGGTCGGTCACGACGAGCGCGCCGGCATTGATGAAGGGGTTGCGCGGTATGCCGTTCTCGTATTCCAGCTGCACCAGCGAGTTGAAGGCGTTGCCCGAAGGTTCCCTGCCGACCCGGGTCCAGATGCTCTCCTCGTTCTCGGCCAGAGCGAGCGCAAGGCTGAAGATCTTCGAGATGCTTTGCAATGAAAAGGGTTTCAGCCAATCTCCAACGCCGTGGCATTCACCCGTGGCGAGTGCGATCGCCATGCCGAACTGGTCGGGGGCGACCTCGGCGAGTGCAGGGATGTAGTCGGCGACCCGGCCGCGGCCGATCTGAGGCTGGATCTCCGTGCGGATCTGGGAGAGCAGTCGGTCGATGTCCACGGGGCCATGATGGCAGGGTGAACCGGCCCGCCGCGGGAGACGACGGGCCGGTGTAGCGGGGCTCAGCTGGTGAGTGACAACCCTCCGGTGGCCGGTTGCCCGGCGACGGGGGTGGATGCGACGAGAGAACGGGCCGCCGGGACGAAGGCCACGAGTGCCGCGGCCACGCCGAGGATCCCCGGCGCGACGCCTCCGGAACTGCCGCACGCGACGAACACGACGGCGGCGACCACTGCCCAGATCGGCACCCGTCGTGCCCGGCGCAGACCGACGAACAGGACCAGTGACCCGAGCATCAGCCCGATCATGAAGAGCGCAATGACCAGGACGAGCAGTGGGTAGGACTCCGAGGCGTCGTCGAACGCGGTGATCGCGGAATGCGGTGTGCCGGCGTTCCCGTAGAGAGCGTAGGGGGAAAAGAAGGCGACCGTATGCGCAGCCGCGGCAACGGATCCCGTGGCGACGAGGCACGCGCCGATTGTCGTAGTGCGAGCGCCGCGGGAGCCGGCACCCGGGATGAGTGCCAGTGCTGCCGGCACGAGGGACACCGCGGCGGCGAGATTGAGCAGACCCGCGACGAGCCAAATGTTCTGGTGGTCGGCAACGGCGTGGGTGATTGCGACCGCGGAGGGGCTGCCGGATGGGACGATGATCCGGCGCAGCAGGTCGCCGACGGTGAGGGTCAGTGGCCCGAGGACGAGGAGGGTGGCAGCGACACGGCTGCGGGTCGTGGTGTTCATGCAGTAACGGTGCGGCGGCAGCGTCATACACCGCTTCGTCCGCGCTGCTGATTCCGCTCCACCTGGTGGTGGAGCGCGATCATTCTCGATGAGGAGTCGCGAGGCGTGCCGGCGGCCGTACCATCGACCATGGAGCTGCTCCGGGCGCGTCGGCCCGGCGGGCTGCCGGTGCTCGACACGGTGCTCGCTGTGGTGCTGTGCGTGCTGGCCGTCGGCGGGCTCGTCACCGGTGCCGTCGACGAGCACCCGTTGGTGGTCACCCTGCCGATCGCCGCATTGAGCACCGTTCTGGTCGCCTGGCGGACCCGCTTCCCACTACCAGTCGCCGCGCTCATCGCCGGTATGGCGATCGCCCAGACGGTCCTCGCGAACGGTGAGTCCAGGTCGCTCTGGTCGCTCGTGGTCTTCCTGGTGATGTCGTACACCGTCGGTGCCGAATGCGACGAAGGCACAGCACTTCTTGGGCTCGGTATGACGATGGGCAGCCAGTTTCTGTGTCAGTGGCTCGATCACGGCTCGGACTATCCGTTCGATGCACTCGTCTTCGGCGGTGTGTGGCTCTTCGGGCGCGGGACCAGATCGTGGCGCAAGCGGGCAACGTATGCCGAGCAGCACCGGCATGACCTGGCAAGGATCGCGGTTGCCGACGAACGCACGCGGATTGCCCGCGAACTGCACGATGTCGTCGCGCACGGCCTCAGCGTGATCGCGGTGCAGGCAGATGCGGCCGAGGCAGCGCTGCAGAAGGACCCGGGGCTGGCGGCCGCACCGATGCGCGCGATTCGCAGCAGTGCCCGGGACGCGTTGGGTGACATGCGGCAACTGCTGCACGTGCTGCGTGCGGACGAGGACGAACCGGTCGACGTGCTCGCTCCGGCGCGCGGCATAGCCGACCTCCCGCGGCTGGTGGCCGAGATGCAGGAGTCTGGCGCGCCGCTCACGGCCGAGCTGGGACGGCTCGGCTCACTCTCTTCAGGGACCGAGCTGACGGTCTATCGGGTGGTCCAGGAAGGGCTCACCAACGCGCGCAAGCACGCGGGCGACGTGCCTGCATCCCTGCGGGTGGTGCGCGAGGACGGGCAGATCTGCATCGAGGTCGTCAACTCACCAACGGGACGAACCCACGTCATACCAGGGGATTCGAGCGGTCTCGGACTTGTGGGAGTGCGTGAACGAGCTCTTGCGGCAGGCGGTCGTGTTGAGTCCGGACAGACATCGGACGGCGGCTTCCGGCTTGCGGTCTGGTTGCCCGTTCACGACACCGAAGAGATGGTGGTGCCATGACGACCAGCGTGCTGCTGTGTGACGACCAGGAGTTGGTGCGAGCCGGCTTCCGGCTGATCCTGGACCTGGAGGACGACATCCAAGTGGTCGGCGAGGCCGCTGACGGTCGTGAATGCCTCCGCCTCACCGCCGAATTGACGCCCGATGTGGTGCTGATGGACGTCCGGATGCCGCGCATGGACGGCATTGAGGCGACCCGCACGCTCGTTGCTGCCGGCTCAGCGAGTCAAGTGCTCATGCTGACGACCTTCGATCTGGACGAATTGGTGTATGCCGCAATGGCCGCTGGTGCCAGCGGTTTCCTGCTCAAGGACGTACCGCGAGCGCAGCTGATCGCCGCGCTGCGGCTGGTGGTTCGTGGCGAGTCAGTGCTCGCGCCGGTGCTCACTCGCCGGCTGATCGAGCGCTTCGTGTCGGTGCCGCCGCCGTCGGTGAAGTTGCCGGAGGTGCTTGAAAGCCTGAGTGAGCGGGAGCTGGAGGTTTTCGGGCACCTGGCCCGCGGCCGGTCCAACGCCGAGATCGCGGGCGCTCTGATTGTCGGTGACGCGACGGTGAAGACACACGTCGCCAGCATCCTGGCAAAACTCGGCCTGCGTGACCGGGTGCAGGTCGTCGTCCTCGCCTACGAGACCGGCTACCTCCAGCCGACCGGCCGGTACGGCGACACCATGTAGCAGTCGGCCGCCCCCGCGCTACCCCAGCACGCGGCTGACGCGCTCGACCGCCGGCAGATCGGCGGGTGCCCAGGCGAGACCGTGGAGCTTGGACGGCGGCACCCAGCGCAGTTCGGCGTGTTCGGTGGCTTGCGGCTCGCCGGCTTCGATCGCGGCGAAATACGTCGAGAGTATGATGATGCCGAAATCGTAGGAATGCGAGGTGGTTTCGACGTGTTCGCCGACCGTGACATCGCAGAGCAGCTCTTCCCGCAGCTCGCGGACGAGTGCCTCCTGCGGCGACTCGCCAGGCTCGATCTTGCCGCCGGGGAATTCCCATGACCCGGGCATGGACATCGTGGGGCCGCGCTGTGCGGCCAGCACCAGGCCGTCGTGCACGACGGCGGCACCGACGACCTCGATGGGTGCGGTCATGCGACCCCCTCCACGACGAAGCCCCGGCCAGCGTGTCCGCTACCAGGGCTCGTCCTCTGTCTCAACACAGAGTGCACCCGTAGGGATTCGAACCCCAAACCTTCTGATCCGTAGTCAGATGCTCTATCCGTTGAGCTACGGGTGCGTGCTGTGCGGTCTCCCGCGCAACGTCGAGACACTCTACCCGAGGAACGCGGTGGCGGTGAAATCGGATCGGGCTCAGCCGCCGAACGGTGCGACGGGCAGGCCGCCCACTCCGGGTTCGACAGCGAAAACCGCTCCGGCCAGTGGCTGTTCGCCCGCTGGGACGTCTTCCTTCGTGGTGGTGATGTAGAGCGTCTGCAACTGGTCGCCGCCGAAGGTGCAGGCCGTGACGTTGGTGACACCGGGCACCTCGACGACCTGGCTGAGGGTGCGGTCGACATACCGGTGGACGGCCGAGCCGCCATACAGCGCAATCCAGACGCCGCCCTCCTGGTCGACCCACAGGCCGTCGGGGCTGCCCTGCAGGTCGTCCGGCAGCTCGACCCAGGGACGCCGCTCGGTCAGGCCGGTCGCCGGCTCCCAGTCGAACGCCCAGATGGTGCGGGTCGGGGTGTCGTTGAAGTATGCCGTGCGGCCGTCAGGCGACCAGCCGATGCCGTTGGCGATGGTCAGCCCGCCGAGGACCGGGCTCGCCATACCCTCGGTCGTCAGCAGGTAGAGCGAGGCGCCGCCTTCGTGCTGGTCGTAGGCCATCGTGCCGCAGTAGAAGTTGCCCGCCGGGTCGCAGCCGCCGTCGTTGAAGCGGACCGACGGGTCGTCCCAGATCGGCTGCATGACCTGCAGGTCCGACAGGTCGTTCTGGGCGGACAGGGCGAAACCGCGCTCGACGGCGATCAGCGCGCCGCCGGAGCCGCGCGGGCGAAGCGCCGCCGCGATCGTGCCGACGTGCACGCGGTCGACGTCGTCACCGCGCACGGTCAGTACGTCGCCGGCGAACATGTCGACATACCGCAGCTCACCGGGGCCTTCGAGCGACCATTCCGGCCACCAGACGGGCCCTTCGGCGTGGAAGGCGTGTGGTTTGGCGATCGGCTCGGCGCGCATGGAGTTCAGCCTACGAGGAGGGCGTCATACCTTCTCGGCCTGCTGGGTGGCGGGGTCCCACTTGGTGATGCGCCGGGCCTCCCAGCCGCGGGCCTTCATCGCCTCGCGGGCCTTGGTCCGGTAGGTCGGGGTGAGCCGCTCGACATACAGCTTGCCGTCAAGGTGGTCGGTCTCGTGCTGCAGGCAGCGGGCGAGCGTGCCGCCGGTGGCTTCGACCACGACCTCGTTGCCGTCCAGGTCGATGCCGGTGACGCGGGCCCAGTCCGATCGCGCTGTCGGGAACCACTCGCCGGGCACCGACAGACAGCCTTCGGCGCCGTCCTCGGGCGCCGGGTCGCCGGGCGGCACGGTGCCCTTCTCCAGCACCGGGTTGATGACGACGCCGCGTTGCTCGACGTCAGAGCCGTCGGCGCAGTCGTAGACGAAGATCCGCAGTCGCACGCCGACCTGGTTGGCAGCCAAGCCGGCGCCGTTCGCGGCGTCCAGCGTGTCGAACATGTCCTGCACGAGCGTGCGGATCTCCGGCGTGATCTCCCGGACCTTCTTGGTCGGCTGATGCAACGCCTTGTGCCCGATGACGGTAATCGGACGGACTGCCATGGTTCTCAACTCCTGCCGCAGGCGACGGACGCACTGACTCGACGACGCAGCGTATCCGGCGCGAGCTGCTCAGTCGTCGCTCAGGTCGCGCGGCTGGCGGCGCGGCTGCGGCTCCGGGGACGCGTTCCAGCCGACGTCGTTCTCGTGCCCGAAGGCACGCGGGGGCGTTTCGTTGGCCCGGCGCAGGATCCGCCGGCGCAGCCCGCTCTGTCGCGGGCGCTCGGGTCGCGGCTGGTATTTGCCGATCGGGCGGATCGGCACGTCGGTCGGGTCCTCTCCGGTGTATGACGCAGCTCGCGCCGCCGCGAGCTGCCGCGCCAGGAAGGGGTCGGTGTCGTCCGGATCCCGCTCCTCCGGGGCGTCGTCCACATCCTCGTTGACCACCTCGCCGAAGATCTCGCCGACGATCGCCAGGTAGGTCTCCTTGGCGTCCCGGATGTAGTCGATCTGGCGCAGCGCCTGCTCGCGCCCGGCGCTCTCCAGGATGAACTGGCCGTAGCGCAGCGGTCGTGCGAGCAGGGTCTGGTTGAACGACATGTCGGTCACCTTGGCGAGCGGCATCATTGCGACGCGGCGCTTCAGGACGCCATACGTCATCAGCAGCCGCTTGTCGGTGGCGAGGAACCAGTCGACGCGCCACTGGATGAAGCGCCAGGCGGCATACGCCAGCAGGATGAACCAGAGTTTCCAGGCGAGGTCGGTCAGCACGCCGTAGTTGGCGGGCGCGCTGAATCCGCCGATGAGTGCGAGGAACAGGCCGCTGACGGCCATCCCGACGGGTTTCGCGAGCGCCATCCAGTGCTGGCGTTGCGCGACGACGAGGGTTTCGTCGTCGAGGAGGAATCGGGCCGTGGCCTTGTCGGCGCCCGGATCGACGTGATCCATCGCCGAACCGGCCTAGCCGTTGAGGAGCTTGTGGAAGAAGTGGCCGATCTGAGTGACGCCGTTGCTGATGATCGACCAGATGTTGTGGACGATGTCGGCGGACTTGTCGGGCGAGGTGAAGATCGCGTAGGCGATGAAGGCGACGACCAACCAGATCACGACCTTGCGGACCTTGTCGAGGGCCATCATTTCCTCCGGCGTTGCGGGAACGGTCCGGGCAGTGGACGCACGGATCTGAGCATCATTGTGACAGATGTTGCTGGTGTGATTGGTGATGTGGGGTCGTGGTGTGTCGTATGGCGGGTCGCCAACTCTTCACATTACGGCCTTTCGCCTCCGCGTGGCTACGATCGCTGTCGCCTTCTCTGCCCTTGATCGTGCCCGCCGAGGATCTCCGTATGCCGCCCAGTCCGTCCCTGCGCCCGGCCGAGTTGCGGCTGCGCGATGCGCTCGACGCGGCGGTCGGCGGCGTGTCACGTGCCGCGCTCGCGGCGTCCGTGGAGCGGCTGATCGGGCGCTATCGCGCCGGAGGTGCGGCCGATGCACCCATTCTGAGCGGTTCGTCGGACGTGCTCGCGTATGCCGTCTACCGTATGCCGGCGACCCTCGCCGCGTGCCGGAACATGTTGCAGCACAGCGTACTTCGGCTTCCCCCGATTGTGTCGGTCATCGATATGGGCGGTGGTACGGGTGCGGCGGCGTGGGCAGCGATCGAGGAGTGGCCGGATGCGCGGGTGACCGTGCTCGACCAGGTCACGGACGCGCTCGCGCTCGGTCGCCGGCTGCGCGCCGCCGAGGGTGGAGCGGTCGATTTCGTGCCCTGGCGGGCGGGATCCGCGGTGCCGGAAGCTGACCTGGTCACGGTGTCCTACGTGCTCTCCGAGCTCGCCGAGAGCGGTCGCGAGGCGGTGGTGCGCTCCGCGCTCGGCGCAGCGCGCAAAGCTGTTGCCGTGGTCGAGCCGGGCACGCCGAGCGGCTGGCAGCGGATCCTCGCGGCGCGCTCGGTGTTGCTCAACGCGGGCTGGCGGGTCGTCGCTCCGTGCCCGCACCAGGGGGAGTGTCCGCTGACCGGCTCGGACTGGTGTCACTTCAGTGCGCGGGTCGAGCGCTCCGCGCTGCACCGGCAGCTGAAGGGCGGCGAACTGGGCTACGAGGACGAGAAGTTCTCGTATGTCGTGGCAGTTCCGGGTGACCGCGCCGCCGCCGTCGACGAGGGCGCGCCCGCGCGGGTCCTGCGGCATCCGGGCAAGCGCAAGGGTCTGGTCGAGCTGGAGTTGTGCCGGCCGGACGGCTCGGCGGGTCGCGCGGTGGTGACGAAGCGGCAGGGTGCGGCATACAAACAGGCACGGGACGTCCGCTGGGGCGACTCCTGGCCGGTGGGGTAGTAGCTGCCCTGCGACAACCGCCAAATAACTGTTTGACAGTGGGATCGGCGGCGCGCCATACTCCCCAACATGTCTTTGGAGGATGAGGCGATCGCCGAGTTGCGGGCCACGGCACACCCGGTGCGGCTGCGCATGCTCTCGTTGCTGACCGGGGCGCCGATGAGCGCTGCCGAGCTGGCACGCGAACTCGATATCACCCAGGCGAACGCGAGCTACCACCTGCGCACCCTCGCCAAGGCCGGTCAGGTGCAGGTTGTCGAGACCGAGTCGGTGCGCGGTGGGCAGGCGAAGAAATATCGCTATCGATACCCCGAGCAGCGTCCGAACCCGAACGGGCAGCGACCCCAAGGGGTTTCACGCACCGAATGGCAGCAATACATCCACGTGATGTATGGCGAACTGGTCCGGCGTTCGGAGCAGCGTATCGACGGCCCGGCGATCAGCGCCGACGCAGAGGTATGGCTGACACCCGAAACCTGGCGCAAGGCAAGGGAATTGGTGAAGAAGGCGTCCCGGCTGGTTCATGACGAGGCGTTGAGCCCGCACGCGCCGGGTTCGGCGCACGTCAATTTCCAGGTGGAGCTCTTCACCATGCACGACGACCGCGACGGGGAGCAGCCGGAAAAGTGAGCAATCTCCGCGAGGCGCTGCCGGTGCTGCGCGAGAAGAACTTCCGGTGGTTCTTCCTCTCCCGGTCGATCAACACGGTCGGCGGCATGATGACGCCGGTCACGATCGCCTTCGCCGTGCTGAAGATCGACAACTCGGCCGGTTCGCTCGGCATCGTGCTCGCCGCGGAGATGGGCATGAACGTGCTGTGCCTGCTCTTCGGCGGGGTCATCGCCGACAGGCTCCCGCGCCGGATGGTGATGCAGACGTGCTATCTGCTGATGGCGGCCGTGCAACTGACGATGTGCGTGTCGCTGTGGGCGGGGTGGGCCACGGTGCTGTCGATGACACTGCTCGGCGCGGTGACCGGCGGCGCATCTGCCTTCTCGATGCCGGCGCAACAGGGCCTGATCCCGCAACTGGTGGCACGCGAGCACCTGCAGCAGGCCGACTCGCTGATGTCGTTCGTGCGCAACGGCGCAACCTTCATCGGGCCGGTGATCGGCACCCTGCTGGTCGCCTCGATCGGCCCGGAGCTGGCGCTCGCGGTGGACGGATTCTCCTTCCTCGTGGCAGCGGCACTGCTGGCGCGGGTTGTGTTGCCGGCGCCGGCGCGGCAGGCGACGTCGATGCTGACGCAGTTGCGTGAGGGGTGGAGCGAATTCGTCTCGCGCACCTGGCTGTGGGTCATCGTGCTCGCGTTCGGCCTGCTCAATGCGATCCAGGCGGGAGCGTGGGTCGTCGTCGGTCCGGTGATCGCCAAGAACAACCCGGACCTCGGCATCCGCGGCTGGGGAATCGTGGTGGGTTCGGAAGCCGTCGGGATGCTGGTGATGTCGGTCGTGTTGTTGCGGGTGCGCATCCACCGCCTGTTGCTGAACGGTATGGCGGGTGTTTCCCTCATCGCGATCCCGTTGCTGTTGCTGGGGATTCATCCGCAGACGGCGGTGCTCGCGATCGCTGCGTTCGTCGGTGGCGCGGGCACGCAGGTGTTCGGCACAGCTTGGACGGTCGCGATGATGGAGCAGATTCCGTCGAAGGTGCTGTCGCGAGTGTCGAGCTACGACATGCTGGGGTCGTTCATCGCCATACCGATCGGGACCTTGCTCTTCGGCTGGCTGGCCAGCCACGTCCAGGTCCGGCCGCTGATGATCACTGCCGGCTGCTGCTATGCGGCCATCGCACTCGGCACGCTTCTCGTGCCAGCCGTGCGCGGGCTCAACCGGATGGCCGACGAACCCCAGGGCGACCTTCAGACGACGCCGTAGAGCCGGTCGCCGGCATCGCCGAGGCCGGGCACGATATAGCCGTTCTCGTTGAGGCGTTCGTCGATCGCCCCGGTCACCAGGGTGATCGGGATCGTCAGGTCGGCGAGCTGCTCCTCGACCGCCTTGATGCCCTCGGGTGCCGACAGCAGGGTGACCGCAGTGATGTCGTCGGCACCGCGTTCGGCGAGATAGCGGATCGCCATCGCGAGCGTGCCGCCGGTAGCCAGCATCGGGTCCAGCACGTAGCACTGACGGCCGGACAGGTCGTCGGGGAGCCGGTTGGCGTAGGTGATCGCCTCCAGCGTCTCTTCGTTGCGCTGCATGCCGAGGAAGCCGACTTCGGCGCTGGGCAGCAGCCGGACCATGCCTTCGAGCATGCCGAGGCCAGCCCGCAGGATCGGCACGACGAGCGGCTTCGGCGAGGACAGCTTGATGCCGGTCGTGGGGGCAACGGGTGTCTCGATCTCGAACGGTTCGACGCGCACCTCCCGGGTCGCCTCGTAGGCGAGCAGAGTGACGAGCTCCTCCGCCAGGCGCCGGAAGGTGGGGCTGTCCGTGCGCTTGTCTCGCAGATAGGTCAGCTTGTGGGCGATCAGGGGGTGGTTGGCCAGCTCGACGCGCATGTCGCAAACTCTAGTGGTGCCCACGCCCGACAGCACTGCCGACGACTGGATGTCCCTCGCGCTGGAGCAGGCGCGGCTGGCACTCACCACCCAGGACGTGCCGGTCGGGGCGGTGCTGATCGACGAGCACGGTGCGCAGCTCGGTGCCGGACCCAACCGCAGGGTCGCCGACGGCGATCCGCTGGCGCACGCGGAGATCGTTGCGATCCGAGCCGCGGGGGCGGCACTGGGGCATTACCGGCTGGACGGCTGCACCATGGTCGTGACGCTCGAACCGTGCCTGATGTGCATTGGGGCGATCATGCAGTCGCGGGTGTCGCACCTGATCTTCGGTGCGTGGGATCCGAAGGCCGGCGCGTGCGGGAGCGCCTGGGACGTCGTCGCCGACAACCCGAGTCCGCACCGGCTGGACGCGATCGGAGGTGTGCGGGAGCAGGAGTGCGCGGCGCTGCTCACCGGCTTCTTCCGTGCCCGGCGCACGGCGGCGGCAGCTGGGTCGCTCAGCGCTTCCGAGTGATCGCCTGAAAGGCGACGTAGCCGAGTCCGACCACGATCACGCCGATCACCGCGAGCCAGATGAGTCGGAAGATCGACGGCAGGACGATGATCACGATCAGCAGGAGGACGACGACCTTCGCCGACGTCGGCCAGTTCTTCATGTGGGAAAGTCTCGCACACGTGGCCCGTCATACGCCGAAAGCATTGTTGTCCAACGGAATTGGCGGCGTAGCTGTGCCCTCACGACGTTTCGCGTGGTATTCCTCCCACGGCAGCCACTTGTCCCGCAGGGCCGACTCGACGTCGACACCCATCCGGTGTGCGGTCAGGAGTGCCATGGCGACGACGTCGGCGCACTCCGCCGCGAGATCGGCCCGTTGTTCGTCGAGCGACTTGTCGCGGTCGCGACCGCGACCACTGGCGACCAGCCAGGCCTGGCTCAGCTCGCCGAGCTCTTCGAGGAGCTTGAGCAGCATCCAGTCGGGGGTGCGGTCGATCGAGTAGACCTCGGCATACCCGGCGGAGACGTTCTCGAGACGGCTGGTCCAGGCGGCGAGGTCCATCCGGGCATCGTGCCAGCCGGCGCCGACACCTGCTCAGTCGGCTGGCGCGGGCCGCTGGGCCAGCACGTAGGCGCGTTCGGTGGGGATCTCGACTTCCGGGTGCGGCAGCCGCGTGGTGACCGAGACGATGTCGAGCCCCGCGTCGGCGATCTCGTCGATCACCTGGTCCGGCTCCAGGAAGTGGCCGTCGATGTCGACACTCTGCCCGAACCAGGTGTCGAGGTGCTGGATCTGCCCGGGCGCGAACTCTTCGCTGCGAATGTGGAACGACACCAGGATCATCCCGCCGGTCTGCAGCGACCGGAAGATCTGGGCGAAGGCGCGCTCGCGTTCGGTGCGGGTGAGGTTGATGATCGAATACAGCAGGACAGCGCCGGCCAGGCTCTGGTCGGGCTCGGTGAGGTCGGTCATCGACTCGACCCGGAAGTCGAGGTTCGGGTGCTCCGTGCGGGCGACCTCGATCATCCGCGGCGAGATGTCGATGCCGACGGTGCGGGCACCGAGTGACGCCAGGTGCTCGGTGACGTGGCCGGGGCCGCAACCGATGTCGGCGATGGTGCCGTCCTGACACATTTCGACCAGGGCCGCGAGCAGTGCCCGGTCCAGTGGTTTGCCGCGCAGCTCGTCGCGCATCGCTTCGGCATACTCCGTGGCTACCGCGTCGTATGCCGCGGCGACGTGTCGAGGGGCGGACAGCTCACGCGTCATACGTCCACGTTAATCGCTCCCTCCGGGCGCGACCACGGGTTGTCGATGACGCGTGCGCGAACGCCCCACGGGGACGTTCGGGCGGCTAGCGTCGTGGATGCTCGGGGTCGGAACGAACACGAGGAGTCGTGATGCGTCGTGTGTTGTGTGCCGCCGGGGTCGGCGTCGTCTGTGTGGGTATGGCGCTGGCCGGCGCGCCTGGGGCCCGTGCCGCTGGCGGAGTGATCGAGGCGCCTGGCGGTGACACCGTCTCCGCGCAGCCGCCGGTTTCGCTGCCGGATACCCCGCACTGCACCGTCACGCTGGCAGATCACTTCATGTCGAACGCTGCGGACATGAGCCCGCAGACCTACTCCGGCACGATCGCTGTTCCCGTCAGGTGCAAGGGCTCGTGGTCGAAAGTGGTTCTCAGCTCTACTACTTCGGTGAGTGGACGGCAGTACGACCGGACCGGTGAGCTGGAGATCGGCGGCGTCCCGGTGTGGTTCGGCACCACGCAGGAGCCGAACGGTGACAAGCCGACGACGTTCTCGTTCCGCAAGGACATCACCGAGTTCAGTTCCCTCTTCCGCACGCCACAGAAGTTCTCCGGCGGCATCACCAACTACATGTCGAGCGTCTACACCGGCAACTACGACCAGACGGTGCGGGTCACCTTCTATATGGCCAATCGCAGATACCCTGCGCCGGACGTTGCAGACAAGGTCATCGGCGTGCCCATCGCGGACCTGTCACCCGGTGCACCGACAGCATCGGCGACGCTGAATGGCTTGCCCCGCAACATCATTCGCGCGCGTCTCGAGACGACGCTCAAGGGCAACGGCTGCGACGAGCAATGGTTCACCGCGGTCCCCGACCAGGTCGCCGCAGACTTCCCCGGGGACGGGCTGTGCGCTTCCGGCGCCTACCGGGAGGCGATGGTGTCGGTGGACGGCACCCGCGCGGGCGCGGTCGGCACTTTCCCGCACATCTACTCCGGCGGCATCGTCCCGACTCTGTGGCGCCCGGTGGTGGCGATCGACACTCTCGACATGCGCACGGAGTCGCTCGATCTCACGCCGTTCGCCGGCCGGCTGGTCGACGGGATGCCGCACACGATCACCTTCGGCATGAATCCGATCGGCGATACCTGGAACGTGCGTGCAGCGCTCTTCCTCTGGACGGATCATCACCGTGCCCGGATCTCCGGGGCCCTGACTTCGGACACCGTGGCCGCTGCGCCGGTCACCGCGACGACTGCGGGTAAGCCCGTGAACGGGACGGTGAAGTATGGCGAGACGGCGCGGCGCGCCGATCAGCTGGTCGGCTATGTGAACACTTCGGCAGGGCGGATCGTCACGACGGTGAACACGTCTCGCAACTGGTCGAATTCGGGATCGGTCGGGGACGCGGGCCAGGTGCAGGACATCACCCAGCGGGACACGATTGTCTCCCGGTCGGTGTCGCGCATCGGCCACCGGGTCGTGCGTAGGTCGGCGCTCGTCGAGTCCTACCCGATCAGCGTGAACTACTCCGCAGCGCAGTACGTGAACGACCAGAACTTCTCGCTGAAGGGCACCGTCGACATGACGCAGCGAGTCTCGAGTATGACGAGCGACGGACGCGAGCAGCAGTGGCGGGGATGGGACTGGAACGTCATGTCATACGGTATCCTGGCGCGCGTCAATGGTGCGACGAGCGAGGCGGACGGGCACTCGACGACGAGCTACGCAGGCACCGACGACTTGGGCCGCTTCTACTGGCACCGGATCACCACCGACCACGGGCAAGTGGTCAGCAACCGGCAGGGCGGCTGAGTCGCCGATGCGGCGAATTCCGGTGCGGTCAGATGAGTTCGAGGTGAGCGGCGAGTCGCAGCACGTCGGCTGAGGTCTGGTCGGCGGCGTCGGCCAGCCAGCAGATCGCCTCGGCCACCGGCAGGTGCTGCACGTCGGTGATCTGTTCGGCGCCGTCGATGCCCGCCGGTGGCGCCCCGACCACGACGGTCGGAGCGATGCCGAAGACCCACCACGCCACCGGGTGCGGCGCGTGCGGCATGTAGGGCGCCGGGTTGCGGCTGGTGGCAACGTGGCTGAAGAAGAGCTGCAAGGGTCCGGTCGGGCGCGAACCGGCTTCTTCGTAAAGCTCTCGGGTTGCTGCGGATTCGAGTGTCTCGCCAGGCTCCAGCCGACCTCCGGGCAGGAAACGCCAGCCTTCGGCAGATTCGCAGACGGTGACGATGCCGGGTGCCGGCGTCGCGATGACGTGGACGCGGTGGATGAGGTGCGCTGGCGGCCGCTCGACGGTTCCCACGATGTCGGCGTTGGCGTAGTCGACGTATGCCGGTCCGAAGAGCGCGTCGAATCCTGTCGGGATGGAGGCCACGCCGCGACGTTACCTGCTGCTTCGAAGCCGGGCGGCTTCCCGCAGCAGATGATCGCGTTCCTTGGTGTTGCCGGCCTTTTGGGCCGCCTCGGCATACAGGTGCGCTGCCCGGGTGAGGTCGCCCGCGTTCTCGTGCAGGTATGCCGCAGCAGCTGTATGCCGGGGCACGCTCGGGTCGACCTCGGCCAGCGCCGCAAGGCCCACTGCGGGACCGTCCGCCTCTGCAACGGCGACAGCTCGATTGAGCCGGACGACAGGCGAATCCGTGATCGCGAGCAGTTCGTCATACCAGCTGACGATCTGGACCCAGTCGGTCTCTTCGACGGTCCGCGCGTCGGCATGCAGTGCTGCGATCGCGGCCTGTGCCTGGTATTCGCCCAGCTGGTCCGCGGCGAGGGCGTCCTGCAGGATGACGACGGCCTCCGCGATCGTCTCGGTGTCCCAGCGGGTCCGGTCCTGCGAGCGCAGCGGCACGAGCCTCCCGTCCGGTCCGGTCCGCGAACTGCGTCGCGCGTGGTGCAGCAACATCAACGCGAGCAGACCTCTCACCTCGGGATCCGAGGTGAGAGAGGCGAGTTGGCGGGTGAGACGGATCGCTTCCGCGGTGAGATCGAGCGATCCGCTGTATCCCTCGTTGAAGACGAGGTAGAGCACGCGCAGCACAGTTCTGAGGTCGCCGGCCGCATCCAGACGGATGCCCCCGAGCTGTCGTTTCGCCCGGCTGATGCGTTGTGCCATGGTCGCTTCGGGCACCAGGTAGGCGTCGGCGATCTGCTTCGTCGTGAGCCCGCCGATTGCCCGAAGTGTCAGAGCGACCGCCGAGGCGGGAGTCAGTGCCGGACTCGCGCACAGGAAGTAGAGCCGGAGACTGTCGTCCGTGCCCGGCGGCGTTCCCGGGGCCGGTTGCTGCGCGAGGCGAAGCTCGCGCGCGTTTCGCGCATCGGCCGACTTCAGCTGATCCAGGAACTGCCGCCAGGCGACCGTGATGAGCCAGGCTTGCGGATCTCGGGGCGGCGAGTCCGGCCAGTTGGCAAGAGCTTTGAGCAACGCCTCCTGCACGGCATCCTCTGCCGAAGCAAAGTCTGCACCGCGCCGGCAGAGGGCGCTGATGGCCGGCGGGACCAGGTCCCGGACCACTTCCTCTTGCATCACCACGACGACGCTGCGCGGTGCAGTCAGTCGGCCGTCGTCTCGCGGTCCCAGGTGAGGAATGGCCGTACCTCGAGCCACTCACCGTTCGGTTTCCCGCCTGAGGCGGGCGCCGCGGAGAGCTCGCCGGCCAGCTGGATCGCGCGTTCCTCGGAGTCGACGTCGATGATCATCCAGCCGGCAATGAGATCCTTGGTCTCCGCAAAGGGCCCGTCGGTCACCGGTGGCCGGCCCTCGCCGTCATACCTGACCCACATGCCGCGGTCGGAAAGCGCGTCGGCGTGGACGAATTCGCCGGTGCGTTGCAACCCGGCTGCGAAGTCGTCCATGTATTTCATGTGTGCATCGACCTCCGCCGGGGTCCACTGGTCCATCGGGACGTTGTTCGTCGCGGCCGGAGCGCCGCGGTAGTGCTTCAGCAGCAGGTACTTCGCCATGATCGTTCCCTTCGTCGCTGCGACCCATTCTGGTCGCTGATATCCGGGGGACGAAGCTGTCGGCGCGAACTCGACATTGATCGGCAAAGAGATTTCTGCCGCTGGCTCAGTCTCCCGGCCTGGTGACGTAGAGTCGTCCGGACGGGCTGGTCCAGGTGCAGACACCATCGACGGTCATGGTGACCACCCAGCCGGACTCGTGCTTGGCGCGGTGGTGGTGACGGCACAAGCAGTGCAGATTGATGGCTGCCGTGATGCCGCCCGGCCAGGCGATGACGTGGTCGAGGTCGCAGCGGACGGCCGGCATCGTGCAGCCGGGGAAGCGGCAATGCTGGTCCCGGGTGACCACGAGGCGCCGGATCGCTGCGGTCGGCCGGTAGCTGTGGGTCATGGTTTCCAGCACGGTGCCGGCTGCCGGGTCGACCAGTGCACGAGTGACTCGGGTGCCGACGGCGCGGCTCAGTAGAGCGATCTCGGCGGCGGGTATGACGCCGACTCCGGGCACGACTACGTCGCCCAATCCGAGGTCGCCGGACTGGATGAGCGTGACGGGTGGCGCCGGTGCGGTCGCGACAGTCACCCTGCCGGGCGGCGACGTGGGCAGTTGAGCGCGGGCGTCGTCGAGCAGCTGGTCCCAGTCGATCGCACCGTCATACAGTTCGTCGAGCTCGTCCGGTGGCCCGTCGTCTGCCCACGGCGGATCGTCTCCTCGCTCACCGACGGGACGGGCGCCGAGGAGTTGGTCGAGCAGGGCGTTGAGTTCGTCGTCGACTGAGTCGGTGGATGACGCGTTGTTTCCGAGATGCGTTGCCTCCGAGCATTTTCCGTCGCCAGCAAGTGGTTGCACGGGCAGCTGGAACACGACAGTGGTGTCGATGCTGGCGTTCTGCAGCAGCAGGTCGATGAAGGCGTCGGCCCGGCACTCCGCGAGTGCTTGTCGGTGGTCGTGTCTTCGTGCAACTGGCGGGCGAGGTCGTCGACGGCGCGCATGGCCTTGGTGACGTCGGCGGTGGGGAGGACCGCGACGAGTTCGGCGAGTCCTGGCTCGTGGTGCGGTCGCGCGAACACACCGACCTGCTCCCGGCGGCGCTTCGTCGCGGCGGGCCTGACGGACGCGGGCTCGACTGAGGCGACCGGCCGCGGGATGCGACGGCGCAGCTGTGTCGTCGTGAGGCCGGCGATGTCTTGGGCGAGCAGTTCGCGTTCGACCGACCGGCCGGTGTGGGCGCTGGTGCCGGCGAGCAGGTCGGTCACCACTCCGACCTTCGCAGGGTCGAGCCGGCCCGTGCCGGCGGCCGTGAGCAAGCGAGGTGCTCGGGTGACTGCATCCAGTGCGTGCTGAATGCGCGCGCCGGCCTGCCGCGGCCCGAGCCCGAGGAGTCGCGCGATCTCGGTGTCGATCCATTCCTCGGCGAAACCGAGGTGGTGCCGGACCGTCTTCGTGTCCGCGATCGCCGGGTCGAAGACCGTCTCGTGGCTGGCGGCCTGGGCGATGCGCACCGACTGTGCCGCGAGCGCCGAGTTGGCGATCTGCTGGGTCGTCGCAACCTGCTCCAGCAGTTGGTCTTTCGTCAGCGGGTCGGCGTCGGTGCGCGCGCTGTCGAAAGCCAGGGTGACCAGCTCGAGCGCGGCTTCCAGCAGGTCGCCGCTGCTCGCGCCGGAAAGTTCCTGCGCGGTCGGGAGCACCGGATTCCTCATGCCACCAATAGTACATTTGTCTGATGGAGAATGGAAGATCCGAGAGGCATCAATTATTTTCACTCTCAGCGAAATCAGCGTGATTAGTGACCGAGAAGCATCCGTTCCACGGTGTCTGCCAAGTACGTCACCGGACACGTTCCATCCAGCTCATCGGTGGCTGTCGCACGCAGCAAAGGTTCCACCGAGTCGACGTACCCAGTGATCTCCGCACGCTGCGCGGCAGTGCGGCCATACGGATTGTTCGTGCGTATGGCGACCCGGGCCAGCAGCACCTCGACCGGTGCACTCAGCAGCACCACACGCTCGAACCGGTCGTAGAAGTCACCCTGGTTGCGGACGGTGCCGGACACGGCCAGGGTTTCGTGATCGGCGAGGAGTACCGTCATTCGTGGAGCGTCCCAGGTCGCGTCCGGTAATTCCCAGCCGTCGTAATCCGTGTCGACAGTGACGAATCCGCGTCGCGCCAGCTCGGCCAGCAGGGTCGACTTGCCGGCCCCGGACATCCCGGTGATCAGCACGCGAGTCATGTGGTCAGCTCGGCGAACGTGTCGTGGAGCCGACCAGCGACCCGTTCTCGAATTCCCAATGGACGACTGCGACCGACCGCGACCGCAAGGAGTCCGGAGCCGACAGCAACGCGAGCGCCGGCTCGCGCAACGGCGCGTAGGGGAGTTGTGTCAACTCCTGGATCGCTGCGTCGCGTGTGAACCACGCTGTGGCTTCGATGATTCCGTCCGGGTCGTCGGCCTGCAACGTCCGCGCGCCGGCGCGCCCGACGTAGTTCCAGGCCTCCGACATCGCGTCGTCGAGCCGGTTGCGACTGGTCGAGACCAGCACCAAGTGCGCGGGATCGACCGTCAGCCCCGTCTCCTCAGCCAGCTCCCGCGCGGCGCCTTCCGCGGGCGTCTCGTCCTCCTCGACGCCGCCGCTCGGAACGCTCCAGAAGCTCCCACCCCATGCCGGATACGACTCCCGCACCAGAGCAACGGAATCTGCCTCGAACGCAACAACACTCGCGTAGCGACGGTTCGCCATACGACCAGCGTATGCCGGATCAGCGGTCCGGCCGAGGGACAGCCATCCGCGTCAGGCGCTCGTCTCGGTCTGTCGTTCGATCACCTCGTCCACGCGGACGGGAAGCGGTGAACCTCCTGCGGCCAGTCGAGACACGTCGCGAGCCGGCCCGCCCAGTAACGTGCCGCCTCGTCGTCGGGGGCCGTGATGGCCGCGAATCCGCCCAGGTGCTCTTTGGTTTCGACATACGGGCCGTCGGAGAAGACCGGCTGCCCGCCGTCGTTCACGACGCTGCAGATCGCGGTCGATGCGTCGATCCCGCCGTCGGAATACAGGAAGACGCCCGCATCCTTCATCTCCTCCAGGACCGCCCGCGAGGCCGCGCCCTTGGCACGCAGTTGCTCGGGTGTCTGGTCGGGCACCCACTCGTCGTTGAACGCGATCAGATAGTTGGGCATTGCGACTCCTTCATCATCCGGCGGCCACCACTGGCCGCTCATTGATTCCACGAACGAGCATGCCGCGATCGGACACTTTCGGATGGCAGAAGGCGAGATCGGTAGCGTGTGGCCGGTCAGACCGAACCCTTCCGACCCGCGCAGCGCCGCCATGTCCCATGCAGTTGACTTCGCCGACGTCTCGACCGTGGGGCTCGAGTCGTCGTCCGTCGCCGACGCACTCGCCGGCCTGCGGGCCAACGAGGCGCGCTATTTCAAGAACAAGTACGACCACGTCTTCACCGTTGAGCCCGCTGCCGACGCCAAGGCAACCGTCGATTGGGTGAGCGGCATCCTCAAGGAGGAACGCGACATCGTGATCGCGTCACCGCCTTTGGAGGCAACGGAATTCGAGGTCAACGGCATCCGGATGGCTTACGTGTTCTACGAGAGCGGCCTGTCGATCAACGTGATGTACACGCTCGCCGACGTCGGCAAGCGTGCGGTCGGGCTGAAGCTCTCGGACGGGATGGAAGTCCCCGAGGAACTCGGCGCCTTCAAGTTCGTACGGCAGAAGTCGAAGCTGGCCGGCACCATCCGCGGGTCATTCTTCGTCATCAAGCGTGAGCACTGATCGCACGGTTGGGTTTCCATGCTGGAGGACAACGCTGTCGGTTGACCGGCGCTGACCAGCCGGTATGGCGAGGCCTGTCCCCACTCGGGTCTAGGTTGCTGCAGGTGACGACGGAGCCGGGTTGGTGGCGTGGGGACTTCCGCCGGCTGTGGTCCGGTTATGCGATCAGCCAGCTCGGGAGCGCGATCGGCAGTGGCGAGCTGGCGATTGTCGCGGCGCTGGTGCTGCATGCTCCGGTGTGGCAGGTGTCCGTGATCGCTGCGTTCTCCGGCCTGACTGCGGCGGCGCTGGTGCTGCCCCTCGGCCCGTGGATCGAGTTTCGCCGCAAGCGGCCGGTGATGATGGGGGCCGACCTCGTGCGCTTCGCGGCGCTGGCGACGGTGCCCGCGGCCGCAGTGCTCGGCTGGCTGACGTTCGTCCAGTTGTGCGTCGTCGGCGTCATCCAGGTCGGTGGCGCGATGGTGTTCGGGGCTGCGTCCACCGCGCACCTCAAGTCGCTGCTTCCGGCATCCGCCCGCGGTGAGGCGAATGCCGATCTGGAAGCGACCTCGTGGACGGCGACCACCGCCGGACCACCGATCGGCGGTGTGCTGATCTCGGCGTTCGGCGCGGTGTCCACGGTGCTGCTGGACGCCGTCAGCTTCCTCTTCTCGGCCGCGTTCGTCCGCAGCCTGCGCAGCACCGAACCTTCGCCGCCGGCACAGTCGTCGCAGCGTGGCCGGGCCGCGGAGATCGGCGCGGGCTGGGCGTACATCTGGCGGCACCGAGTGTTGCGCTCGCTGTTCCTGAACGCGTTGCTCTTCGGCGGCGGCATCATGTGGATCTCCCCGCTGCTGACGGTTTTCATGCTGCGGGAGCTACACCTCGCGCCGTGGCAGTACGGGCTCTCCCTCGGCATACAGGGCTGTGGTGGCTTGGTCGGCGCACTGGTCGCCAAGCGACGAATCCGCAGCTCGAGTGGTTTCCGGCTGATGCTCGTCACCGGCACGGCCCGCTGCCTGCCGGTCTGTCTACTGGCAGTCGCACCGCGCGGCTGGGCCGGGTTGATCGTCGTCACCCTCGCCGAGACGACGCTGCTGTTCTTCGCCGGCATGTTCAACCCCACGTTCGGCACCTATCGGATGACGGTCACGCCCGATGGCCTGCAGGCGAGGGTCAACACCGCGTGGTCGATCAGCTCCAAGGTGGCGCAGCCGCTGATGGTCGCGCTCGGTGGCCTCGTCGCGGCCCTGTCCGGCATCCGCCTGTCGATCGGGCTCGCCTCCGTGCTCATCATCGCCAGCGCCGCCCTGCTGCCCTGGCGCCAGCGGCAGCCGAGTGAGTCGCTGGTGGAGTCGGTGCCGGTGGGGTCGGGGTAGCTTCGGGTTCCGCCCACTTCGTGGCGAGCGACGCCGAGTGGACAGCAGTTGTCGTGAGAGTCGACCCCTCACCGCAACGACTGTCCACTCGGTGCGGTCGAAGTGGCTCAGCCCTGGCCCTGGTCGAAGATCAGCCCCGGCGAGGAGTCGTCGTGGCGCACCAGCTCGTAGGACCACGGTTCGCCAGGCCGACTTGCCTGAAAGCCGTTGAAGTTGTTCAAGGTCGCGGTCGTGTCGACGGCAACTGTCTGCTCCCAGCCACGCAACTGCGAGTTGTACTGCTCCTTCGCAGCCCGCGCTCCGGGCACGATCGAGTGGACTCGATCGATTCGGAGGTTCGTGACATTGGGTGCGTGCAGGCTCATCCAGTTCGCGCCGACCGTGGTCCGATCGGCGATTCCCATTCGTCGGCACGCGTCGAAGTCACGGACGTCCATCGCGCGCACGTAGAGCTTGACGACGTCCGCGGGCGAGGCTGGGTATGTCGGCAACGACACCTCCGCACGCGGCCTGCCCCACAACCAGAGTCCGCCGATCGGTATGGCGATGACCGGTAGCACCGCCCCGAGCAGCACTCACCCACGCTTCATCTGCCGAGTATGCCGCGTTCTTGGCGACGCCGACGGATGTCGCGACGATCGGTATCGTCGCATCCCATGGGCCGAGTCTTCGCTGTGCGCCACGCGATGCCGGAACTGGACCCAGTGTCGGAGCCGCACGAATGGCGCCTCTCGGGCGAGGGCCGGATGGCGGCGGGCAAGCTGCGGGGACGACTACCCACCGGCTCGTGCTGCATTGCCTCGGCAGAGCGCAAAGCTCAGGAGACCCTGCGGCTCGCCGTGGACGACTCATTCGATGTCGATCGGAGACTCAACGAGGTTCGGCGCCCCGTGGAACCGTTGGGCGGCGATGTCCGACCATGCCGACGAGCATGGGTCTCGGGACAACTCGACTCCAGGCACGAGGGATGGGAGACGCCGACCGATGCGGCTGCACGCTTTGACGCCGTCGTTCGCATCCCCAGCAATTCGCAGAACGTGGTTGTCGCATCGCACGGCATGATCCTGACGGCCTGGCTCGTCTCCGTCGGGATCCTCGATGAAGGCGAGTCCGCGGCCCTGTTCTGGGAAGCGCTGGCGTTCCCGGATATCGTCTCGGTCGACCTGCCGTTGCGGTGAGCGAGCCGGCCCGGGGAGTTGGCGAGGTGGGACTTGGCGTTCCTGCGCGGTCAGCTGCCGCCCGCCCTCGCCCAGGTGATCTCGTCGATCTCCGCGCGCTCGCGGCTGGTGCCCGGCGATGCGATCTCCCCAGGAGCGTGCGCGGCAACCCCGAACGCCGTCATCGAGGTGACCTCCCAGTGCCCGGGCACGTCGAACTCGGCCGCCACTGCGTCCCGGTCGAACGCGCGGAACTGATGTGCGTCCAGCCCGAGAACGAGCCCCTGGATGGTCATGTGCGCGACGGCTTGCCCGAGGTCGTACCGGGCGAATTCCGAGTACTCCCAGTTGTCTGTGTCCTCGACGCGGACGTGCGCGAGGTTCACGACCAGCAGCGAAGCGCCCGGAGCCCACGCAGTTGAACTGCGCGCCAGGTACTGGACGATCCGGTCGTGTACTTCGTCCCCACGTCTTCCGACGATGAAACTCCACGGTTGGGAGTTGCCGGCCGATGGGGCGTTCCCTGCGGCTTGCAGCAAGGTGTCGAGTTGCGCGGCGGTGACGATCGCGTCCGGGTCGAACCGCACTGGGCTGAACCTGCGCCGGAGCGCCGGGTGCACTTCGGGAACGGCCGGAATCTCGCACGTCGCCATCCGCCGAGTATGCCGGGCGCGCGTCATACCGCGCGATGGGCATACGCGAGACCGGACGGAGCACTCGGTGAGAGACTCTGGCGAAGCCGGAACCCACGACCGCCAGGAGACCCGCAGTGATCGATGTCGTCGAACGCTCCATCGCCGAATTGCGCGCGGCACTCGAGTCCGGTGAGACGACTGCTGTTGAGTTGGTCGACGCCTACCTCGCGCGGATCGACGCGTATGACGGGCTGGAGACCAGCACCGCACTGAACGCCCTCGTCGTACCCAATCCCGAAGCCAGGGACGAGGCTGCCGCGTCCGACCGCCGACGGGCGGCAGGTGAGACCCTCGGGCCGCTGGACGGGATCCCGTTCACCGCGAAGGACAGCTACCTGGTCAAGGGCCTGACCGCCGCGGCCGGCAGCCCGGCGTTCGCGGGCCTGGTCGCGCAGCGCGACGCGTTCACCATTGAGCGGCTGCGGGCCGGCGGTGCGATCTGTCTCGGGCTGACGAACATGCCGCCGATGGCGAACGGCGGCATGCAGCGCGGCGTCTATGGCCGGGCGGAGAGCCCCTACAACGCCGACTACCTGACGGCTCCGTTCGCGTCCGGGTCGTCCAACGGATCGGGTACGGCGACCGCGGCGAGTTTCGCCGCCTTCGGTCTTGGTGAGGAGACCTGGTCCAGTGGTCGCGGCCCGGCGTCGAACAACGGTCTGTGTGCCTACACCCCGTCGCGCGGCGTGATCTCGGTCCGCGGCAACTGGCCGCTGGTGCCGACGATGGACGTCGTCGTGCCGCACGCACGCACGATGGCCGATCTCCTGGAGGTGCTCGACGTCGTGGTCGCGGACGACGCCGACACACGCGGCGACTTCTGGCGGGTGCAGCCGTGGGTGCCGATCCCGGCGGCGTCCTCCGTGCGGCCGACGTCGTATGTCGCTCTGCGAGAAGGTGTTTCGCTTGCCGGCAGACGCCTCGGCATACCGCGGATGTACGTCAACGCCGACCCGGACGCTGGCACCGGAACGACCATTGGCGGGCCGACCGGTGAGCGCATCGAGACCCGGGAGTCGGTGATCGTGCTGTGGGAGCAGGCGCGCGCCGACCTGACCGCGGCCGGTGCCGAGGTGGTGGACGTCGACTTCCCGGTCGTGTCGAACTACGAGGGCGACCGGGCCGGCGCGCCCACCATCGGCACCCGAGGCTTCGTGGCGCCGGCGTTCCTGGCGCAGGAGATCGAGGACCTGTCGGCGTGGGCCTGGGAGGACTTCCTGGCCGCGAACGGCGACCCGGCGCTGCCGTCCCTCGCCTCTGTCGACGGCGCGACGATCTTCCCGGCGCCCGAAGGCGTGCTGGATCGCTACACCGGATTTCCGGACGACATCACCGCCTACCCCGACTGGGTGCGGGCGCACCCGGACGCAACCCTGGACGACATGGCCACGCTTGCCGACGGGTTGGCCGGGTTGGAACGCACCCGCCGCGTCGACCTGGAGGAGTGGATGGACGCGCAGCGCTTGGACGCTGTCGTCTTCCCAGCGGTCGCGGATGTCGGACCGGCCGACGCGGACGTCAACGAGGCGTCCGCCGACCTCGCGTGGCGCAACGGCACCTGGGTCGCCAACGGCAACCTGGCGATCCGGCACCTCGGCATACCGACCGTCACGGCGCCGCTCGGCGTCATGGTGGACATCGGTATGCCGGTCGGGCTGACCTTCGCCGGTCGTGCGTATGACGACACGGCGCTTCTGCAACTCGCGGTCGCTTTCGAGGCGCTCGGGCCGCGTCGGATCGCCCCGCCGAGGACCCCGCGGCTGGCGTAGCCACTTCGGTATGGTGAGGCGTGACCATGGAGGAGGGCTCATGGGAGATGCAGCGGCAATCCCGGTCACGTGCATGCCGGCTCACCAGCACACGGTGCCGATGCCCGGCGTGGTCGTCCCGGATATGGCGGCGCTGCGGCGTGTTCAGGCTGCTGCCGGTTCGATCGTGGTCAATCCAGGTCCGGGCTCACTGAGCGGGCCGTCGCCAGCACTCGCCTGGGTCGGAAGGCCGAAGCACAACGCCACGAACGGTTCGTCCCCCCTGCAGCATGAGTAAAGGTCAGGCAACGCTGCAGCTGGAGCCTGCGGTCTGCAGCGTGAAAGCTCTTGGTGCGCCACGAGCAAGACACCGCGAGGTGCACTACCTCGACTTCGTGGTGGACGGCACGAGTCTGCGGGAGCGCATGCGGGTGTCGGAGGGATTCGTCACGGCGTTCAGTCGAGAGTGGCGGCTGCGCAGCGCGAGCGAGTCAGCCGACGAACTGCTCGGCCAGCGCCCGACCGAGGGGCTGAGCGCTGGCCGCACCGCGCTGTATATCTGCGCAGACTGCGGCGACCTGGGTTGCGGGGCGCTCACCGCCAGCTTGCACGTGAGCGATGCCGAAATATCCTGAAGAGCCTTCGCCTGGGAGAACGGCCACGAATCCCTTCCCCCGGAAGACGGCGTCCCCGGCTCTCTCACCTTCCAGGCGGAGTCGTATGTCGTGACGCTTTGGGACGCCGCGCAACGCAGTACCGCGATGCCGGACGACGACCCGCCTTCGACATACTTATCGGGCTGAGTTGTGCCACGCTCGAGTGATGAGCGAATCGTGCCTGGTGTGTGACGAGGTCAACGGGCAGATCCGGGTGCCGGGTGGTCATCTTGAAGAGGACGACCGGGTGTCGGTGTTCCACTGCCCGATCGTTGCGCCCGCAACCGAGGTCTTCTCCGGGTATTTGTTCGTCGTCTCTCATCGGCATGTGCCGGGGTTCAGCGACTTGACGGACGCTGAGGCCGGAGCCGTCGGCGTCGCGATTGCTCGCTGGTCGCGTGCTTTGGAAGCCGCCGGAGCCGAGCACGTGTACGTGGTTCGTGTCGGTCATGGGGTTGACCACTTGCACGTGCATCTCATTCCCCGGTGGCCAGGGACGCCGAGGGAGATCTCGTGGATGCACGTCGATGACTGGGACGGCGCCCGCCGCGTCGACTCCGCGGCGGCGGCTGAGCTTGTGACGACCCTGCGGACCATCGACACTCGATGAGCACGACGACCTCGTTGACGGATAGGTGGCGGTTCGCGTAGAGCCGTTCCGAAATCTCTTCCTGCGCAAGTAGATTGGCGATTGGCTGCTCTTCACCTGGGCGGATGGTTCGGTCGAGATCGCGGAAGACTATCCGCCATACCTGCTGGTCACAACTGCCCCTGCGTTGGCGATCAGCGTGCGAGATCTTGACAAGGTGTTGCCCGTCAGCTGAAGCTGCGGGCGGCGACACACGGACGACCCATGGAAGCCGAGGTCCGAACGATCCTGACCGATGTTGTGACGGCTGACGACAACGAGCGCCCGAATCTTGCGGAAGCCATCCGGGAAAGATTCGGCGCGATAGGCGGGGTCGAGTTGGAGATCCCAACTCGACGGGAGATGCCTCGTGCCGCCGATCTACTGTCGTCGTGATTCTCTTCGATACCAACATCGTGTCGGAGATGATGCGCGACGACCCTGATGTGGCGGTCCTTGCCTGGGCAGTGCTGCCGGGCCGCTGCACACGACGGCTACCACTGTCGCGGAGGGGGTTTCGGCATCGCCCGTCTGTCTGCGGGCCGTAGGCGTGAGCAGATCGCGGCAGCGGCGGGGCGCGCCATCGCTGCGGCAGATGCGCAGATCTCCGCGATTTGTTCATCCAGGAACGCAACCTGGCCACCCGGAACACGGGTGACTTCGAGTCGGTGGGCATCCAGGTGGTCAACCCATGGCAGATGCGCTGAGACCGCGCCTGCGATAGTGGCGTCCGGTCGCGCCGCGAGTGCGACCACCGGCTATCCGTCGGGCAGCGTTCGCCAGCCTGCGAATTCGGCGTCGAGCGTGCCTTCACCGTGGGTCAGGCCGGGGAGCGCACGTTCCAGCTCCGTCACCCGTGCGGCCGGCAAGAGCCCCGTCACCGTGCAGCTGACCTCATTGACGATGCAGTCGGTGATCTGCGCGCCGAGACCGGGCAGTGCGCTGAGCAGCGCGGTGGCCGCGCGAGCAGGTCCTTCAACGACGATTCGTTGTTCGGGCTCGCACAGAACAGTTCCCGCGCCGGCGATCGCCCGGCCGAGGAGTTCGGCAGTCAGATGCCGGAAGTCGCGTGCGCCGGATATCGGTGATGCGTAACCGCAACGGGTGACGACGACAGCGGCGTCGACGACCTCCCACCCGCGTGGCCCGCCGGCCGCGAAAGCCTCGCGCACGTAGCTCTCCATCGCGCCGCGGAAGGTCTCGGTAGAGCCGTAGACATACAGTGGCAGGTTTTCGACGGGCACGGCGAGCCGTACTGAGGTCTCCGCCGCAGGCGCGATCCTCAGTTCCAGCGTCGCCATCCACGGGTTGTCGGCTTCGCCGATGACGGCCCCGGCGGCGGCCGGACCCGCGATCTGTTCGCGCAGGGGCGTTGTCGCCTCTCCGAAGAGTGTGTCGATGCCGAAGTCCTCCCGCAGGGTGTCGCCGAGGACCTCTTGCTGCACTTGCCCATAGAGCGAGACCGACAGCTGCTGGGTGTGCTTGTCGAGGCGGACGTCGATCAGTGGATCTTGGTCGGCGAGGGCGCGCAGCGCGACGGCGAGCGCGGAGCGTCGTTGCGGGTCTACCGGTTCGACCGTGGCCGTCAGCGTCGGTGGCGGGAAGACCGCAGGCATGCGAACACCTTGTCCGAGCACATCACCGATGCGCGCCGCCCGCACGCCGTGGATGCGGCCGATGCCGCCCGCACGGATCGCATCCGCGCCATCGATCGCCGTGATCCGCTCGTCGCCGATCCGGTCCCGGACCTGCATCGTGCCCTGGCGGACTCGCACCCACGCAGCGCGATCGTGGTCGATGGAGAACACGACCGCATCGAGGTCCGCATCCGGATCGCCGCTCGCGGCAGGCAGCATCGTTGCGAGCGCATTCGTCAGGTCGGACACGCCGTCGCCAGTCACCGCAGAGCCCCGGAACACAGGCAGCAGAAGGCCGTTCGCTACCAGGCGTGGCAACACGTCGTCCGGGATCGGTTGACCGCCGACGAATGCCGCAAGAGCGTCATCGTCGTGTTCGGCGATGGCCTCGCGGACGTCGCGCCACATCGGGATCGCGTCGGGGATCTGCGCCGCGACATGGTCAGGGTCCGCACCGGGCCGGTCGGTCTTGTTGACGAAGACCAGGGTCGGCACTTTCATGCGGCGCAGCACGCGCAGGATCACCCGGGTCTGTGGTTGAACTCCCTCAACCGCGGAGACGACGAGGATAGCTCCGTCGAGCACCCGCAAGGCACGCTCGACTTCGGCGATGAAGTCCGGGTGACCCGGCGTATCAATGAGATTGACCACGAGGTCGTTGATGGTGAAGGTCGCCACGGCGGTCTTGATCGTGATCCCGCGGCGGCGTTCTTGGGCGAGCGTGTCGGTGCTGGTGTCACCGGAATCGACACGGCCGAGATGGTCGACGGCTCCGGCGTCATACAACAGACGCTCGGTGAGACTGGTCTTACCGGCGTCGACGTGAGCCAGAATGCCCAGGTTCAGAGTCTTCAGGGGTCAGGTCCTTTGGGTGCGATGTCATCGGATGCGAAGGCACGACAAATCGCCGCATGACCCTCCCCCTTCCTGCTCGCAGTGGACCTGAACGCCCTGCAGTCTACGGGCCGGCCGGCTTCTCGGCTGGTGAATTACCTGTATGGCGGACCTGTCCGCGCCGCACCCACACGACGACGTTCTGCGTGAGCAGCGACAGGCCGAGCATGAACAACACCGCGTCAGTGGTGACGACCGGCGTGGCGCCCTCGTGCCGTCCGGCCACGCCGAGTGCAACTCGTGCGACGAGGGAAACCACCCAGAGCGCGACAGTGAGCGACGGGTAGCGAAACCAGGTCGTGCCGTCATACGGGTAGATCAGCACCGAAGCGCCCCGCGCCACGCCGAGCAGCAACGAGAGCAGCACGTCCAGCGTCAGCACGGCGTAGTCGACGGTTCGCAAGTGACCCGGGTTCAGCCCGGGGAGGAGGACAGCGAGCCCGAACACCGTCACGATCACCGGGAGCACGAAGAGCCGGTGCGCGGTCAGCCGCGTGCCTCGGGTCCGGCGTGCGATGAGCAGCACGATCACCGCCAGCCCGATCAGCAGCGGGACGGCGCCCGGCCCCTGAGATGCCCCCGCTGTGTGCACCGCCGCTGTCATGAGTCGTCGCTGGCTTCGAGATACCACGCGAGAATTCGCGCCACCGAATGGCGGAATTCCTCGAGTTGCGCCGGGTTGTCCGGGTCGTGCCCGAGTCCGGTGAGCCAGCTCCGGTGGCCCAGCGCGAAGCCGTACGAACTGGCGAGGGCGAGCAGCACTACTTGTTCGATCCGGGCCCGGTCGGGAGTGGTGCCGGGCAACACGATCCGGATTCCTTCCTCGAGGGTGTCGACGAAACCCGCCAGGCCGGACGGAGCCAGGTCCGGGCCGGCATGCAGCATCGTCCATGCCCACAGCCGCAGATACTGCTCGTCGGCCAGCAGCTCGAACAGCACGGCGGTCACCCCCTCCGCGTAGGGAATGCCGTGATCGGCACGCATCCGGTCACGCAGCTGTTCGCGATATCGCTGGTTGGCGGCGATCAGGACCTCCTCCACCAGGTGGGCGTAGCTGCCGAAGTAGTGCACGATCAGCGCGTGGGTGACGTCCGCAACCTGCGCGATGCGGCGCAAACTGGTCCCGTCCGGCCCGTCGCGAGCGATCAATTGGGTTGCCGCGCGCAGGATCTCGGAGCGTGCCTGTTCCGGAGTGCGCCGGCGCCGCGGTGTCGTCATACAGTTATTTTCCAACTGGTAAATATCTGTGGCAAGAAGGAAAGGTGGGTCCGTGATCGATAGCAACTTTGACGAGGGCTACCTCCGGTGGCGGCGCAGTGACTCTCACGCGGCGCTTTTCGGCGGGGGTATGCCGCCGGAGATTGCGCCCTTCTCCTTCGTTCCCCTGTCGGGGATGCGCGAAGTCGGCCGGATGCTGCAGTTGCGACCCGGGGACACGCTGGTCGACCTGGGGTGTGGACGGGGCGGACCGGGTTTGTGGCTGGCTGCGCAGAGTGGTGCGCGGTTGATCGGGGTGGACTCCTCGACAGTGGCCATAGCCGACGCCCGGAGTAGGAGAACGTCCTTCGCGAATGTCGCTGCCGACTTCCTCGTGTGCGACGTTGCGGCGGCCGGGCTACCGTCCGGCAGCGCGGATGCCGTGGTCAGCATCGACGTGCTGCAGTTGGTCGAGGATCCCCGTGCGCTCGTCGCGGAAGCGGCACGAGTGCTGCGGCTTGGGGCCGCTTCGTCTTCACCACGTGGGAGGGGTATGACGATGCGGCGACCCGCTTCCCGCGAAGCGTGCGCGCCCTGTTGGAGTCCGCAGGATTGCGCGTCGACGTCGTTGCAGGACGACCTGCCTGGCTGGAGCGTCAACTGATCATCTATCGACGCGCGGCCGAGATTGATTCGCCCGACCCTGCTATTGAAGATCTGATTCGCGAGGGACGCGGGTGGTCGGCGTTCCACGGGAAGGTGCACCGTGTCCTCGCCTCGGCTCAGCTCCCCGAATAACTATGCCGCACAGCAGCTTCGAGACCCGGCGGTCTCGCATAGTTGGACCGCGCTGCTGAGCAGGTTTCGGTCATCAGTCCTTGTCCCAGATCGGGATCGGTGGCAGGTCGTGTTGCGCTCGGGCCTTGTCGACGATCCGCTGGATGAAGGCGGTCTTGCCACGGGTGTACGCACGTCCCCACGTGCGGTCCTGGTGCAGCCTGATTTTGAGTGCTGCGTACACGTCTCGATCAGATGGATGCTCGCGCAACCACTGGGCGAACAATCGTTGATGGGCCGTGTCCCAGTGCGCCTCGGGAAAGAAGTGCGCGATCGCGGTGCGGACATCGTCGACGAGGAGGAAGCAGCAGTCGTGGGACCCGATGCTGGCTGGTTTAGTCCAGCCGGCGGCGAGGAGTTCCGCGGTTCGGTCATGTGCGTGACGGCCCTGCGGGACGCATACCGCGATGTCGATGACGGGCTTGGCAGCAAGCCCGGGCACGGAGGTCGACCCGATGTGTTCGGCGTGCCACCCACCCGTGGCTTCAGCAAGCTGCGCGGCGACTTCGTCATACCGAGTGGTCCACGCGGGGTCGTAGGCAATGATTCCCGCGGCTGGGTATGTCGATCGGTCCTCCACGAACCCGAGAATATGTGCGGACGGCCAGAGCATCGCTGACCGCTGCACTTGGTGGAGCGGTCATCCGGAACGCGCCCGGCGACCAGGTTGCCGGTCGTGGAGGGCATCCGCGAAGGTGCGCCGGGCCGAAGCCATCCGGGCTTCGGCACCCTCCACCTTCTCGTTGTGGGAAAGCCGGTGGGCTGCCGCCGGTGAGGTGGCTGTCCCGGATGCCACGATGCAGATGTGAGCGAGCCGACCGTGACGGTCTACACCGAGCAGGACCGGCGCGGATTCGCCGAGCTGGTCAACGACGTCCATGCTGAGTTCGGCTTCGGCTTCGACCCGGAGCTTGACGCGGACCTCGAAGACCCGACCGCCTACTACGGGCACGTATGGGTGGTCCGTCTCGGCGGTGCCGTCGTCGGTTCAGTCGCTCTCACCCCGCCAGACAACAGGGTGACCACGCTCAAGCGGATGTACCTGCGGCCCGAGCAGCGCGGCTGCGGGCTCGGCCGGCGGCTTCTCGCAGTTGCCGTCGCAACGGCCCGCCGGGATGGCTGCACGCTGATCCGCCTCGACACGAGCGATCGCCAGCCCGACGCCATACGGCTGTACGAGGCGGCAGGATTTCAGTTGCATCACGCATCCGGAGCCACGCGCTACTACACGCTGAACATCACCGAGCCATAGGTCCACGCCAGCACGTCAACGATGTCGGCACGAGCAGCCGGGGCAAGATCAATGTCAAATGTCACGCTGGTCGTCGCGTGACTCGCTCAGTCGCCTCGCGGCCCAACCCGTGGAGGTAGTCGCGCAATTCCCCTGCCGGCACGCGGATGCCCTCTCCGCGTTCGATCTGGTCAAGCCCGAAATCAACGGCGTCCTTCAGCTGGGTATGACGGGCTTCATCGACATCGTCAGTGGTCGCAAGCGTGGCGATGAGTTCCTGGGCGACCGTAGCCCGTTCCGAACGTGACAGTGCGCGAGCCGCGTCGAGCACTTCCGCCAGCGTCAGGCCCATGCAGTCAGTTTACGACCTGCCAGCCGACCAGCTTGTTGGTCGGCGCGCATCTGTGCAGCATCCTGAATGAGCTCGCTCCGGCCGCGACCCGGCGACTGCCTCTGGCTTCTTGAAGGCGGAATATCCGGCGGTATCAGCTGCTGAGAGCTGTGACGACAGCTGCGACGAGGGTGGCGTCGTCGTCCTTCTTCATCCCCTGATCGGTGAGCCGGTCGGTTCGTTCTTCCTCAGCCCGGATCTCGGCGATCACCTCGTCGCCGTCGCCATTGGCGGCGAGGCGCGCGACGTCCTGCACCGTGTGGATCCCGAGCAGCTGATACCCGCGGGTGGCGCCATCGGAAGCGGCGACGAGAGAAGCCACGTCAGTGCGACAAAGCGTTCCCACGATCGCATGGTCGGCCGCCGCCGGGTCGTGGTGGCAGCACCAGAATCCGCCCGACGTGTTGCGGGTCAGTTCCACCGCGGCCCGACGCGCCTCACGCAGGTCATCAGGTGTGGTTGTCAGTCCCCGTGCGGCTCGATCTCTCAGGTGGCTGGCGATGATTGGTGCAGTGACGGTTGCGAGCCGGTCATCAGTGACTTCGCTGACGCCGCCGGCGGGGTCGCTGAGAATGACGGACGCGTCGCCAAGCACGAGGTACTCGACCTGCTCGGCGCCGATCCGCCAGGCGGCGACAGTGCCGCTCGGCGACCCGCGGTCCAGGTCGCAGCCTGGTCCATGGCTTGCCGCAACCAAACTCAGAGCCCGCGCAAAGGCGGTGCGAATGTCGACGTCGGCGCGGCCGAGAGCGTCTCGGTAGGCGTCGGCCAACGTGCGGGCATACCACCGGACCGTGTGGGTGCACCCGCTGCGCAGCCTCGCCGGAAGCCCGGCGCCATCAATCAGCACCACCACGCCAGGTCCGAGGGCGACAGCGTCCTCATTGGCGTGGCCAGGTTGAGCTACCGAGGTGACCGTGGGGCGCACCGCGTCAACCTACCGCCGCGCATGGTGGCACCGGAACTGCCGATCGTGGTCACAGCCTCGCAACGGTGGCCTCGTATGGCGTCCGGGTGGCTCGCCAGATCACTCACTCTGCCGCCTGCGGTCCCGTCGTTGTTTGCGCAGAGACACTGATACTGAGTTGGGAGAGACCAACTGGACCACTCCAGGACTCAGTCGGCGGAGCGGGGATCCAGTCCAGGCCAACCAGGACGGGACAGTCACACTCCAGTTCTGGGTCGACTCCCAGCACTGGATCGCCTGCCTCGACGGAGGTCTCGAAGAGTGTCGTGCTGCCGCCGGTGTGTTCGATGCAGGTCACGAACTCTGCGGCTGACACAACGAGATTGACCTCCTCCTTCACCTCTCTGGTCAATGCGTCGATAAGAGCCTCCGACGGCTCCACACTGCCACCCGGCGGTGTTAGGTAGAGCTCACCGTCATGGCGGCCCGATCGCCCCCGCGCACGGTGACGGACGACGAGGAGGAGCCCGTCACGCTGGATCAGGGCCGCTACACGTTGGCGTCGAAGAACAGCGCCGAACTGCACATCGACCGCGCGGGGTGGAATGTGGATGCCATCCCCGAGCGACCATTCAGCAGCTCGTGCGGCATCAATGGCGCTGACCGCGCGCTCGCCATCCGCATATGCCGGCACGGGGTAGGTTCCGTGACTGTCGTGCGCCAGCACGACGGTGAAGCCGCGCTCCATCGCATCCCGTGCCGCAGCGGCGACGCACATCTCGGACATCACCCCACAGATCGAGATCGTCTCAACCCGATTTCGTTTCAGGATCGCTGCCAAGTCGGTGCCAGCGAAGCCGCTGTCGTGCTGCTTGCGCACGAGTACGTCATCAGCTCTGAGGTCGAGGACCAGTTCCCAGCCCGGTGTCTCGGGTTCGTCGATGGCACCAGCCGATCCATCGTTCTGCAGGAAGATCACCAGTGCCCCGGCTGTTCGAGCTGACTCCAGTTGCTGCCGCACCGCAGGCACCACTGTTGGCATCTGCGGCAATGCGCAGTCGCCGTCGACGAATCCCGCTTGCATGTCCACCACAATCAGTGCGGTGGCCTGAGGCGGCGCACACATGCGTGACAGGCTAACTATGCGTGTCTGTCCGCTGTGGCACCATCCCGTGCATGTACGAAGCGGTCGTGGCCAGCGTTGCTCAGACCATCCGCGCGATGGAGACGCGAGATGAACTGGCGGCGGGACACAAGCAATGGGCGCTTGACTGGTTGAGCTCAACAGCAGACGTGTTCCGACGAGCCAAACCCAAGACTCCGTCGCCGCACTTGGTTTCGTATTTCCTCCTGGGCGACCCCGACGCCCGCCAGGTGCTGTTGTGTGACCACCGGCTGGCTGGGCTCTGGCTCCCAACAGGTGGGCATGTCGAGCCTGGCGAGCACCCGGCTGAGACTGTCCGTCGGGAAACGCGTGAGGAACTTGGTATCGACGCGCACTTTCACCCCGCCCACCACGAGCAGCCGTTCTTTCTGACTGTTACCGAGACCGTCGGCGCACCCGAATCTCGGCACGTCGATGTCACCTTGTGGTACGCCATCGTCGGCGAGATTCACGAACCGCTGCGGCCCGATGAGCGCGAGTTCGCTGCAGTGCGCTGGTGGACGGAAACAGAACTCGACGCTCTTGATCCAATGCGCCGCGAACCTCACTTGCCTCGTGCTATCAGTGCGCTGACCGCGAACGGCTGGTAGGGCGCGCAGGGCGGCTGGCACGCGTAGTTCCATCGAGTCGAGATGTGGCTGGCAGTATTCAACCGCGTCCGCCGAGCAGGACCATCGCGTGCCTCTCCATCGGCTTGATCGCTGGATCGAAGGTTGGACGGCGCCGGGCAGTCACACCGTGAGCCACGTGCGCAGGATCGTCGCCGCACCTGGCTGGTGATCAAGGCCGTGGGGGCGTCAGGTGAGCCTGAATTGTCAACTGCCTTGGTACGGTCCAATCGTGCGGATCGAGCCCGAGCCCGTGATCGTTGCCAGCACCGTGATCTTGCGCCCGTGGTGCGCACAGGACGTCACGGCACTGACGGAGATCTATCGCGATCCGGTGTCCATGCAGTACATCGACGTTCCCCAGCCGTATGACGCGAACCGCGCGACCGAGTTCGTGCTTCGAGCGGCTGGGTCTCGCGCTGCGGGGACCGCATTCCACTACGCGGTGACTCTGCCCGACGCCGACACCGTCCTGGGGTCCGCATACCTGCACAACATCGCCACGTCGGAGGTCGCCAGTGATGTGTCGTTCCTCATCCATCCCCGTCACCGTGGTCGTGGATGGGCAACTGCGGCGCTGGTCGCGCTCAGTGACGCTGCACTACACGCCGGATTTCGACACATCTACGCTCGGATTGACCCGAGCAACAGCGCTTCGGAGTCTGTTGTAGCCCGAGCCGGCTTCAGCAGGCTTCGAGTCGAAGAGGGAGAAGTCTGCTGGTCACGTCCTTGAGACTGGACCCGCCTCGCTCGGCCCGGGCGATCGTGCGGCCAGCAGCAGCGCCCGCCGAAAATTCTCCCCGCAACCGGGAATCATTCGACCTACCTTAAAGTTGAGTCTAGTAAGCGCAACTTTGGAGCCGCCGGTTTGACATGGCCGCGGCGCCGGAGTTGAGTCGGAGGCAGTCAACTTCGCAGACAACGGCGAAGCTGCTCTGTGTCCGGCGTGACACGACATACGAACCCACAACCAAGGGAGAAACGAACATGGGACGTGCGGTAGGCATCGACCTCGGCACCACCAACTCCGCGGTCGCGGTCCTGGAGGGCAACGACCCCGAAATCATCGCCAACGCCGAGGGCGGGCGGACCACACCGTCCGTCGTCGCCTTCGCCAAGAACGGTGACGTGCTGGCCGGCGACATCGCCAAGCGCCAGGCGGTCACCAACGTCGACCGCACCGTCCGCTCGGTCAAGCGCCACATGGGCACCGACTGGAAGAAGGAAGTCGACGGCAAGGACTACACGCCGCAGGAGATCTCGGCGCGCATCCTGCAGAAGCTGAAGCGGGACGCGGAGTCCTACCTCGGCGAGCCGGTGACCGACGCGGTCATCACCGTCCCGGCATACTTTGACGACGCCGAGCGCCAGGCCACCAAGGAGGCCGGTGAGATCGCCGGCCTCAACGTGCTGCGCATCATCAACGAGCCGACCGCCGCGGCGCTCGCCTACGGCCTCGACAAGGGCAAGGAAGACGAGCTCATCCTGGTCTTCGACCTCGGTGGCGGCACCTTCGACGTGTCCCTGCTCGAAGTCGGCAAGGACCCCGACGACGGCTTCTCGACCATCCAGGTCAAGGCCACCAGCGGCGACAACAAGCTCGGTGGTGACGACTGGGATCAGCGCATCGTCAACCACCTCGTCCAGCAGGTGAAGAACCAGACCGGCGTCGACCTGTCCAAGGACAAGATCGCCATGCAGCGTCTGCAGGACGCCGCCGAGCAGGCCAAGAAGGAACTCTCCGGCGCGACGTCGACCAACGTCAGCCTGCAGTACCTCTCGATGGGCGAGAACGGCCCGATCCACCTGGACGAGACCATCACCCGCGCCATGTTCGAGGACCTCACCAAGGACCTCCTGGCACGCACCAAGGGCCCGTTCGAGCAGGTCATGAAGGACGCAGGCGTCACCGTCAAGGACATCGATCACGTTGTCCTGGTTGGCGGTTCGACCCGTATGCCGGCAGTGACCCAGGTCGTGCACGACCTCACCGGCAAGGAGCCCAACAAGGGCGTCAACCCGGACGAGGTCGTCGCGGTGGGTGCTGCGCTGCAGGCCGGGGTGCTGAAGGGTGAGCGCAAGGACGTGCTGCTCATCGACGTCACCCCGCTCAGTCTCGGCATCGAGACCAAGGGTGGTCTGTTCACCAAGCTGATCGAGCGCAACACTGCGATCCCGACCAAGCGGTCCGAGGTTTTCTCGACCGCCGAGGACAACCAGCCGTCGGTGGAGATCCAGGTCTTCCAGGGTGAGCGTGAGCTCGCCAAGGACAACAAGCCGCTCGGCAACTTCGAGCTGTCCGGCATCGCACCCGCTCCGCGTGGCGTGCCGCAGATCGAGGTCACCTTCGACATCGACGCCAATGGCATCGTGCACGTGTCCGCTAAGGACCGCGGCACCAACAAGGAGCAGTCGATGACCATCTCCGGCGGCTCGGCGCTGCCGAAGGAAGACATCGACCGCATGGTCAAGGACGCCGAGGAGCACGCGGCCGAGGACAAGAAGCGGCGCGAGGAGACCGAGGCCCGCAACACCGCGGAGCAGCTCGTCTACTCGACCGAGAAGTTCCTCGCCGACAACGGCGACAAGGTGCCGGCTTCCGACAAGTCCGAGGTCGAAGCGGCCGTCAGCGAGCTCAAGGACGCGCTGAAGGACGAAAACACCTCTGCCGAGGACATTTCGGCCAAGACCACCAAGGTCAACGACGCCTCGCAGAAGATGGGCGCCGCCCTGTATGCCGCAGAGCAGCAGGCCGGTGCGAGCGCTTCCGCCGGCGCCGAGCAGCCCGCCGACGCGGGTGCGTCGGAGTCGTCCTCCAGCGATGACGACGTGGTCGACGCCGAGGTCGTCGACGACGAGGGTGACAGCAAGTGACGTCTTCCCACGAAGGTACGCAGCCGGGCTCCTCGGAGCCCGGCCGGCGGCCGGAGGACGAAGAGACCACCGGCCCGATCATCCGCGACAAGCGCCGCATCGACGAGAACGGTGAAGTCCGCGCGGCGTCCGACAAGCCGGCCGACGCGGCCCCGGCACCCGCCGAGCCCGTGGCCGAGACCGAAGCGGGGGAGCACCCCGACACGGTGCTCGCCGCGGAGCGGCTCGCCGATCTGCAACGGGTGCAGGCCGAATACGTCAACTACAAGAAGCGCGTCGAGCGCGATCGGGCGGCACAGAAGGACGCCACCACCGCGCGCGTTCTCGAGTCGCTCCTGCCGGTGCTCGACGACATCTACCTGGCGCGCGAGCACGGCGATCTGGAAGGAACCCCCTTCGAGAAGATCGCCGACAAGCTGCAGAGCACGCTCGCGAAGCAGGGGCTGACCGAGTTCGGCGCCGTCGGTGAGCCGTTCGACCCGATCCACCACGAGGCCCTGATGCACATCGAGGCCGAGGTGCCGGAAGGTTCGGAAGGCACCACCATCGTGCAGGTCATGCAGCCGGGCTACCGGCTGGGCGACCGCATCGTCCGTCCCGCACGAGTCGCGGTCGCGGACCCGTCCTGATGCAGCCCGAGTCGTTGATCGAGTGGGGGCGAGCAGCACGCGAAACCCCCACTCGATCAACGATTTTCAACTTCAAGGAGTGATGCATGGCTAGCCAGGACTGGCTCGAGAAGGACTTCTACAAGATCCTCGACGTCCCGCAGGACGCGTCCGAGGCCGACATCAAGAAGGCCTACCGCAAACTTGCCCGCAAGTGGCACCCGGACCAGAACCCGGGTGACCAGGCAGCGGAGCAGAAATTCAAGGACATCGGCGAGGCGCACTCGGTGCTGTCCGACCCGGCGAAACGCCAGGAATACGACCAGCTGCGACAGATGGTCGGCGGCGGCGCACGCTTCACCGCGGGCGGCCCGGGCGGCGCCGGCGGCGCGGGTGGCTTCGAGGACCTCTTCGGGTCGATGTTCGGCGGCGGTGGCGGCGGCCAGAACGTCCGCTTCTCCACCGGGGGCGGCGGCGAGCAGATCAACCTCGACGACATACTCGGCCACTTCGGCGGTGGTGGTGGCGGTTTCGGCTCGCCATACGGCGGCTACCAGGCCGGCCCCCGCAAGGGCGCCGACGTCGAGGCCCGCACCACTGTCAGCTTCCGGGACGCCGCGAACGGCGAGACCCTCTCGCTGCAGGCCGCGAACGGGCAGACCATCAAAACCCGGATCCCCGCCGGCGTCAAGGACGGTCAGACGATCCGGCTGCGTGGCAAGGGCCAGCCGAGTCCGAACGGTGGTCCCACCGGCGACCTGCTGCTGCACGTCACCGTCCAGCCGCACCCGGTCTTCCACCGCGACGGCAACAACCTGACCGTCGACCTGCCCGTCACCTTCGCCGAAGCCACCCTGGGCGCAACGGTTTCCGTGCCGACACTCAGCGGCAAGCAGGTCAAGGTCAAGATCAAGGCGGGCACGCCCTCCGGCCGCAAGCTGCGGGTCAAAGGCGAGGGCATCACGACCAAGTCCGCCACGGGTGACCTGATCGCCACCGTGCAGGTCGTCGTCCCGGAGAAGCTCGACGGCGAAGCCAAGAAGGCCGTCGAGACCCTGGCCCGGCAAGACCGTGAAGGCGGTGTCGATCCGCGCGCCGAACTCGCGGCCAAGGCGGCACAGTGATGGTGCGTTCATCCTGGCGTGGTGACACGCCGCCACCGGACGACGCACCCATCTATGCCATCTCGGCGGCGGCGCAGCTGGCCGGCATACACGCCCAAACCCTGCGCCAGTACGACAGATTGGGTCTGGTCTCGCCGTCCCGCACGCGCGGCGGCGGACGTCGTTACTCCGTCCATGACCTGCGGGTTCTCGCCAAGGTGCAGCAGCTCTCCCAGGACGAAGGCGTGTCCCTCTCCGGCATCCGCCGCATCCTGCAGTTGGAGGACCAGGTCGAGGCCCTGCAAGCGCGCGTTCGCGAGCTCTCCGACGAACTCGCGGGCCAGCGCAACCTGGGCGCCGGCCGGGTGTTCGCTGCCGGTCCGGACGGACAGATAACCGCGCTGCGGCCCGGTCAGCGGGTCGCCCCTACCCGCTCCGAACGTGCCCTGGTCGTATGGCGCAGCCGAACCTGAGCTGTCCCGACCTGGCACAGTGGCTCCCATGATCGAGTACCTCATGGTCTTCCCGGAGCGAGACACCGCACAGTTCGTCGCCGACGGACTCCTCGAGGAGGGTAACTTCACCGAGGTCCGGGTGGTGCGGGAGGCGCTCGCCGGTGAGGACGACGCCGAAGCCGCGGACTGGACCGTCCAGGTGCTGCTCGACACCATCGACGACCCGGCTGGTGCCGTGGCCCGCGCGCTCGCGGAGCGCTTCGGCGCCCTCGCGGCCGAACACGACGGCTGGCTCGACGAACACCGTTCGACAGCGGGCTAATTCGATTGCCGGGGTTGCGGCCACCTGCCAGCCTGGACGAGTGATCCGGCTGATTGACCCTTTCGACGAGCGCGACATGCGCCAGGTCTATGACATCGGTGTTGCTGCCAAAGGCTTTGCCCGGCCGTGGTTTTCGCCTTCGCCATACAACTCCTGGGCGGTGGGCATGCGCGACCCCGACCCGGAGGAACCGCGTGAACTCTACGGCTGCTTCGACGCTGCCGGGCGGATGACCGGCACCAGCCTGCTGTTTGTGCCGGCACAGGACAACCGCGACAAGGTGTATGCCGACGTCGACGTGCAGCCGGCGGATCGGCGGCGCGGTTTCGGCACCCAGCTCGTCCGGCACGCCGTCGCGCGGATGGAGCAGCTTGGCCGGACAACGTTGTTCATCGAATCCTCGACTCCTGCGGCGGACGGCAAAGATCACGGTTACGCGCGCTTCGCCCGGTCGCTCGGGTTCGCGCCCGCCTGGCGCGAGGTCGTGCGGCACCTGCCGCTCCCGGTGCCGGACGATCGGCTGGCGCGGCTCGCGGCCGACGCGGCTGGGCGTCACGCCGGATACCGCATCCTGACGTATGCCGGTGGCGTCCCTGAGGAGTTGCTGCCCGGACTCGCCGACCTGATGAGTCTGCTCGCCGTCGACGCCCCGTCGGGTGACGTGGAGTTCGAGGCCGAGGTCATCACGCCCGAACGGCTGGCACATACCTACGCACGAGAGGCGAAGCAACAGCGCATCCGCCTCTCGGCATTGGCAATTCACGAGGCGACAGGTGTCGTCGCCGCACATACGGACCTGGCCTTCGACTCCACCGCATCGGTAGCCCAACTCGGCACCTACGTTCACCGCGAGCACCGTGGCCACCGGCTCGGTATGGCGGTCAAGGTCGCGAATCTGCAATTGCTGCAACGGGATCACCCCGGCCACCCGTTCGTGCACACCGCGAACGAGGAAAACAACGAGCACATGGTCTCGATCAACATCGAGCTCGGTTTCGAGGCTGTCGAAACTCTCACCGAGTGGACGATCGACATCGGCAAGAGCTAGCGCGGCTCGCTCACGAGCCTGATCCGTAGCACTGGAACGGTGATCCGCCGCTACCTGCTGCTGCAGCCAGCGCCTCCGACGGCGAGACCCCGGCCGCAAGCAGGCGGTGCACCTCGGTCAGCAGCTCGCACGCCTGGTCGTCGTTGACCGCGGCCGGGGCGGCAATCACGGAGCGTGCGCCGGCGTGCAGCCAGGCGGTCGTCATACCCACTGCCTCCTCACCCCACCGCACCGTCGACCGGCCGAGTTCGCACGCGGAGAGCACGACCAGGGACGGGATGCGCTCGAGCTGGTCGATGTCGTAGCCGAACCAGTCGCCGTCGCTCAGCTGCAGACCCGAGAAGAGCGGGTTGTCCGCGGCGTGTCGCCCGTGTGCGGACACGTGCAGCACGTCGACGGACTGGGCCAGGGCGGAAACCGCTTGGCTGGTGCTGTCCGGTGCGATCAGCGATCGCGCCCGCCGCCACCCTGCTGCCGACCGGGTGACCTCCTCGGCCGCGCGCGGCACGTTGGGCCCGGCAGCAAATCCCGCGGACCGCAACGGTTTCGGCGTCCGGCTGGCGACCCAGCGGGTGGCCGTCTGCGGCTGGCTGATGGACCGGCCCGACAAGCTGGGCAGCATGCTCCACGGCAGACCGGCCAGGGCTCCGGTCGAGGTCAGCACCACCCGTGCGTCCGGCATACCTGCCAGCAGCCCACGCGCCGGCGCGAGGAGTTGTTCGTCCAGAGCAGCGAGCCGGGCATGCAACGACGCCTGCACTGACCTGTGCAAGCTCTCAGGCAACCGGCTGGCCGCCATGTCCAGGTCGGCCCGGAGCCCGGCCAGCAGCCGCTTCGCCTCCGCGACGGGACCGAGTGCGATCACATCTGCATGACAACCGCTGACGACGAGCAGATGCAGCCGGTCGTCGACGGACAGATGCGCGAGGAGCACGGAGTCGTCGTCGAGCGCAGCGCGCATCTCACCCCAACTGACCGGCTCGGTCACGACCCCGGAACCCGGCCCGTTCCAGGCCAGCCGCCGGATGCGCGCCTGCAACTCCCGCTCCCGCGGGCTGAGCTGGTCGGGCGATCCGCTGTGCTCGGTCCGCAACTGCCGCAGCTCGGCCAGCCCATCAGCGGCTTCGGCCGAGGCCGGGCGGCGGATCGGGGACACGCGGCTGCTGAGCGCCCTTGCACGTTCGGACCACTCGAAGACCGCCTGAGGGCGGCCGTCGGCCAGTGCCAGCCGAATCCCTTGCAACCCCAGCCGTTGTCCGTGTCCGACGAGTGAAGTCTGCAGGTCGAAGCTGCCGAATGACGACTGCCACGCGTGCAGGTCGGCCAGGCCGAGCCGCACCTGCCGAGTCGCCGCACCCCGACGCCCACGCGCGGCGGCGAGTTCGGCGCGCACCTCCCGGCCGAGCAGCCGCTGAGTGATCGGCGCCTGGTCAGTCAGCCGGATCCTGGCAAGCCGGCGCTCCGCTGCGGCGACGTCTCCTTGCAGGATCTCCGCTCGCGCGGCCTGCAGTTCCACGGTGCGGGCGTCGTGCCGCAAACCGTCGGCGCGCAACCGCCCGGCGATCGTGTCGGCGCGCCGCACCACGGAGCCGGAGTGGCTCCCGCACCCCACGTCGGCCGCCAGCTCCAGCGCGTCGGCGCGGTCCGCCCACACATCGCTGCCGCGCCTCCGGAAGCGTCGAGCCGCCCGGCGCGCCACGACGCGCGCGGCTGCTGGCTCCTCCAGCAACTGCAGCCTCGCGAGCACCAGCTCGGCCTCGCCCTGCAACTGCGAAAGGCGGGATCGGCCATATGCCGCAGCCACCGCGCCGACCGTCGCGCGCGCCTCCCGGTGGAGCCCGGCCGCCACGAGCACCTCGGCGCGATCCTGGTCGCAGACCGCCCGGAAGGTCGCCGACAGTGGCGCGAGCACCGCGCGCGCCTGGTCCATCTGCTGCAGCGCCTCCACCAGGTCACCGGCCAGCAGCCGGGTGTATCCGCTGTTGTGCAACGCCTTCGCGGCGTCGACCGGCATACCGGCAGCGTCGAAATCACGCGCCGCCGCATCGAAGTCGGCCGCGGCCGCGGCAAGATGTCCCCGCTGCAGCCAGACCACGCCACGATTGAGCAGCACCCGGCCGCGTTCCACGCCGCGCAGGCGATCACCGGCCAGGGCGTTGTGCAGGTGCTCCAGCGCCCGGTCGCCGTTGCCCGCGCGTACGTGCAGCACGCCCAGCTGGCTGTGCGCGAGTGCCAGCACCGTCGCGTCGTCGGTGCGGGTCAGCGCTTGCTCGCAGAGCGTCAGGCCGGTCGCCAGGTCGCCCTGCTCGTAGGAGACGTAGGCACGGCTCAGCTCGATCCGGGCAAGCAGAAGCCGATCGCCGGTACGTGTCGCAGCGCGATCCAGCAGCCGGACCGCCAGGGCCCGGCGTCCCGAATTCGACGCAGCCAGACCGCGATCGTGCAGTTCTTCGGCACTGAGCACACCGCCATCATGACGGTGCGCACCCCGTTACGCGAGCGTCGCGGTGGCAACTTCCCACGAGCGGTTCACCGCTGCCTCCCGATCCTCGTCGATGCCGACAGCGGGCAGACGCTCCTGGAGCGCCGTTGCCAGCTGACCCGCGAGGACGGGTGCGGCGAAGGAACTGCCGCTCCAGATCGCGAAATGACCGTGGAAATCGTCCGGGTCGATCGACTCGCGGACCAGGCCGAAGGCGACCGTGCGAGCCACCGGCTGCAGGCCACCCTGGAAGGCCGGCATCGTGCTCAGCAACGCGGCGCCGGTCACATAGGTGCGCACCCAATCACCGGAGTTGGAGAAGAGCGCCACCGTCCCGTTCGGGTTGCGTGCCCCGACCGAGATGATCGGCGCGACATCGCGCGAGGCGCCCTCGGCGAACGACTCGGCGGAGAACGCCGCCGGGAACGACGGGCGCGCGGTGGAGTCGTTGCCCGCAGAACACACGATGGTCGTGCCCGAGGCGGCGATGCTGTTCAGCACCTCGAGGATGGTCGGGTCGAACAGCACGTCCGCGGGTGTCTCGTGGTAATAACCCATCGACAGGCTCAGCACGTCGATGACCTGGCCACCTGGTTCCCCAGCGCTGGCGCGCCGTGCCAGCTCGCCGATCTGGGTGAGCGCGTTGAGCCAGTCCGACTCGGCGATCGGACCCTCGGAGCCCACCACCCGCCAGGAGATGATGTCGGCGTCGGGGCAGTTCTGCAGGACCAGTCCGGCGATGAACGTGCCGTGCCCCGACAGCAGGTCGAGGGTGCCGTCGAGCGCGCCCACCTGATCCGGGTGCGTCTCGGGCAGCGTGGCCGGATCCGTGTAACCGATCGGGTGACCGTCGAGTTCGACATCCGTGCGCACAATGCCGTCCAGCCAGGGGTGCGCGCCGCACCCGGTGTCCAGCAACGCGACGACCGGGCGACGGGTGGTCAACTGCTCGTCAGGCCGCCGGTATGGCGCAGGCCCGGTGTAGGCGACCGGCTGACGTCCGCCGCTGCCGGGCACGGCATACGTGCCCGCCGGGTCGGACGCGGTGAACGGGTTTGATGCGGTGAACGGATTGGATGCCGTGAAGGGGTTTGATGCGGTGAAGGGGTTCGAAGCCGTGAACGGGTTGGACGCGGTGAACGGGTCCGAGGAGAGGGAAGGCTCCGACCCCTGCGGGTATGGCGCAGGCGTCATCAGGTGATCCAGCCCCACGCCGGCGAGCGCTTCGACGCCGTGTTCGGCGCGAGCCCGCTGCAGCAACTCCCACGCGTCGGGTGCTTCGGCCGCGGCGCCGTCCCGCACCGACACCACGAACCGGCTGACACCCAGTTCGCCGGTCGCCCACGGCAGTCGCGTGCACCGTGCCGCGCGAATGTCCTCGTCCTCGCACACTCGCGCCTGCGGGCCGCGCTCATCCGCCTGGACCTGCCAGCCCAGCTTCTTCGCGGACTTCTGCAGCAGCTTGAGGGTCTTCTCCTGGTCGAGCAACGACGACACGAGGAGCCGCGAGCCGACATACACCGTTGGCCGTGGCTGGATTCCGTTGACGGACAATGAGTTTCGCGGGTCGAGGGTGCGGCCCTCCACTGGCTCGAGTGCTTCCGCCGCCAGCGTCGGCGGGTCGTGGTCGACCTGGCCGGCGTCCAGGTGCACAGTGAACTGATCTCCTGCGTGGGTCATTGCCTTCGGTCTCCTCGTCAGAGTTCGAACATGGTCGTGGTGAAAGAGTCATCCGTGCCGTGGAGCCACAGGCGGACCGGGCCGACCGGCACGGACGGGAACTCGAAGCGCCCGGATGCGTCGCTCGCGACCTCCCACGACTGGGTCTCGCGACGCAGCGTCACGGTCCGGGCGAGTGGCGGGGCGATCCAGCCGTCGACGCGGCGGTGGGCCTCGTCGAGGACACTCACGCGCAGCAGCAGCTCGATCCGGTCGTGGGTGAACTGGATCGTCGACGTGCGCAGGCTCGTGCCGGTCGCATCGCCGACGGAGCGAGCGCCGGCCAGATCGGCGGTGCTGTCGAGCAGCCGCATCAGCTCGAACTCGGTGTCCAGGTCCTCGACCGCGATCGCCGCAAGCACGCGGTGTGACAAACCGGCCGGCACCGGGTCGGTCGCCTCCCAGAACTCCCGCAGCTGGGCCCAGAGCGGGTCGGTCTCCGGCGGGGGTGTGGGCGCGTCAGTCATCGGCTCTCTCCTTGTTCGCGCAGTGCGTCACGCAGCTTGTTCAAGCAGCGGCCGCGGGTCGGGCCGATGCTGCCGATCGGCATCGCGAGTTCCTCGGCGAGGCCGGCATAGTCGGGCCGGTCGTCGAAGGCGATCACCCGCAGCAGCCGTCGGCACCGGTCGCCGAGGCTGTCGACCGCGCGCCAGAGGCGCACATGCGCGTCGTTGGCGACGGCCCGCGACTCGGCGGACTCGACGTCGGGCACCCGAGTGGCGAGCACCTCGTCCTGCATCGGGGTGGCGGCCGTGGCATCGCGCGAAGCCCGCCAGGCCTCGCGCCGGGCGGTGATGATGATCCACGACGACACCGCCTGCGGCTGCCGGATGGATTCGTGCCGCCGCACGAGCGTCAGCCAGGTGGTCTGGATAACGTCCTCGGCGTGATGGCGATCCAGTCCGTAAGCGCGCACGACATGCCACAGCACCGGAGTGAGCAGGCGCACCAGGTCGTCAAGTCCGCGTGACTCACCCGCGCGGTAGCGGAGGAAGTGATCGGCTGCCTGCTGCCACAGCACGCCGTCGGACGCTCTGCCCGGCGTCGGGTCGTCGGTCGTCGGTTCGCCTGTGTAGTCGGTCATAACCTCGGGCGGTGGTCTGGTCACGCCGTCGAAGAGGCGCCGGCGGGCACCGGTGATACACCGCGTAGCGCAATTTTCCACCGGAATCCCGCCTGTGCGGAAGCTGATTGAAAGATTTCATCGGACCACCCGTGCCCGGGGCCCCCAATCGCCCCGGGGCACAGGCCCCCCGACCGGCTCTCGTTCGCAGGACGCGGGGCGCTCGCACGGTCTGTTGTCCGGAATCCCCCAAACCCGGACAACAGACCGCGAGTCCCCGGTCGAACGACAACCGGCGGTCCGTGCACCAAGCCTCGACACCGACGATTCGTCGGCGCTGACGGCGACCTCAAACCGTCGCGTCGAATGCCTTGGTGACGGTCAAGAGCGGCGTGACCCCGCGGTGATACACCCGGCGAAAGATTTTTCACGATCCGGTAGCGCACCCGGTGTCAGGCGAGGACCGGGCTGATCCCGGTGTCGTGCCCACCTCGGTCACGATGTCCCGGTTGGGTATGCCGGACACCCGGCCGTCATACCCAAAGTTGAGCGGAATAGACTCAACTTTGATGTTGTTGGAATCGATAGCCGCGTGTCGCGGACAGTCCTTGCCGCCCGGGCGCTTCTCGCGCGAGGGTGGTGGGGGGCAGTCGGGTCGGCACGCACCCTGAATGACCATCCGACGAAGGAGACCGACAGACGTGGATCTGCAGCTGACGACCAAGGCGCAAGAGGCCGTTTCGAACGCCGTACAACTGGCGACCCGCGCGGGCAACCCACAAGTGGAGCCCGCCCACCTACTGCTCGCATTGACCGAGCAGACCGACACCACGACCGGGCCGTTGCTGGAGGCGATCGGCACATCCGCCCAGGCCGTGCGAGCCACCGCCGAGCAGGCTGCCCGGACGCTCCCCGCTGCACAAGGCGCCTCGGTCGCCCAGCCGGCCATGTCGCGGACGTTCGCCAACGTGCTGGAGCAGGCCCGCCAGACGATGGAGTCGATGGGCGACAGCTACGTCTCGACCGACCACCTGCTGGTCGCGCTCGCGCAGACCGGTGCGTTCGGCCTGAACGCCGACGCGCTGGTCGCGGCGATCCCGCAGACCCGTGGCGGGCGCAAGGTGAGCAGCCCCGAGCCGGAAGGCAGCTTCGACGCCCTGGAGAAGTACGGCACCGACCTGACCGCAGTCGCCCGGGAAGGCAAGCTCGACCCGGTGATCGGCCGCGACTCCGAGATCCGCCGCGTCGTCCAGGTGCTGTCCCGGCGCACCAAGAACAACCCCGTGCTGATCGGTGAGCCTGGCGTCGGCAAGACCGCCGTCGTCGAGGGGTTGGCGCAGCGCATCGTCGCCGGCGACGTCCCGGAATCGTTGCGGGACAAGCGATTGATCTCCCTCGATCTCGGTGCGATGGTCGCCGGCGCGAAATATCGCGGCGAGTTCGAGGAGCGGCTGAAGGCCGTGCTGGAGGAGATCAAAGGCTCCGACGGCGAAGTCATCACCTTCATCGACGAACTGCACACCGTCGTCGGCGCGGGCGCCAGTGGCGACTCCTCGATGGACGCGGGCAACATGCTCAAGCCCATGCTGGCCCGTGGCGAGTTGCGGCTGGTCGGTGCGACGACGCTCGACGAATACCGTGAGAACATCGAGAAGGACCCGGCACTCGAACGCCGCTTCCAGCAGGTGTATGTCGGGGAGCCCTCTGTCGAGGACACCATCGCCATACTCCGCGGGCTGAAAGAGCGCTACGAAGCGCACCACAAGGTCGCCATCAGCGACGCCGCACTGGTCGCCGCTGCCACGCTGTCCGACCGCTACATCACCGCCCGGCAGCTGCCGGACAAGGCCATCGACCTCATCGACGAGGCCGCGTCCCGGCTGCGGATGGAGATCGACTCCTCGCCGGTCGAGATCGACGAGCTGCGTCGCGCCGTCGACCGGCTGAAGATGGAGGAGTTGCACCTGGAGAACGAGACCGACGATGCCTCCAAGGAGCGGCTGGCCAAATTGCGGGCCGACATGGCCGACAAGCAGGACGAGCTCAACGCACTCACCGCCCGGTGGGAGCAGGAGAAGGCCGGCCTCAACCAGGTCGGCGAACTCAAGCAGCAGATCGACGAACTGCGCACGCAGGCAGACAAATTGGAGCGAGAGGGCGACCTCGGTGGTGCCTCGAAGATCCGCTTCGGTGACCTGCCCGCCCTGGAAAAGCAACTCGACAGCGCCCAGGCGGCGGAGTCGACCACGTCGACGGCCGGCGGGGATGCCCCGATGGTCAAGGAAGACGTCGGGCCCGACGACATCGCCGACGTGATCTCGTCGTGGACCGGCATACCTGCCGGACGGCTGCTCGAAGGCGAGACCGAGAAGCTGCTGCGTATGGAGGACTGGATCGGCGAGCACGTCATCGGCCAGCGGGACGCGGTGCGTGCGGTGTCCGACGCCGTACGCCGCAGCCGGGCCGGAGTCTCCGACCCCGACCGCCCCTCGGGTTCATTCCTCTTCCTCGGGCCGACCGGGGTCGGCAAGACCGAGCTGGCCAAGGCCGTCGCGGACTTCCTCTTCGACGACCCGCGGGCCGTCATACGCATCGACATGTCCGAATATTCCGAGCGGCACGCGGTTGCGCGGCTGATCGGTTCGCCTCCCGGATACGTGGGCTACGAAGAGGGCGGTCAGCTGACCGAAGCGGTCCGGCGGCGCCCCTACTCGGTGGTGCTGCTCGACGAAGTCGAGAAGGCGCACCCGGAGACGTTCGACATCCTGCTGCAGGTGCTGGACGACGGTCGGCTGACCGACGGGCAGGGCCGCACCGTCGACTTCCGCAACGTCATTCTGATCATGACCTCCAACCTGGGCTCGCAGTTCCTCGTCGACCCGACGCTGGACCTGAAGCAGAAGCAGGACTCGGTCATGCAGACCGTGCGGCAGTCGTTCAAACCGGAGTTCATCAACCGGCTCGACGAGGTCATCATCTTCGAGGCGCTGACCAAGGAGGAGCTGACCCGGATCGTCGATCTGCAGGTGGACGCGATCGCGATGCGGCTCGCCGACCGGCGGATCACCCTCGACGTCACCTCCGCCGCGAAGCAGTGGCTGGCCGACGAGGGATACGACCCGGCGTATGGCGCCCGTCCGCTGCGGCGCCTGGTGCAGAAGCAGATCGGCGACCGGCTCGCCCGGGCTTTGCTCGGTGGGGAGATCCGTGACGGGCAGACCGTCACGATCGACACCGCCCCCGACGGCGACGGCCTGACCGTCCGGCCGGCTGCCGGTCCGGCCGACGGCGCCTCCGGTCCGGCCGACGGCTCCCCGGACGCCGCCTGACAGACCCCACCCCTCTCGCCGACCGGGGTACTTCCGCACCGAGCGGGGTAGAACGATGGCCCAATCACGGCCGCCGTTCTACCCCGCTCGGCGGATATGTACCCCGCTCGGCGAAGGCGGTGCGTGGCAGCGGACCGTCGGGTAACGACCAACCCCCGTCGAGCACTGGTCGCACTCCGCCCGCAGCCAGCACCTCGAAGAGCAGCCCAGGCCGGAGCGCGTCATTCCATCCCCACCGCAGCACGTCACGCACCCCGTTGCTGCGCCGCAACCGGAGCTCACGCTCCTTCTCACGCAACACCACGTCGACGGCTTCGCGCGCGGAAACGCCCTCAGCGGCAACATATTTCGACATTCCGTCGGATTCCCCCACGATCTCGAGCTGAGGCCAGTAGAAATCGACCCGACCGACCAGCCCCCGCCTGTCGGTGAATTCGACCTGCAATTGTGGCCGCGGCAGTCCGAGCTGGAACATCCGTGCGCGGCTGAGTGACTCCAGCACGGACTCGGCCTTCGGGTCCGCCAGGTAGACCGCGAGAGTGGCCATTCGACAGCCGCGGGTGCCCTTCGGCAGCGATTCCAGTTCGGCGAGCAGTGCGCGCCTCGCGGTCACGCCGCAACGAATTGCGCTGTCAATCATGGCAATTGCCGATTCGAGAGGAGCGTAGCGTGCATGGTCGATCACGGTCCGCTCACACGTTGTGACACGCAATCCACCGATGATCACGTAGTCGGCGTCGATTGAGGTGCGGCGCCGTCGTGCCTGTGGAGCCCGGCCGTGACTGTCTGGTGGGACCACATCTTCGACGCGATGCGGAATCCTGCCGACTACCGGAAATCCCCAGATCGCGGCCGCGGTGCCCTGCGCGAACACCGGCGGCGTTTGGGCCTTCGCCTCGACCGCGCAGGCGAGCAGGATCAGTGCGTCCGCCTCTTCAAGTTGCTGTCCGTCATACGCGTAGGCGCCTCGGCGCAACTTGGTGAATGGTCGGACCTCGTTGCGCGGCAGCCGGTCCTTCGTGACGAGATGAAGTCCGGCGCGCAGACTTTCGACGTGCGCGTCGCGCTGCTTCGCGTACGGGCGAACGGCATCCTCAGGCAGGACGGTGGGTTGGCCAGGTGAGCGCTGCATGGGCCACGAGGCTGGCACGCTACGGCGGCTCACCGCAGAAGTTATCCACAGTGATCGGCACCCTTCTCGCCGAGCGGGGTACTTCCGCATCGAGCGGGGTACAACGGGCCTGGTCGACGGGCCGGTGATGTACCCCGCTCGGTGGCGATCTACCCCGGTCGGCGAGAGAGGGCGGTCGCGAAGGAGGGGGCAAGGGGGAGTCCGTCACCGACCAGCAGGCACATCTGCAGAGCGTGGTAGACGTCCGGTTTGCCGACCCAGGTCTCGTGCGCGGGGCGGTTCGCGTCATCGAGCTCGTGCCGCCAGGATCCGTGCTCGGCGTCGATCAGATAGCGCCGCGCATAGCGCCACCAGTCGACGGCCAAGTCGTCCCAACGGTTTTCGCGGGTCACCAGCCCCACGGCGTATGCCGCGGCGATCGCTTCGCACAGCACCCAGTGCATTCGGGCGCGCACGACGGGCCGGCCGTCCCAGTCGGTGGTGTAGACGAATCCGTCCGCGCCGTCGGTCGCCCACCCGTCGGACACGGCCCGATCAGCGAGCGATACCGCAGCCTGCACCAGCCCCGTGTCGTATGCCGCCCCCGCCGCCGCACGTGTGGCGCCTACCGACAGCAGCAGCCGCGACCACTCCAGTGCGTGACCCACGGTCGCGCCATACGGCCGGAACGGATCGGCAGGCCGCTCCCTGTTGTAGTCCGGCAGCGGCGCTCCGTCGAGGTCGAAGTGCTCGGGGATGCGCCACTCCCTCTCGCCGGCCCACCGAGCCACCTGGCGGCTCATCTCCTCCGCCCGTTCCAGGTAGACCTGCTCGCCGGTCACATCGTGCACGGCGAGAAAAGCCTCAACCGTGTGCATCACCGGGTTGATCCCCAGATAGGGCTCCGTCGTGCTCCAGTCAGCCGAGAAGGATTCCCACACACGGGTTTTCGACTCATTCCAGAAATGCTCCTCGTGCACGGCGCGCGCCTCGTCGAGCAGCTCCCGCGCGCCCGGCCGGCCGGCGACGACGGTGCTGCTCGCGGCGAGCAGCACGAACGCATGCGCATAGGCCTGCTTGCTCGCGTCCACGGGCGCCGCTGTGGCGCCGTCGACGGTGGCGAACCAGCCGCCGTGCCGCTCGTCGCGGAACACGGTGCGCAAGGCGGTGACACCGTGATCCACCAGCGCGGCGAATTCGCTTCTCCCCGTAAGCAATCCGAGGACGGCGGAGTGTGTCATCCGGCAGGTGATCCACAACTCCAATGGTCGGTCGAGCAACTCGCCACGGTCACCGAGCCAGCCGAAGCCCCGCGCCGTGCGGGACAGTCGCGCGAAGTCGAGCAGCCGGTCGGCCTCCGCGCGCATCGAGCGCTGCACGTCGGCCGGCACGCCGCCCGCGTCGGCCTCACCGGCCGCGCCGCCACCGATCTCCATCACAGCACCGCCTCGGCTGCAGCGGCGACCTCACCGGGTGCCTCCCAAATGAGCATGTGCCCGGGGCCATCGAGCGTGCGCAGCTCCGCCGTCGGCACCGCGCGGGCGATCCGCTGCGCGAGCCGCGGCGGGGTCAGCCGGTCCCCACTGCCGACGAGGATCCGGCACGGCAGGTTCTGCAGCGCAGCCAGGGAGGTGACTTCGTCATGTCGCATGAGCGCATCGTAGAAACCCGACATCACGCTGATGCGCGTGCCGCGCACAATCACCGTCGCGTCATGCACGTCGGCCGGGTCGGCATCGCGGCCGAAGGCTGCCTCATGCAGCCTCGCTTCCGTCATACATCGGCCGACCGGCGTACCGATCCGGCGGAGCACGGTGAGAACGGCACGCTCGCCGGGACGTCCGCTACCCCGCAACCCGCCTGCCGCGGTCGATACGAGCGCGACGCCGTGCACCCTCCGGGCGAAATGGTCCGGGTCGAGACCGGCATACGCCATGATCGTCATCCCGCCCATCGAATGCCCGGCGAGTCCGACCCGTTCGCCCGGGGCGAGCTCGTCCAGCACCGTGCGCAAGTCGGCGCCCAGCCGGCAGATCGACTGCCGGCCGACCCGCCGCGACCCGCTCGCAAGGGTCGACCGGCCGTGCCCGCGCTGATCCCACAGCACGACCCGCAGCGACGGGTCGAGATGCGCGAGCACCGGCAGAAAACAGCGGTGGTCGAGGACCCACCCGTGCGCCAGCACCAGCGTCGAGCCGGTCCCGCCGGACGGCTCGCGAACGTATGCCGTCAGCGCTGCTCCGTCGTCGGCGGTCACGTGGTGCACGTGCAAACCAGTCATGACGGCATTGTCGCGAAGTCGGCCGCCGGATGGTGTGGAACCGGATGCCGCTCCCGTGCGTCAACCTGATGCCACCGCCCCATCGAAATCCGGTAAAGATAGGTTGCACTGCATGCGACGCACCCTGACCGTCACGAGCTCCCTCGCGCTCGCGGCGACCATCGCCCTCACCGGCTGCAGCAGCGGAAGCAAGAAGTCCGCATCGACCGCCAGCGGCAGCACGGTGACTCCCGCGGCGACGCTCGCCAAGGCGAAGCAGACCCTGGACGACACCTCCGGGGTTCACCTGAAGCTGAGTTCGGCCAACCTCCCGTCCGACCAGAACGGCCTGATCAACGGTGAGGGTGACGGCTCGCACGCTCCGGCCTTCAAAGGCACCATCGGGGTGCGCATCCCGGCAGCCGGCACCGTCTCGGTGCCGATCATCGCCGTCAACGGATCGGTCTGGGCGAAAACCCCGCTCAGCCCGACGATGTCCAAGATCGACCCCAAGCAGTTCGGCGCGCCGGACCCTGCACAGATCTTCGCGACCGACGGCGGTTTCTCCAGCCTGCTCGTCGCGACGCAGTCCCCGAAGTTCGGCGCGAAGAAGCGCGACGGCAAGGACATCGTGCAGACCGTCACCGGCACGCTGCCGGGTGCCGCGATCAAGAAGACGCTCAGCTTCGGCGACTCGAGTCAGACCTACCGGGCCGTCTACCTGATCACCTCCACCGGTGAATTGCGGTCGGCCGAGATCACCGGCCAGTTCTACCCGGGCGCCACGAACACCTCCTACACCGTCGATTTCAGCGAGTATGGCGAGAAGGTTGCCATCTCCGCGCCGTAGCGCAGTGACCAGCACCGACGCCGCGGCATCCACTCGCGACAAGGCGCTGCTCGGCACCGCGTCGATCGCCGTCGCGCTGGCCGCTGCCGACACCTATGTGGTGGTGCTGGCGCTGCAGGACATGATGAACGGCGTCGGTCTCGGTGTCGACGCGTTGCAGAAGGCGACGCCGATCATCTCCGGATTCCTGCTGGGTTATGTCGCGGTGCTCCCGCTGATCGGCCGGCTGACCGATCTGGTCGACCGCCGGCGCATTCTCGGTGTCTGCCTCGCGCTCTTCGTGGTCGGCTCGGCGGTCACCGCGATTTCGGCGGAGCTCCCCGTCATGGTCACCGGCCGGTTCCTCCAGGGAGTCGGCGGTGGTGGGCTTGTCCCGGCAACCCTGGCCCTCGTCACCGAGATCTGGGCACCCGGCCGGCGCGGCGCGGCTTTTGGCGTCGTCGGGGCGGTGCAGGAGATCGGCAGCGTCGTGGGGCCATTGCTCGGTGCGCTCGTCCTCGCGGTCTCCGACTGGCGAATGATCTTCTGGCTCAACGGTTTGCTCGGCATACTGCTCGCGATTGGCATCGTGGTCACCGGCCGTGGTCGCACGCGGCAGCGTCTCGGCCCCGCCATACCCCGATGGTGGCACCTGCTCACCGCGCTCGCCGGGGCCGCGACGGTCGTGGTCCTCGGCCTCGCGCTATGGGCCCCGGACTCGCTGACGACCTCCATCCGGTGGGGCGGGCCGTTCGTGCCGTATGGCGACCACACCTCCCGGCTGCTCACGCCGATCGGCGTGGGGGGTCTGATCGCGCTCGCGGTGCTGTGCGTGCTGTCGGTCCGTTACTGGTGGCCGGTCGCCCGCCGGGTGGACGTGATCGGCGCGTTGCTGATCGCGGTCGCGCTGGGCGCATTGGTGCTGACCTTCGCCGCCTCCAACCCCGAGAAACAGGTCGTCGGCCCGCTCGGCTGGTGGTTGCTTCCGCTCGCCGTGATCGCCGCCGCGCTGTGTGTATGGCGCCAGCGGCGCATCCGGAACCCGTTGATTCCCAGCGGAGTTGTGACCGGTCGCGTGCGTCCGGCTCTCGTGGTCTCGGTGTGTGTCGGCACGGCGATCGTGGCGATCGTCGTCGACATACCCGTCCTCGCACGACTCACCATGACCGACTCGCAGACCACGGCGGCGCTCGTGCTGCTGCGCTTCCTGGTGGCGGTGCCGGTCGGCGCGCTCCTGGGCGGCTGGCTGCTGCGACGCCATGGGCCGGCGTTCATCGCGGCGCCCGGGCTGCTCATCACCGGCCTCGCCTTGCTGCAGATGTCGACCTGGGGCGCGCACACGCTGGACTCGTGGCTGCTGCCCACCGCGATGCTCGTGCTTGCCGGGTTCGGCGTCGGGCTCGCGATCGCACCGGTCAACGACGCCGCACTGCACGACGCACCGCAGACCGCGCACGGCGTGGCGTCGTCCCTGCTGGTCGTCGCGCGGATGATCGGGATGGTCGTCGGTCTCGCGCTGCTCACCGCGATCGGGCTGCACCGGTTCTACGGCCGGGTGCAGTCACTGCACAACCCGACGAAGGCCCAGGTGACCGACGCCGGCGTGCTGCAGGTCCAGACGGTGTTCCTCGGTGCGGCCGTCGTCGCCCTCGTCGCGGCCGCGCTCGCGATGCTCCTGGGCCGGCACGTGCACCGGGCACGCGACACCAGTCAGCCGGTCGCCGAGCCGGTGAACTCGTAGTCGACCAGCTCGGGCCGGGCCAGTTTGCGTTCGTAGTCGCCGACGCTGCCCGGCCACAGCAACCGGTTGCGGCCGCGCGCGTCGAGATACCAGCTGGTGCAACCGCCCTCCTCCCAGACCGACCGGGCACTGCGCTCATCGAGTTGTCGCATGTGGGCCGGGACGATCTCCGGACGCACCTGCACCGCGGTCGCCCCGCGCCGGTCGCGTTCGTCCAGCAGCCGGCTGATCAGGCCGATCTGCGCCTCGATCATCAGCACTACGGACGTGTGCCCGAGTCCCGTGTTGGGCCCGAGCAGGAAGAAGAGGTTCGGGTAGCCCGGCGCGGTGACGCCGAAGTAGGTGTCGATGTCGGTCGACCAGTCCGACTCCAGGGTGTGTCCGCCGAGGCCGGTGATGTGCAGGTGCCGGTAGGACCCGGTGACGTCGAACCCGGTCGCGAAGACCAGCACGTCGAGGTCGTATGTCGTGCCGTCGGCGGTGGTCACGCCGCCGGCGCTCGCGCACTCGATCGGCGACGTCTCGACCGTCACGTTGTCGCGGGCGAGCGCGGGGTAGTAGGTGTTGGACATGGTCGCGCGCTTGCAGCCCATCGTGTAGCGGGGCGTCAGCTTGGCGCGCAGCTGCGGATCCTTCACGGCCGAATGCATATTCGCCAGAGCGGCTTTCGAGGCCGCCTTGAGCGCGGACGGGGCCCGGGTGAAGCCGCCGACGCGCACGTCGCCCGCTGCGCGCAGCTTGGCGCGGTGCGCCTTCATCAGCCAGGGATGCTTCTCGTATCGGTCGATCAGCCAATCGGGGTATGCCGGGTCGATCTTCGGCAGCACCCATGCCGGTGTCCGCTGGAACACGGTCAGCCGGCCGGCGTCCTGCGCCAGGTGCGGGATCGCCTGCACGGCGCTGCAGCCGGTGCCGACGATGCCGACGCGTTTGCCGACCATGGTGGCGCCCTCGTCCCAGCGTGCGGTGTGCATCAACTCGCCGCGGAACTGCTCGATCCCGCCGATCTCGGGCAGCCTCGGTTCGTGCAGCGCCCCGACGCCCAGTGCGACGGCTCCGGCGACGAGCCGGTGTGCGACACCGTCCCGGTCGGTCACGGTCAGGTGCCAGGCGGCGAGGCCCTCGTCATACGTCATCCGGGCGACGGTGCTGCCGAAGCGCAGGTGCGGGCGCAGGTCGTACTTCTCGACGCAGTAGAGCAGGTAGTCCTGGATCTCGTCCGCGGTCGCGTAGGCCTTGGACCAATAGGGGTTCAGTTCGAACGAGAACGAGTAGAGGTGACTCGGCACGTCGCACTCGCACCCCGGGTAACGGTTGTCGCGCCACGTGCCGCCGATCTCGTCGCCCTTCTCCAGCACCACGAAGTCGCGCCCGCGATTCTTCGCCGCGATGGCCATGCCGATGCCGGAGAACCCCGACCCGACGATGACCAATTCGTGATCGACGCGCGCACTCATGGTCCGAGGCTACTTCGGGCGCCTGCACCGACTGACGCACGAAACGCCGAGTGGTGCAGGTGCACCTGCGTCAGTCGGCACGGAGTGCGTCACTCAGCGTCAGCGGTAGTAGGGCTGCGGCGGCGGGACGTGGTTGATGACCACGACGGGAGTCTGTGGTTCGGGACAACACGCCATGATCAGCGCAACGAACCACCCGATGACTGTCCAGCCGAGGAAGAAATTGATCAGGAAGATCGCGATCTCGCCCGACTTGTTGCGGGTCGCGGCGACCGCCCAGGGCAGCAGGTAGAGCATCGAGCACAGTGCGAGGATCCAGGCGATCACGATGACCGTGCCCGAGGCGGCCGGACGGCTTACGGCCACGAACGAGCTGTACGCCGGAGCGGGCGGCGCCATCGGGACGGGAGGCTGCACGGGGTGTGCGGGCAGGGCCGGGCCGTACTGCCCGGGCGGTGTCCGGTAGACGCCTGCTCCGGCAGGCTCCTGCCCGTGCTGCTCGAACTGCCGCGTGTGTGCTGACACCCTGAGATGACGCGTGGTGGCGGCGACGGGTTCCCGTCGCCAGCGGGGCAGTCCCTGTGTGACGTCGTCGGACGAGTCGCCGTGGTTGGTCATGTGCGCCCCCTCGATCGAGCCCCTGCAGTCCTCGAAGTCTAGGCCAGCCCAGCGGACGAACGTGCTCAGGCGTCCAGGGTCACGATCACCGGAGCATGGTCGGAAGCGCCCTTGCCCTTGCGTTCCTCGCGGTCGATCGACGCATCGGTGACGCGTGCGGCCACGGTCGGTGAGCCGAGCGCGAAGTCGATGCGCATGCCCTGCCGCTTGGGGAAGCGCAGTTGCGTGTAGTCCCAGTAGGTGTAAGTGCCCGGGCCGGGGGTGAAGGGACGCACCAGATCGGCATACCCCGCGTCGACGACGGCGCGGAACGCCGCCCGCTCGGGGTCGGTGACGTGGGTCTTGCCCTCGAAGAAGCCCACGTCCCAGACGTCCTCGTCCAGCGGCGCGATGTTCCAGTCGCCCGCGAGCAGCACCTGCGCCTCCGGGTCCTCCGCCAGCCATCCGGTGGCGGCGTCGCGCAGCCGGCTCAGCCAGTCGAGTTTGTAGGCGTAGTGCTCGTGCCCGACCTCGCGGCCGTTGGGCACGTAGAGCGACCAGACCCGGACCCCTCCGCAGGTTGCGCCGAGTGCTCGCGCTTCCGCCACCGGCGGGTCGCCGTATGGCGGCATGGCCGGGAAGCCGACCGACACGTCCTCGATGCCGACACGGGAGACCACCGCGACGCCGTTCCACTGATTCAGGCCGTGCATTGCGACCTCGTAACCCGCTGCAGTCAGTGGCATTTCGGGGAACTGGTCGTCGCGGCACTTGGTCTCCTGCAGCAACAGCACGTCCAGGTCGTGGCGTTCGAGGACGGCCACGACCCGGTCGATGCGGGAGCGGATGGAGTTCACGTTCCAGGTGGCGATGCGCACCCGGCCAACCTACGACAGTGCACCGACCTCGCGGTCGCCCCGTCCCACATGGCGCGGGCGGGTCGCTGGTCAGTTGGCGACGGTGAACCGGGCGCGACGGTGCTTCGGCTGCTCGATCTCGTCGGAGACGGCGACGGCGAAGTCCTCGGCCGAGATGTGCTCGCCGGCCGGGGTGTCGTCGGACACCTTGTACGCACCGGTCCGTTCGCCGGGAGCGATCTCGGGTGCGGGAGAGAGGTAGGCCCAGTCGAGCGACTCGGGTGCCGCGCGCAGCGAGTCCAGCACCTTGGCGGCGGTGGTCGCCTCGGCGCGGTAGGCCTGCGGGAAGTCGGGCAGATCGACCAGTCGCGTTCCGTCGACGAGCAACGAGCCGGCGCCACCGACGACGAAGAAGCGTGTGCTGCCGAGGTTCTGCTCGGCGGTCGACATCGCGTCCAGCCAGATCTGGTGGTCCGCGCCGGTGCGGCTCGGGCCGGTCGCCGACACCACGACGTCGTGGCCGGTCGCGAGGGAACGCACGAACTCGGCGTCGGCCAGGTCGCCCGCGATGCTGGTCGATGCGTCGGCCACCTCGCTGCCGCTGCGCGTCACGGCGGTGACCTCGTGTCCGCGGCCTGCCAGCTCGTGGGTGATGCGCGATCCGATCATCCCGCTGGCCCCGACCACTGCGATCTTCATGTCTGCTCCTCGTAGTTCGATGTGCTGATGACTCAGACAGTATCCATCGGTATCCTGGTACCTCAAGGTAACCAATGGACGATGTGAGGGACATGACGACGGAGGCGGCCGGCTGGGTCGGCAACGGCTACGACCCGCAGTGCCCGACCCGGGTGCTGCTCGACCGGGTCGGCGACAAATGGACGGTGCTGGTCATCGGGCTGTTGTCGGACGGCCCGATGCGTTTCACCACGCTGCGGGACAGCGTCGGAGGGGTCTCCGGCAAGGTCCTCACGGCAACCCTGCGCGCCCTGGAACGCGATGGGCTGGTGAACCGGACCGCATACCCGCAGATCCCGCCGCGGGTCGAATACGCGCTGACCGACCTCGGCCGGTCGCTGCAGGAGCCGCTGGCCGTGCTGCGCGGCTGGTCGGAGCAGCACATTGCGCAGGTCGTCGCGCATCGTGCGGAGTTCGACCGTGCCGCAGGCATCCGGCTGCAGTTCTGACGCAGGCTCTAGACTCGGCGCCCATGGCCACCGCACTCGTCACCGGCGCGAGTGCCGGCATCGGCAAGACTTTCGCGACGCAGCTCGCCCAGCGCGGCCAGGACCTGGTCCTCGTCGCGCGCACGCAGAGCAGGCTGGAGGAGCTGAAAGCCGAGCTCGAGAAACGTTATTCGGTGTCGGTCGAAGTGCTGCCCGCTGACCTGTCGGAGCGACTCGACATCGGAGCTGTCGCCGACCGGCTGGCTGACGCGTCGCGGCCGGTGGACCTACTGGTCAACAATGCCGGGTTCGGCCTGAAGCTTCCCTTCCTGCGCAATGACATTCGTGACGAGGAGGAGATGCTGACCGTGCTGGTCCGGGCGGTGATGGTGCTCTCGCACGCCGCGGCGCTGTCGATGCGCGACCGCGGGCACGGCGCGATCGTCAACGTGTCGTCGGTCGCCGGTTACCTCGCGTCGGGCACCTACTCGGCGGCGAAATCGTGGGTCACCGTCTTCTCCGAGAGCCTGTCGAGCGAGTTGCGCGGCAGCGGCGTGACCGTCACCGCGTTGTGCCCCGGCTTCACGCGCACGGAGTTTCACAGCAGGTCCGGCATCAGGCACAACGGATTCCCGGATTTCATGTGGTTGCAGGCAGATTCGCTGGTCGAGCAGTGCCTGGCCGACGTCGACCGGGGCAAGGTGATCTCGATCCCGAGCCCGCAGTACAAGGTGGTGTCGGCCGCGTTGCGGCTGCTGCCGCGCCCGATCGTGCGGGCTGGCAAGCTGTCTCGCAGCCACCGTCCGCAGTGAAGTCCCGAAATAGCCACGAGTGAGGAGCCGGCATTGGCCGCGCAGGAACTGCTGGAACACATTTTGGCCGAGGCGATCGTGCACGGCAAGGTCACCCTGTCGTCCGGCAAGGAGGCCGACTATTACGTCGACCTGCGCCGGATCACCCTGAGCGGAGTCGCGGGGCCACTCGTCGGTCGCGTGATGCTCGACCTCACGGCCGAGCTGTCGTATGACGCAGTCGGTGGTCTCACCATGGGCGCGGACCCCGTGGCCACGGCGATGCTGCACGCGGCCGCCGCATCCGGCCAGTCGCTCGATGCCTTCGTCGTGCGCAAGGCGGGCAAGGCACACGGCCTGCAGCAGCGCATCGAGGGGCCGTCGATCGCCGGGCGCCGGGTCGTCGTGGTGGAGGACACCTCGACGACGGGGGCGTCGGCTCTCGAAGCAGTGGAGGCGGTGCGCGAAGCAGGAGCCGAGGTCGTCGCCGTCGCGGTCATCGCCGACCGGTCCACGGGAGCCCGGGAGCGCATCGAAGCTGCGGGCATCCCCTACCTCACGGCATACGGCCTCAGCGACCTGGGACTCGCCTGATCTCATTACTTGATCTTATTTAAAGCGACACATTTGGTTATGCGAGACTGATTCGCCGTGCGCGAACTCGCGCACGGCGAGTCGAGGGTGTCGAGGGTCGGAGCGGTGACGCAGAACGTGCAGGCGGACCAGCCGGTCGGCCGCGTCGTGCTCGTCGGCGGCGGACCCGGCGCCGACGACCTGATCACGGTGCGCGGGATGCGCGCGATCGAGCGGGCGGACGTGGTGGTTGCCGACCGGCTCGCGCCGCGCGGCCTGCTGCGCGACCTCGGTCCCGGCACCGAGATCATCGACGTCGGCAAGACACCGCATCACCACCCGGTGCCGCAGGACGAGATCAACGCATTGCTCGTCGACCGGGCGCGGTCCGGAAAGTATGTCGTGCGCCTCAAGGGCGGGGACCCGTTCCTGCTGGGCCGCGGCGGGGAGGAAGTGCTCGCCTGTCACGCGGCCGGTGTGCCGGTTGAACTGGTGCCAGGCGTCACGTCCGCGCTGTCCGCGCCCGCGGCTGCCGGCATCCCGGTGACCCACCGCGGCGTCTCTCACGGAGTGCTGATCATCTCGGGCCACGACGACCTGGACGTCGACGTGCTCGCCCAGTGGCCGCACACCGTGGTCGTGCTGATGGGGATGGGCCGGCTGCGGGAGCTCGCGGCCAACCTGACACATGCCGGCCGGGCGTCCGACACGCCGGTGGCTGTGGTGCAGTCGGCCTGGACGCCGCAGCAGCGTGAAGTCACCGGGACGCTCGACACGATCGCCGACCGCGTTGACGCGGCCGGGGTCGGTAATCCCGCAGCGGTGATCATTGGCGCCGTTACGGAGGTCTTGCGATGAGAAACGTGCCGGCACTGGTGCTCGTCGCCCACGGCACCGCGAATGCGACTGGGCAGCGCACCGTGCTTCAGGTGCGGGCTCAGGTCCAACGCAGGCTACCCGGCGTGCGGGTGGTCGACGCGTATGTCGACGTGCAACTCCCGCGATTGCGCGATGTCGTGGACTCACTTGTCCGAGAAGAGATCCCGACGGTCATCGTGCCGTTGCTGCTGTCCACCGGCTACCACGTCGAGGTAGACGTCGCGCGCGCGGCGGCAGCACCTCTGGTGACGGCCGCTCCGCCGCTCGGCCCGCACCCGGTGCTCGCACAGATCCTCCGCGACCGACTGGCCGAAGCCGGTGCGACCACGTCGGATCCGGTCGTGCTGGCCGCCGCAGGGTCCTCCCGGCCTGGCGCGGCGCTGGCCGTGCAGGTCGTCGCGGAGCGGCTTGCCCTGCTCCGGCCGGGACGAGTGACTGCCGGGTTCGCTTCTGCGACAACACCTTCCGTGGAGCAGGCGATTGCCGACGCGACCACCGAAGGCAGGCGGGTGTATGTCGCGTCATACCTGCTCGGGCACGGGTTCTTCCACGAGCGACTCCGGCGCCTCGACGCCCGGGTCACCGCGCCGATCGGTGCCGATCGGCGCATCGCCGAGCTGGCGATCGAGCGCTATCGCACTGCCGCGCGGAGTTTCTCCACGAGGCCAGTTCCAGCATTCGTCGCCTGACGGGAGGTGCACGTAGCGAATCCCCTCACGGTCGCGGCAGGTTGAGCCAGTAGAGATCCCGCCGGCGGGCGCCGGCGGGAGCGGTGCGCTCGACGTGCCGGTCGTCGAACCGGTTCATCGCGTCATGCACGAGCTCGTCCAGTTCCTTCGCTTCCGCGTCGGTGAGGTACACCGAACCGACCTGGGCGATGGTCGCATGATCGTCCCGATCGATTGCCGCCTGCAGTGTTCGCTGGATGCGGTCGATGAAGGTGCTCATCATCGAATTCGCCACGTCCGCGGTTATTTTCGAGCCGTTGGCGATCTGGATGCTGTCGGCGGCTCGCCGCCAGGGACGCTCGCGACCGTCGGTGCTCTCGGCACGCTCGACAAGACCCCAGCGCTCCATTGCGCGCAGGTGGTAGCTCATCGCCGACGGACTGATGCCGCAGAGTGCCGCTGCTTCTGTCGCGGTCAGGGTGTCCGCGCGGCTGAACTCGTCCAGCAGCTGCTGGCGCGCTGCATGGGCGAGCACCCGGATCGCCCGGGGGTCGGTCAGCGTGAGGGTCCGCCGCTCGGTCATGCGGTCCATCGTGCCGCACCCGGACGTCCCGTGCTTTACGGTCGGAGCGTGGAACGCGTGGTCGTGCACATCGATCCGGATGCCACGCTGCCCTTCTGGCGGGGTGCGCAGGTTTTCCGCTTCGCGTCCGTTGCCTATGCGATCGGCGCCCAGATCGTCTCGGTCCGGGCGCAGGCGCCGCCCGGGTCGGGCATCCCGGCATACAGCCATCCGGTGATCAGCTGGGCGCTCATTGCGCTGCTGGTGATCTGGTCGGGTGTGAGCGGGCTGGTCTACGCCTTCGAACTGGCGCCGCGGCCACCGACGGTCGTGATCGAGCTCGTCATCACCGTCCTGCTGACCGTCTCCACCGTCTGGGTGGTCCGGCCGGAGTACTACCACCACCATCAGAGTCTGCCCTCGACGTTCTGGATCACCAACGCGGTCGTTTCGGTCGCGTTGCTGTGGGGGCCGGCCGCGGGCGGGGCCGCAGGAGTCGGCTTCTCGCTGCTCAGCCTGGGCATCGAGGAGCAGTTCCACAACCTGGTCACGGACGCGACCACCCCGATCCTGCTCACCGTCGGCGTCACGATGGGCGTCGGCGCCCGCATCGTGTCGCGTGCCCAGCAGGAACTGTCCACGGCCGTCCGGATGCAGGCGGCGACCAAGGAACGCGAGCGGCTGGCCCGCGAGGTGCACGACGGAACCCTGCAGGTGCTTGCCCTGATGCGTCGCCGCGGTGCCGACCTGGGCGGTGCGGCGGGTGAACTCGGCCGGCTCGCCGGCGAGCAGGAGCAGGCGCTGCGGACGCTGATCAGCGAGCAGGCGACGGTGCCCGGGGTGGACGATTCGACCGACCTGCGCACCCAGCTGCAGGCGGTGATCCCCGCCGGCGTGAACTTCTCGGGACCGGCCGGCGCCGTACACCTACCCGGCTCCGTCGTCACCGAGCTGGCGGCTGTCGTCCGCACGATCCTGGACAACGTCGCGCGGCACGCCGGGCCGGACGCGCAGGCGTTCGTGCTGCTGGAGGACCTCGGCGGCGAGGTCGTGCTCACCGTTCGCGACGACGGTGTCGGCATACCCGACGGACGCCTTGCGGAAGCCGAGGCGCAGGGACGCATGGGAGTGAGCAAGTCGATCCGCGGCCGGATGGCGGACCTCGGCGGCGAGGCCGTCCTGGAGACCGGGCCGGACCTCGGCACGGAGTGGGAGTTGCGCGTCCCGCGCGCCGGCAAGGCAGGATGAGCGGCATGAGTGCAGCCGAGTCGACCACGGTCATGGTCGTCGACGACCACCCGATGTGGCGCGACGGGGTGAGCCGGGACCTTGAGGCGGCCGGCTTCACCGTGGTCGCGACCGCGGACAGTGTCGCCGCAGCGACCACGAGGGCGAAGGCGACGACCCCGCAAGTCGTGCTGATGGACATGCACCTTCCGGACGGCAACGGCGCCGAGGCGACCGCCCGGGTGCTGGAAGCCGCACCGGGTGCCAACGTGCTGATCCTCTCGGCGTCCTCGGAGCGTGACGACGTGCTGCAGGCGGTCAAGGCGGGAGCCTGCGGCTACCTGGTGAAGAGCGCGTCCGCGGCCGAGCTGATCGAGGCCGTCAACGCGACCGCCGCCGGGCAGGCGGTCTTCACACCGGGTCTGGCCGGGCTCGTGCTCGGTGAATACCGCCGGATGGCGACCGAGCCCACGCCGGCCGGTGCGGAGCCGGCGCCGACTCTCACCCCGCGCGAACTCGAGGTGCTCCGGCTGGTGGCAAAGGGCTTGAGCGCCAAGCAGATCGGGCGCCGGCTCGACGTCAGTCACCGCACCGTCGAGAACCACGTGCAGGCGACCTTGCGCAAGTTGCAGCTCTCCAACCGGATCGAGCTGACGCGCTACGCGATCGAGAACGAACTCGGGTAAGACCAGGGGATACCCCGCGGTAGCTTCTTGCCGACAATCCCCACCGCCGCTGAGTAGTCGTACTCAGGCCGGCGGCCGCCGCGTCGCCGAGGCTGGTGGGCATGAACACGACTGCGAACCAGCCAGGTCCTGTGCCGGGTCAGCCCCCGGCCAATCCGTATGCCGCGGGCCAGCACCCGTATGCCGCTCGCGGCACCTACCCCGGGCAGCACCCGGGCCCGTATGGCGCGCCCGTCGCGCCATACGCGATGATGCCCCGCCGGGCACCGTGGTGGCAGCGCGAGGGCATCGTCAGCAAGCTGCTTGTGCTGACCGGCGGCGCGATCACCCTGATCGGCGTCGTCATGCTGCTTGTCATTGCCGCGCATGCCGGCCTGCTCAGCCCGCAGGTGCGGGTCGCGGGCGGCGCGGTGCTGTCTGCGGCGCTGATCGGTGCCGGACTGCGTGTCCACGGCCGGCCGGGCGGCACCATCGGGGGAGTCGCTCTTGCCGGCACCGGCATCGCGGGGCTCTTCGTGGACACGGTCGCGGTAACCTCGTTCTACGAGTGGCTGCCGGCGATCGGTGGCCTCGTCATCGCCGGCGCCATCGCCGCGGCGGCAGCCGCTCTCGCGGTGCACTGGCGCTCGGAGCTGCTCGCGATAGGCGTCACCATCGCGGTCGCCGCGCTCGCGCCGGTGCTCACCAGTGGCGTCACCGTCTCGCTCGTGTGGTTCATGGTCATCCTGCAAGCCGCAGCGATCGTGCCGGAGCGGCTGCGCGGCTGGTGCTTCCACTCGCTGGTGAGCCCGCTGCCTGCCGTGACCGTCGTCGCCGCGTACGCGGTCGACACGCGCTCGATCGCCTCCCTGCCGGCTGTGCTCGCCGTGCTGTCACTCGGGGCGGCAGGGTTCTTCAGTTCAACGGGCAAGGACGACGAACTGCACTCCGCTGCCTTCGGATTCACCGTGATGCCCGCCGTGGTGCAACTGCCGCTGCTCGACCAGCACGTCGCCCTCGTCGTCGGCGCCGCACTCACCGCGCTGATCGCGGGTGCTGCCTTCTGCTGCTCCTCGCTGGGAACGGTGCGCCGCACCGTGCTGGCGGCCGCGGCGCTGCTGCTCGGGGTGGAGACCTGCCTCCTGCTCGGTGACGACTCCTGGATGCCGGTGCTCGTGCTGGTCCCGGGAGTTGCGGTTGCGGCGGTGTCGGTCGCCCGGAAATCGACCGCCGTGACCCTGGTCGGTGCCGCGCTCGGCGGCTGTGGCGCAGTTGCCTACCTCGTCTTTGCCAACCCGGCAGCCCTGTCCCGCCCGGGACTCGCGGACGCCCAGCTGTCCTACGTGACGATGACCGGCGGACTGCTGCTCGTCGCCTGGGCCGCCCTGTCCGGTACGGCGATGCTGCGACCGGGCACCGGCGTCCGCCAGACGGTCGTCGCGCCGGTCGCCGTGTGCGCCGGCCTGTATGGCGCGACAGCGGCCATGATCTCCTTCGGCAGCACCGTCGGCGGGACGCCTGGTTTCCACAGTGCGCATCTGGGCGTGACGGTCGTCTGGGTGATCGTGGCCATGGCGTCGATGGCGTTCAGCCTGCACCAGCCCCGTTTCGCGGCGGTTTCGCTCGGCGGCGGTTTGCTGCTCGCTGGTGGTGCGGTCGCCAAACTCTTCCTCTTCGACCTGCAGGAGATGTCCGGCGCCACTCGGGCGATGACGTTCCTCGCGGTCGGTCTGGTGCTTCTCCTCGCGGGTTCCCGCTACGCCCAGGCGTTCGCCCGGAAGCGCAGCACCGGCCGAGGCCCGGCGGCACGCGTCGCGCACTGAGGCACTCGCGGCATACGACGGGATCGAGCGGTCCGGTCTTCCAGGGGGAAGGCCGGACCGCTCGGTCGTTCCGGCCGTGTGGCGCCTCAGGGTGCGAAGAATTACTTTCAGATATGTGAAAGAGTCACTTCAGGATTCGGCATGGCGGCACCGCGACGTGCGCTTGGTCGTCCCGGCGCGAGCACTGTCGGTCTTCGGCGACGCGCTGCTGTCGGTCGTGCTGCTGCGTGTCGACGACTCTGAGGCCGGACCGTCGGGCGTGACAGGGCTGCTGACGCGCAGGTCGACGCAGCTGAAACCGTCTCGAAGACCAGCGGATTGCGCGCGCTGCGGGCGGACAGGCTCGTCTAGCCGGTGCTGGTCGGTGTGCTGGTTCTGGTCCTCGCCGCGAACGGCACCAGCGTGCTCGACGTCTTCCTGATCCGCCACATCTTCGGCATGCCTGCCGGCTGGTACGGCCTCGTCGAGGTGGTCTTCACCGTCGGTGCCGTGGTCGGCTCGGTGACATCCGGTCGCTTTAAGTCCGATCGCTCCCGGGTGCAGGCGATACAAGTGGGCTTGGGGGTAATTGCGCTGGGAGTGCTGGGCATTGGGGTGTCCCCGGCATACCGGGTGCTGCTGGTCCTCACCGCGTTCCTGGGCGTCGCCCTAGGGGTGATGACGGCGTGTTTCGGACCGCTGTTCACCGTGCGCACGCCGGACGCGATGCGCGGCCGGGTCAGCTCGACCGTCAACGGACTGATGCAGGCGGCGAGCGTGATCTCCTTCGTGCTCTTCGGTGCGCTCGGCGCGTCGTTGGGGGTGCGGGCCAGCTATGTGCTCTCGGTGGTGGTCGTCGCGGGGTTCGCCGTGCAGGTGCAACGGGCGCTGCGGCGTGAGGTCCCTTCCGGGATCGGTCAGTCGGCGGAAGCGGCCCGCGCCTGACGGCGGTGCTTGAGGTATTCGTAGAGCATCGGGATGACCGAGATGACGACGATGACCAGGATGGCGACGTCGATCTTGTCGCCCAGACCCGGGAACGCCCGGCCGAGCACCACGCCGGCCAGCACCACGATGGCCACCCACAACACGGCGCCGACGGCGCTCCAGGTGAAGAAGCGCCTGCGGTCCATCCGGCCCGCGCCCGCAACCAGGGTGATGAAGGTCCGCACGATCGGCACGAAACGGCCGATGACGAGGGCCTTGTTGCCGTGCCGGTCGAAGAACGCGTTGGTCTTCTCGAAATACTCCTTCTTCAGGATCCGGCCGTCCCGCTCGTAGATCGGCTTGCCGACAGCTCGGCCGATCTCGTAGCCGACGACGTTGCCCGCGAACGCCGCGATCATCAGCGACGGCACCGAAATCCACAGCGAGACGTGGAAGTTGTACTTGGCGCTGGAACTGAACAGCCCGATCGCGAAGAGCAGTGAGTCTCCCGGCAGGATCGGGAAGAGGACGCCGCACTCGATGAAGACGATCAGCAGCGAGATCCCGAAGAAGGCTCCCCCGAACTGGTCGAGCAGGTAGGTCGGGTCCATGAAGCTCGGGCCGAGGGAGTGCATCACGCGCGCAAGCGTACGTGAGCGCCGCTGAGGGGTGCCTTGGAGCGGGGCCGGTGCAGGCTGGGCGTCGCCGGTCTGTGCCCAGGTGATGGGCATAGCTGCGCCGTGCCCGGTTCGCCGATATTCTCCGGCACCATGACGCGCATTCCCGGGAGCCGCTCCCGTCATACTCTGCTGGTTGTTGCCGCTGCCACCACGCTGGTCCTGGCCGGCTGCAGTTCCCCGAAGTCCACCGGTGCGGCCGACTCTGGTGCAGGCACCGGCACCGCGAGCGGCTCGAAGGCCGCCGCCGCGAGCTGCACGCCCGCAACCATGAAGACCACCAAGCCCGGTGTCATCACCATCGGCGCCGACAACCCGGTCTACGAGCCCTGGTTCTCGAACAACGACCCCGCCAACGGCAAGGGCTTCGAGTCGTCGGTCGCCTACGCGATCGCGCAGCAGCTGGGCTACTCCACGGCGAAGGTCGCCTGGAAGCGGGTGCCGTTCGACTCTGTGGTCGCCGGAGCCACCCACTCCTTCGACTTCGACCTCGACGAGGTGTCGATCACCCCCGCCCGGGCGAAGGCGGTGGACTTCTCCAGCGGCTACTACGACGTCACCCAGGCCATCGTCACCTACAAGGGCAGCAAGATCGCCGGTGCGAAATCCATTGCCGCGCTGAAGAAGGCCAAGCTGGGTGCGCAAGTGGGGACGACGTCATACAGCGCGATCGTCGACCAGATCAAGCCCTCGCAGCAGCCGGCCGTCTACGACACCAACCCGGTCGCGGTGCAAGCGCTGAAGAACCACCAGATCGACGGGCTCGTGGTGGACCTACCGACGGCGTTCTACATCACATCCGCACAGCTCAGCTCCGGCGTCATCGTCGGCCAGCTGCCGGTGACGGGCAAGCCCGAGCAGTTCGGCGCGGTGCTGACCAAGGGGTCGACGCTGACGCCGTGCGTCACGAAGGCGGTCAACGCCCTGCGAAGCAACGGCACCCTTGCCAAGCTCGAGGACAAGTGGCTGACCGGCGAGGGAGCGCCGAAACTGTCGTGACCGCGGCCGACAAGCCGGAGGTGTGGCAGCCCTCCCCAATCGAGCAGCAACGCGCGGCATACCGCTTGCGCCAGCGGCGCCGGTCGTTCGTCGTGGCGACGGTCAGCACGATCGTCGTCCTCGCGGTGGTCGTGATCGTGCTGGTCACCAGCCCGGGCTGGGACCGCTTCCAGAGCACCTTCTTCTCACCGCACGAGGCCGGTGTCGCGTTTCCGATGGTGCTGCGTGGGCTGTGGACCAACATCGAGGTGATGCTGGTGTGCGGCGTCGCGATCGCGGTGTGGTCGCTGGTGCTGGCCGTGCTGCGCACCCTGCGCGGGCCGGTGTTCTTCCCGTTGCGCGCGTTCGCGGTCGTGTATGTCGACCTGTTCCGCGGGCTGCCGCTGCTGCTGGTGGTCTTCCTGCTCGGCCTCGGGGTGCCGGCGTTGCAGTTGAGCGGGCTGCCGACCGACCCGCTCTTCTGGGGCGGGCTCGCGCTCACCCTGTCATATTCGGCGAACGTCGCCGAGGTGCTGCGGGCGGGCATCGAGTCGGTCCACCCCTCGCAGCGGGCGGCGGCTCGCTCGCTCGGATTGTCGTATGCCGCGACGCTGCGCTTCGTGGTGCTGCCGCAGGCGGTTCGGCGGGTGATGCCCGCCCTGATGAACGACCTGATCTCGCTGGAGAAGGACTCGGCCCTGCTGGCCGCGATCGGCGTGGTCGACGCGCTGCGGCAGGCACAGATCCGGCAGTCCCTGTCGTTCAACTTCACGGCATACGTCGTCGCCGGGGTGCTGTTCATCTGCCTGACCATCCCGATGGCGCGGTTCACCGACTGGTATGCCCGGCGGCGTGGTTTCCAGGGAGTCGGTGGTCAGCTGTGAATGTGTTGTCGTTGCGAGGGATTCGCAAGTCGTTCGGGGCGCACGTCGTGCTCCGGGACGTTTCGCTGGAGGTTGCCGAGGGTGAGTGCGTGGTCCTCATCGGCGCTTCCGGGTCGGGCAAGTCCACGCTGCTGCGCTGCGTCAACCTGCTCGAGGTCGTCGATGACGGCGTGGTCGAACTCGACGGCCAGGACATCACCGATCCGCGGGTGAACGCCGACGAAGTGCGCTCCCGGATGGGCATGGTCTTCCAGTCCTACAACCTCTTCCCGCACCTGTCGGTGCTGCAGAACATCACGCTCGCTCCGGTCCGGGTGCACAAGGTCGCGCGCGCCGAAGCGACGGAGTGGGCACGGGCGGCGCTGGAACGAGTCGGCTTGGCGGACAAGGCGAATGCTCGCCCGGACGACCTGTCCGGCGGCCAGCAGCAGCGGGTCGCGATCGCCCGCGCGATGGTCAACTCGCCACGGCTGCTGCTGCTCGATGAGGTCACCTCTGCGCTCGACCCGGAACTCGTGGGGGAGGTGCTCGACCTGCTCCAGGGCCTGCGCGAGGACGGCATGACGATGATCCTCAACACCCACGAGATGGGCTTTGCCCGGTCAGTCGCGGACGAAGTGTGCTTCCTGTCCGATGGGGTGATCCTGGAGCGCGGACCGGCGCAGCAGGTGCTCGGCGCACCGCAGGAGGAGCGCACCCAGCGGTTCCTGTCGCGGCTGCTGCACTGAGTCGCTGGCCGTCCTGCGGCCCGGACCCAGTCCGGGCTGCCGCGCGTCACACCGGCTCGGTGGTGCGGATGGCGTCGCGCGACCACGGGGTGAACCAGTCCGACTTCGGCCACCCCTCGACCGCACCGAGCAACTCGTACATCGTTGCGCCATCGATCGATTCGCGAATGATGTCGGCGTGACCGGCGTGCCGGGCGAGCTCCTCGATCAGGTGCAGCACGGTCCAGCGGACGGTCCATGACTGTACGTCGCGCGGCCACCAGGGCGCGTCGGTCGGCACCGGCACGCGCTCGTCCAGGTCGTATGACGGGACGTCGCGCCCCACGCGGGCGATCACGGCGTCCAGGCCGTCCCGCAGCCGGTCCCCGGTGTCCTCCGGGGTCAACCGGAACTCGCCGAAGTGTGCGCTGATCCGGTCTTGCTGCGGAGTCGGGTCGTCGGCGGGCGGCCACATGGCCGGAGCCGCTGCTGCCCGGTCCAGCCAGGAGATCGCGCAGCGGGTGCCGTGTTTCACCAACGAGCCGATGCTGAGACTGGAAGCCGTTGGGGTGGCGCGCAATTCGGCGTCGGTGAGGCCGTGTGCAGCGGCCTTGAGGCCGAGCAGCTGCTGGGTGACGTAGCCGGCGAGCAGCTCACCTTCGTGGTCCGTTTGTGGTGCGTGAGCAGGCATGAGATCGGCCTTTCCAGAGCTGGGGATCGTTGACGAGATCACCGTGCCGTGCATAGCGGACACTTTCGGTCCTGAGATTCGCGACGATGGGGTCATGGCAACGACGACCGCACGACTGCTGCAACTGCTCGGACTGCTCCAGGCGCAAGCGGTCTGGTCCGGGGACGAACTGGCCGATCGGCTCGGTGTGACTCCACGGTCGGTCCGCCGCGACGTTGACCGGCTGCGTGAGCTCGGCTATCCGGTGCAGTCCAGCCGCGGTCTCGGCGGCGGCTACCAACTGGGTGCCGGTCGCGCGTTGCCGCCGTTGCTGCTCGACCAGGACGAGGCGGTCGCGGTCGCGGTGTGCCTGCGGCTCGCAGCCGGTGGGACGGTGGCCGGGGTCGGCGAGGCAGCGTTGCGTACTCTGGCGAAGCTGGACCAGGTGATGCCGGCCGCCATACGGGCGCATGTGGCCGCCGTGCAAGAGGCGACGGTGACCGTCGAATACCAAGCAGCGACAGTGGATTCCGACGCGCTGCTGGTGCTGGCGCGGGCGATCCGCGAGCGTCATCAGGGGCGTTTCGACTACACGGCCAAGGACGGTGCCGCGACGTCCCGGCGAGTCGAGCCCTACCGGCTCATCGCGACCGGAAGACGTTGGTATCTCATGGCTTTCGACCTCGACCGGGATGACTGGCGGTCGTTCCGGCTGGACCGGATGAGCGAGGTGCGTGCGTCCACTTTCGGCTTCACGCCGAGGCCGGCGCCCGACGCGGAGACGTTCATCCGCCGGTCGGTGAGTTCGGGCTGGGAGTATGAGGCGACGGTGCGGGTGCGGTGCGCGATCGACGAGGTGCGAGACCGTGTCGGTGGCTGGGGAACCCTGACCGCTGTCGACGACGCGCACTGTGAGTTGCGGGTCGGTGCGCATGACCTGGACATGCTGGCGTGGTGGCTCTTGCGGTTGCCGGCCGACTTCGAGGTGCTGGACAACGAGGAGCTGGTTGCGGCATACAGGAGACTGGCGGTGCGCGCCGGGCGCATCGCAGACGGTGGAGGTGAGGCGGATGCCGGTTGAGGTCGGTGCGATTGCGTTCGACTGCACGGATGTGCTGCGGACCGCGCGGTTCTGGAGCGAGTTGCTGGGCAGGCAGCTCGACGACGGGGCGGACGAGTTCTTCGCCTCGATCGGCCGGGAGGACCCGCCGGGGCGGACGTGGTTCTTCATGAAGGCCGATGCGCGTCCGAAGGGGAAGAACCCGATCCACCTGGATCTCGTCGGCGCGGACTGGGATGCGGAGGTCGCGCGTGCCGAATCGCTGGGGGCGCAGCGGGTCGCGCAGTTCGAGGAGTTCGGCACGGCATGGGTGACGTTCGCCGACCCGGAGGGGAACCTCTTCGACATCGGGCGGGGATGAGATCCTCGTCCTCGTGAGCGAGGACGTGGGTGTCGGGCCGTATGACGGGGCATGGCCGGCGCTGCCGGACGGCTCGCCCGATCCGCGCTTCGACCCGGAACTGCTGGCGCATGGCGACCGGCGCAACGTCGTCGACCGCTACCGGTATTGGACGCACGAGGCGATCGTGGCCGAGCTGGATGCGCACCGGCACGACTTCCACGTGGCGGTGGAGAACTGGGGACACGACTTCAACATCGGCTCGGTGATCCGCACGGCAAATGCGATGGGCGCCAAGGCGTTTCACATTGTCGGAAAGCGCCGCTGGAATCGGCGCGGGGCGATGGTGACCGACCGCTATCAGCACGAGTTCCACCACCCAGATGTCGCGTCGCTGGTGGACTGGGCGGGCGCGGAAGGGCTGCCGCTGATCGGCATCGACAATCTCCCGGGCAGCAAGCCGATCGAGACCTACGCGCTGCCGAGGCGGTGCGTGCTCGTCTTTGGGCAGGAAGGTCCGGGGTTGACGCCCGAGATGCAGGAGGCGTGCGTCGACATACTGCACATCGAGCAGTTCGGGTCGACGCGCTCGATCAATGCGGGTGCGGCCGCCGCCATCGCGATGCACGTGTGGGTGTTGCGGCACGCGCGCGTGGTCTAAGCTCAAATTGAGCGATTGCTCAAACGACTGGGGCCGGCGAGAGGTGTCGACATGGATGCGGTGACAGGAGCGTTCAGCTACTCGGGCGCGGCGATCGCGGCGGGGCTCACGGTTCGTGGCCGGTCGGTGCGGACCCTGACGAACCATCCGCGGGCTGGGAGCGGTTACGACATACGGCCACTCGACCTGGGCGATCCGGCGGGTCTGCGGAAGTCGCTGGAGGGTGTGGAGTGCCTCTACAACACCTATTGGGTGCGCTTTCCGCACGGTGACGTGACGTTCGAGACCGCGGTGGAGGGCAGCGCCACCCTGTTCCGGGCTGCCGCGGAAGCCGGGGTGCGGCGCATCGTGCATGTGTCGATCACGGCTGCCGATGTGAACTCGCCATACGCCTATTTCCGCGGCAAGGGCCGGGTGGAGGCGCACCTGAAGGAGAGCGGCGTGCCGTATGGGATCGTGCGCCCTGCAATACTTTTCGGCGGGGACGGGGTGCTCATCAACAACATCGCCTGGCTGATGCGCCGGTCGCCGGTGACGCTGATCGGCGGCGGTGGCCGCTATCGGGTCCGTGGGATCCACATCGACGACCTGGCCACGCTGATGGCCGACCTCGGCGAACGGGACGACTCGGTCACGGTGGACGCAGTCGGCCCGGAGTCGCTGACCTTCGCCGACCTGCTGGAGCACATCCGCGCGAGCATTGGCAGCCACACGCGCCTCCTGCCCGTGCCCGGGAGTGTCTTCCCTGCGGTCACCTGGCTGCTGGGCCGCCTGGTGCGGGACACGTTGCTGACCCGCGAGGAATACCGGGCAATGGCGGCCGGTCTGGCCGACTCCGATGCGCCGGCGACGGGCACGATCCGCCTCACCGACTGGATCACCGAGCACCGAGACACGCTGGGCACGGCATACGCCCACGAGATCCGGCGGCACTTTCTGCCGCAGCGTGCCGGGTAGCCTCAGAAGCCGTCGAGGATGACCGGCGTTTCCGGTGTGCCGCCTTCGCGCAGTTCGCGGAGTATGCCGGGCAGGCGCGCCGGACCGAAGGTCGCCGCGCCCGATTCGATCTCTTCGGTTGACCACCAACGGATTTCGTGAACGTTCTCGGCCTTGAGCTGGGCAGCTGAGAATGACGGGCTGGGCTCGAAGTGGTCGGTTCGGCACAGATGCACGTGGTCGATCTGACCGTCCCATTCGCCCATTTCGAACACGCCGTTCAAGGTCCAGACCTCCGGGCCGAGGGTGCCGATTTCCAGCCCGATCTCTTCGCGCAGTTCGCGTTGCAGTGCCTCGAGGCGGGTTTCGCCCGGCTCGACGCCTCCGCCGGGAGTTGCCCAGAAGCCGCCGCTGATGCCGAGCCCCGGCCAGTCGAAGTGCACGAGCAGCACGCTGTCGTCCGGGTCGAGGACGAGGGCACGAACACTTTCCCGGAGGTGCAGCGGCATCCCGCCATACTGCCTGATCCCGGAAGGGTGGGACCTCGCGCTGCCCTTCGGTGGACGGGCAGGGTGGCGGTGTGCGTGCATAGACTGCACAGCGTGACTGCCGCCCAGCACGAGCCGGAATCCTTCGGGCAGGCGTTGTCGCGGGCGTACTATGAGGACGTCGTGGCTCCGACGGTCGCGCGCCGATTGCCGGGACTGCGGTATGCCGCTGCGCGCCTGGGTAGCGGATCCGACGTGCTCGGACTTGATGACGAGACCAGCCAGGACCACGACTTCGGGCTGCGGCTCACCCTGCTCACACCGGACGACCAGGGCGGTGAGGTTGCGGCCGTCCTGGAAACCGACTTGCCGAAGGACTATCGCGGATGGCCGACGCGCTTTCCGACGACATGGTCGCCGGAAGGTGCGGTACGGGTCGAGGTGAGTTCGGTGGCCGACTTTCTGCAGTTCCGGCTCGGAGTGGACGCCACCGCGGACCTGTCGGTCGCGGACTGGCTGGCGCTGACGGGTCAGGCGGTGCTGGAGGTCACTGCAGGACCGGTATTTGCAGACACGGCAGGTGATCTCACCGCGGCCAGGACACGTCTTGGCTGGTATCCGCACGACGTGTGGCTGCATCTGCTGGCCTGCGATTGGGCACAGCTCGGGGAGGAGTTGCCGTTCATCGGCCGGTCCGGGTCTCGCGGCGACGACCTCGGGTCGCGCGTGCTTGCCGGGCGGTTGGTGCAGGTCGGCATGCATCTCGGGTTTCTGCTGGAGCGCTGCTGGCCGCCATACAGCAAGTGGTTCGGCATTGCGTTTGCCCGGCTGCCGCGCGCCTCGGCTGCCGCGCCGGCATTCCGGGTGGCGCTGGCTGCCGATGATTGGCACGAGCGGGAGATGGGATTAGCTGAAGGTTTGGCTGTGCTCGGGCGGCTGCAGGGCGAGATCGGTTTGCCGGCGGTCGAGCCGGTGACGGTCCCGTTCTTCGATCGGCCGTTTCAGGGGTTGGCCGACATTTCGCAGGCTCTGCTCTCTGCGGTCACTGATGCTGAAGTCCGCGCGCTGCCCTCCGGGGTTGGGAGCGCCGAGCAGATCAGTGGGACGACGAAGCTGCTCGTCGACGGGGCGCGTCGTGCCCGGGTGGTGCGTGCGGCGATCAAGCCGTCGCGCCGCTGATCGTAGTTCGACCTATCGAAACAGCAGCAAGCTCAAGCGCTTTCGTACGCTGCTGGCGGGTAAGTGGACGCAATCCGGCCAGGAGTGAGGTCCCACACGACACCGAACTCGGTGACGGTCGCGGTGTAGCCGCGTCGGTGCACGATCCGATGATGGTGGCAGCAGAGCATCGCCGAGTTGATCAAGCTGGTCACGCCGCCGGCCCACCAGGGGCGTACGTGATGGACTTCGCAGAAGCTTGGTGGCCGATCGCAGCCGGGGAAGGAACATCCCTTGTCCCGGAAGAGAACTGCGGCACGCAAGCCCTTGGTGACCAGTCGCTCGCGGCGCCCGACGTCCAAGGGCTCGCCCCGGCTGCCGAGCACGATGGGGATGAGGTCGGCGTCGCAGGCGAGCCGCCGGGCCGCGGTGGCGTCAAGCAGGTCGCCGGTCGTGGTTGTTGCGGTGCCGACGCCGGTGGTCAGCGTGTCCAGGCTGAGGGTGATGAGCGCGGTGGCCGCGGAGCCGAGTTGTCCCTTGCCGGTCGTGGTGCGTGCGCCGGCCTGGACGAGCTCCAGCAGTGCGTCTGCGCGGCGCTTGGCGGGGGTGCGCTCGTCGAGGATCCGACGTGCCGTGCCGGTGGCGCATTCGCCGTCGCTGCCGTCGGTCGTGGTGACCGGTCGCGGCGCGGAACCGGCCATGATCGCGTCCTTGATCATGGCGGCTGTGGCAGGCGCGAGTTCGGCGACGAGCCGCGTCATACCGGTCGGGGTGGTGGACCAGGTCAGCGTCTCGACGTCCTCCAGGTGAGCGTCCTCCTGGTCGAGTTGGTCGGGGGCAAACTTGGCGAGGATCGCCGCCCTGGTCAGTTGGGTCAGCCCGCGGGCGCCGAGGGACGGATCGAGGGAGAGGTACCAGGCAAGCACCTGATCGTGCTCGGTGCCGGGCAGCACGGGCATGACCTTGTCGGCGTGGGCCAGCGTCGTGCGCGCAGACTCGACGGTGCAGTTGCCGGCGCGCAGTGCCGCTGTGACGGTGTCGTTCTTGCGATGCTGGCATTCTTGCGCGACAGCCGCAATCCGGCGCAAGGTGGCTGGCTCGACCGGAACCCGTTGTGCCCGAGCACTGTTCGCCTCGGCATCCCCGCCCAGGCCGGTCTCTTCGGCCGGCTCGTCGAACGCGGGGACATGTCCGGTCACCCATCGGGTGGCATTCGCGGAGTCCGATCTGGACACATCGCCGCGGATCAGTGCTTCGGCAGTGATGAGAGTGGCCACCTGTTGCATGCGGCCGACCAGGAACAGTGCCGTGCGCATCACCTGAGACAACTGCTCGGTGCCGAATTGGTGCAACAGGTCAGGGAGTTCGTCGGCGGCTGCGGTCAGCTGGGGGAGTAGCTCCAGCACCTCGTAGCCGCGGCCGGGTTCGGCGCGCGGCAGTGTCTCGGTGGCTTCCGCGCGGGCAGGAGGGTCTGGAAGCTCGATCCTGGACTCGATCGCCATGGCTGCCCTCCGGGTGATTCAGCGTGTTCTCAGGATATCTACAGTAGAGGATTTTGTAAAGGGTTTGGTCAAACAAATTTCTGAATCGGTTCGACGCGATGGGATGGTGTCCCGAAGGCGCGACGGTCGCGAGAACGGGACGGGAAACCGGGCTGGAAGCGTCCCGAAGGCGCGACGGTCGAGGGTTGGGGACGTGAGATGGGGCTTGGGGTGTCCCGAAGGCGCGACGGTCGCGCTTTGGGGACGGCGGGCAGCCTGCGGCGTACGCAACCTTCAACGGTCGAGGTTTGCGTCAAGGATGGCGGCGAAGACGTGCGCATCGACGGGCCGGTCCTCGATCGTGAGGAAGTTGCGCAGCAGCCCTTCGTGCTGCAGCCCGGCGCTCAGCAGCACGCGCTGGGACGTGAGGTTGCCGGGCTCGGTCCAGGCCTCGAGTCGCTGCAGGCGAAGTGACGCGAATGCCCACGGTATGACGAGACGGAGTGCGGCGGATGCGAGTCCGCGACCGCGGGCGCCCGGCACCACCCAGTAACCAACTCCTGCGACGCCGGCCTGCGGTCGAGGGCTGACGATGATCAGGCCGACAGCGCGGTCGGTGTCCGCTTCGGTGATTGCCTGTGACACACCGGCTCCGGTCTCGGCCCGGCTCCACTGGCGTCGGATGAACGCGAGCCCCTCCGTCGGAGTGAATACCTCCGGGACAGTGGTGCCGCGGGGGATCCTGGGGTCGGTGCTCGCCGCGCGCACGCAGTCGAGATCGCGTTCCGCCCACCGGCGAAGCAGTACTCGGCCGTCGGTCAGCGGAGGTTGCGGATACGCGAGCGCCATACCTATCAGAGTGACAGGGGATCATCCGCGAAAATATGAGACGGCCTGTCGATATCGGCTCGACATACCCGTCATGGTGCTGTCAGAGGATGTACACACCGCATACCGAAAGGGTCACCATGAGATTCCTGGTTTTGCTGCCCGCGCCCGAGGCCGAGTGGGCGAAGCTGCCGCCGGAGGAGCACGAGAAGGGAATGCGGGCGCATGCCCGCTTCAATCGCGAACTTGCCGAGGGTGGTCACCGGGTCGTTGTGGCATCGCCGTTGCGTCCGTCGGCTGAGGCGCTGTCGATGCGGCCGGACGGCAACGGCGGCACGACGGTGACCGACGGTCCGTTCACCGAGTCCGTCGAGCAGATCGTCGGTTTCTATCTCATCGAGAGCGACGATCGCGAGGGCGTGCGCGCCTGCTGCCGGCAACTGTCCAGCACCGGGGATCTCATCGAACTGCGCGAACTGGAGGGCAACTGATGACCGAATACATGATCGTGATCGTGGGAGACGAAGACCGCTGGTGGACCACCATGTCCGAGGACGAGCGCAAGCACGGGTATGCCGAATACGGCCGGTTCTCACAGGAACTGGTCGCACGAGGGCACAAGATCACCGGCGGTGCCGAACTGCACGCATCGAGTGAGACCAAGCGGATCGCGCCCGGATCCTCCACGGTCACCGACGGCCCGTATGCCGAGGCGGTCGAGCAGATCGGTGGATTCTTCCTGGTCCAGACCGACGACGTGGACGACGTGCTGGACTGCTGCCGGATCCTCACCGCGATCGGTGAAGGCGTCGAAGTGCGCCGCACCGTGCAACCGGAGGAACGGGTGTCGTGACCACATACCTGGTCCTCCTCGCCGGAGCCGAGAACGAGTGGAGCGACGCCGACCCGGCGGACCGGGCGCGCTGGCATCAGGAACACCTGACCTTCGGGCGTGTCGTCGGCGACGCCATCCTGGGCGGTGAGGCACTGGCCGGCGTCGACACCGCGACGACACTGCGCCGGCGGACCGGCACCGTGCAGCTGACCGACGGGCCGTTCGCCGAGACCGCCGAGCAGATCGGCGGCTTCTACCTGATCGAAGCCACCGACCTGGACCAGGTCGTCACCTGGTGTGCGCTGCTGCCGGAGATCTACTCGATCGAGATCCGACCGTGCATCCAGCTAGAAGGCCCGGAGGCGTGAGCCTGGAGAACGTATGGCGCGACGAGTGGGGCCGGCTGCTGGCCCTGCTCGTCGCGCAGACCAGGCGACTCGACCTGGCCGAGGACGCGCTCGCCGATGCGTTCGAACGTGCGGCCCGGACCTGGCCGGCGGCCGGTATGCCGGAAAACCCGCCGGCCTGGCTGCTGACCGCGGCACGCCGCCGGGTGCTGGACCGGCTCCGAGCCGAGGCGGTGGCCGCGCGCAAGCAGCCGCAGCTGGTCGCCGAGGTGCGGACGGCAGCGACTGGGCCGGGTGGCGATGACGACCTGCTGCGTCTCGTGCTGCTGGCCGCGCACCCGGCATTGAGCGAAGAGGCGGGCGCCGCCCTCACCCTCCGGCTGGTCCTCGGCGTCGCCACCGCGGACATCGCGCGTCTCTTCCTGGTGCCGGAGGCGACGATGGCGGCACGGCTCACCCGGGCCCGGAAGAAGGTCGTGGCCGCTGGCGTGCCGCTCGCCATACCCGATGATTCGGTACTACCCGAACGGCTGGAAACCGTTGCGCGCGTTGCCTATCTGGCGTTCACAGCTGGCTATGCGCCGGGCAGCGGCGTCGACGTGGTGCGGGCGGAGCTCGCGGGTGAGGCGATCCGGCTGGTCCGGATCGTGCGGGGGACCGGCCCGGCCGCAGCCGCAACCCCGGCACTCACCGCCTTGCTCGCACTCATGCTCTTGCAGCACGCACGCCGGGACGCGCGTGTCGGCGCCGACGGCAGGCTGGTGCTGTTGCCTCAGCAGGATCGCACCGCGTGGCACGGCGAGGAGATCGCCGAGGGGCGATCGCTCCTGGCCGACCTGACCGGGCAGCGAGGTGTCGCGGTGGACAGCGCGCTCGCCGCCGAATACCTGCTGCAGGCGCTGATCGCCGCCGAGCACGCACGCGCCGGCATCGCGGCGGACACCGACTGGGTCACCATCGCCGACTACTACCGGCAACTGGAGCGGCTCACCGGCTCGCCCGTGGTGCGGCTCAACCGGGCGGTCGCGGTCGCCGAAGCCGGTGATGTGACCAACGCAATCACTTTGCTGGACGGGCTCGACGAGCAGCTGCCGCACTCGCACCGGCTGCCGGCGGTGCGGGCTGAGCTGCTGGCGCGGGAGGGACGGCATACCGACGCAGTGCGGGCGTATGACGTGGCCATCGCACGGTGCGCGAACGAGCCCGAGCGGCTCCAGCTGATCGACCGGCGGCGCGGGCTCAGCGCCACCTGACAACGAGCGAGGCCTCGATATACCCTCCCCGCGTTCGCTCCTCCGGGCACTCGACCAGCGCCGGGCAGTGGTTGGATGTAGGCACGCACAGTTCGCAGCCGACGCTTGCAGGAGGGCCCCATGCCGATCGCCACCCCGGAGAAGTACGCCGAGATGCTCGACCGCGCCAAGAAGGGGGGCTTCGCGTACCCGGCCATCAACGTGTCCAGCAGCCAGACCCTCAATGCCGCGATCAAGGGTTTCGCGGACGCAGGCAGCGATGGGATCATCCAGGTCTCGACCGGTGGCGCGGAGTATTTCTCCGGGCAGGGCGTCAAGAACATGGTCACCGGCGCGCTCGCGATGAGCGCCTTCGCGCACGAGGTTGCCAAGGCGTATGACGTCAACATCGCCCTGCACACCGACCACTGCCCGAAGGACAAGCTGGACACCTTCGTGCGTCCGCTGCTGGCTGCGTCGACCGAGCGCGTGCAGCAAGGCGGCCTGCCCTACTTCCAGTCGCACATGTGGGACGGCTCGGCGGTCGAGCTGCACGAAAACCTCCAGATCGCAGAAGAATTGCTCGCTCAGTGCAAGGCGGCGCACATCATCCTGGAGATCGAGGTCGGTGTTGTCGGCGGTGAGGAGGACGGTGTCGAAGGGAAGATGGACGACAAGCTCTACTCCACGCCCGAGGACGCGATCGCGACCGCGCGGGCTTTGGGCACCGGCGAGCAGGGCTACTACATGACTGCCCTCACCTTCGGCAACGTGCACGGCGTCTACAAGCCGGGCAACGTCAAACTGCGTCCCGAAGTTCTGCAGAAGGCACAGGCCGCGGTGCACGAGGAGTTCCACACCGCCGACGAGAAGCCCTTCCACCTGGTCTTCCACGGCGGCTCGGGCTCGGACCCGAAGGACATCGCCGAGGCCGTCTCCTACGGCGTGGTCAAGATGAATGTCGACACCGACACGCAGTACGCCTTCACTCGCCCGATCGCGGGCTGGATGCTCGGCAACTACGAGGGCGTGCTGAAGATCGACGGTGAGGTCGGCGACAAGAAGCAGTACGATCCGCGGGCGTGGGGCAAGGCGGGCGAAGCCGGTATGTCGGCCCGTGTGATCGAGGCGTGCCAGAACCTCGGCTCGGCGGGCACACACGAATGACCGACAACCTCCTCGGCATACCCGAGACGAAACTGCCTGTGGATCCCGCGAGTTCGCCGCTCGACCAGGGAGTCGACCCGCGTGACGTCGCGCGCTCCTACCCGGGCTCGTCGCTGGCGTGGGCGACGCTCGCCGAGGACGCGCTCGCGGACGGCGATGTGATCGAGAGTTACGCGTTCGCCCGCACCGGCTACCACCGCGGGCTCGACGCGCTGCGTCGCGCCGGCTGGCGTGGTCAGGGCCCGGTGCCGTGGGAGCACGAGCCGAACCGCGGCTTCCTGCGCGCGCTGGCCGCCCTGTCGAAAGCTGCCGGGGTGATCGGCGAGACCGACGAACAGCGGCGCTGCGCCGACTTCCTGCGTGACTCCTCGGCGGCGGCAGCCCGGGAGCTGGGGTTGTAGGGCCGCGCCATGGCATCGCAACACCGGGCGAAGCCGGCGACCGCGCAGGACGTGGCCGACCTGGCCGGCAGTTCGCGCACGGCGGTGTCCTTCGTCCTCAACAACAAGGCACAGGGGAACGTCTCGGAGGCGACCCGTGAGCGCATCCTGAAGGCAGCGGCCGAACTCGATTACCGGCCACACCCGGTGGCGCAAAGTCTGCGGACGCAGCGCACCCACCTGATCGGTGTCATCACCGACGCGATCGCGTCCAGTCCCTTTGCGGGGCAGCTGATCTCGGGCGCCACCGAACTCGCCCTGCAGCAGGGCTATCTGGCTGCGGTGTTCGACAGCAACGGGCAGCCTGAGGCGGAGCGGCGTGCTGCGCGGGAGTTCCGCAGGCGCCGGGTGGACGGGCTGATCTATGCCTCGATGACCTTGCGCGAGGTCAGCGACGTGCCGGACGCCGGCCTGCCGACAGTGCTGGCCAACTGCTTCACCGCCGATGACCGGCTGGCGTCGTTGATCCCGGACGAGGACTCCGCCGGCGCGGCCGCCGCCGAGCTTCTCGTCTCGCTGGGCCATCGGCGCATCGCGATGATCTCCGGAGGCCGCGCGATTGCCGGACGGATGCGGCAGACGGCGTTCGTGGAACGCCTGGCAGCGTCCGGGCAACGCCCCGCGGTGCGCGTGCTTCCCGGCGAATGGACGATCGACGCTGGGTATGACGCCGCGATCCCGGTGCTGGACGTCAGCCGCGCGACTCGCCCGACGGCATTGTTCTGTGTGAACGACCGCGTGGCGGCGGGTGCCTTGCTCGCCGCAACCCGGCTCGGGCTGCGGGTGCCCGCCGAGCTGTCCATTCTCGGTTTCGACGACCAGGAGGAGCTGGCCGGCAACCTCGTCCCGGCACTGACGACGTTCGCGCTGCCGCACCGCTCGATGGGCATCTGTGCCATGGAGACGTTGATCGCCCAGCTCGCAGCCAGGACGCAGGACGAGGACCCCACCGATCGGGCACCGCGCCGCCGGCTGCTCGAATCGGTCCTGGTACGACGGGAATCCGTCGGCCCGGCTCCCGTGTGAAGCCGGGCCGGTAGCCGGTTCGGTCAGGCGGAGGATGCCTCGGAGTGGTCCGCGTACGTCTCCTGCAGCGGCGTCGCGTCTCCGGGAGGTGCGAGTTCGGCGATCTCCACGGAGAGAGGCCCGACCGCAACCAGCAGCCAACTTTCCGTGCCGGTCTGCCGCAGGGTGCGCGGAACCGACTCAGCGGGAAAGACCTCAGCGACCTCTCCATCGGTCCAGACCTCGAAAATGCCTCCCGGACAATCGATCTCGACCTCCGACGCGGCTCCGTGGAGCTTGATGCGGTCGGCGGTTCCCTGGGTGCGCGCGCAGCGCGGCAGGCCGGTCGAACCGCCGTGCTCCAGCTGGACGATGGTGCGCGGGGCGGAGTCGGCGTACGCCTGCAGGCCCGAGTCGACGACGGAGTAGAGCCGGTCGCCGTGCACGCTGACCCGCCGCGGCAGCGTCAGGCAGCCGCAGACACCGGTGGCGGCAGCGGCGGCGGCGTCCCACTGGGTGACCCACCCGAACATGAGATCGCCGTCGCTCGACGTGGCCACTTGGGGCGCATAGAAGCTCGTGCTCTCGTCGACCAGCTGCACGGCGTCCGGCCGGAAGGACGGTAGGCCCGCGTCGTCGGTCAGGTCGCCGACGAAGGCGAAGACGGGGCCCGGACCGCTCTGGCTCAGCCCCGAGACGACCAGTGCCGCGCGGTCGCCGTCCACGATCAGCTGCGGGCACTCCCACATGTCGGCGTACGGCTGCTCCAGGTCGGTGTCGCCCCGCTGCAGCCACACCCCGAGGTAGTGCCAGGCGCGCGGATCGCCCACGTCATACAGGAGGACGGCGGGGGTGACCTCATCCAGCTGGGCACCGACGATCGCCAGGTGGCGCCCATGCCAGTCGAAACAGAACGGGTCCCGCATCGCGGCGATCTCGGGCGGGGTGCCGGCGACGACATACGGCTCGCTCCACTGCTCCAAGTCGTCGTCCAGTGCCTCGCGCACACAGATAGTGCTGGGTGCGGTGCGGGCGGTCACTCCGGAGTAGGCGACTGCGGGGCGCTCGAGCCAGGGAAAGAAGACGCCGCTCCAGCAACCGGCCGAGTCCGGCCCGCCCGGCGTCGGACCGAAGGCGACGGGGTGCTGCTTCCAGCGCACCAGGTCCGGGCTGCTCGCGTGACCCCAGTGGATCGTTTCGTGCACCGGCGCATTCGGATTGAACTGGTAGAACACGTGCCATTCGCCACGGTGATGGACCATCCCGTTCGGGTCGTTCAGCCAGCCGAACTCCGGCTGAATGTGCATGCGGGGCAAGGTGTTCTCAGACATATGACCTATCCGTCTATTCGGGTGTTGCTGACATCGTGCGGGAACGCGGACGCCATCGGGCGGGACGCGGTGTGCGCAGGCGCAGCACCGCATCCCGCCCAGTGACGGTGGTGGATCTGATCAGCGGAAGCTGCCGGTCGTCAGGCCTTCGCGCAGCGCGCGCTGGCCGAAGACGAAGACCAGGATTGCGGGGATCACCGAGATGACCACACCGGCGAGCACCACCGCGACGCTGCCACTGCCCATATTGCCCTGGAGGGAAACCAGGCCGAGCGGCAGTGTGTAGTTCTTCGACGACATCTCCATGATCAGTGGCCGGAAGAAGTCGTTCCAGGTGCCGTTGAAGGCCAGGATGCCCACGATGGCCAGCCCGGGTGCCGCGAGCGGTGCGTAGATGGACCGGAAGGTCCGCCAGGGCCCGGCCCCGTCGATGGCGGCAGCCTCGGCCAGCTCCGGCGGCAGCGTCATGAAGTACTGCCGCATCATGAACGTGCCGAAGGCGGTCGGGATCGCCGGGATGATCAGCGCCCACAGGGTGTCCGAAAGCTGCATGCCACGGATGATCATGAAGATGGGGATGATTGTCACCTGCATCGGCACCATCATGGTGGCCAGGATGACCGAGAACAGCACTCCCCGGCCGCGGAAGGGGATGCGGGCGAAGACATATCCCGACAGACCCGCGGTGAGCATCTGGCAGATGGTCACCAGGCCGGTGACCAGCACGCTGTTGAGGATCAGCAGCCACATGTCGACCTGCTTGAACGCCTGCTGGAAGGAGTCGAAGGACAGATGGCTGAAGCTGATCGGTGCTCCACCGAGCGCCTGGTTGGCCGGGCGCATCGAGGTCAGCAGCGTCCATAGCATCGGGCCGAGGCACAGGATCAGTGCCACGACGATGACGACGGTCTTCGGCGCGTTGGCCCAGCGGAACGGTCTGCGGTTCTTGGTTGCGGACGGCTGGTCCGCGGTGATCGTTGCCATGACGGATTCCTAGCTGTAGTAGACGAAGCGACGGGAGAGACGGAACTGCAGCGCGGTGACCAGCATGATCACGATCGTCAGCAGCACCCCGATCGCTGAGGCCGTGCCGAACTGCAACTGACCGAAGGCGTCCTGGTAGATCACCATGACCACGGTCTCGGTGGAGTTGCCCGGGCCGCCCTGAGTGATGACGTAGGGCTGGTCGAAGATCTGCAGCGCCGAGATGATCGCCATGACCGATGCCACCAGGGTGGTCGGCGACAGCAGCGGCAGCGTGATGTGACGGAACTGCCGCCAGCCGGTGGCGCCGTCGATCGAGGACGCCTCATAGACGTCCCGCGGGATGCTCGCCAGCCCGCCGAGGAAGAGCAGGAAGGTGAACCCGAAGTTCTGCCAGACGTAGATCAGGATGATCATCACCTGGGCACTGAAGCCGTTCGTGAACCACGGGATGCTGCCGAGCCCGAGGTCGTTGAGGTAGGTGTTCACGAGTCCGAACTGCTGGTTGAACAGGTAGGACATGATGATCGACACAGAGGCCGCGGACAGGATGATCGGGAAGAAGAAGACCGACCGCAGCGTCGACTGCAGCCACCGGGGCATGATCCCCTGCACGAGCACGGCCAGGCCGAGTGCGACAGCGAGCTGCAGGATCACCGTGGTCACCACGAAGAAGATCGTGTTGGCGAATGCGGACCGCAGAGTCGGGTCGCTGAACAGGGAGTGGAAGTTGTCCAGGCCGGCCCACTTCGGGCTGGTGATCACATCCCAGCGGAAGAACGCCAGCACTACTGAAGCGATGATCGGGACGACCACGAACAGGCCGAGGCCGATCACGGTGGGCGCCAGGAAGACGGCAGCCATCCGCTTTTCCTTGCGCCGCAGGATCGTTGCGGCATCTTCCTGTGGGGCCGTGTTGTCCGGTACCGCCCGGGCCGGTGTGGTCGCAGTGATGTCGGTCATGCCCTGGTCTCCAATGCGCGGGTGAGGTCACCTTGCAGTGAGCGCAACGCGGATCGCATCTGACTCGCGCTGCCGCCGACGGCATTGATGGTGTTCTTGTCGAGGGCGAGCTCGATAGCCGGCTCGCTGGGAGGTGCAGTGAACGGCCCAGTGCCTGGGAAGCGGTCCAGGGTCTCGTAGAAGACCTTCCAGTGCTTGGGACCCTCCGCCGAGTAGAACGGGTGAGTCACGCCGTCAATCTCCACACTCCCCGCACATAGCGAGCGACGGCAGGGCGTGGTGGTGGGCTTCGGTGCGGACAGGTACATGCCCTTGCGGCTGGAGATGAACTTCAGCCAGGCCCAGGCCTGTTCCTTCCGGGAAGAAGACCGCATCATCGACCAGCCAGAAGCTCCGAACTGGTGTGACTGCGACTTCCACTTGGGCATGAACTGCACGTCATACTGGTCGTTCTTCACGCCGGCCTGAGCGAGCCCGTCCACCCAGTAGCCGCCCGCCGTGGTGGTGGCCACCCGGCCGCTGGCGAACTGCGGCACGAGCGCCCCGCCGCCACCGGAGGCGGGGCTGCTGGACAGTCCGTCCTTGACCATCTCGCGCAGCAGCTCGAACGTCTCTTCCACGGATGGGATGGTGGCCTGTGCCTCCAGCCAGAGCGGGCCTCCACTGCGGCCTTGCGCCGCAGGAACGCCCTTGTAGAAGCCGTTCCAGAGCCAGTCGGCGGCAGCGCCTGCGGGCGACTTGGTCTCCCGCAGGATCGAGGTGTTGTTGATGTAGAGCCACGGCGTGACGCCGCCCCACATGCGGTTGGCCCAGTAGAACGGGACTGCTCCAGGGTTGGTCTTCTTGATCGCCCGGAGCATGGTGACGAAGTCGTCCTTGGTCCAGTCGTCCGGTGGGTAGTCGTAACCCGCCTTGTGCAGCGCGGTGTTGCTCAGGAAGATGTTCGCCGCGTTGAAGTTGGCCGGTAGCTGGTAGAGCGAGCCCTTGTACATGAAGGATTCGATCAGGCTGGGATGCACGTCCGAGAAGTAATCCTGCATCGCGGCACGCTCCGCCGGCCGGCGGATGTAGTCGTCCAGCGGTTCGGCCAGCTTGGCGGCGAACAACTGGGCGCCCTCGGTGGCGACGTTGACGACGTCGGGTGGGGTTCCTGCCGCGACCATGGTCAGCACTTTGGCGAAGAACCCGCCCCAGTCAGACGCCTGGATGGGGATCATCACCACTTTGATGTCCGGGTTTTCGGCTTGGAACGCCTTGATCAGTGCGTCCTGTTGCGCGGCTTGCTGCTGCGTGCCGAACAGGGCGATCCGCAGTGCGTTGCCGTGCCTGCCCGGGACGTCGAGACCGGAAAGCCGGGGGAAGCCGGCGGTCAGCGCGGCGAGCGTGCCGACACCTGCGGCGCCGAGGGCGACGCGTCTGGTGATGTCTGTCATGAAGTGTGCTCCAAATCACCTAAATCGAGTTAGGTAACAATGCTGGATGCCGGATCCCGGCGTCAAGTGCTACTCGCGAGTTTCTTTCCGGCGCGTCCTGAGACGCCTCTCGCCATACCCTAGGAGCGTGGAGGGAAGGCTGGGTGTGCTCGGTGTCGGGCCGCAGGGCGAGGAGTTGTACCGACACGTGCTGCGCGCCCCGGGGCTGACTCTGGCGACTCATGTCTCGCAGCTCGGCTGGACCGATTACGAGGCCGAGCACGCGATCGAGCAACTGCGGGCGCGGCGGCTGGTGCGGGTGACCGGCCTCGGTGAAGTGGTGGCGGACCACCCGCGGGCCGCGCTGGAGCGCGTGGTGAGCGCGGAGGAAGCACGGCTGGCGACCCGGCGGCAGGATCTCGCGCGGGTGCGGGACGCGATCGATGCGTTCGTGACGGATCACCGGGCAGGTCAGGAGTCACAGGCTTCGGACCAGCCGCTGCGGGAGCGCGTGGACCAGGCGGTGTTCGGTTCGGTCTACGAGCACCTGGTGGCGTCGACCGTCGGCGTCATCCGGCGGGCCAAACCGGGGGCGCCTCTCGCAGCCGGTGATTTCCCCACCGTGCGTCAGCAGCTGAGTGCTGGTCGCGAGCAGCGCACCCTCTACCTCCCGGACGCGCTGCAGCAGTATGCCGGTGCGCTCGCGGAGTGGGCGAGTCTCGGTGAGCAGCAACGTGTCGTCGGCGAACTGCCCTCGGAATTCTATGTTTTCGGCGAAGAAGTGGCCATCGGCTCGACCGAGTGGGGTCAGCAGGGTGGCGACTACGTCGTACTGCGCGACCCGATGGTGGTGGCCGCGTTCATCGCGCTGTTCGACCGGCTCTGGGCGGCCGCGGCGCCCGCGGAGACGCGTCCGGACACCACGTCCGGCGCCCTCGTCGACTGGATGCAGCAGGGGTTGACCGACGAGGCCATCGCGCGCGCGATGGGGGTTTCGTTGCGCACGGTCCGCCGCCGGATCGCCGGGCTGATGACCGAGCACGGCGTCACCACGCGTTTCCAGCTCGCGCTGCGCATCGCCGAGCGGCGGCAGAAGTCCTGACGAGCGGCAACGGTGGTATCAGCCGATTCGCTTGTCGGCCGCCGTGAAGAGTGGTCCGATGAAGGCATGAAGAAGTTGATCAACGATCCGGCCGACGTCGTAGCTGAAGCACTCGTGGGGATGGAGGCAGCTCATGGCGACCGCCTGCGAATTGATTACGAGCACAAGGTGATCTATCGCAAGGACGCCCCGCGGCAGGGCAAGGTCGGGCTCATCTCCGGCGGTGGCTCCGGGCACGAACCGCTGCACGGCGGCTATGTCGGACCCGGCATGCTGGATGCCGCGTGCTGCGGCGAGGTCTTCACCTCGCCGGTGCCGGACCAGCTGCTCGCCGCGACGACCGAGGTCGACGGCGGAGCTGGGGTGCTGCACATCGTGAAGAACTACACCGGCGATGTAATGAATTTCGAGATGGCAGCCGAGCTCGCGGCCGCGGAGAGCGCTGTCGAAGTCCGATCAGTCGTCGTCGACGACGACGTGGCCGTGCAGGACAGCCTCTACACCGCCGGTCGGCGCGGAGTCGGGACCACGGTGATCCTGGAGAAGCTGGTCGGCGCTGCCGCCGAGAGCGGCAGGTCCCTGGACGAGGTCGCCGCGCTGGCGGATCGGGTCAACGCGGCGGGTCGCAGCATGGGCCTGGCGCTCACCTCGTGCACGGTGCCCGCGGCCGGCAAGCCGACCTTCGAGCTGGGCGAGGACGAGATGGAGCTCGGCATCGGCATCCACGGCGAGCCCGGGCGCAAGCGGGTGCCCCTGGCATCCGCGCGCGAGGCGGCGCAACTGCTGGTCGATCCGATCCTGACCGACTTGCCTTATGGCACAGGTGATTCGGTGATTGCCATGGTCAACGGAATGGGCGGCACGCCGCTCATCGAGCTCTACCTCATGTATGGCGAAGTGCACCGCCTGCTGGAGCAGGCAGGCATCGGCATCGCCCGGTGTCTGGTCGGCAACTACATCACCTCGCTGGAGATGGCGGGATGTTCCGTCACCCTGGTCAAGGCCGACGACGAGTTCGTCGACCTGTGGGATGCCCCGGTCAACACGCCCGGCCTCCGGTGGGGAGCGTAGCGATGGGGGACACGGTTGACCTTGACCAGTTCAGCGACTGGATGCGGCGGTACGCCGGCGTCATACACGACAACGCGCCGCTGCTCACCGAGCTGGACTCGGCCATCGGCGACGCCGATCACGGCAGCAACATGGACCGGGGTATGACGGCAGTGGTCGATGCGCTCGATGTTGGCGAATTCACTTCTCCCGCAGACCTGTTCAAGAAGGTCGGGATGACATTGGTCAGTTCGGTGGGCGGTGCGAGCGGCCCGCTCTACGGCACCTTCTTCCTGCGGTTCGGGGGCAAGCTGGGCGCCGGACCGGTGGACGCCGAGGGGCTCGGGGTCGCGCTGCACGCGGGCGTGGACGGCATCGTCCAGCGCGGCAAGGCCGCGGTCGGTGACAAGACGATGCTCGATGCCTGGGTGCCCGCCGTCGAGGCGTATGACGCCGCGGCATCATCCGGTGTCGGTGCCGCGCTGACGGCGGCGGCTGAGGCTGCCGCCCAGGGCCGGGACAGCGCGACGCCACTGGTTGCGCACAGGGGGCGGGCAAGCTACCTGGGCGAGCGCAGCGCAGGTCACCAGGACCCCGGTGCCACCTCCACGGTGCTGCTGCTCGAGACGGCGGCCGAGACCCTTGGGTGAGGTGGGCGCCCGGCCATGATCGGCATCGTCGTCGTCTCCCACAGCCGCGCGCTCGGCGAGGCAGTCGTGGCGCTCGCCCGCGAGATGGCCGCCACTCCGCCTCCGCTCGCGGTGGCTGCCGGGCTGGACGAGACCACCTTCGGCACCGACGCCACCGAGGTCGCCTCCGCGATCGAACACGTCGCCGCGGACACGGACGGTGTGCTGGTGCTCGTCGACATCGGCAGCTCGGTGCTGAGCGCCGAACTCGCCTGTGAGCTGGTCGATCCCGAGCTCGCGGAGCGCGTCACGATCTCGCCTGCACCGCTCGTCGAGGGCATCGTGCCGGCCGTGGTGGCGGCTGCGGGCGGGGCGGACCTGGCTGAGGTTGCGGCTGAGGCGGAGGAGGGGTTGGCCGCGAAGCAGGCGCATCTCGCGGACAACGACGACGGCGAAGATGACGACGCGCCTGCTCCCTCGTCGCCGGCTGACCGACCGGCCCGGTTCGTCGACGTCGTCGTTGACGAACCGCACGGGCTGCACGCGCGCCCGGCGGCGGCACTCGTGGCGCTGGTGCGTTCCTTCGATGCGCAGGTCACGGTCGCCAACCTGGACGCGGGCACCGCTCCCGTGTCCGGGACCAGTCTCAGCAAGCTCGCGACGCTGGATGCCGGACGCGGCACGCGCCTGCGGGTGTCGGCCGAGGGGCCGCAGGCGCGCGAGGTGCTCGCCGCGGTGGAGGTGCTCGCCGCTCGCGACTTCGCCCCAGAGGCTCCTGCGCAGGCGGCGTCGACATCGCCGGCCGCAGTGCGCGGGACGGCCACGGGTTTCTCGCGAGGATCCGGTCTCGACGTCGCGATCGGGCCTGCGCACGTGGTCCGGGATGAGGTGAATGTTGAGGGTTACCAATCGCGTTCGCCGGGTGAGGAACTCACGCGATCGGACGAAGCGGCGGCGCGAGTGGCCGACGCCATACGCCGGCAAGAGGGTGACGACCCGCTCGCGAGCGACGTCCTGGGCGCGCACCTGGCGCTCCTGGATGACGACGCCATCCGGGCGGGCGTCGCGGGCCGGATCGCGTCCGGCGACCCCGCTACCACCGCTTGGCAGGAGGTGCTCGGCGGCGTCGCCACGGATTTCGCGGCCCTCGCCGACGATTACCAGCGGGAGCGCGCGCAGGACGTGCGGGCGGTGCTACGCCAGGTGCTGCAGACCCTCGTCGCGGGACCGAACGCCCCTCTGCCGCAATCGAAGGCGGTCCCCGAAGGCGCGATCGTGGTCATTGACGAGCTCGACCCGGCGACGGCGGCCGGCCTCGACGCGGGCGCCGTCGCCGGGGTCGTCACAGTCCGTGGCGGCAGCACCGGACATGGTGTGATTGTGGCACGGTCGCGGGGTATCCCGATCTTCACCGGCGGCGGTGCCACCGCAGCCGGGATCGCGGACAGCGACATCGTCGGATTCGACGCTGCCAGCAGGCTTCTCGTGGTTCGCCCGAACGCCGACGAGACCAGTCGGCTCCGGGCCCTGCTCGAGTCCCGGCAGTCGGAGGCGGACGAGGCACAAGGTCAAGCGCACGAGCCGGCCGTCACTGCGGACGGAGTCCGCGTGCGCGTCGCTGCCAACATCACCAGCGCGAGGGACGCGATCGGTGCTGGAACGACCGGAGCCGAAGGCTCGGGGCTGGTGCGGACCGAGATCGTCTTCGGCGCCGAGAGCGCTGCACCCTCGCTGGGTAGGCAGGCAGCGGAGTTCCTGGCCATTGCGAGCGGGCTGCAGTGGCAGCAGATCACCATTCGCACCTGGGATGTGGGTGGCGACAAGCCGCTGGCGTTCCTGCCCGGTCCGGACGAGGCGAACCCGATGCTCGGTGTGCGCGGTCTGCGGCTGATGCGACAGGTGCCCGACCTCTTCGACGACCAGTTGCGGGCCATTTGCGGCGCGGCGGAGCAGACACCGGTGCGAGTGATGTTCCCGATGGTCACGACGCGCGACGAGGTCGACTGGGCGCTGGAACGACTGGCGGCAGTCAGGGCGGAGCTCGGCGCCGATCCGATCCCGGTCGGCATCATGGTGGAGGTGCCGGCTGCCGCCATCCGCATCGCCGAACTGGCGCGAGGGCTCGATTTCGTCAGCATCGGGACCAACGACCTGACGCAGTACACGCTCGCCGCCGACCGGGGCAACGACGGTGTCAGTCAGCTCGCCGACGGACTGGATCCCGCTGTGCTGCAACTGATTCGACACGTCGCCGATCATGTCCCGGATGGGGTCGCGGTCGCCGTGTGCGGTGATCTGGCCAGCCGGGTCGAGGCGGTGTCGTTGCTGCTCGGGCTCGGGGTGCACGAACTCAGCGCGGTCGGACCGGTGGTGCCAGGGGTGAAGCAGGCGGTCCGTCATACCTCGCTCGCGGCCGCCCGGGCGCTGGCCGAGCAGGCGCTCGCCGCCCCGTCGGCGGCGGCCGTTCGGGAGCTGCTGCGCCCCGCCCGGTAACGTGAGGCACCGTCAGGTCACATACAGAACGTAAGGCAGCAACATGCCAGCGATCGTGCTCGTCGGTGCCCAATGGGGCGATGAAGGCAAGGGCAAGGCGACCGATCTCCTCGGAGACCGCATCGACTACGTCGTGAAGTTCAACGGCGGCAACAACGCCGGTCACACAGTCGTCATCGAGCAGCCGGACGGCAGTCGCGAGAAGTACGCCCTGCACCTGCTGCCCAGCGGCATCCTGTCGCCCGGCGTGACGCCGGTGATCGGCAACGGGGTGGTGGTCGACCTCGGCGTGCTCTTCGAGGAACTGGACGGGCTGCAGGCGCGCGGCATCGACACCTCGGCCCTGCGAGTGAGCGGCAACGCGCACGTCATCCCGGCATACAACCGGGTGCTCGACAAGACCGTCGAACGCTTCCTTGGCTCCAAGAAGATCGGCACCACCGGCCGGGGCATCGGGCCGACGTATGCCGACAAGATGAACCGCACCGGCATCCGGATCCAGGACATCTTCGACGAGTCGATCCTGCGGCAGAAGGTCGAAGCGGCGCTGGAGGTCAAGAACCAGATCCTGGTCAAGCTCTACAACCGGCGCGAGATGAGTGTCGACGAGGTCACCAGCGAGCTGCTGCAGTATGCCGAGCGACTGCGCCCGATGGTCGCCGACACCTCGCTGGAGGTCAGCGACGCACTGGACGCTGGGAAGATCGTCCTGTGCGAGGCTGGGCAGGCGACACTGCTGGACGTCGATCACGGCACCTACCCCTATGTCACGTCGTCCAACGCGACAGCAGGCGGCGCCTGCACCGGCGCCGGGATCCCGCCCACCCGGATTACCTCGGTGATCGGCATCTTCAAGGCCTACACAACCCGTGTCGGCGAGGGGCCGTTCCCGACCGAATTGCTCGACGACTCAGGCGAATACTTGCGCAAGACCGGTGCGGAGTTCGGCGTCACGACCGGCCGCCCGAGGCGGTGCGGCTGGATCGACACAGTCATCGGCCGTTACGCACACCGCATCAACGGCATCACCGATTTCGTGCTCACCAAGCTCGACGTGCTCTCCGGTCTGGAGCAGGTGCCGGTCTGTGTCGCGTATGACGTCGACGGGGTCCGGCACGACGAAATGCCCGCCGACCAGAGCGCCTTCCACCACGCGACCCCGATCTACGAGGAACTGCCCGGCTGGTTCGAGGACATCTCCGCGTGCCGGCGTTATGAGGAACTGCCCGAGAACTGCCGCGCCTACGTGGAGTTCGTCGAGCAGCGCATCGGCGCCCGCATCTCGGTGATCGGCGTCGGCCCGGGGCGTTCGGAAGTCATCGTCCGGCACGATCTGCTCGAGGGCTGAGGTGCTGACCGAGCTCGCAGCGCGCACGCTGAGCGGCAAGACGCCGCCGCTCGCCTTCCGGATCACCCTGTGGATCCTCGTGGTGGCATTCCTCGGCGGTGCGGTCGTCGGCGTCGTCGGCTGGTTCCGCATGCGGCGCAAGGCTGCCGCGCTGCCGGAGGGTGATGAGCGCGGCGGACGCTCGACGCAGGCGGGCTGTCTGATGGCCGGCGCCATACCGCTGCTGCTCTTCGGTCTCTTCCTGCTCGACTGGGCGATCCAGGTCAGCTGACCCGGCTCTGGCGAGAGCACTACAGCCCGGCCCGTAAACTAGCGGGTTGTGACCGATCAGCAACGTGACGACTGGGTGTCCCGACTTGCCGACGAAGCCATCGCTGACGCGGAGGCCAAGGGGACCACGGTCGTGTGCGCCTCGGGCATCTCACCTTCGGGGCCGATCCACCTCGGCAACCTGCGCGAGGTCATGACGCCGCACCTGGTCGCCGACGAGGTGCGCCGCCGCGGGGTCGAGGTCGAGCACCTGATCAGCTGGGACGACTTCGATCGCTTCCGGAAGGTGCCGAACGTGCCCGGCGTCGACGAGTCCTGGGAGCAGCACATCGGCAAGCCGCTGACCGACGTGCCGCCGCCGGCAGGGTCGGCCGCCACGAGTTGGGCCGAGCACTTCCGTGACCAGCTGGAACGCAGCCTTGGCGAACTCGGCATCACCTACCGCGGCATCAGCCAGACCGGGCAGTACCTTTCCGGCGCCTACACCGAGCAGATCCTCTTCGCCATGTCGCAGCGCAGCGAGATCGACAAGGTGCTCGATCAATACCGCACGCTGGGTCCGAAGAAGGCGAAGAAGGCGCCGAAGCTCTCCGAAGAGGAGGCTGCCGCAGCAGCCGAGGCGGAGGCCGGGTCCGGTGCCGCAGCCGAGGACGACGGCCGCGGCGAGAGCGGCTATTACCCCTACAGGCCCTACTGCAGCGAGTGCGGCACCGACTTCACCACCGTCACCGCCTATGACGACGCGACCACCGCGATGACCTACACCTGCCGGTGCGGGTTCACCGAGACGGTCGACCTGCGCACCTTCCGGCGCGGCAAGCTGGTCTGGAAGGTGGACTGGCCGATGCGCTGGGCCTACGAGAAGGTCACCTTCGAGCCGTCCGGGGTGGATCACCAGTCGCCCGGGTCGTCATACGTCGTCGGCAAGGAGCTTGCGCCGATGTTCGGCTGGGAGCGGCCGGTCGGCCCGATGTATGCCTTCGTCGGCATCAAGGGAATGGCCAAGATGTCCTCGTCCAAGGGCGGGGTGCCGACGCCGGCCGACGCGCTGCAGATCATGGAGCCACAGCTGCTGCGCTGGCTCTACGCGCGTCGCAAGCCGGCTGCGTCGTTCAGCGTCGCCTTCGACGCCGAGGTCGAGCGGATGTATGACGAGTGGGACTCACTGGGCGCGAAGGTCGCGTCGGGCAAGGGACAGCCGGGCGATCTCGCGGCATACACACGCGCCACGTCGACCGCGGTCGGTGTGCTGGCGGTCACGCCGCGGCCGGTGTCCTACCGGACGCTGGCATCGATCGTCGACATCACCACCGGGGATGCTGAGCAGACGCTGCGCATCGTCGGTGCGCTTGACGCCGAGGACCCGGTGACGTCGCTGGACGAGTTGCGCCCGCGGCTGACGTGCGTCGAACACTGGGTCACGACCCAGATGGCCGACGAAGACCGCACCGTCGTGCGGACGGCACCGGATGCCGCGCGCCTCGAGTCGCTCACGGACGCAGAGCACGACGCGCTCGCGATCCTGCTGAACGGCAAGGACGGCCAGCTTCCGGCGCTCGAAGGCGCTTGGTCGCTCGACGGGCTGACGCACCAGGTCTACGGCGTGCCGAAGGTGCAGCGCGGGCTGGCGGCGGACCAGATCGTGAAAGGTGACAAGGAGCTCGGCGCGGCGCAGCGGGAGTTCTTCAAGCTCCTCTACAACCTGCTGGTCGACAAGGACACCGGCCCACGGCTGCCGACGCTGCTGCTCGCGATCGGCGCCGACCGGGTGCGGATGCTGCTCGGCGACTGACGATCAGTCGAGGTCCGCGAACGGTGCCGGGTAGATCACCTCACCGCGCAACCTCGCATCGGCCCGGTCGTATGTCGCGAGCAGTCTGACCTGGGCAGCTTCGACAGGTGCCCAGCCAGGCAGTGGCAGAGTCAGGCCGTGTGCGCCGGCGGGCTCGAAACCTCTTGCGCCGTAATACTTCGGGCTGCCTTCGAGCACGACGAGTGGCTCGCCCCCTAGGTCGGCTGCCGCGACGGCTGCAGCGACGAGCGCGGTGCCGATGCCGCGTCCCTGGTGGCTGGGCTTGACCGCGAGCGGGGACAGCATGACGATCGATCGGTCCCCCGAGGCGCTGCGGACCCAGCAGCCGTCGACCATCGTGTGCCCGACGATCTCGGGTCCGTCCATCGCGACGAATGCCATGGCCGGTCGGTAACAGTCGTCGGCCCGGATAGTGCGGACCAGGGCCGCGACCTGCGGTCCGTGGTCGGGCTGCCGGCCGGACCGGCCGAAGGCCGCCGTGACCACTTCGTGGATGGCGTCGAAGTCGTCCGGGTGCTCACGGCGAATATGCATGGGTGTCAGTCGAGCACGGGTGGCGACGCAGCGCGACCAGTTTTCCACGGTGGTGCCGGCCACCCCTCCCGCAAGGAGCGAAGACGAAGAACTCAGGTGACAGCCGAGAGCAAGGCAACCGTGCGACAGGCGGGCGGCGGTGGAGCGACGACCGGGTGGGGTGGCGCGGGGGAGGAACGAAGTGACGATTCGCGCGACCCCTCCCGCGAGGAGCGAAGACAGAGGACTCAGTGCGTGCCGGACTCGTGGGCGACGTGACTGGCGGGTTCGAGCTGGAACGTGGAGTGTTCGACGTCGAAGTGGCCGTGCAGGCAGGACTGCAATTCGTCGAGCAGCTGCGGGGTGTGCCCGTCCCCGAAACACTCGTCTTCGACGACGACGTGTGCCGAGACCGCCGGGAGGTCGGAGGTGACCGTCCACACGTGCAGGTCGTGGACGGCGCGAACGTGCTCCGTTTCCAGCAGATGCGAGCGTAGGTCGTCGATATCGACTTCGCTGGGCGCACCTTCGAGCAGCACGCGACCGCTGTCGCGCAGCAGGCCCCAGGCGGCATACAGCATGAGACCCACGACGATCAGTGAGGCGATCGGGTCGGCTCGGGTCCAGCCGGTCAGGAGGATGAGGACGCCGGCGGCGAGGGTGCCGATGAAGCCGTAGAGGTCGGTGAGGATGTGCTGGTAGGCGCCTTCGACGTTGAGGCTGCTGCGGTTGGCACGCGCGAGCAGCCAGGCGGCGGCGATGTTGACGGCGACGCCGACGAGTGCGACGACCAGCAGCGCACCGCCTTCGACCTTCGGCGGGTGGATCAGCCGCCGAATCGCTTCGAATGCCACGATGCCCGACACGACGAGCAGCGTGATGCCGTTGCCTGCTGCGGAGAGGATCTCGGCGCGTTTCCAGCCGAAGGTCCACCGGCCACGAGCGGGCTGGGCGGCCAGGTGCATCGCCCACAGTGCTCCGGCGATCGCGCCCACATCGCTGAGCATGTGGCCGGCATCCGAGAGCAGCGCCAGCGAGCCGGAGGCGAAGGCGACGATGACCTCGCCGACCATGAATGCGGCGAGCAGCACGAGCGCGCCGATCAGGTAGCGCCGGTCCGCATCGGCGCGGACTCCGTGGGAGTGCCCGGCGTGGCCTGAGCCGTGGTCGTGCCGGTCGCCGCCCAAGCGCGAGGATTGGCCCCCGCACAGTGGTGCATGGTCGGTCATTGCGGCGCCCTTATCGCGATCGATGTTCGTTGTCATTATCTATACCTGCGCAATTGCGAAGGTATGTGATCAACCATAGTCACGGGTATGGCGATCTCCAAGCCCGCGCGCACGGCAGCCGATGCGGACGCGCACGGTGACGAGCTGACCGCCGAACAGGTGGACGCCGCCGTGGTCGCGTTCGGCCTGCTCGCCGACGCGACCCGCGTGCGCATGCTCTGGGCGTTGCGTGATGCCGAACTCGACGTGGCGACCCTTGCCGAAGCCGCCGGCTGCCGGCCCACGGTCGCCAGCCAGCACCTGGCCAAGCTGCGCCTCGCCGGCCTGGTGACGGGTGAGCGGGACGGGCGGCGGGTCGTCTACCGGTTGCGTGGCGCGCACATGCGGCCGTTGCTGACCGAGGCGCTCTTCCACGCCGACCACCAGGTCAGCGACTGACGCAGCACGCGCCGACTGACGCAGTTGCGCCTGCGTCAGTGGGTGGCACCTGCGTCAGTCGGCGGCGGCGCCGGCTTCGCGGATGCGTTCGTGGTGGTGGATGACCTCGTCGATGACGAAGCGCAGGAATTTCTCGCTGAACTCCGGGTCCAGGCCGGATTCGCTTGCCAGTGCACGCAATCGGGCGATCTGCTGCTCTTCGCGGGACGGGTCAGCAGGCGGCAGCTGATGCGTCGCCTTGTATTCGCCGACCGCCTGCGTGATGCGGAATCGCTCCGCCAAGATGTGGATCAGCGCGGCGTCGAAGTTGTCGATCGAGCGACGGTATGCCGCCAGTGTGTTCTCGGGCTGCGGCGCGGATGCGTCCGTCATGACTCCTGCACCTCCACGACTGTCATGCGGTGTGCGGCGCGGGTGAGTGCGACATACAGCACCCGGGCGCCGCCTGGTGATTCGGCGATGATCTCCGCGGGGTCGACGACGACGGTCGCGTCGTGTTCGAGTCCCTTGGTGGACATCGGATCGGCCAGTATGACGCGATCGGGCGCTTCCGCGGCGATGCTGTCCAGCAGGTGGCGGTGCCGCTCGGGTGCAATGACGGCGATGCTGCCCTCGACCTCTTCCAGCAGGCTCTTGGCCGCGCCGCGCACACTGTCAACCAGGGTGTTGCGCGTCGCGTGCGCCACGACCGGGTCGACACCCGTCTCCCGCACGGCCTGGGGGATGTCGGCGTCCGGGACCACTGGCAGGATCTGCCGTGCCGCGTAGTCGAAGATCTCCCGGGCGTTGCGGTAGTTGGTGCTCATGTGGAAGCGGCGGCGCTGCTTGCTGCCGAACGCCTCGTCCCGCGCGGCGATGGCTTCCTGCGGCAGCGGCCACGAACTCTGCGCCGCGTCACCGACGACCGTCCAGGATGCGTAGCGGCCCCGGCGGCCGAGCATGCGCCACTGCATGGGCGAGAGGTCCTGCGCCTCGTCGACCAGCACGTGTGCGTAGTCGTCCGAGCGGGTCACCGAGCTGGCAAGGAGCCGCTCGCGAGGATCGGCCGGGGTCACGTGGTAGGAGACATCGGCGCTCGGAATGCGTTGCTGCGCACCGAGTTCGGCGACCCCGAGAGTGTCGAGTTCCTCGATCTCGTAGAAGCCGCGTTCTTCCCGCGGGGCTTCGGCGACAGTGCCGAGCCGGGACAGCAGGTCATCGACCAGGGCGACGTCCGCGACCGACCAGGTGCCGGTGTCGAGGGCGGTGCGCATGGAATCACGCAACAGGACCGACTGCTCGGTGCTCAGAATGCCGTGGGTGTAGCGGACCGTGCGCGCGTCGTCGGCGAGCCAGAGCAGCACTTCGCGCGGGTCGATCGGCCGCCACCAGTCGCGGACAAACGCCTCGACTTCGCGGTGATCGACGAATCGGTCGATGAAGTCCGGCTTTTCGCCGGTGCTGACCTGTCGCCAGGCGGCTTCGGCGAGCGCGGCGGTCGCTGCCTCGGCTGCTGCGTTGTGCTGGTGGTGCCGCAGCACCTGCCGGCGGATCCGCGTCAGTTCGGGCGCGTCGATGCGGATCGGGTGCCCGCCGACCATTGCCCGAAACTGCCTCGCTGCCCCAGGCGCGAGGTCGCGCGCGGCGCGGGAGAGGACCTGGCGGATCGTGGTGGAGCCCTTCACTTCCGCGGCGGCCGGAGAGTCGAGGCGGGTCGCCGTCATACCGTCGAGCAGGTCTCCGAGCGAACGGAGCGTGACGCTGTCCTCGCCGAGCGAGGGCAGGACCCGTTCGATGTAGGCGGTGTATGCCGCAGACGGCCCGACCACCAGGATGCCGCCCGCCTCGAACTTGCGGCGTTGCGAATAGAGCAGGTATGCCGCCCGGTGCAGCGCGACGACGGTCTTGCCCGTGCCGGGTCCGCCGGTGATCTCGGTGACCCCGGAACTGTCGGCCCGGATCGCTTCGTCCTGGTGGCGCTGGATGGTCGCCACGATGTCGCGCATCCGCGAGCCGCGGGATCGGGTCAGTGCTGCGAGGAGTGCGCCGTCGCCGACGATCACCATGCCGTCGGGCGCTTCGGCGACCATCAGGTCATCCTCCACGCCGAGCACCCGGGAGTCGCGGCAGCGCAGCACGCGGCGCCGGATGACACCCTGCGGGTCGACCGGTGTCGCGCGGTAGAACGGCGCGGCAGCCGGGGCGCGCCAGTCGATGACCAGCGGCTCGTAGTGGTCGTCACGCACGCCGAGGCGACCGATGTAGCGCACTTCGCGCGTCTCTCCGTGCTCGTCCGGCTTCGGGTGTTCAAGATCAAGCCGCCCGAAAACCAGTCCCTCATATTGGGTTTCGAGACTCTGGCGGCGGCGGCCGGCGTTGAAGACCAGCGCATCGCGCTCGAAGAGGCCGGTGACTTCCTCCTCGCGCGCCTCTCCGGTGCGATCGGTGCGGCCGCGGGCGAGCCCCTCCGCCTCGACGAGCGCTGCTCGCTCGCCTGCCTTGGTCAGCTCCGTGTAGACCTGGTCGACATGTGCCTGCTCGGCAGCGATCTCCGCGGCAACGAGTGCAGGCACGCCGGGGTCCTTGGTGCCTTCGGTTCGGTCTGCGCTCACGAGTCCCCTATGAACGGATGAATGAGACGATGCTGCGGGTCGGACACTGCGCATGCAGCGAACGACCAAGTCTAGTCAGCGCTTCAGATGAGTCCTTGCCGGGCAGCCAGCACACCCGCCTGGAAGCGTGTCGTTGCGTTGAGCCGGTCGAGCAAGACGCGGACCCGGCGCTCCACCGTGCGCGACGAGAGGCTGAGCTGCCGAGCGATCGCGGCGTCGGACACGCCGCCCGCCATCAGCCGCAGGATGGTGCGGTCGCGCGGCTCGAGCCGGTCCGCGCGGGACGCGGGCACGGTGCCCGGTCGCCACGGAGTGCCCAGTTGCCAGGCGAATTCGAGCACGGCCCGCACCCTGCCGCTACCGGCTTCGGTGTCGAGGAGGATGCCGACCGGCGACCCTCCATCGGCACCGAGATCGATCATCGCCAGGCCCTGATCGTTGACTGCAGCGGTGAACGGCACCCCTACGGTCAGCCGCACATCATCTCCGGCGTCGGTCCTGGCCTGCATGATCTCCAGCACGTCGACACTCGGCAGCAGCAAGGAGTCGATGATCAGGCGCACCTGCAAAGAGGCGCCGCGACTGGTGAGGAACGGTGTCGTCGAGACGGTGCGCGGCGCCTCCAGCAGATAGCGTGCGAGCGGTGAGTCGCAGCGGCTGGACAGCACCCATTCCTGTGCCCCGGAGGTGACCTGGTGCAGTGCCTGGGAGACATCGGCGACCGACTCGAGCAGGACCGCACCGGAGGTGGCCTCGGTGCGGCGCTCCGATCTGCTGTGCAGATAGACCCGGGACAAGGCCTGTGATGTCGTGCGCAGCATGCGGGCACGGGCCTCGAGTTCCGCAGCGTAGGCGGGCATCGACACGTCGGGCGGCACGACGTTCCACGAATCGGCGGTGACCTGTTGGATCATCCGCCGCTGTTCGAGCACGGGCAGGAACCGGTCGAGTTCGCCTGCTGAAATGCCCTGCGCGCGCAGCGAATCACGAGTCGGGTCCGGGATTTGCAGCATCGCCAGGTAAAGCGCCGCGATCTCGTCGTCGAGTGGCTCGGGGGGACTGGGCGCCGTCGGACTGGGCTTGGTCCGTGTCCTCGCCACGGGGTCCTCCTCGATCGTCGGGCGGTCGGCAGGGTGTTGGCACCGGCGCGTGGTCGTGGACAGCATATGGCGGATTGCCGACATTGACGAAGTTCCGACAGTCGCCGATTAACAAGATCGCTCGACTCGTGCCATAGTGGGTGCAACGACCTCGTGTCGTGACGAGCGCGGAAGCGTCGCCGAGTCCCCCTCCGGCTGACCCTGTGTCTCGTCGGTGGGTCCCTCCCGAGAGACCTCCCCCCTGACTTTCGGGAGGGCCCCACCGCCCCAACCTTCCCCTCGTGCCGGACGTTAGGCTCGGGTCCCGTGAAGGTCCTCGTCATCGGCTCAGGTGCCAGAGAACACGCCATCGTCCGCGCCCTGCAGACTGACCCCGAGGTCGCGGCGGTCGATGCGGCGCCGGGCAATCCGGGCATTGCCGAAGTGGCCACGTGTCACGGGCTCGACGGTGGAGTCGCCGACTCCGATGCGGTCGTGCAACTTGCGCGACAACTCGGCCCCGACCTGGTGGTGATTGGTCCCGAGGTGCCCCTGGTGGCTGGGGTCGCGGACGCCTTGCGGGATGCCGGTTTCGCCGTTTTCGGGCCGTCCGCACAGGCTGCGCAACTTGAGGGCAGTAAGGCGTTCGCGAAAGAAGTCATGGCTGCGGCCGATGTGCCGACCGCCCGCTGTTACGTGTGCAGCGAAAGCGGCCAGGTGGCCGCGGCCCTCGAGGCGACCGGCGCGCCATACGTCGTGAAGGACGATGGCCTGGCCGCCGGCAAGGGTGTCGTGGTGACCGACTCGGTGGACGAGGCGATGGACCACGCGCAGGGGTGTTTCGCTGCCGGCGGGTCGGTGGTGGTCGAGGAGTTCCTCTCTGGACCGGAAGTCTCGCTCTTCTGCATCACGGACGGCTTCACGGTCGTGCCGCTCGCACCGGCCCAGGATTTCAAGCGGGTCGGTGACGGCGACGAGGGACCGAATACCGGTGGTATGGGCGCGTATTCCCCGCTTCCATGGGCGCCTGACGGCCTGGTCGACGAGGTGGTGTCGCGTGTGGCCCAACCGACAATCGACGAGATGCGCCGGCGTGGCACTCCGTTCGCCGGAGTCCTGTACGTCGGGCTGGCGCTCACTCCGGCGGGGCCGCGCGTGATCGAGTTCAATGCGCGGTTCGGTGACCCGGAGACCCAGGTGGTGCTGGCCAGGCTGCGCAACCCGCTGGGGGTGCTGCTGCATGCCGCCGCGGTCGGCGCGCTCGACCAGCAGCCGCCGCTGGTATGGCGCGAGGAGGCCGCGGTCACCGTGGTCGTCGCCAGCGAGGGCTACCCGGGGACCCCGCGCACCGGAGACGTGCTCGGCGGGCTGCCGGAAGGCGACGACACGGCATACGTCCTGCACGCAGGTACGGCCCGCGACGACGCCGGTGCGCTGGTGTCGTCCGGTGGGCGAGTGCTGTCGTGCGTGGGCATCGGCCCGGATCTCGCCGCGGCACGCGCGGCGGCATACCGGATCGTCGACGGCATCTCGCTGGCCGATTCACACCACCGCACCGACATCGCGCGGACCGCGGCGGGGGACTGACTCAGCTCAGGGCGTCCTTGACGTTTCCGGCGGCGCCCTTCAGGTCACCGTCCTTGAGGTTCTCGCCAGCCTGCTTGACGTTGGCAGATGCCTGAGTGGCCTCGCCTTCGGCTTCCTTGTCCTTGTCGCCGGTGAGCTTGCCGACGGCCTCCTGCGCCTTGCCCTTGGCCTCTTCGCCGAGGTTGCTCAAGTTGTCCTTCAGACCCATGACGAACTCCCTTTCGTTGGTTGGCGTACGACCTGCCCAACGGATGGGCTCGCCCGATCGTCACCCGATCGAGCGAACCATCCCATCTGCTGGAACACTGCACACATGACCTCGACTGGCCCGATGGAACTGCCCGGCTATGCGCACGTCTACTCCGGCAAGGTCCGTGACCTGTATGCGCCGCTCGATGACGCGGGGTCGCCGCGGGACGATCGGGTGCTGCTGGTCGCATCGGACCGGATCTCGGCGTTCGACTACATCCTGTCGACACCCATCCCGGACAAGGGCGCAGTGCTGACTCAGCTGTCCTTGTGGTGGTTCGAGCAGTTGGAGTCACTACTGCCGAACCACGTAGTGTCCACGGACGTGCCGGACGCGGTTTCCGGGCGCGCGGTGCTGGTCGAACGACTCGACATGGTGCCGGTCGAGTGTGTTGCGCGCGCCTACCTGACCGGCGGCGGACTTGCTGAATATGAAGCAACTGGAACGGTTTCTGGCCTTCAGCTGCCGCCTGGCCTGGTGGACGGCTCGCAGTTTGCCGAGCCGCTCTTCACCCCGTCGACGAAGGCGCCATTCGGTGAGCACGACCAGCCGATGCCGTATGCCGACGTCGTGGCGGAGGTCGGCGCGGAGCGCGCTGGGCAGCTGCGCGAGCTGACCGTGCGGATCCTGGAGCGGGGTCATGAGATTGCTGCCTCGCGGGGAATCTTGATCGCCGACACCAAGGTGGAGTTCGGTGTGCGGCCGGACGGGCAGCTGGTGCTGGCCGATGAAGTGCTCACCCCGGACTCGTCACGCTTCTGGCCGGCGGCGGACTGGGCGCCCGGGAAGCGTCAGGCGTCATACGACAAGCAGTTCGTGCGCGATTGGCTCACATCGGCCGAGAGCGGCTGGGATCGTGCGTCCGGCGAGGAGCCACCCGCCCTGCCGGACGCGGTCGTGGAGCAGACGCGCGCGAAGTATGTCGAGGCGTATGAGGCGCTGACCGGCCGCGCGTTTGGCTAGCCCACTGCTACGCGGGCGTTGCGGAACATCCGCAGCCAGGGGCTCGGCTCGTCCAGCGGGCCGTCGGTCCAGGACAGTTGCACGTTGCGCTGCACCCGCTCGGGGTGCGGCATCATCGCGGTGAACCGGCCGTCCGGGGTAGTCACTGCGGTCAGACCGTCCGGGGAGCCGTTGGGGTTCGCCGGGTAACTGAGCGCTGCGGCCCCCGTGTGATCGACGAAACGCATTGCGCGCTCGACGGTTTCGAGGCTTCCACGGCTCGAGAAGTCAGCCCGGCCCTCCCCGTGGGCGACCGCGATCGGGAGGCGGCTGCCCGCCATACCGGCGAAGAAGAGGGATGGCGAGTCGAGCACCTCGACCTGGGAGAGGCGGGCTTCGTACTGCTCGGACAGGTTGCGGGTGAAGCGCGGCCAGGCTTCCGCGCCGGGGATGAGGTCGGCGAGCGCGGCGAACATCTGGCAGCCGTTGCAGATGCCGAGGCCGAAGGTGTCGGGGCGGCCGAAGAACGCGGCGAAGAGATCGCGCAGCCGATCGTTGAACAGCACAGAGCGTGCCCAGCCCTCGCCGGCGCCAAGCGTGTCGCCATACGAGAAGCCGCCGCAGGCGACCAGTCCGACGACGTCGGTGAGGTCGCTGCGACCGGTCTGCAGATCGGTCATGTGCACGTCAAGAGCCTCGAAACCCGCACGGTGGAAGGCGAACGCGGTCTCGACGTGCGAGTTGACGCCCTGCTCGCGCAAGACCGCGACGCGTGGCTTCGCACCGCGCAGGAGGTATGGCGCGGCGATGTCGTCCGCCGGGTCGAAGGAGGGCGCGACGACCAATCCGGTGGCGCCCGAGCCGACGGTCGCGTGCTCCTCGTCCGCGCACTCAGGGTTGTCCCGCAGCGCGCTGATCCGCCACGAGACCTCGTCCCAGGCCTGCGCCAGGTCGCGGGTTGGCTCGCGCAGCAGGAGTTGGTCGCCGGCCGTCACCTGCAAGGTCGGCTCGACGGTCGGCCGGCCGATGAAGCGCGCCAGACCGGCCGCGCCGGTCTCCTGGAGTGCGGTCTCGACGTCGGCCCGGCGCGCCGCGGGCACCTCCAGCACCGCGCCGAGTTCCTCGGTGAAGAGCGCTGCGACCGACGGCACGTCGAGCTGTGCGCCGCAGTTGCCGGCGAAACTCATCTCCGCGACGGTCGCGAGCAGACCACCGTCGGAACGGTCGTGGTATGCCGTGACCAGTCCGTCACGACGCAGCCGCGACATCAGGTCGACGAGCGCCAGCAGATGCTGCGGATCGTCGAGATCGGCTGCGGGACCGCCAAATTCGCCAACGACTTGCGCGGCGATGGAACCGCCGAGCCGGTCCCGCCCGCCACCGAGATCCAGCAGCAGCAGCTCGGTGCCGGTGTCCGGGTGCAGCTGCGGAGTGAGCGTGCTGCGCACGTCAGGCAGCGAGGCGAACGCGGTCACCACGAGCGACACAGGGGAGCGAACCTCGCGCTCGTCGCCGTCGTCGGTCCATCGGGTGCTCATCGACAACGAGTCCTTGCCGACCGGCACACTCACGCCGAGCGCCGGGCACAGCTCCATGGCGACGGCGTGGACGGTGTCGAAGAGCGCCGCGTCCTCGCCGGGCCGGCCGCATGCCGCCATCCAGTTGCAGGACAGCTTCACCCCGGCGAGCGAGCCAACGGGTGCGGCGATAATGTTGGTGACGGCCTCACCGACCGCCATCCGTCCCGACGCCGGAGCGTCGACGGCGGCGATCGGGGTGCGCTCCCCAGAACTCATCGCCTGACCCGCGAAACCGACCAGGTCGGAGAGGGTTACGGCGACGTCCGCGACGGGCAGCTGCCATGGCCCGACCAGCTGGTCGCGGTGCGTCAGGCCGCCCACCGTGCGGTCGCCGATGGTGATCAGGAAGCGCTTGCTGGCCGCGCTCGGGTGGCGGAGCACGGCGTAGGCCAGCTCGCGCACGTTGACCGCGGACAGGTCAAGGTCGGTCGAGGTCCGGTCGATGCGGGTTGCGTCGCGCGTCATCCGCGGCGGCTTGCCGAGCAGCACCTCCATGGGTATGTCGATGGGGGCACTTGGTCTCGATAGACCTCCCCCGCTGCGCTCCTCCGGCACTCGACCAGCGGTGGTGGCAGTGTCCTCGACAACGAGAAGCCCGTCGTCGGTGGCGGTGCCGACGACGGCGAACGGGCAGCGTTCCCGCTCCGCCAGCTGCGCGAACTGATCGAGGGAATCCGGGGCAATGGCAAGCACGTAGCGCTCCTGCGACTCGTTGCACCAGATTTCCTTCGGCGACAGCCCGTGCTCCTCCAGCGGCACTGCGCCCAGGTCGAAGCGCGCACCGAGGCCGGCGTCGTCGACGAGTTCGGGGAAGGCGTTGGAGAGCCCGCCGGCGCCGACGTCGTGGATTGCCAGGATCGGGTTGCCTGCGCCGAGCGACCAGCAGTGGTTGATGACCTCCTGCGCGCGTCGCTCGATTTCCGGATTGCCGCGCTGCACCGAGTCGAAGTCGAGCTCGGCGGCGTTCTCGCCCGATGTCATGGACGATGCGGCACCACCGCCCATGCCGATGCGCATCCCCGGACCGCCGAGCTGGATCAGCAGGGAACCCGCTGGGAACCGGACCTTTTCGGTCTGGTCGGCACTGATCGCACCGAGGCCGCCGGCGCTCATGATCGGCTTGTGGTAGCCGCGGCGGACACCGTCGACAGTCTGCTCGTAGACGCGGAAGAAGCCGCCGAGGCCGGGACGCCCGAACTCGTTGTTGAAGGCCGCCGCACCGATCGGGCCGTCGAGCATGATGTCCAGCGGAGTGGCGAGATGCGCCGGGGCGCCATACGGCTCCCGCTCCCAGGTCTCGTCGGTGCCCGGCAGTTGCAGGTTGGAGACGATGAACCCGGTCAGCCCGGCCTTGGGCTGCGAGCCCCTGCCGGTCGCGCCTTCGTCGCGGATCTCGCCCCCCGCCCCGGTCGCGGCTCCGGCAAAGGGCGAGATCGCGGTCGGGTGATTGTGCGTCTCGACCTTCATCAGCACGTGCACTTCGTCCGGTCGTTCGACGTAACTGCTTGGGACGTCGGGTGATTCGGGAAGCCAGCGGGTGACGGCCCCACCCTGCATGATCGAGGCGTTGTCCTTGTAGGCGACGATCGTGCCTTCGCCGGCGACACGCTCGGTGTGCCGGATCATGCCGAACAACGAGGTCGACTGTGGCTCGTCGTCGAGGACGAAGTCGGCGTTGAAGATCTTGTGGCGGCAATGCTCGGAGTTGGCCTGGGCGAACATCATCAGCTCGACGTCGGACGGGTTGCGGCGCAGGCTGGTGAACGAGTCGACGAGGTAGTCGACCTCGTCGACGGAGAGGGCGAGGCCAAGCTCGATATTGGCCGTCTCGATCGCAGCACGGCCCTCGCTGAGCACGTCGATCCGCTGCAACGGCTCGCTCTCTGGCTCCCGGAAGAGCGCGGCGACGCCGTCCCGGGAATCCAGCACGGTCTGCGTCATCGGGTCGTGCAGCAACCGCACGGCTGCGAGCCGCTCATCGTCGGTCAGTTCGCCTGTGACGAGCACGAACTCGGTCACCCGCTCGACGCGTTGCAGGTCCAGCCCGCAGCTGTGGGCGATGTCCGTCGCCTTGGACGCCCACGGTGAGATGGTGCCCAGGCGTGGGGCGACGACGATCGTCGTCGCCGGCTCTCCGGGCGGCTGGTATGCCGGTCCGTAGGTGAGCAACTCCCGGACGCGCCGACGCGTGGCGCCGTCCGGATCCGACTCGGTCGCGACCACGTGCACGTAGCGTGCCGAAACCGCGCTGATCTGGGGTGCCGCCTGCTGGAGTCGGGCGAGCAGTGCCGCCCGGCGGAACGGCGACAGTGCAGCGCCTCCGTCGAAGGTGGTGAGCACCGGGCCGTCGGTCGGGGTCATGGGATGTGCGGCTCCTCGGCGAGGCAGGCTGGGTGATGCGCCCAGGATATCTGGGTCCACTTCCGCCCGTTGGGTGCGGCGTAACGTCCTAGCGCACCAGCCCGTAGACGCGCTCGATGTGCAGGTGCAGCGGTAGCCGGCGCTCCGCGACCATCGCCCGGCGATAGTCGTCCCAGTCGGGGTGTTCGCCACCGATCGCGCGATAGATGGAGATCAGTTCCTCCACGCTGTCGTCGTCCGGCCGGGTGGCCACGGGCGACAGGATTGCCGTCACGTCGGCAACGGCATACGACCACCCGGAGTTGCCGTTCACCAGGACCGTCGCACGCGGATCCCTTCGTAGATTGGCGGTTTTCGCCCGGCCGTCGGTGACCGAGATGCGGATGAGGTCGCGTGTCGGGTCATAGGCGTAGCTGACGTTGGACAGCTGTGGCCGGCCGTCGCGCCGGATGGTCGCGAGGGTGGCGAGATGGTTGTCGGCGATGAGATCGCGCAGGTCGTCGGTCATGGGTGCTCCTTGGTCTAGGGGAGGCTGCCGCGGGGTGCCACCCATTGGTTCTCGAAGTCGATCACTTCAGCGGCGATGTCGAAGTCGGCGTCGTAATGGACAAGAGTGAGCGAGTGTTCGCCAGCCAGCACTGCGCTGAGCAGGTCAGCCATCCCCACAGCGCGATGGCGACCCGTGCGCGCGAGCGAGCGCTGTGCGTCGAAGGCATGCTGCCAGTGACGATCCTCGGTCGGCAGGTATTCGTAGGCGCGTCGGCGGTCCGCGCGGAGTCGCTCGTAGTCAGCAGGGCCGCGGGCGCTGTAGAGAGCTTCTGCGTCCAAGGTCGCGCACGTCGCCACGAGCGCTGCCTCGATCAACGGTGACAGCCGCGTGTGGACGACCGGCTGTCGCATGCGCGCGGCTGCACTCGTATCGATCAGGAAGCGGGCAATCAGCGCCACACGTCGGCCCTGGCATCGGGCTCAGCCATGGGCTCGAGGGCGCCACTGCGTAGCCAGTCGATCTGCCGAGCGCGGGCGGAAGTATCCGCGGCTTGGCGTAACGCGCAACGCACGGTGTCCGACACCCCGGACGTGCCAAGTTCTTGCTGTGCGGCAGCGAGCAGGTCGTCGTCCAATTCGATCAGGCGCTTCGTCATACGGCCACTCCATATACTCGGATACCGACCAGTATATACATCGATTGTGGGGTCAGTCCCGGACTATTCGGCGGCGCGAGCGCGGCTGACACTTCTTGCACCAGAACAGATTCCGGCCGGCGAGCACCTCGGTGCTCACCGGGGTGCCACACACCAGGCAGGGTTGTCCGGCGCGGCGGTAGACGTAGACCTCGCCGCCGTGCTTGTCGACGCGTGGATCTCGGCCCATCGCCTCCGGGGTGTGCTCCGGGTAGACCGTGTCGATGCGACCGTCGCGGACGCCGAGTGGCATCAGCTCGACCAGGTCGTCCCAGAGTGCGTCGAACTCCGTCCGACGCAAGAACTTGCCGGCCATGAACGGGTCGAGGTGATGCCGGTAGAGGGTCTCCGCGCGATAGATGTTGCCGACCCCGGCGAAGATCTGTTGATCCATCATCAGCACGCCGATCGGCTTGGCGGACTTGCGGATCCGTGCGCGAGCCATCTCCGGGTCGGCGTCGGCACGCAACGGGTCCGGGCCGAGTTTGGCGACGGTGGCGGCCAGTTGCTCCGGCGTGCTGAGTTCGCAGAGGTTCGGTCCGCGCAGCTCCATCGTCACGTCCGGGCCGAACGCGGTCAGTCGCCACCGAGCGTTTTCGGTAGCCGGGTCGGCGTCGGGAAAGAAGAAGAACTTGCCGATCAGGCCGAGGTGGATGTGCACTCGCTCGGGCAGGTCCTCGAAGCCGACATAGAGATGCTTGCCGAACGCTTCGGCAGTCTCGAAGACCCTGCCATCAACGACCTCGGCCCCGACGAATTTGCCCTGCGGAGAAGTGGATCGGACCTCACGGCCACCGAACTCGCGGTTGAGTTCGCCGGCGATGCGGTGGGTGACGTGTCCTTCCGGCATGAGCCGAGCGTATCGGCGCAGGCTGGCGCTCAGCGCACGCGCCAGGAGCCGAGCTCGGGAGGAGTTGGTGACGGCTCGGCGTCTTCGTCGGTGAACGGTTTCGCGGTCCCTTGCAGGGCTGCGGCCGGGCGGACGGTGGTCGTGGCTGTCAATCGCGTTGCCCTGCGGCGAATTTCGTCAATGGCGAGTGCAGTTCCGGACGCCAGCACGACGTAGTTACCGAATCGGCGTCCCTTCATCACGTCGGTGAGTGCGAGCACCACTGCATGGGGAAATTCGGCTGCGACAGTTGCCAATACGCGCGCCAGGTGGCGCCTGTTCGGTTCGTCGGCCAGGTTGAGGAGCAGGAGACCGGCCGGTCTGAGCACGCGGCGGTACTGCGCGACCGTTGCCGGGGTGAGCAGGTCGGCGGGGACGCGGCCCGCGTCATACGCATCGACGGCGATGGCGTCGGCGGAGAAGTCGCGCAAGGCGCGGACGCCGGTGGCGCCATCCAGCGGGCGGACCCGGATGCGGTGGCCGCGGGGTAGCGGCAGCTCGCGTCGTACGGCTTCGGTGAGTGCGGCGTCGGGTTCGAGCACGATCTGCGCAGATCCCGGCCGGGTGTGCTGGACGTAGCGGGCCAGGGTCAGGCCAGCGCCGCCTATGTGGGTGACGGCGATGGGTCCGGGCGGGAGCAGGTCGATGCCGATCGCGAGTTGAGCGACGTATTCGAAGACCAGCAGCTCCGGGTCATGCAGGTCGACGTGGGACTGGGGGTGGCCGTCGCGCAGGACGGTGACGCCGCCGCGTTCGTCGGCCTGGAAGTCGAAGTGCGGTGCGTCGGTCACGGTGCCAGCGTATGGCGGATGGCTCCCGGTCATGGAGAGCAGCGCCATAGTCGGCGACGAGTTCGACCTCGAAACCTGCTGTGTTCTCTAGGAACAGCGCTGTGTGCTCGGCGCCTCCGGCGTGGGGGTAGCGGTCGGCGAAGAGTTCGATCCAGCCATGCTCTGGGCACTGCGCGCGCAGCGTGTCGAGCTGGTCGCGGCCCTCGACGCGCAGTGCGAGGTGGTTGAGGCCGGCCCGGGTGCGCTCGTGGTCGCCGGTCACCGCGGGCGACTCCTCGAGCACGAGGTAGACGCCGCAGTCGTGGTGTCAGGTGCGTCCCTGCGGCCAGGACGGGTCCGACTCCGCTCGCCAGCCGAGCGACGTCAGCAGCCAGTGGAACGACGGTGCGGTGGCAACGAGATCCGTCGTCCAGAGTTCGATGTGGTGCACGGGGTTCGGCATGGCGGGACACGCCATCGGTTGCCGGGCGGGCGGTGCACTCACTCTGTCCAGCCTTGGACCGTCTCCGCTCGCTGTCGCCAGAGTGGGCCAGCCGGACCGGTCGGCTCCCATCGAGTTGCAAAGCGTTCCAGCCACCGGCACCGGCGCATCATCTCCTCCTTGCGTTGCTGCGATGGCGGGCACTCGCCATACGACTCGAAGAAGGCGGGTAGGGCGGAGACGGAGTCGGGGTGGTGCATCCGGACGATCCACTCGCACCATGCGATGTCCGTGATGGGCTGCCCGATGCTGCTGAACTCCCAGTCGAGCACGGCCACTGCGTGCCCGTCGTTGAGGTCGAACAGCAGGTTGTTGGGCCCGAAATCTCCGTGCTGGATGACGAGGTCGCTAGCTACGGCTGGCTCGAGTAGCCGCGGATCGAGTCGGTGCAGCCGGCGAAGCACGCGGCCGCACTCCGCCAGCACCGAAGGAGCACGGCCTGCGTCGATCAGGTCCTGCCCGTGGTTGCCGGTGACGAACTCGGTCTCGATCCAGCCGGTGCCTGTTGCGGTGACTGCCGGCACGGGCAACCGGTCATGCAGCGCTTCGAGCGCTCGAAGTTCGCTGGTCTGCCGGGCGCGCGCGTCCGGACCGTCATACGTCTTCCGGACGACTCCGTCGTGGTAAGCGGTGCGGTTGGTGTAGCCGCGTTTCACATGTCCGAGCATCTCATCGACTCAGCGAGGCTGAGGGAGTATCAACTGTCGTCGTGATCGTCGTGCTGCTTGCGCCGGTCGCACTCGGCGACATTGTGTGCCCAGACGACATCCATCAGGACGCGCTCGGTATGTGATCTGGTCGGAGGTGGCAGCCCAGGTGGTCTGGGCGGGTGGCTGGTGACGGTGAATCCGCCTGTCGAGATGGTGGTTTCACTGGCATCGCCGTTGACGGCGTAGTCGGGGTGCTCCTTGACGTAGTTGCAGCGCTCGCACTGCCCCTGGCCGTCGCGTTCGGAGGTGCGACCGCCCTCCGCGTAGGGCTTGATGTGGTCGGTATGCCGGATCGGCGCGCCGCACCACGGGGTGCGGCAGGTCTGGTCGCGGAACATGATGAGCCGGGCCAGCAATCCCGGGTAGCGGCGGGCACGGGAGTCCATGCCGATGATGTCGCCGGTGCCGGGGTGGGTGAACAGCCGACGCAGTTGCGGCCCGGTTGGGTCGCCGCTGCCGATCCATTCGCGGACCAGGTCAGCGGGCACCGGGCCGTAGCCGGGGACTCGCGCCGGCTCGTCGGCCAGCAGGGTGTCGGTCGGCATGAGGAGGTTGACGCAGACGTTGAGGCCGTCCTGTGCCTTGGTGCGTCCGGTGAGCCGCTCGACCAGGGTGTCTGCCATCCGCTGTCCGACCGGCGTGTCCGGGCCGGCGGCGGCCGCCTCGGCGAGTGATGCCTGACAGGCGAGGGCGTCCTTGACTGGCAGCAGCGCAGTCAGCCAGGCCATGCAGTCCGGTGCCGGACGCACGCTCACCCGGCGCTCCGACTCCGCATGCGCCCTCCGCGCGCGGACCGCGTCGGGGTCAAGCCGGAAGGCTTGCTCCTGCGCGGCGTCGGCCAGCCGGGGAGATGCCGTGGTGCCCAGCATCGGGGCGATGGCAGCGTCCACCTCGGCCCGGTCAGGTGCCGAGAGCCCGGCGGTTTCCCGGGCCAGGCGAGCGGCGTCGGCCTCCGGGATGACGCCGGCGGCCAGCGCCTCGAAGGTGCGCGGCAGATCATCGAGCAGTGCATGCGCGACCTTAAGGAGGGCCGACCCCTGTCGTCCGGAGCAGCGGCGGGCGAAACCGAGCTGCGAGCCGACCAGTCGCGCGGTATCAGCCGGGTCGATGCCGCGCGGCTTGTCTGCCGCAGCTTGCCGGCGGTGAACCTCGGCGGCAAGCCGCATCTTGCGCGCTGCGGTCGCGTTGGACAACTCATCCAGGACGCGCAGCTCATGCAGCAGTGCGTCGGTGCTCTCAGGGTCGTCATTGGGGAGAGGATCGTCCAGCCGGTCGTGGAAGGCACGGATCGCACGCGCATCGAGAACCGCTGCAGGGCCCTCGCCAGCACCTTGCGCATGATCGATCATACATTCGAGTATGACACGAAAAGTGTTGTATAGCAAGCATGTTCACCGATCGATGTTGTCCACATCCCCCTCGTGAACGATTTTGTGCACAGGGTCGGCAGGTATGTCGGTGCTGGCTCGTAACCTCGCTCGTATGAACGACACACCGGCCATCGGCATCTGTTTCGACCGCACGTTCCCGGCGTCGGAAGTCTCCGACTACGCACAGCGGGCGGAGGCCGCCGGTCTGCAGGAGCTGTGGCTGATCGAGGACTGCTTCTTCACCACCGCACCGCCGCTCGCGGCGGCGGCTCTCGCGAGCACGCGATCTCTACGGGTAGGTCTCGGCATCGTGCCGGCTGTGGTCCGGACGGCTGCGCTGACTGCGATGGAGATCGCGACGCTGGCAAGCATGGCGCCTGGCCGCGTCATCGGCGGCATTGGGCATGGGGTGCAGCCGTGGATGGCCCAGATGGGCGTACGGCCCGCATCGCCGGTGACCGCGCTCGATGAGGTGCTCACGGCCGTGCGAAGGTTACTTGCTGGTGAAACCCTCGATCTGACAGGCGAATACGTCACAGCGAGGAGCGTCAGGCTGGAGCATCGACCGGACATCGTGCCGCCCGTCGTTGCCGGAGTCCGCGGACCGAAATCTCTCGCGGTTGCCGGTCGTAGCGCCGACGGGGTACTGCTCGACTCGCCGTGCCCGATTGACTACCTGCTTCAGGCCACATCGATCTGTGGTCGGGCCGGCGACGGATTCGACTACCGCTGTTTCGCGATGCTGTGCGTGCTGCCGGATCGGCAGCAGGCTCGACGCGCCGTGGCGCCGGTCCTGGCCGAGATGGTGCGCCACGGTCATGCCGGGCTGGTGGCATTGCCCTTCCATGACGACCTGAAAGAGCTCACCGGGCGGTATGGCGCTGACTGGGCTGACCAGGCACCCAATGACTGGTGGACGCGGATCGGCGCGATTGGCAACCTCGAGGACGCCTTTGAGTATGTCGGCGCGATGACCGACGCCGGTGCAAGCGGCATCAGCTTCTTCCCAGCTGACGACCTGGAGATCGCGTATGCCCAGCTGGAAACGGCGGGCAGCATTGCACGGGCACTGCCCAGGTGACCGGCGGCTACCGTGCCGATCGGCTGCAGGAAGATGCACTGCCGGAACAACCCCGGCTGGAACACGCATGGACCGAAGGGAGCTGGCTGATGGCGGCGCGCAAGATCGACCCGGAGCAGGGCCGTGCGGCGGTGCTCGCGTGGTGTGCGGATCCTGGCGTCGGGCGCTCGGTCAGGGCGACGGCGGTGCGCTTCACCCTCCAGGAACTCGAACTTCAGGCGCCCGGGCGCAGTGTTGAGGTGAGGGTGCCGCCATACGGTGCGGTGCAGGTGATCGAGGGGCCGACGCACCGGCGCGGCACTCCGCCGAACGTCGTTGAGCTGGCACCGGATTCGTGGTTGCAGCTGGTCGTCGGCGATCTCACCTGGGCCGAAGCCGAGGAGACGGGGCAGGTGTCCGCGTCGGGGTCGCGGGCCGACCTGTCGGCATACCTGCCGTTGTTGCGCCGCCCGTAGAGTGACCACATGCGCGTCGGCATCACGATCCTTCCCGAACACCGCTGGCCAGAGGCGGCTCCGAAGTGGCGAGCGGCCGAGCAACTCGGATTCGACCACGCCTGGACCTACGACCACCTGGTGTGGGCGGGTCTGCCGGACGCCCCGTGGTTCGGCACCACGCCGACGCTCACCGCCGCGGCCATGGTGACGTCGAAGATCCGCCTCGGCACCTTTGTCACGTCACCCAACTTTCGCCACCCGGTCGCCTTTGCAAGGGACGTCCTCGCGCTCGACGACATCTCCGGCGGCCGGTTCATCTGCGGCATCGGGCGCGGCGGTGACCTCGACTCCGCACTGCTCGGCGAAGCCCCTACCGTCGCCGAACGCACCGGCCGATTCGCGGAGTTCACCCGACTGCTCGATCGAGTGCTGACCGAAAACCACGTCACGTATGACGGCACGTTCTTCACCGCTCGCGACGCCCGCAACGCGCCCGGCTGCGTCCAGCAACCGCGCGCGCCGTTCATCGTCGCTGCCAACGCGCCGAAGGGCATCCGGCTCGCCGCTGAGCTGGGGCAGGGCTGGGTCACCTACGGCAAACAGGCTGACACCGAAGAAGATTGGTGGGCGGGCGTGCGCGAGCTGAGCGAGCGCACGACCGAGGTGTTCGCCGCAGCTGGCCGCGCGCCGGGGTCGTTCGAAAGGCACCTGAGTCCCGACGGCGCACTCGGTTCGGTCTATGAGAGCGTCGACCGCTTCGAGGATGCGGCTGGCCGTGCGGGGGAGCTCGGATTCACTGACCTGATCACCCACTGGCCCCGACCGGACAGGCCCTACGCAGCAACGGTCGATGTGCTGGAAACCGTTGCCGCGCAGGTGCTTCCGAAAGTGCAGCAGCAGTAGAGCAGTCTGGGATGCCTGCCTGCCCTATCGCGTCGGTGAGGTGGCCACGCCCCAGCTCTCGTTGCCTGCGCGGTCGATCGCAGACACCACGTAGCAGACCGACCTGCGACCGGCTCCGGGTCGGTCCACTGTGCGAACCCCGTGCGGGATGGGTCGGGATGAGGGTGCCCAGGTCCTCCGTCATCGCGACACGGAACGGGTTGAACCAGGCGTGCAGTTCGAGGTTGCGCTTGTGCGCCTCGGTGACGGCGAAGCCGAGCGGGTCGTAACCGGGGTCTTTGCCCTGCTCGCCGGTCAGCCAGGCCGACCACGGTTCGAACGGTGAAGGCCAGAGCGCGTCGGCCGTCGGGCGGACCTGGAGCACGACGGCGTTGTGGCGCTCGGCGACCGCCAGGTCGAGCCAAGCAATGAGTTCGGCCTGTTGTTCCTCGGCGCTCAGGCCCTCCTTCGACGGCCAGTCGATGTTGGTGACAACCGAGATCCACATGGCGCGCAGTTCATGCTTGGGCGTCTTCGGATTTGTCGGATACTGGCCTGGATACGGTTGCGGCACAACGTAGTTGCCGTGACAGGGAGCTGCGCTCGCGGTCGCCGTGGCGGCGGCACCGACGAGTGGTGCGGCCGCGATGCCGAGCAGGACACTGCGGCGTGCGGGGGTGTGCGGCGTGCGTGCGGACGACATATCGGCTCCTCGGCCCTTTGGGGTATGCCGACTCTTCCACCCAGCGCGTGCGCTGTGTTCTTTACGCGACGATGGATTTCGAGAGAATTTCTACCGGTCGGGGTTGTCGAGGAACTCGTCCAGCGGCAGGGGCGGCGTGTCCCAGTCATCGGCGGACGACGTGGCCGGCGCGGGCGTCTTGGCCGCGGGTGCGGGGGCCGGAGCAGGCGTGGCCGGCACGGGCTCGGCGGGTGCTGCGTCGTCCAGCGGAGGTGGTGGGGCGTCCCAGTCGTCGCCGGATGACGTTGGGACTGCGGCAGGTTCGGGTGCTGGCGCAGGCTCGGCGTCGAGCGCGGGTGGTGGGGTGTCCCAGTCGTCGCCCGAGGTAGACGCGGCAGATGCCGGCGTGGGCTCAGGTGTGGGCGGTGCGGCTGCCGATGCGGGTGTGTCATCGAGCGGTGGCGGTGGGGCGTCCCAGTCGTCGCCGGATGACGTTGGGGCCGCGGCGGGTTGGGCGGCCGGTGCGGGTGTGTCGTCCAGTGGGGGAGGTGGTGCGTCCCAGTCATCCGCAGCAGGCGCGGCCGGTTCAGTTGCAATGGGGGGCGGTGGTGCGTCCCAGTCATCTGAAGCAGGAGCTGGAGCAGACGCTTCGCCGGCGATTGCGGGCGGTGGCGCGTCCCAGTCGTCGGCGGCTGGCGCAGCCGGTTCCGTCGCGACGGGCGGGGGCGGTGCGTCCCAGTCATCGGCGGCAGGCGCGGCTTCGGCCGCAACCGCAGCGGGCCCAGTCGCCTCAGGCTCAGGCTTCTCAGCAGCAGTTTTCTCGGCAACAGCGACGGACCCGGCGACCGCGCCGCCCGCCACCGCACCTGCCGCAACCGACTCGGCGGTGCGTCCGCCGGGCTGTGCCGCCTCCTGCTCGATCGCCTCCTCGTCGGCAATACTGAGCTTCTGGGCGCCCGTCACCCCATGAATACCGACGGAGCCGCCGCGCTGCGGGTCCCGCAGCAGAAGCCACAGCACCACGGCAAGCACCGCGGCGCACACGATCAGGATCAGCCACACCATGTCCAACACCTTCGAACGGGACGACTACGCAACTGCGCCATACCCTAGTCAACAGCCGTCATACCGGCCGGGCTACCGTGCTGGGCGTGACTGACCAGGGCGAACCCGACCACGAGCGGGACGTGCCACCCGAAAGGCGCGTCGTGCGCATTCCCGTGCGACGCACGCCGAATTTTCTGCGCTTCATCATCACCGGTGCGGTCATCGGTTTCATTGTCGGCGCGATCATCGCCTCGTCGGGGGCGGACGCCGACGGCTACTCCGCCCGCACGGGCGTCGCGCTGATCGGGGGCATCCTGGCTGCCGTCGGCGCTTTGCTGGCGGCGATCGTCGCCTTGCTGCTGGAACGCATCCTCAACCGGCAGTGAACGAAGCACCCCGTCGGACATGACACACTGGAGTCGTGGCGCGCGGTGACGGACGGCTGACGCACGATCTCCTCCCCGGTGAGAAGACACCTCAGGACGAATGCGGTGTCTTCGGTGTCTGGGCTCCCGGCGAGGAAGTCGCGAAACTCACCTACTTCGGGCTCTACGCCCTGCAACACCGGGGGCAGGAGTCGGCCGGCATCGCGACCAGCGACGGTCACAGCATCCTGGTCTACAAGGACATGGGCCTGGTGTCGCAGGTCTTCGACGAGTCGAGCCTGAGCTCCCTGCGTGGGCACCTGGCGATCGGGCACACGCGCTACTCCACCACCGGCGGTAGCACCTGGGAGAACGCCCAGCCGACCCTCGGCGGGAGCGACCGCGGCACCGTCGCCCTGGCGCACAACGGCAACTTGATCAACACGGCGGAGCTGCGCGAGCTGGTCGACGAGCGCCTCGACGGCAGGGCGGCGCGCGGCGAACTCGCCCGCGGCAACACCTCCGACACGGCACTGGTGACCGCGCTGCTGTCGGAGAACCCGGACAAGCCGCTCGAAGAGACTGCGCTCGAGGTGCTGCCCATGCTGCGCGGCGCGTTCTGCTTCGTCTTCATGGACGAGCACACCCTGTATGCCGCCCGCGACCCGTATGGCGTGCGCCCCCTCGCCCTCGGCCGCCTCGAACGGGGCTGGGTGGTGGCCTCGGAGACCGCAGCGCTGCAGACCATCGGCGCAAGCGTCGTGCGGGAGATCGAGCCCGGCGAACTCGTCGCAATCGACGAATACGGCCTGCGCAGCCACACGTTCGCCGAGCCGACTCCGAAAGGCTGCGTCTTCGAATACGTCTACCTGGCCAGGCCCGACGCCGTCATCAACGGTCGTGTCGTGCACGAGGCGCGCGTCGAGATGGGTCGTGCGCTGGCGCGTGAGCACCCGGTCGACGCCGATCTGGTCATCGGCGTGCCCGAGTCCGGCGTTCCGGCAGCGACGGGCTACGCGCAGGAGTCCGGCATACCGTTCGGGCAGGGGTTCGTGAAGAACTCCTACGTCGGCCGCACCTTCATCCAGCCCAGCCAGACGCTGCGCCAGCTCGGGATCCGGCTGAAACTGAACGCGCTCGAGCACGCGGTCAAGGGCAAGCGGCTGATCGTCGTGGACGACTCCGTCGTGCGCGGCAACACCCAGCGGGCGCAGATCCGGATGCTGCGCGAGGCCGGCGCCGCCGAGGTGCACGTGCGCATCTCGTCACCGCCGGTGAAATGGCCGTGCTTCTATGGCATCGACTTCGCGACCCGTGCGGAGCTGATTGCGAACGGTTTGGGCGTCGAGGAGATCCGCGCGTCGATCGGTGCCGACTCGCTCGGCTACATCTCGGAGGACGGCATGATCGCCGCGACGGGGCAGCCCAAGGCGGCTCTGTGCAGCGCGTGCTTCACCGGTGACTACCCGATCGCGCTGCCCGAGGACGGCCGCATCGGCAAACACCTCCTGGAGACGCTGCCGATCGATGTCCGCACCGGCCACGACACCGCCGTCGAGGTAGCCGCGCAGGATCTGCGCCAGGATGCCGAAGGTGTGCCGGTCGGGGTGGCCGGCGGCGCCGAGAACTCCCTGCTGCACCCCTGACCGGCACCGCCATACTCCGAAGGACACCACGATGCCCGACTCCCCGCAGATCACGTATGCCGCAGCCGGCGTCGACGTCGAGGCGGGTGACAAGGCCGTCGAGCTGATGAAGGAATCGGCGCGGCGCGCGACCCGGCCCGAGGTGATCGGCGGACTGGGCGGCTTCGCAGGCCTCTTCGACGCGTCCGCGCTTGCCCGTATGACGCAGCCGGTGCTCGCGACATCGACCGACGGCGTCGGCACCAAGGTGGCCATCGCCCAGGCCATGGATGTGCATGACACGATCGGCTTCGACCTTGTCGGCATGGTCGTCGACGACATCGTGGTCTGCGGCGCAGAGCCGCTCTTCATGACCGACTACATCGCGACCGGCAAGGTCGTCCCGGAACGCATCGCGGCCATCGTGCGTGGCATCGCGCTGGCCTGTGAGCAGGCGAACGTCGCCCTCGTCGGCGGTGAGACAGCCGAGCACCCCGGACTGCTGGAGCCGGGCGAGTATGACGTCGCCGGCGCCGCGACCGGTGTCGCCGAGCGGGCGAAGCTGCTCACCCCCGAGCTGGTGCAGGCCGGTGACGTGGTGGTCGGCATACCGTCCAGCGGACTGCATTCCAACGGCTTCTCGCTGGTGCGGAGCGTGATTGCGGCGGCGGGCTGGTCGCTCGACCGCGAGGTCCCGGAGTTCGGCCGGACGCTTGGCGAGGAGCTGCTCACGCCGACCCGCGTGTATGCCGCCGACCTGCTCGGCCTGATCCAGGCTGTCCCCGTGCATGCGCTGTCGCACGTCACCGGCGGCGGGCTGGCGGCCAACCTGGCCCGGGTGCTGCCGGCCGGGCTGACCGCGGTTGTGGACAGGGACAGCTGGACACCGCCGGCCGTCTTCTCGGTGATCGGCGACCTCGGCAACGTCCCGCAGGAGGACCGGGAGCGCACGCTCAACCAGGGGGTGGGCTTCGCGGCCGTGCTGCCCGAGGCCGCAGTGGATCAGGCTCTCGCCATACTCGCAGCGCGCGGCCTGCCCAGCTGGGTGATGGGAGTCGTGCGCGCAACCGATGAGGTGGACGGCACCCGCGCACCGATCGTCAGCGGCGCGAAAGGTGCGCAGTCAGGTGGTGCGCAACTGATCGGTGTGCACCGAGGCTGATGGTGGGCGCACTGTGCCGCGCCGCAGAGGTGGTCGGTCAGTGTCCGTGTGACGCCCAGTCGGCGTAGTCGCCGTAGTCGTCATCGTCGCGCACGTCGTCGGCGTCGTTCGCCGCGTCGTGCGCCTTCGAGCGAAGCTCCCGCTCGAGTGCATTCAGATCGGTGTCGGGAGAGAAGTACTTCAACTCCCGGGCAACCTTGGTCTGTTTTGCCTTGGCCCGGCCGCGCCCCATGGCGAGACCCCCTCATGTGTTTTGCCGGGACGCGATCGAGCGGTGAACGTGCACGCACGAAAACCACCCTCGGACCCCGGGATCCTCGGTCTATGTCGTGGGGTCAACGGTACCGCAGCGGTCGGACATTCCCAGCATCGACCGGCAGACGCGCTACAGATCGGCGTCGTCGCCCCGCGCTCGCAGCCGCACGAGGGCGGTAATGCCGCCGATTACGAGGATCGCGAGCACGACGCCTGCGATGATCAGCAACGGTTCGTTGTTGGTCTTGTTGGTCGGCTGCTGGAAGCTCGGGACCGAGGTGGCCCATGACGTGCCGTCGTCGGTGTTCGTGCCGGTGCCGATGCGCAGGCCGGCAGTGGTGCTCGTGGTGGTGATGGCCGTGGGGCCGGCCTGTGGGGCTGCCGTCGCGGGGCGCGCGCCGCCGAGCAGGACCGTCAGCAGCACGGGAAGGACCAGGAGGCCGAAGCGGGCACGCATGAGCCCGATTATTGCTCATGCGTGCCCGTCTTCCGTCGGTGCAAGCCTTCGCCCGGGTCTCTTTGGTCGGTCGCTCAGGCCGTATGACGGGTTGCCGTCACACAACGGGCAGTGCGGCAGAGCGGCGGGTGCCTCGTAGCGACCGGGACGCTACTGGTCCGCGTCGCTTCATAGAGTCTTGGTGTGAAAAGACTGGAGGTACGGCGGCACTCCTTGACCAAGAAGGGCCCGAGCCGGGAGTGCGGTTCGCTGCTCTCCACGGACGGGGTGCGGCTCGCGCGGGACGTAGGCGAGCGGCTGACAGATGTGCAGTACGTGCTGACAGGGCCGGATCCCCGGTACGTCGAAACCGCGGTAGTCATGGGTTCGCCGTCGATGAGATGGTCGACTGGCCATCTGGCTATGTGCCGGGCGTCGTCGAGCATCACGATCAATGGCGATGGAACCTCCCGTACGAGCACTACGCCCGGCTGCTCGAAGTAAGTGCTGCACTGCGGGAAGTTGTCGCGGCGCATTGGCAGCACTGGCATCGCGCACTGAGCAAGGTGCGGGACGGCGGAACTGCGTTGGTCGTCTCGTCAGGTGGCTCGATCGAGCCGGTGCTCGTGTTCGCTTTCGCTGCCGGCCGCTTCGCCGAGTGGGGTTCGGCGTTGCATCACCTAGATGGCGCGACCCTTGTGTTCCGCGAGGACACCCGCATTGACCTGGAGATTCGTCGTCGCTGGAGCCGGTAGCCCACTGCTTCGCTTCACTCGGCCCGTATCTCGCGCAGCCTGGGCGGCCACAGCTCGTAGCGGTCGCAGAGGGTGCTGAGTGCGGTCTGCTGCTCACGTAGTTCGCGCCGAACCCAGGGATAGAGTCCAGCGTCGATCTGCGTGGTGAGGACGTCGGAGGCTCGGTCGGGGCCGGTGAGGAGTTGCATTGCGCGGTGCTCCAGGAAGCAGACGAACAGATGCAGCCGTGTCGAGTGGTCGCTGCGGGCCCCGCCATCCGACGCGCTCGGCGTCGACGGCCAGGTCGCACCGGTGGCGTCGATAGCTGCCGCCGCCTGATCGTGGTCGATGAGCCACCAGTGCAGCTGCTCGTGCAGGTAGGTCGCCAGGAGCGAATCGCCGGTTCGGCGCGTGTTGAGGGTGACCACCGGATGCGAATGAGACGGCTGCCCGGTCCGGACGATCACCCGGTCGGTCCATTCGAGGCCGCGCAGGTCATACGCCCTCAGCAAGCGCCGCAGCTCGGCGGCCGTCGCAATCTCCTGAGGCAGCTCCGAGGCGGTCTCGATCCGGATATCCATGCAGCGTGGATATCAGCCGCGGCTGGGCGGATCCGGGCCGTCATACGACAAACGGACCCGTCCGAGGACGGGTCCGCCGGTGCGACCGTGGTGGCCAGAGACGGGGTCGAACCGCCGACCTAGCGATTTTCAGTCGCTCGCTCTACCAACTGAGCTATCTGGCCCTTGGGAAAGGGTGTTGCGACCCCGACGGGACTCGAACCCGCGACCTCCGCCGTGACAGGGCGGCGCGCTAACCAACTGCGCTACGGGGCCTTGCGGCCTTCGTACAACCTGCATCATCGCATGAGCGATGCGTATCCCCAACGGGATTCGAACCCGTGCTACCGCCGTGAAAGGGCGGGGTCCTAGGCCGCTAGACGATGGGGACTCACCTTCGACGACCAGTCCTCCGCGCCAGCGCACCTCGGCTGGCGTCGAGGACTAGATGACTATAGGGGACTATCGAGCGATCCACCAAAACGAGGCGCTAGCGCTTATCGGCCCACTCCAGCAGCCGCTCTTTCGGCCACGTGTTGACGATGCGATCGAGCGGAACGGCAAGGCGTTCGGCGCGCTCGCAGCCGTACTCGACGAAGTCCAGCTGACCCGGTGCGTGGGCGTCGCTGTCGATGGAGAAGAGGCAGCCCGCAGCGACGGCGAGCGCGATGAGTTCGTCCGGCGGATCCTGGCGTTCCGGGCGGGAATTGATCTCCACGGCCACGTCGTGGGCGGCGCACTCGGCGAAGACAGCCTCGGCGTCGAACGCCGATTGATCGCGACGCAGTGCCTTCCCGCGACGCTCGCCGTCGACCATCCGGCCGGTGCAGTGGCCGAGGATGTTGGTGTGCGGGTCGCGGACCGCGCCGATCATCCGCTGTGTCATCGGCGCGCGCGCCATCTTCAGCTTCGAGTGGACCGAAGCCACTCGGACGTCGAGCCGGGCCAGCAGATCGGGCCGCTGGTCGAGCGAGCCGTCATCGAGGATGTCGACCTCGATGCCCTTGAGCAGGGTGAAGCTGCCAGTGTTCTCGTTGATCCGGTCGATGAGCTTCAGCTGTTTGGTAAGGCGCTCGACGCTGAGGCCATTGGCGACCCGCAGCGATGGCGAGTGGTCCGTGAGGACAAGGTATTCGTGGCCGAGTTCCATTGCGGTCGCGACCATTTCGGGGATAGGTGACCCGCCATCGCTCCAGTCGGAGTGGCAATGGCAGTCGCCGCGGAGTGCCGCGCGGTAGCGCTCGCCGCCCTCGGCCAGCCGCTCGGGAGACTTCTCCTCAAGGCTCGCGAGGTATGCCGGCCGCTCGCCCGCCAGTGCCTCGCGGATCACGGCCTCGGTTGCCTTCCCGATGCCCGGCAGGTCCTGCAGCGTGCCCGTCTGCGCGCGGTGTTCCAGCTCGTCTCGTGGCGTGCTCACCACGGTGTCGGCCGCTTGGCGGAACGCCTTGACCCGGTAGGTGCCGGCCCGGGATCGCTCCAGCAGGAAGGCGATCCGGCGTAGCGCGTCGAGCGGTTCGATGGGCTGATCCTCCGGCATACCGTCAAGCTTGCCCGATCTCGGAGGGGCTGGGGTGTCCCGAAGTCGCGACGGTCGAGGGTTGGGGACGGGAATCCGGGCTGGGGGTGTCCCGAAGTCGCGACGGTCGAGGGTTGGGGACGGGAAACCGGGCTGGGGGTGTCCCGAAGTCGCGACGGTCGAGGGTTAGGGACGGGAAACCGGGCCGGGGGTGTCCCGAAGTCGCGACGGTCGCGAGAACGGGACGAGTGGCTGCCCGTAGGCTCCACCGGGTGCGGATCTGGATCGAGTTGCCCTTCCTGGTGGCCGGTGTCGCCTGGGCATGGTGGGCGCGGCGGCGCTGGCAGGTGCGGCAGCTGTCCTGGCTGATCCGGCACTCCCGGGACACCGTCGGGCGGGCACGGGCCGTCACCGTCGCGAGCGGCCTGGTGCTCGCGATCGCTGCGGTCGGCATACTCGCTGTCGCGATCTGGGCGGAGGAGGTGCACCGGCTTTTCTGGGCCCGGATTCCGTTGGCGGTGCTGGTCATTGGCGGATACGTTCCGCTCGCGACGCAACTCGCGCCCGTGCGGCTGCGCATCGGGAAGCTGCGCCGCTCGCCCCAGCAGCGAATGGTTGAACTGGGGGCTCGACCGGCAGTCGCCGACGCGATCGCCGCTGCCGGGCAACCGTTCGCGTTCGTCGGGTCGCTCATCTTCCTGGCGGCACTGACGGTCCTCGCCTGGCACCACGTGCGGTGAGTCATCTGCGTGCGTAAGTGGCAACGGTCGCCGGTTGGGTGCGCGCGCAGGTCAGGGCGCGCTGATCAACCGCGCGAAGCGGTCGAGATCGACGTTGCCGCCGGAGAGGATCACCCCGACCTTGGCGCCGGGCATGGATGGCGCGAGCGAGGCAGCGGCCGCGAAGCCGAGGGCGCCGGTGGGCTCCACGATCAGCTTGCAGGTGCTCGCCAGCGCGCGCATGGCCGACACGAGCTGCGCGTCGCTGACCCGGACGATGTCCTCGACGAGTTCGCGGATAATCGGGAAAGTGAGCCGGCCGAGGGCCGTCGTCTGTGCCCCATCGGCGAGCGTCTGCGGCACCGGGATGGTGACGATCGAGCCGGTGTCGAACGACTGCTTCCCGTCATCACCCGCAGCTGGCTCTGCACCGAAAATCCTTGTGGATGAGCGGATTCCGCGAGCCGCGACCGCCGTACCGCTCAGCAACCCACCGCCGCCGAGTGGTGCGATGACGACGTCGAGGTCGGGCACCTCGTCCATCAACTCCAGCGCGGCAGTGCCCTGCCCGGCGGCGATCTGCGCGTGGTCGAACGGGGGTATGACGATGCGTCCCTCACGGTCGGCCAGCTCCTGTGCGATCGCCTCGCGGCCTTCGGAGAGCCGGTCGTAGGTGACGACCGTTGCGCCATACCCGCGGGTTGCGGTGAGCTTGATCACTGGGGCGTCAGACGGCATCACGATGGTGGCCGGGATGCCGAGCAGTTGCGCCGCGAGCGCCACGGCCTGTGCGTGATTGCCCGACGAGAAGGCGACCACCCCGGCGGCTCGCGCTGGTGCGTCGAGCCGGCTGAGGGCGTTGTAGGCGCCACGAAACTTGAAAGCGCCCATGCGCTGAAGGTTTTCGCACTTCAGGTGCACAGAGATCCCGAACTCGTCGTTCAGCCGGGTGGAGGTGACGACCGGTGTCCGGTGCGCCACTCCGGACAGGCGGGCAGCCGCGTCCTGGACGTCCGCTAGGCCGAAGGCCGTCACTGTTGCGCTTCGTTCGGCGACTCCTCGGCCGCGGCCGTCGTCACGTCCTGCTGGGCTGGTGCTGAGCCGCCGCTCACACTGGGCAGGCTCTGGTTGGCCGGCTTGGTGCTGATCGACGGCTTGCTCTCGGTGGACGTCGCGGCTTCCGCGGCGCCGGAGGTGCGCCTGCTCGCGGCGTCCTGCACCGTCTTGACGGCGAAGAGCACGATGACGACCCCGGCCGCCATCACCAGCCGCGGGTGCCGCACGCCGCGCCGGACGAGGATCCGCTCCACCTTCGCGTCCGCCTTCAGGCCGAGACCGGAGGTGAGCAGCATCAGCCCGCCGGTCGAGGCTGCCGTGAGGTCGCTGATGGCGACCGCACGGTGCAGCGGGTGATCCTCCGGCAGTTCGTCTTCGCCACGGATCGCGAGCAAGACCGTGCCGGCGGTGCCGGCCGTGTTCGCGAGACTCAGACTGCGGCGTGCCCACCGCGGGAACCGGGTGGGCCGGATCAGGGTGACCACGCCGGCCACCGAGGCCGAGGCGAGGTTGAGGAGCGGGGAGTGCTTGGTTGCCATGATGACGACCCTAGACGCCGAGCGGGGTGCCGCGCCGGGTCGGGCGGTCAGGCGGCGGTGTCGGCGGTGGACTGGGCGGGGCTGACGGCGTCGGTCCGGGAGGTGGCGGTGGCCTGCGACCGGCGCAACAACGGCCCGGCGACGACGGCGAGCAAGCACGCCAGTGCGCCGGCCGCGACCGTGACCGTGAAGGCCGCGGTCGCACCGGACAGGTCGGCGAGACGCCCGGCGACGGCAGCGCCTACGGCATACCCGAGCCCGGTGGCGGCGGCGAGCAGCGTCATCGCCGCGCCGGTGCGCGACGGTGGCGTGAGCTGTTCGCCGAGGCTGAACGTGGTGATCATGTATGGCGCCACGCAGCAGCCCAGCACGATGAGCACCGGGCACAACGTGGCCAGCGAGCCGACCAGCAGGAGCGGCGTCGTCAGCACGAACAGACCGGCCGCGCTGACCCGCCAGCGGGTGACATAGCCGATCCGGGCCGGCAGCGTCGCCATGCTCAGGCCCGCGGCGACGCTTCCGACGCCGAGCAAGGCCTGCACCAGCCCGGCGATTCCCTCGTAACCGGCGGCGGTCGCGACCGCGGTGGTGCCGGTCTGCACCGAGCCGAAGACGAGGCCGATGATGAACTGCGCCACGAGCAGCATCGCCAATGCCGTGGTCAGCAGCGTCCCGGCGACGGCGGCGCCACTGCGCGCCGTCAGCAGCCGAGCCGTGGGGTGTATGGCGAACCAGGTGCCGAAAACCGCAAGCAGCACTGCGGCAGCACAGATTCCGACACCCGGGTCGGCCACGGCGGCGATGGAGCCGACCAGTGCCGGGCCGAGCACGAAGGACGCCTCGTCGGCCGCTCCTTCGTAGGAGAACGCGGTGTCGAGCAGACGCAGTGCGGTGCCGGCGCGGCTGCGGGTGCTGATGATCGGACGCCATCGCACCCGGGCGAGTGGGCCGGTCTGCGGCATACAACAGCCGGCGACCGCGGACGCGACGGCCGCCCACGCCCAGGAAACGCCGCTCTCGGCGGCGGCGACGATCGCGACGAGGCCGAGCGCACTCGCCCAGGACTGCAGGAGCACGACGCGGCGCTGCCCGAATCGGTCGGATGCGCCGCCGAGCAGGGGCGCGCCGACCGCGTTGGCCAGTGCCAGTGCTCCGGCACAGACGCCGCCCGCGCCGAAGCTGCCGGTCGCATGGGCAACGAGCAGCAGAGTGCCCATTTGGCTCATGGCAAGCGGCAGTCGCGCGAGGAACGCGACGAGGATGTAGGTACGTCCGGTCAGGCCGAAGAGGTGCCGGTATGACGCAGTAGGTGACACGGGGTGGAACGCCTTTCGAGCGCACGGCTCGCTAGCGCGCGGCTTCCCACCACCAGTCGCGCCCGGTCCCTGTGCTGTTCGGCACCCAGTCTACCGCCGCCCGCGCGGCGGTCCGGCGCATTGCGAAGTGGCTTAGGTCACCGCGTGTGGACTTGGGTTCGCGCCGCGGATGCGTCACTGTGGTGGGGGCGGGCCCGGCATACCCGGGCGGGGCACGCCGGAAGGAACGGATGAGGGGAAGTGGACGCGGATGAGTGTGAGCAGGCGACAGGTGGTGCTGGGTGGCGCCGCTGCGAGCGCGGCGGCGGCGCTGAGCGGGTGCGGGCTCGGCAGGCAGGACTCACAGGGTGCGCCGAGTGCGGTGGGGACCACCACCGCGCAGGACCGGACGAACGCACCGACCGGCACAACGGCGCCGAAGAAGAAGGTGCGGCTGATCGGTGACGGCTCGACGTCGGACACCGGCCCGCAGCCGCATCAGCCGACCCCGCGCAAACTGCAGCCGGGCGAAGCACCGCCGCAGTTCGTGGTCATCTCCTGGGACGGCGCCGGTGAGGTCACCGGCCTGAATCTCCTGTCGCACTACCGCGAGGTGGCCAAGGAAGTCGGTGCCTCGATGACACTCTTCCTGTCCGGGTTGTTCCTGCTGCCCGAAGGCAAGAAGCACCTTTACCGGCCGCCGCGGCACCCGATCGGCGCCTCCGACATCGGTTACCTGACCGACCACGACATCCACGCGACGATCGACAACATCGGCAAGGCGTGGCTGGAGGGTCACGAGATCGGCACGCATTTCAACGGGCACTTCTGCGGGCCGACCGGTGTGCAGCAATGGTCGCCCGCGGACTGGCGCAGTGAGATCAAACAAGCAAAGTTCTTCGTCGAGAACTGGCGCACCACAACAGGTTTCACCGATCTGCCGCCGTTCCCGTTCGACTACGAGAAGGAGCTGGTCGGCGGGCGCACCCCGTGTCTGGAGGGTGCGGACAACCTGCGCACTGCGGCGTCCCAGCTCGGTTGGCGCTATGACAGCAGCAAGACCGCCATCCAGATGTGGCCGTCCAAGGACCGCAACCTGTGGGATCTGTCGATGCAGTCGATCCCGTTCGCCGGGCACACCGGCCAGGTGATCTCGATGGACTACAACATCATGTACAACCAGACCGGCGGCACCACACAGGGAGCTCCGTCCAAGCGGCCGATGTGGCAGCAGCAGGCGGTCGACACCTATCTGGCGGGATTCCGGCGGGTCTATGACTCCAACCGCGCACCGCTGATCATCGGCAACCACTTCGAGGGCTGGAACGGCGGCATCTACATGACGGCCGTCGAGCGCGTGATGCGCAAACTGGCCACCTACCCGGACACGCGGATGGTGTCGTTCCGGCAACTGGTCGACTGGATCGAGGCGCAGGACCCGGCGGTGCTGGCCAAGCTGCGCACCGTGCCGTATGGCGCGAAGCCGCCCGGCGGGTGGAGCAAATTCCTCGCCTGATGCTGCTTCGGGACGCTTTTCGTCAGATGAGCGAAAGTGCCTCTGCCGCAACGTTTTCCGCAAGGTCACGGTCGGCCGGCACGAGTCCGATGCGGGTGCGGCGGTCGAGCAGGTCGCCGATGTCGAGTGCACCTTCGTGACGGAGTGCGAAGTCGAACTCCGCTGGTGTCGTGTGGATTTCGTTGCCGATCGGCTCGTTCCGGGACGGGTCCGCGGAGAGCACGGCGGTCGCCTCGGTGCCATAGCGCCGCACCAGCCGGTCCGGAGCGGGTAGTGCGGCCAGCCGTTCCCGAGAAGCCGCGCCGATCAACGGAGTCCGGGCGCTCACGCAGGGGCCGGCGGTGAGGCGGCGCTCCCGGCATACGGCGTCGACCGCGTCCTGCGCCATGCGCCGGTAGGTCGTGAGCTTCCCGCCGACGACGGTGATCAGTCCGTCCGGGGCCGTCAGCACCGCGTGCCGGCGGGACAGGTCGGCAGTGTCACCCCGCGACGTGCCACCCCTGTCGTCGTCACCGGTGTCCAGCAGCGGCCGCAGGCCGGCGAACGAACCGATCACGTCGGCCGGAGTCAGCGCCGTGCGCAGGACCGGGTTGATGGTGTCCAGCAGGAACTCGGCCTCGCCGTCGCCGGGGAGCGGAACGTCCGGCGGTTCGCCCTCGACCGGCTCGTCGGTCAGGCCGAGGTAGGTCGTGCCGTCCAGCTGCGGCAGGGTGAACACGAAGCGGCCGAAGTGGCCCGGGACCGGAGCGTTCACCACGCAGTTCGGCGTGCCGAGCGATGCCGACCGCACTACCAGATGTGTCCCACGGGAAGGTCGCAGCCGGATGTCGGGAGCCAGCCGATCTGCCCAGACGCCAGTCGCATTGAGCACAGCGCGGGCCTTGATCTCGATCACGTCGCCGGTCAGTTCGTCGCGGGCTCGTGCGCCGTCCGCGGTGACCTCGAGCGCCCGGAGGCGGGTCAGCACCGCGGCGCCGTGCAGCGCCGCAGTCCGGGCGATCGCCACCACGAGCCGCGCATCGTCGGCCAGCTGGCCGTCCCAGCCGAGACTGGCGCCGATCAGGCCGTCCTCGCGGATGCCGGGAGCGAGTGTCAGGGCTTCGGCGGGCCGCAAGCGTCGGGGACGGGGCAGCACGGAAGTAGGTGTGCGAGTAGCACGCCGCAACAGGTCGCCCGCGACGAATCCGGCCATGGTGACGGCGTTTTCGCGACGACCACCGCGGCCGAAGTGGGGCACCAGCCACGGTGTCGTCCGGGTGAGGTGGGGTGCGGTGCGGGTCATCAGGATGCCCCGTTCGACCGCGCTCTCGTGGGCGATGCCGACCTTGCCGGACGCGAGGTAGCGCAACCCACCGTGCGCAAGCTTCGAACTCCAGCGGGAGGTGCCGAACGCCAGGTCGTGTGCGTCGATCGCCACGACGTCGAGGCCGCGGGTGGCTGCATCCAGTGCGGCTCCCGCACCCGTGGCGCCCAGGCCGATGACGAGCAGATCGGCGACCTGCCCGGAGGCGACGTCGTCGAGCTCACGGCGGCGGCGGGCGGCGTTGAGGGAGGCGGATCCGGTCACGACAGGTACCTTTCGACCGCTGTCACAAGTTCGCTGAAAAGTGCTGAGTCGTCGATGGATTCATCGACCATCGTCGGTGTGGAGAAGACGAAACCGATCGCCAGCAGCAGCACCGACCGGGCGAGCAGCACGGCGTTGCCGGTTCGCACCGTGCCGGCGTCCTGCCCCGCACGGATCGCAGCGACGATCGACTCCAACATGGCGTCCTGGGTGCGGCCACGCCGCACCAGCAGGTAGGGGATCAGCAGCTCCGGATCGACGTCGACGATCTTGCCGAAGAGCTCGCCACGGCGGATCTCGGCGGCGACCGCGCCCACCGCGTGCGCGATGCCAGCGGCGTCGAGGCCGATGTGATCCTGCGCCAGGCGGGTGCCGAGAGTCGACCACTCGCGGGTCATCAGGTCGCCGATGAGCGCCGACATGTCCGGCCAGCGCCGGTAGACCGACATGCGCGACACTCCGGCGCGGCGGGCGACATCGGTCATCGTCGTGCGCCGCCAGCCGACCGCGAGGAGGCAGTCGCGCGCAGCGGTCAGCAGGCGGTCGTCCTCGATCGCAGTCTTGTTACGAAGTGCGTTCATCTGTAACACTGTAACATCTTGAGTCCGCGGCGACGAGTGTCGCGGAGCGATCTGGGAGCACGCAATGCACTGGTCACGATGGGGAGACCCCCGCCATACGACGACGTTGCCGGACAGCGCGGCCGAGCTAATGACGTTGGCGTTCGGGGAGATTCAGCCGCAGCCCGCGGTGGACCTCAGGGACGTGCGGGTGCCGGTGGCGGGCCTTGCCACGGAGCACGTGGCCGCGCTGCGCGCCGTGGTGGGCGCCGCGCACGTCGGCGGTGACGACGCGGATCGCATCCACCACACGCGCGGAAAGTCGACTCCCGACCTGCTCGCGGCCCGCGCCGGTGACTTCTCCGACGCCCCGGACGTGGTGGTGCGACCGGGCAGTGCCGATGAGGTCGTTGCGGTGTTGCGGGTGTGCGCCGAGCATGCGATCGCCGTGGTGCCCTATGGCGGTGGGACCTCGGTCGTCGGCGGTCTCGTCGCGGATCGCGGTGACCTGCGCGGTGTGGTCAGCCTTGACCTGCGCCGGCTGGACCGGATGGTTGCGCTGGACGAGGAATCGCTGACCGCGACCCTGCAGGCTGGGCTGCTCGGCCCGGCGGCGGAAGCCCTGCTGGGTGAGCGCGGTTACACGCTGGGGCACTTCCCGCAGTCGTTCGAGTTCGCCAGCATCGGCGGCTTCGCCGCGACTCGGTCCAGTGGTCAATCCTCCTCGGGATATGGCAGATTCGACTCGCTGGTGATCTCGCTGACCGTGGCAACGGCGCGAGGCCTGTGGACGCTCGGGCGGGCACCGGCCACGGCGGCAGGACCCGACCTGCGGCAGCTGGTGCTGGGCTCGGAGGGCACGTTCGGCGTCATCACCGACGTGACCGTGATGGTGCGCCCGGCGCCTGCGGAGAAGGTCTATGAGACGTGGCGCTGGGCGTCGTTCGCGGACGGGGCGACGGCAATGCGCCGGCTGGTGCAGGACGACCTCAACCCGACGGTGCTGCGGTTGTCGGACGAGACGGAGACCGCGATCAATCTCAGCGACCCGGCCGCCATCGGGCTCTCCGACGCGGGCGGGGTGCAGATGGTGTGCGGCTTCGAGGGGACGGCTGCACGGGTCGCGCGGCTGCGCGCCGAGGTGCACGAAGCGCTTGGGGAGCTGGGCGGCGAGCGAGCGGGCGAGCAGCGCGGCGCCGCGTGGGCCGAGGGGCGCTTCGCTGCGCCATACCTCCGCGACGCGTTGCTGGACGAAGGCGTGCTGGTGGAAACCCTTGAGACAGCGACGGGTTGGAGCAACCTGCAGCATCTCTACACCGAGGTGAAGGCGGCTATCGGTGCTGCCGCGGGGGAGCAAGGGTTCGACCCGGTGATCCTGTGCCACATCTCGCACGTCTACCGGGCGGGCGCGTCGCTCTACTTCACCGTGGCGATGCGCGAGGCGGACGACGGTGCCGCGCAGTGGGCGCCGATCAAGCGGGCGGCGAGCGACGCGATCGAGGCGTCCGGCGGCACGATCACCCACCACCACGCCGTCGGGCGCGACCACAAGCCGTGGCTCGCCGACGAGATCGGTGCGCCCGGCGTGGCGGCCTTGCGCGCGGTCAAGCAGGCGCTGGATCCTGAGGGCATCCTCAACCCGGGAGTGCTTATCCCATGATCACCCCACGAAGTTCTCCCCCGCTGCGCTCCTCCGATACTTCGTGGGGGCCTCGATCCTCTGATTTCCGGAGTCTTGATGAGTAATACGCAGTCGTTCCACGTGATCGCCAATCCGCTGTCCGGTGGCGGCCGGGCCGTGCACGTCGCGTGCGACGTGGCCGCCGACCTGGGTGACGCGGGTGCGGCGGTGCGGATCACGTTCTCGCCCGGCATCGACGCCGCGGACGGCCTGGTGAAGGACACCGCGGCGGCCGGCGAGACCTGTGTGGTGGTGGGCGGCGACGGGATGGTCAGCACCATGGCAGGGCCGCTGCACCGGTATGACGTGACGGCGGCGATCGTGCCCAGCGGGCGTGGCAACGACTTTGCGCGGCAGCTCGCCATACCCGAAAACATCCATGACGCAACGCGGTTGGCGCTCGGTGGAGTCGAAACCCCGGTCGACGCGATCGAGGTTGCCGGCCGGGTCGTGGTCGGCAGCGTGTATGCCGGGGTCGACTCGCTGGTCTCCGAACTGGTCAATGCCCGCTCCAGCCGGTTGCCGTCGGGCCTGCAATATCAGCTCGCGTCGCTGCGCGGGCTGTTGCGGTTCACCCCGCGCGACTACCGGGTGGAGGTGGACGGGCAGGTCTTCGAATATCGCGGATTCACCGCGATCGCAGCCAATTCCGGCTTCTACGGCAAGGGCATGCACATTGCGCCCGAGGCCGAGGTGCACGACGGGCTGCTGGACGTGGTGATGGTCGGTGTCGGCAACCGGCTGAAATTCGTGCGCGCCCTGCCGCAGCTCTACCGCGGGACGCACCTGCAGAATCCGGAGGTCACCGTCGCCCGGGGGGCGGTGGTGCGCATCGCGGCCGACGGCGTCGAGGCGTATGCCGATGGGGAGCCGCTCGCACCCACGCCGGTCACCGCCCAGGTGCTGCCCGGTGCGCTGCGACTGCTGTTGAATGGCTGAGCACAATCGTCTCGCCGGAGAGGGAATTGCCATGACTGCCAAGGGTTATTGGATCGCGCGCATCACGGTGCACGACGCCGACGGATACGCGAGGTATGTCGCGGCGGCCAATCCGGTCTACACGGCGTTTGGTGGTACACCGCTGGTGCGCGGCGGCCGGTTCGAGATCAGCGAGGGCGAGACGCGGCCGCGCAACGTGGTGATTGAGTTCCCGAGTTACCAGGCGGCGATGGACTGTTATCGCAGCGCCGAGTATCAAGCGGCCCGCGCCATACGGCAGCAGGCTGCCGACGGCGAGGTCGTCGTGGTCGAGGGTGCCGAGGTGGCTGGATAACTGCCCCCGATGACCCCGGGCGTTCTGCGGTCGCCCTCTTCTCCCAGCATGCGGCTGCGGCCGAGCGAAGACAAGGCTGCAATTTGGTGGCGTGGCTCAGGATCATTGAGCGTATGGCGACGACACATCCTGCACAGGAGAGCGGCACATCGCTCACGCATCGGCTGCGCCATGTGCGCTGGATCGCCGGTGGCACCGCATCCGGAAAGTCGACGGTGGCTGCCGGTTTGGTGCGTGAGTTCGGGGTCGAGCTGTATTCGGGTGACCGTGCGGAACAGCAGTGGATCGCCCGTGCCGTCCCGCACCGGCAGCCGAGGTTCTTCGCGCTCCGAGACCAGCGTCCGGGTGACAACTGGCGCGGCCGCACCGGGAAACAGGCGTTCGAGGCGATGCCCGGACGCAGCGGCGAGACCGTCGGGTTCCTCGTCGAGGACCTGCTCGCCCGGCCCGCCGAACGGCCCGTTGTCGTCGACTACTTCGGCATACTCCCGCGGGATCTGGCCCCGCTTCTGGAGCGTCCGGAGCAGGCGGTTTTTCTGGTCCCCACCCCCCAGTTCCGTCGCGCAGCGCTGCGACGGCGGTACGCCGACCCGCGCAGGGCACGAGCCAACTGGGGTGACCTGGACCCGGCCGATGTCATCCGGACCCGGTTGGAGCGCGACGCCCTCTGGGATGCCGAGGTCACCGAGCAAGCGCACGATCTCGGTCTGCCGATCATGACTGTCGACGGTGCGTGTTCAGCCGAGCGGATCATCGACCGGCTCGGTCGGCAGTTCGGTGTGCGGGCCGACAGTCACGAGAAACGACCGACGACCTGATAGGAAAGTCGCGTGCTCGTCGATCGTTACCCCGCGTATGTCGGCGGCCCGGAATTGCACATGCTGCTGTACGAGCCGGTCCGCTGCATCGAGCCAGGGTCCGGCGTACTTCTGCTGCACGGTGGGGCGTTGAGCGCAGGAACACCGCAAGATATGGCCCCGCATTGCGAAGCGCTGGCAGAACGCGGAATCTTTGCTGCATCGGCTGCGTACCGCTTGCTGGGCCAGGGAGCGCAGAGCATTGATGACTGCCTCAGCGACGTGAATGCTGCCATCGCCAGGTTCATGGCAATGGCGGCTGCGCACGGGTTGCCGACGGATCGGCTGGCCATCGGCGGCAGTTCCGCAGGCGCGCACTTGGCCCTGGTGTCGGCGATGCCACAGCAGGGCCGCGGCGAGCTGAGCGCTCGACACCGTATGAACGCGGTGATCGCGCTCAATCCAGCTGGGCTGGATCTGGCCGCGCACGACCAGGCGACCCAACGATCGCTCGAGGCACGCATCGGAACCGGGCCAGGGTCGCTCTTGCGGTATTCGCTCATGGAGCGGGTGCGCTCAGGTGGACCTGCGGTGTTGATCCAGCACGGAACTGCGGACGAGGTGGAGCCGATCGCGTGGGTGCGCCGGTTTCGCGACGCGATGATCGCCGTGGGCAACCGATGCGAATTGCTCGAATATGAAAGCGCTCGTCATGCTTTTCACTACCCGGGCACGTCGAATGGGGACAACTTCACTGCTGTTATCGACGCGACGGCGAGGTTTCTCGCCGATCTTCGATGAGGTCAGAAACCTCCAAAGGCGGCGCGGCCACCCCGCTTCGGTCTCATGCAATGGCAACGGTTTCCGGCGCCGCCTATTCGCTGGGGGTGGTGATGTAGGTGCGGCCGTATGGGCTGGTCCACGTGCACACCCCGAGGGGTGTCATGGTGACGGTCCAGCCGTGGGCTTGTTTGGTGCGGTGGTGGTGCCGGCAGAGGCAGTGCAGGTTCCATGCGGCGGTAGGCCCGAACGGCCAGCCGACCACGTGGTCGAGGTCGCACCGGGCCGCGGGGCGGGTGCAGCCGGGGAACCGGCAATGCGAATCCCGAGCGCGCACGAACGCGGCAAGTTTCGCGCCCGGCCGGTACCGGGTTTGGCAGGTCTCGACGGTGACTCCGGTGTCGGCGTCGATCAGGGCACGGGTGATCGTCATCCCGAACGACCGGGACATGGCTTCGATCACGCACGCGGGGACGGTGCCGATCCCGGGGATGGTCGCATCACCCAGTCGTGCGAAGTCAGTGTGGTCGGGAGCGTCTAGAAGTCGATCGGGTGGCAGCGGGTCGGGCGGGGAGCAGCCGGTGTCGTCGTCGAATTCCGTGGCGTCGAGTTCCGGGTCGTCGGGGTCGGGCGGGTAGAGGCGTTTGAGGAGTTCGTTGAATTCTCGTTCGATGACTTCCTCGTCGAGCACGGCGGTAACCCCGGCGCCGGCCGGCTGGGCTGCTTCCCGAAGCCCAGCCGTGGTGGCGATCCCGGTGATGGGGTGGGCGAACGCGGCCGGCCACTCGCTGCAACCACCCGCGGCTGGCGCGGTAAGTGACTCGGCGACTGTCCCGCTCCCAGCACTGGTGCCCGAACTGGTGAACCCGGTTTCGCGGTGCACGGGGACCTGGATCACCAGGTTGGTGGTGATCGTGGCGTGGTCCAGCACCAGGTCGGTGAGGGCATCGGCGCGGCACTCGGCCAGTGTCTTGTCGGTGGTGGTGTCCGCATGCAACTGGCGGGCGTGCTCGTCGACGGCGGCCATCAGCTGGGCAGCAGTGGCCGTCGGGAGGATTGCGTGCAGATGCGACAGGCCGGGTTCGTCGTCCGGGTGCACGAACACGGCGATCCGCTCACGCCGCCGCCGGGTGGTGGCACGGTCGGCGGCGACCGGGTCGATGCGGGTCAGGATGCGGTGCACCCGCCGCCCGGCCAGGGTCGCGGACTGCTTCGCCAGCAACTCCAGGTTGGCTTGCTCGACTGCCGCGAACTGTGTTGCATCGCCGTCATGTTCGTCCGGGTCGCCAAGCAGTGCGTTCTCGACCGCAGCCGCCGGATCATGAACGCGGCGACTACCGTCAGCGGCGGTGTCTTGCACGACTTGCCCGAGCGCCCGATGGACCGACCGCAGCTTGGCCGGCTCCAACTCCCCGGACCCGACCCCGGGTGAACAAGCGCGGGGTGCGCCTGATCGCCTCGGACGCTTCACTGACCCGGTCCAGGGCTTGCCGGCTGGTCCATCCCAGCAACGGCCCGACCTCACACCCGATGAATTCTTCCTGGTACGCACCGATCCGGTGGTGGATCTCACGCACCCGGACCCCCTCAGGGCTGGTGGCGTCCGGTGTCACGACGTCTTCGATCGCGGCGGCTTGCGCCAGCCGCGCCGATTGCACCGCCCACGCCGCATCCAGCACCCGTTGCGCAGTCACCGCCTGGTCCAGCAGTTCCGTCTTCGACAACCCTGCCGAGTCGGTGCGGGCATCCTGGAACGCCGAGGTCAACAGGGCGAACGCGGCCTGGATTCTCGCGCCGGCAGACCCGGGCGCACCCTCACCGGGTGTGCGGTCTGCCGGGGTGTCCTCCATGGCTTAATGCTACAGGTGCTCGAATCATGTGTCGAGAGAATTGGCCACGAATGCGCACTATTTTCGGGTATTTTCGCGGCACCGATGCCGTCGAGGCACCGCACGCACGCGACTACTTTTCGTTACGTTGCCATCGACCTCGATACGCCTTTCTCCGCTTCGCTCCCCTGGGCTACTCGGCCACCCCGGGAGGAGGCCGCCTCGGCTTCGCTACTTCGCCGAGCGGGGTACAACCTCATCGACCGGGGTAGAACCAAGGGGCTCCACAGCCCCCGCTTCTACCCCGCTCGGCGCCGAAGTACCCCGCTCGGTGAGCAGGCACGGGCCTCGGTACGCCCTCCTCCGCTGCGCCCTTCGATACGCTCCCCGCTTCGCTCCTCCGCTACTCAGGGCACCACTTGGACGCGGCGGGGCCTACGAGCGCCCGCCCTCCGCTCCACACCCCAGCGCCTGCAGCATTGGCACCAGCTTCGCTTCGGACTCACTGAGCTCGGCGGAGGGATGTGACCCGGCCACGATCCCGCAGCCGGCGAAAAGTCTGATCTGCGAAGGGGATTCGAGCGCGCCGCAGCGTAATGCGATGCCCCACTCGCCGTCGCCGTCGGCGTCGAGCCAGCCGACCGGCCCGGCATACCGGCCCCGATCCATCTGCTCCAGCTCGGCGATCAGGTCTCGCGCGGCGAGCGTCGGCGTGCCGCACACCGCGGCCGACGGATGCAGCGACGCCGCGAGCGTCAGCGACGAGACGTCCTCGTGCAGGACGCCGGCAACATCGGTCGCCAGGTGCATCACATTGGGCAGGTGCAGGACGAACGGCGACTCCGGCACGTTCATCGACGAACAGTGCGGGGACAGCGCGTCGGCGACGGAGCGCACGGCATACTCGTGCTCCTCCAGGTCCTTGCTCGACCGGGCCAGCGAGGCGGCCAGCGCGAGGTCGTGCTCATCGTCACCCGTGCGCCGGATCGTCCCGGCCAGCACCCGCGAGGTGACCAGGCCCTTCTGGCGGCGTACCAGCAACTCCGGTGTCGCACCGATCAGCCCGTCCACGCTGTAGGTCCAGGTGTTGGGGTAGGAAGCGGACAGGTTGCGCAGCAGGTGCCGCGGGTCAATCGGGGTGCTCGACCGCACGACGACGTCACGGGCCATCACGACCTTGTCCAGCGCCCCGGACTGGATCCGGCCGACCGCAGTCGCCACCGCGCCGGCCCACTGCTCGCCGGTGAGCGCGCCGTCATACGCGTCGGCGACCACCGGGGGAGCCGGGGCCGCCCCGGCCGTCAGCGCGGGAGTGGCCGGCAGCTGGGCCGCCGTGCCCACGGTCGTGAGCCAGCAGACGTCGTGGTGCCGCCCCACCACGGTGGCGGGCACGTGCAGGACACCGCCGGCCGCTGAAGTTGCCGCGAAGGCGAACGACCCGACCGCGATCAGTCCCGAGCCCGGCAGATCCACCTCGGAACGCACCACGGCGTCGCGCACCACCTCGCTCCACCACAGCTCGGCGTCCTCGAAGCGCGCCGTCCCCTGCGTCTGTATGGCGGCAGCGGTTCCCCACCCGACAAACCCGTCGCCGTCGCGCAACCAGCTGATCGGTGCCTCGGCACCGGGCGGGATCAGCGAGACGAGATCTCCCGGGTCCTGGATGCGTGTGGAGCGCACCACCAGCGCGGGATGCGATTGCGGCAACGGCAGGGTCACGAGCGGCCACCTTACGCCGACCGGCACTGGGCGACGCGTTTCGGCATACGGGACAATGACCGCATGAATGACCGGATGAGCGAGTGACCATGACCGAGCAGCCCACGGCAGCCAATCGCGCCAGCCTCGACAAGCAGCCCCGAGATGTCGCGCGGATGTTCGACCAGGTCGCGGCTCGCTACGACCTGACCAACGACGTGATGGCGATGGGGCAGAACCGGCGCTGGCGCAAGGCCGTGGTGGAGTCGCTGCACGTCCAGCATGGTGACGTGGTCCTCGACATCGCGGCGGGCACCGGCACCAGCAGTGTCCCGTTCGAGCGGATGGGCGCACGCGTCGTGGCCGCCGACTTCTCGCTGGGCATGCTGCGCAAGGGCAAACAACTGCGACCCGGTATGGCGTTCGCGGCCGCCGACGCGATGCAGCTGCCCTTCGCGGACAACTCCTTCGACGCCGTGACAATGTCATTCGGCTTCCGCAACGTGCAGTCGACCCAGGAAGCGCTGCGCGAATTCCGGCGGGTGACCAAGCCGGGCGGCAGGTTGCTGATCTGCGAGTTCTCCACGCCGACCAACCCGGCCTTCCGCAAGGTCTACAGCGAATACCTCATGTCGGCACTGCCGCGGGTCGCCCGCCGTGTCGGCTCGAACGCCGAGTCCTATGTCTACCTCGCCGAGTCGATCCAGGCGTGGCCGGACCAGGCGGGCATCGCGTCGCAACTGCAGGACGCGGGCTGGGCCGGTGTCGAGTGGCGCAACCTCACCGGCGGCATCGTCGCGCTGCACCGGGCCACCAAGCCGGCCCGGTTCTGACACCCGCAGCGGCACTTGCGGTTAGGTGCGCCTAAGTAGGTATGACGATTCAGCTGGGAATACAGTGCATGGGTTAGTGAAGACGTTCACAAGCTAGAAAGATTCGCCCTAGTGAGCCACCCCGGCATGACCCCTGCCCCGGACGAGAGCGCCGACGTCATCGTCGTCGGCGCCGGCCCTGGTGGATCCGCCACAGCCGCATACCTTGCGATGTCCGGCCTCGACGTCCTCCTGCTGGAGAAGACGCACTTCCCGCGCGAGAAGGTCTGCGGCGACGGGCTCACACCCCGCGCGGTGCGCGAGCTGATCACTCTCGGTGTCCCGACTCCCGAGGCCGACGGCTGGATCAAGAACAAGGGCCTGCGGATCATCGGCGGCGGCATGCGGCTGCAGCTGGACTGGCCCGACGTCGCGAGCTTCCCGCCATACGGCCTGGTGCGCACGCGCCAGGACTTCGACGACATCCTCGCCAAGCACGCCGTCAAGCACGGCGCCCGGCTGCGCGAGGGCATGAACGTCAGCGCCCCGGTCAAGGACGACGCCACCGGCGCGATCGTCGGGGTGGAGGCCAAGGAGATGGGCGCCGACAACCGGCCGACCGGCAAGGTGCTGACCTTCCGCGCGCCGCTGGTGATTGCCGCCGACGGCAACTCCTCCCGGCTGTCACTGTCGATGGGCCGCGACAAGCGCGACGACCGGCCGATGGGCGTCGCAGTCCGCGCCTACTACACCAGCCCGCGGCACGACGACGACTACCTCGAGTCGTGGCTCGAGTTGTGGTCGACCGACAAGAACGGCAAGCGCGTCCTGCTGCCCGGCTACGGCTGGATCTTCGGCGTCGGCGACGGCACCAGCAACGTCGGCCTCGGAATCCTCAACACCTCCAGTGCATTCGGCAAGACCGACTACAAAGACGTCATGCGTCGCTGGGTCGCCACGATGCCGGAGGAGTGGACCTACAACGAGGAGACCATCACCGGCCCGATCCGCGGCGCCGCACTCCCGATGGGCTTCAATCGCCAGCCGCACTACGCCGACGGCCTGCTGCTGGTCGGCGACGCCGGGGGCATGGTCAACCCGTTCAACGGCGAGGGCATCGCCTATGCCATGGAGTCCGGCCGGCTCGCCGCCGAGGTGATCGCGCAGGCGTTCGGCCGGGCCGACGACGCCGGCCGCGAGCGGGTGCTGCAGTCCTACCCGCAGGTGATGAAGGACGCGCTCGGCGGCTACTTCACGATCGGCCGCTACTTCGCGCAGCTGATCGGGCACCCGGAAATCATGCGATTTGCCGTCCGTTACGGCCTCCCGCGCAAGACGATGATGCAACTCTTGTTGAAGATCATGGCCAACTTGGGCGACGAGCACGGCGGCAAACTCGACGATCGGGTGATGTCGATGTTGTCCCGGGTGGTGCCCGCGGCGTGAGAGAGCGACACAATGGCTCCCGTGCGCAGCGCATGATGCGGGACAGCAACACGGTCAGGAACGGCAACGTTCGGAAGGACTCGCAAGCATGAACTACTCATACGCACCGCTGTTGTTCTTCGCAGGCATCGGTGCCGCCTTCGCGATCTTCTCGGTGCTGGGGGCGAGTTCGCTGGCCGGGCCGAAGCGCTACAACCGCGCCAAGGCCGACGCCTACGAATGCGGCATTCAGCCGAGCCCGCACGCCGATGGCGGCGGCCGCGTGCCGATCAAGTACTACCTGACCGCGATGCTGTTCATCATCTTCGACATCGAGTCGGTGTTCCTTTACCCGTTCGCGGTGTCCTTCGACCGGATGGGCCTGTTCGCACTGGTCGAGATGGTGCTCTTCGTACTGACGGTGTTCATCGCCTACGCCTTCGTATGGCGTCGCGGCGGACTCGAGTGGGATTGAGGCTGACATGGGAATCGAAGAGAAGCTGCCCGCAGGCTTCCTGCTGACCACGGTCGAGCAGGTTGCCGGCTACATGCGCAAGAGCTCGGTCTGGCCGGCCACCTTCGGCCTGGCCTGTTGCGCGATCGAGATGATGGCGGTCGGCACGCCCGACTACGACATCGCCCGCTTCGGCATGGAGCGTTTCAGCGCCACGCCGCGCCAGGCCGACCTGATGATCGTCGCGGGCCGGGTGAGCCAGAAGATGGCGCCGGTCGTGCGCCAGGTCTACGACCAGATGCCCGAACCCAAGTGGGTCATCTCGATGGGTGTGTGCGCCAGCTCGGGCGGCATGTTCAACAACTACGCGATCGTGCAGGGCGTCGACCACGTCATACCCGTCGACATCTACCTGCCCGGTTGTCCGCCCCGCCCAGAGATGCTGCTGCACGCGATTCTCGAGCTGCACCAGCAGATCCAGCAGATGAAGTTCGGCGTGAACCGGGTCGAGGCCGCGCGTGCCGCCGAGCAGGCCGCGATGGCGGCGACGCCGACGCACCAGATGAAGGGATTGCTCGCGTGAGCCCCGAAGACCAGGAGACGACGACCGACGCCGTCACCTCCGGCGAGCTCGCCGAGGTTGCGACGCCCGGCAAGCCGGTGCAGGTGGCCGAGCGCAAGGGCATGTTCGGTTCGTCGCTCGGCAACGACACCACCGGGTATGGCGAGCTCGACCGGCCGGTGCTCTTCCCGGGTGCGGCGAGCAAGCCCTACGGCGGCTACTTCGACCAGCTCACAGGCAGCCTGGAGATCGCGCTGCGGCGCAATGGCGGCGACGTCGACAGCGCCGTCGAGCGGGTCGTCGTCGACCGTGGCGAGCTAACCCTTTTCGTGGCCCGGGAGCACCTGCCGCTCGTCGCGCAGGTGCTGCGCGACGAGCCGTCGCTGCGCTTCGAGCAGTGCCTGGGCGTCAGCGGGGTGCATTACCCGCAGGAGACCGGCCGCGAACTGCATGCCGTCTACCACTTCATCTCGATCACCAACGGCAGCAAGCGAGTTCGCGTCGAGGTCACCGTGCCGGAGGGCGACGCGCACATCCCGTCGATCGTGGCGACCTACCCCGGAGTGGACTGGCACGAGCGCGAGACGTGGGACATGTTCGGGATCGTCTTCGACGGTCACCCGGCGCTGACCCGGATCCTGATGCCCGACGACTGGCCGGGGCACCCGCAACGCAAGGACTACCCGCTCGGCGGCATACCCGTGGAATACAAGGGCGCGACCGTGCCGCCGGCGGACGACAGGAGGTCGTACAAGTGAGTGCCGACCGAGTTGAGGACACGAACGCAGTGAGGCCCGGAGACGAGGGCAGAGGCACGACAGAGAACGTGACGACTGCAGCACACGACGCGTATGGCGCGACGACCCACGACGTTGACGATGACACCCCGGTGCTCAACGCCGTCGGCGGTGACTGGGACGACCTGGTCGATGAGGCGGCTGCGCTGCACGAGGAGCGCATCGTCGTCAACATGGGCCCGCAGCACCCGTCGACGCACGGCGTGCTCCGGCTGATCCTGGAACTCGACGGTGAGACGGTCACCGAAGCCCGCGCGGGCATCGGCTACCTGCACACCGGCATCGAGAAAAACATGGAGTTCCGCACCTGGGTGCAGGGTGTGACGTTCTGCACGCGCATGGACTACGTGACCCCCCTGTTCAACGAGGCGTCCTACTGCCTGTCCGTGGAGAAGCTGCTCGGCATCACCGACCAGATCCCGGAGCGCGCCCAGGCGATCCGGGTGCTGATGATGGAGCTCAACCGGATTGCCTCGCACCTGATTTGCCTCGGGACCGGTGGCATGGAGATGGGCGCGACGACGGTGATGACCATCGGCTTCCGCGAGCGCGAGCGCATCCTGCGGATCTTCGAAGCGGTCAGCGGGCTGCGGATGAACAACGCCTACATCCGGCCGGGTGGTGTGGCCGCGGATCTTCCGGCGGGCACCATCGACCAGATCCGGGAGAACCTGCCGTTGATCCGCAAGGGCATCGGCGAGCTGGAGGCGTTGCTCAACGAGAACCCGATCCTCAAGGGACGCACCGTCGACGTCGGCTACCTCGATCTCACCGGGTGTATGGCGCTGGGTATCACCGGTCCGATGTTGCGGGCGGCCGGCCTGCCGCACGATCTGCGTAAGGCCGAACCTTACTGTGGTTACGAGAAATACGACTTCGACGTCCCGACCTGGGACACGTGCGACGCCTACGGGCGGCTGCGGGTGCGCATCGATGAGATGTATCAGTCGCTGCGCATCGTGGAGCAGGTCGTCCAGGAGCTCGACGAGAACCCCGGCCCGGTGATGGTCGCGGACAAGAAGATCGCCTGGCCGGCCCAGCTGGCCGTCGGCTCGGACGGCCAGGGCAACAGCCTGGACCACATCCGCGAGATCATGGGCGAATCGATGGAGTCACTCATCCATCACTTCAAGCTGGTGACCGAGGGCTTCCGGGTCCCGCCCGGGCAGGCCTATGCCGCCGTGGAAAGCCCGAAGGGCGAGTTGGGCTGCCATGCGGTCTCCGACGGAGGTACCCGGCCCTACCGTGTGCACTTCCGCGAGCCCTCCTTCAACAATTTGCAGGCAGTTGCCGCGCTGTCCGAGGGCGGGTCGGTCGCCGACGTCATCGTGGCCGTCGCGAGCATCGACCCCGTCATAGGAGGCGTTGACCGATGACAGAGAACTCCGACATGGCGATCCGGGGTCCCCGCGAAGTATCGAGCGAGGCACGAGCGAGAACTTCGTGGGGTGGAAATCACGTGCAGGCAGAGGACCGCGCGCACGCGTCCAACGCGATCCTGCATCCGCAAGCGCCGCTGCAGGCGACCGCCGAGCCCTACACGGCCGAGCAGCTGACGCAGCTGAATGCCGACATCGACGCGATCATCGCGCGCTACCCGGTGAAACGTTCGGCGCTGCTGCCGATGCTGCACCTGATCCAGAGCGTCGACGGTTATGTCACCGGACGGGGCGTGCGGCTGTGCGCCGAGCGCCTGGAGCTGACCGACGCCGAGGTCTCCGGCGTCGCGACGTTCTACACCCAGTACAAGCGTCACCCGAACGGCGACTACACCATCGGCGTCTGCACCAACACGCTCTGTGCGGTGATGGGCGGCGACCTGATCTTCGAGCGGCTGTCCGAGCACTTGGGCATCGGCCATGACGAGACCACCGAGGACGGCAAGATCACCCTCGAGCGGGTCGAGTGCAACGCGGCGTGCGATTACGCGCCCGTGGTGATGGCCAACTGGGAGTTCTTCGACCAGCAGACCCCGGAGTCGACGGTGCAGCTGGCCGACGACCTGCGGGCCGGCAAGGACGTGGCGCCGACCCGTGGCGCCGCGAAGGTCTGCACGTTCAAGCACATCGAGCGCGTGCTGGCCGGTTTCCCGGACGGCCGCGCCGACGAAGGTGTGGGCGCGGGCGAGCAGTCCCTGGAAGGCTTGCGCCTGGCGCACCAGAACGACTGGCGCGCACCGGGCGACGAGGGCGGCCCGCTCTCCGAAGAAGCCCACCAGAACACCGCGACCACCGACGAAACCGGCGGCCCACTGCCCGGGCACCCGCACAGTTCGGCCGAACGGCAGGAGGACTGAGATGTCGACGACCCTGACCCCGGTGCTCACCAAGCAGTGGGACGACCCGCGTAGCTGGACGCTGGAGACCTACCGCCGTGGCGGTGGCTACCAGGCGCTCGCGAAGGCGCTCGGCAGTGACCCCGCGGCGCTCATCGAGGAGGTCAAGAACTCCGGTCTGCGCGGTCGTGGCGGCGCGGGCTTCCCGACCGGCATGAAGTGGTCCTTCCTGCCCAAGCCGGACGGCGGACCGCGCTACCTCGTGGTCAACGCCGACGAGTCCGAGCCGGGCACCTGCAAGGACATCCCGCTGATGATGGCGGCGCCGCACACCCTCGTGGAGGGCGTGGCGATCACGTCATACGCCATCGGCTGCCACCACGCCTTCATCTACCTGCGCGGCGAGGTGGTGCACGTCTACCGCCGGCTGATGAACGCCGTCCAGGAGGCGTATGACGCGGGCCTGCTCGGCAAGGACATCCAGGGCACCGGCTTCGACCTGGACATCACGGTGCACGCCGGCGCCGGCGCCTACGAGTGCGGCGAAGAGACCGCGCTGCTCGACTCGCTGGAAGGACGCCGCGGGCAGCCCCGGCTGAAGCCGCCGTTCCCGGCGGTCGAGGGCCTCTACGCGCGCCCCACTGTTGTCAACAACGTCGAGTCGATCGCGTCGGTTCCCAGCATCATCGCCCAGGGCGCCGACTGGTTCTCCAGCATGGGCACCGAGAAGTCGAAGGGCTACGGCATCTTCAGCCTCTCCGGTCACGTCACCCGGCCGGGCCAGTACGAAGCACCGCTCGGCATCACACTGCGTGAGCTGCTGGACATGGCCGGCGGCATACGCGACGGTCACGAGCTGAAGTTCTGGACCCCGGGCGGCTCGTCGACGCCGATCTTCACGTCCGAGCACCTGGATGTCCCGCTCGACTTCGACTCCGTCGCCGCTGCCGGTTCGATGCTCGGCACGCGTGCGCTGCAGATGTTCGACGAGACGACATCGGTGGTGCATGCGGTCGCCCGGTGGATCGACTTCTACGCGCACGAGTCGTGCGGCAAGTGCACGCCGTGCCGTGAGGGCACCTACTGGATGAAGCAGATCATGACCCGGCTCGAGCATGGCAAGGGCACCGCCGAGGACATCGACACCCTGCTCGACGTCTGCGACAACATCTTCGGCCGCTCGTTCTGCGCTCTCGGTGACGCCGCGACCGCGCCGGTCACCTCCGGCATCGAGCACTTCCGCGAGGAGTTCGAACTCGGCACCCACACCCCGTGGTGGGAGGCGTTCCCGCCGGCGAACTCCGCACTCTTCCCGGTCACCCAGAAGGAGGCTGCGTCCGTATGACGACCGTCACCTCACCCGCATCCAGCGCCGCCGCCCCGCCGCCGGAGGACTCGGTCTCGCTGACGATCGACGGCGTGCCCGTCACCGTGCCCAAGGGCACCCTGGTGATCCGCGCCGCCGAGCAGGTCGGCATCCAGATCCCGCGCTTCTGCGACCACCCGCTGCTCGACCCGGTCGGCGCCTGCCGCCAGTGCCTGGTCGAGGTGCCCGACGCGGGCAACGGCCGCGGTATGCCGAAGCCGCAGGCCTCCTGCACCCTGGCCGTCGCCGAGGGCATGAAGGTCGAGACCCAGCTGACCTCCGCGGTCGCCGACAAGGCGCAGCACGGTCAGATGGAGTTCCTGCTGATCAACCACCCGCTGGACTGCCCGGTCTGTGACAAGGGCGGCGAGTGCCCGCTGCAGAACCAGGCGATGTCGAACGGCCGCACCCGGAGCCGCTTCGAGGACGTCAAGCGCACCTACCCCAAGCCGATCAACATCTCCAGCCAGGTGCTGCTCGACCGTGACCGGTGCATCCTGTGCGCCCGGTGCACCCGCTTCTCCGACCAGATCGCCGGCGACCCGTTCATCGCGCTGATCGAGCGTGGTGCGTTGCAGCAGGTCGGCATCTACGAGGAGAAGCCGTTCCAGTCCTACTTCTCCGGCAACACCGTGCAGATCTGCCCGGTCGGCGCGCTGACGGGTGCGGCATACCGCTTCCGGTCCCGGCCGTTCGACCTGGTGTCGACCCCGTCGGTGTGTGAGCACTGCGCGAGCGGTTGCGCGATCCGCACCGACCACCGCCGCGGCGTCGTGCTGCGGCGGATGGCGCTGGAGGACCCGGCGGTCAACGAGGAGTGGAACTGCGACAAGGGCCGGTGGGCGTTCAAGTACGCCACCATCGACCGGCTGCAGACGCCGCTGGTCCGCGACGCCAACGGTGACCTGCAGGTCGCTGCCTGGCCGGAGGCCCTCGCCGTCGCTGCCAAGGGGCTGACTGCGGCGAAGGCGGCCGGTGGTGTCGGCGTGCTGACCGGCGGCCGGATCAGTACCGAGGACGCCTACGCCTACAGCAAATTCGCGCGCCTGGTGCTCGGCACCAACGACATCGACTTCCGCTCCCGGCCGCTGTCGGCAGAGGAGGCCGACTTCCTGGCGAGCGCGGTCGTGACGACCGGGCCCGACGACGAGCGCGCGGTCACCTTCACCGAGCTGGAGCACGCACCCACCGTGCTGTTGGTCGGTCTGGAACCCGAGGAGGAGTCGCCGAGCATCTTCCTGCGGCTGCGCAAGGGCTACCGCAAGCACGGCACGAAGGTCTTCTCGGTCGCGCCCTTCGTGACCCGCGGCCTGGACAAGATGGGCGGCACGCTGATCGCCGCAGCCCCCGGCACCGAGGCCGAGGTGCTCGACGCCATCGGCAACGCCGGCGGCGACCTGGAGCAGGTTGCCGGGCAGCTGGGCTCCGACACGATCATCCTGGTCGGCGAACGTATGGCGACCGTCCCCGGCGCGCTCTCCGCGGTGCTCGCACTCGCGCAGGCCAAGGACGCGCGCGTGGCCTGGGTGCCGCGGCGGGCGGGCGAGCGCGGTGCGCTCGAAGCCGGTGCCATCGGCACGCTGCTGCCCGGTGGCCGGCCGGTCTGCGACGCTACGGCACGCGACGAGGTCGGTGGCGTCTGGGGCGAGAGCGCGCTGCCCGCAGAGCCGGGCCGTGACACCGACGCGATCCTCGCGGCGGCCGCGACGGGCGAGCTTGCCGGCCTGGTCGTCGGTGGTCTCGACCCACGCGACCTGTCCGCCCAGGAGACGGCCGAGGCCGGCTTGGAGAAGGCCTTCGTGGTCTCGCTGGAGCTGCGCGAGAGTCCGGTTGCGCCATACGCCGACGTCATCCTGCCGGTTGCCGCGCAGCAGGAGAAGGCCGGTTCCTACGTCAACTGGGAGGGCCGCGTGCGGCCCTTCGAGAAGGCGATCGACAGCACCGACATCCCCGACTTCCGGGCGCTGGACCTGCTGGCTGCCGAACTGGGCGAATTCCTCGGCACCCGCACCGTGCAGCAGATCCGCGACGAGCTGGCCGAACTCGGAGCATGGACCGGCACGCGTCCGGCCCGTCCCCGGGTGCGGTCGCGTGGCGTGCCCCGGCCGCTCATCGGCGAGGCCGTGCTGGCGACCTGGGCACACCTGCTCGACAAGGGTGTGCTGCAGGACGGCGAGCCCTACCTGGCCGGCACCGCACAACCATCCGTCGCCCGGCTCTCCGCCGACACGGCAGCGGGGGTCGGCGTCGCCGAAGGCGACCGGCTGGAGGTGTCCACCAAGAACGGCGCGATCACGCTGCCGGTGGTCATCACCCGGATGCCCGACCACGTCGTGTGGCTGCCGACCAATTCGACCGGCAGCGCCGTCCGCAGCACGCTGGGCGCCGACGGGGGAGCGATCGTCACGCTCGCCACGGCACCTGCGACGCCGACCGGCGCCGCACCGTCCGAGACCGAGGGGACCGCGCAGTGAACCTTCTCGCGCTCGCCGGGCCGGCGCTGGCCACCAGCACCGACAACCCGGCCGCCAACTTCAGCGACACCCCCTGGTGGCTGTCGCTGATCAAGGCCCTGTTCCTGTTCGTCTTCCTGCTCGTCAACACGCTGATCGTGATCTGGTTCGAGCGACGGGTGATCGGCCGGATGCAGGAGCGTCCCGGCCCCAACCGCACCGGCCCGTTCGGCTTGCTGCAGACCCTCGCCGACGGCGTCAAGCTGGCGCTGAAGGAAGACATCATGCCGCGCAAGGCGGACAAGCTGATGTTCGTTCTGGCGCCGATCATCGCGGGTGCGATGGCGTTCGTGTCGTTCGCGATCATCCCGCTGTCCGGCAATGTGTGGATGTTCGGCCACTACACGCCGCTGCAGCTGACCGACGCGCCGGTCGCGGTGCTGCTGGTGCTCGCCGTCGCGGGTGTCGGTGTCTACGGCATCGTGCTGGCCGGCTGGTCGTCGGGTTCGACCTACCCGCTGCTGGGCGGCCTGCGCTCCAGCGCGCAGGTCATCTCCTACGAGATCGCCATGGGTCTCGCCCTCGTCGCGGTGTTCCTGTATGCCGGTTCGATGTCGACCAGTCAGATCGTGCTGGCGCAGAAGAGCCTGTGGTACTGCATCCCCGCCTTCTTCTCCTTCGGGGTCTACATCATCACCATGGTCGGGGAAACCAACCGGTTGCCGTTCGACCTCGCCGAGGGTGAGGGCGAGCTGACCGGTGGCTTCCACACCGAATACTCCTCGCTGAAGTTCGCGATGTTCTTCCTCGGCGAGTACGTCAACATGTTCACCGTCTCCGCGCTGGCCACCACCTTGTTCCTGGGCGGCTGGCAGGCACCTCCGGGCATCGCCGCCATCGACGGCGGCCTGTTCAACCACGGATGGTGGGGCGTCCTGTGGTTCGTGATCAAGCTGTGGCTGTTCATGTTCTTCTTCGTGTGGCTGCGTGGTTCGCTGCCGCGTGTCCGCTACGACCAGTTCATGCGGCTGGGCTGGAAGATCCTCATCCCGTCCACCCTGGTGTGGGTCGTCGCGGTGGCCTTCCTGCGTGCCTCGAACGAGGGCTTCCTGGGGCACCGGCAGGTCTTCGGCGGCCGGATGCACCTGGCCACCCTGATCGTCATCGTGATCATCGTGCTGCTGGTGCTGGCCGCGGCCTGGATCTACGACTACAAGGCGTCTGCCGCGGAGAAGGCGGCACCCGAGACGCCGACCGAGATCGATCCGTTCGCGGGCGGTTACCCGGTGCCGCCGCTGCCCGGCCAGACCCTGCGTGAGCCTGCGCCCGCGCTCGCAGCGCCGGCGGCATACCAGACCAGCGAGACCGATTCCGAGCAGGAGGAGAGTCGTGGCTGACAAGAACGACAAGCAGCAAGGCTTCCTGGAGGAACTCTTTGCGCCGGTGGCCGGTTTCGGCGTCACCTTCGCGACGATGTTCCGCACGGTGACGACCGAGGAATACCCAGAGGAGAAGCGCCCGACGCAGTTGCGCTTCCACGGTCGCCACCAGCTCAACCGGCATCCGGACGGGCTGGAGAAGTGTGTCGGCTGCGAGCTGTGCGCGTGGGCCTGCCCGGCCGACGCGATCCTCGTCGAAGGTGCGGACAACAACGACGCCGACGGTCAGCGGTTCTCGCCCGGCGAGCGCTACGGCCGCGTCTACCAGATCAACTACCTGCGCTGCATCTTCTGCGGGCTGTGCATCGAGGCGTGCCCGACCCGGGCCCTGACGATGACCAACGAATACGAGCTCGCCGACGACAACCGGGCCGACCTGATCTTCACCAAGGACCAGTTGCTGGCTCCGCTGCAGTCCGGCATGGCGCCCGCGCCGCACCCGATGGTTGCGGGCATGGACGAGAAGGACTACTACAAGGGCGCGGTCACCGGCGCGACCCCGGCGCAGGAGGAGTGGGTGCGCGAGCACCATGCCAGCGCTGATCAGGAAGGACAGTCGGCATGAGGCTCGGAGGCGCGGAGGCAACCCTGTTCTTCTTCGGGGCCCCGCTCGCAGTCGCCGGTGCGCTGGCTCTGCTGTTCGCCCGCAAGGCGGTCCACGCCGCCATGGGTATGGCGATGACGATGATCATCCTCGGCATTTTCTACATCGCCGAGCAGGCCGAGTTCCTGGGCATCATCCAGATCTTCGTCTACTCCGGCGCGGTCATGATGCTCTTCCTCTTCGTGATCATGCTGGTCGGCGTCGACTCGTCCGACTCGCTGGTGGAGACCATCCGCGGCCAGCGCGTCGCGGGTCTGCTGCTTGCACTCGCGGTCATGCTCAGCCTGCTGGTCAGCGTCGCGAAGATCAGCTTCGGCGCCGCCAAGGGGCTCGACTCGATCAACAGGACCACCGGCAACGTCAGCGGCCTGGCCAACCTGATCTTCGGCCCGTACGTGTGGGCGTTCGAAGTCACCTCGGCACTGCTGATCACCGCCGCGCTGGGCGCGATGCTGCTGGCCCACCGCGAGCGGTTGCGCCCGAAGGCGTCGCAGGCGGAGTGGTCGATGGCCCGGGTGCGTGGCAACGAATACGTTGCCGGTCTGCCGGTGCCGGGTGTCTACGCCCGCAGCAACGCAGCGGACCTGCCCGCGCTGCTGCCCGACGGCAGCATCGCCGAGGCGTCCGTGTCACGGGTGCTCCGGGCGCGCGGCCAGGTCGCACCTCCCGGCCCGAACATCGCGGCCGCGATCGAGATCGAGGGTGAGGCCGGAGACATGACCAGCAAGGAAATCGGCGACCAGCGAGGTGATCTGTCGTGACGCTCACGTCATACGTCTACCTGTCGGTGATCCTCTTCGCGATCGGCAGCGCTGTGGTGCTGCTGCGCCGCAACGCGATCATCGTCTTCATGGGCATCGAGTTGATGCTCAACTCCGCCAACCTGGCCTTCGTGACGTTCGCCCGCATGTGGGGGACGCTCGACGGGCAGGTCATCGCGCTGTTCGTGATGGTGGTCGCCGCCGCCGAGGTCGTGGTGGGCCTCGCGATCATCATGGCCATCTTCCGCGCCCGCAGGTCCGTGTCGGTCGACGACGCCAACCTGCTGAAGCTGTGAGTTAGGGAGTATTCGTGACGATCCATGACGCCACTGGTGTGGCATCGATCGGCTGGCTGATGATCGGCCTGCCCGCACTGGGTGCAGCCCTGCTGCTGCTCGGCGGGAAGAAGCTGGACAAGGCCGGCCCGTATGTCGCGGTGCTGCTCTCCTGGGCATCGTTCGTCATCGGGCTGCTGATCCTGCTGCAGCTGCGCGGCAAGCCCGCCGACGACCGGGCGATGCACCTGCACCTCTACTCCTGGATCCCTGCCGGGCAGCTCAACTTGTCCGCCGGGATGCTGATGGACCAGCTCTCGCTGACGTTCGTGATGCTGATCACCTTCGTCGGGTCGCTGATCCTGGTCTACTCGCTGGGCTACATGCAGCACGACCCGGACAAGCGCCGGTTCTTCGCCTACCTCAACCTCTTCGTCGCCAGCATGCTGTTGCTGGTGCTGGCCGACTCCTATGTGTTGCTGTTCGTCGGCTGGGAGGGCGTGGGCCTCGCGTCATACCTGCTGATCGGCTTCTGGAACTGGAACCCCGAGTACGCCACCGCGGCCAACAAGGCGTTCTTCCTCAACCGCATCGGTGACATGGGCATGCTGCTGGCGATGTTCATCATGTTCTGGGCGTGGCACACGGTCAGCTTCTCCGGCGTGAACGCAGCTGTCGCCGGCACCGGCAAGGGCACCCTGCTCGCGGTCGGCCTGTGCCTGCTGGTCGCCGCCTGTGGTAAGTCGGCGCAGTTCCCGCTGCAGTCGTGGCTGGGCGACGCCATGGCCGGCCCGACACCGGTCTCGGCGCTGATCCACGCGGCCACCATGGTGACCGCCGGTGTCTACCTGATCGTGCGCAGTCACGTCATCTTCACCGCCTCCGAGAACGCCCGGCTCGCCGTCTGCATCGTCGGCGCGATCACGCTGGCCGGCGGGGCGATCATCGGCTGCGCCAAGGACGACCTGAAGAAGGCGCTCGCCGCATCCACCATGTCGCAGATCGGCTACATGGTGCTGGCCGCCGGGCTCGGCCCGGTGGGCTACGCCTTCGCGATCTTCCACCTGGTGACGCACGGCTTCTTCAAGGCCGGCATGTTCCTCGGCGCCGGGTCGGTCATGCACGGCATGAACGACCAGGTCAACATGCGCCGGTTCGGCGGGTTGTGGCTGGTCATGAAGATCACCTGGGTGACCTTCGGGCTCGGCTTCCTGGCGATCATCGGCTTCCCGGGGTTCTCCGGCTTCTGGTCGAAGGACAAGATCATCGAGGCCGCCTTCGAGGGCACCGGCTGGAAGCCGTGGGTCTTCGGGCTCACCGCCCTGCTCGCCGCGGGCATCACCGCGTTCTACATGTCCCGGCTGTTCTTCATGACCTTCATGGGCAAGCGCCGCTGGACCGAAGATGTGCACCCCCACGAGTCGCCGCTGACGATGACCATCCCGATGATGGTGCTGGCGATCGGCTCGGCCTTCCTCGGCTTGATCCTCGGCCCGACCGGCATCATCACCGACTGGCTGGAGCCGGTCGTCGGCAAGCACGAGGACAGCCAGCACGTCCTCGGAGGGGCACCGCTCATGGGCAGCACCTTCGTGCTGATGGTCATCGGCATCGCGCTCGCCTGGAAGATGTACTGGCGCGACCCGGTGCCGATCACGCCGCCCGTCGGCTCGCCGCTCACTCAGGCCGCGCGGCGCGACCTCGGCCAGGACGACTTCAACGAGAGCTTCGTGCGCCGCCCCGGTCTGCACCTGACCCGGTCGCTCGTGTTCTTCGACAACAAGGTCGTCGACGGTGTCGGCAACGGCTCGGCAGCCGGCATCGGCGGCAGCTCCGCCCGACTGAAGAAGATGCAGAACGGATACGTGCGTACTTACTCCCTGACGATGCTGCTCGGTGTCGTCGTAATCCTCGGCGCCTGGTGGGTGGTGCAGTGATGTCGAACTTTCCCTGGCTGACGACGATCGGCGTCATACCCCTCGTGGGTGCGGGCGTCGTGTGGGCGTTGCCCAAGGCCTCGGCACGAGGCTCCCGCGTGGTCGCGCTCGTCTTCTCGCTCATCACCCTGGTGGTCGGCATCGTCGCGGCCACCCAGTTCAAGACCGGCGGCGGTCACGGCCAGTTCCAGCTGACCGAGACGCACTCGTGGATCCCGCAGTTCGGGGTGTCCTATGCGCTGGGCGTCGACGGTATGGCGCTGACGCTCATCCTGATGAGCCTCGTGCTGGTGCCGATCTCGCTGCTCGCCGCATGGAACGACGTTCCCGAGGGCGGCCGTCGCGAGCAGACCTACTTCGCGCTGCTGCTGGTGCTGGAGACGTTCATGATCGGCGTCTTCGCGGCGACCGATGTGTTCCTCTTCTACGTCTTCTTCGAGGCGATGCTGATCCCGGTCTACTTCCTGATCGGGCTGTATGGCGGCCCGCGCCGGCAGTATGCCGCGGTGAAGTTCCTGCTGTTCTCGCTGTTCGGCGGCCTGATCATGCTGGTCGCGGTCATCGCGCTCTACCAGCAGGGTCCCGGCGGCGACCACGGCTTCCTGGTCACCACGCTGACCGGTCTGCACATGTCGACCACGACCGAGCGGCTGCTGTTCGTCGGCTTCTTCATCGCGTTCGCGATCAAGGCGCCGATGTGGCCGGTGCATACCTGGCTGCCGGACGCCGCCTCGGAGTCCAAGCCCGCAGTGGCCGTGCTGCTGGTGGGTGTGCTCGACAAGGTCGGCACCTTCGGGATGATCCGCTTCTGCCTGCAGCTCTTTCCCGAGGCCAGCCGGTGGGCGACCCCGGTCGTGATCATCCTGGCGATCATCTCGATCGTCTACGCCGCGATCGCGGCCGTCGGCCAGAACGACATGATGCGGCTGATCGCCTACACCTCGGTGAGCCACTTCGGGCTGATCGTGCTGGGCATCTTCGCCCTCACGCAGACCTCGGTCATCGGCTCGCAGCTGTACATGATCAACCACGGCATCACCACGGCTGCGCTGTTCCTCTTCGTCGGCTTCCTAATCGCCCGCGGCAAGAGCAAGAACATCACCGACTACGGCGGCTGGCAGCGGACCACTCCGATCCTCGCCGGCGTGTTCCTCGTCGCAGGGCTGTCGGCGCTGTCGCTGCCCGGGCTGAACTCGTTCGTGTCGGAGTTCCTCGTGCTGATCGGCACCTTCCAGCGATACCCGGTTGCGGCCGGCTTCGCGGTGACCGCGGTCGTGCTGGCGGCGCTCTACATCCTGCTGATGTACAAGAACGTCTTCACCGGACCCAAGCAGGAGCTGGTGGCCGCACCCGACGGCACGCTCGCGCTGGGCGAGGACGGCACGCGTCCCCGGACCGGCATCACCACGACGCTGTTCGACGAGCCCGAGATCGCCAAGGACGACGTGCCGCCGGAAGCCCGGGTGCGTGGTTCCGCCATACAGGACCTGAACCTGCGTGAGCGGCTCGTCGCCGGTCTGCTGATCGCGTTCATGCTGGTGCTCGGCTTCTTCCCGAAGCCGGCGCTCGACCTGCTGCGGCCGGCCGTCGACGCCACCCTGCAGCACGTTCACGTCCACGACCCGGCACCGCATGCCGGCGTCACCACCGAGGGGAGCAGCAAGTGACCTCCGCCTTCACCCAGGCACACATCACGTATGCCGCAGTCGTGCCGATGCTCGTCGTCTTCGGCGCGGCGCTGGTGGGTGTCCTCGTCGAGGCGTTCCTGCCTCGGTCCCGTCGCTACTGGGCGCAGCTGGCCATCACCCTGGTGGGCATCGTCGCGAGCTTCCTGACGCTGGTGCTGAGCGCGCGCAACCATAAGGGCGTGACGGCCGGCGCCGCGGTCGTCATCGACGGACCGGCGCTGATGCTGCAGGGCACCGTGCTGGTGATCTCGTTCCTCGCGGTGCTGCTGATGGCCGAGCGGTTCGACCTGTCGGCGCCCGACGCGTTCACCCAGTCGGGCGCGTCGGTGCCCGGCTCGCCGATGGAGACCAACGCCGTCAAGCTGGGTGCGACCACCACCGAGGTCTTCCCGCTGGTGCTCTTCTCGATCGGCGGCATGATGCTCTTCGTGTCGGCCGGCGACCTGCTGGTGATGTTCATCGCGCTCGAGGTGCTCTCGCTGCCGCTCTACATCCTCACCGGGCTGGCCCGCCGCCGGCGGCTGCTGTCGCAGGAAGCGTCGCTGAAATACTTCCTGCTCGGCGCGTTCTCCTCCGCGTTCTTCCTCTTCGGCTCCGCGCTGGTGTATGGCGCGACCGGCATCATCAAGTTCGGCGACCTCGCCAGCTCCATCGGCACGGTCACCGGCAAGGACGACATCCTGATCCCCGGGGCCTTCCTGATCGCGGTCGGGCTGCTGTTCAAGGTGGGCGCCGTGCCGTTCCACACCTGGACGCCGGACGTCTACCAGGGCGCGCCGACCCCGGTCTCCGGCTTCATGTCCACGACCGTCAAGGTCGCCGCCTTCGGCGCCATGCTGCGCATGTTCTACGTCGCGCTGGATGGCCTGGCCTGGAACTGGCAGCCGGTGCTCGCGGTCGTCGCGGTGCTCACGATGGCGGTCGGTGCGATCTTCGCCGTCACCCAGACCGACATGAAGCGGCTGCTGGCCTACAGCTCCATCTCGCACGCCGGCTTCCTGCTGGTCGGTGTCGTGGCGCTGAACAAGACCGGGCTGTCCGGCACGATGTTCTACCTCGTCGCCTATAGCTTCACCACGCTTGCTGCGTTCGGCATGATCCCGCTGGTCCGCTCGGCGGGCTCGGAGGCGACGCACCTGTCGCAGTGGGCGGGTCTGGGCAAGACCAGCCCGGTGCTGGCTGCGGTCTTCTCGTTCCTGCTGCTCGGCTTCGCCGGCATCCCGCTGACGTCGGGCTTCACCGCGAAGTTCGCGCTCTTCTCCGGAGCGGTCGGGCACGGTGCCACCTGGCTGGTGGTCGTCGCGATGCTGATGAGCGCCATCACGGCTTTCGTCTACGTCCGGGTCATCGTGCTGATGTACTTCTCCGAGCCGAACGGTGACACGCACGTGCTGATGCCGTCGGCGCTGACCGGCATCGCGGTGACCGTGGGCGCGCTCGCGACGCTGATCCTCGGTGTTGCCCCGGCGCCGCTGCTCAACCTGGCGCAGCACTCTGCCCTGTTCATCCGATGAGCAGTCACGTCGGTCGAGTAGGCGAGCCCCCTGGGGCGGGCCGTATCGGGGCCACGTGTGCGGGGCCCGGATGGCTGTCATGAGTCGGCCGGCCACGCTGATGCCGTCGGCCAGCCAGGCGCTCAGCGACCGGCTGACCGACGGCTTGGCCGCGGTCGACGCCCGGCTGACCGAGGTCGTGCAGCACGAGGACGAGTTCATCGCAGGTGCGTCACAGCACCTGCTGGCGGGCGGCAAGCGGTTCCGCCCGCTGCTGACGCTGCTCGCCTCGGAGCTCGGGGCCGGCGTCAACGACGCGGTCGTGGACGCGGCGGTCGGCGTCGAGTTGACGCACATCGCCTCGCTCTACCACGACGACGTCATGGACGCGGCGGAGCGCCGGCACGGCAAGTCGAGCGTCAATGCGGCATACGACAACATCACCGCGATCATCGTCGGCGACCTGCTCTTCGGCCGCGCGTCGGAGATCGTGGCCGGACTCGGGAGCGAGGCGGCCCGCATCCAGGCGCAGACCTTCGTGCGGCTGTGCGCGGGGCAGATACGTGACGACCGGCAGGCTCCGGCCGGCGCTGACCCGATGGAGCACTATCTCGGCGTGCTCGCCGACAAGACGGGTTCGCTGATCGCCACCGCGGCCCGCTACGGCGCGATGTTCGGCGGCTGCCCGCCCGAGACGGTCGAGATCATGCGCCAGTATGGCGAACTCGTCGGCATGGTCTTCCAGTTGTCGGACGACGTGCTCGACATCGTCTCGGATGAGTCCGGCAAGACGCCCGGCACCGACCTGCGCGAAGGTGTGACCACGCTCCCGGTGCTCTACGTCCGCGCTTCGCAGGATCGCGCCGACGAGCGGCTCAAGTCGCTGCTGTCGCACCCGTTGACCGATGATGCGGAGCACGCGGAAGCGTTGGCGCTGTTGCGCGCTCACCCCGCGCTGGAGCAGGCTCGTCGTCATACCGACGCGGTCGCGGAGCAAGCGGTGCGGTTGCTCGACCCGCTGGGCGACGGGGACGCAGTGCTGGTTTTGCGCGACCTGCCCGGGCAGGTGGCATCCCGCACCGCGTGAGGTGGGGTTTCTCTTCGCCCATTTTCATGGACGGTTGTTCAACTCCGCGACTAGACTCGGCGTATGCCTCGCCTGTCCGCACAAGACCGGCGCGTCGAGCTCGTGGACGCGACGGTTCGCGTCGCCGTCGCCGAAGGCCTCGATGCGGCGACCGTCCGCCGCATCGCCAAGGAAGCCGGGGTGCCGCTGGGCACGGTGCACTACTGCTTCGGCTCGAAGGCCGCGCTGATCGGCGCAGTGGCGGACAGCATTAAGCCACCGGTCATTGATGTCGGCCACCTGGAACAACTGCCGACGCACGAAGCGCTGCTCGCCGCCTTCCGCGCCTACTGGCAGCAGATCGGCAGCGACCGGCGGCGACAGCTGCTGATCTACGAGCTGCTGACGCACCTGGCGCGCGGCGACGAGGACGAGCGCCGGATCGCGCTGCAGCTGATCGATCACACGTATGGCGCGGTGCTCTCCGCGCTGGAGCGGTACGCCGCCGACCTGGGGCGCTCCCTGCCGGTCGACGCCGGAGTGCTCGCCCGGCTGGTGATCGCGGTCGCCGACGGTGTCAGCCTGTCCTGGATCGTCACCAGCGACGACGCGCAGGCGCAGCAGGTGATGGACCTCTTCGCGCAGTTGCTCGCCGGCGCGCTGGACGCGACCGGGGAGCAGGCGTGAACAGGCCGCGCGGTGATCGTGGTGGGAGGCCGGATCCCTCGCTCTGGGGTGCGGTCGGTCCGGTGGGCGCACCGGTGGCGGTGCTCGACCTGGCGGCATACGAACACAACCTCCAGGAGATGCGTGCCCGGGCCGCCGGCCTGCCGATCCGGTTGGCCTCCAAGTCGATTCGCGTGCGCGGGCTGATCGAGCAGGTGCTGCGCGAGCCGGGATACCAGGGCGTGCTCGCCTACTCCGCGGCCGAAGCGGGCTGGCTCGCGCAGCACGGCGCCGACGACGTGCTGGTCGCCTATCCCACCGTGGATGCGGCAGTGGTCGCCGAAGTGGCCGCGGATGCCGAGTTGCGCGAGCGCGTGACGTTCATGGCCGACCTGCCCGACCATCTGCGCATCCTGCAGCGCGCTGCCGGCGAGCATGTGGTGCGGGTGTGCCTCGACGTCGACAGCTCGCTGGACCTCGGCCCTGCCCATCTCGGCGTGCACCGCTCCAGTGTGCACACGCCGCGGGAAGCCGCTGAATTTGCCCGGGTGGCACAGGGATTCGCGGGGGTCCGGCTGGTCGGCCTGATGTTCTACGACGCGCAGATCGCCGGCATGCAGGATACCGGCCCCGCCATCCGGCTGGTGAAGCGCAAGTCCGCCGAGGACCTGCGGGTGCGACGGCGCGAGGTGCGTGCCGCGGTGGAGCAGTATGCCGAGCTGGAGCTCGTCAACGCCGGCGGCACGGGCAGCCTGCACGCCGACTGGGACTACTCGGTCACCGAACTCGCTGCAGGCTCAGGGCTTTTCACCCCCACGCTGTTCGACGGGTATGACGGCACCGACCTCCGTCCGGCCGCCTATTTCGCCTCGCCCGTGGTGCGCAAACCACGGTCCGACATCGCCGTCACCTTCAGTGGCGGTTACTCGGCGTCCGGCGTCGCCGGGCCGTCCCGGACGCCGCGGCCGGTGCATCCCGAAGGGCTGCACCTGCTGCGCACCGAGGGCGCCGGCGAAGTGCAGACACCGCTGCGCGGCGGGGCCGCCCGGCAGCTGGCCGTCGGTGACCTGGTGTGGTTCCGGCACGCGAAGGCCGGCGAGATGTGCGAACGCTTCAATGAGATTCTGCTGGTGCGCGACGGTGCGATCACCGACCGGCTGGCGACCTACCGTGGCGAAGGGCAGAACTTTGGCTGAGTGGAGCAATTGGGCACGGACCGTCTCCAGCCGTCCGCGCGAGGTGGTGATGGCCCACGACGTGCCGCACCTGCAGCTGCTGTGCGAGGAGAGCGCGCTCTCCGGTCGCCGGGTGAAGGCTGTCGGCGCCGGGCACTCGTTCACCGGCATCGCCGAGCCGACCGACGTGCTGGTGCGGATGGACCGCTTGTCGGGCATCCGATCGGTCGACGAAGCGAGCGGCCGGGTGTGGGTGCACGCGGGCACTCCGCTGCACGTGCTCGGTCCCGAACTGCAGCGGCGCGGCCTGGCGATGACCAACCTCGGCGACATCGACCGGCAGACGATCGCCGGCGCGGTGTCCACCGGGACGCATGGCACGGGAGCCGCCTTCACCGGCATCGCGGGTCAGCTGACGGGAGTGGAACTGGTCGTGGCCGACGGTTCGGTGCTGCGGGTCACCGACACCGAGCACGCCGACCTGCTGCCGGCCGTCGCGCTGAGCCTGGGCGCGCTGGGCATCGTGACCGCGCTGCAGATCCAGTGCGTGCCGAGCTTCCTGCTGCACGCCGTCGAGGCGCCCGCATCGTTCGACGAGACGCTCGACGGCATCGACGAACGCGTAGACGGCACAGACCATTTCGAGTTCTACTGGTTTCCGCACACCGACCGGGTGCTGACCAAGCGCAACACCCGGGTGTCCGGCGAGAGCCGGCGCGCCCCGCTGCCCGCCTGGCGCAGCCGGGTCGACGACGACCTGCTGTCCAACAAGCTCTTCGGGGTGCTCAACAAGGCCGCGACGCGGGCGCCCCGGATCATCCCGGCGATGAACCAGGTGTCGGCGCGGGCGCTCTCGCGCCGGGAGTTCACCGACTGGTCCTACCGCGTGTTCGCCTCCCAGCGGGAGGTGGTCTTCCGGGAAAGCGAGATCGCGGTGCCCCGGTCGGCGCTGCCCGGAGTGCTGCGCGAGTTGCGCTCCTGGCTGCAGCGCCGGGTCGAGGTCGTGGCCTTCCCGGTGGAGGTGCGCTTCGCCGCCCCCGACGAGCTGTGGCTGTCCACGGCATACGAGCGGGAGACCGGCTACATCGCGATCCACCAGTATGTCGCCCGCGACCACCGCCGCTACTTCGAGGCGTTCTGGGCGATGCTGGACGGTCTCGGAGCCCGGCCGCACTGGGGCAAGATGCACGAGCTCGATGCGGCCGAACTCCGTTCGCGGTACCCGAGATTCGACGACTTCACCGCGCTGCGGGATCGGCTCGACCCGCAGCGGGTCTTCACCAACCCCTATCTCGACCGGGTGCTGGGTCGGTAGGTCCGGTCAGTACGACCGCGGCAGCCCGAGACCGGTCTGCGCGACGAAGTTGAGCAGCATCTCGCGGCTGACCGGCACGATGCGGATCATCCGGGAGTTGCCGATCAGGTGGACCAGCCCGTACTCCTCCGCCAGGCCGTTGCCGCCGTGCGCCTGGACCGCCCGGTCGACCGCGGTGCAGGCGGCCTCGGCGGCGGCAAACTTCGCCATGTTCGCCGCCTCGCCGGCGCCCGCGAAGTCGCCCGCATCGCACAGGGCTGCGGCACGCTGGGTCATCAGCCGGGCGAGTTCGGTCTCGACGTGCGACTGCGCGAGCGGGTGCGAGATCGCCTGGTGTGTCGCGATCGGCGCGCCCCACACCTCGCGGGTGCTGGTGTAGGCGACCGCCTTGCGCAGCGCGAGCCGGGCCATGCCGGTCGCGGTGGCGGCGGCCATGATCCGCTCCGGGTTGAGCCCGGCGAAGAGCTGCTCGATGCCCGCGTCGGCGTCGCCGACGAGTGCGTCCGCGGGCAGTCGCACGTCGTCGAGCTGCACGGCGAATTGCTTTTCGGGAGCGAGGATCCCAAGGTCGATGGGGGAGTAGTGCAAGCCCGGCGCGTCGGTGGGTATGACGAACAGAGCCGGTCGCAGCTTCCCCGGCCTGTTGTGGGTCGTGCGGGCGACGACCATCACGTCCTGGACCTCGTCGACCCCGGAGATGAAGACCTTGTCACCACGCAGGATCCAGTCGCCGGTCGCGTCGTCGCGCTCCGCGGTGGTGCGGATGTTGTGCGAGTTGGACCCGGCGTCCGGCTCGGTGATCGCGAACCCCATCTTGCGGGTGCCGTCGGCGAATCCGGGCAGCCAGCGCTGCTTCTGCGCGGGCGTCCTGAAGCGGCCGATGATGGACCCGCAGATCGCGGGCGACACCACGATGAGCAGCAGCGGGCAGCCGGCCGTCTGCAACTCCTCGGCCACCGCAGCGAGATCGCCGATGCCGCCACCGCCCCCGCCATACTCCTCGGGGACGGCGACGCCCAGATAGCCCTGCCGTCCCGCGGCCGCCCACAACTCGTCGGTCTTGCGCCCGTCGCGCGCGCAGGCCAGCCAGTAGTCCTCGCCGAACCCGGCGGCGAAGTCCGCCACCGAGGCGCGCAGCGCCTGCCGTTCGGGTGACTCGGTGAAAGCAGTGGTCTCCGGCACGGGATTGCTCCGATCGGTGTGGGTTCTTCGGTGTCCAGTGTGCCCGGTGTGTCCAGTGTGTCCTTCCGGTCCCGCCCGTCCCGCCCGTCCCGAAGGCGCGACGGTCGCGAGTGCGGGACGCGGTATGGCGCAGATCCTGTCCCGATGGCGCGACGGTCGCGAGTGCGGGACGCGGGGCGCCGCCATAGGATCGAAACCGCAATGTCACCAGTCACTCCGGGAGCCAGCAGATGAGCCACACAGCAGATTTCCTCGCCCAGACGACGTCCCGGTTGCAGCGCCTCGAAGCGCTCGCCGAGTCCGGCGGCCTCGACCCGGCGATCGACCTGCTCGCCGATTCGATCGGCGACGGCGGCATCGTGCACGTCTTCGGCACCGGCCACTCCGAGGCCTTCGCGATGGAGATCGCCGGTCGGGCCGGTGGGCTCATCCCGACCAACAAGATTGCGCTGCGCGACCTGGTGCTGCGCGGTGACGCGGACCGCTCGATGCTCGGCAGCAGCCTGCTGGAGCGCGATCCGCAGATCGCCGAGAAGCTGTGGGCGCTCGTGCCGGCGACTCCCGGCGACGTGATCGTCATCGCCTCCAACTCCGGCGTCAACGGGTCGATCGTCGGGTTCGCGCTGGAGGCGAAGCGGCACGGTTACCCGGTCATCGCCGTCACCAGTCTCGAGCACACTGCGGCCGTCGAGCCGAAACACCCCAGCGGCAAACGGCTTTCGGAGATCGCCGACGTGGTCATCGACAACCTCGCGCCATACGGTGACACGACCCTGGAGGTCGACGGCGTCGGCTGCGGTGCGGTGTCGTCACTGACGGCGGCCTTCATTGCGCAGCTGCTCACCATTGGGACGATCGCGCGGCTGCAGCAGTCCGGGGAGCCGCCGGTCTACATCTCGGCGAACGTGCCCGGCGGTCACGAGCGCAACCAGAAACTCGAGGACGTCTACGGCGACCGCCTCATCCGCGGAGCCTGACCCGACCGCGGTCGCTGACGGTCGAAACTGCCGCTGACGGTCGAGCCGGTCGCTGACGGTGCAGCAGCGGCGTCAATGGCGGGTTCGGCCGTCACTCGTGAGCGTCGGGCTCGGGTATGCCGCCCCGCCCCCACTACTTGTCGATATCACCGACGACGAAGAACATCGACCCCAGGATCGCCACCATGTCGGCCAGCAGGTTCCCCGGCAACAGTTCGCCGAGGACCTGGATGTTGTTGAACGACGCCGAACGCAGCTTCAGCCGCCACGGCGTCTTGTCGCCGCGCGAGACCAGGTAGTAGCCGTTGAACCCGAGCGGGTTCTCGGTCGCGAAGTAGTCGATGCCCTCCGGCACTTTCAGCACCTTGGGCAGTTTGACGTTCACCGGGCCGACGGGCAGGGCCGCGAGCCGGTCGACGCAGGCCTGCGCGATGTCGAGCGACACGTGCACCTGCTCCAGCAGCACTTCGAGGCGGGCGAGGCAGTCTCCGTCGGTGCGCGTGACGACCCGGCCAGGCCCGCCGGGGGCGAAGAGCTCGTCATACGCGAGGTAGGGCTGGTCGCGGCGCAGGTCGACGTCGACGCCGGAGGCGCGTGCGATCGGCCCCGAGATGCCGTATGCCGCAACAGTTTTCGCGTCGACGACCCCGATGCCATGGGTGCGTGCCCGCAGGATCTCGTTGCCGACCAGCAGGCTCTCCAGATCGGGCAGGCGGCGTCGTACGGCGGCGATTGCCGCACTGACGCGGCCGATCCAGCCGACCGGGATGTCGTCGCGCAGCCCGCCGACCCGGCCGAACATGTAGTGCATCCGGCCGCCGGAGATCTCCTCCATGACAGCCTGCAGCTCCTCGCGCTCGCGGAACGAGTAGAAGATCGGGGTGATCGCGCCCAGCTCCAGTGGGTAGGAGCCGAGGAACATCAGGTGATTGAGCACCCGGTTGAGCTCGGCGAGCAGGGTGCGCGCCCAGGTCGCGCGTTCGGGCACGTCCATACCCAGCATGCGTTCGACCACCAGCGCGACGCCGATCTCGTTGCTGAACGCGGACAGCCAGTCGTGCCGGTTGGCCAGCACCATGATCTGCCGGTAGTCGCGCACCTCGAAGAGCTTCTCGGCACCACGGTGCATGTAGCCGACGATCGGCTCGGCCGACTTGATGCGCTCGCCGTCCAGGGTGATGCGTAGGCGCAGGACGCCGTGGGTGGCCGGGTGCTGCGGCCCGATGTTGAGCACCATGTCCGCCGTCGCCAGCCCCCCGGCGCCGACTCCGACGGTGAGTTCGCGATCCGGCGTGGGCATGGGGGCCAGTCTGCCATCCCGATCGAGAGGACCCATAACGTGCCGAGGGGACCCGAAATAGGGCGGATCTTGGGGTCCGCTCGTGCGGTTTGGGGTCCTCTCGATCAGAGGGAGCGCAGCTCGCCGAGGCGGACCAGCACGACGCCGCCGACGATCAGCAGACCGCCCAGCAGCTGGATGGCGAGCGGCAGCTGCCCGAGCAGCAGCCACGCGAACACCACGGAGAAGAGCACCTCGGCCAGCGCGACGAACGACGCGATGGTCCGGCCGAGCCCGCGGGCGGCGATGACGCCGGTGAAGTAGGCGAAGGCGGTCGAGATCACCGCCAGCGCCACGAGGGGCAGCCAGAACGGCACGTGCTGCCCCGCGAACGTCGTGTCGGCGGTCGTCGCGTGCATCGGCAGCACACCGGCCACGCCGAGCAGGCACAGCGCGACGGCGCCCACCGCCATACCGACACCGGCGAGGGCGAGCGGCGGCAGGTCGTCGTCCGCCCGGCCCGCGATGACGAAGTATGCCGCGGAGCACGCTGCGGCACCCAGGCCCCACAGGACGCCGACGACTGACAGGCGGGCGCCGCCGAAGACGTCGAGCACGAGCGCCAGCCCGCCGATGCAGACCAGTGTGCCGGCGATGGTGTGCGTTGCCGGGCGGCGGCGCGTCCACGCCCAGAACCCGAGCACGAGCAGCACCGGCGAGAGGTATTCGAGCATCAGCGCGACGCCCACCGACAGGTGCTGGACCGCGTTGAAGTAGGCGAGCTGGCAGCCGGCGACCCCGGTCAGGCCGTAGACGAGTATGGCGAGCGCCTTGCGGCGGAGGAGGTGCCATCGCCCGCGCAGCGACCAGACGGTCGGTCCGGCCAGGACGAGCGCGGCCAGGCCGATGCGCGCCGTCACCGCAGCTGCGGGCGACCAGCCGCTGCGCAGCAGCGCGGTGGCGAGACTGCCGGACATGCCGAAGGCCGCGGCCGACGCGAGGGCGAGCCCGATGGTGGCGACGCCGGGACCCGCCGGGCGCGCATCGGCCTGCGTGGGCAGGTCGACGGGAACGCCGGAGGCGGTCAGGGCGTCGGTGGTCATGGATGGACTCCTTGCGGCTCGAAAGATGCGTCAGGAGTGAAAAGGAAGTTTACTCATGACGCAAGGAAGATCGTAGGGTCGCCTCAGACAGGAGTCAAAGTGGTATTTGCCCATGACACAGCAGTGGCGTTGACCAGTGCGGCCAGCCTGGTCAACACCGCGTCCGAGGATCCGGACCCGTTGCTCGACCGGTCCAGTTATCTGCGCTTCGTGCACGGCTGGGAGTGGACCGGCCCGGTCAGTGGTGATGCGGCCGAGCGCCGGGCGGTTCGCGCCATCCGCCCTGAGATCCGGGCGCTGTGGTCCGGCGATGAGGCAGACATCGTCGAGCGGGTCAATGCACTGCTGCGCAGGGAGTCCGCACTGCCGCAACTGGTGCGGCACGACGGCTGGGACTGGCACCTGCACGCGACGCGGCCGGACGCGCCACTCGCTTCTCGCTGGCTGGTCGAGGTCGCGATGGCGCTGGTCGACGTGGTGCGCCTCGGCGAGCTCGGGCGGCTGCGCACGTGTGCCGCGGACGACTGCGACGGCGTGCTGGTCGACCTGTCTCGCAACCGCTCGAAGCGCTATTGCGACCTGGGATGCGGCAATCGACTCAACGCCGCGGCATACCGTGCCCGGCTAACCTCGAACGACACCGACAACGCGAGAGGCAGTGTGCTGTGAGCGAGTCAGGGGGCGGCGGACGGTCGCCGGAGGAGAACAACGGCCAGTGGTCGGGTGGCCAGCAGCCCTGGACCGGGGGCCAGCAGTCGCAGCCGCCGTCGTGGTCGACGGGTGAGACCAGGCCGAACGCCGGTCCGACGATGAGCAATCCGCAGAGTTCCTACTACGACCAGTTCTCGGCGGCGTCCGGCGAGGGTGTCGTCATACCGCCGGAGGGCGGTGGCGGTGGAGGTCGCGGCAAGGTGCTGATCGGGGTGGCCGCCGCTCTGGTGGTCGTCATCGCGGCGGTGGCGATCTTCGCGCTGACGAGGGGTGGCAGCTCGCCCAAGAAGGCGGCTGCGACGCCCGCGGCGACGAGCAGCCTGCCCCCGGTCACCCCGACCACCTGGGTCAACCCCACGATGGCTGCCGGGGCCAGGGCACTGCAGGCCGGCTGGAAGGCGCAGACGGCATCGGGGAACGCGCCTGGCGTGTATGACGTGCCGATCTCCAAGGACTGGAAGGTCGATCCGAGTGGCTGGACAGCCTCGTGGGGATCTGCCGAGAGCGTCACCACCCTTGCGGTGATCAACGGGCCGGCCGAGTTCGGTGACGGCTATTGCCCGTCCGACAAGAAGGACCGGACGGCTGTCCTCGGTCTCTCCAAGATCGGTAACCGGGACCCGGCCCAGGCCGGACCGGCCGTCGCTGAACAGTTCGCCAAGGTCTTAACGCTCAACGCGGACGCCACCAAGGTGACCGGTAAGCAAGGCACATTGTCCGCAGGGAAGCAGATCACGGTGGACCAGGGCTCCATTCCGGCGCTGGAATACACCATCACGGCGACCTCCGGTGCGCCGAACGCGTGCGAGAAGGGAAAGACCTACGAGATCCGGACGGTCACCTTCTCGGCTGACAAGCAGTCGTACCAGTTGGTGGCAATCCGGCTGCTCGGTGTGAAACCGGAGCTGTCGGACAAGGAACTGGACGAAATCATCTCGACCTTCCGACCGAACTGACTCCCGCATAAGGGGTGATCGTGGTCGATGACCGCGCTCAGTGCGACTGGGTAGCCTGTCCGACGTGAGCAATCAAGGTGATGGCCAGGGGCCGGGGCCCGACGAGCGGCCGGAGCAGGGGCCGCCGGGTAACCCGGGCGCCCAGCCGCTGCCCGGACGGCCTGGTGGTCACCAGCTGCCCGGGCAGGGTGCGCCGCAGCAACAGCCCGGCCCGCCGCAGCAGCAACCAGCGCCGCAGGCGCAGCAGCCCGGCGGTTCGGCGCCGGCCGGCAACGCCGGCGAGCAGTGGAACAACCCCGGCGGTCAGCAGACCTGGTCCGGCGGCGAGCAGCCGTGGACAGGTGGCCAGCCACAGCCATGGACGACCGGGGGGCAGGAGCCGCAGCCGCCGTCGTGGTCGACGGGTGAGACGGGGCCGAATGTCGGTCCGACGATGGGCAATCCGCAGAGTTCCTACTACGACCAGTTCTCGGCGGCATCCGGTGAAGGTGTGGTCGTGCCATCGAAGGGCGGTGGTGGCGGAGGTGGCCGCGGCAAGGTGCTGATCGGAGCCGCTGCGGCTCTGGTGGTGGTCATTGCCGCGGTGGCGATCTTCGCGCTGACGCGAGGTGACAATTCGCCGAAGAAGGCGGCTGCGACGCCGTCGACGAGCAGTCTGCCTCCGGTGACGGCGACCACCTGGGTGAACCCGACCGTCGCGGCGGGCCAGCGAGCGCTGAAGCCGGGCTGGCAAGCACAGCAGGCCGATGACAACCGGGGCATCTTCGATGTGCCGAAGAACAGCGAGTGGACGCTCAGCGCGAGCGACACGCTCTTCGGCTACGACGACAACAAGGGAAATCCGCTGGTCGTCACCAAGGCGCCGGCACAGTTCGCCGTCGGCTTCTGCCCGTCGGCCAAGACCGACCAGACCGCCTGGCTCGGCCTGGTCAACGTCGGCAAGCGGGATCCGTCCGACGCCGGCCCGGACGTCGCGCAGCGCACTGCCGACGCCATCGCCCTGAAGAACAACGGGTCGAAGGCGAAGGAAAGCCCGATGTCGCCCGCCAAGCAGATCAAGGTCGACCAGGGCACCATCCCGGCGCTGGAATACACCATCACGACTGCTGTCGGCACGCCCAACGCGTGTGAGAAGGGCAAGCAATACGAGGTCCGAACCGTCACGTTCTCGGCGGGCGGCAAGTCCTACCAGCTGGTCTCCGTGCGCCTGCTCGGCGCGCCGGCCGGCAAGGAACTCTCGGCGAGTCTGCTGGACGAGATCTTCACGACCTTCCGGCCCAGCAACTGAGTCTGTGGCCGTCCTTCGGCCGAGCAACTGAGGCGCTGGCCGGCCGACCCGGCGACCCTCACCCGACCGCCGTGAGCGCCCACCAGAAATCGCCGAGGCCACCCGGCGCGACGAGCTGCGCGTAGGCGCTGCGGGCCGCAAGCCCGCTGAGGTATGCCGCAGGGTCCTCGCGCGCGAGGTCGATCGGCGGATCCGGTGGTCGCAGCCGCAGCTGTGCGAAGAGGTCGCGCTGCGATACCAGCCGATCCGCACCCAGCGTGTCCATCGCGACGTGCGCGGTGATGTCGGTGGTCCCGTCGGGACGAGGCGGACATTGCCTGCCGTCGCGATATCCGGTCAGCGTCCCGTCACCCGGCCGGGCTGCGGCGAGATGCCCGTAGTCGACCACGACGACGAGCCCGCTGACGATGCGGTCCCGCAGCGCCCGAAAGGCGGCGTCGCGTGGCAGTCCGACCTCGGCGCGGACGGGTGGTTTCGCAGTCCAATTCCGTTGCAGCCACTGCAGTTCCGCCGCATTCACGGGAGCCACGGCGCGCTCGCGGCCTTCGTCGTCGACCTCGACGTGTCGCCATCCGACCCCGTCGAACTCGACGACCGGGCAGGGCACGACGTCGAGCCATTCGTGGGCGAGCACCAGCGCGTGCTCCAACCCGGTCAGCCCGGCGGGCAGGTCGCGGCCGCCGGAGGAGATCAGCCAGCCGGCGGTGTCGGGGAGCCCCGCCGGGCGCTCGACCACGTCCACCCCGGTCAGCTCCAGCTCCGGTGCGACGGCGGCGATCCCGGCCAATAGTTCGCCGCGTCCGGCACCGACGTCGACGACGCGGGTGCAGCCCGCCCCGGCCGCTAGCGCGACGATTGCCTGCGCCAGCGTCGCGCCGGCGCCGGGGATGCCCTGTGCAGAGGTCGCGAAATGGCCCGCCGGCCCTTCGAGCCGGCGGTAGAAACCGGCCGGGCCATAGAGCGCCTCCTGCCATGCGTCCTGCCAGGTTCGCCACTCCACGGACCCGAGCGTAGGCGGCGGTAGCGTCGCGGGAGCGTGCGCCCATGCGGGTATGCCGCGCGCGGGCCGGACGGAGTCCGATAGCGTCGGGCGGTGACCTTTTCCGGATTCGCGGGTGGGCTGCGATGACGCAGTTCGCCCGGCCGACGCTGCGGGTCGGCGTCGTCGGCGCCGGTCGCGTCGGATCCGTGCTCGGCGCCGCACTGCGGCAGGCCGGACACGAGATCGTCGCGGTGAGTGCTGTCAGTGCGGAGTCGCTGGAGCGTGCGGAAACCCTGCTGCCCGGTGTGCCGGTGCGGGACGTCGACCAGGTCGTCGCGTCCGCGGATGTCGTGCTGCTCACCGTTCCCGACGACGCGATCGGTCCGCTCGTCTCCGGCCTCGCGGCACAGGGCGCGTGGGAGGGAGGCCGGCTCGCCATACACACCAGCGGTTTTCGTGGTCTCGACGTGTTGCAGCCCGTGCTCGACGCAGGCGGCGACGCAGTGGTGCTGCACCCGGTGATGACGTTCACCGGGTCCGCGGAGGACGTCGGCCGCATCACCGGCGCGCCGATCGCGGTGACGGCGTCGATGGGTGCGGACCTGGTCGCCGACGCGCTCGCGCTCGACCTCGGGGGAGAACCGTTCCGGCTGGCCGACGAGGACCGCGCGCTCTATCACGCGGCGCTCTCGCACGCCGCCAACCACCTGACCACGATCGTCGCCCAAGCGGCGCAGCTGCTGCGCGAGATCGGCGTGGACGCCTCCGATCTGCTGCTGCGGCCGCTGCTCGACGCGGCGCTGGAGAACGCCTTGCAACGCGGCGATCGAGCCCTGACCGGTCCGATAGCCCGCGGTGACGTCGGCACGATTGCTGCGCACCTGGACGCGCTCGCCGGCCGGCCCGAGGACATCGTGTCCGCATACCGCGCACTTGCGCTCGCCACGACGCAGCGCACCGCAGCCCGCCACGCCATGCCCGCAGAGAGCGTCCAGCCGATGCTCGACCTGCTCGCCCCGAAGGAGAAGCCATGACCAGTCAGCCGGTGGTTGCGCACACCCGCGAAGACCTCTTCGCTGCCCGCGGCGCGTTGCAGGGGAATGTGGCCGTGGTCATGACGATGGGTGCGCTGCACGAGGGCCACGCCGAATTGATCCGCACCGCAAAGAGATCCGCTGATCATGTGGTCGTCACGATCTTCCTCAACCCGCTCCAGTTCGCCGTCGGCGAGGACCTGTCGCGCTACCCGCAGACGTTCGACGCCGACCTGGAGATCTGCGCCCGCGAGGGAGCCTCCGTAGTCTTCGCGCCGACACCTGACGTCGTCTATCCGCAGGGTGAGCCCGGGGTGCGCGTCTCAGCGGGCGCGTTGGGCGAGGTGCTCGAAGGCGCCTCCCGCGCAGGGCACTTCGACGGGGTGCTCACCGTGGTCGCCAAGCTGCTGCACCTGGTGCAGCCGGACTTCGCGTTCTTCGGGCAGAAGGACGCCCAACAGCTGCTGCTGATCCGCCGGATGGTGCGCGATCTCGACTTCCAGGTGGAGATCATCGCGGTGCCGACCGTCCGGGAGGACGACGACCTCGCCCTCAGCAGCCGCAATACCTACCTCAGCCCGGCGGACCGCGAGGTCGCGCTCGCGCTGTCGCGAGCGCTCCGGGCGGGGGAGAGCCAGGCCGCGGCCGGTCCCGCGGCGGTGCGACGGGCCGCGCGCGACGTGCTGGTTCGCGAACCGCTCGCGCTCGTCGACTATCTGGTGCTGGTGCATCCGGACTCGCTGGAGCAGGTGCCGGAGTGGTATCGCGGTCCCGCGCTGCTCGCCGTCGCAGCGAAGGTCGGCACGACCCGGCTGATCGACAATCTGCCACTCGAGATCGGCCCTGCGCCGAGCTGATCGCCGCAAATTGGCAGAAAACCGACATGTCGTTTTTCTGCTAGTCAGTGTCGGTGTGGCGAGTGCAGACTGGACGCATGCTCGATTCCCAGGCCTGTATGACGGCCGTCCGCGCTCGCGACGCGCGCTTCGACGGCTGGTTCGTCACGGCCGTGCGCACGACGGGGATCTACTGCCGCCCGAGCTGCCCGGCAACTCCGCCGAAACCACGCAACATCACCTTCTTCCCCAGCGCGGCCGCGGCCCAGGCGGGCGGTTACCGGGCCTGCAAGCGCTGCCGCCCCGACGCCAGTCCTGGGTCACCGGAATGGAACGTTCGCGCCGACCTGGTCGCCCGCGCGATGCGGCTGATCGGCGACGGGGTGGTCGATCGCGAAGGGGTGGCCGGCCTCAGCCGCCGGCTCGGCTACAGCACCCGTCAGATCGAGCGCCAGGTGCGTGCCGAGCTCGGCGCTTCACCGCTCTCGCTCGCGCGAGCCCAGCGTGCACAGACCGCGCGAGTGCTCATCGAGACCACGACGCTCCCGCTGACCGAGGTCGCCCACGCGTCGGGTTTCGGGAGCATCCGGTCCTTCAACGACACAGTGCGCGAGGTCTTCGCGATGACGCCACGTGAAATGCGTGCGAGGTCAACGGTTTCCGCGTCCGTTTCGGGTGGTCCGGGTCGCGCGTGGCACTACCTGCAGGTCCGGCTGCCGTTCCGCCGGCCACTGCGCGTCGACAATCTCTTCGGTCACCTGGCCGCGACCGCCGTGCCCGGCGTCGAGGAATGGCGGGACGGGGCATACCGGCGGACCGTGACGCTGCCCCACGGCCCGGCGATCGTCGCGCTGCATCCCGACGACGGGTATGTCGGGGCGCGTCTCTGGCTGCGCGATCTCGGCGACCTCCCGGTCGCCATCAGCCGGTGCCGCTGGCTGCTCGACCTCGACGCCGATCCCGAAGCGGTCGACACGCATCTCTCCGGCGACGACCGATTGGCACCGATGGTCGCAGCGGCTCCGGGGCGGCGAGTCCCGCGAACAGTGGACGGTGCGGAGCTCGCGCTGCGGCTGGTCATCGGCCAGCAGATCTCCACCCGGGCGGCGCGCACCCATGCGGCGCGGCTGGTGGCGGCATACGGCAGCCGGGTAGCGGATCCGGCAGGAGCACTGACGGCCACCTTCCCTGAGCCGGGGACGATCGCCGGCGCGACCGACGACACGCTGGCGATGCCGCAGAGCCGGCGGACGACGCTGCGCACCCTGGCCGCCGCGCTCGCGGACGGCGAGGTCGACGTGTCACCCAGCGCCGACTGGGGCCGCACCCGGGCGGCGCTCCTCGCGCTGCCCGGCATCGGACCGTGGACGGCCGAGGGGGTGGCGATGCGGGCACTCGGCGACCCGGACGCGTTCGTGGGGAGCGACCTCGGGGTGCGGCAGGCGATGGCGGCGCTGGGACTTCCCGATCGTGGAGCGTCCCAGACGCAGGCAAGCCTCGCGTGGCGACCCTGGCGCGCATATGCCGTGCAGCACTTGTGGGCCAGCGGCTCGCACGAAATCAATCGACTGCCCGGCGAGGACTCGCCCGGCACAGCAAGGAGCGACGTGTGATGACCACGGATGACAGCCGCGCGGCGAAGCGCCATACCGTGCTGGAGCAGACACCCATCGGGGACCTGACCCTCGTGGCGGACGGTGGCCAGCTGGTCGCCGTCTACCTGCAGAGCCACCGGCACGCCCCAGGCAGCGACGAATTCGGCTCGCGCGTGGCGGACGACCCGCTGCTCGCCGAGGCGAGCCGGCAACTGCGGGAATACTTCGCCGGCGACCGCACCGAGTTCGACCTGCCGCTGCGGCCGGGCGGCACTGAATTTCAGCAACGCGTATGGCGTGCGCTGTGCGACATTCCCTATGGGCGCACCTGGAGCTACGGCGAACTCGCCGCGCACATCGGAGCACCGAGCGCCAGCCGGGCGGTCGGGCTGGCCAACGGCCGCAACCCGATCTCGATCGTCATTCCCTGTCATCGGGTGATCGGCGCCGACGGCAGCATGACGGGCTATGGCGGAGGCATCGAGCGCAAGCAATGGCTGCTCGCGCACGAGGCCGGTAGCGCGGGCACGGGTCAGCAGTCGCTCTTCTGAATGCCCGTTCTGGTCCGGAGCGCTGATGCGGTGATTCCCGGCTCACTGCGGCTCACGAAGGCCAGGTGAGATTTCGGCATTACCGCACGGCCGGGGCATCCCTCCTGGGGCGGCGTGGTCATAGGGTTATTTCATGAGCATCGACACGACGGCAACTGATCCGTTCGTCAAGCGAAAGGTGCTGGTCGTTGTCGGCACGCGACCGGAGGCGATCAAGCTGCTGCCGTTGATTCGGGAGATGACCGACAATCGTCTCCTTGAGCCATTCGTGATCGCGACTGGCCAGCATCCGGGGGTTGTGGAGTCCGTCCTGGCGCTGGATTCCCTCGCACCACATGCCAACCTGGGCGTCGGCGAGCCGGGAATCACCCTCAACGCGCTGTTCTCCCGGGTGCTGATCGGATTGCAGGACTTCTGCATCGAACGGTTCGGGCCGGCCGACAAGAAGGTGGGGGATCGGGACTACAACGCCTACCCTGCGGCGTGTGTGGTGCATGGTGATACCAGCACTGCGGCTGCTGCGGCGCTGTCGGCGTTTCACCTGCAGATCCCGGTGATCCATGTCGAGGCCGGGCTGCGGACTTCCAACACACTGTCGCCGTTCCCGGAGGAGCTCAATCGGCAGGTAATTTCGCGCATTGCGACGTTTCACGCTGCGCCGACGCACAGTAACAAGGAGCGGCTGATCCGGGAGGGCATCCCGACGGGTCTGATTTTCGTGTGTGGCAACACCGCGATCGACGCGTTGCAGTGGGCGGCGGAGCGGAAGGCGCCCTACGGCGCTCCTGAGCTTGCCGACCTGGAGGATGACGAGTCGACCCCTGTGGTGGTGGTGACGACGCACCGGCGGGAGAATTGGGGAGATGGCCTGCGGCGGATCGCGGCGGCCATCGTGCTGTTGGCCGACCGGTATCCGCACGTCAGGTTCGTGTTACCACTGCACCCGAACCCGCGGGTGGCGCAGACGTTGCGACCGATGCTGGAAGGCAAGCCCAACGTGTCGCTGGTGCAGCCGATGAATTACCTCGGTTTCGCTCGGCTGCTCGGGCGGGCGTGTCTGGCGATCAGCGATTCCGGGGGTGTGCAGGAGGAGGCGCCTTCGCTCGGCACACCCGTGCTTGTCGTGCGGGAATCCACCGAGCGGCAGGAAGGAGTAGACGCTGGCACGCTGAGGTTGGTGGGCACGGATACCGAGCGCATCGTGGCCGCTGCGTGCGAACTGCTGGACGATCCGCAGGCCCGGCTTCGGATGACGGCGGCCGAGAACCCCTACGGTGACGGCCACACCGCGGCGCGGATTGTCCGCGCGATGATTCACATCGCTTTCGGGAAGCGCCCGCCGGATTCGTATCTGAGCGGTTTCAACCGGATTGAAGTGCTGCGTGCAGCCGGCTGGGAGCATGACCCGTCGGCGATCACTCGCCCGGCCCCTGGACGCGGGATCGCCGAGCCGGTCGAGCAAACCCCGATCGAAGAAGTGGCCCTTCGGTGACATCTGCCGCGTGGTACGACCCGTATGCCGGGCTGCCCACGGACGTCGACATTCTCTTTTGGTGCGTGCTGGCGGTGACGGCTACGTCGTTGCTTTCAGTCGTGATACTGCGGGTCAATGCCAGCAGGGTTCGGCGGCGTTCGATGCCAGACGCGGATGAGGCAGACTTTCTGTGGGTTTTCATGGTGCCGGCGCTCAACGAAGAGGTGACGATTGCCGACAGCGTCGCGCGGCTGCGGGCGGTGCAGGCGACACACAAGGTCATTCTGGTGATTGACGACGGATCGGACGACGGAACCCCCGCAGTGCTGGAGCGATTCGCCGGCTCAGACCTGAGCGTGCTGCGGCGAGATCTTCCGGATGCGCGTCGGGGCAAGGCAGCGGCATTGAACGCCGCGTGGCGGCATACCCACGATGTCGTGCTGGACCAGGCTGCAGGAGCCTGGACCACTGATCGCGTGGTGGTGGTCGTGGTGGATGCCGACGGGAGGTTGTCGCAGGATGCGCCGCGGCATTTCGCGCGGCATTTCGTCCAGGAGCGAGTCGCGGGAGTCCAATCCCTGGTGCGCATCTATAACAGGCGCGGGTGGCTGACCTGGGCGCAGGATGTCGAATTCGCGGTATTCGGGGGCGTCTATCAACTCGGCCGGACGGCATGGGGCACTGCGAATATGGGCGGAAACGGTCAGGCGAACCGGTTGGCCGCGCTGGACGAGGTGGCTGTCGATGACGGACCGTGGCGTCATCGGCTCACCGAGGATCAGGACATCGGGGTGCGACTCCTGCAGGCCGGCTGGCGTGGGGCGCAAGAGATGGACGCCACGGTGGAGCAGCAGGGCGTGTCATCGTTGCGGCGGCTGTACCGCCAGCGGACCCGATGGGCCCAAGGCGCATGGGAGTCGGTCGGCCTCATCGGTGGCACGAGGCGGGCGAACGTGCCTGTGGTCGCCCGGCTGGACATGGCCTATTACCTGATCATGCCGATCCTCCAACTACTCACCGGCTCCGCGCTGGTCGCTGCCGTGTTGCTGGCGGCGTTCGACGATCTGTCGTTCTGGCGCGGGGCGTGGCCGATACTGGCCTTCTACCTGCTGTTGTCTTTCGGGCCGGGACTGCTCGGGCTGCTGACGCGGGGGCGCGGCATGCGGGGAGCACTCTCGGCGGTGCTGTGTGTGTTGCCGTACACGGTCTATTCGTGGTTGGTGTTCCCGGTGCTGTTGCGGGGGTTGCTGCGTATGCTGCTCGGCCGTTCGACCTGGGCGAAAACGGCACGGGAGCCAATCGAGCACCAGATACAGGCGACAGTGGAGGAGTGAGCGTCTCCCAAGTCTGGGTTGCCCGTCCTTCGCCCGCAGCGCCCGAGGTTCGGCGCTCCCGGACAACGGGCATACCATGGCAGGTGTGTGGCCGTACATCGAGACTCTGATTCCGTCGATCGGGTTGCTCTATCTGCTCTACATCATTCTCAAGCACATGATGGAGGGTGACCGGCGCGAGCGGATTGCGCACGCGCAGTGGGAACTCGAGCAGGACCGCATCGCCGCGGAGCAAAAGTCTGCCGCCGACGACCGCTGAAGCAGGGATTTGCTCCGCAGGTATATTTCGTCTTCGAAGATGCATTCGTTGCGTCTTGAATTAGGCCTGGCAAGTTGTGTTAGCGTGGGTGTTCCAGCACGTCAAACCACGGTAGGAGAATGTGCAATGGCTCAGCGCGTCCAGATTCTGCTCGAGGACGACCTCGACGGGTCCGAGGCCAGCGAGACGGTGAACTTCGGCCTTGACGGCAAGGTTTACGAGATCGACCTTTCGGCTGCCAACTCTGCGCAGTTGCGGGACGACCTCGCGAAATGGATCGGTCATGCCCGCCCGGTTCGCGGACGGGCACGTGGCGCAATGCCGGTTCGCCAGGCATCCGGTCGCACCGACCTGAACAAGGTGCGCGAATGGGGCCGGAAGAACGGCTACAAGGTCAGCGACCGCGGCCGCGTCTCCGCGGAGGTCCAGGAAGCTTACGCACGCGCAAATTCCTGAGACCTACGAGATGACCGCGACCAGAATTCCTGCCGCCGCGGTATAGCCGAACACCCCCGGTCATGACCGCAGAACAGGTGCGGTTCGGGGGTGTTCTGCTGTTCCGGGCCGACGGCAGCAGCCACAGCGGTCACCGGCCCAGCAAACCGGAGTGGAAGAGATCGCCCTGCTCCTCCAGCCGGGCCAGGACCTCCTCGACGAGGAGTTGCCGCAGCGTCCCGGAATGCGTTGCACCATGCGCGATCTCCGCCCAGGTCCGTGGCGCGGCCACTGTCGGCTGTTCCCTGCCGCGCATCGAATAGGGTGCGATGGTCGTTTTTGCGGCCGTGTTCTGCGACCAGTCGAGCAGCACCTTTCCCGGCCGCTTCGACTTCGTCATCTTCCAGACAACCAGGTCCGGATGTTCTCGGGTCAGTTGCTGCGCCAATTCCCGGGCGGCATCGCGCACGGCAGCGCTGGATTCGCGACCGTTAAGCGCGGCATACACCTGCATTCCTTTGCTGCCCGACGTCACCGGCACACAGTGTTCGAGTCCGATGCTGGCCAGTCGATCGCGGACGATGAGCGCCAATTGCGCACATTCGGTCAGGCCGGCGGGGGCTCCCGGATCGAGGTCGATCACCAATCGATCGGGATTGGCCGGCGTGTCGTTCTCCAGTCTCCATTGCGGCACATGGAATTCCAGTGATGCCAGATTGACCAGATAGACCAGATCGGCCAGTGAACCGATCACCGGATAAGTCACGTCATCGCCGGACCCCCGGGAATCGGAGGAGGCGAGGGTGATGCGCGGCAACCAGGCCGGGGCGCCCGCCGGCAGGTTCTTCTCGAAGAACGACAGGTCGGCGACGCCGTGCGGCCAGCGGATGCGGGTCGCTGGGCGCCCGGCGACGACCTCCAGCAGAACCGGCGCCACCTGGGTGTAGTAGTGCAGGACCTCACCCTTGGTCGTCTCCGTGCCGGGATAGAGGATCTTGTCGAGGTTGCTCAGCTTCAGTCGGCGCCCGTCGACTTCGGTGATGATCTGGTCAGTCATCGGCCGCCGTCTCCGTCCCGATCAGATCTGCCGCGGTCAGGTCGTGCCGCAGGCCGTGCCAGGTCGGCTGCCGGAGCTGGCCGCCGTCGGAAATGCCCAGGAATTCCACGTCCGCGATCAACTCGGGCCGCACCCACTGGATCGCACCGCGGTCCGCTTCCCACACCGGCTCTTCGGTCAACGGTGAGTCGGGTGAAGGGATTTCGCGCAGCCGGTCGAGCAACTCGGCGCCGCGGCCTCCCGCCAGGCCGGACCCTACCCGGCCCCGGAAGATCATTGGGCCGTCCGGAGTCGGTGTCGCCAGATAGACCGACCCGAGCGCGCCCGGGTTGTCTCGTTCCGGCAGCCAGCCGCACACCACGAACGAGTCGGTGCGCCGGTGCACGATCTTGCGCCAGTCGGGTGTACGCCGCCCGGGCCGGTATGGCGAGGCCAGTCGCTTGGAGACGACACCCTCCAGACCTTGCGCGGCCGTCGCCGCGGCCAGCTCGGCGCCGTCGGTGAACCACGCCGGGACGTGCACGACCGGCGATTGCAATGGCAGTCCGTCCAGCAGCTGCCGCCGCTGCCGCAACGGCATGGCCAGGGTCGGCCGACCCATTGCCTGCAGCACGTCGAACACCAGGTAGGTGACCGCAGCCGTGCCGGCCAGCCGGGCTGCCATCGCCGGATCGGACACGTTGAACCGCTCGGCCAGTGCCGCGAAGGACGGAACTCCACCGGACATGACGACCACTTCACCGTCGAGCACCAGGTCGTCATACCCCTGCAGGCCGGAGGCCGGCCCCAGCAGTTCGGGGAAGGCGACCGAGACATCGCGCTCCGAGCGGGAGGAGAGACGGACCTTATCTCCTGCCACCTGCGCCAGCACTCGCATGCCGTCCCACTTGACCTCGTGGATCCAGTCCTCTCCTGACGGGACGGTGTCCGCCGGGGTGGCGAGCATGGGGCGCATGCCGACAATCTTGCCCTGTGGTCGGATCGGTGCGGATAATCGTTCGATGCGGGCGATGTGGAAGGGCGCGGTCTCCTTCGGTCTGGTCAATGTGCCGGTGCGGCTCTATTCGGCCACCGAGAACCACGACGTGCAGTTCCGGCAAGTGCATCGTGAGGACGGTGGCCGCATCAAATACCAGCGGGTGTGCGCCATCGACGGAGAGCAGGTGTCGTATGACGACATCGCCAAGGGCTACGAGACCGACGACGGCCAACTGGTTGTGCTGACCGACGAGGACCTCGCTGAGCTGCCGATCAGCACCAGCAAGGAGATCGCGGTCGACAAGTTCGTGCCGATCGACCAGATCGACCCGATGTTGCTGGACAAGAGCTACTACCTCGAGCCCGACAAGGGTGCGGTCAAGCCCTACACGTTGTTGCGCGAGGCACTGCAGACAACCGACCGGGTCGCGCTGGTGACAGTGTCGTTGCGCACCCGTTCGACCGTCGCGGTGCTGCGGGTGCACGATGAGGTGATCGTGTTACAGACCCTGCTGTGGCCGGACGAGATCCGGGCCGCCGACTTCGGCGTGCTCGACGAGGCGATCGAGACCAGCCCCGCCGAGCTGGCGATGGCCGGGATGCTGGTCGAATCGCTCTCGGGTGACTACGAACCGGGCGATTACACCGACGACTACGAGCAGGCCGTCAAGTCCGTGGTGCAGGCGAAGCTCGATGGTCACGAGGTGCAGCCGCCGCCGGAGCCGGAGGACGAAGGCGGCGAAGTGCTCGACCTGCTGGCCGCGCTGCAGCAGAGCGTCAACCGTGCCAAGTCCGCCCGCGGGGAGCCGGTCGAGGAGGCTTCGGCTGGCAAGCCGGCAGCAAAGAAGGCGCCCACGAAGAAGACGAGCGCCACGAAGAAGGCGCCCGCGAAGAAGAGCGCCACGAAGGCGCCCACGAAGAAGACGAGCACTACGAAGGCGGCACCCAGGAAGCAGTCGGCGAAGAAGGCCGGCTGAGCCGCGCGGAAGCGGCAACGGTCGCGCGTCGACCCGCATCGCACATTTCGGCCCGAGTGCACAGTTACTGGCGAGTACAGCGGCTTACTCACGAGTAACCGCCCACTCGGGGCAATGCCGGTCCCGCAGCCGTCCCGCACTCGCGACCGTCGCGCCTTCGGGACGGGTTTCCCCCGGTTTTGCGTCCCTAACTCTCGACGGTCGAGCTTTCGGGACGCCACGCCGCCGGTTTTGCGTCCCTAACTCTCGACCGTCGCGCCTTCGGGACGAGGCAGCCCCGGCCACCCGGCCGCGCGCCGCGACCTACTTGGCGCGCTCTTTCCGGAGCAGCTTGCGGCTGGTGAGGTTGGCAGCAGGTTCGGTGTCGTTCGGAGCCCGCACGGTGACACCGACCTGCGTGACGTCGTCGTCGGTCTCTGGCGGGAGGGTGCCGACGGGGGTGTCGGTGGGCTGGTTGTCGCCGTAGTATTTTTCGCCGGCGTAGGTGCCGTAGGCACCGTGGCCGTATTGGGTGTCGCCGTACATGATGCGGTTGATGCGGCGGGTGTTGACGCGGTTGAGGACACCGCCCAGGACGCGTCCGCCGACTGCTTGCAGGTTGTGGGCGGCGCGTTGGACATGTTCGACGCGGGTATCGGAGGCGGCCACGACGACGACGGCGCCGTCTGCGCTGGCTGATAGCAGGGCCGCGTCGGTGACCGGCAGCAGCGGTGGTGCGTCCAGGATGACGCGGTAGTCCACGGCAAGGGTTTCCAGGAGTTGTTTCATCCGCCCGGATCCGAGCAGTTCGCTGGGGTTGGGCGGGATCTGCCCGGCGGTCAGCACGTACAGGCCGTGCTTGTCGGTGGGCTGGATGGCGTCCTCGATGGTCGCGGTGCCGGCCAGGACCTGGGTCAAGCCGACGGAGGAGTCGAGATCGTAGATGCCGGCCACGGCGGGCCGGCGCAGGTCGGCGTCGACGAGGACGACCTTGTCGCCGGAGTCGGCGATCACCCAGGCCAGGGAGGCGGCGACGGTGGATTTGCCTTCGCCCATCCGGGCGCTGGTGATCACGATGCTGCGGGGGTCGTGGTCGACGTCGACGAAGCGCAGGTTGGTGCGTAGCTGGCGCAGCGCTTCCCGGGTGGAGAAGTCTTGTTTGCCGTGCAGGGACCGGTCCGCGGCGGCCAGGCCGCGGGTGGCGGGGATGACACCCAGTACGGCGGCGCCAAGGTTCTCTTCGACGTCGTCGGTGGACCGCACCCGGGTGTCGCGGCGGTGCTGGATCAGGGCCAGCAGATAGCCGATGATCAGCCCGGCGAGCAAACCGATGGGTAGCAGTTTCGCGGGCTTGGGATACGACGGCGTGGAGGGGAGGACCGCGCTGGAGGTGTTCTTGATCGCGACACCGGTGTCGGGGTCGGCCTTTTGCACGTAGCTGGTCAGCACGTCGACCACCGAGTTGGCGATCGCCTTGGCCTTGGCGGGGTCGGTCGAGGTCGCGTGCACGGTGATGATCGGGGAGGTCTGCGGGACCGTGGCGCTGATGTTGCCGGCCAGCTGACCGGGTGTCTCGTTCAGGTGCTCGTTGCGGATCACCTGGCTGGTGACTTGCTGCGACGTGGCCAGATTGGCCCAGACGGTCGCGCGTTGCTGCGCGACCAACCCGTTGCTGTACGCGGCGCTACTGTTCTGAGCGTTGTTACGACCCGAGGCCGTCGGCGACGCGACCAGCGCCTGCGCGGTCGCGGTATATTCCTTGGTCCTGGTCCAGGTGTATGCCGCAGCCAAAGCCAACCCGATCGCAGCGCATGCGACCAGCATCAACCAGTAACGGCGTGTGAGCTTCCACAGATCTTCCAGTGTCAACGTCTGTCTCCATGACCAAATAGATGCCGCACGACGCCGAGGTGTCCCCTGACGCGGCGTTCGGCTTTCGAGAGACCAGCCGACCCCCGAAGTTCTTCACAATCGGCGCGAGTATATCGGTCAATTCAGCATGGGCACGACCATGCCAAAATACCGAGAAATTGTCACCGCTCGAGGGAGTCGCCGGCGCCATGCCACATCTGTTGTTCATCTGCACCGGCAACGTATGCCGGTCGCCGTTCGCCGAACGTTACGCGCGACTCGCCGGCGAGCGGTGCGGCCTGGCCGGCTGGGACTTCTCCAGCGCCGGGGCGGGTGCCCTCGTCGGGGCCTCGATGGACAAGGACATGGCGCATGAGCTGACGCTGCTCGGCGGGGACCCGATCGGGTTCCGGGCGCGGGCTCTCGATCGCGAGATCATCACATCCGCGGACCTGATCATCGCGATGGAGACCTTCCACCGCGGGTACGTGCTCGATGATCATCCCGGTCTGGTTCGGCGCACCTTCACATTGGGACAGCTGGCTCGCATCGCGCGCGATCACCCGCAGGAGGAGCACGGCCCGGAGCTGCTGGCCGCCATTGGCGCGTTCCGGCACCGGGCGCGCGACGAGGACGACATACCCGACCCCTACCGCCGGGGGCCGGAGATCGCGCACGAGGTGGCCGGGTCGATCGCCGGGCTTCTCGACGAACTCGTGCCGCGCCTGGGGTGAAGCTGCGTCACGCCCGTTGCAGCACCTGGTGGCGGAAGAGTTCCTCCGCCGCTTCGTGCACGAGGCGGTCGGCCTCGGGGTGATCGCCGTGGGCGGCGACGCACAGCCGGGTCAGCTCCGCCAGGGACACCGGCTCGCCGGCCGCCGGCCAGATGGTCGCGCCGAGACCGGAGAGCCGGGCCGGCCGGCAGTCGACGAGGACGAGCAGTTCGTCATCGATCGCCACTGCGTCGAGGTATGGCGCGCGCACCACGAGGGTGTTCGCGTCGAGCGGTTCGGGTTCATCGAGTGCCGTGACCGGGACAGCGGGCAGGCCGGGCTCGCATCCAGGTTCGGGCGGCGCCACCCCGACCAGGTCGGTCGGGTCGGGATCGTGACTGCGCAGCGCGTCGCGCAGCAGCGGGATCGTGTCGGCGATCTCCTGGTAGGCCAGCCGCCATACTCCACCGGCGCGGTGTACCGACCCCGCCAGGGCCTGCAGCGGCCGACGCATCGACGGGAGTGCTGACGTCTGCGGGATCAGGGCGATCAGCCCGTCCATGAGCGGCAGTCGCTCCAGTGTCGGCTCGCTGCCGCCGGTGCCGTCTCGGTCGCGGTCGAGCACGACATACAGGGCGGCGCGGGGGTCGGGCGGGCACGGCGCGAGCCCGAGTTCCGCTGGGCCGTGCTGGGACTTGTGGTGCGGGGCATCGCCGTCGATCACCACGGATAGTGGCTTGGGGTAGGGGAGTATGCCGTCGTCCTCGCCGATCGAGACCGTCTCGTCGGTGACGTAGCCGAACCCGGCACGGCACAGTCGATGGGCCGCCGTGGTCTTGCCGGTGCCGGACGCCGCGACCAGCACCGCCACCCGGCCGGTCTCCGGATCGGCGGCGCCCGCAGCGTGCAGCATCAGCCGAGTCCCGGCCGCGTGCTGTATGCCGGCCAGCGTCAGCGAACTGGCCAGTGAGTAGTCGCGTCGGTCGGCGTCGTCGTCGGTGCTGTAGGTCACCGAGGAAAGCGCAGTGCTGTCCGAGGGCGCCATACAGCGGTCCCATTGGGCGCGGACCCGGTCGCGGTCGTCCTCCGGGAGATCGACCGCGATGACGGAACCCAGCACGCTGATGTGTTCGGGCGGCATGTGCGGATAGTAGCCAAGGCTCCGGGTTCCGCTGTGCGCGAACATGACATCCGGGCGTCCGGGCGGTGGAACACGCGATGCCTCGCCGGCGTTGTCTGCGTCAAGACATGCTGCGCCACCAGGGGCGCCGTGCCGCGAAGGTCAGCGGTGCTGGTCCCAGTTGCGGCAGCTAGCATCAATGGTGGCGAGTGCTACCCCGAGGAGTTCAAAGATGTTCGAACGGTTCACCGACCGCGCCCGGCGAGTTGTTGTGCTCGCTCAGGAAGAGGCGCGCATGCTCAACCACAACTACATCGGCACCGAACACATTCTGCTCGGCCTGATCCACGAGGGCGAGGGTGTCGCGGCCAAGGCGCTGGAGAGCATGGGCATCTCGCTGGACGCGGTCCGCGAGCAGGTCCAGGAGATCATCGGCCCGAGCCAGCAGACCCAGTCCGGGCACATCCCGTTCACCCCGCGTGCCAAGAAGGTGCTGGAGCTGTCGCTGCGTGAGGGCCTGCAGCTCGGCCACAGCTACATCGGCACCGAGCACATTCTGCTCGGCCTGATCCGGGAAGGTGAGGGCGTCGCCGCGCAGGTGCTGGTCAAGATGGGTGCCGACCTGTCCCGGGTGCGCCAGGTCGTCATCCAGGTGGTGTCCGGCTACCAGGGAAAAGAGCCCCAAGGCGCCGGCGTTGGCCAAGGTAGCCAGGAGAGCGGCACGCCGGCCGGATCGCTGGTGCTCGACCAGTTCGGCCGCAACCTGACCCAGGCAGCGCGCGAGGGCAAGCTCGACCCGGTCATCGGACGTGACAAGGAAATCGAGCGCGTCATGCAGGTGCTGTCGCGGCGTACCAAGAACAACCCCGTTCTCATCGGCGAGCCGGGGGTCGGCAAGACCGCTGTCGTCGAGGGGCTGGCGCAGGACGTCGTGCGCGGCGAGGTGCCCGAGACGCTGAAGGACAAGCAGCTCTATACCCTCGACCTCGGGTCGCTGGTCGCGGGCAGCCGTTACCGCGGTGACTTCGAGGAGCGACTTCGCAAGGTTCTCAAGGAGATTCGCACTCGCGGCGACATCATCCTGTTCATCGACGAAATCCACACCCTGGTGGGTGCGGGTGCCGCCGAGGGCGCGATCGACGCTGCGTCGATCCTGAAGCCGATGCTCGCTCGCGGTGAGCTGCAGACCATCGGCGCCACGACGCTGGACGAATACCGTAAGTACATCGAGAAGGACGCCGCACTGGAGCGACGCTTCCAGCCGATCCAGGTGCAGGAGCCGACGATCCCGCACGCGATCGAGATCCTCAAGGGCCTGCGTGACCGCTACGAGGCACATCACCGGGTGACGATCACCGACGCGGCCCTGGTGGGCGCGGTCAACATGGCCGACCGCTACATCAACGACCGGCACCTGCCGGACAAGGCGATCGACCTGATCGACGAGGCCGGTGCCCGGCTGCGGATCCGCCGGATGACCGCTCCGCCGGACCTGCGCGAATTCGACGAGAAGATCGCGCACGTCCGCCGCGAGAAGGAATCGGCGATCGACGGGCAGGACTTCGAGAAGGCCGCCGCGCTGCGCGACGACGAGAAGAAGCTTATCCAGGCCAAGGAGCACCGCGAGAAGGAATGGAAGGCCGGCGACATCGACGTCGTCGCCGAGGTCGACGAGGAACTCATCGCCGAAGTCCTCGCCGCCTCCACCGGCATCCCGGTCTTCAAGCTGACCGAGGAGGAGTCCAGCCGCTTGCTGCGGATGGAGGACGAGCTGCACAAGCGGGTCGTCGGCAACGACGACGCGATCCGGGCGCTGTCCCAGGCGATCCGGCGCACCCGCGCCGGCCTGAAGGACCCGCGGCGTCCCGGTGGTTCGTTCATCTTCGCCGGCCCGACCGGCGTCGGCAAGACGGAGCTGGCCAAGTCGCTCGCGGAGTTCCTCTTCGGCGACGATGACTCGCTGATCACGCTGGACATGTCGGAGTTCTCCGAGAAGCACACGGTGTCAAGGCTTTTCGGTTCGCCTCCGGGATATGTCGGCTATGAAGAGGGCGGGCAGCTGACCGAGAAGGTGCGCCGCAAGCCGTTCTCGGTGGTGCTGTTCGACGAGGTCGAGAAGGCGCACGCGGACATCTTCAACTCGCTGTTGCAGATCCTGGAGGACGGTCGGCTGACCGACAGTCAGGGCCGCGTGGTCGACTTCAAGAACACGGTGATCATCATGACCACCAACCTTGGCACGCGCGACATCGCCAAGGGCGTCTCGCTCGGGTTCGCGTCGGGCAACGACAGCACGACGGGCTACGAGAAGATGAAGGCCAAGGTCCAGGACGAGCTCAAGCAACACTTCCGGCCCGAGTTCCTCAACCGCGTCGACGACACCATCGTCTTCCCGCAGCTGACCCAGGATGAGATCGTGCAGATCGTCGATCTGCGCATCGCCGACCTGGACAACCGGCTCAAGGACAAGGACATGGCGATCGAGCTCACCGCCGGAGCCAAGCAGTTGCTTGCCGAGAAGGGTTACGACCCAGCCCTCGGCGCGCGTCCGCTGCGCCGCGCGATCCAGCGGGAGATCGAGGACGTGCTGTCCGAGAAGATCCTCTACGGCGAGCTCGGCGCCGGGGAGATCGTGCTGGTCGACGTCGAAGGTGAGGGCAAGAACGCCACCTTCACCTTCGCGGGCAGCCCGAAGCCCCAGGCGCCCGACTCGCTCTCGGTCGAGACCGCCGGCAGTGGCGGCGGCGTCGACCTCGGCAAGGACTGACATTTCGCGTCACTGACCGAACGCCGAAGGGCCGGACGGGTATCCGTCCGGCCCTTCGGTGTGCCCGGGCGCCTTTTCGGTCGCGCGTGCGCAGTGGCTGTCGTGAGGAACCGGCACCTGGGGTTCTCGTCCCGAAGGCGCGACCGTCGAGAGTTTGGGACAGAATCACCGCGGGTTCCCGTCCCGAAGGCGCGACCGTCGAGAGTTAGGGACCGAATCACCGCGGGTTCCCGTCCCGAAGGCGCGACCGTCGAGGGTTAGGGACAGAAACACCGCGGGATCCCGTCCCGAAGGCGCGACCGTCGAGGGTTAGGGACCGAAACACCGCGGAACTGGCAACGGTCGCCGGTTGCGAGGGGCCGGGCGCGCCATACGGACGCGGTGCGGAAGGATGCGACGCATGACCCTGCACGATCCCGAGCTCGTGATTCGTCCGGCGCTGGCGACGGACGTCCGCCGCATCCGCGCGCTCGTGAAGTCGTATGTCGACGCCCGCGCGATCGTCCCGAAGCCGGCGGTCGCCTACTACGAGGGCGTGCAGGAGTTCCTGCTCGTCGAACGCGGTGATCGGCTGGTCGGCTGCGGCGCGCTGCACGTGATGTGGGAGGACGTCGCCGAGGTGCGCACCCTCGCGGTCGACCCGATGGAGAAGGGGCAGGGCATCGGCAGCACGCTGTTGACCGAGTTGCTGCAGCGGGCGCGCACCCTCGCGGTCAAGCGGGTCTTCTGTCTTACCTTTGAGGTGGGTTTCTTTGCCCGGCATGGGTTTTCGGAGATCGAGGGTGAGCCGGTCGCCGCCGATGTCTACGCCGAGATGCTGCAGTCGTATGACGAGGGCGTCGCCGAGTTCCTGGATCTTGACCGCGTGAAGCCCAACACCCTCGGCAACCACCGGATGCTGCTGACCCTCTAGGAGACCCCTGAGAGGGTTGCACGCATCAGCCGGGGGCGCGTCTCGAAGCCGGCGCGCTCGTACATCGGCCGCCCGGCGTCGGTTGCCATCAGCTCCAGGCGGCTGACGCCCTGGGCGCGGCACCAGTCCAGCACTGCGTCGAACGCGGCTTGACCGTAACCGCGCCGGCGCTGGTCGGGTGCGGTGCAGACATTGCTGATCAGGATGTCGCGGCCCTCCGGCGCCGTCGGCGACGGGCCGGCATCCCGCACCATCCCCATCGCGCATGCGACCACCGATCCGTCCTGAGTGACCACGAAAATGCCGAGATGCGGATCGCCCAGCCGGGCCGCGAACCAGGACCGGGCGGTCTCTTGCCAGCCATTTGCGTCGTTCGTCATCCCCATGGCGCGAAACATCTCCGCCCGCAGGTCGACAAGCGCATCCTCGTCGCCGTCGCGTGCCCGGCGAACTTCGATCGTCATACGCGCACTGTACGGTGGCCGCCCGCCGCACCGGCTTTGCCCGCAGGGTGGCCGCGGTTCACCTGATCGCCACCCGGGTCGCCTAATCTCCCACCGCGGAGCGAGCGCCCCGCATCGAGGGAGTGGTGGCGATTCAGCGGACCCGGCCGCACCAACCGACGACGCGGCACCGGCTGCCCGACACGGCGGCGGGCCGCACGGGTGTGCTGCTCCTCCTCGCCCTCGCCGCCGGCATCGCGCTCTTCCGCTTCCGCCTCTCGCCGCTCTACCCCCAGCGCAACGACATCAACTCCGACTTCTACGTCTACCAGGTCGTGGGCAACGCGTGGGCGCACGGGCAACTGCCCTATCGCGACGTGTATGACGTCAAGGGACCGTTCTTCTACCTGCTCTTCGGCGGCTTCGCACGGCTACGAGCCTGGTCGGTCGGACCCCCGCTGGCGATGCTGGCCGTGTGCGCCTTCGCGGCGCTGTGGCTCGCCCACCGCATCGCGCTCCGCATCCTCGGGCCGGTCGGCGCGGTGCTGTCGGCCCTGTCGTCGGGTGCGCTGATCTATCTCGCGGTCCTTGGTGTCTCGACGTCGTTCACCTGCGAGGAACTGGCCGTGCCCGGTGTGCTGCTGATGCTCTGGCTGGTGCTGCGTGCGCTCGACGGCGAGCCCGTCGCGACCCGGTGGTGGGTGCTCGACGGGGTGGTGTTCGGCGCGCTCTTCTGGGCGAAGTACCAGGTCATCGCCCCCTGGGCCGCAATGCTGATCGCCCTGCTGGTCGTCGGCCGTGACGGCCATCGCGCACTGCCGATGCGGGAACTCGGGCGGATCGTGCTGGCGGGCCTCGCCGGGTGCGCGATCACCACTGTCGTGACGCTCGCGCCATACGCCGGTGGGATGCGGAGCTTGCTGCAGGCCTATTTTGTCGCAAAACTGCAAGCGCCCCGACGCAACAACGAGTTCGCGCTCGAGGGCAGGTATGCCGCAGAGCTGTTCACCGGCAACCCGATCGTCGTCGTCACGCTCTGCCTCGCGCTGCTGACCTTCCTGCTCTGCTCTCTCGCCTGGACCCGGCTTCAGGCCGAAACGCGCGCGGCGGCAGCGGTTTTCGCTGTCGCGATGCCCTTGTCGATGTGGGCAGCGGTTGTCGGGGTGCGGCATCCGAACAACGTTCTCGTGCCGCTTTGTTTCGTCGCCGTCGCGTTGCCGATGGCGGCTGCAACCCTGCGGCGCCCTGGGCAGGCGACCGCGGTCACGGCAGTGGTCGCGGTGCTGGCATTCGCCGGCGTCATACCGTCGATGCAGCAGAGCGGCCCCGACTACGGGCTCGGCCGGGCATCGTTGCCGATCCGGTGCGTCGTCCACTCCTCCCACCGGCATTTCACGGCGCCGAGCACAGCCGCCGCATTCGTCGACTCCGCGAAAGGCGGGCCGATTCTTTCGGTCAACAGCCTCTTCGCCGCCCGCGCCCTGTACCGGACGCATACGGTGCCACCGCACCGGTTCGAATTCGCTGACTTGTCATGGGTTTACACGACACCCGCGGCGGCGACACAGCTGCAATACCTGCGCGACGGCACCTTCGCGTACGTCTGGGTCAGCGGTGCGCGGATCGGCCCCGCCGGGCTTACCTTCCGCGATGCTCCCGGTCCCGGAGTGCCGACCCCGGCCGAGGCTGCCGAACTCGCCCTCAACTACCGGCCGATCCTGGCCTGCGGCGGCCAGCAGCTGCTGCACCGCGAGGACGGACGGTGAAATCGGGCTGGAGGGTGTCCCGGAGTCGCGACGGTCGCGCGGTGGGGACGGTTTCGGTGCCTCACCGGCGGCGGCCGCTACCGGCGTGCCTGATAGATCCGGCGGACCACATCCTCGATGTCCGGCTCTTCGATGGTCAGGTCCCGCAACTCGGCTCGCTCGCCGACAGCTGCCAAAACCATTGCAGCCGTGGTGTTCTCGGAGTCGAAGCTGAGACGCTGCCGGGCGCCGCCGACCTCGCTGCCGAGATGCTTCGTGTGCGGTATGCCGGTCAGGTCCGTCGTTGCCTCGACGAAATCCAGCACCAGGATGCGGTCCGACCCCGCGGTCTGTGCAAGTCCGTTGAGGCTGCCGTCATACACCGTGCTGCCGTGGTCGACCACCAGCACACGCTCGCACAGTCGCTCGATGTCACCCATGTCATGTGTGGTGAGCAGCAGCGTGGTTCCGTGCGAAAGGCGTTCAGTGACAAGGAATTCGCGCAGCCGCTGTTTGGAAAGCACGTCCAGGCCGATGGTCGGCTCGTCCAGGATGACCAGGCGTGGCCGGTGCAGCAACGCGGCCGCGACCTCGGCGCGCATCCGCTGCCCGAGGGACAGCTGTCGGACTGGCGTGGCCACGAAGTCGCCGAGCTCGAGCTGTTCGGTCAGCTCGGCGGTGCGGGCCGATGCATCTGCGGCGGGCAGCCGATGGATCGCCGCGAGGATCTCGAACGACTCGCGCACCGGCAGGTCCCACCACAGTTGCGAACGCTGACCGAAGACCACGCCGACGCGCGCCGCCAGCTGCCGACGCTGCCGATGGGGGTCCAGGCCGCAGGTGCGCACGGTGCCGCTCGTCGGCACCAGGATGCCGACGAGCATCTTGATCGTGGTCGATTTGCCGGCACCATTGGCGCCGATATAGCCCACCGACTCACCGGGCGAGACACGCAGTTGCAAGTTGTCGACGGCACACATCGTCGTCCGGGTCACAACCTTGCGGCCTTTGCCGCGAACAGCGAACTTCCGTGTCAAACAATCGGTTTCGATGACTGCATCGCTCATCTCAGCCGCCCCCTCCTTGATAGTGCCGGACGCCGAGCCGCCACATGCCCAGCGCGAATGCCCAGATCCACAGCACCGCCAGTGGCGTGCACCAGGCGAGCCAGTTCGGCAGCCCGGCCGGACCCGGCAGGCCCAGCAGGCGCAACGCCGGCAGGTATGCCGTGAGCGCCATCGGGAAGACGAAACCGAAGAGCACCTTCAGCGGAGTCGACCAGACGGCAGCGGTCTGGGTGGCGGCATACCGGCCGCCATACACGAAGGCGTTGGTGAACTCCGCGCCCTGGATCAGGAAGAACTGCACCCCCGCGGCCCAGACGAACATGGCCGCGAAGATCGCTGTGGCGCACACAAGGGTGAGCGCGAGCAGCAGGACCGTGCTCGTCGACCAGTGAATCTCGTTGATCGACAAGCCGATAACCAACGACGCGAGGCCGATGCCGGCTCGTGTCAGCCGCCGCAGCGAGATGTCGCTGGTCATCAGCTGCAGCAGCAACGGTTGCGGCCGCAGGTAGAAGACGTCGAGCGTGCCCGCCCGGATGTACGTCGGCAGGTTGTCGCAGTGGCCGACGAAGAGGTCGGCGATGGAGAAGCACAGATCGGCGACGCCGAAGACGAGCAGCACCTGCCGGAAGGTCAGCCCGCCCAGCACGGTGACCTGGTGGAAGAGCAGCCATACCTCCGCGAGCTCGATCAGGCCGACGACCGCCGAGCTGGAGAGGTCGGTGATGAAGTTGCTCCGGTAGCTGCGCTGAGAGCGCATCCGAGACGCCAGGACGGCCCGGTAACCAGCGAATCGCCCTGGTGCTACGCCGATTTCGGTGAAGTGGACTGGAGTTCCCATTATCCGCCCTGCACCTCCAGCTTGCGCCGTCCGACGACAGTGAGCAGGTGGCCGACGAGGAGGGTGGCGCCGAGCCAGGCGAACTGCACACCGACCAGCCCGTATGCCGCGGCCCCTGTGGTGCGTGCGGTGAGGACGTCGACGGGATACATCATCATCGACGGGAACGGTGTGGCCTGCGCGATGGCGAGCAGCCAGCTAGGGAAGAGCGAGATCGGCACGAAGAGGCCGGCGAAGAAGCCGGAGACCACCATGTAGAAGATCTGGATGCCGCGTGTCTCGATCAGCCAGAACCCCACCACGGCCACCAGGTAGACGGTGGAGAACGAGATGACGATGCCGGCCAGCAGGCTGACGGCGCCGAGCAGGTATGGCGCGGGCGTGCGCGGCATCGTCATACCGACGGCGAGTGAACCGATCGCCACACTCGGCACCGCGCGGGGGATGAGCGCGAACACGGCTTTGCCGGCTTCGGTGGCAACCGTGGCGAGTTGGACGTTGACCGGGCGAAGGAAGTCGACGGCGACGTCACCGGTCTTGATGCGGTCGGCGAGGTCGATCCGCCCGTTCAGGTTGATCGAGCCGAGCATGCCCTGGGAGAGCCAGATGTAGGCGCTCATGGTGCCGACGGTGTAACCCTGCACCGAGGCGCCGGCAGCACGCACGGTGGCAAAGAGCATCGCGACCTTCAGGAAGCCGAAGGTCAGGTTGGCGACCAGCCCGCCGAACATCGCCAGTGGGTAGGCGGTCTGCTGCTGGAAGCCCGCGACGAACAGGCGCCAGTAGACCGGCAGCGTGCCGTGTGACACCGTGCGACGCGGCCACCTGGGAGAGTCGAGACCGGCAACGCGCACAAACGCGAGAACTTACCAGGGACGCAGTGTCGTGACAACCCCTCGCTCGGTCAGTGCGGAGTGAGTCCGAGCTCGTCGAGCGCCTCGGTCACCGCCTGCTGTGGGTCGTCGTGCTGATGCACCACCACGCCCGGCTCGTCCGGTTGCAGCGGCTCGAGCGTCGCCAATTGTGAGGGCAGCAGCGACGGCGGCATGTAGTGACCGGTGCGGTGCGCCAGCCGGTCGCGCAGCACGTCTTCGGGGATGTTCAGGTAGACGAAGCGCACGTTGGCGCGCCCGTCGCGCAGCAGGTCCCGGTAGCTGCGCCGCAGCGCCGAGCAGGTGATCACCGCGCTACGCCCGTCTCGTTCGTGCTCGTCGATCCAGGTGCCGATGGAATGCAGCCACGGCCAGCGGTCCTCGTCGGTGAGTGGAATGCCGGCGGCCATCTTGCTGACGTTCGCTTGCGAGTGGAAGTCGTCGCCTTCGGCATACAGCCAGCCGAGGCGCTCGGCGATGTCCTCACCGATGGTGGTCTTCCCAGAGCCGGAAACCCCCATCACGATGAGGAATTGGGGCTGAGTTGGGGTGGCCATGCGGTCATCGTAGTGACGTCAGGTTGCCACCAGGTGACGGCTCAGCCGGGCAGCCGGAAGCGTTCGCGGGGCAGCGGTTCGACCAGCCCGTCCTCGACCAGCGAGGCGAGACACCGGTCGCGTTGCCCGGCATCCGGCCAGACCAGGTCGAGCGCGGAACGGGGCACCGCGGCCGGGGCGTCGCGCAGGACCTGCAGCAGCTTGCCGCGCACCTGGCGGTCGGTCCCGTGCCAGCGCTGCGCTGCCCGTCGTGGGCCGTCGTGCGCCGGGCTCCCGGCACGGATCCACGCGCACTGCGCATGTGCCGGGCACCGCGCGCACAACGGGCGCGCGGCCTTGCAGACGACCGCGCCGAGCTCCATGACAGCCGCGTTCCAGCGCGCGGCGGCCGGCTCGTCGAGCGGGAGCAGAGCCCGCGCGAGGGCGGTTTCCGCCGCGCTCAGACTCGGCGCCGGGTATGCCGCGCCGGTCACCAGCCGGGCCTCCGCCCGCCGGACGTTGACGTCCACGACAGCCGACCGGATGCCGAACGCGAACGCTCCGACGGCCGCAGCCGTGTAACCACCGATCCCCGGAAGTGCTTGCAGCTGCTGCAGATCGGCCGGTATGACGCCCCCGTGCTCATCACGGATCGCGACCGCCGCCGCATGCAGGCGCAGTGCCCGGCGCGGGTAGCCGAGCCGTCCCCACTCGCGCACGGCGTCACCGGGGGCGGCAGCGGCCAGGTGTGCCGGGGTCGGCCACAACTGCATCCAGCGGTGCCACATCGGCTCGACCCGGGCGACCGGTGTCTGCTGCAGCATCACCTCCGAGACGAGCACCGCCCACGGCCGGTCCACCTGCGGCCAAGGCCAGTCGGCTGCCGGGATGCGCCAGGGGAGGTCGCGAGCGTTCGCGTCATACCAGTCGAGGATCGTGTCGTGCAGTGCCTCGACCTCGCCGATCGGCGGTCGGTGTGTCATGCGCGGGCCTAGACGTAGCGCTCGAGAATGCTGCTCTCGGCCAGACGCGACAGCCCCTCGCGGACTGCGCGTGCGCGGCTCTCGCCAACGCCTTCGACGGCCATCAGGTCGTCGAAGTCTGCGGCGAGCAGCTTCTGCAAGGTGCCGAAGTGCTCGACGAGTCGCTCGACGATGGCTCCCGGCAGCCGGGGCACCTTCGTCAGCAGCCGGTAGCCGCGCGGGCTGACCGACAGGTCGAGCAGGTCGCCGACGGCCGAGAAGCCAGCGGCACGGGCGCCGGCGGACAGGTCGAGCAGCTCGGTGGAGCTGACGTTGCCGAGGCGGGTGAGCGCGTCCTCGACGGTCATCTCGGAGCGCGCCGACTCGACGTAGTCGCGGACCACCAGCTCCCGGTCGTCGGTCAGGCCACCGACGAGTTCGTCCAGCTGCAGCGAGATCAGCCGGCCGTCGGTGCCGAGCTCGATGACGTATTCGCTGATCTCCTCGCTGATCCGGCGCACCATCTCCAGCCGCTGCAGCACCGCCGCGACATCACGCACCGTCACCAGGTCCTCGATCTCCAGCGCCGACAGCGTGCCGGTCACCTCGTCGAGCCGGGCCTTGTAGCGTTCGAGCGTCTGCAGCGCCTGGTTGGCACGCGACATCAGCGCCGTGGAGCCCTCGATCACGTGCCGCACGCCACCGACATACAAGGCGATGATGTGCATGGACTGGCTGACCGACACGACCGGGAAGCCGGTCTGCTTGGCGACGCGCTCGGCGGTGCGGTGCCGGGTGCCGGACTCCTTGGTCTCGATGCTCGGGTCGGGCACCAGCTGGGTGGCCGCGCGCAGGATGCGGGTGACGTCGCTGCTGACGACGATCGCGCCGTCCATCTTGGCCAGTTCGCGCAGCCGCGTCGCGGTGAAGTCGATGTCGATCGGGAAGCCGCCGGACGACATCGCCTCGACCACGGCGTCATGACCGATGACGATGAGTGCGCCCGTGCGCCCGCGCAGGATCCGCTCGAGCGCGTCGCGCAGATCGGTGCCCGGCGCAACGGCGGCGAGGGTCTCGCGGAGGATCACTTCCGGGGTGCGGGTCACCGGCCCAGTGTAGGTGCGGGTGGCCCCTCACCGACTGCACCGTGCCGACGGTATGGCGGCAGGCCTATCGACGCTCGCTCAGCGCGCCGCAGGCATCGCGATGACGCGGGTGGCCGCGTGCACGTCGCGGACTTCGAGCACGCGCATGCCGTCCGGCGGCAGCTCGGTGCCCATCGAGCCCGCCGGCACGATGGCGCGCCGGAAGCCGATGCGGGCCGCTTCGGCGAGCCGCCGGGGAACGCCGCCGACACCGCGCACGTCACCCGCCAGCCCGACCTCGCCGACGGCGAGCAAGCCCGCCGGCACCGGGCAACCGTCCTTGGCGGAGGCGAGCGCCAGGGCGATCGCGAGATCGGCGGCGGGCTCGGAGAGCTTCGCGCCGCCGACCGTCGAGACATAGCAGTCGTCGTCGCGCAGCCGCACCCCAGCGCGGCGGTCGAGGACCGCGAGGATCATCGCCGTGCGTGAACTGTCGACGCCGTTGGTGGTGCGCCGGGCCGAGCCGCCATTGCCCGGCACGAGCAGCGCCTGCACTTCGGTGACCAGCGGACGGCGGCCCTCCAGGGTGACCGTCACACAGGTGCCGGGCACCGGCTCGTCCATGCGGGACAGGAAGAGACCGCTCGGGTCGGGTAGCCCGGTGATGCCCAGCTCGGTCAGGTCGAAGCAGCCCACCTCGTCGGTGGGGCCGTAGCGGTTCTTGATCGCGCGCACCAGCCGCAGCCGGGAGTGGCGTTCGCCCTCGAACTGCACCACCACGTCGACCAGGTGCTCCAGCACCCGCGGCCCGGCGATCGACCCGTCCTTGGTGACGTGACCGACCAGGAGAGTGCCGATGCCGTCGCGCTTGGCGACCTGGATGATCGCCGCCGCGACCTCGCGCACCTGGCTGACATTGCCCGGTGCGCCGTCGACCTCGGCGGATGCGATCGTCTGGACCGAGTCGATGATCAACAGGTCGGGGTGCAGCCGGTCGATCTGGGCGAGGACGGTGCCGAGGTCGGTCTCGCTGGCGAGGTAGAGGTCGCGGGCGAGCGCCTCGATGCGCTCGCCGCGCAGCCGCACCTGGGCTGCCGACTCCTCGCCGCTGACGTAGAGCACGGTGCGGCCGTCGCGTGCTGAGCGGGCGGCGACGTCGAGTAACAGGGTCGACTTGCCGATGCCGGGCTCGCCCGCCACCAGCACGACGCCGCCGGTGACCAGACCGCCGCCGAGCACCCGGTCGAACTCGCCGACCCCGGTCGGCCGCGCCTGCGCGCGGGTGGCGTCGACCTCGCCGATCGGCCTCGCCGGCCGCTCGATGGTCGCGGCGGGCGGGGTGCGCACTTGCTGCTGACCGACCTCGGTCACCGTGCCCCAGGCCTGGCACTCGCCGCATCGGCCGACCCACTTGATGGCCTGCCACCCACACTCGGTGCAGCGGTAGGCCGGCGCTGGTGCCTTCTTGCGTGTGCTGGTCGCCATACGACGGACGATAGACGGCCGGGCCGACACCGCGCCCCCCACTTGATCGAGAGGACCCAATCCGTATTGAGTGGACCCCAATAGATGTCCCGCTCTTGGGTCCGCTCAATGCATATGGGGTCCTCTCGATCGCGGTGAGTCAGCCGGATGTGCGCGCATTCTCCTCGGCCAGCAGGGTCGCCGGGTGTACGAAGAGCGGCAGCAGCCGGCGACCGGCCGGTCCGGCTTCGCGCAATGCCGTCACCTGCAGCAGGTGGGCTTCGCAGCGCTGCGCCAGCTCGTCATACGCGTTGTCGCCCATCAGGTGACGCAGCTCGCCCTCATTGGAGCGGTATACCGGCGAACTGCCCACGTGCGCCTGCGGATTGCCCGAGCAGTACCAGTCGAGGTCGTGCCCGCCCGGGCCCCAGCCGCGTCGGTCGTACTCGCCGATCGAGATCTCCAGGTATGACGTGTCGTCCGGCAGCTCGACCGTGCGGTAGGTGCGGCGGATCGGCAGCTGCCAGCACACGTCCGGTTTGACGGTGTGCGGCGCGACGCCGGTGAGTATGGCGTGCTGATGCAGGGCGCACCCCGCGCCGGCGGGAAAGCCCGGCCGGTTGTGGAAGATGCACGCGCCGTCGACGACCCGGGTCTTCCAGTCGCCGTCCTCCTTCTCCCGCCAGCCGTCCGTGCCGTGGCCCTCGTCGTAGAACTGCCATTCGTCCGGGCCGAGTTCGCGCACGACGGCGCGGATATTCTTGAGGTCATCCTTGTCGGAGAAGTGCGCGCCGAGGGTGCAGCACCCCACGTCGGGTGCATCCGCGTAGATGCCTTCGCAGCCGGCGCCGAAGATGCAGGTCCACGACGAGGTCAGCCAGGTCAGGTCGCAGCGGAAGCGCTCCTGGGTGTCGTCCGGGTTGTCGAATTCCACCCAGGTCCGCGGTGTCTCCAGTGCTGTCTCGACCACGCGCCACATCGTAGTGTTCGGGGCCGCGACGTCCGGCCGCGCTGGGCTCGGGGCCGCGCAGCTCGGTCGGATAGCGTGAACCCATGCGGCTCGGCGTGATCGACGTGGGATCCAACACGGTGCATCTCCTCGTCGTCGATGCCCATCGGGGCGCGCATCCGCTGCCTGCGACGTCGCACAAGCGGGAACTGCGTCTCTCCGAGCACACCGAGCCTGGCGGAGCGATCTCCGCCGAGGGCGCTGGCGCGCTGGTCGCGTTCGTGCGCGAGTGCCTCACGATCGCCGACGACCAGGGGTGCGAGGACCTGCTCGCCTTCGCGACCAGCGCGATCCGCGAGGCGCCCAACGGCGAGGCGGTGCTCGACCAGGTGCGCGACACGACCGGAGTCGAGTTGCAGGTGCTGGAAGGCGCGGACGAGTCGCGGCTGACCTTCCTGGCGGTGCGGCGCTGGTTCGGCTGGTCGGCGGGCCGGTTGCTGGTCGTCGATATCGGCGGGGGTTCGCTGGAGTTCGCGGCCGGGATCGACGAGGAGCCCGACGTGGCCCTCAGCCTCCCGTTGGGGGCGGGCCGGCTGTCGCGCGATCTCGCCGGCGATCCGCCGGCGGCCGCGGATCTGCTGGTGCTGCGCAAGCAGATCCGTTCGGACATCGCCCGGGTCATCCGGCAGTTGCACAAGGTCGGCGAGCCCGACCGGGTCGTGGGCACCAGCAAGACGATCCGCTCGCTCGCCCGGGTGCTCGGTGCGGCACCCAGCGGCGATGGACCGCGCGTCGAACGCGTCCTGGAACGCGAAGCGCTCGCCAGCCTGGTGCTGCGGCTGGCCGCGATGACCATTGCCGAACGCGCAGCATTGCCAGGGGTTTCCGCGAGCCGCGCTCGCCAGCTGCTCGCGGGTGCCATGGTGGTCGAGGGCGCCATGGAGTTGCTCGGCGTGGACCGCCTCGACTTGTGCCCGTGGGCGCTGCGTGAAGGCGTCATCCTGCGGCGCCTGGACTGGCTGGACACCTGATGTCCCCGCGCCTCACCCTGCCGGCCGGCCGCATCGCATTGTCGACCTCGTCCGTCTACCCGCTCGGGGTCGTCGACGGGTTCGTGATGGCCGAACGGCTGGGGTATGACGGCGTCGAGGTCATGGTGTGGACCGACCCGGTCAGCCAGGAGGCCGGCGCACTGCGCAAACTGGTCGACCACTACGGCATTCCGATCGTCTCCATCCATGCGCCGACTTTGCTTCTCACCCAACGCATTTGGGGACCTGAGCCGTGGCCGAAGGTCGACAACTCGGTCAGGCTGGCCGAAGAGGTCGGTGCCGACACCGTCGTCGTCCACCCGCCGTTCCGCTGGCAGCGGGAGTATGCCGCCGACTTCGTGCAGGGCATTGCGCAGCGGGACGCGGAGACCGACGTCCGGATCGCGGTCGAGAACATGTTTCCCTGGCGAGCCCGCGGTCGCGAGATGCAGGCCTACCTGCCCGGCTGGGACCCCGTCGGCATGGACTACGCCCATGTGACGCTCGACCTGTCCCACACGGCGACCGCGGGCTCCGACGCGCTCGAGATGGTCGAGGCCCTCGGCGACCGGCTCAGCCACGTGCACCTCGCCGACGGGTCGGGATCCTTCAAGGACGAACACCTCGTGCCCGGCCGCGGCACGCAGCCGTGCGCTCAGGTGCTCGAATCCCTTGCAGCTGCTGGATATTCGGGCGATGTCGTGTTGGAGGTCGGCACGCGCAAGCTGTCGCGCGAGCAACGCGAACTCGACCTGGCCGAAGCGCTCGCCTTTGCCCGTCTGCACTTCGCGGCACCGGCGACCGGGGGCTGAGGCTTCACGTGGCTGGCTCGATGCGCGGTGCCGGAATGGCCTGGTTCGACGCGTATGGCGAGCCCGGCGAACCGCCTCATGACAGCCCGTCGCGGTTTCTGCGGTGGTTGATCGCCGCGCAGCGGCGGCGTGTCATCCGCGGCGCCGTGTTCGGCATTCTGTGGATGATCGGACTGGTGCTGCCGCCACAGCTGTTGTCAGAAGCCGTGGATCAGGGCCTGCAACGGAACGACTTCCCGGCGCTCATGCTGTGGACGGGTGCCTTGTTCGCGGTGGGTGTATTCACCGCGTGGTGTTCGATCATGCGGCACCGGACCATGACCTGGGTGCGGTTGGACGCCGTGTACCGGACGATCCAGGTGGTCACCCGACAGTCGATAAGGCTGGGGTCGACGCTGTCGCGCAAGGCGTCGTCGCACGAGGTCGTGACGATCGGGGTCGGTGACGTCGGTGTGCTCGGCCAGACGCTCACCATGACCGGTCCTGGCATCGGCGGATTGGTCGCCTACGGCGTTGTCGCCACACTGCTGCTTCGCATCTCGATCTTGCTGGCGCTCGTCGTGCTGCTCGGTGTTCCGTTGTTGCTGTTGGTCATCGGCCCGCTACTGCGCCGGTTGCACGCGTCCCAGGGCCGCTATCGGGAGGTGGAAGCAGACCTGACCGCACGCCTCAGTGATGTCTTCGGTGGCCTCGGGGTCCTCGCCGCCCTCGGGGGCAAGGAGATCGTCGTCCTCCGGATCCAAGTAGCCGGCACCGTCCTGGAAGACCATGCACGGCAGGTCGTCGCGGGCCGCGCCTGCCGGGGCATGAACCCACACGTTGCGTGTCGTGCCCGGGTAGGCGTGCGAGTCGTCCATGGCGAAGTGCGTCGTATGACCTTGCGGTACTTCTGCTCGAGGTGAGGAGTCCGGACCGTATTCGTAGACGATATCGGACTGGTCGATCGGCAAGGCGCAGAACGGGATTCGCTGGCTCACGGGTGAATCCATACTCGGGTGAAGGCCAGCCCACGTAGCTGCGGCAACGCGCCTCGCCATACGCTCGACGCTGGACGTGTTCGCACCATTTGGAGGAGCAGACCCGTGATCGACCCGAGTGCCACGCTGCGCCAGGGACTGCTGGGGATCGGGCGTCGCGGCGTCGTACGCCGAACGTTCGAGCGGGCGCAGGTGGGCCGGTCGGTGGCGCACCGCTTCGTGGCGGGGGACACCATCGCCGATTGTGTGCCCGTGGTGGCCGAACGGGTCGGGGCCGGCCGGTTCGCGACCGTGACGTTGCTGGCCGACGAGCCGCAGGATACCGCCGAGGCGGTGCGCATTCGCGACACCCATCTCACCGCGCTGCGGGCGCTGACGGAAGCGGGACTGACCGCGGGGGGCCGCACCGACGTCCTGCTCCGCCTGGAGGACCTCGGCTGGGCGCTCGGCGACGACGGACCGAAGTTCGCCTTCGACAGCGCCTTGCAGATCGCCGCAGCGGCTGCCGGGACCGGTGCCACGATCACCCTCGAAGCCGGCGACCACACGACTGCCGATGCGACCCTGGCCGCCGCCCGCGACCTGCGAGCCGACTTCCCGTCGGTCGGGGTCGGCCTGCACGCGCAGCTGCTGCGCACCGAGGCCGACTGCCGCAACCAGGCCGCGAGCGCCGGCCGGGTGCGCCTCAGCCGCATCGGGTATTTCGAGCCGAAAAGCGTTTCGTGGCAAGGGAATCACCAGATCGATCGGTCATACATCCGCTGCTTGAAGTTGCTCATCGAAAGCCCGGCCCACCCGGTGATCGCAACCGACGACCTACAGCTGATCGAGATCGCGCACGCGCTGGCCGACAAGGAACTGCGCACCCCCGACTCGTTCGAATTCGAACTGCCACTCGGGGGCGACCCGGAGGTGCAGCGCAGGCACATCGAAGCCGGACACCGGCTGCGCATCCTCGTCCCGTATGGCGATCAGTGGTATCCCTACGTCATGCGCCGCGTCGCCGAGCATCCCGCCGCCGCACGGCCGCACGCCCGCCCAGAAACCCCGAAGGGATAGCCGACATGTCCGAGCCCGATACCCCCCGCATCGCCGTCCTCGGAGTCGGTGCCATGGGCACCGCGCTCCTCACCGGACTGCTGCAGTCCGACCGGCCGGCCCGGATCAGCGTCTCTGACCGCAGTGCCGCCCGGCAGGCCGAGGTTGCCGACGAGCACGGCGTCGCCGGGCTCGCTGCGGCGGATGCCGTTGCCGACGCCGACGTCGTGCTGCTCGCCGTCAAACCGCAGGGCATGGCGGGTCTGCTCGCCGAGATCGGCCCGCGGCTGTCGTCCGGCGCGCTGGTCCTGTCCATCGCCGCTGGGCTCACCACGGCATACCTGGAGGAGCGGCTGCCGGACGGCACCCCCGTCGTGCGAGCCATGCCCAACACCCCCGCACTGGTCGGCGAGGGTATGACGGCGGTCTGCGCCGGAGCACACGCAACCGACGAGCACCTGGACACCGCGCAGGAACTACTGGGGACCGGCGGTCGCACCGTCGTAGTGCCCGAGAGTCAGCTGGACGCGGTGACAGCGGTCAGCGGAAGCGGCCCGGCATACGTCTTCTACGTCGCCGACGCGATGATCGAGGCCGGCGTGCTGCTCGGCCTGCCCCGCGACGTCGCGACCGAGCTCGCCGTGCAGACGCTGTATGGCGCCGCCACCATGCTCAGCCGGACCGGCGAACACCCGGTGCTGCTGCGCGAACGCGTGTCCAGCCCGGCCGGCACCACGATTGCGGCGCTGCGGCAATTGGACGAGCACGGCGTCCGTGCCGCGTTCCTCAGCGCGCTGGAAGCGGCAGCGCACCGATCCGCCGAATTGGCTTCCGAACAGGGCTGAACCCCATCTTCGCTGGCGTGTGGCCACGAGTTCAGCACACCAGCTGACCATCGACCAGGGTTCCGTGCGAGAGTTGTTCCCATGACTGACATCACGGTGCGCGCCCTCGGGGATGAGGAATGGCAGGTCTACCGCGACGTTCGACTGGCGGCCCTGAAGGAGTCTCCGGACGCGTTCGCCGCGTCCGCCTCGCATGAAGAAGGTTTCGACGACGACCTCTGGCAGGCACGGATCAAGCGATCCCGGCGTCTGGTCGCCGAAGACGGTGAACGGGTCGTCGGCGTCGTGTCGGTCGGCCGGGTCGGCGAAGAGAGCGAAAAGGTCAGCGAGCTCTTCGGTCTCTGGGTGAATCCGGAACTGCGCGGCAAGGGCGTCGCGTGGAAGCTCGTCGACGCCGGAGTCCGTCAGGCCCGCGACGACAACTACAACTTCGTCCTCTACTGGGTCGGCACGGACAACGGCCGTGCGGTGGCGTTCGCGTCCAGTTACGGCTTCCGCCCGACCGACGGCCGACGGCCGATGCAGTCCTCGGACGACGACGAGGACGAGATGGCGATGGTCTACCCGCTGGGCGACGACCCTGGCGCGGTGCCCAGCTCGGTGCTCTGAGACCGGGCGTCGGTCGTGGCAACAGAGGCGCCGCGGGTGCGTGTCGTCTGGAATGACGAGCTGACTGCCTACGACTTCGGTCCGCAGCACCCGATGAACCCGATCAGGCTCGACCTGACCGCCCGATTGTGTGATGCCCTGGGCGTTTTCGAGACTCCGGGCGTCGAAGTCGTGCCACCGTCGATGCCTGGCGGCAGCGACGAATTCCTCCTCTGGGTGCACACCCCGGAGTATGTCGACGCCGTCCGCGCCGCGTCCGCGGACCCGGAGGCAGCCGACTCGTCATACGGGCTCGGGACGGAGGACGACCCCGCGTTCCCCGGCATGCACGAGGCATCTGCGCTGATCGCCGGCTCCACCGTGGAACTCGCCAAGGCACTCTGGCGGGACGAGATCGACCACGGGGTCAACTTCTGCGGCGGCCTGCATCACGCCATGCCGGGCAGCGCGTCCGGTTTCTGCATCTACAACGACGCGGCCCTCGGCATCCAATGGCTGCTCGACAACGGCGCCGAACGCGTCGTCTACGTCGACGTCGACGTGCACCACGGAGATGGCGTCGAGCACATCTTCTGGAACGACCCCCGCGTGCTGACCATCTCCATCCACGAAACCGGGCGAGTTCTGTTCCCCGGCACCGGTTTTCCCGGTGACGTCGGCGGCCCGGACGCCGAGGGATCCGCGGTCAACATCGCACTGCCGCCCGGCACCAGGGACGGTCCCTGGCTGCGCGCGCTGCATGCCGTCGTGCCGGTGCTGGTGCGCGAATTCAAGCCGCAGGTGCTGGTGACCCAGCAGGGGTGCGACTCCCACTACGCCGACCCGCTCGCGCACATGGCGCTGTCGGTCGACGCGCAGCGCACGGCATACGAGATGCTGCACCAGCTCGCGCACGAGGTCACCGGCGGCAAGTGGCTCGCGCTCGGCGGCGGCGGATACGAACTCATCGACGTCGTGCCCCGCGCCTGGACACACCTCACCGCCATCGCAGCGCACCAGCCGATCGACCTGGAAACCGACGTACCCGCCGTATGGCGCGACCACGTCCAGCGCACCTTCAACCGGCCCGGGCCGCCCCGCATGGGTGACGGGCAAGCCGAGAACGGCCAGGTTTGGTGGCGCTCCTGGGAGTCCGGCGCCGACCCGGCGAACCCCGTCGACAGCGCCGTCCTTGCCACCCGGCGCGCCGTGTTCCCCCTGCACGGACTCGATCTCTGGTTCGACTGAATCCTTTGCTGCGGCTCCTCGCCTTTCGGTCGTCGCCTCCGGCGCGGTCGGTTTGTCGTCCGGTGGGGTCGTCCGGCGCTGTCCCGGAGTCGCGACGGTCGAGCTTTCGGGACGGGTTGATGGCGGTTTCGTGTCCCGGAGTCGCGACGGTCGAGCTTTCGGGACGGGTTGGTGGCGGTTTCGTGTCCCGGAGTCGCGACGGTCGAGCTTTCGGGACGCAGCGGCCGCCGCCACCCCGCCTCACGCGGTCCTGGAGCCCCACCACCCCACCCGCACCGCCAGAAACTCCCGCCGCACCCGCCATACGCCACATTTTTCCCGCCTGCATCGGCGTGTCAGGTGGACATTTCACGCTCGCGGACTTTCCAGATGGTGCTTTGACCCCCTAAAGTTGCCCAGCAGTACACCCGCATGCCTCCGGGGCGTCGTTGGACGCAGGGGAGCAGCCGTCGCAGGAGAAGGGTTGGCACACACCATGGCCGAAGAGCGTCAGCCGGGCGAGGTCGCATTCATGACCGTCGCCGAGGTCGCCGCCATCATGCGCGTCTCGAAGATGACGGTCTACCGGCTGGTGCACTCCGGCGAGTTGCCGGCCGTGCGCGTCGGGAGGTCGTTCCGCGTTCGCGAGGACGTCGTCTCCGAATATCTCAGCCAGTCCTACATGGGCACTGCCTGACCGTTCGGCCGCGGCAACCGGCGCCCTCGATTGGTCCGCGGTCAGCACCATGGCGTAGCCTTGGGCGTCGATCGCGTCCCCGCCCGGGGACGCGAGACAGATCAGGCTTCGCGACCGGTTGGAGCGCAGCCCGCCGGTTTTTCGTCAGCAATTCAGGAAGAGCGTACGCATGGGTTCAGTCGTCAAGAAGCGCCGTAAGCGGATGGCCAAGAAGAAGCACCGCAAGCTGCTTCGCAAGACGCGCCACCAGCGCCGCAACAAGAAGTAAGCCGCTCGGCGCGCCGAGCAGCAGGAGCCCCGGACCGCAGCACGTGCGGGCACCGGGGCTTCGTCGTAGCCGTCCGGGCAGTCTCGATAGGATCGCTGCACAGCGAGCAGGTCACGAAGGAGGGCGAATGGGTCGGGTTGTCCTGGTCACCGGAGTGTCCCGCCTCGTCGGTGGTATGACGTGCCGCGCCCTCGCCGCAGACCCCGGTCTCGACCGGGTCATCGCCGTCGACACCGTGCCGCCGCTGCACAGTCTCGGCCGGGCCGACTTCATCCGGGCCGACATACGCAACCCGGTCATGGGCCGGATCCTCGCGCAGGAGCAGGTCGACACCGTGCTGCACCTCGGCGTCATCATGACGCCCAAGCAGGCCGGTGGCCGTGCGCTGCAGAAGGAGATCAACGTCATCGGCACGATGCAGTTGCTCGCTGCGTGCCAGCGCACCGACTCGGTGCAACGCCTCGTCGTCAAGTCGTCGTCGTCGATCTACGGTTCGTCCGCGCGCGACCCCGCCATGTTCACCGAGGACATGAGCGCCCGCCGCAGCCCCACTGGCGGGTTCGGGCGGGACTCGGTCGAGGTCGAGACCTACGTGCGTGGGCTCGCCCGACGGCGCCCCGACATCCAGGTCACCATGTTGCGTATGGCGAACCTCGTCGGCCCCGATCTGCGCACCACGTTCTCCGAATATTTCTCGCTGCCCGTGCTGCCCGTCCCGCTCGGGTATGACGGGCGCTTCCAGGTGCTGCACATCGACGATGCGGTCGAGGTGCTGCACCGTGCCGCGCGGGCCGAGCAGTTGTCCGGGACGATCAACGTCGCGGGCGCGGGACTGCTGACCGTCCGGCAAGCAGCCCGGATCGCGGGCAAACGCGTCACCCCGGTGCTGCCGCAGACCGGGGCACTCGTGCAGCAGGTGAGCGGATTGCTCGGCGGCAGTGGGTCATTCGACGCCGAACAAATGCAGTTCCTGCAGTTCGGCCGCGGCATGGACACCACCCGCATGTGCGACCGTCTCGGCTTCGAGCCCCGGCACAGCACACGAGACGCCTTCCGCGAGGTGTTCGGCGCGAGCCGCGCGAGCACCGGCAACCTGGGAGAGGCACGTGTCTGACGAAGAGCCGACCGGCACCGGCGACGGCATGACCCCCGCGCGCGAACCGCGTGACGCCGTAGGGCCCGCGGCGAGGGTGATCGCGCCCGAGGCGGCTGCGCCCAGGGCGACTGCAAACCAAGCGCCCGCCGAGAAGGCGGCCCCTGACGCGCCGGCCACGAAGAAGTCCGGGGCCAAGCGCGCTCCGGCGAAGAAGTCCGGGGCCACGAAGCCGGCAGTCACGAAGTCTGCAGTCAAGAAGACTGCCGCCAAGAAGCCGGCAGCCCGGAAGACCACAGCGAAGCAGGCGGCGTCGGCGAACAAGACTCCCGCCACGAAGCGGGCCGCCACGAAGGCCGCGTCGCAGCCGGGCGCGCGGACGACGGGGGAGCCGAGTCGTCATACCGAAGCCGCCGCGCCACGCGCGGAGGCATCCGCGCGGCGCCCCTCCCGTCGCTCGATCAGTGCCGCCGCCGGCCATGCCGGCACCCGGCGCACCGACCGTCCGACCGACGCCCCGCCGCTGCGGGTAGTGCCCGACCCGCCCGAGTCCCCGGCGGATGCAATCACTCCTGACGCGTCCGGCGCGGGCGAGTTCGAAGTCCTGATCAACCTACTCGTCGAAGCGCTGCGCAAGGCGGGCTCCCTGGTCGGCATCGAAGACGACGATCTGGAGCACCGGATCGCCGCCGCGCTCGCCTTCGTGCGGCGCCGGCTCACCGGCGATTACGAGATCGACGACTTCGGCTTCGACCAGGAGTTCACCGACAAGGTGTGGCTGCCGATCCTGCGGCCGCTCTACAAGCGGTGGTTCCGGGTGGAGGTGCGCGGCGTCGAGAACATTCCCGCGTCCGGGGCCGCGCTCGTCGTCGCCAACCACTCCGGCACGCTGCCGATCGACGGCCTGATGACCCAGGTCGCCGTACACGACGAACATCCGACGCATCGCCATCTGCGGATGCTTGGCGCCGACCTGGTCTTCGAGTCGCCGCTGGTCGGCGAGTTCAGCCGCAAGTCGGGCACCACGCTCGCGTCCAACCCGGACATCGAGCGGCTCTTCGCGCAGGGTGAACTGGTGGCCGTCTTCCCCGAGGGCTTCAAGGGCGTCGGCAAGCCGTTCGGCGAACGCTACAAGCTGCAGCGCTTCGGTCGCGGCGGGTTCGTCGCGGCCGCCCTGCGCGCCGAGGTGCCGATCATCCCGTGCGCGATCGTCGGCGCCGAGGAGATCTACCCGATGCTCGGCAACATCAAGGGGCTGGCGCGACTGCTTGGCTTCCCCTACTTCCCGATCACACCGCTCTTCCCGCTCTTCGGCCTCGCTGGGCTGATCCCGCTGCCGAGCAAGTGGATCATCGAGTTCGGCGAACCGGTCGACACCGCCAGTCACGGCGCCGCTGCCGCGGACGACCCGATGCTGGTCTTCGATCTGACCGACCAGGTCCGCGAGATAGTCCAGCAATCGCTGCATTCCCTTCTGCTGCAACGCCGTTCGGTCTTTTTTTAGGTATGGCGAACCCGCGCATCACGCTCATCAGCAAACCGGGCTGCCCCCTGTGCGACGAGGCACGCGCGGTGATCGAGCGAGTGTGCGCAGACACGGGAGAGAGCTTCACCGAGCGCAACATCCTCGACGAGCCGGAGCTGCTGGCGGCATACGCCGAACAGATCCCGGTCACCCTCGTCGACGGCAAGCAGCACGACTACTGGCGAGTGGACGAGCAGCGGCTGCGCAAGGCGCTCTCCCGGCGGCGGTTCTTCGGCCGCTGACCTGGGACGGTCAGGCGTCGCGGCATACGTCGACGACGAGGTTCCCGGGTCCGCGCAGGTATGCCGCCTGCGTCCCCCAGTCCGTGGTGAGTGGTCCTTCGAGCAGTTCGGCGCCCGCATCCTGGGCGCGCTCCACCGCGCGATCTGCATACCCGGCGGCGCATGAACGCCCGGCCACCGCGACCGCCATTCCGCACCCGCCGCAAGGACCCCTGGATGGCGCGTTCCGGGTGTGTAGCACCTTTTCCGGGAATTCGCGACTTTGTGCCCGCGTTCACAAAGACCTACAGTCAGGGGGTCATTGATCCTCTGTGGTCGGCGTTTGGTATACGCCCGCCCGTGACGCATGAGGAGTCGAAGCGCCAGTGAGCACTGCATCGGCCGCCCGTCGGGAGATTCCCGAAGCCACCGTGGCTCGGCTACCGCTTTATCTGCGAGCACTGGCATCCCTGGAATCCCGCGGTGTCGACGTGGTCTCCTCCGAAGAACTCGCCGAAGCGGCGGGGGTCCGCTCGGCGGGATTGCGCAAGGACCTCTCGCACCTCGGATCGTATGGCGTGCGCGGTGTCGGCTACGACGTCGCGCGGCTGTCCGAGGAGATCTCTCGTGAGCTCGGGCTGCAGCACGACTGGGCCGTGGCGATCATCGGCATGGGCAACCTGGGTCACGCGCTCGCGGCATACGGCGGCTTCGCGACCCGGGGGTTCAGCGTGCGCTGGCTGGTCGACGAGGACCCCGCCATCATCGGCACCGAGATCGCCGGACTGCGCGTGATCGACTTTGCCGAACTGGCCCGGCAGGCGCCCGAGACGATCATCGCCGTGCTGGCGACGCCGCCGCACGCGGCGCAGCAGGCCGCCGACCGGGCGATTGCGCTCGGCGTGCGTTCCATCCTCAATTTCGCACCGTGCGTCATCACGGTCCCCGACGGGGTCGAGGTCCGCAAGGTCGACCTGGCCACCGAGTTGCAGATCCTCGCCTTCCACGAGCAGCGCGGCCGTGACGAATTCGACGACGTGGCGGAGGGGCGGCGATGAGCGAGCGCAGCGAGCGACCAACAGGGCTCAGGGCGAATCGCGGCACCCGACGCAGGAGGGGGTGGCGATGAGCCTCATTGTCCTTGGTATGTCGCACCGCACCAGCGGTGTCGACCTGCTGGAGCGTGCCACGCTGAGCGCACAGGACATCCGCGGACTCGAGGACGCGCTCGGCCGTGGTGAGCACATCAACGCCACCGTGGTCGTCTCCACCTGCAACCGGGTGGAGATCTACGCCGACGTCGAGACCTTCCACGGCGCGGTCACGGAGATCACTGAATCTCTCGCGACAGCAACGGGTTTGGGCGTCGCCGAGTTGCGCGAGCACCTCTATGTCCACTTCGAGGACCGCGCGGTCGCTCACGCCTTCCAGGTGGCATCCGGACTCGACTCGGTCGCCGTCGGCGAAGGGCAGATCCTCGGGCAGCTCCGCGACGCCCTGCGCGTCGCCCAGGAAGCCGACCACCTCGACCCGTCGCTGTCCGCGCTGATGCAACACGCGCTGCGCGTCGGCAAGCGGGTGCACACCGAGACCGACATCGACTCGGTCAGCCGCTCGCTGGTCGAGCGGTCGCTGGCCGTCGCGCAGGCCACGCTCGGCGAGCTGAGCGCGCAGCGCGCGCTGGTCGTCGGCGCCGGTGCGATGAGCGGGCTCGCCGCCCACACGCTCGCGCGCGCCGGGGTCGGCAGTCTGACCATCATCAACCGCACCCCGGCCAAGGCAACCCGCCTCGCCGAAGCAACCGGTGGCGTCGCCGCGGACTGGTCGCAGCTGACCGGCGCGATCGCACACGCCGACCTGGTGATCTCGTGCACGGGCGCTGTCGGGCACATCCTCGACCCCGACAATGTGCGGCCCGTCGACCAGCGCAGGGTGCTGGTCGATCTGGCGCTGCCGCGTGACGTCGATCCGCAATTGGCCACGCTTCCCGGCACGACGCTGATCAGCCTCGAAGACCTCAACGCGACGGTGACCGACGATGCCGAGAAGACCCAGCTGGCCGCTGCCCAGGACCTGGTCAGCGCCGAGGTTGCCGAGTTCCTCGTGGCTCGCCGCGCAGCTGCGGTCGCCCCGGCGGTCGCCGAGCTGCGCGCTCGTGCGGCCGACGTCGTCGCCACCGAACTCACCCGGCTCGGCCAGCGCGTCGAACTCTCCGAACACGACGAGGCGCAGGTGCAGATGACCGTGCATCGCGTGGTCGAGAAGATCCTGCACCCCCCGACGGTGCGCATCAAGCAGCTGGCCGGCGAGGAACAGGGCGGCCAGGATTACGCCGCGTTGTTGCGAACCCTTTTCGACCTGGACCCGCATGAGTCGCGCGTGTCGCAGATCCCCCTTGACGGGGTCCCCGCGAAGTATTCGGGGGCTGCGGGTCCCGACGAAGTATCGGGGGAGCGCAGCGGGGGAGAACTTCGGTGGGTGCAGCGTAGCGGAAAAGAAGCTTCGTGGGGTGTCGAGGGCGGTGAGGTGCGGTGACCGGACCCTTCCGCAAGCCGATCCGCATCGGCAGCCGGCGCAGCACGCTCGCGCTCACCCAGACCGGGCTGATCGCCGACCGGCTGCGCACGCTCGGCCACCAGGTCGAGATCGTCGAAATCGTCACTGAGGGTGACACCAACAGGGCGTCGCTGAGCCAGCTCGGCGGCACCGGCATCTTCGCCACGGCCATCCGGAATGCGTTGCACGACGGGCGGATCGACCTGACCGTGCATTCGCTCAAGGACCTGCCGACCGCACCCGCGGACGGGTTGACGGTTGCCGCCATCCCGCAGCGGGAAGACCCGCGCGACGTCCTCGTCGCACGGGACGGGCTCACGCTCGGTGAGTTGCCCGTCGACTCCGTCGTCGGCACCGGTGCTCCCCGGCGAGCTGCTCAGCTGGCGGCGCTCGGCCTGGGCCTGCGCACTCGCGACATCCGCGGCAATGTCGACTCCCGTGTCGAACTTGTCCGCCGGGGTGTGGTCGACGCGGTCGTCCTTGCCCGCGCCGGCATGTCGCGTCTCGGCCGGCTCGATGAAGTCACCGAGGTCATCGACCCGCTCCAGGTGCTGCCAGCGCCCGGCCAGGGTGCGCTCGCGCTCGAAATCCGCACTGCCGACACGCAACTGCATGAGGCCCTGCACGTCTTGGACCACCCCGACACTCGCGCCGCCGTCACCGCCGAGCGCGCGGTGCTTGCCCGGCTCGAGGCCGGGTGCGCCGCGCCCCTGGGCGCGCTCGCGGAGATCAGCGAAGACCTCGACGGCAGGCTCGAGGTCTCGCTGCGGGCGTTCGTCGGCCGGCTGGACGGCAGTTTCGAGCTGCGCCGCTCGATGACCGGTCCGCTCGACAAGGCCGAGCGCATCGGGCACGACCTGGCCCAACAACTGCTCGACGACGGGGCCCTGGAGGCCTTCGCGCCGAGTGACCACCCGCCCGAACCGCCACCCGGCGGCCACTTACCCACGGACGCAAATCCCGTCACCGACATCCACCACCAGCGCCGCGGAGCGTGAACACGTGAGTACAACCAGAACCCCCAAGACATTGCCGGAACTCGTTTTCGTCGGCTCCGGCCCCGGCGACCCGTCCCTGCTGACGGTCCGTGCGGCCCGGCTGCTGCGCGAGGCCGACGTGGTCATCATCGATCAGGTCGCTCGCGAAGACTTCGTCGCCGGTTTCGTCCGGCGCGATGCCGAGATCGTCGACGCCGGTCACGGTGAGACCGGTCAGCGGCTGACCACCGCGTCCCGCGCCAAGCTCGTGGTCCGCACCGCCAAGGCTGCGGCGCGCGCCGACGGCACGCAGGCGCTGGTCGTACGGCTGATGGACGGCGACCCGGCGACCTTCAACGGTCTCGCCGAGGAGTCTCTCGCGTGTCACAAGGCCGGCCTCCGGTTCGAGATCGTGCCGGGTGTCAGCGCGGTGAGCGCGGTTCCGGCATACGCTGGAATCCCGTTGATCGGCAACGGCGCTCGCACCGTGCATGTGCTGTCCGCAGCCGAGGAGAAGACCAACTGGTCGAGTGCGATCGCGTCCGACGCAACCGCCGTCGTGCTCGGCACCGCCGAGACGATCCCTGTCGGACTGGCGAAGCTGGAGGCTGCAGGTCGTGACCCGCAGACGCCGGTCGCACTCAGCACCGACGGGACCACCATCCGGCAGCAGACCCGGGTGACCACCCTCGGTGGCGTGAGCGCCGCGCTCAAGGGGCACCCGCTCACCAACCCCGTTGTCGCAGTCGTCGGTTCGGTCGTCGGACTGCGTGACCAGCTGTCCTGGTGGGAGACCAAGCCGCTCTTCGGCTGGAGCGTCCTGGTGCCGCGCACCAAGGAGCAGTCCGGCACGATGACCGACCGGCTCGCCGCGCACGGAGCGTCCTCCGATGTGGTGCCGACGATCAGCGTCGAGCCGCCGCGGACCCCGCAGCAGATGGAGCGCGCGATCAAGGGGCTGGTGACCGGCCGCTACGAGTGGATCGGTTTCACCTCCGCCAACGCCGTGCGTGCGGTCCGCGAGAAGTTCGTCGAATTCGGCCTCGATGCAAGGGCGTTCGCCGGTCTGAAGATCGCCGCTGTGGGCGGCGTGACCGCCGACGCGCTGCGTGAGTGGGGTCTCGAGCCCGACCTCGTGCCTGCAGGAGAGCAGTCGGCCAAGGGTCTGCTCGAGGAGTGGCCGCCCTTCGACGAGGTGCTCGACCCGATCAACCGGGTGTTCCTGCCCCGTGCGGACATCGCGACCGACACGCTGGTGGCCGGGTTGCAGGAGATGGGGTGGGAGGTCGACGACGTCACGGCATACCGGACCGTGCGCGCGGCTCCGCCGGCGCCGGAAGTGCGCGAGGCGATCAAGACCGGCAAGTTCGACGCTGTCTGTTTCACCTCCAGCTCCACGGTGCGCAACCTGGTCGGCATCGCCGGCAAGCCGCACACCACCACGGTGATCGCATGCATCGGGCCGGCCACGGCCAAGACCGCCGAGGAGCACGGGCTGCGGGTCGACGTGCTGTCTGCTGAGCCGAGCGCCGAGGCGCTGGTCGAGGCGCTCGCCGACTACGGGCGCAGCATCGCGCTGTCCGCACATGAGGCTGGGGAGCCGGTGCGGCGCCCGAGCGAGCGAAAGGCGTCGTCCCGTCGGAAGGTCAAGGCGTCGCGGTGAGCTCCGAGCTGACTCCCCGCCACCGTGCGGCGACCGGGAACCCGTGGGCACTGCCCGCGGGTTCCGCCCGTCCCCGCCGCCTGCGCACTACTGCGGCCCTGCGCCGGCTGGTCGCCGAGACCCGGCTGCACCCGGCCGACCTGATCCTGCCGATGTTCGTCAAGGAGGGCGCGGAGGAGCCGGCCGCCCTGCAGTCGATGCCCGGTGTCCGGCAGCACACGCTCGACTCGCTGGTGAAGGCGGCGCGCAAGGCGGCGGACGCCGGAGTCGGTGGGCTGATGATCTTCGGCGTCCCGCAGCAGCGGGACGAAACCGGTTCGGGAGCAACGGATCCGGATGGAATCCTGAACGTCGCGCTGCGCCGGCTACGGGACAAGCTGGGCGACGACACGGTGCTGATGTCCGACCTGTGTCTGGACGAATTCACCTTGCACGGACACTGCGGAGTGCTCGATGACCAGGGCCGGGTCGACAACGACGCCACGCTGGAGCGGTATGCCGAGATGGCCGTCGCGCAGGCCGAAGCGGGCGCGCACGTCGTCGGTCCGTCCGGGATGATGGACGGGCAGGTTGCGGTCATCCGGCGGGCGCTGGACGAGACGGGTCACCTGGACACCGGGATCCTGGCGTATGCCGTGAAATACGCCAGCGCGGCATACGGCCCCTTCCGCGAGGCCGTCGAGTCGACGCTGCAGGGCGACCGGCGCACCTACCAGCAGGACTACGCCAACCGGACCGAGGCGCTGCGCGAGGTGCGGCTGGACCTCGCCGAGGGCGCGGACCTGGTCATGGTCAAGCCGGCGCTGCCCTATCTGGACATCCTGCGCGACGTGGCCCAGATCAGCGACGTGCCGGTTGCGGCATACCAGGTCAGCGGTGAGCTCGCGATGGTCGAGGCCGCCGCCGCGAACGGCTGGATCGACCGCGACGCGATGATCCTGGAGACGCTCACCGGGATCAAGCGGGCCGGTGCGCAGGTGGTGCTGACCTACTGGGCGACCGAGGTCGCCCGCCGCCTCCAGTCCTCCTGACCCGCCTCTCTGATCGAGCGGACCCCGTCTGCATCGAAAGGACCCGAAAAAGCCCTCGCTTTTCGGGTCCTTTCGATGCGCTTGGGGTCCTGTCAATGAGAGAACGCGCGGTGGGGAGTCGCTCAGCTGGCGGCCTTCACGAACTCCAGGTCAAGCGTGATCTTGACCTTGTCTCCGACGACGACGCCGCCGCCCTGAAGGGGCATGTCGATGTCCACGCCGAACTCCTTGCGGTTGATCTCGAGGTTGGCCTCGAATCCGGCGCGGGTGTTGCCGTAGGGGTCGGCGCCGACGCCGCCGAGTTCAACGTCGAACGTGACTGGCTTGGTGACGTTCTTGATCGTCAGGTCACCGGTCAGCTCGGTCGGGCTGAGTGCTGTGGACGTGAAGGTCATCGTCGGGTAGGTCGCGACCTCGAAGAAGTCATTGGTCTTCAGGTGGTTGTCACGGTCAGCGACGCCGGTGTTGATCGAGGCCATCTGCACCTCCGCCTCGACGCGGGACTCCTCCAGCGAGTCACCCACGTGCAGTGTCGCGCTGAACTCGTCAAACCTGCCGCGGACCTTGCTCACCATCATGTGGCGGACTTGGAAGCCGACTGTGCTGTGCGCAGCATCCAGATTCCAGGTGCCGGCGGTGAGACCGTCGATTGTGCTCATGGTGCTCCTTCGGGATGTATGTCGTGCCTGGGTCAAGCTGGTCCGGCGGCCACCTGCCGCGGTCACCATCATGCCGAACACTGGTTGATGTTTCAATTATTCCCGCATTCCGCGACTTCTCGGCACCTATGCTGTGACCGTGCCTCCATACGAGCCCGCCGGGCAGCAAGCTGCAGCCACTGATGCCGATGCACCGTGGCTGGCTGCCGATGAGCAGAACGCCTGGCGTGCCTACCTGAGGGGTAGCCGATTGCTGGAGGTGGTGCTCGACGCGGAGCTGCAGCAGGTGGGCATGTCCCTGGCGGAGTTCGAACTGCTCTCGATGCTGTCCGAGTCGCCCGACCGCGTCATGCGGATGAGCAAGCTGGCCGACATCACGGTGCAGTCCCGCAGCCGGGTCACTCACGCCGCCACCCGGCTGGAACGGCGCGGCTGGGTGGAGCGGCGCAAGGCCGCCGACGACGGGCGCGGCATCGAGCTGCAGCTCACCTGCGACGGCTGGACGGCGGTGCAGGAGGCTGCGCGGGTGCACGTCGAAAGCGTGCAACGACACCTGGTGCGGCTGATCAGCCCAGAGCTGTTCGTGGCGCTCGGGCAGGCGATGGGCACCGTCGAGCAGCACCTCCGGGCGCAGAACTACAACCCGTAGGAGATCGCGTCACGTCGCCTGAGACAATGGCGGTATGACGAGCACGCCCACCAGTCAGACCGTTCGTGACCGCGCGTCAGCAGCCTTGCTGGAGAGAGCCCGCGACGTCATCCCGGGTGGCGTGAACTCCCCGGTGCGTGCCTTCCGGGCGGTGGGCGGCACGCCCCGGTTCATCGCGTCGGCAAGCGGTCCGTGGCTGACCGACGTCGACGGCAACCGCTACGTCGATCTGATCTGCTCGTGGGGCCCGATGATCCTCGGGCACGCGCACCCCGACGTGCTCGCCGCCGTGCAGGCCGCCGCCGTCAAGGGTTTCAGCTTCGGCACGCCCAGTGAGAACGAAGTCGCGCTCGCCGAGGAGATCGTCTCGCGTGTCGCGCCACTGGAGCAGGTGCGGCTGGTCAACAGCGGCACCGAGGCGACCATGTCGGCGCTGCGTCTCGCGCGCGGTGCGACCGGCCGCAGCGCGGTAGTGAAGTTCGCCGGGTGCTACCACGGACACGTCGACCCGCTGCTGGCCGCGGCCGGCTCGGGCGTCGCCACGTTCGCGCTGCCCGACTCCGCGGGCGTCCCTGCGTCGGCTGCGCACGAGACGATCGTGCTGCCCTACAACGACATTGCCGCTCTTGAAGCTGCCTTCGCCGAGCACGGCGACCGGATCGCGTGCGTCATCACCGAGGCGTCACCAGGCAACATGGGCGTCGTGCCGCCGGCACCCGGGTTCACCAATGCGCTGCGCCGGATCACCACGGAGTATGGCGCGCTGCTCATCTCCGACGAGGTGATGACCGGCTTCCGCTGCTCGTCCGCCGGATGGTTCGGCCTGGAAGGCGAGCCGGAAGGCGGTGCACCCGACCTCTTCACCTTCGGCAAGGTGATGGGCGGCGGCTTCCCGACCGCGGCGTTCGGCGGCCGCGCCGACCTGATGGCGCAGCTCGCGCCCGACGGGCCGGTCTACCAGGCGGGCACGCTGTCCGGGAACCCGGTCGCGACCGCTGCCGGCCTGGCCACCCTGCGCGGCTGCACCCCGGAGGTCTACGCCCGGCTCGACGTCGTGGCCCACACGATCGCCGACGCCGCCTCGGCGGCGCTCGCCGGGCACGGCGTGCCGCACACCGTTCAGTGGGCCGGGTCGATGTTCTCGGTGTTCTTCACCGAGGGCCCGGTGCGCAACTACCAGGACGCCAAGGCGCAGGACACCGCGGCGTTCGGCCGGTTCTTCCACTCGATGCTCGACTCCGGGGTGCACCTGCCGCCGAGTTCGTTCGAGGCGTGGTTCGTCAGCGCGTCCCACGACGACGCCGCCGTCGAGCACGTGCTGTCGGCGCTTCCGGCAGCTGCCGCCGCTGCCGCCGCGGCGCACTGAGCGGTCGGGCACCCGCATGACGACACAGCTTTCGGTGCGACACTCTGGCCGTGACCGCCACCAGTCATCGCTCCGCCATGCCCGCAGGGGAGGTGTCGACCGGTGACTGAGACCATCGTCCACCTCGTCCGCCACGGAGAGGTCGACAACCCGGGAGGCGTGCTCTACGGCCGGATGCCGGGTTTCCACCTGTCGGCGCTCGGCCGGCAGATGGCGCAGCGCACTGCGGCATACCTCGAAGGCCGCGACATCACCCACCTGGTGTCCTCGCCGCTCGAGCGGGCCCAGGAGACCATCGAGCCGCTCGCGGAGGCGCTGAAGCAGCCGGTGCGGCTGGATGACCGGGTGATCGAGGCCGCCAACGACTTCGAAGGCCTGACGGTCGGCAAGCACCCGAAACAGCTTCTCAACCCTCGCTTCTGGAGCAAACTCACCAACCCGCTCAAGCCGAGCTGGGGCGAGCCGTATGCCGAGATCGCCCAGCGCATGGACCTCGCGACACGCGACGCCAAGGACGCGGCCGAGGACCACGAGGCCGTCATCGTCAGCCACCAGCTGCCGGTCTGGATCGCGCGGCTGCACTTCGAGAACAAACGCATGTGGCACGACCCGCGGCGTCGCCAGTGCACGCTCGCGTCGGTGACCAGCATCGTCTTCGCGGGTGACCGGATCGTTCGCGTGGAGTATGCCGAGCCGGCACGCGACCTGCTGCCCAGCGCGACCGAAGCGGCCGGTTCGGCGATGGGAAGCGCACGATGAACACCCCGATGACTCGCCGTGCGGCGCTGAGCGTCGCGCTCGCAGGCGCCGCGTCGCTCGGCCTTGCCGCGTGCAGCAGCGGCAACTCCATCACCAAGCAGGCCAATCAGGGCGACGACAAGAACTACCTGGCCGGCGACGGCACGCTCGCTCAGCTGGCGCCGGACAAGCGCGGCAAGCCGGTCGTTCTCGCCGGCAAGCTGCTCGACGGCACCCCGTGGTCCACTGCCGACCACCCGGACACGGTCATCGTGGTCAATGTGTGGGGTTCGTGGTGCGCGCCGTGCATCTCCGAGACCGGTGAGCTGCAGAAAGCGTGGGTGAAGCTCAAGCCGCGCGGCGTGCTGCTGATCGGCGCCGACACGAAGGAGAGCGCGGCGACTGCTGCGGCATATCTGAAGTCGGCCGGCGCAACCTATCCGTCCTTGCAGGACGACGGCGGCGCAGCCCTGGTCGCGCTGCAGGGGAAGGCGTCCGCGACACCCACCACCCTGGTGCTCGACAAGGAGCACCGCATCGCCGCCCGGGTCTCCGGCCCGACGACGACCGCCACCCTCATCGGGCTGGTCGACGACGTGCTCGGCAAAGGCTGATGAACACCCCACGAAGCCTCTCCTCCGCTGCGCTCCCCCGAGTACTTCGCGGGGACCCCGCATGATCGCTGACGCCGCGCAGACCGTGGCGACCGGCAGCCTGCCGGCCGCGGTGGTGCTGGCGCTCGTCGCGGGAGTGGTGTCTTTCGCCTCGCCGTGCGTATTGCCTTTGGTGCCAGGCTTTCTCGGCTATGTCACCGGCCTGACCGACGAGACGCGCAAGACCCGGCTCGTGACCGGAGCGTTCCTCTTCGTCGTCGGGTTCTCGGTGGTGCTGGTCAGCGCCGCGGCGGCATACAGCTGGGTCGACAACCTGCGCCTGGTGCACCGGGACCTCAGCATCCGGATCAGCGGGGTCATCGTGATCCTGCTCGCGCTCGTCTACCTCGGTTTCATCGGGCAGCGCGGCATCCCGGTGCGCTGGCGACCGTCGGCCGGCCTGGTCGGCGCGCCGCTGCTCGGTGCTGTCTTCGGGCTCAGCGCCAGCCCCTGCGTCGGGCCGGTGTATGGCGCAATCCTCAACCTGGCCAACCCGATCGGCGACGCCAGCGCGTCGCGCGGGGTGATGCTCGCGGTGTTCTACTGCCTCGGCCTCGGCATACCCTTCCTGCTCATCGCGGCAGGCTGGGCCCGTGCCGAGTCCTGGTCGCGCTGGCTGCGCGACCACCACCGGCCGATCCAGCTGGTCGGCGGGAGCCTCATGCTGATTGTCGGCGTGGTCATGGTCTCCGGACAGTGGTTGCACCTCATCAGCTGGGTGCAGATCCAGCTGACCGGCTCCGACAGCTTCGTCCCGGTGGTCTGATGTCCTACCCGTTCTATTGCCGGAGATCCGCGTGACTCAAACGGAAACCGCCAAGAACGCCCGATCTGGGCGCGACAGCAAGCAGCCACTGCTGGCGCCCAAGATCGGCTTCTTCGGCATGTTGCGCTGGCTCTGGCGCCAGCTGACCTCGATGCGCACAGCGCTCTTCCTGCTGTTGTTGCTGGCGGTCGCTGCGGTGCCCGGCTCGATCTTCCCGCAGCGCAGCATCGACGCGGGGCGGGTGGCCACCTACCTGGAGCAGCACAAGACGGTCGGGCCGCTGCTGGACAAGCTTTCGATGTTCGACGTCTTCGGGTCACCGTGGTTCGCCGCGATCTATCTGCTGCTACTGGTCTCCCTGGTCGGGTGCGTGCTGCCCCGGTGCGCCATACATCTCAAGGCGTTGCGTTCGCCGTTGCCGCGTGTCCCCAAACGGATCGAGCGGCTGCCTGCGACAGCCGAAAGGGACGTGCCGGCTGCTTCTGGCGATGTGGTCGCCGCTGCCCGAGAAACGTTGCGGCGCAAGGGATATCGCGTGCGAGTCGACGACCCGGTCGACGGCACGCAGGCCATCGTCGCCGAGGGCGGCCGGTTGCGCGAGACCGGCAACCTGATCTTCCACCTGTGCCTGCTGGTGCTGGTCCTGGCCGTTGCTGCCGACCACCTGATGGGCTGGCGCGGCGACGTGATCGTGCCCGAGGGCAGCGACCCGTTCGTCAGCGCCGTCGGCAGCTACAACACGCTCGATCTCGGGCCGTGGGTGCGCACGTCGGACATCAAGCCCTGGAGCATCACGGTCGACCATCTCGACGTGACCTTCGAGAAGGACGTGGCGAAGAGCTCTCCGCAATACGGCCAGCCGCGTGACTTCGTCGCGTCGGTGACCACCAGCCCGACACCGAACGGCAAGCAGACCAAGCGCACCCTCGAGGTCAACGACGCGGTCAAGCTGGACGGCACCTCGGTCTACCTGCTCGGCAACGGCTACGCGCCGATGATCACCGTCAAGAGCCCGGCAGGCAAGGTGCTCTACCACCAGGAGACGCCGTTCCTGCCGCAGGACAACGGCTACCGCTCGGTCGGCGCGATCAAGGTGCCGGCCGCGTCGCCGAAGCAGCTCGGGTTCTACGGCTTCTTCCTGCCCACTGCCGAGTTCAGCAACACGCAGGGCCCGATCTCGACGTATGCCGGCCTCAGCAACCCGGAGCTGGTCATCGGTGCCTACCAGGGCACGCTCTTTCCCAGCTCGCTGCCGCAGTCGGTCTATTCGCTGGACACCCAGAAGATGACCCAGGTCATGGACGGCAACAAACCGTGGAACGCCGTCGTGCGCCCCGGCCAGACCGTGAAACTGCCTGACGGCACGACGATCTCGATGGCCAAGACCGTGCCTCGCTGGGCGGGACTGTCCGCGCGGTACGACCCCGGCAAGGGCACCGCGCTCACCGCGGCCCTGCTCGGCCTGGCCGGGCTGATCATGTCGATGACGCTGCGGCGACGCCGCATTTTCGTCAAGATCCGCACCGGCGGCGCGGACGACACGGACACCGCGAGTACCCTGATCAGCGCGGGAGCCCTCGCCAAGGGTGAGGACCCACGGCTGCAGGTCGCACTCGACGCTCTGCTCGACGGTGTCGAACGACGACTCGGAACAACCCCCACATCTCAGGCAGGTCCGGCGCGATGAACAGTTTCTTGCACTTCTTGGACTTCGGCGGTCACTCGACCGATGTCGGATTGTCCAACCTCTCCAACAACTTCCTCTACGCGTCCGCGGTCGTGCTCGGCCTGGCGATGCTGTCCTTCGCGGCCGACCTCGCCGGGTACCCGGGGCGGGTAGCGCGGGAGGAGGCGCGCCGCGCGGAGCTGGCAGGTGAGCAGCAGGCGGTCGCCGCCGAGGCGGCGGGCAGCACCACCGTGTTGCAGCGGACGGTCGAGACTGCTCCCGCCATACCGCACGAGAAGCGGCAGTGGGCCGGCATCGGGATGGCGCTGACCTGGCTCGGCTGGTTGCTGCTCGCGGCCTGTGTCGTCTTCCGGTCTGCGTCGGTCGGGCGCCCGCCGCTGGGCAACATGTACGAATTCGCCATCGTCGGTGCGTTCTTCGTGCTGCTGGCGTTCCTGCTCTGGAACCTGAAGCGCGACGTCCGCTCGCTCGGCATTTTCGTCGTCGGCCCGACGCTGCTGACCGAGATGCTGGCAGCCCTGATCTTCTACACCGCGGCGAGCGAACTGCTGCCGTCGCTGAAGAACTACTGGCTGACCATCCACGTCACCGTGGCGATCATGTCGGTCGCGCTGTTCACCATCGCGTTCTCCACCACCATCTTGTACTTCGTGCAGAAGTGGCGCGAGGACATCCACGACACCAAGTACAAGTTCATGGATGCCGTCCCGGGCTCCGAAGTGATGGACCGCACGACCTACGGGCTGCTGATCATCGCGTTCCCGCTGTGGACGTTCACCCTGATCGCCGGCGCGATCTGGGCGCAGAAGGCCTGGGGCCACTACTGGAGCTGGGACCCCAAGGAAGTCTGGACGCTCGTCATCTGGGTCGTGTATGCCGCCTACCTGCACGCCCGCGCGACCGCCGGCTGGAGCGGCAAGAAGGCCGCCTACCTCGCGCTCGCCGGGTTCGCCTGCGTGCTGTTCAACTTCTGTGTGGTCAACGTCTTCATCGTGGGCATGCACTCCTACTCGGGAATGTGATGCTGCGCTACACCGTCTGGCGCCTGCTGATCTTCATCGTGGCGCTGCTCGTCCTCTTCGCCTTGCAACTGCGCGGCTGGCCGCTGCTGCTGCTGTCGGCGGTGATTTCGCTGGTCGTGTCGTTCTTCCTGCTCCGTGGTCCGCGGGAGCAGTTCGCCACGCAGTTGCAGCGTAAGGTGTCCGAGCGCCAGGCTCGCGCAGAGGCCTACCGCCGGGCCGAGGACGACGACACCGAGGACTGAGCGGCGACGTCCTGCGTGACGTAACCCTCGACGGTCGAGGGCTGCGTATGCCGTGGGGCGTCATACGTGACGTAACCCTCGACGGTCGAAGGTTGTGTGGGGGAAGATGTCTCCCAGAGCCTCACAGGAAGCGCACAACGCGTTGCGCGGTGGCGCATCAGTGGGCGCGCCAATCTTGGATTCACGCACAGAACCCAAGGAGTTCACACCATGAAGCGAAGTCTGGTCGCCGTGTCGACGGCGTTGGCTGTGGCCGTGATCGCGCCGGCGAGCGCCGTCGTCACCAGTGAAGCGATAGCCGGTCACGTCACCGTGTCCGGTGCGGCACCGTCGGTGTCCACCCCGAGCGGTTCGTCCGGGAACTCCGGTTCCTCCGGCGCTGGCTCGTCCGGAAACGGCTCGTCCGGAAACGGCTCGAGCAGCAATGGCTCGTCCGGCAGCGGTTCGAGCGGGAACGGCTCCGGCGGCAGCTTCGGCCCCTGGTCGCAGCGGACCACCGGCAACCAGGTCTCCGGCACGGCAGTCTCCTCGTGGCCGGGCGCGGTGATGATCGACACCGTCCTCACCAATGGCGAGGGTGCCGGGACCGGCATCGTGCTGACCTCCAACGGGATCGTCCTCACCAACTACCACGTCGTCGACGGGTCCACCTCGATCCGGGTGAAGGTCGGGAGCGGTTCGACCTACAGTGCGAAGGTGCTCGGCTCCGACCCGACACACGATGTCGCCGTCATCAAGCTGAGCGGCGCGAGCGGCCTGCAGACCGCCTCACTGGCGACGAGCAGCGCTCTCCTCGGCGAGAAGATCACCGCAGTCGGGCAGGGCGGTGGCTTGGGGACGCTCTACAAGACCAGCGGGTCGGTGACCGCGACCGGTCAGCAGATCACGGCGTCCGACGAGGGCACCGGGTCGGACGCGGAGACGCTGCAGGGGCTGGTGCAGACCAATGCCCAGATCGTGCCTGGCTATTCGGGTGGTCCACTGGTCAACTCCAGCGGCAAGGTCATCGGGATGGACACCGCCGCGTCGTCGGGTTCACCGATCACCGGGTACGCCATACCGATCACGTCGGCCGTGAAGATCGCCAACCAGATCGAGAGCGGCACCCGCAGCTCCACGGTGCACATCGGTCCCCGCGCCGCGCTGGGCGTCGAGATCAGCACCCAGTCCTCGAGCGACAACGGCTTCGGCACCAGCAACGGCCAGACCACCTCCGGCGCCTCGGTCGTCGGCACGATGCAGGGCGGCGCGGCCGCAGCGGCAGGCATCACTGCCGGATCCACGATCACCAGCATCGGCGGCAAGCAGGTTACCGGACCGACCACGCTGACCGATGTCCTGGAGACGAAGTACCCGGGCGACAAGATCAGCGTCGGCTGGGTCGACGCCCAGGGTCAGTCGCACACCGCCACCGTCACCCTCGGGACTTCCCCCGAGAACTGACCTGTTCGTCCGTCCCTCGGCCGGCACTGACCCGGCCGGACTGACGCCCTCAGAACCGGGTCTACGATTCTCAGATTGGTAACTATTAATCAGGCGTTGATCACTTCGTTCGCGACGAAGGTTAGAAGCTTTGCAGTAGAACCGTGACTGGAGATCCATCGAGGGGGTCACGTGGCGACAGAGGATCGGGCGAAGCGGGGAAAGACGTTCATCGACGGCGGAGCGAACCGTCAGATTCAGGCGCTCGCGAACGCGACCCGGGTTCCAGCAGTCGACCGGCTGGATCTGTGCCTGCTGGCCGGTATACGTCCGGTTCATGCGGCCGAGGAACAAAGCCAGCAGGCGCTGGATGCGATCGAAGCTTCCGACATGATGGCTGCTCTCCTGCTCCTGCGGGAGAGCATGGACCGTCGGTCGGGGCCCACCTACGGCGGTCCCATATGGCGCGAGGCCTTCGAAGTCGGAAGCAGGTGGGTGACTTTCCTGGACTTCGTCGACCTCTCGGCATTATGCGGGGAGCTCAATGCTGTGGTGGTGCGATTTCCCGATGAGCTGGCCGGTGGAATAAATCTGATGAGCTCACCCAACAGGGTATGGAGATCTCTGAGCTTGTTGTTTAACGTCCGTCATGGCCGTGGGTGACATTGTCGGCGTGTCGTGACGTGAAGTGCGGTCGCCCGTCTTCGATGCTTCTTGTTGTGAGACAAAGAGATTCGAAGGAACGGCGACCGCGTCATGATTATCACTGATGCGGGGTGGTTGACGCCACCCGGTGACGAGCTGGCCTGGTTGAACCGGTTCCGTCAGGGTTGCTACAGGTGCTTGACGCGTCGAGCTGATGCGTTGTTCGAGCTGGCCGACGCCCTGGCCTGCGATACGGGCCGATGGGCCCTGGCCCTGATTCGAGACCGGCGCAACACCGCACGCACAGTGCGGTCGTCAGGGCTGGCCATGTGGGAATATGGCGCGATGCCGACGCTGGACACGTTGCAGACTGATCGTCTCCTTCTCCGACCGCAACGCGTGGACGAAGCGGCTGTCTACCGCCAGCTGTGGGTCGAGCGTGACTCACGAGTTCCCGCGCGGCGTCGGATTGACCCCGACGGGAGACCGACGGTCGATGACATAGCGGCACGGCTTCGGGAATCGGGCGACGACGGCCCTGGGCTCCTGGCCGTCGAATTGCGCGCAACCTCCGAGGTCATCGGTCTGTGTGGCTTGATCCTCGATGAGGAGTCATCGCCGGACGAACCAGAGCTGGCATACGAGCTGTTCCGATCCGCCCACGGCCAGGGATATGCCTCTGAAGCAGCACTGGCCGTGGTGCAGTGGGCGCGGGCGGCAGGCTACCGAGAGCTCCACGCCGACGTCTGGGACTGGAACTTCGCGTCCCGCAGGGTTCTGGAGAAGCTCGGGTTTCGCGAGGTCGGTGCGAGGGGCGCTTCGTCAGCTCATGGGCAGAACCTGTTGGCCGTCTTGAAGTTTGACCGACGGTGCCACACTCGGTCGTCGTCTTGACACGGTGCTGTCAAGCGAGAGAGGCGAGTCGGCTGCCGTAGAGTGCCGACGTGATGGCGTTGCCGTTCTTCGAGGAGCCGGCCCGGCCCGGCGACGCGCTCGGGGTAGCTCCGGCGCTGGCAAGCTGGGACAAGACCGGCTCACCCGGACAGCTTCGGATGAACAGCTTCATCGACGATGTCCACGATCTTGTCTCTGCGCAGCTGGCCAGTTTCCCTGCTCCGCTGGCCATCCGCCTCGACGTCGGCCTGCCGGACTCAATCGAACTTCTCGCCCGGCACGATCTGGACAACTACCTGTATCCGTTGGTGCCTCAGCTGACGAAACGCACCGGCCAGCCGTTCGTGTCGGTGTGGGCATCGAAGGCGCACTCCGATCGCTCGACGGTCGGAGTTGAAACCGCAATACCGACAGCCGATCCCGGCGGACAGCGGTCGTTCGATGTCGTCATCACCAAGGCCGGCGGAACCGCTGCCTACAAGGAGCAGATCCGCGACCAGATTGCAGCGACCACGCCGTTGTCTGAAGGAGCGGTGGAGTTGCAGCTGGCCTTTGTCACCGGACCTGGTCGGGCGTGGCCGAACCTCTGGAAGGCAACCATCGACGCACTCGGTCCGATCCTGGGACGAGACGATGGTGCGAGTGAGTGGAACAACCGGGATGGGCGCATCACGATGCTTGGGCTGCACCACGTGGTCGATGCCTCGCAAGGCCATTCGGTTCGACTCGGGATTCGGGCTTCCGCCGTGAGCTGATTCCGGCGCCAGCTGAGCAGCCCGGACCGCAGACTGTTATCCCAGCGTTTCGGACTGCCACGTCGAATCTCCTGCGCTAGGAGCGCATTTCACGAGTGTGCTGTGGGCGCAAACTTACGTCAGCGCTGATCCGGTGCGCGCACCGGTTTGTCGAGGCGTTCGATCTGGACCACGGCTGTAGACGCCACACGGGTGACAACGCCGTCCTCCTTTCCGCGGTTCACCACCGTGAGCAGTGGCAAACCGGCCATGATGAGGGAGCAGGCCAGAAGCGGCACCGTCTGTCCGTCTATTCGCATGTCGGTGACCCCGGACGTGTGGCGGGTCACCAGCTCGTTGTCGTAATCGATCGTGTACGTGGTGCCGCTGGAGGTGGTCACGAGCCAGCATCCCGATCCCGGCACCTGGTTCGCAATCACGATCCGTGTCGCAGCCGACTACTGACCGCTTCGTGGATCGCTGCGCGGATCCTGTTGAGGGTGTCCGGGCGGTGGCGGCAGGGGACGGCCGGACCCTTGTGGTGGATTCCACCCAGCGTTGCCTGGGTATGCCTGCGGACTCCAACCCGTCGGGGGCGGCTGTGGTGCGCCGTACGTCGGGCCCGGCTGCTGCGACCACGGCTGTTGAACAGGTACAGGCTGAGGCGACGCGAGAGTGGATCGTTTCCACTGGAACCACTGCACGGCCGGCGCATGAGATGCAGCTACCGCTGCTGCCAGGAGCGCAGCGCCGCTGAGGGCGTACACGATCCCGGACGACAGCAGAGACACCGTTCTGGCGATCCCCAGGAGGACGAAGAGTCCGCCGACGATGAACAACGTCACTCGCCCGGCGCTGGACCCGCGCGCCAGCATCCTGCCGATCAGGGCCAACACCGCCAGCACGATCAGGCAGACGACAACGAAGAAGACCAATCCGATGGCGTTGACCTCGGTTGCGGCGGCCGTGTAGTCCGAGCCGCTTCCCTCGCCGTAGCTGGACACCTGCTGGTTGAGCAGGTCCACCAGCGACAGGACATCGCCGATCACCCATAGGGCGACCGCGACGCCGAACAGCCAGAAAGTCACCCGTACCGTCTTGGGCTTCATCTCGTGTCGCCGATCCCTACGTCGGCTGTCTGTCGAATTATGTTCTCTCCCCTTGCAATCGGACATCTTCCACAACGAGAGCTACTTATAAGTATGTAGACTAATAGGTCTGCGACCCAGAAGGTCACCCCGTGGAGGGTGATCTGCAGCGGCGCGTGGGCGAGAACCTCCGCGCATACCGGCTGTCGAGGTCGCTGTCCCAGGACAGCATTCGCCGACGTCCTTGGCCTACATCGCACCTACGTTGGTGGCCTGGAGCGGGGTGAGCGGAACCTCACGCTGAAAGCGGTCGAGCGCATCGCCGAGGCCATCGAGGTGGACCCGGTTGATCTGTTGACCGGTGTAGTGGCGAGTGTCGAGAAGGTTGAGCCGAGGTTCAATCTGCCCGCGAACCGCTCGACCATTGCAGGCAGGCGGGCCGGCGACTGTAAGTAGTCTGAGGTCTCAGTTCTCATGCGGGAGGCCAGAGTTGTCCAAGTCCGGGTCCAGTTCTCACCTCGTCAGTGCCTACGGGCTGTTCTGGGACAGAGGGCAAGTAGGTTGGCCCTCGGGCAAGGGGCGTCCATGGCAGTTGCTGGGCTATCGCGGAATCAACGCCGGAACCGTGCGGGTGTGCGACTTCCGGCGGGCAAGAGGTCTCTACATCCTCTACAACGATTACGGGCCGAACTACGTTGGGATCGCACGAGGTACGCAGGGCATAGGTCAACGGCTGTTGTCACACGATCGCACCAGGAACGATGCCCAGAAGACCTGGACACGGTTCTCCTGGTTCTCGTTCGACGATGTTGTGGACGTCGGCAAGACGGGCTGGTCCGAGATTCGTCTCCGTTCCGCGCTGAAGGAGGTTGACGCCGCAACGGTGGTGTTCGACATGGAAGCGTTGATGATTAAGGTGCTTGGCACTGCCATCCAGGGCAGCCAGATCGACATGAACTTCAACCGTGGTCAAGCTGTCAAGCAGTGGCATCAGATCACATACGACGACCTCTATCCGGGCCGGCCGCTGGGCAAGGTGGACATCACTCGCCTGACGGACTGGACACTCCGGAGTTACATGGACGAGATCGACGGCGAGGGCTGATCAGAGCCGGGTGAATGTCGGTAACCTCGCGTACTAACACAAGCAGTTCTGGACTCGCGGGAGCGCGTCACGGTCGATGCTCCAGAGCAGGTCACGTCCGATCGCCATGTCACTCGATTGGACCCAGCCCGAGGTCTTCGAACGCCTTCAACTCGTCGAGACGGCAAGGTAATTGGCTCGTCTGCTTCGGACCGGCGAGGAGGAGTTGCAGCGTCTCAAGTCGTGACTGCTTGCTCAACTCGCGCAGAATCCGTCGCAAGGCATCGAAGTCTGCGGCCCAGGAGATCGGCTCGACGAACTGGACCGCAGGAATCGTTGGGCGAGGCACACGGGAAGTATGCCGCCACATCGCCGAGGTCGGCCTTGTTTCTAGCGTCCACATCGTCGACCCAGTCCACGACACGTCAGGAGACGCGATGCTCAGGAATCCGGACCGAATCCCACCCGTGCTGGAAGCGGTCGAGATCATCTGGCGAATGGTGCCCGACTTCCGCCTGGCTCAGCTCATCGAGGTGATCGGGGCGTCCTTCAGCACCGAGGACGACGAGCTGATCCAGCTGATCCAGTCCGATCTGGCGACCTTGGTGCCTCGCCCGCCGTGGGGACCCGACCGGGATCAACTCGCAGCAGTCCAGGCGAGGCTGGTCGAGCTCCGAGAACGGGGTCGAACGCGAAGTTTGACAGGATCGCGTCAAACGCGCTCTAAGGACATCAGATTCGAGACGCGTAGATCGAGTCGTGTTTCGTATCAACGAGTCTCAGATGGGCGTTGAGGGCCTCAATCGGATCATACAGCGTATGCGACGCTCGAAATCGGCCGCGCAGACCATCGCCACGCCGTCATGGCTGGGCGGTAACCCGCCCAGAACCGGTTGGGGGCCCTGAAACCCGGGCCACCAGGCGAGACCGGGCAGTATCAACACCATTCATCACGATTTCCGCGGGCACACGCACAACCACCGCGAAGCCGCCCACAGATCAGCGCTTTTCGTAGCGATCCTTGGTGATTCAAACTGCGGCACCAGTCTTGAGTATCAGGCTGCGATTGGGGCTGAGACACAGCCCGTCACGCAACCGGACTCGATCTGCGCGCGCCTGACCGAATGTGCGGCATGGTGCTGGGGAGACCGGTGATTGCTGGTCGAGCGCAGCGACGGTGCGCGTCACCTGTCAGTGACGGCCATACTCAGCGAGTAGGACGTCGCTGGCCTTTTCGCTGACCATGTACACCGCCGATGCGATGAAGAAGCCGGGTATGTCGGGGAATATGGACGCGTCCACGACACGCAAACCGGTTACGCCACGCACTCGGAAGTTCCCATCCAACACTGCGTTCGAGTCGTCGTCCCGGCCGATCTTGGCGGTACCGCACGCGTGATGGCCCCACGCCTGCTTGCGTGCCCGCGCGCAACGCGTCGCGGTCGGCGACGTCGGAGCCCGGCTCCAGTTCGGTCTTGACGCGGGCGACCTCCAGATGCTTTGCGATGTCGCGAGCGATCTCGATGCCGTCGACGACGCCTTCCAGGTCCTCTTCCCACCCCGGAGACCCTTCGTCGAAGTAGCGGAATCGGATGTCCGGCACGTCATACGGATCGGCGGAGCGCAGGGTGACCGTGCCGGCGCGGTTGTTCGTGTGCGCCTTCAACACCAGGATCGACAGTCGGTTGTGATATTTCGCGCCTTCCTCGGCATAACCAGGGTAATAGCCGTGGAAGTCGATCGGCAGCGCGAAGACGATGAGATCGGAGCGGTCCTTCGCCACGCTCGACTTGGCGATCAGGGAAGCCAGCGAGCCATTGGTCGTGTATGGCCCGTTGACATCGTCCCGCCATTCGTCGAAAAGGGGATCACCACGTTCCAGGTTCTTCGGGATATCCAGGGTCGAGCCGTCGAATATAGGGTAATCCGTGGTGAGTTCGTGGGTGACGGCCACCTCGTACCTGTCGTGCAGGTTGATCCCGACTCCCGGTGCGTCGACGCGCACGTCGAGGCCGTGCTCGCGCAGTTCGTCGGCCGGGCCGATGCCGGACAGCTTGAGCAGTTGCGGCGTGTTGTATGCGCCTCCGGCGAGGATCACCTCGTGCCGCGCCCGCACCACTCCGTGGCCGGGTGGAGTGTCGGTCTCCGAGCTGCCCGGGTCGCCGGGTGGGATCTCTCGGGGGGCCGCACGGTAAATTCGCTCACCCCGCTGGTACTCCACGCCTACCACGCGGTCGCCGTCGAAGACGAGCCGCGTCGCGAGGGTGTTGAGCGCGACCGTCAGGTTGTCCGGCTGCCGCTGGAGCACCGAGCGCAACCGATCGCGGCTGCCGTTGCGGTATCCGTCGCGGATGGCCACCGGTATGAATGACATGCCCTCGAAGTCCTGTGGGGTGTCGAGGGCATTGGCGTCGCGGGGGAGCGAGATGTCCTTAGGTATTCCGAACCGGTCGCGGCTGGTGTTCTCGATGGCGTTGATGATGTCCAGGAACATCGGCTCTCGACCGGCGAGCTTGGGATGTGCGCGGGTGGTGCCGAGCCAGCCCCCCTGGCCGTGCGCCGCCTTGCGGTCCCGCTCGGCCTCGTCGTCGCCCGGCAACGGGTTGGCGTCGACGCCGTGCCAGTCTTCCATTCGGTGGAACAGCTCGCGCATCGGTGCGGCGCCCCACGACGGGTCGCCGGTGAGCTCAGCGAGGTTGTCCCAGTCACTGGCGTGCGGATAGATAGTCACCATCGCACTCACCGCCGTGCTGCCGCCAAGGGTGCTGCCGCGCGGGTAGAGGACACCGTCATGCTCAGCAACAAACTTGGTGTCGGTCTGCTGGGTGGTCTCGTCGTCGAAGTGCCGCACGAAGAAGTCCCAGCGCATGCTGGCGTCCTCGCTGGCGTATGCCTGCATGATCGGAATGGAGTAATACGGACACTCGTGGTCGTCGCCGGCCTCGATAACGAGCACCGAGTGACCGGCCAGCGCGAGATTCGCGGCCAAGGGGCCGCCGCCGGCGCCGGAGCCGATCACCACGAAGTCGTATAGCTCCGCAGGTTGGGCGATGCTCGTTGTCTGGTCCGTCACGGTGCTTCTCCCTGCGTCGATTGCTGCGTTCACGGGCGCCCTGCCACCGGCGAGTGGCGCTCTGGACAATCGAATAGTGATGATCGCCGATTAGCGGTGGATGAGCGACATCCAGTTCTGGGGGACCCGGTCGCGCGGTGCGGGCACGCCCTGCTGCGCCGGGTGGCTGTCGGGCGCCGCAAGCCGCGGACCGTCCGCGAAGTCGCCGGTGCGGTAGTCGAAGAACCAACTCTCGCCTGGCTCGTAGCTCTGCGTGATCGCGTGCCCGGTCTGCTGGAAGTGATGGGTCGCGTGCTGCGAGGGGGAGGTGTCACAGCAGCCGACGTGTCCGCACGCGGCGCACCGTCGCAAGTGCACCCACCAGCCATCCTGCGCCGCCAGGCATTCCTCGCACCCGGGTGCGCTTGGGGGCACGGTGGGGTCGACGTCGGCTGGCGTTGGCTCCATGCGATTCACGCTACTTTCTCTGAAGGGGTTTTGTGCGGGACGAGTTGTATGTGACACGACCTGCCGTAACTCAGTCAGTCGATGCTTTCGGAGATCTCGCTGAGCCGGCTCGCATCGGACATGACGGACTCCGCCTTGGCCACGATTGCGCCGAGCGCATCCCGCCCGAGGTAGAGGCGCGTCGGCGGGTTCTCCATGCGGGACAGCAGGACGAAGACTTCGGCCACTCGTCGTGGATCACCGCCTTGGTTGTGATTGAGGCGCCCATATGACGCCAGGGCCTCTCGGACATTGGTGTAGTCGTCGATCTCGCGCTGTGGGTGGCGCGAGGAACTGGGGTCCAAGAAGTCGGTGCGCACGCCACCCGGGCACACTGCCGTGACACCGATGCCGAACGGAGCGACCTCCTGTGCCAGCGCCTCGGAGAGCATGAGCACCGCGGCTTTTGTTGCGCTGTAGAGACCGGTCGCGGTGCCGGTCACGTTGGCGGAGATAGAGGCCAAGTTGATGATCTGGCCGGACCGTTGGGCGCGCATCGTCGGTAGCACGGCCCGGGTGACCGCGAGCAGCCCGAAGACGTTGACGTCGAAGTTGGCGCGCACCTCCTGCGCTGAGAACTCCTCGACTGCGCCAAGCAGGGAGTAGCCGGCGTTGTTGACGAGCACGTCGATTTGCCCAAAACGCTCGACCGTGTGGGCCACGGCCCGTTCGATGTCTCGGGCGTCGGTGAACGACATCTCCAGCGGCAGGAAGCGGTTCTCAGGGGCATGCAGTTGGCCGTCCAAGCGAGTCTTGTCGCGGGAGGTCGCGGCTACTCGGGCTCCCGTCTTGAGCGCCGCCTTGACCGCCTCGAGCCCCATTCCCTTCGACGCACCGGTGACGAGCCAGACGGGCGACTGCTGTGACATCGGAGTGCTCCTAGATTCGTGCTGAAATTCGTCCCGCGGAGGACCGGCGACCAGGGCCGGGTTCGCTCATCATGGCACGCAGCTCGACGCCAGGTAGCAAGCGTGTGGGACCCACACAAAGCGAGTGTGGTGGCTCGACTACCGCGGCTATCCGCATCGACGTACGGTGTGAATTGCTGTGATGTGAATCACGACGAGTGGGCGTATGTCGGCGGCATTTTCATGCCCGCCGCGGATTCGACTCGGACTGCCCGATCCGACCGATTTCAGCGTGGAGGCAACCCGGATGACCAATCTCGCAGAACGACTTGATTCCTCGGCGTCGGCCGACCCGGACTCAGTCGCGGTCAAGCTCGACGACTGCACACTGAGCTACGGGAAACTGGCCGATGCGGCGCACCGTCTCGCGCGCCTGCTGACTGACAAAGGACTCAAGCCGGGCGACATGGTCGGCATCATGTTGCCGAACGTGCCGGAATGGCCCATCTGCTACTACGGCGTGCTGCTGGCTGGCGGTGTGGTGGTGCCGATGAACCCGCTGCTGAAGGAGCAGGAGGTCGAGCACTACATTTCCGACTCCGGTGCGCGGATACTACTCGCCTGGCACGAGGCTCCGGGCCAGCCGGCGACTGGCGCGAAAGACGCGCGGGCAGAGCTGATCTCGGTGGAGCCCGTAGCATTCGCGCAGACCTTGGCAGGTGTGCTGCCGCTGCCGCTGGTAGAGCGGGACGAGTCCGACCTCGCGGTCATCCTCTACACCTCCGGCACCACTGGCAGGCCCAAGGGCGCTGAGCTCACGCACGCCAACATGCGCAAGAACGCCGATCTGTTTTCCCAGGAGTTCCTGAAGCTGACTCCAGGCGACGTGGTGATGGGTTGTCTGCCGTTCTTCCACACGTTCGGCCAGACCAACTCCCTCAACAGCGCGATCTTCGCCGGTGCGACCCTGACGCTGATCGCCCGCTTTGACGGCGCGAAAGCGCTTGACGTCATTGAGCGCGACAAGGTTACCGCATTCATCGGTGTACCGACGATGTATGCCGCCATGCTCGCGGCCGGCAGGGAGAAGGATACTGACACGTCCTCGCTGCGGCTGTGCTGCTCCGGTGGCGCGGCAATGCCGGTGGAGCTGCTGCGCGGTTTCGAGGAGCGCTTCGGTTGCGTCATCATCGAGGGCTACGGTCTGTCTGAGACGTCACCGGTCGCGTCGTTCAACCCGCCCGACGGCGTGCGCAAGATCGGCTCGATCGGCCTTCCGGTTACTGGCGTGGAGATGAGGGCCGTCGATGACGACGGTAAGGAGGTTCCCCAGGGCGAGCCCGGTGAGATCGCTATCCGCGGACACAACGTGATGAAGGGCTACCACAACCTGCCGGAGGCGACGGCGGAGGTGCTCTCGCCGGATGGCTGGTTCCTCACTGGCGACGTCGCCACGGTCGACGAGGATGGCTATTTCTTCATCGTCGACCGCAAGAAGTCGCTGATCATCCGTGGCGGATACAACGTTTACCCGCGAGAGATCGAGGAAGTTATCTACGCCCACCCGGACGTCTTTCAGGCAGCAGTGATCGGCATTCCCGACGATAATCTCGGGGAGGAAGTCGGAGCGGCCGTCGAGCTGAACGCGGGCGCGAGCGTCACCGAAGAGGAACTGCGTGCATTCGTCAGGGACCGAGTCGCCGCATACAAATATCCCCGTAAAATCTGGTTTGTCGAGGAGCTCCCCAAGGGTCCGACCGGCAAGATCCTGCGCCGTGAGGTGACGTATCCCGGAGGTGACGTGTGAAAGAAACGCCCTTTGACGACCTACCCGACGAAGGCGGCGCAGCCCTCGATCTGTTGCTGACCGAGGCGGCGACAGGGATATGGCGCCGTTTCATGCCGAACGGTTCGACCCTCAAGCTTGCCACCAGCGTCGGTCGTCATCCCGACCAGGTCGCTCGTACGGTCATGGGCGCGGCGAAGGAGTATGCCAAAATTGCGCGCGGCCGCTCGCAGGTTGTGCCGGGCAAGTCGGACCGGCGCTTCTCCGAGCCAGGATGGACCGACAATTCGCTGCTGCGCGCGATCTTGCAGGGCTATCTGGTGACGTCCGACGCGGCGACGCGGGTTGTGGAGTCGGCCGACCTCGACGAACGTGACCGTGAGCGCGTCGAGTTCGTTCTCGAGAACCTCATCGACGCGTTGGCGCCGAATAACCTCCCCACCTTGAACCCGTTGTGGTGGAAGGCGTTGATCGACACCGGCGGAAAGAGTGTCCTGCGAGGTGCGAAACACTTTGCGCAGGACATGATGAGTGCGCCGCGGGTGCCGCAGATGGTGGATGTCAGACCCTTCCAGGTCGGCCACAACATCGCGGCGACTCGTGGTGGTGTCGTGTTGCGAACGCCGCAGTTCGAGCTGATCCACTACTACCCTCGCGCACCCGAGGTCGCGCGCACGCCGCTGCTGATCGTGCCGCCGGTCATCAACAAGTTCTACGTGGTCGACCTGTCGCCGCATCGCAGCATGGTCGAGTACCTGCTCGATCAAGGTCAGCAGGTTTTCGCCATATCTTGGCGCAATCCCGATGTGCGACACCGGGATTGGGGCTTCGACATCTACGGCACCGCGGTGCGCTCGGCGATCGGCGCGGTGCTCGCAATCACTGATTCACCGAGTACGCACATGATGAGTATGTGCTCGGGGGCAGCGCTGTCCTCGATGCTGGCCGCGCACATGGTGGCAATCGGCGAAGGCGACAAGATTGCGACGTTCAGCATGGGGGTGGCGGTCCTCGACCAGTCCGGTGGCGGCACCGTCAACTCGCTGGCGGACGAGAAGACCGCCAGACGCGCAGTGAAGTCGTCGGCGACCAAGGGTTACCTCGACGGCGCCTCGCTGTCGGAGATCTTCGCGTGGTTGCGGCCTAACGACCTGATCTGGAACTACTGGGTCAACAACTACTTGCAGGGTCGCAAGCCGGCGGCGTTCGACATCCTGTTCTGGAACGCTGACGCCACCCGTATGTCGGCCAAGCTGCATGCTGATTTCATCAACCTGTTCGTGGACAACAAGTTGGTGCAGCCGGGTGCCGGGATGATGCTGGGCACGCCCGTTGACCTGTCGACTGTCAAGGCGGACAGCTACATCGTGGCCGGAATCGCCGATCACATCTGCCCGTGGCAGAGTTGCTACGCCAGCACTCAATTGCTCGGTGGCGACGCGCGGTTCATCCTGTCACGCAGTGGTCACGTCGCGTGCCTGGTCAACCCCCCGGGTAACCCGAAGGCGACCTACCGGGCAGGCGAATCCGGCACCAATCCGGAAGACGCGAACGAGTGGCTGGAGAACGCCACCACCGTGCAGGGCTCGTGGTGGGGCGACTACGCCGCCTGGCTGAGCGCGCGTGGGGGCGGTCGCAGGGTTGCGCCGACCGATGTGGGCAACGAGGACTTCCCGGTCGTCGACACCGCGCCAGGGTCCTATGTCTTTGACAAGTGACTCGGAGTTGACCAGTGATGAGGGGCCGGTTGAGAGAGCGGAGCCACCGCAATCAGTAGCCGAGGATTCCCACGGACCCGAGTTCCATAGTGTGCGCGTGCAGGGCCACGAGATTGGGCTGAGCGTGCGCAGTGGGGACCGGTCGCAGCCGCCACTCGTGCTGTGCAACGGCATCGGCGCGAGCCTGAAGGCGTTGGCGCCTCTGGTCGACGCATTGCGGACCGGACGCGAAGTGATCCGCTTCGACGTGCCTGGCACCGGATCCTCCCCGGCGCCGGTGATTCCCTATTCTATGGCGTGGATGGCGCACATCCTCGGCGAGCTGCTCGACCGGCTCGGCCATGACCGGGCGGACGTGCTCGGCTACTCCTGGGGCGGTGCGCTGGCGCAGCAATTCGCGCTGCAGAACCCGGTCCGCTGCCGCAAGGTCGTGCTGCTGTGCACCATGACCGGCGTGATCGGCTTCCCGGGGCAGTTGCAGGCGCTGTCCCGGATGGTGACGCCCCGCCGCCACCGCGATGGTCGCTACGCTGAGCGCGTCGCCGGGCGCCTGTACGGTGGGACCATGCGCACCCGGCCGGGACCGGCGGGCAAAGCCCTTGGCGCGCGTACCCGGGCGGCCAGCCGCCGCGGCTACCTCTACCAGCTAATGGCCGGCGCGGGATGGACCAGTACTCCGTTCCTGCCCCTCATGCGGCAACGCACTCTGATCCTTGCGGGGGACGATGACCCCATCATCCCGGTGCGCAATGGGAGGATGATGAAGATGCTTCTTCCTCACGCGACTCTGCGTGTCCTGCCCGGCGGACACCTCGATCCACTGACCCATCCCGCGCCCTGGGCGCGATTGATCGATGCGTTCCTCGACTCGGAGCGGAGCAGGTGAGCGCTCAGACCGAGTCTTCGGCGGAGGCAGCTGGCCCGCTCGGACCGGGCGAGTTCGGAGACCTCGTTGAGCTTGTCCGGGTCGCTGAACCCGCTCTGGATGCTATCTCCTGGTCTGCGGCGGAGCTGATCATCTCGCAGGTTCCGGCATACGGGCGCAGCGCCGACTCCAATATCAAGACCCAGGTTGCGCACCATTGCAAGATGGTGTTCAACGCCCTGCTGGTCTGCCTGCGCGACAACCGGTGGGCGCGTCAGAACGACTTCCCTGCTACGGCAACCAATGCCCTCAACCGGGTCGGCCAGGGCGTGTCGTTGGCCGACTTCATGCGGGCATTCCGGCTCGGCCAGGTCACCTTCTGGCGTGCGCTGGTACGGCTGACCGACGAGCACGACCTCAACCGAGATGCGCTGCTCAGCGTCGCTACGTTGCTTATGCAGGTGATCGAGGCAGGCAGCTCGGTCGCCGCCCGCGCTTATCTGGAGGCGCAGCAGTACCGGCTGGCCGACCAGGATCGCGTCCGGCGCGACTTGCTAGAGGATCTGCTGGTCGGCCGCGACCCGCAGATCGAGCCGCGGCAGGGCATGCTGCTCGCCCTGGGCCTCGCGCCTGACGCCGCCTTGGTCGTGGTTGCCGCCCGGGTCACCTCGCGTAATGACGAAGCGTCTGTCCGTGACGCACATGTCGCGTTACGCCGACTGGGCGGCATCTCTCGCGGGCTGATCGTGCCCCGGCATGGCGAGGTCGTCGGTGTCATTCCGGCGCGCGGCGGTGCACAGCCGGTAGTTACCCACCTACGCCGCGTGCAGGAGTCGTTGCGAGCGCACGGCATCCAGCTCGCGATCGGAGTCAGCACGGCACGCGAAGGGTGGCGGCAAATTGTAGAGGCCTATCGCGAGGCAAGGGTCGCGCAAGAGGCTATCGGGGCGTCTGCCGGGGTGCTCGGTCTGGAGTCGATGACGGCACTCGACTACCTGATGAGCACCCAGAACGAAACGGCGCAACGGCTGGTCGACCCCCGCATTCGATCGTTCGTCAAGGACGAGCTGGCCGGCGAAGGCACTTTCCTGAAGACCCTCAAGGCGTATGTCGCCGCCGATCTCAACGCCAAGGTGGCCGCCGATCAACTGCATCTACACGTCAATACGGTCTACTACCGGCTGGAGCGGATCAGCGAGCGCACCGGTCAGGACCTGCGGCGGCTGCCGCAAGTACTCAACTTGATGGTCGCGGTGCGGATCCTCCAGGAACGCGTCGACCGACCAGATACGCGACACCAATAACCCGCCACCTCCTCGGGCGGACAGCATTTCGACAGTGGCGATCACGCATGCCCAGCCAGGGCGGCCACACCCGCCATGATCCGGCCGTAGACCTCATCGATCTCGGCGTCGGAGTCGATCCGGGCAAAGGATGCCCCCGTGTCGTAGAAATCGAGAAGGGGGGCAGTGTTGCTGGCAAACACTGAGAGCCGGTGGCGGATGACGTCCTCGGTGTCGTCAGTTCGCCCGCACTGCTTGGCACGCAGCAGGATTCGCCGCATCAGTGTGTTGTCGTGCGCGGCCAGATGGACCAACTACCCGCAGCGACACGTTGCGTTCCCGGCCAGCTTGCTCCACGGCAACGGCAGCGTCCGGGGAAGCCGTCAACCACGTAGCCGCCGGACTTTCCCGGTTGGGTCAAGACATCGAGCACCGTGCCCGTGATGGCCTTGTCGTCGATCAGGTCACCGCGCTCCATCGCCGCTTGTGCGGAGCGCCCGAGCGGGCGTGCCGGCAGCGACTTGTTGCCGCAGCAGATCTCCGGTGGATAGGTGAGGGAGGTCGTACGCGGCGGCGAGTAGCGGACCGTTGGTTGCCCTTGCCCGATCCGGGTGGACCGAGCATCAGGGCACGCAGTTTGGACGCGGTCGTCGGCGAGTCGGTCACAGGTCTCTCCTCGCCCGGTGGATGCCACGCCGGCTCGGACGCAATCGGTGGGTCTGTCTCGCGCATCCTCGACCCGACCGGTCCGGGCGTCAATCCCGTGGATTGTGCACGCCGAGTGATGGCAACCGATTTCGCCAATCTTGTGGAGCCTACCGAACTTCGCTATCGGCCGATCACTAACGTCTGCTGCCTACCGAATGGCATGGTGAGACACGGATCACACGGCGATGTAGCGCGCTATCCGACGGGGCGTTCGTCCGAGTGGTCGAAGGTGACCCGAAGGCCCTGAGGAGGTACGTGGTGAGCGATGTCCCGCACTACAACATGTTCATCGACGGACAGTGGGTGGAGGGCAGTTCCGTCTGGGGGGTGAAGGAGCCGTCCACCGGAGAGACCTGTGCGACCGTAGCGTACGGAGGCGTCTCCTACACCGATCGCGCGATCGAGGCGGCGACCCGCGCCCACACTGAGGGTGTGTGGCGCAAGAAGACGCCGGCTGAGCGCGCCGATGTCCTTGACCGGATTCATCAGATCCTGAGCGCGAAGGTCGAAGACCTTGCGCATCTAGTGGCGTCGGAGAACGGTGCGACGGTGCGGTGTGCGACGGCATTTCACGTCGGCGTCGCGCTGGGTTCGCTGAAGTACTTCGCCGACCAGACCCGGGTGTACGAGTTCCGCAAGGCGAACGAGCCGACCCAGTTGCCGCTTCCGGCCCAGGGATATATCCACCGCGACCCGGTCGGCGTGGTCGGGGCGATCCTGCCGTTCAATTTTCCGTTGGTGCTGGGCATCTGGAAGATCGGCCCGGCGCTCGCCGCCGGCAACACGATTGTGGTCAAACCGGACGAAAACACCCCACAGACGCTGCTGGAGTTCGCGAAGGCAGCGGAGGAGGCCGGGCTCCCACCCGGTGTTTTCAACGTTGTGCTCGGCGACGGCGAGGCGGTTGGTGGACGGCTGGCCGAGCACCCGGGCATTCGCAAGATCGCCTTCACAGGCTCGACCGAGGTCGGCAAGATCGTGATGCGCGGCGCGGCCAGCAATGTCAAGAAGGTGACGCTGGAGCTCGGCGGCAAAGGTCCTAGCATCATCCTCGACGACGCGAATCTCGATCTGGCAGTGCGCGGCTCGCTGTTCGCCTTCCTGATGTACAACGGGCAGGTGTGTGAGTCTGGCACCCGCACGTTTGTGCCGCGAGCGCTCTACGACGACGTTGTGCAGCTCATGGTCGAGGCGACCAAAACGCTCAAAATTGGTGACCCGCACGACCCGGACACCGACTTTGGGCCGATCATCGATCAGGAGGCGGTCGATCGCATCCAGCAGATGGTCGCCCATGCGGTCGAGCAGGGCGCGACCGTGGCTTACCGAGGCGCCCTCGACCTGGACGAGAAGTTCCGCGGCGGCACCTGGGTTGCGCCGGTGATCCTGTCCAACGTCACCAACGAGATGGACATCGCCCGGAACGAGGCATTCGGACCGGTCGGCGTGGTGATCCCGTACGACACGGTCGAGGAGGCCATCGAGATGGCCAACGACAGCGAATACGGCCTTGCCGCAGGAGTCTGGGGTGGCGACGAGGAACGTGCGATAGACGTCGCCTCGCAGCTGGAAGCAGGCACGGTGTGGGTCAATGACTGGCACATGTTCCCGTTAACCGGACCGTTCGGCGGCTTCAAGCAGAGTGGCCTCGGCCGCGAACTTGGCGCGCACGCCTTCGACGAGTATACCGAGGAGAAGTACATCCACGTCGCGGCTAACCAGGATCTGCAGCAACGAGCCTACGGCTTGCTGTTCGGCCACAGCTGACGCCCACCGCAACAGCGATCCGCTTGACGCTCTGGGGCTACTCGAGTCGCGAATTTCTCGGGCTACCGAGCGCAACAAACCCGCAATGACTTGTGAACACAGTTTGAAATGTGGTGCCTGCCGCACCCGATCATTAAACCTCTTAGCGGAAGGTCAGACATGTCCACGGAGAATCGTAACCCCACCCCAGACGCCGCCGAGAAGGGCGCGTTCTTCCCCTCTCCTTATTCTTTGTCGCAGTACACATCGGACGAAACGAACTTTGACGGCCTCGCCATTGAAACTGGCGAATACTCGGGGTCCGGCCGCGTCCTAGTGATTGCGACTGAGGAGCGCTACATGCTGATGCAGAATGACACGATGTTCTCAACAGGAAATCATCCAGTAGAGACGCTGCTGCCCCTGCACCACGTAATCGGGGCCGGCTTCAAAGTGACCATCGCGACTCGAACTGGGGCCCCTGCCAAGTTCGAGTGGTGGGCCTTTCCCCGCGAAGACTACGCCGTCAATGCGACATGGGAGGAACTGCGCGAGCAGTTTCGCAGCCCGGCGTCGCTCGCAGACGTCGTGGCCGGACAGCTCGGACCGGGCTCCGACTACCTTGGGGTGTTCATCCCGGGTGGTCACGGCGCGATGTTGAAGCTGAATGACAGCCCCGAGGTCGCATCGGTCATTGACTGGGCGCAGGAGAACGACAAACTCGTCATCACGCTCTGTCACGGGCCCGCGGCGCTGCTCGCATCGTCGTCGTCGGACGGTGCGTCGCCGTTCACGGGCTATAGGGTGTGTGCCTTCCCCGACTCGCTCGATCAGGGTGCCAATGTCGACATCGGATACCTACCGGGTCAAATGCCGTGGGCTCTGGGCGAGGCACTGACGAAGGCGGGTCTCGAACTTGCCAACGACGACATGACCGGCGCGACCGCCAGAGACCGCAACCTGCTCTCCGGAGACAGCCCATTGGCTGCCAACGATCTCGGTAAGATGGCTGCACGTGCCCTCATTGAGCAGGCCACGAACGAAGACACAAGCGATGCCTGAGATAGGGTCGACGCCAGACCAGTGGAATTTGGTCTCGACCGGTCCTTGTCTCGGTCGAAATTAAGACCTACGAATACGTTCCTGGCAAGTTCTTGAAGGTCATCACCTTCGAGGTAAAGCCGTCAGATTCCATCGACGTCCAGGCGGTCTATGAGGCACTCGCGCATCGCCGCGCATCCACGCTGCATATGTGGTGCTGCACGTTCCGGCAGAGACGGAGGGTTCTCTCAGCGAGCCGGTGCGGAGCGTTCGGTTGGTGGCAAGGACGCATGGCATCGGCGTTATCACCGCGTCCGATCCGGGCGACTACAGCACGTGGGGAGAACTGGAGGAGGCGCAGCGGGTTGAACCTGACCCCGAACCAATGCCACGTAGCGTAAGTGCGTTTCCCCTGGTCAGAAGCTGTTTCGCGGCCGGGTTCGGCCATCTCGCGAGAGCACTTCGCACCCGATTCCGTCCCCTCACGACCCTGTTCCGCCCTGCCAGTCGCCTCCACGGGCTACCTACGGCTGCTCACAACGGCGCTGCGGACCGATCTGGCCCGTGTCGCGGGATCCAAAAACAGGCGCTGACCTGCGAAGATGCGTTAGTCTACGTGGCATTGGACCCCGAACGCCTGAATCAGTTTATTGAGACACAACTCAGCGAGCGGCTACGCAAGCGAATCGCTCGGCTGCTGCGCTGATGTCCGCTTTCGCTCCTAGTGACGTAAGGTGGCGGATCGCCTCGTCGATGTCGTCGGTCCAGTTGGCCTGAGCGGCGGACATCACCGTCACGATGTCCTCGTCGGCACCGGCCTGGTACAGCTGCTCGCACCGCTCACACAGTGCCCAGAACGACGGCAGAGTGTAGCCCTTGCCCCAGGCTCGGTACTCCACCTTGTCCGCGTCCAACGGGTGCACCCAGGTCACGTCTTGCGCGTCGCAGAAGGCGCAGGATTGGTCCTCCGGACTGGCCGGCGCTCCGTCCACCCAGTCGTCCGGATACTCGGGCGCACCGTAGTGGAACGTGCCGAACGCAACGTAGTCATCACCCACGTGACCAGCGTGCCATCAGGTGGTGCAGTTCGCCTAGGGGCAGTCGGATCTGTGGTCCGAGCATCGGGTGGCCCGGTGGTGATGCAGGACGCGGCAGGGACGGCGACTTCTACTTTCCAAGCATGAGCGATCAACCCATGCCCGACAGCCGCCGAGTGCTCAGCCGGGAGGAACTTCGGGCTGCATCGATTGGCGGAGTCTTCCTGGTCGATGACACCGAACCACACATCGCGAGCTGGTCACATACGGAGCAGATCGAGTTCATGGTCCGGTGGCTGCACCGGGAACTACATCGGGAACGAACCGACCCGGACGGCACCACGAGGCGACGCGCCGCCGTCCTCGAAGTGGAGTCGTACGGTTCCCCGCCGGAGCTATGGCTGTACCTCCGGGTAGAGGCGTGGATAGATGCGCGGGAGGCCACTGCCGTCGGGTCAGACCGCCAGGATCTCCTGCCCGATCCAGGTCGCAGTCTCACCGACGAGGAGCTGGGGACGGCTGGCTTCGGTGGGTTCATCCTGGTGCGGGAGGAGACCCGGCACATCTTCAGTCGCACCGCCGACGGGCAGCTGGACAGCGCCATCCGACGTCTGCAACAGATCACCAACAAGTCCTCGGCTGAGGGCAGCGTGTTCACCTGGCCGTCCAACGTGGAGGTGCAGGCTCACGGTGACCCGGTGCAGTTATGGTTGCAGATCCCGGTGCAGTGACAAGCTCGTCCAGGCGACTTGGGCCGCGCCCGGATCACACCTCGGCCGGTACTCAGAGCCGGTCCTGCCAGTAGGCATCGTTGTCGTCATCGACAGCGACAGGACGTATCCGAGCACCAGACCAGCCCGGCAGCGATTCAGGGTCAGGACCGTCGGGCCAACGTGAGCCCGGACAGGCAAATCCGTCTGCACTCCGCGGGGTGAGTCAGCGAGTAGTTTTCGTCGCGCTACGTGCTCAACTTAAGTTCAAGGCACGCGAGCGGTCCTCTCGCTAGCCCTTCGGATTATCGACTTGGTTCTCCCGTCCGTTCAACCGATCCGTTCTTCTGACAGTCCTTCTGATCATCTGCATGGCCGTCGCTGCCGCGACGGACCCCCCCGGAGAGGGACCGAAGGGCAGTTCCCTCGGACCTCTCGCCGAGGCCTTCGGACCGACGACACCCGAACCGTTGAACCCCGAGGACATCGGACCGTTCCCCACGGACCGATACGTCGCCGCGCCCGACCCCAGCCCGGATCAGACCTCTATTAGTCGCTCGTTTTCGACCTGCTCGGACCCGGGCGTAGCGCGCGCTGTTGTTGTCTGGCGGGTGGGGCGGCGCGGTTCGCGAGTCGAGCGCGCCTGTCGGTTTCGATCCGCTCGGTCGATCGGGCGAGCGGGATTTCTATGCGACGGTGATGCGATTTCGTCTCGCTACTTGACTGCACTGACCACCTTCGTCGAGCGGGCAAGTCATCGGGGATGGGGACGCGGTCGCGCACGGTTGGCGAACTGGTCACGCTTGTCGGTCATGGGTGACTTCCTGACATGGACCAGACATCCGGGCATCAGTGTGAGCCAGTGATTCGAAGCGAGCCGCGCCATGGATGGTCCAGCGACTGAGTCCAGATCCGGGGCCCGTGCCGTAGTCCGGGCCCTGTGAACGGTCTTGAGTTGGCGGCCTGTTGGGGTGCCTCGACGAGAAGAAGACGTGTCCCATCCATTTCTCCGATGGTGCCGAACTACTGGTGTTCGTCGGCTCGACGGAGTTCCTTCGGGCTGGTCCGCGACGGCGATGTCACGGAACAGGCGTGGAAGCACACGGGGCGGTCCGATCTCGACGAGCCGTCGGCTGTTGCCGGGTGAAGTCCCGAGCAGTACGACGGCGCACAGGACGTGTTGCGCGTTCCTGGTGCGTGATGTAACCGGTGGAGCGTTCGCCCTGTCGGCGTCCGATGGAGAAGGAAGCAAATCATGCAGACGAAGAAGAAGTTGGTTCTGGTGGCCGTTCCGGCCGCTGCCTGTGTCGCGGCGCTGGGTGCAGGCGCCCCTGCCGCGCACGCTGCGGATAGCTGGAGCTACCAGGCGACCCTGGCCGCGGTGTCGCCGAACACTCCGTCTGGCGCAGCTTCGGGGCATCTGATGCTCACCATCAACGGTGACCAGGCCACCGTCAGCGAGACGGTGTCCGGATTGGCGTCCAAGCTGCCGACCGACAAGGCAACGCTGGCTTCCCTGGGTATCCCGGCAGCGTTCGCCGGAGCACCGTTCCCGCACGTGCAGCACATCCACATCAACGGCAACGACATGTGCCCGACGGCCTCGGCTGACACCAACCATGACGGTGTGATCAGCACCGTGGAGGGCCAACCTGCGTACGGCAAGATCGGCACCACGTTGTCGACCAAGGGCACGACCGGCGCGTCGGCGGCGGCCACCGTGACCGTCGCACCCGGCGGTGGCAGCTTCACCTATAAGCGCACCTTCACGATGAACCAGGCCACGCTGTCGGCGATCAAGAACAACAAGGCAGTGGTCGTGGTGCACGGCTTGAACCCGGCAAACGCACCGAAGGCGGCCTTGACGTCGCCCAACTCGCTGGGTGTCACTCTGCCCGGTGCGAGTAAGAAGCTGGCGATGATCGGCACGGCACCGGCGTTGTGCGGCCGCTTGGTGTCTTCTCAGATGAACACCATGCCGTCCGGTGGGGTCCAGACCGGTGGCGGCGGCACCTCCGGCATCCAGGACCAGGGGCTGTTCTACGGTGCCGGTGGCCTGTTGCTGGGCGCGGGCGCAGTGCTTGTGGTTCGACGCCGGTTCGGCAAGCAGCACTGATCGTCAGAAATCGGCTCGGTATCACGTGAACAATTCCACGCCTGCCCACCACGGTCGCCGCTGGGCGACCGTGGTGTCGGGCATGCTCACGATCGCAGCAATCGTGCTGGTGGTCATCGGGTTGCGTGGCCAGGTGCACGCCGCGACTCCACCGGTCTCGGCCGCGCATCCTTCTGCAGAAGGCAACCTGCCTGCGCCGTCGTCGTCCAACTCGGCGCCCAGCCGACAGACGACGTCGCGGGCAACGACACCCGCAACCCCACCGACCGTCGGTCCGGTGCTGCGTCGCTCCGTCCCCAAAACCCTCAGCATTCCCGCGATTGGGATCAACGATGCCCGCCTTGCCGCGTTCGGTACCGACTCCCAGGGGGCGATCGCTGTCCCGCCAGCCACACCCGGCGTGCCACCAGGCTGGTACACCGGATCACCGACCCCCGGACAGCTCGGCCCCTCGGTGCTCGTCGGGCACACCGACGAGCAGAAGGACGCACAATCGGTGTTCTTCCGGCTCGGTCAACTGCGCCCGGGCGACCTGGTCCGGGTCACGCTGGCCGACCGCATCGTCGCCACCTTCAGGGTCGACAGCCTCGAGGAATACCCCAAGGCCAGCTTTCCGACCGCCCACGTCTACGGCAACATCAATCACGCCGGGCTGCGGCTGATCTCCTGCATCGGCAAATTCGATCGCGCCACCGGCCACTACCTGGACAACATCGTCGTCTACGCCCACCTGATCAGCAGCCACCCCAGCTGAACCGTCGCAGCGATCACACTCGACTCAGCAGGGCTAACCTGGGGCTAACCTCGATCTTTCATGGGGCTGCTGGGTGGCGTCGTTTCGGACCTGATTGCCGGTTCTGGGATCGATTTTGCCTGGTGGGTGTGACAGTCCGCCGCGATGTCGTTCGCGGTAGGCGCGGGTTCCACGGTGCCGGTTGTGGTGCGGGTTGTTGGGACGGGTGGGCTGGTGGTCAGCCGGGCGCTGTGGGTGTCGCGGTACTCAGGCGTTGCCAGGCGGTGAGCACGAGGTCGGCGTCGGCGGCGGTTTCTTTGATGTGTACCAGGATTCGGCGGCTGTGCCGGGCGATGACGGCGGGGTGAATCAGTCTTCGGTACAGACGATCACTGCTCCAGGCGAGGATTCCGTCAGCTTCACCCGAACGAACACACTCGATGGCAGCCTCGAATCCATCACGCTTCTTGCCGCTCGACGCAGACCGATCCCGATCCATCTCCTTGCCGACGACGGTCAGTTTGTTCCGCTTCGCGTATCGCTCGCAGTCCTCGATCTGCTGGTCGATCGACAGGCTTCTGCCGTCCCGATCTTCGCTGACTCGGGCGTAGATGACGGCTCGGGGCCTTCTCTTGGTAGCCATGTCTCCTTAAGGATATCAATCTGAGAAACGCTGCCGCGGTTTTCCTCCCCTTTCCCGCTGCCCTGCACCCCCGAATCGCCCACTGTCGTCGGAAGATTGCGGTCCCACCACCGCAGCCTGCAGCAACCGGCGACAGTGGGCAGTTCTGTCTCGGGTCTTCGCGATCAGCGGCTGAGAAACAGTCCGACGCCGAAGAGCACGCCATACGCAAGGATCGTCATGCCCGTGGCGGCCAGCGGCGGGATCAGGTCACGGCCGGTCGCACCGCCGGTCACTGTGCGCACCGACTTCACCGACGGCACCAGGCCGAGCAAGGCGAGCAGCGCCCACGGGTGCTGAGTGGCGGCGACGACGACCGCGAGCAGCGCAATGGCGAACATGCTGGCGAACAGCTTCCGGGTCGCCGCGTCGCCGATCCGCACCGCCAGGGTGCGCTTGCCCGACACGGTGTCGCCCGGTATGTCGCGCAGGTTGTTGACCACCAGGATCGCGCAGGCGATAGCACCGATGCCGACTGCGGCGGAGACGGCGGTGACGTCGACCGACCCGGCCTGACTGTAGGTGGTGCCGAGCGTCGCGACCAGGCCGAAGAAGACGAAGACGAAGATTTCGCCGAGTCCCAAGTAGCCGTAAGGGTGTTCGCCCCCGGTGTACTTCCAGGCGGCGACGATTGCGAGCGCACCCGCGATCAGCATCCACCAGTGGCCGCACAGCGCGACCAGCGCGAGGCCGCATACCGCAGCGGCGCCGAAACAGGTGAACGCGGCGAACTTCACGCTCGACGGTGCGGCGAGACCCTGCCCGACCAGGCGCACCGGGCCGACGCGCACCTCGTCCGTGCCGCGGATGCCGTCGGAATAGTCGTTGGCGAAGTTGACCCCGACCTGCAGCAGCAGCGAGACGAGCAGCGCGAGCAGTGCGTACGCGGGGTTGCCGTCACCGATGGCGTATGCCGCGCCGGTGCCGGCTACGACCGGGGCGACGGCGACGGGCAGGGTGCGCGGGCGGGATCCGGCGGTCCATTCGGAGAGGGTTGCCATGGGGTGTTTCGGGGTGCTTTCGGACGAGGGTGGCCGTCAGTCGGCCGGGGACGGAGCAGCCAAAGTCTGCCATCCGGGGTATGCCGCGAGCGCGGCCCGGTCCGGCTTCCCGGAGCCGCGGACGGGGATCTCGTCGAGCAGCAGCAGCCGCCGGGGGAGGGCGTATGCCGGGAGCCGGTCGCGCAACATGGCGCGAATCTCGTGCAGTTGTAAGTCGTTCCGCGCGCGCACCGCGAGACCGACGGCCTGGCCCCACTCCATGTCGGGCAGGCCTAGCGCCACTGCTTCGAGAATGTCCGGATGGTCCGTCGCGGCAGCTTCCACGATGCGCGGCGCGACTTTCACCCCGCCGGTGTTGATCAGGTCGTCGACGCGGCCGAGCACGTGCAGCCGGTCGTCGCGCCATACGCCCACGTCGTCGGTGTGGAACGTGCGCGTGCCGTCCGTCCGGTGGCCAAAGGTGGCCGCGGTCAGCTCGGGGCGTCCGAGGTAGCCGGAGGCAATGGTGCTGCCGCACAACGTGATCCGGCCGTCGTCGGCGATCTCGACCGTGGTGCCGGAGAGGGGCACGCCGCTGTAGACGCACCCGCCCGCCGTTTCGCTCGAGCCGTAGGTGGTCAGGACTGTCGCGCCGAGGTCCGCAGCTTCGGCGAGCAGCCCCGGATCGGCCGCGGCGCCGCCGAGCAGGATGCCGTCGAAGTGCGTGACAGCCGCGCGTGCCTCGGTGCCGGCGTCCAGCAGCCGGCGCAGCTGCGTCGGCACGAGCGCGGTGTAGCGACGCCGGTGCGTGAGCTCGGCGGTCGCGTCGGTGAACTCCCGGATCCCGAAGCTTTCCAAGGTGATTGGCGTCGTTCCGGCTCGCAGCGACCGGATCAGCACCTGCGTGCCGCCGATGAACTGTGCGGGCATCGGCAGCAGCCACTGGCCGGGACCGCCGAGTCGTTCGTGGGTCGCGTCGGCGCTCGCGATCAGGGCGGCGCGGGTGAGCATGGCGCGTTTCGGAGTGCCGGTGGAGCCGGACGTGCTCACGACGAGTGCAAGGTCGTCGGGCAGTGCGGCATTGGCGGGCAGTTCAGGGGCGGCGCTCTCGGCATACGGGGCAATGGCCGGGCCGCCGTCAAGCGCTACGGCCAAGGCGTCCCGGTATGCCGACAGCGCCTCGGCATACACACGAAAGGGCTGCAACTCGGGCACCCGCCCAGGGTAGGCGGGGCGGAACCGGCTCTATCGTGAGGGCACGGCGTATGCCGCCACGACACCCGACGCAAGGAGACATCGATGAGCCGACCGATCGCAGTGGTGACCGGGGCGAGCAGCGGCATCGGCCGGGCGACGGCCCGTGCCCTGGCCGACTCCGGTTTCGAGGTCGTGTGCGCGGCGCGCCGGACTGAGCGGATCGAGGCGCTCGCTGCCGAGATCGGCGGGCGCGCGGTCACCTGCGACGTGACCCGGCCGGAGGACGTCGCGGCGCTCGCGGCGGCCGCCGGTGGAGAAGTCGCGGTGCTGGTCGCGAACGCGGGTGGTGCGATCGGGTCGGAGCCTGTCGCGGCCGCCGACCTGGCCGAGTGGCGCATGATGTACGACACCAATGTGCTCGGGGTCGCCGCGTCGATCCAGGCGCTGCTGCCCGCGCTGGTCGCCGGGCACGGGGTGATCGTGACCGTCGGCTCGGTGGCGGGCATGGTCGCCTACGAGGGCGGCGCCGGCTATTGCGGCGTGAAAGCCGCCGTCCACTCGCTGATGATGGCGCTGCGGCTGGAGCTGTGGGATCAGCCGGTGCGCGTGTGCGAGATCGACCCAGGGATGGTGGCGTCCGACGAGTTCGCGCTGGTGCGGTTCCACGGCGACGAGGCCAAGGCCGCCGCGGTGTATGCCGGGGTCCGTGAGCCGCTGACCCAGGAGGACGTCGCAGCGTGCATCGCGTTCGCCGCCACGTGTCCCGATCACGTCAACATCGACCAGCTCGTCGTCCGCCCTCGCGCTCAAGCCGCCGCGCACAAGGTCTTCCGCGAAGACGGGTGACGGCCGCCCGCGCACCCCGGTGGTCCGGTGTTTTCCGCCGACCCGGCATAGTTGAGGCGTGCAGACTGACGAGGTCCTGGCCCTGCTGCAAGAAGTCTCCGCGGAGGTGATCGAGCCCCGTTTCCGGTCGCTCGCCGACGGCGAGGTGATGGAGAAGAATCCCGGCGACCTGGTGACCGTGGCCGACCGTGAGGCGGAGGTGGAGATCACCCGCCGGCTGGCGGCGGCATACCCGGACGCGTTGCTGATCGGCGAGGAAGCGGTGTCGGCACACCCGGCGATGCTCGACGGGCTGGTTGACGCCGATCACTGGTTCACCATTGATCCGGTCGACGGCACCCGCAACTTCGTGCATGGCGTGTCCGACTATGCGGTGATGGTCTCCGAGTTGCGCGGCCGCGAGGTCGTGCGCGGCTGGATCTGGCAGCCGGAGCACCAGCTGGCGTATGTCGCCGAGCGTGGCGCCGGCGCCTGGTGCGGTGATCGCCGGCTTGCCGTGACGCCCCGTGACGCGGCGGCACCCCGCGGGCGGACCTCGCGGCGGGACCTGGTCGGGCAGTCGCTGGGTGCGTTGCCCACTCTTGAGCTGACGTGGGTCAGTTGCGGCATCGACTACCCGAAGCTTGCCGAAAACGCTTGTGATTACATCGTGTACAACGGTTCGATGCCGTGGGATCACGCGCCGGGTTCGCTGATCGTCGCCGAGGCGGGCGGCGTGACGTCGTATGACGATGGCACGCTATACGACCCGAGGAGCACCCGGCGGCCGTTGTTCCCGGCCGGCAGCCCCGGCGTCTCGGAAGTGGTCGTTGCGGCCTACGCAGCGGGGTCGCAGCACTGAAGGTTCAGTCGGCCGAGAAACGCGAGACTGACGGTCTGCGGGACGAGTGACGGCGGCAAGACACCGTCAGTCGTCCTGGGGGCCGTCAATGTTCTGCGAGATGCTGGTCATGACCGCGGGTGATGGCTCGTCAGGGGAGTGCAGCGCATAGGTGCGACTGACTTGTTGCTGGCGATGATCCCGGCCACCACAGCGATGCAGGCGAGACCGCCGAGGGACATGGCAGGGCCTGCGCCGATGACGTCGCCGACAGCGCCGGCACGGAAGTTGCCGAGGTTGGGTCCGCCGCTGCCGACCACTTGCTCCAGCGCGCTCAGCCGGCCGCGCAGCCGATCCGGGGTCGCGGACTGCACGAGTGTCGTCCGGCTGGTGACCGCCCAGGTGTCGGCGGCTCCGGCAATCGCGAGCATTGCCAAGGTGATTGCCAAGATGTGGGACATCCCGGCCACGGCGAGCGCGGCACCCCAGGTGAGCGAGCAGCAGACCATCACGACACCGGGGCGGTGCCGGCGGGTGATGATGCCGCTCAGCGCCGAGGAGGCGACGCCGCCGACCGCGACGGCTGTGGTGAACCACGCGAGGGTCTGCGCGTTGCCGTGGAACCGGTCGTGGCTGAGCGCTGGGAAGAGCGCGAAGGGCATGGCGAGCACGGTTGCTGCCAGGTCGCACAGCAGTGCTGCGCGGACCACGGATGTCCTTGCTGCAAAGCGGAATCCACCGATCGCGGCCCGCAGGCCCCGATCGGTGGTCGCATCTTCCGGCGGCCGGTGCAGGCCGCGTAGCCCGGCCAGGGATGCCACGAAGCTCGCCGCGTCGATCACGAAGCACATTGGTAGACCGCACAGCGTTGCGGTGAGTGCAGCCAGCCCGGGGCCGATCAGCATCGAGACTTGGAAGGACAGCGCGGTGAGCCCGTATGCCGCGGCCAGTTCGTGCTTCCCGACGACCGTCGGCGTCAGTGCCCGCCGGGCGGGTCCTCCGATCGCGCCGAGGGCGGCGGCCACCGCGGTGAGAACGATGAGGGCCGCCACCCAGCGCTCCAGCGCAGCCCCGGCCATCAGCAGGCCGGTCCAGAGTTGGCCGACCGTCGCGCGGCGGGCCAGCGCAGCGCGGTCCACCGCGTCGATGAACATCGAGCCGGCCAAAGCTATTGCGATCAAAGGGATCCCGGATGCCAGCCCCAGCATCCCGACCATGAGGGACGATCCGGTGAGATGCCACACGGCATACATGGCGGCGAAGCCGTTGAACTGACTGCCGATGGACGAGACGGCGCCACCGAGCCACAGGTTGCGGAACTCGCGACTGGTGCGCAGGGGAGTGACGTCGGTGAGGACCCTCACGACTCCGACCGCAGATTCTCCGCGAGCGCCTCTTCCAGGCGCTCGCGGAAGGACTTCTTCTCCAACGCAGCGTTGATCGCCTCGACTGCGCGCATGATCGGGTGCGCGATTTCGCCGTCGAGCGCCCGGGTGACCGCCTCCGTCGAGCGCCACTCGGCCCGGAGCAGGGGGATGAGCTCATTCGCCTCATCGGTGGGTATGACGACCCGCGACCGCGCATCCTCGCCGGGCTCCGTCCGCACCAGGCCGGCTTTCGTCATGGACGCGACCGTCTGGCTCATCGCCGAGTGCGAGACCTCCTGGGCGATCGCGAGGTCCTTGACGGTGAGCGGCCCACGGCGCGAGAGCGTGATCAGCGGGCCGACGAACCGGCTGCGGATCGTCATGCCGCGGGAGGTGTAGAGCCGCTCGACCTCCTGATCCATGGCGCGCAACAGCTGGGCAAGCGGGCGGTAGTAGCTGCTGTCGAGCAGGTCGGGTTCGAGCATTCGGTAAATATAACAGTGCTTATATATAAGTGCCAATACAAGACTGAGGGTGAGCGGTCTACCTTCGTGACGGGAGTTCGGTAATGAGACGCAAGGGGCGGATGAAGCCGACGCCAGGTGCCGAGATCCTGACCTCCGGGACGCACGTCCTCGGTGAGTTCAACGAGGCGATGCTGGACCGAGTGCTGTATGGCGATCTCAGGGACTCCTGGCGGTCGATTGCCGCCGAGGAAAGCACTCCGCCACAGCTGAGGCTCTTCCTGCGACTGCACCAGCCACCATTGCCGATCATCACCAGCGGGTTCGAGGTGCGCCACCGACAGATGTGGCTGTTCGCCCGTGGCCGGGCCCGGGTCGACGAGCCGACCACGAGGCGCGGTCTGCGGCAGCTGCGGATCGAGCCGGTCCATGACGTGCTGGAACGGATGGTCGCCGAGTCCACCAGGGCCGACTCGGCGTGGATCATCGCGCGGTTCCCCTGGAGGTGGACAGCAGACGAGTCGGGCCTGTCCGGCGAACCCATTCCGCGCGACGAACGTCCCACGATCCACTTCACGTTCGAGGGTACGTCGTGGCGGATGAGTTGCACCGTGGGGACAGTGCCTGATCTCACGTCGCCGGTTGCGATCACCGAGGCATTCATCGAGCGCTGGTGGGAGTGGGCACTCGGCGAAGGTGCCTGATCGACAGTTCAGCCCCGGGCGAGGTGCGAGAAGCACGTGGTGACGCGGTCGCGCCACCACTGCTGTCGCTCCCTCGGTGCGCGATGCCGCTCCAGGAGTGCCGGCTGGGGTGTGGGTCGGCTGACGTTGATCGAACCCGCCTGTGGCACCAGGGAATCGGAGACCACGTCGCCGGCCATCAACTCCAGCGTGCCGAGCCCGCAGGCAAAGGGAAGTTCAGGCAGTGCGGCAGCCAATGCGACGCCGGCTGCGATGCCGACCGACGAGTCGATGGCGCTGGAAACCACTGTGGGCAAACCGGATTCGGTCGCGATGCGCCGAGCCGACGAGACGCCGCCGAGCGGGGCGACCTTCACGACCGCGACGTCCGCGGCGCCGAGCCGGGCCACGCGCAGTGGGTCCTCAGCCTTGCGGATCGACTCATCCGCCGCGATCCGCACGCCGATGCCGTTTCGTGCCAACCGTTTCCGCAGCTCGACGAGTTCATCGACGGTCGCGCAGGGTTGCTCGACATACTCCAGGACGTATGGCGCCAGCGCCTCGATCGCCGACAGCGCATCGTCGACCGACCATCCGCCGTTGGCGTCCACGCGGACGAACGCGCCGGAGCCCATCGTGTCGCGTACCGCTGCAACGCGCGCCACGTCGTCAGGAAGCGACTGACCGCGCTCGGCGACCTTGACCTTGGCGGTCCGGCAGCCGTCATACCGGGCGAGCACGGCCGCGACCTCCGACGCGGCGACGGCGGGCACCGTCGCGTTCACCGGCACGGCCGAGCGGACAGCGACCGGCCACGAACCCCAGGCTGCGTCGATCGCGGCGGCGAGCCAGCGGGACGCCTCGGGGGCGTCATACTCCAGGAAGGGTGAGAACTCGCCCCAGCCGGACGGACCTGCAAATACGGCGATTTCGCGATGCAGCACACCGCGGAAACGCACGCGCATCGGGATGCTGACGACGTGCATGGTGTCGAGCAGTTCGTCCAGCGTCGGGGAAGGCGTCACGGCATACGACGGTAGTCATAAGCTCGTGCGGGTGAGCGAGCAGCGTCCGATCAGCGAAATCTTCGATCCGAGTGCGTGGGAACCGGTCGAGGGCTTCGACTTCACCGACATCACCTACCACCGCTGTGTGCGGCTCGGGCCGGAGCAGGGCACGGTGCGCATTGCGTTCGACCGGCCGGAAGTGCGAAATGCGTTCCGGCCACACACGGTTGACGAGCTCTACCGGGCGCTGGATCACGCCCGGATGACCCCGGACGTGGGCGTCGTGCTGCTCACCGGCAACGGCCCGAGCGCTAAGGACGGCGGCTGGGCGTTTTGCTCGGGCGGCGACCAGCGCATCCGCGGGCGGTCCGGCTACCAGTACGCCGAGGGCGAGACCGCGGACACCGTCGACCAGGCGCGGGTGAAGGCGCAGGGCGGGCGGCTGCACATCCTGGAGGTGCAGCGGCTGATCCGCACGATGCCGAAGGTCGTCATCGCAGTGGTGAACGGCTGGGCTGCCGGCGGCGGCCACAGCCTGCATGTCGTGTGCGACCTGACGATCGCGTCGCGGGAGCATGCGCGGTTCAAGCAGACCGACGCCGATGTGGGTTCGTTCGATGCGGGATACGGCTCGGCATACCTGGCGAAAATGGTGGGGCAGAAGAACGCTCGCGAGATCTTCTTCCTCGGCCGGACGTATGACGCCGAGGCGATGCAGCGGATGGGCGCGGTGAACATCGTGGCCGATCACGCCGAGCTCGAGGTCGAGGCGCTGCAGGCTGCGGCCGAGATCAACGGCAAGAGCCCGACCGCGCAGCGGATGCTGAAGTTCGCGTTCAACCTGACCGACGACGGGCTGATGGGGCAGCAGGTCTTCGCCGGCGAGGCGACCCGGCTGGCGTACATGACCGACGAGGCCGTCGAGGGCCGTGACTCCTTCCTGGAGAAGCGCGATCCCGACTGGTCGCCGTTTCCCTGGTACTTCTGAGCCGTATGGTGTGGCGGCGCAAGATCCCGGAGACCGACGTTGCGCGGCTGCAGCGTTGGTGCGACTCGAAGGTGCCCCCAGGCGCCCGGCACGAGGTGCGGATCGAGTACCACATCCGTGGCGCCTTCGTCACGCTCTGCGAATCGCGGCCGCATTGGAGCGGCGACGGCGGCTGGACGCACCGGAAGTTCTTCCAATTGCGCTACTACGAGGACGAGCGGCAGTGGGGGCTCTACTACTACAAGCCATACACCGACCGGTGGGGGCGCTATGCACGGGGTGGCGTCCACTCCGGGTCGATGGTGCAGATGCTCGAGGAGGTCGACTTCAACTCAGGGCGCATCTTCTCCGACCGTTTCTAGATCCGCGGAAGGGCGCACTACGCTGTTCACGCGACTCGGCCGCGCCCTGCGGCCCTTGGTGATGGCTCCCGGTGCGCCGCAAAGCGCCGATCGTATGACGCACTCCGCTGCTGAAACGTCCGAAACCTCCACGCTCTCAATACATTTCGAAGTCGGCGACAATCCCGACTGGCCGGAGATGGCGCTCCGCGTCGATGGGAAGAATCCGTTCGAGACGGTTGCCGAAGGCTGGCGGGGTTTCGATCCGGCCGACATCCTCGGTGGTGAGCGACCGTTGCTGCCCGTCCACATCGGCCGGCGCGTGGCCGTCTACCGCTGTTCCTGCGGAGTGCCGGGATGCGGCGTCATTGCGCCCTGGATCGAGCGTTCTCCGGACGGCCGCCGCATCTCGTGGATGGACTTCCGCAACTACACCGGTGTGTTCGATGGTCCGGTGCGCGACGACGTGGACCGGTTCGACGGCCGGGCATGGGGTCTGCCCGCCATACATTTCGAAGCAGCGCAGTACGAGGCCGAGGTGTGTCGCGCGGCGGCCGACCGGTCCTGGGAGACGCCTCGGCGGCTCACGGCGCGGCTGGTCGAGACACGGCTGCGAGCCGCCGGGTTCAGCGTGGCGCCGGAGTTCCGGCTGCAGTGGGTGTCACCGGCGTGGCGGGCCGACGGCGTGGAACTGTCGTTCGGAAAAGTCGGCGACACGCCCAGGTCTGGCCCGGCATACGTCGGACTACGCATTCCGTGCGACAACCCGGACCCGGACGAAGCGGCCAGGGAGATCGTTGCTCTGTTGTCCGCGACGCCTCCCGAGGATCGAATCCGGGCCTTCGGAGAGCCCTGGAACTGACCGAAACCGGCTAGCTGCGTGGGGTTTTCGTCATACGACCAGGCGCAGGGCACGGTCGGCGGGTCCGACGCGCACCGTCTGACCCCAGGTGAGCGTGAGTGCGTCGGTCTCGATGCCGTCGCCGAAGGCAACGAGGCGGTCCGAGGCGACAGTGAGCGCGAGTTCACCGCCGATGAGCTCGCCCTCGGTGAGGCCGACGCCCGTGGCCGGGGACGGCCACGCTTCGCGGACGAACCACACCAGCCGTGGTTCGTATGGCGAGGGCAGTGCCAGCCGGCTGCGACGCTCGAGAGCGATGGAGCGGCACCACCCGGTCGCGCCCGTCCCGGTCGACACGATCACGCCCGACGACGCCTGCGACTCCGGCCGCGCGTTCGGCGCGAAGAGGTCGTAGCGCGCAGTCTGGTGACTCGGGTGCCCGACGAAGATCTCGTTGAGCGCCAGCAGTTGCTGCCCGTCATCGAGCGCGGCACGCACCATCGTGCGTTCGACGGCCTGGCCGTGCATCCGCAACAACTCGGGCAGGTCGCGAGCCGAATGTGTCACCAGCACACCGGCATTGCGGCCCGGCTCGGGGTCAACACCGATGACCGGCTGACCGTCGAGATACTTCGCGACGTTCGCGACCAGGCCGTCCTGCCCGACGACCACGACGACGTCTTCGAGCGCGAAGAGAAACCGCGCGACGTCCGCGCGCTCGACCGTGCCGCGCCGCCAGTCCACCGGGATCGCCGCGGTCGCCGCGTCGAGGGCGGCCTGGGTCAGCAGGTGCCGTTCCTCGAGTTCGTTCAGGTCACGCCCGCGGCTGCGCAGGAAGAACGCCGCCTGGCCGCGAGTGCCGTGGGTCGCGAGCAGTTCGTCATACTCTGTGCGTCGGTGGACGACGACAACCCTTGGGGTGCTCCCTCGGGGTCCCCGCGAAGTATCGGAGCGAGGTACGAGCGGAGAACTTCGTGGGGTGTTTATCATTTCGCGGCTCCGAGGTGAGCGAGCGCCTTGGTCAGCAGGTCGGGGCTGAGCACGAGCGTGTCGATCTGCGGCAGGTTCGCAGCCAGCTCCTTCACCGACAGCGCGAATAGCACCGTCTCGGGGACGTCCCGGTATGCCGCGACGCGCGCCGCCTCGGCCGCCCCCTGGGCGGCACCGGCGAGCCGGGTGCCCTCGGCGCTCGCCTCGCTCAGGGTGACCGTGCGCTTGGCCTCCGCTTCGGCGGCGATCGCACCGGCCACGGCGTTCTCCTCTGCTTCGCGGCGGGCGTTGGCGCCACGCTGGCCGACCAGCTGTTCCTCGCGGCGGGCGAGCTCGATCTTCGTCTGCAACTCGTTCTCGCCGATCGCCCGCTCGCGTTCGACGGCGACCGCGCGCCGCTCGAAGGTCGCCCTGTCGGCCTCCTGCTGCACGTGCTCGCGGGTCGGCGTACGCAGCGCCTTCTCGACCTCGGGTTCAGGCCGCAGCGCGACCACGCGCACCCCGACGACCGCGATGCCGGTCTCGGCCAGGCGGGTGTCTGCGCGTAGGCCGTCGGCAATCACGGCCCGCACCGGTCCGACTCCGGCGGCCATCGCCGTCGGCAGGTCGACGGTCGCGAGCCGGTCGATCGCGTACTGCTGGGCCGACTCGACGAGCAGCCCCGCGACCTGCTCCAGCGGGGTGCCACGCCACCGGCCGGTCTCCGGGTCGATCGAGAAGTCAATGCGGCCCGCGGTGGTCGCCGGGTCGGTGACGCGGTAGGTGATGGTCGCTTGCACCGTCACGTCCTGGAAGTCGCTGGTGCGCGCGTGGAACAGCAGCGGCAGTTCCCGGTCATCGATCGGCACCTCGTTGAGTACGGCGGAGAGCGGCCGGAACCAGAACGAGGCGCCGGCTCCCGCGTGGACGGTAGTGCCCTTCCGGATGTGTTCGACGTGCGTCGTGCCCGATCCGCGCAGGTGGCGAACGAAGGGATAGCGGGCGATGTCAGCCATGACGTCCTCCTCTGTCTGTTGTTAGAGTCGATATGACTATAAGACGGCTGGGGTATATATGTCAATCTGACATTAATATCGGAGTATGGCGGGGACGCCCGCCAGTTACCCGTCCCGGAGGCGCGACCGTCGAGCTTTGGGGACGAGGTTTGCCGCCGAAGCTCGCGCGCAATCGGCGACCGTTGCTGGTTGCGCCCGCCGCGCACGCCGCTCGCGTCAGCGCGGCGATCGGGGCGACGTGTGCGGTGCGAGTGCGGATTGCAGCAGGTCGGCGAGATCCGCTCGCTGCTCGGCGCTCAGGTGTCCGAAGAAGGCGTCACCCTGCCGAGCCCGGGCGCGCTCGATCCGGCGGCGCAACTCCCGGCCGGCATCGGTCAGTGTGATGGTCACGGCGCGCCGGTCGGTCGGGTCCGGCGTGCGTTCGACAAGACCGCGCTGCTGCAGGTCGTCCATTACCTCGGTCGCGGAGCGTGGCGCGATGTCGAGGCGCGCCGCGATGTCCCGCAGGCGCGGCGGCCGATCCCCGCAGCGGCTGACCACTCCGAGCGCCCGCGACTGGCTGGGGGTCAGGCCGAACGGCTCGAGTTCGCTCTGGCTCGCCCGCCGCAGCATGCGCGCAACGCGCATGACCGACTGGGCGAGCGTTGGTTCGTCCTCAATGTCGGGCTGCGGACGTGGCGGCATACGGGAATTGTAGGGCGGCTGTTGAGGTTACAACACTGTGAGGTAACCTCATCAATGCCGATCAACCGAAAGGCAGGTGCTGCCCTATGACGGGCACCCCGACAATTTCCGGATCTTCGGGCCTGCAACCGCGCGGCCTCGGCGAACGAGGCGGCCGGCCGCCCGGCACCCGCGCCAGTCGCAAGAAGGACCCCGCCGACGTCGAGCAACTCGCCGAACATCCCGTCTCCCTGCGCCGGATCGCCGGCCTCTTCCGGCAGCATCGCTTCCCCCTCGCGGTGGTCACCGGCATCATCGTCGCCAGCTCCCTGATCGGGCTGGTGACGCCGTTCCTCATCCGCCGCTTGATCGACAGCGCCATCCCGCAGCACAACGTCTCGCTGCTGCTCGAACTCGTCGGGGCGATGCTGATCGTCACCGTGGTCACCCAGGCGCTGGGGGTCGTGCAAACCTTCCTGTCCACCCGCATCGGCCAGCAGGTCATGCACGGGCTGCGCACCGACCTGTTCACCCACCTGCAACGCATGTCGCTGGGCTTCTTCACCCGCACCCGTGGCGGCGAGGTGCAGTCCCGCCTGACTAACGACGTCAACGCCATGCAGACGGTCGTCACCGACTCGGCGACCTCCGTGGCCACCAACATCACCACTGCCGTCGGCACGGCGATCGCCATGGTCGTGCTCTCCTGGCGCCTGTCCCTGCTCAGCCTGCTGATCCTGCCTCCGGCGATCTGGCTGACCCGCCGCGTCGCGCGGCTGCGCCGCACCATCCAGGCCCGCGCGCAGCGGGCGCTCGCCGACATGCAGACCCAGATCGAGGAGTCGCTCTCGATCAGCGGCGTCATGCTCGCCAAGACCGTCGGATCTGGCCCGGCCCTCTCGGCACGGTTCCGCGAAACCTCCTCGGAACTCACCGAATTGGAGCTCCAATCGCAGATGGCCGGTCGATGGCGGATGGGCACGATGGCGATCGTCTTCGCCGCCATACCGGCGCTGATCTATCTGGCCGCCGGTCTGCCCGCCACGGGCGGAGGTATGTCGATCGGCACGCTCGTCGCGTTCACCACCCTGCAGGCAGCGCTCTTCCGCCCGGTGCTCGGCGTGCTCAACGTCGGCGCCGAGGTTGTGACGTCGATGGCCCTGTTCAGCCGGGTCTTCGAGTTCCTCGACCTGCCCGTCACCATCGACGACCCCGAGCACCCGGTGCCGATCGACGTCGCCACCGCCCGCGGCGAGGTCACGCTGACCGGCGTTCGTTACCGGTATGACGGTGCCGATCGCAACGCCCTGGACGGCATTGACCTGAGGCTGCCGGCCGGCGCCCAGGTCGCGCTCGTCGGAGCGACCGGCTCCGGCAAATCGACGCTCGCCGGTCTCGTCTCCCGGCTGCACGACCCGGCCAGCGGATCCGTCGCGATCGACGGCGTCGACTTGCGGGAGATGACCTTGCAGGACGTCGCATCGCTCGTCGGGGTGGTCTCCCAGGAGACCTACCTGCTGCACACCACGATCCGCGAGAACCTGCGCTACGCCCGCCCGGATGCTACCGACGCGCAGATCGAGGCGGCCACCCGCTCGGCGCAGGTGCACGACCTCATCGAGGCACTGCCCGACGGGTACGACACGCTGGTCGGCGCTCGCGGCTACCGCTTCTCCGGCGGGGAGAAACAGCGAATCGCCTTGGCCCGCACCATTCTTCACGACCCTCGCGTGCTGGTCCTCGACGAGGCCACCAGTGCGCTGGACAATGCCACCGAGCGCGCGGTGCAACTCGCACTCGACGAGGTGAGCCGCGGTCGCACCACCCTCACCATCGCCCACCGGCTGTCCACCGTGCGCGACGCGGACCTGATCGTCGTGCTCGACCACGGCCGGATCATCGAGCGCGGCACACACGAGTCGCTGCTCGCCGCGGGTGGCGCCTACGCCCGGCTCTGGGATTCCCAGCGCCGAGTGGGTATGCCGGTCGGCTGAGGAGCCGTACGCCGGATCGGAGCGCCGACGGGACCGTTGAGGCGCGCGTCACCGCTCGGGTGGGGGATGATGGCACTGCGCCCGGTGACCGTCACCCGGCCGGAAGGAAACCATGAGCCTGCCCCGACGACGCGGACTCGCGCTGACGATCGTCGGTGCGGTCCTGATGCTGATCCTGGCGCCGGCCGCCGCAGGCATCGGCATCTGGCAGGGCGTGTCTCACGGCATGAGCGCTGTCAACGATCAGCCGTGGCATGCCGCGAGCAGCAGCGTGCACGTCGACACGACGGACAGCCAGACGATCCTGGTCGATGGCACGTATGACGATTCCCAGGCCCTGCCGGCCTGCCGGATCACCGGACCCGACGGTCAGCAGGTCGCGGTCAGCCAGGGCGACGGACGCCTCACTATCGACTGGGGCAGCACGGCGCTGACCCGCGTCGGCACCTTCCAGCCCACTACCGCCGGCGACTACACGATCGACTGCTCAGGGTTGCGGACCAAGGTGCTGGACTCGGACATCGCCGGCGACATCGCCCACCGGGTGCTGGTGCCGATCGGCATCGGCGTCGGCGGCGGCGCTCTCGTGTTCCTCGTGGGAGTCGTGCTGCTGATCATCGGCATCGTCAAGCTGGTCAATTCCGGCAAGGAACGCAACCGGGCTCGCCTGGCCGCTGCCGGATATCCGGGGGCGCCGGGCACCTACCCCGGCCCGTATGGCGCGGGCCCCCCGCCACACAGCGGCCCGGCCCCAGGCGGCCAGCCGCCATACGGCCCGACCCCGGGCGATCCGAAGGACCCCTACGGACGATAAGAAGTGTCCATGAAGGACGCAGGACTCGTCGTCGGTTTCGACCTGGACATGACACTGGTCGACTCGCGCCACAGCATCGCGGGCAGCATGCGAAAGGTGTTGCAGGAGCGTGGTGTTGCCGCGACCGACGAACAGCTCTGGCCGCTCATCGGCGCGCCGCTGCTGGACAATCTGGGGCACTTCCTACCGGCCGGCCAGGTGGTGGCCGCAGCAGCCGACTACCGGGCGCACTACCTGCAGCACGCGATCGAGCTGACGGTGCCGCTGCCGGGTGCGGCCGCGCTGGTCGCCGCCATCCACGAGACTGGCGGGACGGTCCTGGTCGTGAGCGCGAAGAACCCGCCCGCCGTGCGCGCAACGCTGGAACACGTGGGGATCGTGCCGGACGTCGTGGTCGGCGATCTCTTCGGGCACGACAAGTCGGCTCCGCTGCGTGAGCACGGGGCTACGGCATACGTCGGCGACCACGCGGGGGACATGCATGCGGCGCGGGCGGCGGAAGCCGTCGCGGTCGGTGTGACCACCGGCCCCGCGGACGCCGTCACGCTGCGGGCCGCCGGTGCCGACCTCATCGTCGGTGAGCTGACCGAGTTGGTGCCGCGACTGGGCGAACTGCGCACGCGGTGACAACCCCGGCCGGACGGCGGAACGATTCGATGGATGCCTGCGCGAGGCGTTAATCTTGCGCAGGCATCGACACGGCGGTTCGTCCGGGTCGCTCCCACTCAGTTCAGCCCTCCGCAACGATCAAGTAGGTGTCACGGTGCCTTCCGGCAAGGTCAAGTTCTTCGACTCCGACAAGGGTTTCGGTTTCGTCTCCGGCGACGACGGCCAGGACGTCTTCCTGCCTTCGAGTGCGCTCCCGGCGGGTGTGACCTCGGTCAAGAGCGGCACTCGCATTGACTACTCCGTCGCCGAGGGTCGGCGCGGCGCCCAGGCGCTCAGCGTCACCATCCGCGATGCGTCCCCCTCCCTCGCGGCCCGCCACCGCAAGCCGGCCGACGACATGGCGGTCATCGTCGAGGACGTCATCAAGCTGCTGGACGATCTCGGCAACGGTCTGCGGCGCGGACGCTACCCCGACAAGCGGCACGCGGAGAAGGTCGCCACCGTGTTGCGCGCTGTCGCCGACGATCTCGAGGTCTGACATGTCACCCACCAAGAAGTCCGCCGCCAAGGTGGCGAAGAAGCCCGCCAAGAAGACGGGCACGCGGAAAGTCACGGCGCAGAAGGCACCCGGCCGGGTCGCCGTCAAGGCGGACAAGGTGCTGCTGGACGGCGTCGCTCTCGCGCACGAGGCAGCCCTCGCCATCGCCGAACCCGGCGCGGTCGGGGACCACGCGGGCGCCGTCATGCTGGACGAGCGGCTGGCGATGCACTACTTCCAGTGCACCTCCCCGGGGTACGTCGGCTGGCACTGGGCCATTTCGGTCGCCCGCGCGCCGCGGCAGAAGTTCGCCACCGTCTGCGAGACCAACCTGCTGCCGACCGACGCCGCGATCCTGGCGCCCGAGTGGCTGCCGTATGTCGAGCGTCTTGCGCCCGGTGACATCGGTGCCGGCGACGAGCGGCCGTATGTCGCGGGTGACCCGCTGCTGGAGCAGGGATTCGAGGCGACCGGGGAAGAGGACGTCGACCAGGTCGCGTTCGTCGAGTTCGGACTCGGCCGGCCGCGGGTGCTGTCCGCGGAGGGTCGCGAGGCAGCCGCCCAGCGCTGGTATGACGGTGACGGTGGTCCTAGCTCCGAGGTGGCTCGCCAGGCGAAGGCACACTGCTCCTCGTGCGGGTTCTTCCTGCCGCTCCCGGGAGTGTTGCGTCAGCTCTTCGGCGTCTGCGCGGGTGAGTGGTCGCCGTCCGACGGGCGGGTCGTCTCGCTCGACCACGGATGCGGCGCGCACAGCGAAACCGACGCTCCCGCAACGCCTCCCGAGACTCTGGAGGCACCCGTTCTCGACGAGTTGGCACTCGACTTCACTTAGCCGGCGCTCCCGGACTACCTAACCTTCGACGGTCGAGGTTTGCGGACTTCGGCGCTGGGTCCGGCATACCTCGCTAGCCGTGGTGACGGGCCAGATCAACCCATCCGGACGCACAGCGGACGCCCGCGGAACGACGACCAGAGGGGGTGCAGGTGGCCAACGAACTTGTTCGTGGCCACCTGCACCCCCTCTGCGAGGAGTGCAGCGCAAAGACTCAGCTCGGCACGCGCCACTTGCGCTCGAAGGGCAGGCGCCAGGCGTTGGGTGCGACGAGTTGGTGGATCTGGTTGGGGCCCCAGGACCCGGGTGCGTAGGGGCGCACGGGCGGCGGGTTGTCCAGCAGTGGCTGGCTGATCTCCCACAGGCGCTCGATGCCGTCGGCGGTGGTGAAGAGCGTGTGGTCGCCGCGGACGGCGTCGTAGATGAGGCGCTCGTAGGCTTCGAGCACAGCCCCGGCCCAGTCGGTGTCCTGCACGGCGAACTGCATCGACACCTTGTCGAGGCGGAAGCCGGGTCCGGGGTGCTTTCCATAGAACGACAACGAAACTCGTGCTTCGTCGGCGAGGTCGAAGGTCAGGTGGTCAGGACCTTGCTGGCCGACGCCCGATCCGGCCGGGAACATCGACTTCGGTGGTTCCTTGAACGCGATGGAGATGATCCGCTGCCCTTCGGCGAGCTTCTTGCCGGTGCGTAGATAGAACGGGACTCCCGCCCAGCGCCAGTTGTCGATGCGGCATTTGAGCGCGACGAAGGTCTCGGTCTCCGACTCGAGGCTGACGCCCTTCTCGTCGCGGTAGCCCTGATATTGGCCCCGGACGACATCGGTGGGTTCGATCGGCAGCATCGACCGGAAGACCTTGTTCTTCTCCTCGGTGATCGAGGCCGGGTCCAGGGAGGTCGGCGGTTCCATTGCGGTGAATGCGAGCACCTGGAAGAGGTGCGTGACGACCATGTCCCGGTAGGAGCCGGTGCCCTCGTAGAAGGCGGCACGCCCTTCCAGCCCGAGCACTTCCGGGACGTCGATCTGCACGTGGTCGATGAAGTTGCGGTGCCAGATCGGCTCGAAGAGACCGTTGGCGAAACGGAACGCCAGGATGTTGAGCGCGGCCTCTTTCCCGAGGAAGTGGTCGATGCGATAGACCTGCTCCTCGTCGAAGACGGCGTGCACCGCCCCGTTCAGCTTGACCGCACTGGCCAGGTCGGTGCCGAACGGCTTCTCCATGATGACGCGGGAGTCCTTGACCAGGTCGGCGGCTTCGAGCGTCTGGATGACGTCGAGCGCCGCCTTCGGCGGGACGCTCAGGTAGTGCAGGCGCTGGATCGGCGGGGCCATGTCCTGCTCGGCCTCGGTCACCACATTGCGCAGCGCGGCCGGACCCGCCGAACCCGGCACGTAATAAAGGCGTTTCGCGAATGCGTTCCACACCTTGGTGTCCGTTGGGTGCTTCCCGAACTCGGTGACGGCGTCCTTCGCCCACGCGACGAACTCGTCGCGGGTGAGGTCCTCCAGCGAGGTCCCGATCACGCGCAGGTCGGCGAGCAAGTGGGTGTCGAAGAGGTGGAACAGTCCGGGCAGCAGCTTGCGGCGGGAGAGGTCTCCGGTCGCTCCGAAGAGCACGAAGGTTGTCGAATCCTGCAGGGCGGGATCAGAGGTCATGGGACAACTTTGTACCCTCGTGCCGCCTGCGCGGAAGTCGGCCCACCGGATGATGGGACGGTATGCCGCTTCAGGCGGCTGCGGCGTTGCCTCTTCCACGGCGCAGGTAGCCCCAGCCGATGCCGCCGAGCACTGCGCCTGCGACGCAGGTCCACGGCCACCAGTCGTGGCCGTCCCGGTGCAGCGCCGGTATGACGAGCGTGACGACCAGGGCGATCACCCACAGCGCGACGCCGATCTCGACCACGCGCAGGACGTCGATCTTCACCGGGAGCAGATCGTCGGCGTTCGGCTCCTCGGCCTCGGAATCGTTCACGCGGCTCAGCCTAATCGGGAGTCCTGCCTGCCATTTACCCCTACGCTCATCGCCATGACGACGCCAGCCATCGGTGCTAATGCTCTGGATCGCCATTTCAAGATCACCGCCCGCGGGTCCACGATCGGTCGCGAGATCCGTGGCGGGGTCGTGACGTTCTTCGCGATGGCCTACATCATCGTGCTCAACCCGTTGATCATCGGCACGGCCAAGGACGGTCACGGCCACTTCCTCGGTGGCGGCAGCGACCTGCACCTGGCGAAGATCGCCGCGGCGACCTCCCTGGTTGCCGGTGTCATGACGCTCCTGATGGGGTTCATCGCCAACTTCCCGTTGGCCATCGCAACCGGTCTGGGGCTCAACGGTTTTGTGACATTCTCGATTGCTGCGCTGCCCGGTATGACGTGGGCCGACGCCATGGGCCTGGTGGTGCTCGAAGGCATCGTGATGCTGGTGCTCGTGCTGTCCGGTTTCCGGGTCGCCGCGTTCCGCGCCCTGCCGCCGCCGATGAAGACGGCGATCAGCGTCGGCATCGGTTTGTTCATCACCTTCCTGGCGCTCTTCGAGTCGGGATTCGTGCGGCCCGGCTCGGGCACGCCGGTGCAGCTGGGCGTGAACGGCCAGCTGAAGGGCTGGCCGCTGCTGGTTTTCTGCGTCGGGTTGATCCTCGTGATCGTCCTGTACGTGCGAAAAATCAAGGGCGCCATACTGATTGCGATCCTGGCGACCACCGTGCTCGCGGTGGTCGTGCAGGCGATCGGCCATCAGGGAGCGCTCAGCACCAAGAACCCCACGGGGTGGGAGCTGAACGTCCCGAAGCTGCCGCACAGTTGGGTCGACACACCGGACTTCGGACTGATCGGGCATGTCAGCCTCTTCGGATCGTTCGGGCGGATCAGTGTCATCACCGCGCTGATGCTGATCTTCTCGCTGGTCCTCGCGGACTTTTTCGACACCATGGGCACGATGGTCGCGATCGGTGCGAAGGCGGACCTGCTTGACGCGGACGGCAACCCGGAGAACGCCCAGAAGGTCCTGGTTGTCGACTCCCTGGCCGCGGCGGCGGGCGGCCTGGGGTCGGTGAGCTCCAACACCGGTTTCATCGAGTCGTCGGCAGGTGTCAGTGAGGGCGCCCGCACCGGCCTCGCCGCGATCGTCACCGGCGTGCTCTTCCTGCTGTCGACGTTCCTGTCGCCACTGGTGAGTGTGGTGCCCTACGAGGCCGCTACTCCGGCGCTGGTCCTGGTGGGCTTTCTGATGATGCAGCAGGTCGGCGGCATCGACTGGCACGACTGGGACATCGCCATACCAGCGTTCCTGACGATCGTGGTGATGCCGTTCGCCTACTCGATCACCGTGGGCATCGGTGCCGGCTGCATCGCGTTCGTGGTCGTGAAGCTGGCTCGCGGTCGCGTGAAGCAGGTGCCGTCGCTGATGTGGCTCATTGCCACTCTCTTCCTGATCTATTTCGCGATCTCGCCCGTAGAGGCGGTGCTGCACCACATTTCCTGAGGTTGTGTGGCCCGTCGAGTGCTCGCGGTGCTGGCGTTCCTGCGGGGCTGAGTCTCAGTCGGGCACCGGCAGGTCGTCGGCGTCGACGATGCGATAGGCGTACCCCTGCTCGGCGAGGAACCGCTGCCGGTGGGCGGCGAACTCGGCGTCGACGGTGTCGCGGGTGACGATGGTGTAGAAGTGGGCGGTGCGGCCGTCGCCCTTGGGCCGCAGCACCCGGCCGAGACGCTGGGCCTCCTCCTGCCGGGAGCCGAACGTGCCGGAGACCTGGATCGCGACGCTCGCCTCGGGCAGGTCGATGGAGAAGTTGGCAACCTTGCTGACCACGAGCTTGTTGATCTCGCCGTCGCGGAACTGCTGAAACAGCTTCTGCCGCTGCGCAACTCGCGTTTCGCCGGTGATCAGGTCGGCACCCAGCCGCTCGGCCAGCGACTCGAGCTGGTCGAGATACTGGCCGATCACCAGGGTGGGCTGGCCGTCGTGCTGTCGCACGAGCTGCTCCACCACTGGCTCCTTCACCGGCGCGCAGGAGGCGAAGCGGTAGCGGTCGTCCGGCTCGGTGATCGCGTAGGCCATCCGGTCGCTGTCGGACAGCGTCACGCGCACCTCGACACAGTCGGCAGGCGCGATGTAACCCTGCGATTCGATGTCCTTCCAGGGGGCGTCATACCGCTTGGGGCCGATGAGACTGAACACGTCGGACTCCCGGCCGTCCTCGCGCACCAGCGTCGCGGTCAGGCCGAGCCGGCGCCGGGCCTGCAGATCGGCGGTCATCCGGAAGATCGGTGCTGGGAGGAGATGCACCTCGTCATACAGGATGAGACCCCAGTCGCGCGCGTCCAGCAGTTCGAGGTGTGGGAAGACGCCCTTGCGCTTGTGGGTGAGCACCTGGTAGGTCGCGATCGTGACCGGACGGATCTCCTTGCGGGCGCCGGAGTATTCGCCGATCTCGTCCTCGGTGAGCGTGGTGCGGGCGAGCAGTTCGTCCCGCCACTGCCGGGCGGAGACGGTGTTGGTGACCAGGATCAGGGTGGTCGCCTTCGCCTCGGCCATCGCGCCGGCCCCGACGAGCGTCTTGCCCGCGCCGCAGGGGAGGACGACGACGCCCGACCCGCCGTGCCAGAAGCCGTCGACGGCTTGTTGCTGGTATGGCCGCAGCGTCCACCCGTCCTGCACCAGCGCGATCGGGTGAGCCTCGCCGTCGACATACCCGGCGTCGTCCTCCGCCGGCCAGCCGATCTTGATCAGCTGCTGCTTGATCGCGCCGCGTTCTGAGGGGTGGACCAGCACTCGTGCGTCATCGAGACGCTCGCCGATCATCGGCGCAATCTTCTTGTGCCGCAACACTTCCGCGAGGACCGCGGTATCGGTGGTAGTCAGAATGAGGCGGCCGTCGTCGTCCTTGGTCAGCTGCAGGCGGCCGTAGCGGTCCATCGTCTCGGCGATGTCGATGAGCAGCGCGTTGGGCACGGGGTAGCGGCTGTAACGGATCAGCGCGTCGACCACTTGCTCGGCGTCGTGGCCTGCGGCCCGCGCGTTCCACAGGCCAAGCGGGGTCACGCGGTAGGTGTGCATGTGCTCCGGCGCGCGCTCCAACTCGGCGAACGGCGCGATCGCGCGCCGCGCCTCGGTCGCCTGGGGGTGGTCGACCTCCAGCAGCACGGTCTTGTCGCTCTGGACGATCAGTGGTCCGTCGGTCACGCAGGTGTCCCTTCGAGTCAGTGCCGGGGCGGGCGGGAAGCACCTGTGGCTCGCCCGCGGCGCCCAATCAACCGTAACGACCGGCGGGGCTCACTTCCTCCGGTGTGCCGCCAGGTGTCTGGTCAGCCGGCGAAGACGCCGACTTGCGCGGTGGGCAGGGCGGCGAGCTCTGTCGGAGGGACGAGGCACTTGCTGCGACGCAGCCCGGAGCCGATGACGACCGGCCCAGACGCATTCGCGACCTGCGCGTCGACCAGCACCGGCCAGTCGGCGGGCAGTCCGATCGGGGTGATCCCGCCATACTCCATCTCGCTCAGCCGGACGGCGTCGTCCATGGATGCGAAGGAGCACTTGCGCACGTCCAGAAACGTGCGCACCGCCTTGTTGACGTCGGCGCGGGTCGTCGCGAGTATGACGACCGCGGCATACCGCGTGAGTTCGCCGCGGCGGCCGGCAACCACCACGCAATTGGCGGAAAGCTCCGGCGCCGAGCCGTATGCCGCGCAGAACCCCGCCGTGTCGGCCAGCGTCGGGTCGATCTCGGCGACCTCCAGTCCCGGGACGGACGCGAGCACCGCGACCAGTGGCGCCGCCAGCAGGTCGGTGCGGTGCGCCGCTGAGTGCCAGTCGAGGGTGCCGCGCCCGTCGGGGGTGTCCGCCATGGGCTCACTGTAACGAGGGCAATCACCCGCTCCGGCGGGGTCCGGGCACGGCGGTGTCGCGTCGCGCGTTGCACAACCGACGCGACACAGGCCGCGCCGCCGCGTAGGTTGGCCAGCAGCCAGAGCTACGTCAGTTGATGAGGAGTGCACACAGATGAAGTCGGGTGTCATCACCGAAAATTTCGACACGAGCGTCCGTCCGCAGGACGACCTCTTTGGTCATGTCAACGGCACGTGGTTGCGAGAGACCGAAATCCCTTCGGACCGCGGACGGTACGGCACCTTCGACCGCCTGCGCGAGGCTGCGGAGGAGGCGGTGCATCACCTCATTGAGGAGGCCGCGGAGTCGAAGTCCGATCCGGGCACGCCGCGTCGGCAGGTCGGGGACCTCTTCACCTCGTTCATGGACACCGATCGCATCGAACAGCTCGGCGCCGGCGCGCTGGCCGACGAACTTGCGCTGATCGACTCGGTGCAGACGAGCTCGGACCTGGTGCGAGTGTGTGGACAGCTCAGCCGTCGCGGTGTCGACACCTTCGTCAGCTTCTATTCCATTGCGGATGCGAAGGATTCAGCACACAACATCCTTTACATCATGCAGGCGGGCATCGGTCTGCCTGACGAGTCCTACTACCGCGAGGACGAGCACGCGGAAGTTCGCGAGAAGTATGTCGGGCACATCGGACGACTGCTCGTGCTTGCCGGACTCGACGGCGGGCAGGCGGACACGATCATGGCGCTGGAGACGCGGATCGCGAAGTCGCACTGGGACCGGGTTGCCGCGCGCGACGCCGTCAAGACCTACAACAAGCTGTCCCGCGCCGAGCTGGATGAACTGACGCCGGGACTCGATTGGGACGCCTGGCTCGACGGCGTGGGCGCGGAAGAGCGCGTGCTCGACCCGGTGAACGTCGAGCACCCCTCGTTTCTCACCGGATTCGCTGAGGCGCTGCGTGACGAACCGGTGACGGCGTGGAAGTCCTGGCTCACCTGGCGTCTGGTGTCGGACCGGGCGCCATACCTCAACCAGGCGATGGTCGACGAGCGGTTCGACTTCGCGGGCCGCACGCTGTCCGGCATACCCGAGAACCGCGAACGCTGGAAGCGCGGTGTCGGCCTGGTCGAGATGCTCATCGGTGAGGCGGCCGGGCGGCTGTATGTCGAGAAGCATTTCCCGCCGCACGCCAAGGAACGGATGGAGAAGCTCGTCGCGAACCTCGTCGAGGCATATCGGCGCGACTTCGAGAACCTGCCCTGGATGAGCGAGACCACGCGCGCGAAGGCCCTGGAGAAGCTGGCCAAGTTCACCCCCAAGATCGGCTACCCGCAGGAGTGGAAGGACTACTCCCGCATCGAGATTCGCGAGGACGACCTGCTCGGCAACATTGCGGCGGCGAGTGCCTGGGAGGTCGACCGCATGCTCAGCCGGGTCGGTGACGAGGTGGACCGCGGCGAGTGGTTCATGACTCCGCAGACCGTCAACGCCTACTACATGCCGGTGATGAACGAGATCGTCTTTCCGGCCGCGATCCTGCAGCCGCCGTTCTTCGACGTCGACGCCGAGGATGCCGTCAACTACGGCGGCATCGGTGGCGTCATCGGGCACGAGATCGGCCATGGCTTCGACGACCAGGGTTCGCGGTATGACGGCGACGGCAATCTGGTCGACTGGTGGACCGACGACGATCGCGAACGCTTCGACGCGTTGTCGCAGAAGCTGATCGAGCAGTTCAACGGGTTGGAAGGTCGGGATGCCCCGGGCAACACGATCAACGGAGCCCTCACGATCGGCGAGAACATCGGCGACCTCGGTGGTCTCACGATCGGCTTCAAGGCGCTGCAGATCGCGCGGGAGACCCAGGCGTCGCCGGAGCTCGACGGGTTCACCCCCGAGCAGCGCTTCTTCCTCGGCTGGGCCCAGGTGTGGTGTGGCAAGGCACGCGAGGCGGAGGCGAAGCGGCTGCTGACGATTGACCCGCATTCGCCTGCCGACGCCCGCGCCAACGTCGCCCGCAATCTGCGTGAATTCGCAGCTGCCTTCGATGTCTCCGACCAGGACGGGATGTTCCTGGCCGTGGACGAGCAGGTCCGGATCTTCTGAACTGGGGACGTCTCCGGATCGAGAGGACCCAATCGGGAACCGAGCGGACCCCAAACCGCGGCCCGGATTGGGTCCGGTGGATGCGGATTGGGTCCTCTCGATCAGGAAGAAGACGATGAACCAGCCAGTGCTGCGCACGGAGCGCCTGCTCATGGTGCCGCTTGATGACGAGCATCTCGAACTGGAAGTCGCGCTCGACTCGGACGCGGAGGTGCTGCGCTACATCTGGGGGCGGGCGCGCACTCGCGACGAAGTGCTCGAATCGCATTCGGAACGCATGGAGTTGGGGTGTCGGATCGACGGGCTCGGGTATTGGGTGGCGTTCCGCCATACAGGTGAACCTGACTGCGTGCCAGGTGAGTTCGTCGGGTTGATGATGCTCCCGCCAGGGCACACGCAGCTGCGACCGGTCGACCCAGACGCCGCCGAACTCGGGTATCGCATCGCGCGGAGACACTGGCGGCAGGGTTATGCGAGCGAGGCATCCCGCGAGTTGCTGCGGCACGCGTTCGAGACCGTCGGCGTGCGGAAGGTTGTCGCGGACACCATGGCGGTGAACGCCGGGTCGCGGGCAGTAATGGAGAAGATCGGAATGCGTTATGTGCGAACGTATTTCGTGGACTTCGACGATCCGTTGCCGGGCACCGAGAAGGGCGAGGTGCTCTATGAGATCACCCACGAGGCATGGCTGGCCGAGCGGCCCCATTGAGCGGCACACATATGCATCGAGCGGCACACTCCGAGACCGTCTCGGAGTGTGCCGCTCAATGCGTTGGTGTACCGCTCAATCAGTAGTTCGTCACGACAGGTTTGCCGTCACGTTGTCCAGCACGAACGACGTCTGCAGCGAGTCGTCCTCCGTGCCGGTGAAAGTGATCTTGACCGTCTTGCCGGCAAACGCCGACAGGTTGACCGTGTGCAGCGTGTAACCGCTTGCCGCATTGACGTTGGAGTAGGTCGCCAGCTTCGTCGAACCGGCCTTCACCGTCAGCTTGTCGTATGCCGTCGGACCTGTCTCGTCGGTGTCGATGTGCAGGTAGTAGGACAGCTTCGCGGTGCAGCCGGACGGGATGGTGATGCTCTGCGACAGCGTGTCGGTGTGTGTCGTCCCGTAGCCGTCCAGCCAGGCGTCATACGACCCGGCATACGGCGGCTCGTCGGCGCCCCATTGTCCGATGATGTTGCTGTTGCTCTCGGTCCAGTTGGCCGCGCCCGACTCGAAGCCCGGGTTCTGCACGAGCTGCCCGGAGCACGTGCTGCCACCGCCGCCGCTCGCGGTGACCGTCCAGGGGAACGTTGCCGACGCCGTGGTGCCCGTTGCGTCGGTCGCGGTCACCGTGACCGAGTAGGTTCCAGCCTTCGTCGGCGTGCCGGAGACCAGGCCCGAGCTGCTGATCGACAGCCCGCTCGGCAGACCACTGGCGCTCCAGGTGTATGGCGAAGTGCCACCGCTCGCCGCGAGCTGCAGTGAGACGGCGGTGCCGCTCGCGCTGCTCTTGCTGCCCGGATTCGTCACTGTCACACCGGAAGTCGTGGGAGCACCGAAACCGGCGACCCCGTCCGGGGTGCCGTTGCCCGACGGTCCGTCCCAGCCGGTCCCCGCGTTGCACAGGACCGTGCCGCAGCTGCCGTTGCTGCCGCTGGTCACGTCGTTGAAGTCGGCTGTGTGCGAGTAGGACAGGTCGTTCCCGTAGGTCGAGTTGCCGGCTGCGCCCGCGAGAGCCGCGGTGGACGCGAGCAGCGGGGACGCGAGGCTGGTCCCGCCATACACGCTCCATCCGCTGCCACCATAGGTCTGGTAGACCGCGAGGCCGGTCGCCGGGTCAGCATCCATCGAGACGTCGGCCTCGGCGCGCTTGCTGCACCCGGTGCTGACGCCGCTCTGGAACGACGGCTTGGCCACGTATGCCGAACAACCCGAGCCGGTGCCTTCGGAAGAGCTTGTGTACCAGACAGATTCGGTCCATCCGCGGCTCGTGCCGCTCGCTCTGCTGAGCGAGGTGCCGCCGACAGCCGTCACGTACGCTGACGTTGCGGGGAACTCCGCGCCGTAGTCCGAGTCGCCGGTGCTGGCGGTGATGAAGACCCCGGCGTGCTTGTAGTAGCTCGAGTCCTCACTGTTGGTGGTGCTGTCCTCCGAGCCGCCGTAGCTGTTGGAGACGTACTTCGCGCCCTTGGCCACCGCGGTGTTCACGGCGGTGCCCAGGTCGGGCATGCTCGCCGAGTTCGCCTCGACCAGCATGATCTTGCACGCCGGGCACGCGGCGCTGACGGCATCCAGATCGAGCGAGATCTCGCCCGCCCACCCGGTGTTCGCGGTCGGGTAACTTCCTTGCGTACCGGACTGATTCAGCTTCGTGAAGCAGCCGTTCGCCGTCGTGCAGGCCGGCAGGCCGTACTGGCTGCGGTAGGTCGCGAGGTCCGACTCCGCGTTGGGGTCGTCATACGCATCGACAATCGCGACAGTGGTGCCCGAGCCGGCGGTGCTGCTGGGGAGGTTGTATGCCGACTGGATGTCGCTGGGGCCGTAACCGGACGGCGTTGCATTCGGGGTGACGGCATGCGGGACGATGCGGTTCGGCTCGACCGGGTTGGACTGTCGTAGTGCGAAACAGGTGGCCCAGCCCTCCCTCACCGACTGTGAACAGCTGTGCTGAACCTTGACGCCGGCCTTGATCGGTGTTCCGGAGACGGTCCCTGTGGAGGGTGCCCGGGTTGCCGAACGATGCGACTGGTGAGCCGCGCTGTGCAACGGGTGTGCGTATGCCATTCCGCCGGTCATGGCGAGTGGCAAGGCAGCGACCACACCCAGTAATGCGACGCCAGCGGCTCTTGGCCGCGGCCCACGTCGCGTTGATGACGACATAGGTGTCCTTTCAGATAACGTTCAGATGTGTCACAACTCAATAGTGATGACGGCCGAAACTACTGCCGAGCGCATTCATCGAGGGGCAAAGGTTTCGCAATGGTTTGGTCAAAGTTGCGCGCCGGGGCGTGATCGGCCCGCGAAGAGGTGGTCTACGCGGCCGTTCGTGGTGGTCGAATATGCCTGCGGCTGAAGGAGTTTGCGCCTACTCGGACGCGACCCCGGAGATGCGGTGGATGGAGAAGGTCCGTGTCTCGTCCCGCTCACCGACGGTCCCCGTGACCCGTCCGCCATCCACCTGTCGCGGGTGGAAGAGGGTGCGGTGCAACTCGCCGTGCACATCGGAGAAGCCGATCCAGACGGCCGCGCGATCAGCCGCGGCCTCCTGCAACAACGCCAGGGTCACGGTCGGATCGGTGGAGGGGATGCGGGGGCCCGAGCTGCGCGCCGATCGGGTGCCCGCAGCGATCTCGCCACGCCGCAGGTGGCCGATCACCTGGTCGATCGCGCCGTCACTGACCGAGTCGAGCGTCGGCGGCTGCGCAGTGCGTGGCACCGGTGCGCGCCGACGGTCGTCTCCGACCCGGACGACGTGACCATCCTGGCCCTCGGCGATCGGCGAATAGCCGTGCTGCCGCAGCATTTCCAGAACTGTTGCCGGGTGGGCGGGCGAGACGACCACCGTCGGTGCGATTCTGCGCAGCTGCAGCGCTGCGAGATAGCGGTCATTGGTCATTGCGTCGAGAGTCGCGACGTCGTCGTTGCGCAGGTAGCAGCCTGCGGTGCCCACCCGGGTCTGCCCGTGCCGGCGTGCGACATCCGAGATGAGGTATTCGAGGGGTTGCGGCACCGGAGTCGGGCTGGCGACCGTCAGCCGCTCCAACAACTCGCCGGCAGGCCGGCCGCCGTCGAGGGCGCGACGGATGCTTGCGTCCGTGAAGCGATAGACGGTGGCGCCCCCACGCGACTCGACTTCGGCGGACTCGCGCATGAGAGCGTCGAGGTCAGCGGTGAGCGGACCGGGCGCGACAGCCGTCAGATCCGCTTGCAACAGAAGGTGATCCACGGGCGCAGGCATGGCGCTTCGCATGGCCTCCGCAGGGTCGGCTCCGTCGACCAGGGCACGCCCGGCGGTGGAAAGGACGTCGCGTCCCGTGATGCCGAGCCAGGCTGCCTCGCGGAGTACATCGGCGGCGTGGGTTGGTGCGCCGGCAGGCAATCGCAACGGCCGGCGCCAACGCAGCACGGCGTCCACGTAGTCGACCGCCACCGGGACGTCCGGGTCCACATCCCGCAGGGCATGCAACACGTCCTGCCGGCGACCGCGCATCAGCGGCCATGCGGCGTCGGGGCCGAGCACGTTGATCGTGCCCTGCGTGGTGCCGGCGCCGGCGAGAAACGCGGCGCGGCCGGACGCCCACCATGCGGTCGCCAGTGCCGCCCATCGGTCGGCCGGGTCGCGGTCGGCCCACTCGTCATACGCGGCAGTGGGTAGCCAGCTCGGCTCGAAGTCGCCGTCGTTCGCGATCAGGCTCGCGGCATACGCCAACTCGGTGACGAATGCCGCGAGCCCGAGCTCGACACCGAGTGAGGTAGCGACGGTTCGGTGGTCCCGGACGCTGAGGCCGCCCGAGCGCAACACGCGAGGTGGGGCCGAGTCCCATTGCCGGACAACGGATTCGACGTGCCACAGGATGTCGAGTGCGGCACGGGCCGAGTCGGCGTCGGCGTCCTTGGCGACCTGCCCGCCATCCGGTGGCACCGGTGGCTCGATACCGTCCCGATAGAGTCGGCCGCCGCGCAGCGCGAGACCCACCTCGCGCGGAATGACGCCGTCATCGTCGGTGCGCACCAGCAGCCCGGCGGCGACCAGCTCGCTCAGCACGTCCGCCGCGGCAGGCCCGTCGAAACTCGCGCGCGGGTGCTCCCAGCGCAGTCGGTCGATCGCGGATTTGGCTGCGCCAGTGAGGCTTTCGTATGCCGTGAGTGCCTTCTCCGAGAGGTCGGGCACGCCCAACTCCCGGCTTGTCGGCCCGAGCCGCGCTGGTGCGGTGAGCACGTCGGCAACAGCTCGCGCGGGGCGACAGCCCTCAGGGCTGCGCCACAGCAGCGCCTGGTCCCACAAATCCCGGCAGATCGACTGCACGTGTCGCTTCGATGCACCCAGCAGCTCGGGCGCAGCGTCGACGTCCTTGACCAGCACGGCTTCCAGCACGCGGAGGTGGCCGGCGGACAACTGATCCAGTGCGCGCCGGACACTGGCGACGGTGCTCGCGCGCGCGGCGAGGGCAGTGAGGTCGGCAGGTGCCGGTCGGGTCAGGTCCGGGCGTGCACGAAGGAGCGTGCGCAGCTGATCATCGCTGCGCGCGCGGAGGTCGTCAGCAAAACTGCGTGCGGATCGCGGCACCGGTCAAGAATAGGTCCGGGCCAGAGCCTGGCGACGGCCTGTCAGGTTCTTCGGAGACCGGGCTGGGAGCGTCGCCGCCATCCGGGTGTCTGAGATGCGCCCGCGAGGAGAAGGAGGGCAGGTGAGCACTGCGAAGCCCGACCGCCGACGTCGGTGGCCGTGGATCGTGACCGGCGTGCTGCTCGTGCTGGTCGATCTGTTCTTCGGAGCCGTCCTAGTCGAGGTGGCGACCGGCAGCGCGCAGAAGGATGGTCGGGCAAGCGGTGTCGCGATCACCTGCGTGGTGTTGGCGCTGCTCAGCTGGCTGGCGTTCCTCTGCTTTCGCCGGGCCGTGCGTGGCGGGCAACAAGTCGTCCAGGTGTCGTCCGTGGCTTCGGCGCCGGCCACCGGTGTGTCGCGCGGCCGGCGTTTCACCGGCACCGCTCTGGCGATGGTGTTCTAGGCGGCGGCCCTGCTCATCCTGGCCGTCGAGATCACGGACATGGTGGGCGGCGACTTCTCGGGGGCGGGTGGCCTGTCCGGCGCAGCCGTGTGCGCGGCGCTCGGCACCGTCGGGCTGACCATGCGCCGGACCCCGGGCTCGGCCCAGCGAGCCGAGCTGCTCGCGGCGCGAAATCGTGCGCTGCGGGCCGCTTCGGCGAGGCTGCTGGACGGCTCGAGGACGCTCGGGGAACCGTCGTGGCTGCGCGTGCCGGTGGACCGTTCGGTCACCTACCGCGAGTCGATGAGCCAGGTGCCGTGGCGGTTGCTGGCGGGGTGTGTGCTGGCGGGTGTGGTGATCGTCTGGGGTACGACGCGGTTCGGCTGGGCGCTCTGGCTGCTGTTGCCCTTCGTCATCGTGATCGTCGTGGTCTTCGCGATCGCGCTGTTCGCGCCCTACGGCATCCGGCTGGCGGGTGGCACGCTGACCATCGGTGCCTTCGTCGTGCCGCGTGCCGGACGCGCGTGGAAGCGCCAGGAGATCCCGCTGGACGAGGTGCTGGTCTGGACCGTGTGTCACCGCCCCCGCCGGAGACGGATCCCGGTCCCGAGGTCGCCGTACCCGGACGGTGACATTCCGGTGCCACAGCTCGGCAAAGGGGTGGGCAACTGGGGCAACTTCACCGGCCCGGAAGTCGCGAACATCCTTGTGGTGCGGGTGGATCCGGCGCGTGTTCCCGCGGCTATGCCGGGTGCCGCGATCGTCGGCTACAGCGTCCGGGCCGCCAGTCAGGTCTTCGGCGACACAGGCACCTACATCATCGGCACGCACCGCGGCGACCGGCTGGCGCAGACGCTTGAACGTGCTATGCCGTCGCGCCGGACGCCGTTGACTTAATCTGAGGGGGACACACCGCCAGTCCCAGGAGGTCACCGATGGCAGAGAGTAGCCACCCGTCATACAGCAGCGGTACGTCGGACGTGCCACTGCTGGGGGACACGATCGGCGACAACCTGCGGCGCACGGCAGAGCGCTTCGCCGACCGGGAGGCGCTGGTCGATGTGCCGAGCGGTCGTCGGTGGACGTATGCCGAGTTCGACTCGGCCGTCGACGAGGTCGCGCGGAGCCTCATGTCGGCCGGCATCGACAAGGGCGACCGGGTCGGCATCTGGTCGCCCAACTGTCCGGAGTGGACGCTGGTGCAATATGCGACCGCGCGGATCGGCGCGATCATGGTGTGCGTCAATCCGGCCTACCGATCCCACGAATTGTCCTATGTCGTCAAGCAATCCGGCATGCGGATGCTCGTCAGCGCCGACAAGCACAAGACGTCCGACTACCGGTCGATGGTCGAGCAGGTGCGCGGGGAATGCCGCTCGTTGACCGACGTTGTCTACATCGGTGACCCCACCTGGGACGACCTGCTTGCTGGGGCGTCGCGCACCACTCCCGAACAGCTCACGCAGCGATCGGCAGGGCTCACCGCCGATGACCCCATCAACATCCAATACACCTCGGGCACAACGGGATTCCCCAAGGGTGCCACGCTCTCGCACCACAACATCCTCAACAACGGCTACTTCGTCGGCGAGCTCGTCAACTACACCGAGGAAGACCGCATCTGCCTGCCGGTGCCGTTTTACCACTGCTTCGGCATGGTCATGGGCAACTTGGGTGCTACTTCACACGGCAGCTGCATGGTCATCCCGGCACCCTCCTTCGAACCCGCCGCGACGCTGAAGGCCGTTGCGGCAGAACGCTGCACGTCGTTGTATGGCGTGCCGACGATGTTCATCGCGGAGCTGGCGCTGATGGACGCGGGCGAGCAGTTCGAGCTCGGCACGCTGCGCACCGGCATCATGGCTGGCTCGCCGTGCCCGGTCGAGGTGATGAAGCGAGTGATCGCCGAGATGAACATGAGCGAGGTCGCCATCTGCTACGGCATGACGGAGACCTCGCCGGTGTCGACGATGACCCGAGCCGACGACAACCTGGCCCGGCGGACGGAGACGACCGGGCGTGTCATGCCGCACCTCGAGGTCAAGATTGTCGACCCAGCAACGGGTTTGACCACTCCGCGCGGTGGCACCGGTGAGTTGTGCACGCGTGGCTACAGCGTGATGCTCGGCTACTGGGAGCAGCCGGACAAGACCGCCGAGGCGATCGACACCGCACGCTGGATGCACACCGGTGACCTCGCGACGATGGACGACGACGGCTACGTGAACGTCGTCGGCCGGATCAAGGACCTGGTCATCCGCGGCGGGGAGAACGTCTACCCGCGCGAGATCGAGGAGTTCCTCTACACCCATCCGAAGATCGCCGACGTGCAGGTGATCGGGGTGCCCGACGAAAAGTACGGCGAGGAGCTGATGGCGTGGATCATCATGCGATCCGGTGAGGACCCGCTGACCGCTGAGGACGTCCGGGAGTTCAGCGCCGGCAAACTGGCGCACTACAAGATCCCGCGCTACGTGCACGTCACCGAGGAGTTCCCGATGACCGTGACCGGCAAGATCCGCAAGGTCGAGATGCGCGAGGCCGCGACCCGGATACTTGGCAATGACTGAGGTGCCGGTCCTGCCGTCCGGGCAGCAATGGGAGATCGCGCACGGCGAGCAGCGGCTGACTGTCGTCGGGGTCGGCGGCGGCATCCGGTCGTATGAAGTGGGCGGTCGCCCCGTGCTGCACGGTTTCCCCGCCGACGCACCTGCGGACGCCGGCCGCGGGCAAGTGCTGATGCCGTGGCCCAATCGCATCGGCGACGGTAAGTACACCTTCGACGGCAAGGCACAGCAGCTGCCGCTGACCGAGCCCGCACGGCACAACGCCTCGCACGGGCTGGTGCGATGGGAGCAGTGGTCGCTCGCTGAACGCACGGATTCGACTGTCACCGTGCAGTTTCGGCTGATGCCGAGTCCGGGGTGGGGCGGCATACTCGACCTGAGCGTGCGTTACGAGCTGGGTGACGAAGGGCTGACGGTGACACCGTCCGCCACCAACGTCGGTGCTGTCGCGGTGCCGTTCGGTTTCGGCGCGCATCCCTACCTGACGACGGGTGAGAGCTCGGTCGATGAACTCACCCTGTCGCTCCCGGCGGACAACTGGCTGACCGTCGACGAGCGGTTGCTCCCGACTGGAGTGCGGCCGGTCGACGGCACCGGCTACGACTTCCGCACGGAGCGCCCGATCGCGCAGACCGCGCTCGACACCGCCTTCACCGGGCTGAAAGCAGACGCCGACGGGCGCTGGCGCATCCGGGTTGCGTCCGGCGATCGGTCGACGACGCTGTGGGCAGAGGCGGATTCGTTCCCGTATACCCAGCTGTTCACCGGCGACTCGTTGCCGGGCGGCCGGGCGCGCCATACCGGTGTCGCAGTGGAGCCGATGACCTGCCCGGCGAACGCGTTCGTCTCCGGCGAATCGCTCGTGATCCTGCAGCCTGGGGACAGCTGGTCGGCATCCTGGGGCATCCAGTGCGAGGCTCAGGCACTGGCCGCCACCCCGAGGTAGCGCTGGATCTCGGTGCTCTGTCGTAGTGATTCTGCGGACGCTTCGTGCCGGACGAGCCCCTTTTCGATGATGTAGCCGCGGTCGGCGTATTTCAGTGCGAACAAGGCGTTTTGTTCGGTGATCAGCACAGTGGTCCGCTCTTTTTTCAGGATGGCCAACCAGCGGCCGAGGTCGGCCACGATGGCCGGCGAGAGCCCCTCGGTGGGTTCGTCCAGTAGCAGGATCCGGGGCGCGCTGAGCAGCGCGCGCCCGAGTTTCAGCATCTGTTGCTCGCCGCCGGACAGGTGTCCCGCGCGACGGTTGCCGAGTTGCTGGAGTTTGGGGAAGGTCTCCAGGACCCGGTCCAGGGTCCACGCGTTCGGGCTGTCTTTGCCGCGTGTGGAGAGCGCGAGGTTCTGCCGCACGGTCAGTGAGGCGTAGGCTCGGCGGCCGCTGGGTACGAAGGCCATCCCGCGTCGGGCGATCTGGTGGGTCGGCATGCCGGTGATGTCGGTGTCGTCCAGTTCGACCGTGCCCCGGTGGGGTGCGGTCAGGCCGACGACGCTGCGCATGGTGGTCGTCTTGCCTGCGCCGTTGCGGCCCAGTAGCGCGACTGTCTCACCGTCGGCTACTTCGAGCGAGATGCCTTGCAGTACATGGCTTCTGCCGTAGTAGGTGTGTATGTCGTGCACGGTCAGCGTCATGCTTCGCTCCCCAGATAGATGGACATGACCTCGTCGTTGGCGCGTACTTCTGCGGCGGGGCCGTCGGCGATGACCTTGCCCTGGTGCATGACGGTCACCTCGTCGGAGATCCCGAAGACGGTGTCCATGTCGTGTTCGGACAGGATGACGGTCAGGCCCATGTCGCGGCTCAGGGCCCGGACCAGCGAGACCATCCGCTGGGACTCGAAGGGTGACATTCCGGCGGTGGGCTCGTCGAGCAGCAGCAGTCGTGGTTGGACCGCGAGGGCGAGCGCAACCTCAAGGGCGCGCTGGTCGCCGTGTGACAGGGTCTGGGACTCTTCGTCCGCGAATTCGGTCAGGCCGACCCGGTCGATCATGTCCATCGCCTCGCCGGTGAGGCGTGTATGAAACCAGCTGAACATGTCGCGGGTGCGGTGGTGCCGGCTGACCAGGGCTGCGCGGACCGACTCCAGCACGCTCATCCGGGGAAAGATGTTCGTGGTCTGGAACGCCTGGGCCAGCCCGAGGCGCGCGACCATGTCCGGTGGTTTCCCGCCGATCTGGGCACCGTCGAATTCCAGGGTTCCGGAGGTCGGCCGCAGGATGCCGGTCAGTAGCCGGAACAGGGTTGTCTTGCCGGCGCCGTTCGGACCGATCACCGAGTGGATGGTGCCCTCGGTGACCGTGAGGTCGACTTCGTCGACCGCGCGGAACCCGCCGAAGGCGCGGACCAGCCCGGTCGCGACCAGCAAGGCCTTCTCACTCATCGGATCCACCTTTGTTCAGCGAATTCCGCCACTGGGACCATTTGACCTTGGTCAGCGAACCGAGGACGCCATCCGGCCAGAACATGACGATCAGCAGCAGCACCCCGCCCAGGACAAGTTGCCAGTCGCTGACGTATCGCACCAGCTCGTCGTGGCCGAACTGGTAGATGAACGCGCCGAGCGCCGGACCCAGGAAGGTGCCCATGCCACCGATGACCGCCATGAAGATCGGCGTCCCGGAGCTGGTCCAGTCCAGCAGCTCGGGGTATGCCGACTGGCTGTAGACCACGAACATCGCGCCGGCGAGGCCGCAGAAGAAGCCAGAGACGACGAACACGATCAGCTGGTGCCGGTAGACATTCACGCCCAGAGCCTGTGCGCGCCCCCTGTTCTCGCGGATCGCCCGGGTCACTAGGCCGAACGGCGATCGCGTTACCTTCCACATCAGCAGCAGGCTGACCACGGTGACCGCGAGCAAGAAGAGATATCCCTTGATGGGGTCGGTCAGCACGCTCGGGACGAACGGTCCGAACACCCCGTTCGCGCCCTGGGTGAAGTCGTACCGCGACTCGGCCAGCTGGTAAGCCAGTTCGGAGAAGGCCAGGGTGGACAGCGCGAAGTAGAGCCGGCGGGCCCGCAGCGCGACCAGTCCGACAGGTATGGCGACGAGCGCGCTGACCACAGGCGCGAGGAAGAACGTCAGCCAGAACGACAGATGCCAGTGCAACCAGCCGAGTCCGACCGTGTACGCGCCGATCCCGTAGAAGACCGCCTGGCCGAAGCTGACCAGACCGGCCTGCCCCAGGAGCAGGTTGGTGGCAGTGGCGAAGACCACCAGCGCCAGCACCTCCTCGAGGGTCGTGAGCGTGTTGCCGCCGACGGCGAAGCCGAGCGCCACCATCAGGACGGTGAGCGCGACGGGCGTTGCGACGCTTCGAGCGAGCGACGACGAGCGCGCAGCCGCTCCGGCCCCGGTCGGCACTCGAGCTTCTTCCTGACTGGACGCGGTGGGAACCGGGGACTTGCCGCTGCTCATCGCTCCGTCTCCCCGAACAGGCCCCAGGGGCGGATTGCCAGTACCAGGATCATCAGGGCGTAGATGAACGTCGAAGCCCAGCTCGGCGTCCACACCGCGCCCAGCGTCTCCACGACACCGATGATCAGTGAGCCGATGGCGGCGCCCACAATGGAGCCCAGGCCACCGATCACGGCGACGATGAAGGCCGCCACAATGATCTCGGCGTCCATGCCGGGCTGCACCGCCTGCTCCGGAGCGATCACGACGCCGCTCAAGCCCGCGAGCATCGCGCCGAGCGCGAACACGCCGGTAAGGATCAGCGGCACGTTCGTTCCCGAGGCAGCCAGCACCTCCGGGTCGTCCACGACGGCCCGGACCCGCCAGCCCAGCTTGCTCCGGCTCATCAATGCCCACAGCCCGATGGCCACCAGCGCGGCCACACCGATCACGAAGAGGTCGTAGACCGGGACGGCGGCACCGCCGAACTGAAAGTGACCGTTGAGCGCGCTGGGGGCCTTGATGCTGCGGACACTCTTTCCCCACAACCGAAGCGCGATATCCGCGAAGATCAACAGCAGCGCGAAGGTGGCCAGCAACTGCGTCAGGTGCTCCCGCCGGTACAGCCGGCGCAGGACCAGCACCTCCACGAGCACACCCATCGCGGCAACGACCAGCGGGCAGATCACCAGGGAGACCCAGAACCCCGCACCGCCCAGGCGCGCGGCGAGCGTGGTGGCCAGGTAGGCGCCATACATGTAAAAGCTGCCATGAGCGATGTTGATCAGCCGCAACGCACCGAACACCAGGGTCAGCCCCGCCGCGACCATGAAGAGCGTGCTCGCCGTGGTGAGGATACCGATCAGGTTAGTGATGATGGACGACTCACTCATGCGGCTCCCTCGGCGGTTCGGCCGTCGTGGGCTGGTCGCGTCACTTCTGCAGCGCCTTGACTTCGGAGCAGGTCAGCGAGATGTCCTTGAACGGCGCGGTGAAGCCGTCGTTGTAGAGATGTATGCCGAACTTCGGGTCCGCGGTGCCGCTGATCGTTCCGACATACTCCGGCACCTCCGACTGGTGGTCGCAGGCGCGGACCGTCATCGAGCCGATGATCGTCGGCACCGATGCGCCTGGGAGCTCCTTGATCACCTTGGCCGAGTCAAAGCTCCCGGCCTTCTTCACGGCATACGCCCACTCCTGCGCGGCGCTGTAGGCGAGTATCGCCCACTCCGTGGGGTATTTCCCGTACTTCGCCTTGAACTCCGAGACGAACTTGGTCATCTCGGGCGTCTTGATCTCCCAGAACGGCGCACGGTCGAAGCCGATCGCGCCGGCCGGCGCGCTGCTGCCGAGGGCCGCCAGCGGCGCGTACGCATACATCGCAATCACGGTGGTGTCCTTGAAGAAGCCGAACTGTGCCGCCTGCTTCGTGAAGGCGACCAGGTCACCTCCGTATTGCGCGTTGAACACATACTGCGGATGGGCCGAGACCAGCGCCGACAGGTAGGAGCTGATGTTGCTCGCGCCGAGCGGAGGGAACTCCTGCTTGACCAGCTTGTAGTTCACGTGCAGCGTCTTCAGCGCTTGCAGGAAACCGTCGACGGTATCGTGCCCGAAGCTGTAGTCGGGGGCGAAGGTTGCGATCGTGATCTGTTTGTTGCCAACCTTTTTCGCCAGGTAGTCGGCCACGGCACGTGGCTCCATCATGGTGTTCGGGACGTCCTGGAACGCGTATGGCGTGAAGGTCTTGGTCATCAGCCCGACGTCGTTGGAGGTGTGGAAGAAGATCGGGACCTTGTACTGCGCGGCGACCTGCTCCTGGGCGGCGGCCACCGCGCTGGAGACCGGGCCGAACAACGCCACGGCGTGGTTCTTCGTGATCATCGAGCGGGCTTCGGACGCTCCCGTCGCGGGCTGCGCGTTGTCGTCCGCGCTGACCACCTTGATCTTCTTGCCGAGCAGGCCGCCGGAGGCGTTCATGTCGGCTGCGGCCAGCTGCAGCCCTTGCAGCCCGGTCTGGCCGAGGTTGGCGATGGAACCGCTGAGCGACGTCGACTCGCCGATCGTGACCGAGCCGCCCCTACCGGAACCTCCGCCGCTGCCGTTGCCATCGCCGCTGGAGCCGCTGCTGCTGCACGCAGCAAGCGGACCGAGCAGGAGGGTTGCTGCCACCGCAATGGCGATGTTCTTGTGCATCATGATCTTTCGCCTCGTCTTCAGAAGGGTTGGAGGGTGTGCGGGATCGGCGCTGGACCGTCGTGTCGTCGGCAGCGCTGCGGGAACGGGAGTGTTCTACGGGGGGTTGTCGTCGGCCGTGTCGAGCACTTGGCGCAGCCGTATGGCGAGCAGCAGGTTGCCGGCCTGCCGACCGCCGTCCAGCCACGCGGGGAAGGAAGTCCGCAGTTCGCCGAGCCGGTATTTCACCGTGCTGACGTGCACCGACAGAGCGTCCGCGATGTCGCGTTGTCGCCCGCCGTGCACCAGGTATGCCTCGAGGGTCGGCAGCATCCAGGTCCGGTGTGACATGGCACCGAACGGCTCAAGCATGGTGTGCGCGAAGCGCCGGGCGCGCGCCGGGTCGCGCAGCATCTCGATCAGCGGCGCGAGCTCGAGGTAGTCGTAGACCCGGCGTGAGGTGGTGTCGGCCGCGCGACCGACATGGATCGCATCGGTCGCCTCGACGTAGCTGCTGCGTGAGTCCCGGCTGCTGTGGGCGCTGCCACCAAGACCTGCGGCGAGCGAGTCATCATGCTGGACAATGCTTTCCAGTTGTTTCCGCAGTGTGCTGCGGTGCATGGCCGAGGTCATCGGGACGGCTGCCACGACGCTGGTGTGGCGCACGGTCCACAGGGTTGCACCGGCGGATCGCTCGAGCGTGTGTCCGAGGGACTCCAGCTGGCTCAGATCTCGTTGGTTCGCCACCTCGACAACCGCGAGCGCGTGCGGCCGGCACAGTTCGGAGTGCCGGCTCTCCGCGTCCCCGGCGCTGGTCAGGATTGCGTTGAGCAACGCGGACCGGCCGTATTCGCGCTGTTGTGCGACCCGGTGGGACTCCTCCAGAAAGCACGCCTCGACCTGGGTGCAGAGCAAATCGCCGTAGTCGAGGACCCATGACGTCACCCGGTCGGCGGACTTGCGCAAGCTGGAGCACGCCCGCCAGTCCGGGCTCTCGGTCATCTGGGTCCACATGGAGCGCACGCCGAGCCGGTAGGCGCGCAGCAACGCGCTGAGGTCCATTCCCTGTGCGGCGCGGCGGCGGGCGCTGTCCTGGATGACAGCCATCAGGTCAGGGTCGGCGGGGCTGCCGCTGCGGAGCATGCGCATCCAGCACCGCACCAGCGCCGAGGACACCGAGTGCACGTCGGCCAGCATGCCCTGGTCGGTGATCGCCGCGTATTGCGGGATCTCCCGGACGTAGTCGCCGACCATGACTTCGGCGATCTCGTCGCTGTTCGGCTCGAGGTGGTCGGCGATCGCGACGAGAGCGCGCCGTGCGCCGGGCGGCAGCATGGAGTAAGTATCGATCATACGATCGAGCGCCGGCTCGGGAGCCGAATAGGAATGCAGGGCGCTCAAGACTCACCTTCTGTGACGTAGATCATCTCGGAAGAACGATGACAGGTCGAGTCCGGTCAGAACAAGTGACGGCTGCGGCCAAATATCGGGCGAAATTTGTCCCTATCGGACAGGCGCCAGACCGGCGGGACGACTTGTGCCGATGGACGCGCGCGATGGGCGCTGGTCACGTGGACGTGGGCACGCTGATCGAGCAGCGAGGAACGAGCGTATCGAGAGATCGGGTGCGCGGATCACCCGAGCGCGGCTGTGGCCGCGGCTGCCAGCTCGGCCCGCAGCTCCCGTTGCCCGGCGCGATCTATCGGCACCTCACACACCCGAATCCCCTTGCCAGGGTGGGCGATCCGGTCGGCGAGGACGTTTGCCCGGGAGACGTATTCATGCGCCACCTCGTGCGCCGCGCACAGCTCGCTGAGGTTGGTGTCGGTCGGCGTCGCAAAGATCCGTTCGAAAGGCGCGGCCAGCTCCGCCCGGCCCGGCTCGAGCGTGCCGAAGATGCCGCCGCCATTGTCGTTCAGCACGACGACGGTCAGGTCGGGACGCGGTTCGTGCGGGCCGATCAGCAGCGCGTTGCTGTCGTGCAGGAAGGTCAGATCGCCCATCAGCGCGACGGTCGGCAGGGGCGCACGGGACAGTGCGAAACCGATGGCCGAGGAGAGGACGCCGTCGATGCCGGCCAGGCCGCGGTTGCCGACGGACACGACGCCGGACACGATCGCGCGCGGGTCGCGCGCAAGGTCGAGGTCGCGTGCGGTGTTGGACGAGCCGAGGTAGACGCCGGAGTCCGCCGGCAGATTGTGCACCACGGTCCGCGCCACGGCCGGACCGGACGGCCAGCTTGCGTCGATCAGGGGAGCGGCAGCTGCCGCGACAGCTTGACCGGCCGCGCGCCATTCGGAGGCCCAGGCGCGGTCCACGCAGGATGCGACGGCCTGATGGCTGCGCTCGATGTCGTCCCAGTCGTGCACCCGGCGCACCACATGACCCGGGTCGGACCAGGAAGTCAACGGCGTGATTGCTTCGACGGTCACCGCCGGGTTGCGCAGCAGCATGGCGACCTCGCGGTCAAGGGTCACCCGCCCGCCGATCAGCACCCGCTCGGGCAGGTGCGCCTCCACCCACTCGTGAGCCCGCAGCAGCAGCGGCCCGTTCGGCGTGACGCGCCCGCGCCGGTAGGCGCCGAACGGCTCGGCCATGATCGGCCAGCCGGCGGCATCGGCGAGTTCGGCCAGTTCCGAAGAGTGTTGCGGCGCAGGCAGGTCGCCGAGCAGCACCAGGGTGCGCGGCACGGGCGCGATGCCCGGTCCGGACACGGCGCCGCGCGGGTGCGAATCCGGTTGCCGCAGGCGCAACCATGCCTCGCCGTGCGGCCGGCCGGCCAGGCTCTCTGGCCAGTCGGCGTCGGTCTCGTCGAGCGTGCCCGGCACGAGCGGCTCGCGCAACGGCACATTGAGGTGGACCGGGCCGGGGTCGCCCGACGGGTAGCCGCGCGACTCCGCGACGGCGCGGCCGATCACCGAACGCCAGATCGCCTGCTGGCCGGCGCGTCGCTCCGGGGTGCCGAACTCGTGGAACCAGCGTGTCGCCGCGCCGAACAGCTTGACCTGGTCGGTGGTCTGGTTCGCACCGGTGCCGCGCAGCTCCTGCGGACGGTCGGCAGTGAGCAGGATCAGCGGGACGTAACCGTGCGATGCCTCCAGGACCGCGGGGTGCAGGTTGGCGACGGCGGTGCCGCTGGTGGTGATGACCGGCACCGGCATACGCGATGCCTTCGCCAGCCCGAGCGCGAGGTATGCCGCGGAGCGTTCGTCCACGCGCACATGCATGCGGATCCGGCCGGCTCGTTCGGCCGCCTCGGCGGCATACGCCAGGGGTGCGGACCGCGAGCCGGGCGCGAGCACGACCTCGCGCACACCCTGCCGGATGAGTTCGTCGAGCAGCACGGTCGCAATCGCAGCGGAAGGATTCACGCGCGCTATCTTCGCGCATCCGGCTGCTTGCACCTCACCGAGTGACGGCTTCCTCGGCGAGCGGCGGTGCGACCTCGCCGTCAGTCGGCGTGGGGACCGTCACTCACGGTGACGACGCCGGCGGCGCCGGACGGCAATTCCCGCTGGATGAAACGTTCCGCGGCGTGCGCGGCCGGGCCGGTCCCGAGAGCTGCGATCACGACGATCGCCGCGATCACCAGCCAGCCTGGGCCGCTCCAGCTGAGGGCGAGGAAGGTGAACGCCGCAGGTGCCCAACGACCGCCGAGAGTGCCGAAAACCTCTGCCACGCCGCCATACTCGCCACGTCTGCGCGGGTCCATCAGCATCGCACCAAAGGTGAAGTTGCCCGCCGAGTTGGCCAGTTCGGCGCCGGTGACGGCGACATGCCCGAGCCAGACCAGGAAGATCGTGAGCAACCCCGTGGTGCTGTGCGTTTCCATCGTGATCAGGCAGGACAGCACGAAGAAGCCACTGGAGATCCAGACGGCACGGATTGCGTGGTCGACGGTACGCACGCCCCGCGAGGTGTATGCCGGCAGGAAGATGCACAGCACGGTGTTGGTGCCGAAGAGCCAGGCCAGCAGCCAGTGCGGCGAGTCGGTCTCCTCGACCAGCCAGAGCGGGATGACGACGTTGAGCAGCACCTGGTTGGTGTTCAGCGTCCCGGAGAAGAAGCTGAGTGCCATCCAGCCGACGTTGCGCAGCGGCCCCTTGCCGGGGACGTTCTCCCGGCGTGCGCCGCGCTCGCGTTCGGCGACGCGCAGGTCGTGCGAGGCGCGAGGCAGCCGGCCGATCCAGAATGCGTTGACCAGCCCAATTGCGAGCGCCAGCAACGGCAGCCAGCGCATCACCGTCAGGTTGTCGAAGGCCAGCGCCACCCCGCCGATGATCGCGCCGAGCGTGAAGCCGACGTTGAGCGAGGAGTACATGTAGGCCTGCGTCCCGACACGCTCGGCCTCGGGCATCACGTCGAGGATGTAGGCCCCCCGGCCCGCACCGCCCGCGTTTCCGACGATCTCGAAGAGCACCACCATCAGCAGGTATGACGCGAAGCCGCTCATGAACGGCCACACGCCGAACATCAGCGCACCGAGCAGTGCGCCCGCGGCCCACATGCGCTTCGGGCCGAGCACGTCGACCAGCCGGCCGGCGGGATAGGCGACGAGGAACGACACGACACCCGCGACCGTGAGACCGAGGCCCACCTGCGCCGCGGACAGCCCGACGACCTGGGTGAAGAACACCGCGCTTCCGGTCATGAACGTCCCCTCACCCGTCGCGAAGAGCAGCGACTGCAGCGCGAGCCGGCGGGACAGCGGCGTCGGCGGGATCAGCTGCCGGATCCCGGAGCGCAGCCGGGTCATATGTGGTGCGGGCACGTCGGCCAGTCGACCACGCGACACCGACATACGTCACCCGAGTTTCCGGGGTGGGCCGCGTGCGGCGTCAGGCGTCGAGGTCGGCGACGAGGGCGGCCATGGTGCCGCCGAGTTCGGTGAGGGCGTCGCGCTGTTCGGCGGATTCGACGCGCAGGATCTCCACCGGGGCGGCGGCGAGGCGCCATTCCAGGCCGGTGGCGATGGACTCCAGCGAGCGACGCGCGCCGGTCGTGTCGGAGCGGCCGTGGATCCAGAACGAGTAGGGCTGCCGGGAGATGCGTCCGCGTGTGTCGTCATACGTGGAGTCGAAGGCGTGCTTCATCGCGCCGGACATGTAGCCGAAGTTCGCCGGGGTGCCGAGCAGGTAGCCGTCGGCCGCGAGAAAGTCGTCGACCGTGACGGCGAGCGCTTCGACGACCTGCACGTCGACCGGTGGCAGATCCGGGTGTCGCGCGCCCTCCAGCACCGCATCCAGCAACGAGAGCAGTCGCGGCGTCGGCGAATGGTGTATGACGAGAAGTGTTCTCATTGTTGCAATTTCACAATGACAACCGAGTCTGCGCCGACGGTGACGAGGGACGTGCCGCCACCAGTCACCTCGCCAAAGGCCAGCAGCACCTCGCCCGGCACGTCGCCCGGCTCGGTGCCCAGGTTGACCACCACCGCATAATCGCTGCGGCTTGCGACGAGCATCCCGCCGTCGCGCTGCACGAGCGTCGTGCCCGGCTCGGTGAAGACCGGCGTCTCGCGGCGCAGCCGGAGGAGCGCGGCATACCAGTCGAGCAGCCTGCGATGCTCAGGGTCGTCGACCTCCGACCAGTCCAGCGAGGAGTCAGTGAAGGTCGAAAGTGCTTGCGGATCAGGCACATCCGCAGACCAGCCGTGCTCGGCGAACTCACGCCGGCGACCCTCCGAAACCGCCTGCGCGAGATCTCCCTCCTGGTGGTCGGTGAAGTACTGCCACGGCGTCGAGGCGCCCCACTCTTCGCCCATGAAGAGCATCGGTGTGTATGGTGCAGTCAGCAGCAGCGCCGCACCAGCAGCCGCACGAGCGGGCGACACGAGTTGCGAAAGCCGTTCTCCCGCTGCGCGATTGCCGACCTGGTCGTGGGTTTGCAAGGACGCCACGAACGAGGATGCCGGGGTGCGCTCACGATCGACCGGTCGCCCGTGGTGCCGCCCGCGGAAACTCGACCAGGTGCCGTCGTGGAAGAACGGCGTGCGAAGCACCTTGGCGAGTGCACCCGGGTCCGCGAAATCCGCGTAATAGCCTTGGGTTTCGCCGGTCAGCGTCACATGCAGCGCGTGATGGACGTCGTCGGACCACTGCCCGGACAGGCCGAGGCCGGCGCCGGATCCGTCGCGCGGCACGACGGTGCGCGGATCGTTCCGGTCGCTCTCGGCAACCAGTGAGAGCGGCCGGCCCAGCTCCCCGGAGAGTTCGTCGACGCTGCCAGCCAGCTCCTCCAGAAAGTGCACCGCACGGCCGTCGTGCAGCTCGTGCACGGCGTCCAGCCGCAACCCGTCGAAGTGGAAGTCGCGCAGCCACATCAGCGCGTTGTCGATCAGGTAGGTACGCACTTCGTCGCTGCCCGGACGGTCGAGATTGACCGCGCTGCCCCACGGCGTGACGTAGTGGTCAGTGAAGTACGGCCCGAAGTCCGACAGGTAGTTGCCGCTCGGTCCGAGGTGGTTGTAGACCACGTCGAGCAGCACGCCGAGACCGCGCGTGTGGCACGCGTCGACGAAGCGCTGGCAGGCGGCTGCACCGCCATACGTCTCGTGCACAGCGTATGGCGAGACACCGTCATACCCCCACCCGCGACTGCCCGGGAAGCTGGCGACCGGCATCACCTCGACAAGTGAAATACCAAGCCGGACAAGGTGATCCAGCTTCTCGATGGCCGCGTCGAAGGTGCCCCCTTCGGTGAAGGTGCCGACGTGCAGCTCATACACGACGGAGCCGGCCAGCGAACGGCCCGCCCACTCGCCGTCGGCCCAGTCGTGTGCGGAGAGGTCGACGAGTGCGGACCGGCTGTGCGGGCCGTCCGGCTGGGCGAGCGAGCGCGGGTCGGGGCGTTCCGCGCCTCCGTCGAGCAGATAGGCGTAGCGGTCTCCTGGCGCGGCATCCGCCTGGACGTGCCACCAGTCACCGTTGCGCCGCAAGGGGATTCGCTCGTCGCGCAGCGCGAGTTCGACACCCTGGTGCGCATTCGGCGCCCAGACCGAGAAGGTGTGCTGCGAGAGGCCCGTCATGAGCGCTCCAGGAGCGCGACCGGCCAGGCGCTGAGCAGCTCGGCGAGCCGGACCTGCCCGTCGCTGGTGACGGTCTCGCCGGTGAGGTGGTCATGCCAGTCACCCGCAGCGAGGTCGACCGTCGCGTCACCCCAGCCGTGCGTTCGTTCGAGCCGGGCCGGCGCCCGCGTCGCAAGGGTGACGAACGTCTCGCGTCCGCCGCGGACGATCGCACCGGTGAGTCGTCCGGGTGCGACTGATCTGCTGAAGCCGAGGAGGTGCTCGGAGCTGGAAAGCACTGGCCGGTATGACGATTCGCTGCCAAAGACACGCGGGTGATCGCGGCGGGCACGCAGCGCGGTCGTCACGACGTGCAGCTTCTCGGAGTCGAGGTCGGTAGGAGTGCCGCTGCGGAGCAACTCCACGCGCCGGTCGAAGTCGACCGGCCGGCGGTTGTCCGGGTCGACGAGCGTGCGGGTGACCAGCTCGGTGCCCTGGTAGCTGTCGGGGACACCGGGCATGGTGAGTTGCACCAGCTTCGCGCCGAGAGTGATCGCCCGGATGGCGCGCTCATTGGAGCTCACCGCCGCCGTCATCGCGTCGTGCACTGCACCGCCGGCCGCGAGAGCGAGGGCGAAGTCGATTACCCGCTGCTCGTATGCCGGGTCGGGGTCCGTCCAACGCGTCTTGAGTCCGGCCTCGCGCAGCGCTTTGCACAGGTAGTCGCGGACGCGGTCGTCGCCCGCAGGCTCGACGCCGAGCAGGGTCTGCCAGACGAAGTGCGCAGTGCGAGGGTCGACTCCCGCGGCCTTCGCCGCTGCTCCGGTGGCACGCGAAATTGTCTGCCAGGAAAGCGGATCGCCGGCAACGGCGATGAGGCGTGCACGGGTGTCCTCGCTGCGCTTGGTGTCATGCGTGGTCAGCGTGGTCATGGTGCCCGGCCAGTTGGCCTGCTGTTGCGCGCACCAGTTGTGCAGGTCGTCGGCCGCTGACTCCCCGACCTGGCTGGGGTCGCTGCCGACCTCGTTGAGCGCGATCAGCTCGGCCCATCGGTAGAACGTCGTGTCCTCGATGCCCTTGGCCATCACCGGTCCCCACGTCTGCTGGAAGCGGACGCCGAAGTCGAGCGCGGCCGGACTTTCCTCGGCGAGCAGGGCCAGGGGCGCGAGAGCTTCGAGCTCGGGAGCCAGGTCGGGCCGCGCGTGCACGGCGACAGCGTGCGCGTCCTCGACCAGCTCGTGGGCGATGCTGGACGTGCGGTGTCTCGGGCGCACATAGACCCGGTAGACGGAACCTGCGACGAGGAGCTCGACAATCGCCTCACGCAGCCGGCCGGGGTCAAGATCGGGCAGCGCCTCGTGCGCGCGCCGGGTGAGGCGCAGCACCTCGGGCTGCAGCGAGTGGCTGACGACCTGGCGCTTGGCGACGTCGACGGCGTGCGGGAAGTCGGGATCGCCGCCGCTCGCGGTCCAGGTTGCGCGCAGCGTGGCTGCTGCCTCTGGGTCGACAAGGGCGGACTGGACGACGCGCAGGGCGTCATACCCGGTGGTGCCGCTGCATCGCCAGCCGCGCGGCAGGCTCTCCCCGGGCTCCAGGATCTTCTCGATCCACACCTTGGTGCCGCGAGATCGCTTGTCCGACAGGCGTTCCAGATATCCAGTGGGGTCGGCGAGACCGTCCGGATGGTCGATCCGGAAGCCATCGATGAAGCCGGCGTCGTCGAGTTCCAGCAGCAGGGCATGGGTTGCGTCGAAGACGTCCTGCTCCTCGACCCGGATGGCGATCAATGTGTCCACGTCGAAGAACCGGCGGTAGTTGAGCACGGCGTCCTGGGCCCGCCAGTCGGCGAGCCGGTAGTGCTGGCGCTCCAGCAGCTCGGCGACGTCGTCCGTGGTGTCGGTGCCGACCGACAGCGGCCACACGTGGTCGAAGTAGCGCAACACTGGCTCGTCTCCCGACCGGTCAAGCGTGATCTCCCCGGCCGCGAGCACCTCGGCGAGCGGTTTGCCCAGGAACGGCAACCCGATTCGCCCGCCGCCGGCCTTCCAGTCGATGTCGAACCAGTGGGCGGTCTCGGCGTCGCGGCCGTCCCGCAGCAGCGTCCACAGCTGGGGGTTCAGCGACTCGGGGGCGCAGATCGCCATGTGGTTGGGCACGACGTCCACGACCAGCCCGAGCCCACGGCTGTGTGCGGCGGTCGCCAACTGCTCGAACGCGCCACGCCCGCCGAGTTCCTCGCTGATGCGCGAGTGGTCGACGACGTCATATCCATGCATCGACCCCGGCGCGGCCTGCAGGATCGGTGACAGATAGAGGTGCGAAACACCCAGCGCCGCAAGGTAATCCAGTTGTGCTGCGGCGTCGGCGAAGGTGAATCCGGCATGCAGCTGCAGTCGGTAGGTGGCGCTCACGTCGCGGGACATGTCCCCATCATGCCTGCCTGGTATGCCGCGGGTGCGACCCGAGGACCGCTCGATCCGGAGAAGGGCGGACCGTCGCGCGTCGGCCACGAGAGGTCACTAGACATCGTCAGAGGGTGACGTTCGCAGCAACTAGGGTCCTCTCGGTGAGGGTGGCGCCGCTCAGGGTCAACTGCTGCCACACCTGGCATCGGCCTTCAGTGCAGCGGCGTTGCGCCACAGGAGTTTCCGCCGGCGGTGGCCACGGACGTGGTGCGCTGCCAGGACGCCGGATCGGACGCCTTGCTGACCAGCCGGATGACGTGGCTGTTCGCCCGGTCCACCCGCGTCGGCTGGAGCCGCTCGGTCGAGGTGATCTTCCCGTCGGTGTCCCTGGTGAAGGTCACCAGTGCGATCAGCCCGTCCTGGGCCGCCTCGGTCGACACCGCGCCGCCATAGGCCACGATGCCCGCGAACTGGTCGGACAGGTCGTTGCCGAAGCTGTAGTTGACCATCCGGCCGTCGATCCGCTCGCATGGCTGCACGACGTGCGGGTGGTTGCCGATGATGTAGTCGACCGTGCCGGAGGTGAGCAATTCCCTTGCAATTCGTCGCTGTTCGGTCGTCGGGTGAGGGTCCTGCTCCTCGCCCCAGTGCATCGAGACCAGCACCAGATCCGCACCCTGGGCGCGCGCCGCCTGCGCGTCCTTCTCGATGCCCGCGACACCGACGACGTCATACAGGTTGGCGGCGGTCCACGGTGCCGCGGCCGGCACGTGCGAGCTGTCGCCGACCGTGTTGTCGAGGGTGTAGGAGTAGGCAAGCTGCGCGATCGTGAACCCCTTCGCGTGGTAGATCGCCGGCTGCGCGGGATGGCTGGCGTCCGCGGCGGGCCCCGCGGCCTGCAGGCCGGTGGCGCCCATGATGCGGCGCGTCTCGCGCAACCCGGCCACGCCCTGGTCGAAGGAGTGGTTGTTCGCGGTGCTGCAGCCGTCGAAGCCGGCCCGCCGCAGCCCGACGGCGAACGCTGCCGGAGCACCCATGGTGAAGCCGTGGCTCAGGTTGACGCCGGACGCGCCCAGCGGCGTCTCGAGCTGGCAGATCGCGACATCGGCAGACCGCAGCACCGGTGCGATTTGCGCGAACATCGGCCCGAAATCCCAGCCGATGCCGCGGCGTGCCGCGGCCAACACCGCCGGATGCGGGATCTCGTCTCCTGAGACGGCGATCGTGACCGAGCGGGCGGCCTTCGGATGCGGTCCGGTCGTGCGCGTGCCGTATGCCGGGGTCGTGCTCGCCGAGGCGCTTGACGGCCCCGCCATACGACTCGAAGCGGGGGAGGAGAGCGTGCCCGCACGCGAGTCGCTCGTGCCGGCCGAACACGCGGCCAGCAGCAGCGCGGTCGCTCCCACGGCTGCGAAGCGAATGCGGTGAGCGGGCCTCATGCGCCGAGAGCGTAACTGACATCGCGCCCGGATCTGCGGTAACTTCCCGGTAAGTGACTCGCGAGTAATCCCCGACGTCAGGAGTGCGCACCCATGGGAAAGTTCGATTCACCGGTCAAGGCAGCCCCGGGCTCGGATCTGAACGCCAAGCAGGAAGGACTGCTCTGGGCGGTGATCACCGTCGTCGCGTTCCTGCTGCTGCTCTTCCTCGACTTCATCTTCCAGCCCTCGACCTCGTCGTTGCCCGGCCCCACCTGGTTGACCGGCCCGATCATCGGGTTCGTCATCGGCGTGCTGGCGTCGCTGGTCATCAAGCCGCGCAGCTGGCAGGTCCAGTCGTGGGTCGTCCCGGGTGTGGTCCTGGTGCTGGTGATCCTGTGCGAGCTGTTCCAGGGCGACGCGCAGTGGGTCGGCCAGACCCTCGCGACGTTCTTCGTCGGCATCGGCGGCGGTGTGCTGTTCTTCCGCGCGGCCGAGAAGCAGCACGAGTATGACGCGGCGCGCCGCGCCGAGTAGCTGAGCTTGTTCGCTCGGGCTCCGCGCACGCGCTCTCCGCGATCGAGAGGACCCAATATGCAACGAGCGGACCCGTAAACCAGCGTGGTTTAGGGGTCCGCTCGTTGCGGTTGGGGTCCTCTCGATCAGGGGTGAGCGGACCGCCGGGTCAGTTCTTGACGTCGAACCGGTCGTTGTCCATGACCTTCGCCCAGGCGGCGACGAAGTCGGTCACGAACTTCTCGCTGGCGTCGTCCGAGGCGTAGACCTCGGCGACCGCGCGCAACTCGGAGTTCGAGCTGAACGCGAGGTCCGCACGGGTGCCGACCCAGTCCTGGCCGTTGGGGCCGGTGCCGGCATACGTGCCGGGCTGCTCGCCGGGCACCCAGTCGGCGGTGAGGTCGAGCAGACCCACGAAGAAGTCATTCGTCAGCACGCCCGCCCGATCGGTGAAGACGCCCGCCCGGTTATCGCCGGTGTTGGCGCCGAGCACCCGCAGCCCGCCGATCAGCACCGTCATCTCCGGCGCCGACAGGTTCAGCAGGTTGGCCCGGTCGATCAGGTGGTATTCCAGCGGCGCGATCGGCTCGAAGTCGGTGTAGTTGCGGAACGGGTCGATGCGCGGCTCCAGGTACGCGAACGACTCCACGTCGGTCTGCTCCTGGGTCGCGTCACCGCGGCCGCCGGTGAACGGCACCTCGACGACATACCCGCCGGCCTTCGCCGCCTGCTCGACGCCGACGTTGCCGGCCAGCACCACGGTGTCGGCGAACGAAACCCCAGTAGCCGCAGCGATTTCGCCGAGCTTCGCAACGACCGGTCCGGTGACCGCCGGGTCGTTGACCGCCCAGCTGCGCTGCGGCTCCAGCCGCAGCCGGCCACCGTTGGCGCCACCGCGCTTGTCCGAGCCGCGGAAGGAGCCGGCTGCCGCCCACGCGGTCTTGACCAGCGCGGACACCGAGAAACCGGCGTCGGCGATCTGCTGCTTCGCAGCGGCGATCGCTTCGGCGCTCGGGGCGGGCGCGGCCGGGATCGGGTCCTGCCAGAGGAGCTCCTCGGACGGCACCTCGGTGCCGACATAGCGCGACACCGGACCCATGTCACGGTGGGTCAGCTTGAACCAGGCGCGCGCAAAGGCGTCCGCGAACTCGTCCGGGTGCTCCATGAAGCGCCGGCTGATCGTGTCGTAGACCGGGTCGAAGCGCAGCGCGAGGTCAGAGGTGAGCATGCGCGGCTCGCGCTTGCCGTCGCCCTGCGACTCCGGCACCATGTCGGCGCCGCCGCCATTGACCGGGCGCCACTGCTTCGCGCCCGCCGGCGACTCGAAGAGCTCCCACTCGTAGCCATAGAGGATGTGGAAGAACTCGTTGTCCCAGCGCGTCGGGTGGTAGGTCCAGGTGACCTCCAGGCCCGAGCCGATGGCGTCGATGCCCTTGCCGCTGCCGTATGACGACTTCCAGCCCAGGCCGTTCTGCTCGAAGGGCGCGCTCTCCGGCTCGGGGCCGACCAGGGCGGCGTCGCCGGCACCGTGGGTCTTGCCGAACGTGTGCCCACCGGCGATCAGCGCGACGGTCTCCTCGTCGTTCATCGCCATCCGCTTGAAGGTCTCGCGGATGTCGCGCGCGGAGGTGAGCGGGTCACCGTTAGCCTCGGGACCCTCGGGGTTGACGTAGATGAGGCCCATTTGCACTGCGGCCAGCGGGTTTTCGAGGTCGCGCTCTCCGGTGTAGCGCTTGTCGTCGCCGAGCCATTCGGTCTCGGAGCCCCAGTAGACGTCGTCATCCGGCTCCCACGCGTCGACTCGTCCGCCGGCGAAGCCGAAGGTCTTGAAGCCCATGTTCTCCAGGGCGACGTTGCCGGCCAGGATGATCAGGTCACCCCAGGAGAGCGACTTGCCGTACTTCTTCTTCACCGGCCACAGCAACCGCCGTGCGCGGTCCAGCAGCACGTTGTCGGGCCAGGAGTTCAGTGGCGCGAAGCGCTGCTGCCCGGTGCCGCCACCGCCGCGACCGTCCTGCACCCGGTAGGTGCCGGCGCTGTGCCACGCCATCCGGACCATGAACGGGCCATAGTTGCCGAAGTCGGCCGGCCACCAGTCCTGGGAGGTGGTGATGATCTCAGCGATGTCGTGCTTGACCGCGGCGAGGTCGAGAGCTTCGAACGCCGCCGGGTAGTCGAAGTCTCCGAGCGGGTTGGCGACGGCCGGGTTCTTGGCCAGGATCTTCAGGTTGAGACGCTGTGGCCACCACTGCTGGTTGGCGTCGCCGGAGGTGGGGCGCACCAGGTCGTGCAGGACCGGGCACTTGCCGCTGGAGTCGTCGATCTCGGCGAGTGGCTGTTCGTCGGTGGTGCTCATGGCATCCTTTCGTCGCGCCCGCCAGAAGGTGCCTGCCGGGATGAATTTTCTTGATGGTCAATGCATTCGGGACAGATGCCCCAGTAGATGACCTCGGCCTCGTCGATGACGAAGCCATGGTCGTCGGAGGCGTCCAGGCACGGCGCGGCGCCGACTGCGCACGCGACGTCGACGACAATGCCGCAGGAGCGACATACCAGGTGGTGGTGATTGTCGCCGCGCCGGATCTCATAGAGCGCCGGCGATCCGGACGGCCGGACGCGGCGCACCAATCCGGTCTCGGTGAAGGTGTTGAGGCAGTCGAAGATCGCCTGCCGGGACACGCCCGGCTCGGCATCCTGCACGGTCTCGGCGAGGGTTGCCGAGTCGGCGTGCGGGTGGTCGTGTACTGCTTCGAGCACTGCCACCCGCGGGCGGGTCACGCGCAGCCCGGCGTCGCGCAGCGATGTCTCGAAGTCCGGCACCCCGACAGCTTCGTGCATTTTCTGGACTTGGTCAAGTTTAGGATTTCCTGAACGTACGGCGACTGGTCGCCGCCGGGGCGGCCGGCCGAAGGTCACGATTCCGCCAACGATTCTTCGGTTCCCAATGCAGATGGATGGATGCGTTGTTAACGTCGGTTGGCCGAGGAAGTCCGACGACGGACCTCGGCTGGGTGGGGACGACAAGGAGATCTTCGTGGTGGGTGCTGTGCGATGACGCGGCTGGCGACAATTGCCCGGCGGCACCGCTTCGGGCACGCAGTGCTCTTCGCGGTGACGGTCTGCCTGCTGGTCGGCACCGCGTCCGTCGATCCGCTGCTCACCCGATCGTTCCGCAACGCGTTGATCACCTTCCACGCCGAGCAACAGGGCGTCTCCGGCAGCCAGGTGCAGTTCGAATCCGGTGGCACCTCTCCACTGTCGATCGCACAACTGGAGAAGGCAGTCGATCCCCGGGTGCGGGCGGTCACGGCTGCGCCGATCGAGTCCAGGACGGTGGTCGTCAGCTCGCTGAAGACGGTTCAGCCGGTGCGCATCCAGTCGACCCAGGACGCCTGTGCTCACGTCCATCTGGTCAGCGGCCGCTGCCCGACCGCCCGGAACGAGGTGATGGTCGCCCAGGCGGCGGTCCGGGGGAACGGGTCCAAGATCCTGCACCTGGGAGCGCAACTGCCGGTGACTGGCTCGACTCTCTGGGCAGGGGACCCGAGGCTGAACCCGCGCAAGACGATGCGGCTGGTCGGCATCTTCACGGTCTCGGACGACAACCCGTTCTGGGGCGGCACCGGCGTCGGGGACTATGCCCCACCGACGGCCACCTCGACCTCCCCCACCGAATACTGGTTGACCCCCGCGTCGACCTTCGCCGGGAAAGTCCCGACCGCGCCGCAGTCGCAGACCAAGGATGCTCCGCCCGGGGTCAGCTGGCTGGGCATCACCTCGACGGTTTCCTATCCGGTGCTGCCGACCCGGCTGAATCCGCAGACACTGCCTGCCGCGGTTGCGGGGGTCAATGCGACCACCGCCAAGCTCGGGCAGCAGGTCACGGTCTTCGAATCGCTCTCCAGGATCCAGGAGCTGACGCACACCGACGTGCGGCAGGCGGGTCAGATACTGCCGTTCCTGCTGGTGCAACTGGGCGTCGTCCTGCTGATCCTGCTGGTGCAAGTGACCAGCTACTTCGGCACGGCGCGCCGCGGCGAGGCCGCCGTGCTGAAGATGCGCGGCAACGGGACACGCGGCGTGGTGCGCTTCGGGGCAGAGGAGTTCCTCCCGTCATACGTCGTCGGAGTGGTGTGCGGCCTCGGGCTCGCGTATGTCGTCGACGAACTCGTCCGGCGGCTCTGGCTGCCGGGAGACGTTGACGCGGCGTGGAATTGGACGGCCTGCTGTGCGGCGCTCGCGATGGCGACGCTGGTGCTGGTCGTCTGGCTCGTGTGCTGGACCGCCATGGCACGCCAGTCGATCAGCGCGTTGCTGCGCGTGCGGCCTCCCCGCACGCGCGGCGCACGGCTCTCGATGCCGCTGGCCGTCCTGGGGACGCTGTGCCTGATCGGCGTCATCCTGACCGCGACCAAGAACCTCACCGGCGCACCCGTGCAGGTGACGCCGGTGCTGCTCGCCGGCCTCGTGGCGCTGGTGGTGGGAGCACTGCTCACCCCGGTCGCCGCCTGGCTGGTGCGCCGGCTGCTGGCGCGTCGCCGGGCAGCGGGTGCGCTCGCCGTGGCGCAACTGGGCAGGCGCGCCGGAGTCGTCACCGCGGTCGCCACGCTGGTCATCACGTCGGCGCTCTTCACCCTGAGCATCAGCCAGTTCGCGCGCGGTGGCGAGAACCGCGCCGCCCGAACCGCTGCGGACCTGGGTGCCCCGGCCGTCATCAACCTGGGGACCGGCTTCGACACGGTGAGTGGTCAGGCGCTGGAACAGGCTGTCAACTCAGTGGATCCACACCACCGCGACTTCTCACCAGCCGTCGGCATCGCGTCGGCGACGTCGGAGAGCAACGCCATCCTCGGAGTCGTGCCGAGCGACCTGCAGCGCATGGGCCTGCGCACCGGACTGGCGCAGCCGATTCCCTGGTCGGCTCTGCGGGGCGGGGGCTCGACCGACGAACCGACGGCGCTGGCTGCGACCTGGACGCTGCCCGCGAACACCGGCTCGGTCATCCAGGCGCCGACGATGATGGACGTGGACGGGCCGTACCGCGTCGTGGGGACGGCGCCATACATTCCGGGTGCGGGGGCTAGGACCCTCGTGGTCAACCTGGCGACGATGCTGGCATCGGGCAATCGCCGGGACAACGTGACCTATCAAGTGTTTTCGGCGACGCAAAACCCACACCGGATTGCGCAGCTGGAGGATGCTACGCGCAAGGCCGGGTTCGCGAGTGCGACTGTCCAGACGGAGACGAAGACGCGCGCATCGTATGACGCCACGGCCACCGCATGGGCGATGAACCTGAGCATCGTGGTGTCGATCCTTTCGGTGTTCGCGGCGCTGACCTCGGTGGTGCTGGTCGCCGTCGCCTCGCGGCGAGATCGTCAGTCCGACCTCCGCGCCCTGCGCACCGGCGGTGTCCCCCGACGGGTCGCGCGTGCCGCAACCGTCGGCGAGTTCGCGTTGCTGACGTTGCTCGGCACCGTGATCGGAACCGCCACCGCACCGCTCGCGGCGCTGCTCACCGGGCCGACGATGCTGTGGTGGTCGACGCCACCGGCCGAGCCGCTCACACGCACCGGCTTCATGTGGCCGGTCGGGGTCGTGGCAGCAGCGGTCTTGATCGTGTTGTTGCTCGTAGTGGCAACGGTGTTCGGCCTCCGGCTGGCCCGTGCCGCTGACAAAGGTGAGGGGAGGACAGCGTGACCGTCAACGATGCGACTGCCGCGACGGTCAGTGTCGAGGGCCTCGTCCAGATCTACACCGTCGACGGGCAGGACACCGCCGCCCTGTCCGGAGTCAGCCTCACCGTGCGGTCCGGTGAGATCGTTGCGCTCGTCGGCCCCTCCGGGGCCGGGAAGTCGACCCTGCTGAGCGTGCTCGCGGGACTGACGACACCGAGCGCGGGCCGGGTGCAGATTGCCGGGCATGAGTTGAGCGGCAAGGACGTCGGGCGGCTGGACAGTGTGCGGGGGACCGACCTGGCCGTGCTGTTGCAGGACGTCAGCCGCAACCTGTTGCCCTATCTAACGGTGCGCCAGAACATCGAGCTCGGCTGGCCGAGCAGGCTCGCCCGCTCGATCGACGCCGACGCGATCCTCGACATCGTCGGCATCGACCCGAAGCTGAGACCGCAACCACTGCAAGCAGTTTCGGCCGCAAGTCGCCAGCTGACCGCGATTGCTGCCACTCTCGCGACTAACCCGGCCGTGCTGCTCGCCGACGAGCCGACCAGCAGCCTCACCGGCGCCGAAGTGCGTGCCGTCACCGACGCGATCCTGCGCGCGAACGAGGAACTGGGTACCACCGTCATCGCGGTCACGCACGACCTGGACGTCGCGACGGCGCTGGATGCTCGCATCATCACCATCAGGGACGGCCGGATCCGGATGGATGCGCGCGGCGGGACCACCGAGCTGCTGGTGCGCGAGGACGGGAGCATTCCGCTGCCCGACGACCTCATCCGTCAGTTCCCCGCCGGCACTTCGGTGGTGGTGGTCCCCGGCGCCGAACCAGGCACCTTCGTGGTGCGCCGAGCGACAAGTGAGGGTCCGCAATGATCCGGGTGGACGACGTCACGGCCGAATCCCATGACGGTGCAGTGATTTTCAACGCCCTGACGCTTGAGGTGCGGGACGGGCAACTTGCCATCGTCACCGGGCACGCGGGTAGCGGCAAGTCCGCGCTGATCGACGTATGCCGCGGGGAGCTGCGACCCGTCGCGGGCACGGTCACGCTCGACCCGCCCGGCCGGTGCGCAGTGGTGACGCAAGGCTACGAGCTGTGCGAGTCGCTCACCGCCGCCGAGAACATCGTGCTGCCGCTCGTCGCGCGCGGCATGGCGTATGCCGAGGCTGCCGGACTCGCCTCGAATGCGTTGGGGCGCCTGGGGATCGACTCGATCTCCGACCACCTGATCGACGAGATCTCTGGTGGCCAGCGCCAGCGGGTCGCGGTCGCCCGGGCCATCGCCGACAGCCCGGCAATCGTGCTCGCGGACGAGCCGACCTCCGCGCTCGACGCCGAGAACCGCGCGATCGTGCTCGCCGAACTGCGGCGAGTAGCAGACGCCGGGGCTGCGGTGCTCGTCACCACCAACGACGCCCAGCTCGCGGAGGACGCCGATGCGTCATACGACCTGGGGGCCAGGCTCAGCCCACGGTGACCGGCAGGTGCAACGGGCCGCGGATGATCGACGTCGGGCGCATGGTGACCGGACCCGCCTGACGGATGCGCGGCAGGCGATTCGCTAGCTGTTCCAACGCGATCGTGGCCTCGAGCCGCGCCAGCGGGGCGCCCAGGCAGTAGTGGATGCCGCTGGAGAACGCGAGATGTTCAGCGGCATGCGACCGGGTGATGTCGAAGCGATCGGGGCCCGGGTAGACCTGCGGGTCACGGCCGGTGCCGCCGAGCAGCAGAACGATCCACTGCCCCTCCCGCACGGGCGTGCCCGCGACCTGCTGGTCCTCGAAGGAGACGCGCTCGGTGCGCTGCACCGGCGGGTTCCAGCGCAGCGTCTCCTCGATGGCCGCGCCGGCGAGCTGCGGCTGCTCCACGAGCAGGTGCCACTGGTCGGGATGCTGCAGCAGGGCCAGCAGGGCGTTGCCGAGCAGGTTGACCGTCGTCTCGAAGCCGGCGACGAGCAACAGGAAGCACATCGCCATCAGCTCGTCCGGCCGGACCTTCTCACCGCGTTCGGCGACCAGCACGCTGATCAGGTCGTCGCGCGGGTCAGTGGCGCGCACGGCGAAGAGCTGTTCGAACATCTGCCCCAGCGCCTCCCCGGCCTGCATCAGCTCACGCGCGTGGCGCAGCGAGTGTATGCCGTCCAGCGCTCCGCCGATCGCCGCGCCGTAGCGGGCGAAACCGGTCGTGTCGACCCCTGCGCTCTCGTCGATGCCGAACATCTGGGTGATGACGCCGATCGGCAGCGGCGCGGCGAATGTCGACACGAAGTCGGTGGCACCGTCGGTGCGCAGCTGGCTGATCAGTTCGGTGACGAGTTCCTCGATGCGCGAACGGTATCCGCGCACCATCCGCGGGCTGAAGGCAGGCGCGGCCACCCGGCGTAACCGGCTGTGATCGGGCTCGTTGCGGTCCAGGAACGACAGGTCGACGCCGTCGGCCGTCGGCGACGGCGCTTCCGCCTGCGGACGCACACCGAACGCCCGGCTGGTCAGCACCGAGCGGGCAGTGGGGTGATCGACCGTGCCGAAGCCGCCCAGCCGGGTCGGCACCAGCGGGCCGCGTGGACGCAACTCGGCATACACAGAATAGGGGTCGTCGCGTCCCTCGCGCAGTCGCAGCCTGGCGAACGGGTCATGCCGGATGCGCCCGTGGTAGGCGGTGCTGAGCTTCGACCGGTACAGCTCTTGGCTGAATCTGACTGCGGCACGGGTGTCCTGAGCGATCCCCATGAGTGTCAGGACCACCAGTCGTGGCGGTAGACCGTCAGCGCCCGCCGGTCCACCCGCACGTCCAGCACGCTGGTCTCCTCGCCGAGTTCGCCGTCGCGAGCCACCCGCACCGGCCCGCCCGCAGTGACCTCGATGCGCAGCGACGGTGCGTGGATCTCGTGGTAGTGCTTGTTGCGGGCGAGCTGTCCGGTGAGCAGTGCACCCAGGATGGCGACCGTCGCAGCGGGACCGGATGCGTCGAGCATCCGCAGGTCGAGCAGCCCGTCGTCCATCTGTTCCCGGAAGCTGGGCGCGAAGCCGTGCGGCTGATATTCACCGTTGCCGAGGAAGAGCAGGTCGACCTCGGCGACCCGGTCGTCGACGCGGATCGTGACTGTGGTCGATCGCAGCAGTGTGCGCAGCCCGGCATACAGCGCCGCGACCGGTTTGCCGAGGCGCTTCTCGTTGCGCTCCCGGATCGCGACGAAGTCGGTGTAGGCGCCGAGGCTCGCCGTGTTGAGGAAGATCTGGTCGTTCAGATAGGCCAGGTCGACCTTGGCAGCGGTGCCCTGCTGCACCGCGGTGATTGCCGCCCGCAGGGGGAAGGCACCGGCATCCTTGGCGAAATGGTTGAACGTGCCGGCTGGGAAAACCGCCAATGGCACGTCCGCCTCGCGGGCTGCCTGCGCGGCGGTGCGGACGGTGCCATCTCCGCCAGCGACGCCGAGAACCTTTGCCTGCGAGGCTGATTCGCGCATGACGGCTTCGACGTCGGAGTCTTTCGTCAGCTCGACAATCTGCGTGGCGGGCAACTGCTCACGCACTGTGGCGAGCACGCGCTCACCCTCCCCGCTGTGCGACGCGGGATTGACGACGAGCACCACGCCGGCGCCGGTCGGCCGCGCCTCCAGCTGTATGACGTCCAGGCGCCGGATGGCGGGCGGCGGTCCGGCGGGTGGCACGAGTCGAGCACCTGCCTCGGCAACAGCGGTGCCGAGCAGCCAGCCGGCGGCGACATCGGAAGGATAGTGCGCGCCGGTCGCGACCCGGGAGATGCCGACCAGCCCGGCGAGCGCCTTGAGCGGCAAGGACAGCACTGGCGCCTCCAGGCCGACCGCAGTGGCAAAGGCAGCTGCGGATGCGGCGTGGCCGCTCGGGAAGCTGGTCGACGTCGGCAACCGTCGGGACAGGCGGGCAACCGGCACCGAGGCGATCGACGGGCGCGGTCTCCGATTGACCCGTTTCCCCAGCTGATTGGCGACCAGGCTGCTCACGGCGATCGCGGTCACACCGCGCAGCGCGGCACGCTTTGCGCGCCGGTTGCGGCTGACGCCGAGCGCGGCGGCGATCGCGAACCACAGCACCGAGTGGTCCGCCGCGTCGGTCAGCCGGGGCATCGCCTTGTCGAGCAACGGGCTGCGCATCGTGGCCAGACCCTCGAAGATCGTGGTGTCGATGTCGTCCACGTCACGCACGATGCGCTTCATCCAGCCGGGCACGGGACCCTCCCTCGGTAGCAGGCCGTACCCGGCCATCCTGTCGCATCCGCGGCCGGACCGGCCACCCGCGTGGGTCATCCCTCCGGCGCGGCAGTCAGACGGACACGACCGGCACCTTGGTCGAGACCTTTCCGTCCACCGCGGCAGCCAGTTGGGGCACGTAACGTTCGAGCATCCACGGCAGGCTGAGCGGTGTGACCATGCTGAACGCGGCGGAGTAGGTGCTCGGCTTCGTGGTGCCGGGGATGGTGTTCGGCACGAAAATCTCGCGCCCCTCCTTGTAGGCGCGGGTCTGCTTGAGCAGGCCGCCGGTCGTCTCAAGCACGTGCGCCTCGGAGTCGACCCACGCCACGACGTCGAAGTCGAACTCCTTGGTGCGCTCCGCGCTGACCGACTTCGCGCCGAGACTCTTGAACTGCGAGGGGAATACGAAGCCCAGCTCCTGCTGCACGCGGTTGCGCGGATCGCTCTCGGCGTACGGGTAGAGGCCGTCGTAGATGCCGAGCACCATCGCGGTCTTGCCTTGGAACTCGGGGTGTTTCGCGCGGGCGTCGGTGAACTTCGCCTTGACGCTCCGGACGATCGTGGCGCCCTTGGCGGGCAGCCCCATCCCGTCGGCGACCATCTGGGTGATGACGTCCCACGGTGCGCCGTAATCGACGTATCCCTTCGGCGGGGCGATGGTCGGCGCGAGACGGGACAGTTTCTGGTAGTCGCTCTGCTTGAGATCGGACCAGATCGCGACGATCAGGTCCGGTTTGAGGGCGGCGATCTGCTCGATCTGGGGGCCCTTGTCGCCGTTGAGCACCTTCGGCAGTGCGGCTCCGTGCAGCGACGGCTTGGCCCACGGATAGATCTCCCCGGGGGCTGCCCCGATCCACTTGGTCACCGCCACCGGCACGGTGCCGAGCGCGAGCACCATGTCCTGCTCGATGAGGCCGACGGTGACGATGCGGGTGGGCTTCTGCTGCACTGTCGTCGTGCCGTACTTGTGCGCCACGGTCGCAGGAAAGGTGCCGCCGGATGACGCGGATCGGCTCGGGGCAGCGGACGCCCGGCCTGCGTCACCGCCGCCGCTCGAACAGGCGGCGAGCACCGAAACGGCTGCGGCAGTGGAGAAAGCGGACAGCGCGGCGCGCCGGGACAAGGTCATCGGGGGACTCCAGGAAGGTCGAGAAGTTTGGTTAGCCTGACCTTACTTGGAGTGGGCGCTCACGTCGAACCGGGGCTCAGCGTGGGTGGGCCTTGACGTATGCCGCCCAGTCTCCTGGGTCGACGCCGACCCGCGGAAGGCGCGGAGCCCGGCCCCGGACCGCGCGGTAGTGATCCAGCCGGCTCTCCCAGACGCCCTCGCCGCTCGTGAGATCGGGCAGCCGGCGCTGCATCGAGTCGGTGAGCCGGGTCGGTATGACGCCCTCGATGCGTGCCGATCCTTCTCCCACGTCGGTGCCGGTGATCTCGGCTTCCTCCCGCGCGAGCTTGCCGAGCAGTGCCGGGATCTGCTCGGGCAACAGGTCGAGTCGGAACGAGTCGACCGGCTCACACACCACCGTGCCGGCCGCTCGCAGTGCGCGCATCAGCACCGCGGGTGTGAGCAGGCGGAAATCGCCCGCGGTGCTGGACATCGACTTGTCGAAGGTCGCGTGCGAGTGGGACTGGCGGGACCAGTATCCCGAATGTGTCATGGTCACAACGCAATCCGTGACCTGCCAGCCGTAGAGCCCCTGGTGAAGCGTCTCCTCCACCGCTGCCTGGACGGACGCGAAGAACGCGGGTGGCATGGAACCCGCTTCGACATCGAGGGCGAAATCGACCCCGGAGCCCACTGGTGCCGGATCGATGCGCAGGCCGACCGTCGCGAGGTAGGGGTTCGGCGGTATGGCGATGGTCTCGTGCGCCAATCCGCTGCCGGTGACCCGTTCGACGCACACCACGGACAGCGGCTGGAAGGTCGCGACGACTCCGAATTCCTCGGCGAGCCGGGCAGCGATCACTTCCCGCTGGACCTCGCCGTGGAGAGACAGCCGCAGTTCTCCACGCGCATCGTCCAGGCGGAGGTTGATGAGGGGATCCTGGTCGGACAGGGTACTCAGCGCGCCGATGAGCTTGCCACGATCGCGCGGATCAGCTGCATCGACAACCGTTTCCAGCGTCGTCGGTCGCAATGGAGCTACTGGGCGCGCGCCGTCGGCACCGATCCGGTCGCCGACCCGCGGATGGTCCAGGCCGGTGATCACGCCGATGTCACCGGCTGAGAGAAACGTCGTGCGGAGGTGTCCCGGAGTGCGGATCGCCGTGATCCGGGAGCGTGGCCCGAGCCGGTCCCGGGTGCGTATGACGCCGTTGTGCACACGCACCCAGGCGCCGCCGCCGGCGTCGATCGAGAAGATCGTCGCCGAGAGGGCCGCGTGCGCGTCGCCGGGTGCAGGCGCCATACGAGCGATGGCCGTCAGTAGGTCGTCGATGCTGTCGCCGCGGCGTGCCGAGCCGCAGAGCACCGCAGTGCCCGGCTCAGGCCGCAGATGGTGTGCGATCTGCTGCCGGACACGATCCGGATCGGCGCCTGTCCGGTCGATCTTGTTGATGAACAAGATGGTCGGCAATCGCAGCCGGTGCAGAGCGCGCATGAGCAACCGGGACTGTGCCTGCACGCCCTCGACGGCCGACAGCACCAGGATCGCACCGTCGAGCACGGCCAGCGCCCGCTCGACCTCGGCGATGAAGTCCGGGTGCCCCGGAGTGTCTACCAGGTTCACGCGCAGGTCGCCTGCTGTGAAGCTCGCGACCGAGGTGCGGATGGTGATACCGCGAAGCCGTTCGAGCGACATCGTGTCGGTCGCCGACGTTCCGTCGTCGACACGGCCCAATCGGTCGATGGTTCCGGTGTCGAAGAGCAGCCGCTCGGTGAGGGTGGTCTTACCCGCGTCGACGTGCGCCAGGATGCCGAGGTTGAGTGTGTGCAAGGGTCCTGTCCTTGGCCGCAGTGAAGTGGATCGGTGCGGTGCGGGACGGACGGCACATGGGTGAACTCCTCGATCTCTGGCGGTACGCGCCCAGTGCAGCAGACTGCGGTGGTATGACGCAACGAAGTTTCCCGGACGACACCGCGTCGACCCGTACGGTGGCCTCATGGCTGTCGACGAACGCGAATCCGCACCCGGTATCTTCAGCCTGCACCGCGTGCAAGCGGTGTTCCGGTCGCTTGTCGCGGGTCTGATCGCAGTCACGGTGGTGGTGCAACTCGTGGTTGCGCTGGGCCGGAAACCGCCGGCTACTGCGGGAAACTTCTTCAGCTACTTCACGATTCAGTCAAACGTTATCGTCGCCGTCGTCCTCGCGACGGCCACCGTCATACGGCTGAGGGGCGCTGCGCCCGGCTGGCTCGATCAGCTGCGCGGTGCTGCCACGGTCTACATCTCGATCACCGGAGTCGTCTACGCGCTCCTGCTGAGCAATGTCGACGTCAACACTCCACTCCCGTGGGCGAACGTCGTGCTGCACTACTTCGTGCCGGTCGCGACGGTGGTCGACTGGCTGGTCGATCTCCCGGAGCGCGTGATCGAACTGCGTTGGGCGCTGGTCTGGCTTGCGTACCCGTTGGCCTATCTCGCCTACACCTTGCTGAGAGGTCAGCTCGTCGATTGGTATCCCTACCCGTTCCTCGACCCACGTCCGCACGGGTACGGCCACGTGGCCGTGATGAGCTGCTGTGTAGCGCTCGCGGCCGCAGTCTTCGTGGCCCTGGTCGCTGCCGCGACCCGGTTGCCGGGGCGGATGATCCGCAGCAGCGGGTGACCGGATTGGTCGTCGCGCATGGAGGCGGGATTCCGTCGAGGGCCTTATCGCCGTCCTCCGCACGATCGGGCTGGAGCCCATCGAGTGGCCCGAGGCGATCACGATGACCGGACAAGGGTCGCCATACATCGGCGACGTCCTCAACGGAGTTCGGCACCCGGCTCGACATCACCGACGACGAACAGCTCTGACCCACGGTCGCAGAATCGTTCGCCACCATCATCCGCGAAGCCCCACGAGCAAGGCAACGATGAAGGAGATGAGGGCGGAACACGAACATCCCCGCTGGCCGTCCGCTGCCATCCGACACAGAGTGGGTGTTTCACGAAATCCGTTGACCTGCGGCTTTGTCGGTCGCGACGGGCAGTTCTGTATCGAGGCGACCCAGAGTTTAGTACCGATTGACCCCGGGCCTGTTGAGGCATCGCGCAATTGACTCGATCGAGTGCCGCAGCGCGTTCGGCGAGAGCATGATGGCTCCACAGATGGCTGTGTAGGTGAGTTTCGAGAGGGTGTGCCGATGAGTTTCAACAGCACCTGGGCATGTCACCGATTGGATGTCAGTGAGCGTCTCCCGCTTGGCCCAGGAGTCAAAGGGCCTACCGCTCGACTGATCGGCTGCGCGTGCTGCCATCCGTAGCGGGTCAACCGTTGGCGTCCTCCGATGGAACTTCGCCGAGCTTGCTTCTGATCTCCTCGCTGAGAGGCCCTATCGAGATCCCGTACATAGCGCGGCCGGTGGTCAGGAGGGTCAACGCCTGATCGGTGGCCGTACTTTCGTAAACCGACTGCCCGTCGCTCATGAGAGTGACATCGGCCCAACGGGTGCTCGGTTTCTCACGGAGATAAGCGATCGTGCCGCGGATTTGTTGCAGGCTCACTCCAGCGTCTAACAGGCGCTTCGTCGCCGCGATGGCGACCGTGTCCTCAAAGGAATAGAGCCGACTGTGCGGTGACCCGTCGACATTCCTGATGGACGGTGTTACAAGTCCGGTCCGTGCCCAGTAGTCGAGTTGGCGATACGTGACGCCTGCGGCGCGGCACACGGCCGGTCCGCGGTATCCGACCCCTTCTGATGCCGGGGAAGTGCCCTCGCTGAGGGCTGGCCTGGGCGTCTCACGGTCTTCGTTCGTCGAGGCTGGTGGCAGTTCAAGTTCACGCGTGCGCCGGAGATGGCTCAGCAACTGTTCGACGTCCGAGCCGGTTGCGGCGGACAGCTCGGCCGCTTCGATGGCGGCTTCGAGACCTTCGACCACTCCACCTTCACGGCCTGCGTTATAGGCCCTATCAGGTGGGTAGGACGCATCAATCTTCGTGCCGGCCACTTCCAACCGAAGTGGAATCCTTTTCATCAGGGCAATCAACAGCAACAGAGCGCCGAGGGCAATCAGAGTGGCGCACGGCGCACCAGATTTCTCGTAGAACGTGCCCGTAATTCCAGCGACCAGGAGGATTACGGCGGCCGCCCAACACGCTGCGATGCTCGCCTGGGACAGCGGCAGCGACGTGATACGCGGCTCGCCAGTCGTCGAAAGCCCCTGGGGCTCGTCCTGCGTCATAGGACAACACTGTTCCACCTTGCCGCTTCTACGCGTGCCGTAATCCGCCAGACGTTAGGTCTTCAGGCGTGCACAGCTGACGCCGATGGTGCCACTGCGACGCTCGACGTCATGCACCCGCAGCTCCGGACGGTCACGGTTCGCGTGCGGAACGTCTTGCGGCACTGCGAGGAGTAGGTCCGGTGAATCCGAAGCATCAGCGACTGTCGCAGGACCTCCCTAGATTGGACACATGAACGCGGGCACCGGTGTCTTGACGAAGCCGCTGATGTTTGTATCGGCGTACGCCCCACTGTTTGTTCTCCTCGCGCTCCGGTTCGACGGAGCCACCCTGCGCGCTGTCTGCGCGGTCCTCGCCGTTCTCGGAGTGATCGCCGCTGGTGCGATCCTCCGGTTACATCGCGGCACGACTCCTGGTGTGCACGTGGTGCGGGAGGCACGACTGGCCGGCACTGAGGCGTCGGCGTTCCTCGCCGGGTACCTGCTGCCCTTCCTGACGGTCAGCCAGCCCACCGGTGGGGACCTGGCCGCGTACGCGCTGTTCATCGTGGTCGCCGGGATCGTGCACGTTCGAACAGGCATCATCCAGGTGAACCCGACGCTGTTTTGTCTCGGCTGGACCATCCTCGCCCTCGTTGACGATCAGGGCGGGCAGTATTACCTGGTCACCCGACACCGGTACGTCCCTGGGGATACATTGCAAGCCGTGGCAATGGGGGACGACGTTCTTCTCGAACGGCCCCCGGCCACCGAACAGCCATCGTGAGGCGCGTCAAGTAGGAAGGTCTCCGCATGCCAGCAGGGTCGAGCATTAACACCACGGGCGCGCTGACCCTCGTCGTTGCCTGGGGCATCGGCGGCCGCGTGCATGCACGAAAAGTGCAGATCGGCTCCGACGTCGAGTCCGCCCTCCGCTCGACAGCAGACGAAGTAACCTCGTCGCTCACCGACGGTGTGCCCTATAACCCCGACTCCGACCAGGAAGACGCCACGCACGTCACCACCAACCGTGACGACCTGCTCGACACTGAACTCATCGGCCAACTCAAAACCGGCTCATCACTACCGTTGGCCAGCGACGACGAACTGCGCCGCCCGCTGACCTGTTACGCCGCCGTCATCGGATCCGGTGACGACAAGACAGTCTTCGTCCGAAAGATGAACCCCATTCGGCTCGCGACGAAATCAGTGCTCGCCATCCTGATCACCGGCGCCCTCACCAGGCTGGAGACACCGCTGTTCGCATTCGAGGACACCTTCGACGTGATCATCACCGGTGATGACGTCTTTGCACTGCACCAGAAACCCTTCGAGATGCTCTTCCGCGACTCGGACGCGGTACTGGCCAAGGCAGGCGAATGGGTCGAAACCCTCACCGTGTCACTACCCATCACTACCAGCAGCCGGGACGCGCTGCTGGACGCGGTGCGCTCGAACTCGGTGTACCGGCGAAAAGTCCACAGCATCCTGGGTCGCGGACACCTCGCGAGCCTCACCCCGGCCGCAATCAAGTCCAAGATGAGCGAGCACGGGCTCGATCCCGATCGGCTCATGCCAGGCGACGAGCTGGACTTCAAACCTGAGAACACCCGCGACCTACTTCAACTGCTCAACGAAGACTTTTTCACCGGGGACTTCACCGACGCCCAGTACGCCGCCAGCGCAAAACGCACCCGAACGACCGCAGGCTGATCATGCCCGAACTCCACCCGAAAATCCTCGCGTGGCGAAACGCTCGAAACTACACCGCCATCGGAAATCTCGGCGAGCACATCGCGTTCCAGATTTTGGAAGACCTCGGATATCAGATCCTCGCCACCCAAGACGACCTGGTCGGCGGAGTTTCCAACATCCTGGAGATACCGACGCGGATGAACCCGGAAGACTTCATCGTCATCGCACCCGACAGTCGCCTGCTGACAGTCAACGCAAAAGCCGTCGCCAGCCGGTCCACATCTGGCCGACGGAAAGACGGGTCTCTTCGTCGAGTGCACCTCAGCCGCGGTCAAGGAACGGTGGACTACAACACGACGAGGGCAGAGCTCATCTCCCCGCTCGACGGCGAGACAGATGGGCAAATCATCAAGATCGACCTGCTGCTGATGGAAGCACAGATCTTCGACATCATGGACGATGCAACACATACACCGGCCAGCGACATCATCGACATCACCAGCTACGCCCACGAGATCCTCGACGCAACTGTCGGGACCGTCAAACCGCCTAGCACAATCCGGTAGCTCAGAATCGTCCGAGGAGTCTGACGTGGCAACGGATTCTCGTATCTTGATGCCGCACACCCGGCCCGTTCCGGTAGCCAAGCTCCATCTGCTCGCCCACAGGGGGTATTGACCGACTCGCCTCGCGAGTTACCTGTCAGTCGAACCTGAGCCCGAATAAGCCGCCGTCATCCGTGGCGTCGGTGAGGCGCGTCGACATGATGTATGGGTCAGCGTCGAACGCTCCGTCGCTTTGTGCGGTCACCAGCTCAAGGAAGTCGGAGTTGAGGGTGACGACGTATTGGAAACCGTACTGTTCAGCGAGACGCGCGCCGATGTTCAAGCACGAGGCGACCTGGCGGCCGTCGATTGCGTCGAACAGGTGGCTGTCGTGCACCAAGATTCGTGGTGCACGCTCGTTCTTGATGGCCGAGATCAGACACACCATGTCAAACATGAAGGTCTCAACACTGCGAACGCCGGTGCTCGAGTCGCCCGACACACGCGGCGTGACCTTCAAGATGCCCTTGTCAGTCGTCTCGATGAGCAGGTCGGCTTCGCGATCGGTGTAGATCTCTGAGCCGAGTTCACCAAATAATGCGATCGGATCGTCGAGGGACTTGGCACGCTCGTGAAGCTCTGCCCGGACGGCGGTGACCAGCTCGGCCGTCTCGGTCGCATCGCCGATAGGCTTCGCGGCGGGAATAACGAGCACGCCCTGCATCGGCGGGCGGACGCCCACAACCCTGCCACGCGCGAAGTCGGGCACAGTCTTGAGGTCGCCCGGCCCGACGCCCAAGACGCGCACGATTGACGGAGGATTCGTCGAATCCGTCCCAACCCGGCTGTGGCCGCTCTCTCATACGCATACCCTCCCGCCGGGAGGGTGCCCACATGTTCCGGCGGCTCATACACAACTTCAGATGGACGAAGATCGGATCGACCCCGAACCGTAGACCGGCACTCCGAGACACACCACGACAGTGGCCTCGAACCTCCCCTCGTGCCCGCTCTGTGGCTTAACGTGGCCGGGCAGCGAGCCTGGATACAGGGGAGGCCAGTGATGCCTGAGAGGGAACGGGTAGGAATTCCGCGCGCGCGGGACGCCAAGAACGGACTGTTCGATCGCGGGGCGATTGACGAGAGCCCCCAGCCGTTCAAGAAGCCGTTGCACTGCGGAGGCTGTACTGCCCCCGTGGTCGCCATGCCGGGCACCCAGCGGCGCAGTGCAGCAGGCCCGGTACCGGTCATTCCTTACTACCGGTTGAAGAACCGTAAGGAACATGACCATGACGACGGGTGCAGCTACCACTTTGATGAACGCGCCGGTGACCTCGTCACCGAGCATCGCGAGGAGATCGAACGTGATGCAGACACGTATGTGCTGATCTTGAGGGACCCGCGGTCGCTGGCTGCTCCCGGCGACGACGAGGACGATGACGGTGACGGGCGCATGGTGCGCACCGATGTCGAGTCCTCCGGCGGTGCAGCCTTGCATCCCACGATCCAGGCAGCCCGGGCGATCGCTCGTCTGCTGCGACACTTTCAGAATGACCCCGATGCTTTAGCCCGGTTCGAGGCGACATACCACGGGGCACGTATCCCATGGACGGACTTCTTCTTCGACGCGGAACAGGACGCGGCCCGCCTATCGGACCGATTGTCGGCGCCCAACCAGTACCCGATCGCTGTCCTTGGCCAGGCGACGCTGATCCAACCATTCAAGAGCGGGAGCGGCGGCCGTAGCGTGCACCTACACACTCCACGTGGTGCAAAGGGCCCAGATGGCCGGTGGGTGAACGCAGTCATGCGCGCATCGAACCCGCGGTTCCTGGGCTATGCAGTCGGCGACGCAATCCTCGGATATGGCAGCTGGGAGCTGTACCCCGAGTCGGGAGGCCCCAGGGTCGCGGCATGCTTGTGGTGCGATACCGGGTCAGCAACAGTGAAGTTCGAGTAGCCCAGCTGCGTGCCTCAGTCGGGCCACCTCGTCCGACTATCTGAAAGTCGCACGCCCACTGCTGTTTCTTGCGGAGGGGAGTTCGACGATGGAGTGGTCTTCGCCGTTACCACGCGAGAGACTGTGCAGTATGGCGGCACAGACCGGACGACCTCGGGACCGTGCGTCGCGGGCGCCCCGGGCTGCAACCGGGGCACGCACCGACCGGGCGACACGCGTGGACAGCGCAGACGAAAAGGCCCATGCGGCAGTCCGATTCGTATACTACCAGGTCCGTGCGGACGCAGGTGAACCGGTTGGGTCCACCATTCGGGTGCCGTCCGGCAGCATGGACTGCTATCGGTGGGGCCCCGATAGCAGTGACTGGGTGTACGACGAAGGCTTGTCCGGCGAAATCGGTTACCCCATGACGGAGATCGTGTTCGAGGAGATCACTCCGCAAGAAGCTGCCACCCTGACGGGCAGCAGAGACGGCGAGGCTCTTGGATGAGCACATCACGAGCACACCACAGAGATGGCGAGAACGATGACACGTCATCATCGGCGGCGAGCCGTAGCGGACATTTCGACAAGGGACGGGAAGTCGTCCTAGAACGGGCCGGGATGCCCGCTGTGGAGATGCCGCCGCCACAAGAGCGTGCATCTACGCTCACCCTGCACACGCTCACGCGGATCGTCGCCGACGCCTACGACACCGGCACGGTCGCCCGCATACTCGATGCCGAGGAAAGCCACATCCGGAAGCGTGTCGCCCAACGCACCCTCCTGTCAGTAGCTACCAGCGAGGGAATCAAGTTCCCACGGTTCCAGTTCGAGAAGGATCACGTCCTGCCCGGTTGGGAAATCGTCGCTCCTCGCTTCCCGACCGACGCGCATCCCGTAGCCATCGAGTCGTTCCTAGCGAGGATCAGTGAGGACCTGGAGATCGGTAACCAACCCGTGAGCCCGCGCGCATGGCTGCTCTCCGGAGGCTCCCCAGAGACGGTCGCCGAACTTGTCGACGATGCGTATCAAATCGCATGATTCTGAGGTGCGGCCTAGGGCGTGTCCTGCGAATGATGTGAGTCGGTGTTACCGATGATGCTGGCGTGGTTGGACGTGGTGAGTTGACGGACGCGGCGTGGGAGCGGATCGGACCGTTGTTGCCACCCTCGGGTGGGCGTGGCGGGCAGTGGCGTGAT